>NZ_JAGMUK010000218.1 GCF_019049245.1 Streptomyces sp. AC555_RSS877 | reverse complement strand
ACCGCACGCGACTGGGAAGCCGCCGACCGCGAGGGCCGCTCCCTGACCCCCCTGATCACCCGGCTCAACACGATCCGGCGCGCACACCCGGCCCTGCGACGGCTCAGGAACATCCGCTTCCACCCGACCGACAACGACGCGGTGATCGCGTACAGCAAGCGCACGGATTCGGACATGGTTCTGGTGGTGGTCAACCTCGACCCGCACCGACCCCAGGAGGCGACGGTCTCGTTGGACATGCCGCAGCTCGGCCTGGATTGGCACGAGTCCCTGTCCGTCCACGACGAACTGGCCGGCGAGACCTACCGCTGGGGCAGGAACAACTATGTGCGGCTGGAGCCCGGTCGGGCGCCCGCACACGTGTTCCACGTCCAACGGTCGTCCGCCACGCCGCAGATCGGAGAGTCCCCCGCCTCATGACCGTCAACGAGCCCGTCCACGACACCTTCGAGGACACCCCGGCCAAGGACCGGGACCCCGAGTGGTTCAAGCGCGCCGTCTTCTACGAGGTCCTCGTCCGCTCCTTCCAGGACAGCGACGGCGACGGCGTCGGCGACCTCAGGGGCCTCACGGCCAAGCTCGACTACCTGCAGTGGCTGGGGGTCGACTGTCTGTGGCTGCCACCGTTCTTCAAGTCGCCTCTGAGGGACGGCGGTTACGACGTCTCGGACTACACCGCCGTCCTGCCCGAGTTCGGCGACCTGGCCGACTTCGTGGAGTTCGTCGACGCCGCCCACCAGCGCGGCATGCGGGTCATCATCGACTTCGTCATGAACCACACCAGCGACCAGCACCCGTGGTTCCAGGAGTCACGCACGAACCCGGACGGGCCGTACGGCGACTTCTACATGTGGGCCGACGACGACAAGCAGTACCAGGACGCGCGGATCATCTTCGTCGACACCGAGGTGTCCAACTGGACCTTCGACCCGGTGCGGCAGCAGTACTTCTTCCACCGCTTCTTCTCCCACCAGCCGGACCTCAACTACGAGAACCCGGCGGTGCAGGAGGAGATTCTGGCCGCCCTCCGCTTCTGGCTGGATCTGGGCATCGACGGCTTCCGGCTCGACGCCGTGCCCTACCTGTACGCGGAGGAGGGCACCAACTGCGAGAACCTGCCCGCCGCGCACGCCTTCCTCAAGCGGGTACGCCGCGAGATCGACGCCATGTATCCGGACACGGTGCTGCTGGCGGAGGCGAACCAGTGGCCGGAGGACGTCGTCGACTACTTCGGCGACTACCGAAGCGGCGGCGACGAATGCCACATGGCCTTTCACTTCCCGGTCATGCCGCGCATCTTCATGGCGGTGCGCAGGGAATCGAGGTATCCCGTCTCGGAAATCCTCGCCAAGACCCCGGCCATTCCGTCGAACTGCCAGTGGGGCATCTTCCTGCGCAACCACGACGAGCTGACCCTCGAAATGGTCACCGACGAAGAGCGCGACTACATGTGGGAGGAATACGCCAAGGACCCCCGCATGCGCGCCAACATCGGCATCCGCCGCCGTCTCGCGCCCCTGCTGGACAACGACCGCGACACCATCGAGCTGTTCACCGCCCTGCTGCTGTCCCTGCCGGGCTCGCCGATCCTCTACTACGGCGACGAGATCGGCATGGGCGACAACATCTGGCTCGGCGACCGCGACGCCGTACGCACCCCCATGCAGTGGACGCCCGACCGCAACGCCGGGTTCTCCACGGCCGATCCCGGCCGCCTGTTCCTGCCGACCATCATGGACCCGGTCTACGGCCATCAGGTCACCAACGTCGAGGCGTCGATGGCCTCCCCGTCCTCGCTGCTGCACTGGACCCGCCGCATGATCGAGATCCGCAAGCAGAACCACGCCTTCGGCCTCGGTTCCTTCACCGAGCTCCAGTCCTCCAATCCGGCGGTGCTGGCGTTTCTGCGGGAGTACGAGGACGACCTCGTCCTGTGCGTGAACAACTTCGCCCGGTTCGCGCAGCCGACGGAACTCGATCTGCGTGAGTTCGCAGGGCGATACCCGGTCGAGCTGTTCGGCGGGGTCCGCTTCCCGGCCATCGGTGAACTGCCGTATCTGCTGACCCTCGGCGGACACGGCTTCTACTGGTTCCGGCTCTCCCGAGTCGCATCCCGCATCGGTCGACGACTTTGAGCGTGTGCCGACGAAAGGACGCGTCACCATGCCGAAGACCGCATTCCTCCGCCCCAGACGTACGGTCGTCGCCGACCCGATGGTCTCGCTCGGCGGCCTGCTGCGCGACTGGCTGCCCAGGCAGCGCTGGTTCGCGGGCAAGGACCGGCCCATCACGGACCTCGCCCTGCTGTCGATGACCGAGCTGTTCCCAGGCTGTCTGCACCTGCTGGTGCAGGCCAGTCACGCGCCCGTGCCGGCCCTCGGCGGCGGCACCCCGGCGGGAGACTGCTACCAGCTGCTGCTGGGCGTACGACAGCATCTGTCGCCGCGGCTCGGGCGGGCGCTCATCGGCCGTGCGGAGCAGGGCCCGTTCGCCGGAATGACGGTGTACGACGCGCTGCACGACCCCCGGTCGGCGCAGCTGCTCCTGGAGCGGCTGCGGCATCCGGGGACGGCCGGTCCGCTGCGCTTCGAGTGCGACCCGTCCGTGCCGGTGCCGGCCGGGCTGCCGCCGCGGCTGCTGGACGCCGAGCAGTCCAACTCCTCCCTGGTGTACGGCGACGAGTTCATCCTGAAGCTCTTCCGGCGCATCCAGCCCGGCGTCAACCCGGACCTGGAAGTGCCGGGCGCGCTGGCCGGGCAGGGCTGCCGCCGGGTGCCCGCGCCCGTGGCCTGGTTCCGGACGGCGCATCCGCAGGAGGCGACGCTGGGCGTGCTCCAGCCGTATCTGCGCGACGCGTCCGACGGCTGGACGCTGGCACTGCGCGCGCTCGGCCGCGGGGACGACTTCACCGCGCAGGCGCACGAGCTGGGGCAGGCCACGGCGGAGGTGCACCTCGCGCTGGCCTCGGCCTTCCCGGCCGGCACCCACAGCGAGAGCGGCCGTACCGCGGCGGCGATGACCGAACGGCTCGACTCCGCCGCCCACTGCGTGCCGGCGCTCAAGCCGTTCGTGCCCGGCCTGCGGGCCGCCTTCGGGGCCCTCGCGACCTGCGATGCCGGGCCGCCGGCCCAGCGCATCCACGGCGACCTCCACCTGGGGCAGGTGCTCCGGGCGGGGCGGGAGTGGTTCGTCATCGACTTCGAGGGCGAACCGTCCCGCCCGCTCGCCGAGCGGCGCAGCGCCCACTCCCCGGTGCGGGACATCGCCGGGATGCTCCGCTCCTTCGACTACGCCGCCCGGCAGCGCCGCCCCTGGCGTCCGGAGTGGGCGCGCCGTTGTCGGGAAGCGTTCTGCGCGGGCTACGCGTCCCGCGCCGGATGGGACCCGCGCAAGAAGCACGGCCTGTTGCGTGCCTACGAGACGGACCGGGCGGTTTACGAGGTCCTGTATGAAGCCAGACACCGCCCGGACTGGCTCCCCGTACCCATGGCGGCGATCGAACGTCTCGCCGTGAGAGGAGACTGACCCGTGGCCCTGCGCGACGACCCTTCGGTGCCCGAGCCCTCCGGACCCGCCCGGTGCGGTGCGGCCCCACCGCTCGACCCCGGCGACCGCGACCGCCTGCTGTCCGGCGCTCACCACGATCCGCACGCGCTGCTGGGCGCCCACCCGGTGCCGGAGGGGATCGTGTTCCGGGCCCTGCGGCCGTTCGCCCGTTCGGTGAGCGTCGTGGTCGACGGCGAGCGCAGCCCGCTCGCCTCGGAGGGCGACGGGCTCTTCTCCGGCGTACTCCCACTCGACGCGATCCCCGCGTACACGCTGCTGGTGGCGTACGCCGAAGGGGAGCAGGAGGTGCACGACCCGTACCGCTTCCTGCCCGCTCTCGGCGAGACCGACCTGCACCTCATCCGTGAGGGACGGCACGAGCAGCTGTGGAAGGCGCTCGGCGCGGAGCCGATGACGCACGAGGGCGTGACCGGCACCCGGTTCACGGTCTGGGCACCCAACGCCCGGGGTGTGCGGGTCGCCGGGGAGTTCACCTTCTGGGACGGGCAGGCCTTCCCGATGCGGTCGCTCGGTGCGTCCGGTGTCTGGGAGCTGTTCCTGCCGGGCATCGGCGAGGGCACGCGGTACAAGTTCGAGATCACCTCCCGGTACGGCGGCCGGTTCCTCAAGGCCGACCCGATGGCCCGGCGCAGCGAGGTGCCGCCCGACACGGCGTCCGTCGTGACCTCCTCGCGGTACGAGTGGAGCGACCGGGAGTGGATGGCCCGGCGCGGGGACGTGCCGGTGCACGAGGCCCCGTTCTCGGTGTACGAGGTCCATCTACCGTCCTGGCGACCAGGACTGACGTATCGTCAGCTGGCCGACGAACTCCCGGCGTACGTCAAGGACCTCGGCTTCACCCACGTGGAGCTCATGCCGGTCGCGCAGCACCCCTTCAGCGGCTCCTGGGGCTACCAGGTCACCGGCTTCTACGCGCCGATGGCACGGCTCGGCACACCGGACGACTTCAGGTACCTGGTCGACGCCCTGCACCGGGCGGGCATCGGCGTGATCATGGACTGGGTGCCGGCGCACTTCCCGAAGGACGACTGGGCGCTGGCCCGCTTCGACGGGGACCCGCTGTACGAGCCGGGAGACGACCGGCGGGCCGAGCACCCGGACTGGGGCACGTACGAGTTCGACTTCGGGCGGGTCGAGGTGCGCAACTTCCTGGTCGCCAACGCGGTGTACTGGTGCGAGGAGTTCCACATCGACGGCCTGCGCGTGGACGCCGTCGCCTCGATGCTCTACCTCGACTACTCCCGTGACTCGGGCCAGTGGTCGCCCAACGTCTTCGGCGGCCGCGAGGACCTGGACGCGATGGCGTTCCTCCAGGAGATGAACGCGACCGTGTACCGGCGGGCGCCCGGCGTGGTGACGATCGCCGAGGAGTCGACGGCCTGGGGCGGGGTGACCCGGCCCACCGACAGCGGCGGCCTGGGCTTCGGCCTGAAGTGGAACATGGGCTGGATGCACGACTCGCTCGGCTACATCAGCCACGAGCCGGTCCACCGCAAGTACCACCACAACGAGATGACCTTCTCGATGATGTACGCGTACAGCGAGAACTACGTCCTGCCGATCTCGCACGACGAGGTGGTGCACGGCAAGCAGGCCCTGGTCTCGAAGATGCCCGGCGACTGGTGGCAGCAGCGCGCCAACCACCGCGCGTACCTGGGGTTCATGTGGGCCCATCCCGGCAAGCAACTCCTCTTCATGGGGCAGGAGTTCGCGCAGGGAGCCGAGTGGTCCGAGCCCCATGGCCCGGACTGGTGGCTGCTCGACCCCGCCTACAGCGCGGAGCCGGACCACCGCGGGGTGCGGGACCTGGTCCGCGATCTCAACACCGTCTACCGCGACTGCCCCTCCTTGTGGCAGCGCGACACCGACCCCGGCGGGTTCCGGTGGGTGGTCGGGGACGCGGCCGAGGACAACGTCTTCGCGTTCGTCAGGTACGACGCCGAGGGCACCCCGTTGCTGGCAGTCTCCAACTTCTCCCCCGTCGTCCGGCACGACTACGTCCTTCATGTGCCCGGCTCCGTGCCCGCCTGGCAGGAAGCCCTCAACACCGACGCGGCTCGGTACGGGGGCAGCGACCTCACCCGGCCCGACCCGGTCAAGCCGGAGGACGGGGTGCTCAGGCTGACGCTGCCGCCGCTCGCGACGGTGTGGCTGGTTCCGCAGCCCGGCTGAGGTACCCGCGGCGACACCAGGTGTTCGAACGGCCCCGGGGGGGCAGTCGGGGTCGTACACGAGCGAACAGTCTCGTCGCCGCAGAGAAGCCACAGGAGGGCTGCATCAGGTGCGCACCGTCGGAGTGGAGGAGGAACTCCTCCTGGTCGATCCCGAGACGGGTGAGCCGCAGGCGCTGTCCGCCGCGGTCCTCGCCCGCGCCGCGCAGGACGGCGCGGACAGGGACGTCTTCGAGAAGGAACTGCACAACCAGATGCTGGAGTTCGCGACGCATCCGCAGTCGGGGATGGAGGAGTTGCGGGCGGAGATCGTCCGCTGCCGCAAGGAGGCCGCCCGGCACGCCGGGGAGATCGGCTGCACGGTCGCCGCGCTCGCCACCTCACCGCTGCCCGTCAGCCCCTCCGTCGGCGTGGGCCGCCGCTACCAGTGGATGGCCGAGCAGTACGGGATCGCCACCCAGGAACAGCTCGTCATGGGCTGCCATGTGCACGTGTCGGTGGAGTCCGACGAGGAGGGCGTCGCCGTCATCGACCGGATCCAGCCCTGGCTGACGGTGCTGTCCGCGCTGAGCGCCAACTCCCCTTTCTGGCAGGGAAAGGACACGTTCTACAGCAGCTACCGCAGCCGGGTGTGGCAGCGGTGGCCGTCGGCCGGACCGACCGAGCCCTTCCGTTCGGCCGAGCGCTATCACCGCAGGGTCGCGGACATGGTGGCCACCGGTGTGATCCTCGACGAGGGGATGATCTACTTCGACGCCCGGCTGTCCCGGCGCTACCCGACCGTGGAGATCCGGGTCTCCGACGTCTGTCTGCACGCGAGCACCGCCGTGCTCGTCGCCACCCTGGCCCGCGGTCTCGTCGAGACCGCCGCGCGCGAGTGGCGGGCGGGCCGGGAGCCGCTGGGCCACAGCGTGAGCCTGCTGCGGCTGGCGGCCTGGCGGGCGGCGCGGTCCGGTCTGACCGAGGAACTGCTCCACCCCGCGACCATGCGGCGCATGCCGGCTGAGGCGGTGGTGCGGGCCCTGCTGGACCACGTCGGGGACGCCCTCGCCGAGACCGGCGACCTCGACCGGGCCCGCGACACGTGCGCCGAGCTGCTGCGGCTCGGCAGCGGCGCCGGGGTGCAACGCGCGCTGATGGAGCGGACCGGAAGCCTCAGGGACGTCGTCACCGAGTGCGTGCGCATCACGCAGGCGTGACGCGGCCGTCCGTGCGTCCGTGACCGTCTGGCGGCCGCGTTCTCGGCCTGGTCTCGCGACCGTCTCCTCGTTTGCTCTCACGACCTGTCCTGCGGCCTCCTCTCGCGGTGTCCTCTCACCGCCTGATTCTCTCCGCCTGTTCTCACAGCATGAGGATGATGGCGTACACCAGGAAGAACGCCGCGATCAGGACGGCGAGGCCCAGGATCAGCGTCAGTGGCGCCTTGGCCCAGCCCTTGTGCGGATTGTGCGTCTCCCTGGGGCCCGCCTCGGGCAGGCTGCTCTCGGCCGGCGGGGTCTCGCCGGGAGGCACGCCGCCGCCCGGTTCCAGGCCGGTGGTGCGTTCGGGATCGGGGTCGGGGTTCGTGTAACTCATGCCGTCCGAGTCCCCCGAACCCGCCGAGATCATCGGCCCCGGGGCCAGTTCTCCGATCCCGGCACCGAGCGCCCGCACCTGGGCTAGATTCGAGCACCGCAAGATAACCGTGCACGTCGGCGGAGTCACACCCCGTACACAACAGGAGCAGCGCATGCGCGACCTCGCCCTCGCTCCCCCGGCCACCCGACCCCTGACCGGAGGGCTCGCCGACAGCGTCTTCGAGACGGCGGCCCGCAACCCCACCCTGCCGATGGTCGCCCGTCGTTCCGGCGCCGCCTCCTCCGTCTGGGAGGAGGTGACCGCCGTGGAACTGCGGGACGAGGTGGTGGATCTGGCCAAGGGCCTGGTCGCCTGCGGGATCTCCCCGGGGTCCCGTGTGGCGATCATGGCGCGTACCCGGTACGAGTGGACGGTCCTCGGCTACGCGCTGTGGGCGGTGGGCGCCGAGGTGGTGCCGATCCATCCGACGTCCTCGCGGGAACAGGTCGAGTGGATCCTGCGCGACGCCGGCTGCGTGGCCGTGGCCGTCGAGGACGAGCAGAGCGTCATGACGGTGGGCTCCGTGTGCGCGACGCTGCCTCGGCTGCGCCATGTCTGGCAACTTGACTCGGGGGCCCTTCGGGATCTCGTCGAGCGGGGCGAGTTCATCCCGTTCGCCACCGTGGACTCGCTGCGCCGCATCGTGCTGCCGGACTCCACCGCCGTCGTCGCCTACACCTCCGGCACGACCGGGCACCCGCTCGGCTGCGCGCTCAGTCACCGTGGCCTCGCGAGCCCCTGCGACACCCTGCTCGCGGGCTGGGGACACACGGCCGCGCCGGCCGGACAACAGGCGTCCGTCCTCGCGTTCCTGCCGTTCTCCCACGTGTACGGCCTCATGATCCAGGGCATGTGCCTGCGCGGCGGTCTGCTCATGGCCCATGAACCCGACCTGAGCGGGGAGGCGCTGTCGTCGGCACTGCGCTCCTTCCGCCCCACCTACTTCTACGCCGTACCGTCGGTCTTCGAGAAGATCTACAAGACCTTCCTGCGCACCGCCCAACAGGCGGGCCGCGGCGCGCTGTTCGAGCGGGCGGCCGAGACCGCACGGGACTTCGCCGCGGCGTGCGAGCGGCAGCGGCTGGACGCCGGGCCCGGCCCCGGCCTCGATCTGCGGCTCCAGCACGCCCTGTACGAACGCACGGTGTACCGCAAGCTGCGGGCCGCGCTCGGCGGCAGGGCCCGGCGCGCCACCTCGGGCGGCTCACCCCTCAACCGCGATCTGAGCCTGTTCTACGAGGGCATCGGCGTCTACGTCCACGACGGGTACGGGCTCACGGAGACCAGCGGCGGGATCACGATGCAGCCGCTGGGCCGGGAGAAGTCCGGCACGGTGGGGCAGGTCCTGCCGGGCACGGACATCCGGGTGGCCGACGACGGGGAGATCCTGGTGCGCGGGCCGTCGGTGTTCCAGGGGTACGTGAGCGACGAGGCGGCGACCCGGGCCGCACTGCTGCCCGGCGGCTGGCTGGCCACGGGGGACATCGGGCGGCTGGACCCCGAGGGCTATCTGACGATCACCGGGCGCAAGAAGGACGTCATCATCACCAACAGCGGCAAGAGCGTCGCCCCGGCCGCCCTGGAGCACCGGCTGCGGATGCATCCGCTCATCCACCAGGCGGTGATCGTCGGCGACAACCGGCCCTGCGTGGGGGCACTGATCACCCTGGACCCGGAGTTCCTGGCGCACTGGCGGGCGGGACTGGCCTGGCAGAGTGACGCGGGAAACCGGGAGGCGCGTGAGGAGAACGCGCTGCGGGAGGAGATCACGCGGGCCGTGGCGGCGGCCAACAGTGCCGTCTCGCGCTCGGAGTCCATCCGGGTCTTCCGGGTTCTTCCGGAGCCGTTCGACCTGGCCAGCGGGCTGATGACACCCTCGATGAAGCTGCGCCGGGACCTGATCGTGCGGACGTACGCGTTCGAGATCGACGCGATGTACCAGGCGCGCTCACGCGGCGGGCGGCAGAGCGTGCCGGACGATTCGGCGAGCTGGGACGAGGCGGACAACGTGTTCCGGTGAGGGCGTGACTGTGGGGAGGGGCACGCGAGGCCTGCCCGGAGCATGCCGAAGGGCGCATGCCGTGGTGCGCATGCGCCCTTCGATCCAGGTCGGGGGCTTCGGTCAGGGGCCTTGGGTCAGCCGCCGACGTACCAGGTGAAGCCGCCGTTCGCCGCGGCCACCGCGAAGAGCGCCGCGAAGATGACCAGGTCGACGATGCCGAGGACGATACCGGCCTTGGCCATCCCCGCCCCGCCCTTGGCAGGTGCCTGGCGCATGCCCACGGCGCCCAGCACTATCGCCACCGGACCGAGAATCACGTTGAAGAAGATCAGTCCGATGATTCCGCAGATGAGGCTCGCGATGGCCAGACCATTGGTGCGTGACCTGGAGGACGCGGCAGGGGTGCCGCCGTAACTCGTCATCACATTCTCCCGGTGTCGGGTGCTTGGATATCCGGCGAGTTCCCTCCAAAATGCCGCACATACCGAATAATTGATGTGCCGTCAGGGAATTTCCGAAATTGTCCATTCCGCTTTTCGCACGGTCAGCGCCGTCGACCGCGAGCCGCCCAGGAACTGCCCACGCCCGCGAGATGCAGGGCCAGCACCATCAGGCCGAGCAGCATGACGTTCGTCGACGTGAAGACGTCGTTGGTCGAGATCTCGGCGGCGTTGATCAGAAACGCGATGAAGAACAGAACTGCCGCAGCAATGGCGAGCACGAGTCACCCTCCGTCCGTATCCACCTACGAAGTCCCCATGCCCCGGATCCGCGACAGCAGACAGGAGGACCCCCGCGGTCCGCCGGTCTGATCGCACGCGGGCGCGTAAGCTCTGTCCGCCTGGGAACTCTGCAGACGGAGGGGGCGCAAGGGAAAGCACTACAGCCCTGCTGACGCCGGGCCGGGAAGGCGAGATGGCAGCCGAGCCGCATAGGGACGACACACTGGCTTCCAAAGAGATGCCCAGCCGCAGCACACGCTTCCCAGGGGAGCTGCGCAATGTGACAGGTGCGCGCCTTGAAGCGGAGAAATTCCTCTATGACCTGGCACGCACCTCTCCGCCGGCCACGCCGGAGTACTGGGACGACATTCTCCTGGTGGTCACGGAGCTGGCCGCGAACGCGGTCCAGTACGCTCCGGGTCCTTTCGAACTGTGCATGCGCCGGACGTTCGACGGCGTGCACGTGGTCATGCAGGACACCAACACCACTCCGCCCGCGCCCCGGCCCTTCCACCCCAGCCGCGGTGGCGGAGGCATCGGCTGGCACCTGATCCACACGTTGTGCGACCAGGTCAGCGTGGTCACCGGAGAGAGCGGCAAGGAGATCCACGTCTTCCTGCCCTGGTGAGGCCGGCCGGACGTGGGCGGACCTCAGGCGGACGCCTCGCGCAGCGGCACGAACACGCTGATCGTCTTGCCGCCTCCGGGACGCGGTTCGATGGCGATCTCCCGGGCCAGGCGAATGATCAGCGGCCAGCCGTACCCGTTGCCGTGGTGCGCGACGGGCAGGGCACCGGATCCGTACGCGGCGTCGGGCACGACCTGACTGTTGTCGTGGACGGCGAGCCGGATCCCCCAGCGTGTGGGCAGGACGTCGAACCCGGCCAGTCCTGCACCGTGCCGGATGGCGTTGGTGACCAGCTCCGAGACCACGAGGACCAGGTCGATGACGTCCTCCTCCCGAACGGCGCGGGATCCCGAGCCCCATTCCTCGCGCACCACCGCCCGGACATGGGCGCGTGCCGCTGCCGCGGTCGTCACCGGGAGAGCCCTCCGGGTCTCCTCGATACGCTCGGCCGCGCTCACGACCGCGTCACTGCCCGGGGGCCTTCCGTCGCGCCTCGGCCGGTATCGACCAGGACGAGGAACCCCGCCGTTCCTGTCACCTCAATCAGCCTTTTCCCCTCAGGTGGGCCCGTTCACCGTGGCGGAACCGGCGCGGCCGCCGCCCGTCGGTTCGACGTCGGCAGCCTGCGCCTCGGCGTCCGCGCTCACGTGGTGGGCGTCTCGCTCGGCGGCAGCCGATGGTAGTACTCGCCCACGCTCGCCAGGTACGCCCGGTCCATGGTTTCGCTGTCCGTATGGAACCGGGGAGCCCCCTTCACCTCACCCCTCGTGCACGACAGCGTTATCGTCCGGCTCTCGCTGTCGACGCCCGTCATCACGCCGACCGGAACCAGGACACTCCGGCCGAAGACCCAGACGCCGGTGTCCACGACCAGGTGCCGCATCCCGAAGTGATCGGCCTGCCGGTCAACATGGCCGATCGTGCCGTCGGTCGCCTCCACGGTGTAGCCCGTGAGCTCCTGTCCCTCCACATGACCGCTGTCCCGTGCGTACGACCAGATTCCGTCGATGGCCACGCCGCTCCTTCCTCCCCGCGCCGATGCCGTGTCATGAGCCTGCGGACCCAGCTGCGGCCGCCTGCTCCACAGCAGCAGTTACCCGCCGGCGGCATTCGCATTCTGAACAGCGCGCCACAACGGCCGGGGCACCCTCACGGGCCGCGGAAGAAACCGCTCCCAGTACCCCCGTCGAGTCCGGGCATGCACACTCACCACCTGTTTTCCGCACCTCGGGCAGAAGTTCGCGCGACACTTTGTCCGGCACTCGGCAGCTGGGTTAGCCTACGTCGTCTTTCATCACGCAGATCCGTGAACTGCGGAAACGCACGCACAACTTGCGAGGGCCGCCCGGCCCGGCTTTGGTTCCGAGTCCCCGTCCCCGGGGACTCTTGGGGAGCGGAACGAGGGTACGCATGACCAGCAACACCATCGAGGTCAGCGATGCGGTCCCGGGGGACCACGAGCTGCGGCAGCTCCTGGCCGGGCTCACGGCGGTACGGGACGGGGACTTCGGCACCCGCCTCCCGGACGACGGACAGGGCCTCCTGGGTGACATCGCCACCGTGTTCAACGGCATGGTCGACCAGCTGTCCGTGTTCACCTCCGAGGTCACCCGCGTGGCCCGCGAGGTCGGCACCGAGGGAACGCTCGGAGGGCAGGCGGAGGTACCGGGCGTCTCGGGCACCTGGGCCGACCTGACGGACTCCGTCAACGCCATGGCGGGCAACCTGACGACCCAGGTGCGCGACATCGCGCAGGTGGCCACGGCGGTGGCGAAGGGGGACCTCTCCCAGAAGATCGACGTCCCCGCGCGCGGCGAGATCCTCCAGCTGAAGGAGACCGTCAACACGATGGTCGACCAGCTCTCCGCCTTCGCCGACGAAGTGACGCGTGTGGCACGCGAGGTCGGCAGCGAGGGGCGGCTCGGCGGACAGGCTCAGGTGCCGGGGGTCGCCGGCGTCTGGCGTGACCTCACCGACTCGGTGAACGGCATGGCGGGCAACCTGACCGGCCAGGTCCGCAACATCGCCCAGGTGACGACAGCCGTCGCCCAGGGCGACCTGTCGCAGAAGATCACCGTCGACGCCCGCGGCGAGATCCTGGAGCTGAAGAACACCATCAACACGATGGTCGACCAGCTCTCCGCCTTCGCCGACGAGGTCACCCGCGTCGCCCGCGAGGTCGGCACCGCCGGGAACCTCGGCGGTCAGGCGCAGGTCCGGGGGGTCTCGGGCACCTGGAAGGACCTCACGGACAACGTCAACGTGATGGCGTCGAACCTGACCGGCCAGGTCCGCTCCATCGCCCAGGTGGCGACCGCCGTGGCCCGGGGCGATCTGTCGCAGAAGATCACCGTCGAGGCCAAGGGTGAGGTCGCGGCCCTGGCCGACGTCATCAACACCATGGTCGACACCCTGTCCGCGTTCGCCGACGAGGTCACCCGCGTCGCCCGCGAGGTCGGCACCGAAGGGCGGCTCGGCGGACAGGCCCATGTGCCGAACGTGGCCGGCACGTGGAAGGACCTGACCGACAACGTCAACTCGATGGCGAACAACCTCACCGGTCAGGTGCGCAACATCGCTCTGGTGACGACCGCGGTGGCCAAGGGCGACCTGTCGAAGAAGATCGACGTCGACGCCCGCGGCGAGATCCTGGAACTCAAGACGACGATCAACACCATGGTCGACCAGCTCTCCGCCTTCGCCGACGAGGTCACCCGCGTCGCCCGCGAGGTCGGCACCGAGGGACGGCTCGGCGGACAGGCCGAGGTGGAGGGCGTCTCGGGCACCTGGAAGCGCCTCACCGAGAACGTGAACGAACTCGCGGGCAACCTGACCCGGCAGGTGCGCGCGATCGCCGAGGTGGCGAGCGCGGTCGCGGAGGGCGACCTGACGCGCTCGATCACGGTGGAGGCCTCCGGCGAGGTCGCCGAGCTCAAGGACAACATCAACTCCATGGTCGGCTCCCTGCGCGAGACCACCCGGGCCAACCAGGAGCAGGACTGGCTCAAGACCAACCTCGCCCGGATCTCCGGCCTGATGCAGGGGCACCGGGACCTGCCCGTCGTGGCCGAGCTGATCATGGACGAGCTGGTACCGCTGGTCTCGGCCCAGTACGGCGCGTTCTACCTCGCCGAGGACGGGGACGACGGCCCCGAACTGCGGCTGGTCGGCTCCTACGGCCGTCCCGACGACGACAGCCGGCCCGCTCGGATCGCCTTCGGGCGCACCCTGGTCGGCCAGGCGGCGCGCAGCCGGCGCACCATCACGGTGGACGAGCTGCCGACGGACTACGTGACCATCTCCTCGGGGCTCGGCCAGGTGGTGCCGCGCGCGCTGGTGCTGCTGCCCATCGTGGTGGAGGGCCAGGTCCTCGGCGTGATCGAGCTGGCCTCGGTCACCGCCTTCACGCAGATCCACCAGGACTTCCTGGAACAGCTGATGGAGACCATCGGCGTCAACCTGAACACCATCGTGGCCAACGCCCGGACCGACGAACTGCTGGGCGAGTCACAGCGTCTCACGGCCGAACTCCAGGCCCGGTCGGCCGAGTTGCAGGCCCAGCAGGAGGAGCTGCAGCACTCCAACGAGGAACTGGAGGAGAAGGCCTCGCTGCTGGTCGCCCAGAACCGCGACATCGAGGCGAAGAACCTCCAGATCGAACAGGCCCGGCAGGAACTGGAGGCGCGCGCCCAGCAGCTGTCGCTGGCCTCCAAGTACAAGTCGGAGTTCCTGGCGAACATGAGCCACGAGCTGCGCACCCCGCTCAACAGCCTGCTGATTCTCGCCCAGTTGCTCGCCCAGAACCCCTCGCGCAACCT
The DNA here is from genome assembly GCF_019049245.1 of Streptomyces sp. AC555_RSS877. Taxonomy (GTDB): domain Bacteria; phylum Actinomycetota; class Actinomycetes; order Streptomycetales; family Streptomycetaceae; genus Streptomyces. The sequence goes on along the minus strand of NZ_JAGMUK010000218.1, from coordinate 269,682 downwards.
CACCCCGAAGCAGGTCGAGTACGCGGGCATCATCCACTCCGCCGGGTCGGACCTGCTCCAGCTGATCAACGACATCCTCGACCTGTCGAAGGTGGAGGCCGGAAAGATGGACGTCGCGCCGGAGGTCGTGTCCCTGCGCCAGCTCATCGACTACGTGGAGGCCACCTTCCGGCCGATGACGACGCAGAAGAGCCTGGACTTCGAGGTGACCACCACCCCCGGCGCCCCGGCCGACCTGCTGACCGACGAGTCCCGCCTGCGCCAGGTGCTGCGCAACCTGCTGTCCAACGCGGTCAAGTTCACCGAACAGGGCAGTGTGGAACTGCGTATCGAACCCGCTTCCGACGACGAGGTGCCCCAGGGCGTGCTGCGCAGCAGCACCATCGTGGCCTTCCGTGTGAAGGACACCGGGATCGGCATTCCGGAGCAGCAACTGGAGACGATCTTCGGGGCGTTCCAGCAGGCGGACGGCACGACGAGCCGCAAGTACGGCGGCACCGGGCTCGGTCTGTCCATCACCCGGGAGATCGCCCATCTGCTCGGCGGCGCGGTCACCGTGGACAGCACACCCGACCAGGGCAGCACGTTCACGCTGTTCCTGCCGGTGGCCCGTCCAGACTTCGAGGAACTGCTGAGCAGCGGCCTGCCCCCCGAGAGGGCGCCGGACATGGCGCTCGCCCTCGACGCCGTGGGAAGCCGTCCGACGGCGATCGGTCTGCCGGCCGGGGTCGGGCAGCGGCGGCGGCGTCTGCTGGTGGTGGAGGAGCGCGCTCGCGGGCTGCTGACCCTGGTCGCCGAGAGCGTGGTCGCCGACGTGGCCCACGGCCGGGGCGGAAGCGGCCAGGGGGCGGATGTCGACGTCATCACCGCCGCCGGCGCCCAGGAGGCCGCGGGCGCCCTGGCCGACGAACCGTGCCACTGCGTCGTACTCGAACTGGGCATGCCGGACGGTGAGGCCTCCCGGTTCCTGGAGGCCCTGCGGGGCGACTCCGCGCTGGCGAGCGTTCCGGTGCTGGTGCACAGCGGTCACCGCGCCGACCTCGCCCTGGAGGAGTCGCTGCGGTCGCGCGCGCAGGCCGGGTCGCTGGAGTTCCTGTCCAGCCTGGACGAGCTGCGCGAACGCATCGCCCTGCACCTGTCGGCGGAGGAACCCGGAGACGTGCTCTCCCTGGTGCGCCCCGAGGAACCACAGCCGGTCACGCCACAGCCGGTCGACGAGTCGTTCGCCGGCCGTACGGTCCTCGTCGTCGACGACGACGCGCGCAACCTCTTCGCACTCAGCGGGATCCTCGAACTCCACGGCTTCCGGGTGCTGCACGCCGACAACGGCCGCAAGGGCATCGAGACGCTGGTCGACAACCCGGACGTGGCCCTCGTGCTGATGGACGTGATGATGCCCGAGATGGACGGGTACACGGCCACGGCGGAGATCCGCAGGATGCCGCAGTACGCCGACCTGCCCATCATCGCGGTCACCGCGAAGGCGATGCCCGGCGACCGCGAGAAGTCCCTCGCCTCGGGCGCCAGCGACTACGTCACCAAGCCCGTCGACACCCAGGATCTGATGGCCTGCGTCCGAAGCTGGCTGCCCGCATGAGGCCGCCGAGTTCCGACCGTCCGCACGCGCACGGCGACGCGGGGGGACCCTTCGCGTCCGCCTCTCCCACGGCCGGCCCGGGCCCCGAACCCGACGGCGCGCCCGTACCCTCCGCCTCCCCCGTGGGCAGGCTGGCCGCGACGGTCGAGCGGTTGCGCCGCGAGGTGCGTGCGGCCCAGGCGGAGGCCGAGGGGCGTGCGCTGATCGAACTCGCCAAGGGCATCCTGGTCGAACGTCTGCAGTGCGGTCCCGCGCAGGCCGCCCGGCAGCTCGCGGAGCTGGCCGAGCAGGCGAAAATGACTCCTCTGGAGTTCGCGGTCGAGGTCATCAACCAGGCCGCCCGGGACAAGATGTCCGAGGTCACGGAGGCCTTCCTCGCCGCCACGTCCGAGACCGCGGAGTCGGTGGTCGACGCCGCGGCCGTACGGCTGCGGGCCGCCGAGAGCGGTGCGCTGGCCGCGGACGACACCCAGGCGGTCGCGGACTCCCTGTTGCAGCAGGCCCTGCAGCCGCTCGGGGCGGTGGCCGTGGCCATCTGGGCGGCGGGCCCCGACGGCTCGCTGTCCCTGGCGGGCAGCGCCGGGTTCTCCCCGGTCGAGGCGGCGCGCTGGCGCTATGTGCCGCCGGACGTGGTGACGGTGGCGCGGCGCGGCCTGACCGAGCGCGACGGTCAGTGGATCACCTCCCTGGCCCGCACCGGACTGCCCAGCATCGGCCGGCACCAGCATCCGGACGGCGGCCGGGCCGCGCTGCCCGCGGGTACCGGCGGGCGGGTGCACGGCGTCCTGGAGATCGTCTGGGCCGAGCCGCTGGCCCCGCAGCCGCCGCGGATCATCCGTCAGGTGGAGGCCCTGGCGGAGCTGTGCGCCCACACCCTGGAGACGTACTCGCTGGTGCACGACTCCGTGCCGGAACCCCGTGTGCTGCCGGACGCGGCGGAGCTCATGGACCTGGCCGACGGGCTGCACGACCCCGCTCTGGTCCTGGTGCCGCACCTCGACGACTCCGGCCACCTGGTGGACTTCCGTATCCAGCATGTGAACAGCCGGTTCCTCGATCCCGCGGGCCGGCCGCGCGCCGTCGTCAACGGGGCCCTGCTCCTGGAGGCCTATCCGATGGCCGCCGGGGAGAGCGAGCTGTTCCAGCGCGTCGAGCGGGTCTACGCGACCGGCGAGCCGTTCCGTGCGCGCCGGATGAACCTCACCGCCCTGGTCGACCAGGTCCCGCTCTCGGCGATCGCCGACATCAGCATCAGCCGGCACGGAAGCGGCGTCCTGCTGCTGTGGCGGATCGAGGACGAGACCGCACGGCTGGCGAGCCTGTTGCAGCACGCCCAGCGGCTCGGGCGGATCGGCGGGTTCGAGGAGAACCTGCTGACCGGCGAGATCACCTGGAACGGGCAGCTGTTCGACCTGTACGGCCGTTCCCCGTCGGGCACCCCGGTCCCGCTCGAGGAACTGACCGCCCATGCCCACGCCGACGACACCGACGCCATCCGCCGGTTCCTGCGCACCCTGCTGCACCAGCGGCGTCCCGCGTCGACGGCGTTCCGGCTGCAACGGCCCGACGGGGTGACCCGGCACATCCGGATCGTCGCCGAACCGGTGCTCGACACGGACGGCCGGCTGTTCGCCGTCCGCGGCGCCTACCAGGACATCTCGGCCCAGCACTGGACCGAGGTCGCCCTCGCGGCCACCCGCGACCAGCTCGCGCACACCGAGCAGCAGGCCACCGAACGCAACCGGCTCACCCTGCAGTTGCAGCACGCCATCATGCCGCCCACCCAGGCCCCGCTCCAGGTCCCCGACCTCCAGGTGGCCGTCCGCTACCGGCCCGCCGAGATGGAGCAACTCGTGGGCGGCGACTGGTACGACGCCGTCGTACTGCCGTCCGGGATGGTGCTGCTGTGCGTCGGCGACGTGGCGGGGCACGGGATGGAGGCGGCCACCAGCATGGTCGTGCTGCGCAACGCGCTGCGCGGACTGGCCGTCACCGGCGCCGGGCCGGGCCAACTGCTCTCCTGGCTCAACATCGTGGCGCACCACCTCAACGGTGCCGTCACCGCCACCGCGGTCTGCGGACTGTACGACCCGGACCGGCACACACTGCGCTGGGCGCGAGGGGGCCATCTCCCGCCCGTGCTCGTGCGCGGCGCCGAGGCCACGCCGCTGCCTCTGGTCAGGGGCATGCTGCTCGGTGCCGTACCGGAGGCGCAGTACGAGGAGGCCGAGGTCCAACTGGCGGCCGGGGACACCCTGTTGATGTACACCGACGGGCTGATCGAGCGCCGGGACCGCTCCGTGGAGGAGTCTTTGAAGCAGCTGCTGACCACGGCGCGCACGGCTCCCCGGACACTCGACCTGCAGCTGGACCGTCTGCTGACGTACAGCAAATCGGACACGGACGACGACACCTGTCTCGTCGGCATCCGGGTCGGGTGACATACCTCGTTCGTTCGCGGGTAAACGCGGGGCGCGGTGACAGATGAAGACCGGCGACGGGAAGGCGCACAAGATGGGATTCGGTAGACGCGGGACGTGCTGCCCGGCGGGGAACGGAGCCGCTCAGCACCCCCCGGACCGATGAGATCTTGATCACGGAGCACTGCCGGAATCGGCGTGCATCGAAGTCGCCCACAGGGGTAACCAGCCCTGGCCGTAAGACTTGTGGAGGTATTCGTGTCCATTGCCCAGAACCCCTTGTCCGTCGAGGTCACCCTGCCCCGGGAGGACGTCGCTCTGATCTCGGTCGAGGGCTACTTGGACGTAGACACCGCAACGGAGTTCCAGCATCACCTGGCCAACCAGCTCCACCACGGCCGGCGGCACTTCCTGCTGGACCTCTCGTCCGTCCCGTTCATGGACTCGTCGGGCATGAACATCATCCTGAGGGTCTACCAGGAGGCACGCGACATACCGGGCAGCGTGCACATCATCTCCCCCACACCTGCGGTGCGGCGGATCCTGGACCTGACGGGCGTGAGCATCACGGTCCCGGTGTCGGAGAGCCTGGACGAGGCGCTGGCCCGCGTCGACGCGCCTGAGACCGGGCAGGTCGAGCAGGTCGCTCAGGACGGCCGACAGACCTGATCCGGCGGGCCGTCCACGAGCCGTCGAAGGGCTTCCCGCACCACGTGATCGTTCGTCCGGGACGCGGTGCCCCACACCGTGGAGCCATGGTTACAGTGGTCGCCCGGCAGGGTCACATCGCCGTCTCGTTGCCTCCAACGGGTCCGGTGCGACGAAACCCCGAAGAGGACGCTGAGGAGTAGTACAGGTGCCGGAGCACGAAACGGTAGGCCAGCACGAATCGCCGGCACGGGAGGTCGGGGACTTCCTGCGCCGCCGCGCCGAGCAGATCGCCGGGCGGTGGGCCGACGAGCCCCTGTTCCGCACGGTGTTCACCGTCTCGCGGGACGAGGCGGTGGAAGCGGGCAAGATCGTCGTCGACGCGCTGGCCCAGGTCGCCGACACGGACCAGGTGCACGACCCCGACGCCGCCGGATTCACCGTGGTGCGCGAGCAGTTGGCGCGGATGGGCGCGGCCCGCTCCCGGGCCGGCTTCACCACCGCGCAGGTCTCGAACGACGTGGACGCGCTGCGCCCGCCCGTCGAGAACCTCCTGATCGCCGACCTCCCCGAAGAGTCGACCGAGCTGGTCCGGGACTGCACGACTGCCCTGACCGTGCTGATGGGCACCCTGCGGCTGGTCGTGCTGGAGACGGCGCTGAGCGAGGGGCAGGCCCTGATCGAGCGGCAGCGGCTGCAGCTGATGGAAGTGGCCACGCCGGTCATCAAGCTCTGGGACGGCATCGTGGCGGTCCCGCTGATCGGGACGCTCGACAGCGCCCGCAGCCAGGTCGTGATGGAGACGCTGCTGGAGGCCGTCGTAGACCAGCACGCCCGGTTCGCGATCCTCGACATCACCGGGGTGCCGACGGTCGACTCCCTGGTCGCCCAGCACCTGATGAAGACGGTCGCGGCCGCCCGGCTGATGGGCGCGGAGTGCGTCGTCTCCGGCATCCGTCCGGCGATCGCGCAGACCATCGTCCACCTGGGCCTGGACCTGGGCACCGTGATCACCCGGGCGAGCCTGGCCGACGCCCTGGCGTACGCCCTGCACAAGCTGGGAGCCAACATCATCAACGCGACGCCCGGCGGTGTGGCGGGTACCCGGTGAACCACGACTTCTCCTCCGGCCCCGTCACGGGGCACGTGCCGGTGCTCAAGCTCGGCGACGTCCTCCTGGTCACCCTCCAGGGAGACCTGCACGACAGCACGGCCCAGCAGCTCCAGCAGGACATCGGCGAGACCATCGTCGGCACGGGGGTGACCGGCCTGGTCATCGACATCTCCGGGGTCGAGATGGTCGACTCCTTCCTCGGTCGTGTTCTGGCCGAGATCGCCGCGCAGGCCACTCTGCTGGCCGCCCGTACCGTCGTGGCCGGCATGCGGCCGGCCGTCGCGATCACGCTGGTGGAGCTCGGACTGACGCTTCCGGGGCTGCGCACCGCGCTCACCGCGGAGGCCGCCATGGATCTGCTCGCGGGCCCGCATCCGGCCACCCGCTCCGGCGGACCGCGCCAGGAGAGCCGGTGATGCAGACAGCCGCGGGCGTCGACGCCTGCCTGCCGATCCGTTCGGACATGGATCTGGTGTGGGTGCGCCAGCACGTACGGCAGGCCGCCGGTCTGCTGGGTTTCGGCCTGGTGGACCAGACCAAACTGGTCACCGCGGCCAGTGAGCTGGCCCGCAACACCCTCGTGCACGGCGGGGGCGGACAGATGGAGTCGGCACGCGTCGACAACGGGCGCGTGCACGGGCTGCGCCTGACGTTCTCCGACGAAGGGCCGGGCATCCCGGACCTGGAGCGGGCGCTGAGCGACGGCTACACCTCCGGGGACGGTCTGGGGATGGGCCTGGGCGGTGCGCGCCGCCTCGTGCACGAGTTCGCCGTCGACAGCACTCCGGGCGTCGGCACCAAGATCACGGTGATCTCCTGGGCGGCCCGGCCACCGCACCCGCGCGGGGAGTTCTGATGCCGCGCGTGTGGGAGGTCCCGGTCCACGACTCGACCCGGGTCCGTGATGCCAGGGTGGCCGCGGTGAACGCGGCCACCTCGGCACGGCTCGACGAGCCGCGTACGGCGGCCGCCGCTCTGGTGGCGACCGAGCTGGCCACCAACCTGCTCAAGCACGCCGGGGGCGGTCTGATCCTCATCGAGGTCGTCGCGCCGCCCACGCCGACGGGCGGCGGTGCCTGCCTGGTGCAGATCGCCGCGATCGACCACGGGCCGGGCATGAGCGACGTCGCCGCCGCCCTGCGCGACGGCTTCTCCACCACCCGTTCCCTCGGCGCCGGGCTCGGCACGTGTCGCCGTATAGCCGACGACTTCGGCCTGCACAGCGCGCCGGGGCGGGGCACGGTGGCGCTGGCCCGGGTCGGTGCCCACCCGAAGGCCGCGGCGCCGGTCGCCGCGGTGCGGGCCGGCGGGGTGAACATCCCGCTCGCCGGTGCGGACTACTCCGGCGACGCCTGGGCGTGGGCCCGGTCCGGCGACCGGCTGACCCTGATGCTGGCCGACGGGCTGGGGCACGGCCCGGAGGCGGCCCGCGCCTCGACGGCGGCGGTGGAGGCCCTGAACGGCGCCGCCCATCTGCCGCCCGCCGAAGCGCTGGTGCACCTCGACACGGCGTTGCGCGGCACCAGGGGCGCGGCCGTCGCCGTCGCCCAGGTGGAGCCGCGTGCCGGGCTGTTGCGGTTCGCGGGCGTCGGCAACATAGGCGCCCGGCTGCGTCAGGGCGACGGCTGGCGTTCCCTGCTGTCCCGGCCCGGGATCGTGGGCGTCCACCGGCACGCGACACTGCGTGAGGACCGTATGCCCTGGGCGGCGGACCAGCTGCTGATCCTGCACAGCGACGGCCTGCCCAGCCGCTGGACGGCGCCGTCCGACCCGGACCTGCTGTCCGCCGACCCGGCCCTCGTGGCCGCCTTGACGGTGCGTGACGCGAGCAGTTCCGCGCGGCCGGTGCGGGACGACACGGCTGTGGTGGTGCTGTCTCCGACCGCGGAGGGTCCATGACGCGCAGTTTGCAGATCACCGACGTCGTCGACGCGGCGCGGGCCCGGATCGCGACCGCCCGGCTGGCGGCCGCGTACGGTGTGCCCGCCCTCGACCGCACGCGTCTGACCACCGCGCTCAGCGCCCATCTGCGGCAGTGCCTCACCAAGGGCGGCACGTGGCGGCTCAGCCTGGAAGCCACGGCGGCGCCCGCCGAGGAGGGGCTGCTGCACGTGGTGGTGACCCCCTTGCAGGACACGGGTGCCACCGCCGCGCAGCCGCCGTGGCGGACGACGGTCCGCTGTCCCGAGACGGCGGACCCGGCCGGCGCCGCCGCGGTGGCGGACGACCCGGCGATCCTGGCGGAGGCCCTGCTGGGCGCCGACGAGGACACCGCTCTGGTGCTGGAGAGGCTCGACGAGCAGGAGGAGCTGGTCGCCTTCCACCGGGAGGAACTGCACCAGACCAATCAGGGCGTGCTGGCCCTGCACGCCGAACTGGACGCCGCCGGACGGGCCCAGCGCGACGCGTTCGCCGCCGAGCGCAAGGCGCGCACCGAGGCGGAGAGCGCCCGCCGCAGACTGACGTTCCTGGCGGACGCCAGTGCCGTACTGACGGCGTCGCTGAACCACCACGAGATCGTGCGCCGGCTGCCGGATCTGCTGGTGCCCGAGTACGCCCGCAGCGTCGACGTCTGGCTCTTCGACGGCGACGGCGACCGGCAGCCGCCCGCCCCGCACCCGGCCGCCGCCGTGCTCGCCGCCCGCACCGGGCGCCCGCAGTACGCCGCCGACCATCCGGGAGGCCTGCCCGGCGTCTCCGACCAGCCGCCCTCGGCGCTGGATCCCGCCCGGCCGCTGCTGTGCATCCCGCTGCCCACGCGGCGCGCCCCGCTGGGCGTGCTGACGCTGTCGCCGCCCGGCAAGCGCTGGGACCCGGACGACGCGGTGATGCTGATCGAGCTCACCCGGCGGGCCAGCATCGCCATCGACAACGCCCGGCGCTTCGAGCACAACCGGGACATCGCCGAGACGCTCCAGCGCGCCCTGCTCACGGACCTGCCCACCACACCGGGCCTGAGCCTGGCCGCCCGCTATCTGCCGGCCACGTACGGGCTGAACATCGGCGGCGACTGGTACGACGCCTTCCGGCAGCCCGACGGCAGTCTGATCACCGTCATCGGCGACGTGACCGGGCACGGTCTGCACGCGGCCGTGATGATGAGTCAGCTGCGGACCGCGCTGCGAGCGTACGCCGTCGACGGCGGCAGCCCCGGGCAGTTGCTGACGCGGCTGCACATGTTCCTGCACCATCTCCAGCCGGATCTGTACGCCACCGCGGTCATCGCGCGCTTCCGCCCCGGCGATCCGACGCTCACCTGGGCCGCCGCGGGCCATCCGCCGCCGGTGCTGCGCACTCCCGACGGACGGGTGCGGACGCTGGACGCCAAACCCGGGGCCATGCTGGGCATCCCGCTGCGGCAGGTGATCCACGACCACACCGCGCCGCTCGAGCCCGGCTCCACGCTGGCGCTGTACACCGACGGTCTGGTGGAGCGGCGTGCCCTGGGCATAGACCCGGGCATCGAGCGCCTGGCCCAGGCGCTCGGGTCGTTCGGTTCCGCGGAGCTGGAGGCCGACCTGGACGGTTCGGCGGACCGGATCCTCACCCCGCTGCTGAGCGACTCCGAGCGGGACGACGACGTGTGCCTGCTGCTGTGTCATCTGGCTGCCTGAAGCCCGGTCCGCGGCTCCGTCCCACGATCTTCACGATCGCCCCGATGCGCTTCGGCGGCCGGGCGGGCATGGTGGTCCTCGACGCGTTCGTCTGTTCGCCGCGCCCGGCGGGCGGGACGGCACCGCGATGGGATCGATGAGGTGCGAAGCAGCGATCCATGGGCAGGCGAATGGCGTTCGAGGCAGACCGCCTGGAGCCGCAGAAAGGGATGAACACCGTGACACGACCCAGGATCCTGGTGGTTGGTGCAGGCTTCGCCGGAGTGGAGTGCGTCCGCCGTCTGGAACGCAAGCTCTCCCCGGACGAAGCCGACGTCACGCTGGTGACGCCGTTCGCCTACCAGCTCTACCTTCCGCTGCTCCCCCAGGTCGCCTCCGGCGTGCTGACGCCGCAGTCGATCGCCGTCTCCCTGCGGCGCAGCAAGAAGTACCGCACCCGGATCATTCCGGGCGGCGCGATCGGCGTGGACCTGAAGTCCAAGGTCTGCGTCATCCGCACCATCACCGACGAGATCGTCGACGAGCCGTACGACTACATCGTGCTGGCTCCCGGCAGCATCACCCGCACCTTCGACATCCCGGGCCTCACCGACCACGCCTTCGGCATGAAGACGCTGGCCGAGGCCGCCTACGTCCGTGACCACGTGATCTCCCAGCTGGACCTCGCCGACGCCAGTGAGGATCCGGCGGAGCGGGCCTCGCGGCTGCAGTTCGTGGTGGTCGGCGGCGGTTACGCCGGCACCGAGACCGCGGCCTGTCTGCAACGCCTCACGCACGCCGCCGTCAAGCGCTACCCGCGGCTGGACCCGGGGCTCATCAAGTGGCACCTGATCGACATCGCGCCGAAGCTGATGCCGGAGCTGGGCGACAAGCTGGGCCGCAGCGCCCAGGAGATCCTGCGCAGGCGGGGCATCGAGATCTCGCTCGGGGTCTCCATCGCCAAGGCGGGCCCCGAGGAGGTCACGTTCACCGACGGCCGGGTGGTGCCCACCCGGACCCTGATCTGGACCGCCGGCGTGGTCGCCAGCCCGCTCATCGCCACGCTCGGCGCGGAGACGGTCCGGGGCCGGCTCGCGGTCACCGCCGACATGAACCTGCCGGGCCACGACGGTGTGTTCGCGCTCGGCGACGCCGCCGCGGTGCCCGACGAGGCCAAGGGCGAGGACGGCGCGGTGTGCCCGCCCACGGCCCAGCACGCCCTGCGGCAGGGCAAGCACGTGGCCGACAACGTCATCGCCACGCTGCGCGGCGGCACGACGAAGCCGTACGTGCACAAGGACCTCGGCCTGGTCGTCGACCTCGGCGGCAAGGACGCCGTGTCCAAGCCGCTCGGCATCGAGCTGCGTGGTCTGCCCGCCCAGGCCGTGGCCCGCGGCTATCACTGGTCGGCGCTGCGCACCAACGTCGCCAAGACGCGCGTGATGACGAACTGGGTGCTGAACGCCGTCGCCGGGGACGACTTCGTCCGTACCGGCTTCCAGGCCCGCAAGGCCGCCAAGCTGAAGGACTTCGAGTACACGAACGCGTATCTGACGCCGGAACAGGTGCGGGCGCACGTGGAGGGGACCGAGCGGCAGGACCGGTGACACCGGTGCGCGTGTGACGTGCTTCACTCCTGACCGCCGATCAGTTTCCGACCGGTCGGCGGTCACAGGAGGGACAGCACGACGTCACAGTGAAAGGACGACACCGCCATGGCCGAGACCGTGAAGGGCCCCGCGAGCTACTTCCCCTCGATAGAGAAGAAGTACGGCCGGCCGGTCGCCGAGTGGCTGGAGATCATCCGCTCCTCGCCGCTGACCCGGCACAGGGAACTGGTCACCTGGCTCAAGACCGAGCACGGCCTGGGGCACGGCCACGCCAACGCCCTGGTGGCGCACACGCTCGCCGAGACCCGGGACCGGTGAGCCTCACCCCTCCGTGTCATGCTGAGGGCGGAGATCATGACGTGACACGGGAGTGAGTACGGCGGCGTGAAGGCAGCGGGACGTTCGGTGTGGGCACGGCTGCGGGACGGCGTCGCCGCGTCCGATCCGGGCCTGCTGAGACTGACCGCCGGTCTGCGGACCGTGGGCGCGATCGCCCTCACGCTGGCCGTGCTCAGCTTCCTGGACGTCGACGTCACGCGTCTGGTGGCGGGGGCCATGGCGGCGATGGTCGCGACCTTCGCCATCCGCGAGAAGCAGCGCGGGCCGCAGGCCGTGACGCTCGCGCTGGGCCTGCCGGTGGCGCTGACGTCGGTGACGCTCGGCGCGCTTCTCAGCTCGCATGTGGTGGCCGGCGACCTCTTCTTCGTCGCCCTCATCTTCAGCGCCGTCTACGGCCGCCGGTTCGGCGACCGCGGCACCGCGCTCGGGCTGATCGGGTTCCAGGTCTACTTCCTGTCCCTGTTCGTCGGCGCCACCGTCTCCGGACTACCCGAGCTGTACGGCGCCATCCTCGTCGCCTTCCTCAGCAGCGGCCTGGTGCGCTTCGTGCTCGTGCCCGAGACGCCGGCGCACCTGCTGGGGCGGCTGCGCGAGGCCTTCCGCGCCCGGCTGGCCCAGCTGGTGTCCGCGCAGCTCGAACTGCTCGACGCCGGGCCGGACGAGGTGGAGAAGGCGCTGGAGGACGTGCGCAGCGGCACCGCCCGCCTGCACGAGACGGCGATGATGATCCAGGGCCGGCTGGAGGAGGGCACCTCGGACGAGGCCACGGCCCGGCTGGTACAGCGCCGTGTCGCGGACGCCGAGATCGCCGCCGAGCGGCTGGGCCTGTTGCTGCTGACCGCGCGCAGCGCGGAGCGGGCGTCCACCCTGACCCTGCATCTGCCGGGCGCCCCCGTCCCGGCAGGCGGCCATCTGCCGGTGCGGGACGAGGCGACCGCCACCCTGGGCCGCGATCTCCAGGCGCTGCGGATGCTCGTGCTGCGGCCCGTCGCCGAAGGGTCCGGCACGGCCCTGTCCCATGTGCGCAACCGGCTCCTCGGGTACCGCGACGAGGAGAACCTGCCGCCCGCCTCGGCCGCCGTCCAGGACGTCTTCCGGGGCATCGGCGAGGCCGCCCGGGCGGTGCTGGGCCTGCGGATCGCGCTGGAGGGACCCCAGGACGACTCGGACGACACTCCGTCCACGGCCCGTTCGCGCGAGGAGCTGGACGCCGAGGACGCCGCCATCGACGCCGGCGAGGACGACAGCGACGAGGAGGAACCCACCGGGCTGCGGCGGCCGACCACCCGGGCCGCGGTGCAGGTCTCCGTGGGGTCCTCGCTGGCCATCGTCGGCGGGGAGTTCCTTTCCAGCCAGCGCTGGTACTGGGCGGTGCTGGCCTGCTGGATCGTGTTCCTCAACACCGCGTCCACGGGCGAGATCATGGTCAAGGGCTACCGGCGACTGCTGGGCACCGTGTTCGGCGTGGTGGCCGGCATCGTGCTGGCGGGGCTGGTCGGGCAGCACACGTGGACGGCGTTCGCGCTGGTGCTGCTGTGCGTGTTCGCGATGTTCTACACCGCGCCCTTCTCGTACACGCTGATGTCCTTCTTCGTCACCGCGGCGCTGGGCGTGCTCTACACCCTCCTGCACACCTACAGCCCCTCGGTGCTGTTGCTGCGGGTCGCGGAGACGGCGCTCGGCGCGGCCTGCGGAATCGTCGCGGCGGCGTTCGTGCTGCCGGTGCGCACGGACCGCCGTACCAACGACCTGCTGGTCACCGTCCTGGACCGGCTGGCCGACGTCACCGAGGCGGCCGTGGACCAGCTCAGCGGCGGCCCGGCGGCCGACCTGCTGGACAAGGCACGCGACCTCGACCAGGCGCTGGCCGACCTGCGCGCCGCCACCCAGCCGCTCACCCACCCGGTCACGCCGCTGCGGGCCCGCCGGGACACGGCTCGTTACGTCGTCGCGCTGCTCGAGACCTGCGCCTACCACGCGCGGTCGCTGGCGGCGACGGCCGAGCTCCTGCCGACCCATCCCTCGATCGCGGCGGACCCGAGGCTGCGCCGGGCCGGGCGGCGCATCGCGCACAACATCGGGGCGATCGCCGCGCACGTCGCCGACCCGCAGGCCGCCGTCGAGATCGAGATCACCGGCTCCAGCATCGCCTCGCTCCTGGAGCCGGACGTGCCGGGCACGCCCCGGTACGGCAGGGTCACCGATCGCGTGCTACGTCATCTGCAACGCCTGGACGAGTCGGTGACGGGCCTGGCCCGGCCGCTGAAGGCGCCTGTCGCGGCGCCCCGGCGGTGACGGCGGGGCGCCGGGTCAGATGTCCGTCGGCAGGTCGCTCACCGCGGCGATGCCGCGCAGTTCGTCGTTCATCTGCTGTCGTTCGCGGATGTAGTCGGCGATCTCGCCGAGGCGCACCGGGTCGGACGCGGTGACCGCGTCGGTGACCACGCGGACCGGGCCGGTGTCCTCGATGTTCAGCTCGATCACCTCGTTGTCCAGTCGGCCCGTGACCGCGGTGGCGATGACCAGCGCGGCCTCGTCGCGAACCTCCTGGGGGAGCCCTTCCGCGTGCGCCTCGTCAAGGGCGAAGTCGAGCGCGGGCAGGCGTTGTTCCTCTATCGCCCGCAGAACTGGTTCGACCACGCTGAGCAGGAGGCGGTAGTCCTCCGTGTCCATGCGGACACGCAGCAGGTCGAGGTAGACGTCCACGGGCCGGCCGTCGGGCGGAAGCTCGGGTTCGTTCATCCGGTCCGTGTTCCCCGTGTGCCGGATCTCAGACCCCGTGCCGCGTCCCGGAACCCGGTGGCGCTCCTCAGACCCGGCGCCAGCGGGCCATCGCGAAGGAGAACAGTCCGAAAAGTACGAGCCCGGCCGCCACGCAGACCAGCAGCCACGGCCCGAGCGGGGTGTCGGCGAACGAGCGGAGAGTGTCGTCGAGGCCCTTCGCCTTGTCGGGCTCGTAGTCGACCGCGGCACGCACGGCGAAGGCACCCGCCGCGGCGAACACCGCGCCACGCGCCGCGCCGCCGCCCATGCCCGTGATGTCGACCAGCCGTCGGGTCCGCCGGGTCATCGCGCCGAACTTGAGCTTGTCGTGGTACTTGCGCATCAACGCCCGCGCGGCGATCCACACACCGGCGACGGCGATCCCGGCGCCGGCCGCGCCCACCAGCCACTGCCCGCCGGGGACCTCCAGCAGCCGGGCGGTGACGTCCTTGGACTGCTTGTCGCTGGATCCTTCGCCGCCCGATCCGGCGGCGAAGGACAGCACGGAGTAGGCGACGAACGTGTAGAAGACGCACCGCGCAGCGGACAGCAGTCGTTTCTTCGCCTTGCGGCCGTCCGGCCCGACCGCACCGAACAGGACCTCGGACAGCCGCCACAGCGCCATGCCGACCAGGCCGATACCCAGCGCCCACAGCAGCACCGCGCCGAACGGCTTGTCGGCGAGCTCCGCCAGCGCACCGCCGCGGTCGGCCTGCCGCTCGCCCTCGCCGAAGGCGATCTGCAGGGCCAGGAGACCGACCAGCAGGTAGATCACCCCCCGCGCGGTCAGTCCCGCGCGCGCGGCTCCTTCCCGCGCCGAGCCGTTCGCGACCCGGCGGGCGTCCGTCCGGGCGGTTCGCGCTGTGGCACTCGTGCTCATGTCAGTCCTCCTGAAATCCGCATGCCCTGGTCGCGGGTGGACACACCCGGCGCGTCACGTGGTGTTCCACGGCGCGCGGTCGTGGATCACGACCGCCGTATCCCCTCGGTCACGTCTGCCGCGACCGAGCGGCTGCGGGTCGCGCGTGGCGTCCCGCAGCCGCTTTGATCAGTTCTTCGCGCTCCGCACGCGCACCACCGTCCGGCGGTGCGACGTCATGCGGGCGTTGTCATTCGGTCAGCGTTGTCATTCGGTCAGTGGTCCGGACCCGGACTCCGGTACCGCCCCCAGCACGCGGCGTGCCGCGTCCAGTGCCAGCCGCACGTCCCGCGTGCCGGTCGACACGCACAGCGTGTAGGCGAGGTCGAGGGACCGCGGGCTCGGCGGCGCCGGGCCGCGTGCGGCCTCCTGGGCCCGCAGCGACTCGTACTCCTCGACGAGCCGGCGCAGAAAGGCCGGATGAGGCGTGAGCATCCCTCTCACCCTCGTTCCCTCAGACCGCCCGGCCACCGGGGCCGCGCAGGTTCGTCCGCCGGCCCAGCGCCTCGTCGCGCACCCGGGCGCAGCTTCGGCTGATCAGCCGGGAGACGTGCATCTGGGAGATGCCGAGCTGGTCGGCGATGCGGCTTTGGGTCATGTCCTCGAAGAAGCGCATGTAGAGGATGGCCCGCTCCCGTTCGGGCAGTCGGCGCAGGCCCTCCTTGGCGGACTCGCGGTCGACGACCACGTCGTACGAGGCGTCGGACGAGCCCAGGGTGTCGGCGAGGCTGTAGCCGTCGTCGCCTGCGGAGAGCTCGGCGTCCAGCGACAGGGTGCTGAAGCTTTCGAGCGCTTCCATCCCCGCGGTGACCTCGTCCTCGGTCAGTCCGGTGTGGGCGGCGATGTCGGCGGCCGACGGCTCGGCCGAACCGGGGCTCTGGGTCAGCTCGCGGCGGGCCACTCGCACCTTGTTGCGCAGTTCCTGGACCCGGCGGGGCACCCTCAGCGCCCACATCCGGTCCCGGAAGTGCCGCTTGACCTCTCCGGTGATGGTCGGCACGGCGTAGCTCTCGAAGGCACCCCGTTCCGGCTCGAACCGGTCGATCGCCTTCACCAGACCGAGGGCGGCCACCTGGCGCAGGTCCTCGATCGACTCCCCGCGGTCGCGGAACCGTCCGGCGATCCGGTGGGCCATGGGCAGCCAGGCGTTGACGAGCTCGTCGCGGATGGCGTCGCGCTCGGGGCCGTCGTCCAGGGCGGCCAGCCGGGTGAAGAGGGTGGTCGTGTCGGGGGCGTCGTCGTGTCGGCGCCGGGGGGGAGCGGTCTGCCGAGTGGGGGCGCCGGGACGGTTTGTCGACATGTCGATGAGCATGCGGAATCGCTCCTGAACGGTCGTCTCAGGTCATTACCGCGGGAGGGAAAGGCGCTGCCCGGATGACCTGGAAGGGCCCCGGAGCAGCCATACCGCTCCCGCTGGCGCGCCTCCGGTCCGAAGCACGAAATTGCGTCTGCCCTGCCCCCCTTGGTGCAAACTCCGGTTCCGAAAAAGTCTTCAGAACAGGGGCACCACGGCGGTGATGCACTTCCCGCCCGAGGGCAGGTCGGTCACCCGGACGTCGCGGGACAGCCGGCAGACGATCGGCCAGCCGTGGCCGCCGACGCGTCGGCGCCCGCGCGGGTCCACCGGCGCCCTGACCACCGGCAGTTCGTCACTGCGGTCGCTCACCGACACGCGCACGCCGGGCCCCACCACGTCGACGTGGAAGTCCGTGATGCCGCCACCGTGCAGAATCGCGTTGGTGGCGAGTTCCGAGGCGACGAGCAGGGCATCGGACAGTGTGTCCGCGTCGCACGGCGTGTGGGTGGCGCGGCAGCGTTCGGTCACGGCCCGCTCGACCGCCCTGCGCGCCTCGGCCGGTTTGCACGGCCGCTGGCGCCCGCGCCGGTCCGCCACGGACGATGACTGGAGGACGAATTCGATCCTGTGCTCCTCGCACATCCCTGTAGCTCCCTGGATCACTGAAGAAACGAAGCCGCGCCCGGTGCCGCCCGCGGTCCGGCGGACGGGCGCGGACACTTTGCGGGCACATCGCTCGACCGGCGGTCGGCCGATCCGGCCGCAGCGGATTCCGCGTCACGCTGCGTGACATTCCGCAGGTCTCTCTCTTCCGGCTCACCTCTCCCCGGCATGCCAAACCTCTCGTGCCGACGGGAACTGGGGCCATTGCCGCGCCCGGAGCGGGTACGCGGAAGGCATGACCGATGTGGTGGACTCAGACGAACTGCTGCGACGCATCCAACGCGCCCGGGCCTGTGCGGCGGAGGAGGAACGGAACTGGCGCACCCGCAGCGACGACCTGCGCCGGGCGGACCAGGACGACAAGGCCGCCCATGACGCGGCCGTGCGGACTCTGGCGTACGAGACCGTGGTCAGGGTGCTCGACGAGATCCTGACGCCGGGCCGGCACGCGGCGCAGGGGTGAGCGGCCCTGCGGAGCCGGCGGATTGACGGCCGCGGGGTCGGGAACCCGTGGCGCATGTCAGCTGATCACACGCGCGCACCTGTTCTGGAAGCCCTGGCCGACTACCACCGCAAGGAGCGGATGTCGTTCACGCCCCCGGGTCACAAGCAGGCCCGGGGCGCCGATCCCGCGGTGCGTGAGGTGCTCGGTGACGCGGTGTTCCTCGGCGACGTGCTGGCGACGGGCGGCCTGGACGACCGGCTCACCCGGGGGCGCGTGCTGGAACGGGCCGAGGAGCTCATGGCCGATGCGGTGCACGCCGACCGCACGTTCTTCACGACCTGCGGGAGCTCGCTGTCCGTCAAGGCGGCGATGCTGGCCGTGGCGGGCCCGCACGAGAAGCTGCTGATCGGGCGGGACGCCCACAAGTCGGTCGTGTCGGGGCTGATCCTGTCCGGGATCGAGCCGGTCTGGGTCGAACCCCGATGGGACGCGGAGCGGCATCTGGCTCATCCGCCGTCCGCCGCGGCCTTCGAGGAGGCGTTCGAGGCCCATCCCGACGCGAAGGGCGCTCTGATCACCAGTCCGACGCCGTACGGCACCTGCGCGGACCTGGGGGCGGTCGCCGAGCTCTGTCACCGCCGTTCGGTCCCGCTGATCGTGGACGAGGCGTGGGGGGCGCATCTGCCCTTCCATCCCGATCTGCCGTCCTGGGCCATGGACGCGGGCGCCGACATCTGCGTGACCAGCATCCACAAGATGGGCAGCGGGCTGGAGCAGGGGTCGGTCTTCCATCTGCAGGGCGATCTCGTCCCGGCGGACCTGTTGCAGATGCGCTCCGACCTGCTGGGCACCACCAGCCCGTCGGTGCTGCTGTACGCCGGGCTCGACGGCTGGCGGCGCCAGATGGCCCTGCACGGCCGGGAGCTGATGGGCGGCGCGCTGGAGGTGGCCGCCGAGGTGCGGGCCGCCGTCGAGGGGATCGACGGGATGCACGTCAACGACCGCGACGACTTCTGCGGAGCGGGGCTGGCCATGGACATGGACCCGTTGCCCTGCGTCATCGACATCGACGCGCTCGGTATCACCGGGTACCAGGCGGCCGACTGGCTGCGCGAACACCGCGACATCGACATGCACCTGACGGACCATCGTCGCATCGGCGCGCAGCTCACCCACGCCGACGACAGAGAGACGGCCGGCCAGCTGCTCGCCGCGCTCAAGGACCTGGCCGACGCCGCGACGGAACTGCGCCCGGCCCCGCGCGTGGAGGTGCCCTCGCCGCCCGAGCTGCGGATGACACAGGCCTGTCTGCCGAGGGACGCGTTCTTCGGCCCGGCCGAGAACGTGCCGGTGTCCGAGGCCGCCGGCCGGGTCGCGGCGGAGATGATCACGCCGTATCCGCCGGGGATTCCCGCCGTCCTGCCGGGCGAGCGGCTGACGGAGCCCGTGCTGCGCTATCTGGTCACCGGCCTGGAGGCGGGCATGAACCTTCCGGACGCCGCCGACTCCCGGCTGGAGACGATCAGGGTCGCGGCACGGGACTTCGCGTGAAGACAGAGTGAAACAGGTCACGTGACCCGAATCGGGTTGCGCACAGGGCCCAGGGATGGTTTACGGTTCATTCATACGTGGTCGCGGAGTCGAACGTCACCGTCCTCCGAGCGCCACCCTGAACGGCCCTGGCTGGTCTCCCCCGTCCAGCCAGGGCTTTTTTCTGTCCTCGGCACCCCATGGCACGCAGGGCCCAGCGGCTTCCCCGGTGCGATTCCTCGGTCCTCCGAGGTGCCCGGGGCGGCGGCAGCCGCTGAAATGGGCGTAGGGAAAAACCGGAATCCATCGCCGGCGAGGAGCCCCGCGTCATGACCAAAGCGATCAAACTGCTCACCGCCCTTCCGTCACCCCAGCGCCAGCGCCTGATGTCGCTCGCGAAGGAGGTCGCCTTCCCCGAGGACGCCCGGATCTTCGAGGCGGGCGGCACGGCCGACCGCTTCTGGGTCATCCGCTCGGGGGCGGTCTCCCTCACCCAGCAGGTGACGGCGCAGCGGCGGGTGACCGTCGCCGGCCTCGGCGCGGGCGACCTGCTCGGCTGGTCCTGGCTGTTCCCGCCGTACCGGTGGGACTTCGGCGCGGAGGCCTTCAGCCCGGTCCGCGCACACGAGTTCGACGCGGCGGCGGTGCTCGGGCTGTGCGAGGAGGACGCGCAGCTCGGCATGATCCTGGTGCGGTCCGTCGCCGAGATCCTCGCGCACCGGCTGGAGACGACCCGGGGAAAGCTCATGGAGCAGTACACGACGGGCAGGCGGAGCGCCCTGTAGGACGTCAGATGCGGTACCGGCGCAGGGCCGGCACCGCGAAGGCCAGACTCAGCATCACGACCATCACCAGGATCCCGCCTCCCGCGACCGCCGTGCGGGCGCCGAAGACGGAGCCCGCCGAGCCGTGCAGGACGTCGGCGAGGCGGGGGCCGCCCGCGACCACGACCGTGAAGACGCCCTGCATACGGCCGCGCATCTCGTCGGTCGCGGCGGACAGCAGGATCGCCCCGCGGAAGACCATGGAGACCATGTCGGCGACCCCGGCCAGGGCGAGGAAGACCACGGCGAGCCACAGGCTGTCGCTGAGGCCGAACCCGGTGATGGCGGCGCCCCAGGCGACGACCGCGCCGATGACCATCCAGCCGTGCCTGCGGGCACGGGAGAACGTGCCGGAGAACAGGCCGCCGATCACCGCGCCGATGGGGATCGCCGCGAAGAGCAGACCGAGGGCGAGTCCTTCGCCGTAGGGGGCGTACGTCTCGGAGGCGAGCTGCGGGAACAGGGCGCGGGGCATGCCGAAGACCATCGCGATGATGTCGGCGAGGAAGGACAGCAGCAGCACCTTGTGCAGGGAGATGTAGCGGAAGCCGGCCGCGATCTCCCGCACGCCCGCCCGGCGCGGGCCCGGCCCGGTGGCGGCGAGGGGCGGCAGCGGAGGCAGCCGGTGGACCGCCCAGACCGTGACGCACAGCGCGAGGGCGTCGATGAGGTACAGCTCGGGCAGGCCGATGACGGGGATGAGGACGCCGGCGAGCAGCGGGCCCACCACCTGCCCCGTCTGCATGACGGTCGAGCCCAGGGCGTTCGCGGCGGCCATCTCCTGCTCGGGGACCAGGCGGGCGATGGACGCGGTGCGCGCCGGTGCGTTCAGACCCCAGAACGCCTGCTGGACGGCGAGCAGGACCATCAGGACGGCCACCGAGTCCAGCCCGGTGGCGGCCTGGAGCCAGAACAGGACGGACGTCACGGCTATGCCGCTGTTGGTGATCAGGAGCAGTTTGCGCCGGTCCATGCTGTCGGCGATCGCCCCGCCCCACAGCGCGAACACGATCAGGGGCAGCAGCCCGGCGAGGGCGGCGGCGCCGACCCAGGCCGACGAGCCGGTGATGTCGTAGATCTGCTTGGGCACGGCGACGGCGGTGAGCTGGCTGCCGA
Organism: Streptomyces sp. AC555_RSS877; assembly: GCF_019049245.1. Lineage (GTDB taxonomy): Bacteria > Actinomycetota > Actinomycetes > Streptomycetales > Streptomycetaceae > Streptomyces. The sequence continues at coordinate 248,804 of NZ_JAGMUK010000218.1, read as the reverse complement.
CGGCCGTGACGATCGTCGACGACCACAGGCGGCGGTAGGCGGGCCGGCGCAGGGGGCGGGTGTCCATGGCCCAGCGGCGCCAGCCGCGCCGGGCGCTCTGCTTGCCCTCGTCCGGCGCCGTCTGGGGTTCGCTGCTGCTCTCGCTGGTGTCCACGGACTTCCTGGTTGCTCGTTACATCTTTCGGACCGGGGATCACTATCGCAGCACCGGCCGGGCGTCCGGGATCCGCATGCTCAGTTCCGCCGCAGGCCTGTCCGGCCTGTCCGGCCTGTCATGCTCCTCTGGCCCTTCAGGCTCCGATGACGAGCATGAGGCCCATGGCGATCATGGTGGCGGCGACCAGGCCGTCCAGGACCCGCCAGGCGGCCGGCCTGGTCAGGAAACGGCCGAGCAGCCGGGCGCCGAAGCCGAGCGCGGTGAACCAGCACAGACTGGCGAGCACCGCGCCGAGTCCGAACGTCCAGCGCAGCGGACCGCGGTCGGCGGCGACGGAGCCGAGCAGGAACACGGTGTCGAGGTAGACGTGCGGGTTGAGCCACGTCATCGCCAGACAGGTCAGCACGGCTCGCCGGACCGACCCCTCCGCCTCGCCCTCGGTGTGCAGGGCGTCGCCCGGCCGGAACGCGCGACGGGCGGCGAGGGCGCCGTAGCCGAGCAGGAACGCGCCGCCGACCCAGCCGACCGCGGTCAGCGCCCCCGGCCACGCCGTCACCACGGCACCGACGCCGCCGACGCCCAGGGCGATGAGCAAGGCGTCGGACAGGGCGCAGATGCCGACGACGGCGAGGACCGCGTGCCGGCGGATCCCCTGGCGCAGGACGAAGGCGTTCTGGGCGCCGATGGCGACGATGAGGGAGAGGCCGGTGCCGAAGCCGGCGGCCGCGGCGGTCAGGGAGGCGGTCATGACGTCGACGCTAGGGAAACGATCAGTGCCTGTACAGCTAAAGATTCTTACGTACCATTAGCTGTCGTGATGATGACCGAACTTCCGCTGGATCAGGTGCGGACCCTGCTCGCGGTGGTCGACGAGGGCACGTTCGACGCGGCGGCGGCCGCCCTGCACGTGACGCCGTCCGCGGTGAGTCAGCGGGTGAAGGCGCTGGAGCAGCGCACGGGGCGGGTGCTGCTGGTGCGCACCAAACCGGTGCGGCCGACGGAGTCCGGCGAGGTCGTGGTGCGGTTCGCCCGGCAGCTGGCCCGGCTGGAGCGCGACGCGCGGGCCGAGCTCGGCATGCGCGGGGACGACGAGCCGACCCTGGTGTCGGTGGCGGTGAACGCGGACTCCCTGTCGACGTGGTTTCTGGGCGCGCTGAGCCGCGTCCCGCAGGAACCGCGGCTCTGTTTCGAGCTGCGCCGCGAGGACGAGACGCGCACGGCGGAGCTGTTGCGGGAGGGCCGGGTGATGGCCGCGGTGACCTCGTCGCCCGACGCCGTGGCGGGGTGCTCCGTAAGGCCCCTGGGGCGCATGCGGTACATCGCGGCGGCCAGCCCGGAGTTCGCCGAGCGGCATCTCGCAGGACCGCTGCGGGAAGCCCTGGCGCATGCGCCCGTGATGACCTTCGACCGGTCCGACGACCTCCAGGACGCGTTCGTCCGGCGGCTGCGGCGGGGCAGGGGCGGGGCGAGCGCGGTACGGCACTCCGTGCCCACCTCGGAGGGCTTCGTGGAAGCCGTCGCCGCGGGCCTGGGCTGGGGTCTGGTGCCCGAGGTGCAGGCGGACCGGCTGCTGCGCGAGGGCCGCCTCGTGCCCCTGGCGCCGGACCGCCCGGTCGACGTACCGCTGTACTGGCAGCAGTGGAAGCTGGACTCACCGGCGCTGGCCGCCGTGGCCGAGGCGGTGGTGGCGGCCGCCGCCGAGACGCTGCGCAGCTAGGGCCTGTCCGGCGGATCATGCCGCAGACGCGGGGCCTGGCACGCCGATCTGCGGCGTTGTCGTCGGTTGCCGACTCCCCCACTCTCGACCTCGCTCGAGCGGGGGGACCCCCATCGCGTCGACGCCCTCCTCCGCCCTGCAGCTCGACGCACCAGGCCCCGCTCACCTGCGTCGACGAGGCGCCGCGCATTTCCTGCGACCTGATCCGCCGGACAGGCCCTCGGCGTACCGCTGGAGCTGGGCCTCGGCACTGTCCAGGAGCATGTCCAGGGCCGTCGGATAGGCGCTGGTCACCATGCGGGTGGCCAGCAGAGGTGCCGCCTCGGCGATGCGGGGATGCGTGGTGCGGGGCAGGCGGGCGTAGGTCGAGCGCCACACGTCCTCGTCGGCGTGGAGCGAGTCGCTCGGCAGGGCGAGCGAGGCGGCGTCGAGGGCGGCGAAGGCCAGGGTCTGGTCGATGAAGGCGTGGTAGATCCGCACGGTGTCCGGCAGCGGGAACCCGGCCCGGCGCAGGAGGTCCAGGACCGCCTCGTCGGCGGCCAGTTCGTTGGCGCGGCCGGTGACCCGGCTGGTGGTCAGCAGCGCGGCCTGCGGGTGGGCGACGTACTCGGCGTGGATGCGCAGTCCGACGGCGCGCAGATCCGCCCGCCACTCCCCCGTCGGCCGCCAGCCCTCGAGCGCCTGGCCGAGGAGCGCGTCGCCGATGGCGAGGGTCAGGTCGTCCATCCCGCGGAAGTACCGGTAGAGCGTGGACGGGTCGGCGTCCAGGGCGAGGCCGAGGCGGCGGGCGGTGAGGCCCGCGCTGCCGTGCTCGCGCAGCATGCGCAGCGCGGTCTCCACGATCAGCGCCTCGGACAGCACGGTGCCGCTCCGGGTGGGCCGGCGCCGGCGCCGCTTCTCCTCGGAAACCACTGGTTTCGGCACGGCTGTCGTCTCCTCCCGCGGCCTTATGCCAACGCCATTGACCTTACGCGGGCCGACGGCGTTGGATCGCTTCCGGGCCCGCTCTCTCGACCACTCGTCGACCTCGACCGATGGAGTTCTTGTCATGCGTGTACTGCTCGTGGGAGCCGGTGGTGTGGGCACCGCCATCACCCGGATCGCGGCCCGGCGTCCGTTCTTCGACACGATGGTGGTCGCCGACTACGACCCGGCCCGCGCCGAGGCGGCCGTAGCGGCCCTCGGCGACGACGGGAGCCGCTTCCTGGCCGAGCGCGTGGACGCCGGCGACGAGGCGGCCGTGGCGGCGCTGCTTGGGCGGCACGGCTGCGACGTCCTCCTGAACGCCACCGACCCGCGCTTCGTGATGCCGCTGTTCCGGGCCGCCCGCACGGCGGGCGCCACCTATCTGGACATGGCGATGTCGCTGTCTCGCCCGCACGCCGAGCGGCCGTACCAGGAGTGCGGGGTGAAGCTCGGCGACGACCAGTTCGCGCAGGCGCAGGAGTGGGAGAAGGCGGGCGTTCTGGCGCTCGTCGGCATGGGGGTGGAACCGGGTCTGTCGGACGTCTTCGCCCGGTACGCGGCCGACGAACTCTTCGACGAGATCGAGGAGATCGGTATCCGCGACGGCGCGAACCTGACGGTCGACGGCTACGGCTTCGCGCCCTCCTTCAGCATCTGGACCACCATCGAGGAATGTCTCAACCCGCCGGTCGTCTACGAAGCCGACCGGGGGTGGTTCACCACGGAACCGTTCAGCGAGCCCGAGGTCTTCGACTTCCCCGAGGGCATCGGTCCGGTGGAGTGCGTGAACGTGGAGCACGAGGAGGTGCTGCTCGTGCCGCGCTGGGTCGGCGCGCGCCGCGTCACCTTCAAGTACGGGCTGGGCCGGGAGTTCATCGAAACGCTCCGGACGCTGCACCTGCTGGGCCTGGACCGCACCGACCCGGTGACCGTGCCGAGCGCCGCCGGTCCGGTCGCCGTCTCGCCGCGGGACGTCGTGGCCGCGTGTCTGCCGGACCCGGCGAGGCTGGGTGAGCGGATGCGGGGCAAGACCTGCGCGGGCACCTGGGTGCGGGGCGTCAAGGACGGGGCGCCGCGCGAGGTGTACCTGTACCACGTGGTCGACAACCAGTGGTCCATGGCGGAGTACGGCTGTCAGGCGGTGGTCTGGCAGACCGCCGTCAATCCGGTCGTCGCCCTGGAACTCCTCGCCACCGGCGCCTGGACCGGCGCGGGCGTCCTCGGCCCGGAGGCCTTCCCGGCCCGGCCCTTCCTGGATCTGCTGACCGCCTACGACTCCCCGTGGGGCGTCCGCGAGCAGTGAGCGCGCCTCCCGGCCACGTCTTTCGACCGCGCCCTTCGGCCGCTTTTCACCGCGTTCGTGCCGCACCGGCCTCGCGTCGCACAGGACTCGGTTGTTTCACCCACGCATCGACAGGTGACCCGGAAACGAGTAAGGAAATCCCGAGGGCACACGACTTTCGATCGCAGGTGACATTTCATGGACAACTGGCGAGACCATGCCGCGTGCCGCCAGGAGGACCCCGATCTCTTCTTCCCGATCGGCAGCACCGGCCCGGCGCTGGTGCAGCAGGAGCAGGCGAAGGCCGTCTGCCGGCGCTGCCCGGTCCGGGAGCAGTGCCTGCAGTGGGCGCTGGACACCGGGCAGACCCTGGGTGTCTGGGGCGGGACGAGCGAGAACGAACGCCGTGCGCTGAGGCGGCGCGCGGGCTCCCGGAGGAACTCCGGGTGAGACGGGGCCGCGTCAGCGGCCGGGGCGGCGCAGTGGACCCCAGGAAGTGTCCTGGCGGTCCACTGTGTCGCGCGCCTCGTCGATCGTCCTTGCGGCGAGCCGGCACATCGGCCGGACGTTCGCGACCAGCGGCTCGTTGTCGGGCCCCCGGCCCGTCTCCCGGCCCCTGAGGACCCACGGGTACACCCCGGGGCCCTTCTCGTGCGGCAGATGCGAGTAGTCGTACAGACGGCGGGCGACCCACACCTCCACGGGCCGCCCGTCCCACCACTCCTCGACGTCGAGCGGGTTCGCCGACAGCCCCGACATGCGTACGCCCGTCAGGTCGTCCGTGCTGGAGGCGTCGGCGAGGTCGACCTCGGGGCCGCGGGACCAGCGGACGTAGAGGCCGTGGTGCCGCTCGACCAGATCGGCGACTTCCTCGAGTGTCTTCACGACTGGCAGGTCGTCCGCTGTGCTCATGTCCTGACCTCCCTCTTTGCCGTCGCGGAGACGGGGTACCCGTTCAACGCGAGCGGAATCGGAGCGACCGCTACGGCGCCGGAGCGACGGACGCGGACGGTTCCCCCGGTGCCCCGTCCTGCCCGGCCGCGCCCGGCAGCCGCAGCGTGAAGACGCTGCCGGCACCGGGCTCACTGGCCGCGTCGGCCGTTCCGCCGTGGGCGGCGACGAGGTGGCGGACGATCGGCAGGCCGAGGCCGCTGCCGCCGGTGCGACGGCTGCGGGACTTCTCCGCGCGCCAGAACCGGTCGAAGAGGTTCGGCAGATCGTCCGGTGCTATGCCGCTGCCGTCGTCGGTGACCTCCAGCAGGACGAAGTCGCCGTCGCGGCGCGCGCCCAGCGTGACGCTGCCGCCCGCGGGCGTGTGGCGCAGGGCGTTGGACACCAGGTTGCCCAGCGCCTGCCGCATCCGCAGCGGGTCGGCGTCCAGGGCGGCCCGTCCGTCGTGGACGACCGTGGCGGTGTGACCCTCCGCCAGCAGGGAGCGGCGTATGAGTTCGGCCTGCATCTCGTCGTCCTCGGCGACCAGCACATGTGCGCACACGCGGCGGATCCTGAGCGGTTCGGGAGACCTCTGCGGGCTCAGCGGGCCAGGGACTTGGCGTCGCCCATGACGACGACGGGGTGGAGGTCGGGGTCGAGCGCCAGCAGAAGTTCCCTCATGTGCTTCTTGGCGATGCTGACACAGCCCTGTGTGGGGCCGTCGTGGTCGACGTGCAGCCAGATGCCGCCGCCGCGGCCGGCGCCGAGCGGGCGGGTCCAGTCCAGGGGTGAAGTCCCGGGCCTGCGGTTGTAGTTGACGGCGATCACGTAGTCGAAGGATCCGGCCAGCGGCTCCCCCTCGAACCCCGTTCCGGTCGCGGTGAACCCGCTGCCGCGGTCGTACGGCAGCCGGGTGCCGGGGTCGCGGAGCCGGCCGCCGGCGTCGGTGAGGGTGTAGACCCCGATGGGCGAGCGCAGGTCACCGGCGCGGTGATGGTCGGTCCAGCCTTTGAGCGCGTTGTGCGCGGGCCGGCTCTCCCAGGCGGCCTGCCAGCCGGCCGCGGTGCGCTCGTACAGCACGACCGTGGAGTTCGGGGAGTCCTTCCCGCGGCCGGTCACCACGACGGCCTGCCGGGCGCGGGACGGGACCTGCGCGAGGGTCTTCGGCCCCAGGCCGGGCAGGTGCCGCGGTGCCGCCTCGACGGAGATCGCCGGGGAGGGCGCGGGCGTGCTCGTCGTCGGGGCGGCCTCGGGCCGGTGGTCCGAGATCGCCGCCGCGCCGCCGCATCCGGTCAGCAGCAGCGACGCGGCGAGCAGCGCGGCGGAAGGTCGGTGTCCGGTCACGGATCGACCTTGACCGATACTTGTGAGGAACTCGTCAGGTTCCGGAACGTGTTGGGCCGGCACCGCCCGGCCGGTGCTACGGCCTGCCCCGGCTTGCCCTCCGTACGCAGCCAGGTCTGGAACGGGTTCGCCCAGGTCCTTCCCGCACTCCCGTTCCGGAGTATCCGCGTTGCGTGACCCGGACACGGCGGAGCACGGCGATACGCTCCCGGCACCTTGGCCCACCGGAGAAAGGCCCGCCCGTGAGTGTGCGCGTGCGCCGCGTCTACGAACCGCCCGAGCCCGAGGACGGCGTGCGTGTCCTGGTCGACCGGCTGTGGCCGCGGGGTCTGTCGAAGGACGCGGCGCGTGTCGACGAGTGGCCCAAGGCCCTCACCCCGTCTACCGAGCTGCGCCGCTGGTACCACGCGGGCGAGGGGTCGTACGAGGAGTTCGGCCGGCGCTACGAGGCCGAGCTGGCCGCCCCGGAGGCGATCGAACTGCTCGACCGGGTGCGGGGGTTGGCCGCCAAGGGCGCCGTCACCCTGCTGACCGCCGCCAAGTCCCCCGAGCAGAGTCACGCCGCCGTGCTGGCCCGCCTCCTCCAGGGTTAGGGAGGCGGGCCGTCGCGGTCAGGTCAGGCCGTCTGCCGGGCGGCGGCCCGCCCTGCCGCCCGTCCGGAGAAGAGGCAGCCGCCGAGGAAGGTGCCCTCCAGCGCGTTGTACCCGTGGACGCCGCCACCGCCGAAGCCGGCGACCTCGCCCGCCGCGTACAGGCCGTCCAGGGGCTTGCCGTCGGTGCCGAGGGCGCGTGAGTCGAGGTCGGTCTGGATGCCGCCGAGCGTCTTGCGGGTGAGGGTGTGCAGCTTGACGCCGATGAGGGGCCCGGCGGCCGGGTCGAGGATGCGGTGCGGGGTCGCGACGCGGCCGAGGCGGTCGCCGATGTAGCGGCGGGCGTTGCGGATGCCCTGCACCTGGGCGTCCTTGCTGTAGGAGTTGGCGATCTGGAGATCGCGGGCCTCGATCTGGCGCCGGATCCCGGCGGCGTCCAGCAGCGCCTTGTCGGTCAATGCGTTCATCTTCTCGACGAGCTGCTCCAGGTTCGGGGCGGACACGAAGTCGGCGCCCTTGCGCAGGAAGGCGTCCACGGGGCCGGGGGCTCCCTTTCCGAGCACCCGCGTGCGCAGGAAGCCGGCCCGGTCCTTGGCGGTGATGTCGGGGTTCTGCTCGGAGCCCGACAGCGCGAACTCCTTCTCGATGATCTTCTGAGTGAGGATGAACCAGGAGTGGTCGTGGTCCGCGATGTCCTCGGTGGTGCGCAGGTACTTGAGCGTGCTGAGGGTGTCGTAGCCGGGCAGGCACGGCTCGGGCAGGCGGCGGCCGAGGGCGTCGAACCACATCGAGGACGGCCCGGGCAGGATGCGGATGCCGTGGCCGGGCCAGATCGGGTCCCAGTTCTGCAGTCCCTCGGTGTAGTGCCACATGCGGTCGCGGTTGACCAGGCGGGCGCCGGCGTTCGCGCTGATGTCGAGCATCCGGCCGTCGACATAGGCGGGCACTCCGGTGACCATCTCGGCGGGCGGGGTGCCGAGCCGCTCCGGCCAGTAGCGGCGCACGATGTCGTGGTTGGCGCCGATGCCGCCGGTGGTGACGACGACCGCCCGGGCGGTGAGCTCGAAGTCGCCCAGGCGGTCGCGGTTGGAGGCGACACCGCGAGGGGAGTTGTCCTCGGCCAGCACGGTGCCGCGGACGCCGTGCGCCACGCCCTCCTCGACGACCAGTTCGTCGACCTGGTGGCGGTGGTGGAAGGTGAGCAGCCCGTCGCGCGCGGCCTGCTTGGCGTACTCGACGAACGGCTCCACGACCCCGGTGCCGGTGCCCCACGCGATGTGGAAGCGGGGTACGGAGTTGCCGTGTCCGTGGGCCGTCAGGTCGCCGCGCTCGGCCCAGCCGACGGTCGGCAGGAACTTGATGCCGTGCCCTTCCAGCCAGGACCGCTTCTCGCCCGCCGCGAACTCGACGTAGGCGCGCGCCCAGAGCACCGCCCAGGAGTCCTCGTCGTCGGTCCGGTCGAACTGTGCGCTGCCCTGCCAGTCGTTCCAGGCGAGCTCGAAGGAGTCCTTGATGCCGAGGCGCCGCTGTTCCGGGGAGTCGACGATGAACAGCCCCCCGAAGGACCAGAACGCCTGTCCGCCGAGGTTGGCGGCGTTCTCCTGGTCGACCAGCGCGACCCTGCGGCCCCGGCTGGTCAGTTCGTGCGCGGCGACCAGGCCCGCGAGTCCGGCTCCGACGACGATGACGTCCGCATCCATGGCGACCGCTGCCCTTCTCATTGGGGTCTGAGTGAGTCTCGTTCGGGTGTGCCGCTGCCGTCGGTCAGCAGGGCGGTGAGCAACTGCCCCAGCCAGACCCGGGCGCGTTCGACGTCCTTGTCCAGCAGCAGTTGGGTGGTGACTCCGTCGTACGCGGCGACGACGGCGCGGGCGGCGCCGTCGATGCCGCCGAGCGCGGCGGGCAGTGGGGTGTGTCCGGTGGCCCGGGCGAGCCGGTCCTCGATGGCCCGTCGCAGCCGCTCGCGGTGCTGCAGCAGGGAGTGAGCGACGGCCGGGTCTCGTGCGGCGTGCACCAGGAAGTCCGTCTTCACCAGCAGCCAGTCGACGTCGAGCAGGAGCACCTCGGTGACCCGGTCCACGGACGCCGGTACGTCGAGTTCGGGTCCGTCCAGGGCCAGGGCCTCGGCGACCTGGGCGGCGATCAGGTCGGCTCGCTGCCGGTACAGGGCGAAGAACAGCTCGTCCAGGCTGTCGAAGTTCGAGTAGAAGGCGCCCCGGCTGTAGCCGGCGGCCTCGCAGACCTCCTCGATCGAGACCCGCCCGAAGCCCTTGGCGGCGAACACCGCGAAGGCGGCGTCCAGCAGGTTGGCCCGCGTGCGGACGCGGCGCTTGGTGACACGCCTGGTCGTCTCCTCCTCCACCACCACGTTCGACCTCCGTTCGATACGGGAATGTATCCGATACACCAACGTATCGAAAGGTCTCCGCCGAACCCGGCCGTGCCGCAGCCTCATCTAGAACATCTTTTCGATTAAGAGGTACGCTGGATTTCATGACCAGGCACCTCCAGGGCTCCCTCTTCGACCAGACCGACGAGCTCCGCCTCGGCCCCCTCGACGGGGTCCGCCGTACCGTGCTCGGCCTCGGCGCCTGGATCGACGTGCTGCCGGGCTGGCTGAGCGGTTCGGACGAACTGTTCGAACAGCTGGCCGCCGAGGTGCCGTGGCGGGCGGAGCGCCGGAAGATGTACGACCACGTGGTCGACGTACCGCGACTGCTCGCGTTCTACGGGGCGGACGACGCACTGCCGCACCCCCTGCTGACGGACGCCCGCGAGGCGCTGTCCACGCGCTACGCCGAGGAATTGGGCGAGCCCTTCACCACGGCCGGGCTGTGCTACTACCGCGACGGCCGGGACAGCGTGGCCTGGCACGGCGACCGGATCGGGCGGGGTGCCCACCAGGACACGATGGTCGCGATCCTCTCGGTGGGCACCCCCCGTGACCTGCTGCTGCGTCCGGCACGCGGCGGGGACACGGTCCGGCGGCCACTGGGGCACGGCGACCTGATCGTGATGGGCGGCTCCTGCCAGCGGACCTGGGAGCACTCCATCCCCAAGTCCACGCGCGCCACGGGACCGCGCATCAGCATCCAGTTCCGCCCGCACGACGTGCAGTGACAACCGAGGGCGGCGTGCGCCGGGGCGGAGAGGCGGCCGCTTCGAAGGCGCGCGCGGGGGCTGCCTCCGGCGGACGGTGCCGGAGGCAGCCTCGTTCCTCCGAGCGGGGCGCGCCCAGTCCCCGGACCCGCCGATTCCGCCCCGGTGATCATCTGCTTGGCTGTCCCCGTCGAGCAGGTACCTCACCGGGCGGGGACGATCCATGCGGGCGGACGTGCAGCACGTGGCCGACGGCACCTATCTGGTGCACGGCAGCAACACGAACTGGGTGATCCTCACGGAGGGCGACTCCGCCACCCTGGTCGACACCGGCTACCCCGGCGACCGGGAGCAGCTCCTCACCTCCCTTGCGGAGGTGGGCAGTTCACCGGAGGCGGTCACGGCCGTGCTGATCACGCACGCCCACAACGACCATCTGGGCTCCGCCGAGTACCTGCGCGCCTCGTACGGCATGCCCGTCTACCTGCACGAGGCCGAAGTGCCGCACGCCCGGCGGGAGTTCCTGCACCAGGTGAGTGTCGGGACGGTCCTGTGGAACGGCTGGCGGCCCGGTGTCCTGCCGTGGGCCGTGCACGCGATCCGCTCGGGCGGCACCGTCCCCGTCCCGGTCGCCTCGCCCGAGTCGTTCCCGGCGGCCGGACCGCTCGACCTGCCCGGGCGGCCCGTCCCGGTGCACACGCCCGGCCACACCGACGGACACGCCGCCTTCCACCTCCCGGACTCCGGGGTGGTGATCTCGGGCGACGCCCTGGTGAGCGGTCACCCCACCTCGCGGACCAAGGGTCCGCAGCTGCTGCCTGACATGTTCCACCACCAGCGGGCCCGTGCCGTGGCCTCGCTGGACGTGCTCGAAGGACTGGCCGGTGACCTGCTGCTGCCCGGGCACGGGCCCGCGCACCGCGGTCCGGTCCGTGAAGCGGCACTTCAGGCCTTAGAGCGCGCGCTCTAAGGTGAGGTGACGATCACCGGCGAGGCAGTACGCGACGCAAGACAAGGACACACGGCCCATGGCACTGCAGATCAGCGCGACCAACCCGGAGCACCCCGCGCTCCTGCTCGAACTGCCGTGGCACCTCCCCCTGGAGGAGTGGCCCGACGAGTACCTGGTGCCTCTGCCGCGCGGCATCTCCCGCCACGTCGTTCGCTACGCCCGCGCCGGCGACGAGGTGATCGCCGTCAAGGAGCTCGCCGAGCGCCCGGCTCTGCGCGAGTACGAGCTGCTGCGCGACCTGGACCGGCTCGGCATCCCCGCGGTCGATCCGCTGGCCGTGGTCACCGGGCGCACCGCCGCGGGGGACGCGCCGCTGGAGCCGGTGCTGATCACCCGGCACCTGGGCGGCTCGATGCCGTACCGGTCGATGTTCGAGACGACGATGCGGCCCGCGACCATGCACCGGCTGATGGACGCGCTGGCGGTGCTGCTGGTGCGGCTGCACCTGTCCGGCTTCGCCTGGGGCGACTGCTCGCTGTCCAACACGCTCTTCCGGCGCGACGCCGGCGCGTACGCCGCGTACCTGGTGGACGCGGAGACCGGTGACCTGCACCCGCAGCTCAGCCCCGGGCAGCGCGACTACGACCTGGACCTGGCCCGGGTGAACATCAGCGGCGAGCTGCTCGACCTGGAGGCGTCCGGGGCCCTGCACCCCTCCGTGGACCCGATCGAGTTCGGCATGGAGATCTGCGCGCGCTACGGGGGCCTGTGGGAGGAGCTGACCCGCACGTCCGTCTACCCTGCGGGCAAGTACCACTACATCGAGCGCCGTATCCGCCGTCTGAACGAGCTCGGTTTCGACGTGGCCGAGATGCAGATCGAGCACTCCTCCAACGGCGACACCGTCACCTTCGTACCGAAGGTCGTGGACGCCGGCCACCACCAGCGCCAGCTCCTGCGGCTGACCGGCCTGGACACCGAGGAGAACCAGGCCCGCCGGCTCCTGGGCGACCTGGAGTCCTGGATGGCCACCCAGGACGACTACGCCCCGGGCGACCCGCTGGCGGCCCGCCCGGAGGTGCTCGCCCACCGCTGGGTGCGGGACGTCTTCCGCCCCACCGTGCGGGCCGTGCCCCTCGAACTGCGCGGCTCCATGGACCCGGCCGAGATCTACCACGAGCTGCTGGAACACCGTTGGTACCTGTCCGAGCGGGCCCAGCACGACATCGGGCTGGACACCGTCGTCCAGGACTACATCAACAACATCCTTCCCACCGCGCGCGAGACGCTCCTGCCCACCCCCTCCGCCGACTGACTCAGACGTGCGGCACCACGGCCACCGGGCAGCCCGCGTGATGCAGGACGCCATGGGCGACCGAGCCGATGCGGGCGCCGACGGCCGTACGGTGGGCGCGGCGCCCCACGACCACCAGCTGGGCGTCTCCGGCCACCGACAGCAGCACCTGCCCGGCGCTGCCCATCTCCACGTGCTCGACGACCGGCACGTCGGGGAAGCGGTCCCGCACCGGCTGCAGTGCCGTGGACAGGGCCTTCTTCTCGTACGGCTCGAGGCCGCCGGCCTCGTCGAGGAGCTTGAGCGAACCCGGGCTGTAGGCGAAGACGGGCGGCAGGGTCCAGGCCCGTACCGCGCGCACGGTCGCGCCGCGCGCCGCGGCCGCCTCGAACGCGAACCGCAGCACCTCGGCGCTGTCCTGCGGGTCACCCTGCTGGCCCACGACGATCTCACGCCCGACGGCCTCGCCGGAGGGGGCGTCGCCCGCCCGCACCAGGACGACCGGCCGTGCCGCCTCCACGATCACCTGCTGGCCTACCGAGCCGACCAGGAAGCCGACCACCCGGCCGTGCCCGCGTGAGCCGAGCACCAGCATCTCGGCCTCCGCCGCCGCGGCGACCAGCGCGTCCACGTCGGCGCCCGCCACCACGTCCGTGGACACCTCGAGGCCGGGGTGCCGCTCGGTGACCGTGCGGGCGGCCTCGCCCACCGCCTCCTTGGCCCATCCGGCCTGCACCTCGGGGTCCGCCGCCTCCACCACCTCGTGCGGCTCGTACCGCCAGGCATGCACCACCCGCAGCGCCAGGTCCCGCCGGACCGCCTCCCGCGCCGCCCAGGCCAGCGCTGCCAGGCTCTCCTCGGTTCCGTCGACCCCTGCCGTGATCGGGCGCTTCATGCTGTCGGCCTCCCAGTGTCGTGATCCTCTTGCCCGGTACCCAGTTTTCCCTAGGCTGGCCGCCATGACCTTGGAATGGGAGCAGGTTGTCGTGGACGCGGCCGATCCGGCGGCTCTGGGCCGCTGGTGGGCCGAGGCGCTGGGATGGGTGGTCGTGGGCGACCTTCCCGACGAGTTCGAGATCCGGCCCGAGAAGGACCGCCTCCCCGGACTCCTCTTCGCACAGGTACCGGAGGGCAAGACGGTCAAGAACCGCCTCCATCCCGACTTCCGGCCGGACGACCAGGAGGCGGAGGTGGCTCGCCTTCTCGCCCTCGGCGCGCGGCACGCGGACGTCGGCCAGGGCGAGCAGCCGTGGGTGACCCTCATGGACCCCGAGGGCAATGAGTTCTGCGTGCTCGGGCCACGCCGGGGCTGACCTCCCGGCCGGCACCCGCATACGTGAGTGAAGCGGCACGATCGAACATACGATGGGCGGGAACCGGCCAGGTGGCCGCACAACCTTGGGTTCACCGTGCCGTGAGTCCGACCTCGGGGTGGGAGACGTATGACACAGGCCGCGGACGCAGCGCGGACCGTCATCTTGACCGTGGACGACGACCCGGGAGTGTCCCGCGCCGTCGCACGGGATCTGCGACGGCGCTACGGCGAGTCGTACCGGATCGTGCGCGCCGAGTCCGGCGAGTCGGCACTTGAGGCACTGCGTGAGCTGAAGCTGCGGGGAGACCTGGTGGCCGTGATCCTGGCGGACTACCGGATGCCGCAGATGAACGGCATCGAGTTCCTGGAACAGGCCCTCGACGTGTATCCGGGCGCCCGGCGGGTGCTGCTGACCGCGTACGCGGACACGAACGCGGCGATCGACGCGATCAACGTCGTGGACCTCGACCACTACCTCCTCAAGCCGTGGGACCCGCCCGAGGAGAAGCTGTACCCGGTCCTGGACGACCTCCTGGAGGCATGGCGGAGCAGCGACTACCGGCCGGTGCCGGCCACCAAGGTGGTCGGACACCGCTGGTCGGCGCGCTCCTCGGACGTACGGGAGTTCCTGGCCCGCAACCAGGTGCCGTACCGCTGGTACTCGGCGGACGAGCCCGAGGGGCAGCGCCTGCTGGCGGCGGCCGGGCAGGACGCGCAGCGGCTGCCGCTGGTCATCACCCCGGACGGCACGGCCCTGGTCGAGCCGGAGGCCCCCGAGCTGGCCGCGCGGGTGGGGCTGGCCACGACGCCCGCGGACGACTTCTACGACCTCGTCGTCATCGGCGGCGGCCCGGCCGGGCTCGGCTCGGCGGTGTACGGGGCCTCCGAGGGGCTGCGGACCGTGCTCGTGGAACGGTCGGCGACCGGCGGGCAGGCCGGGCAGAGCTCACGCATCGAGAACTACCTCGGCTTCCCCGACGGCGTGTCGGGAGCCCAGCTCACCGACCGGGCCCGGCGGCAGGCGACGAAGTTCGGCGCCGAGATCCTCAGCGCGCGCGAGGTGACGGGACTGGAGATCAACGGCGCCTCGCGCATCGTACGGTTCTCGGACGGGTCGGCCATCGCCGCGCACAGCGTGATCCTGGCGACCGGCGTGTCCTACCGTCAGCTCGAGGCGCCCGGCACGACCGACCTGACGGGCTGCGGGGTCTTCTACGGCTCGGCGCTGACCGAGGCGGCCTCCTGCCAGGGCCAGGACGTGTACATCGTCGGCGGCGCCAACTCCGCGGGGCAGGCGGCGATGTACCTGGCCCGGGGCGCCAAGTCGGTGACCCTGCTGGTGCGCGGGGAGTCGCTGACGGCGTCGATGTCGCACTACCTGATCCAGCAGATCGAGGAGTCGCCGAACATCTCGGTGCGCTGCCGCACGGTCGTGGAGGCCGCGCACGGCTCCGGGCGCCTGGAGCAGCTGACGCTGCGCGACGTCGACAGCGGGCGGACCGAACTGGTCGACGCCCAGTGGGTGTTCGTGTTCATCGGCGCGGCCCCGCTGACCGACTGGCTCGACGGCACGGTGCTGCGCGACGAGCGAGGGTTCATCCTGACCGGGCCCGACCTGACCGCCGACGGACGGCCGCCGGCCGGCTGGGAACTGGACCGGCCGCCGTACCACCTGGAGACCAGCATCCCCGGCGTGTTCGTCGCGGGCGACGCCCGTGCCGAGTCCGCGAAGCGGGTCGCGTCCGCCGTCGGAGAGGGAGCCATGGCCGTGATGCTCGTCCACCGGTATCTGGAGCAGTCGTGAGCGGGCAGGTGATGCCGTGCAGCCCGCAGGAGGTCGGCTCGCTGTTCCTGTTCGAGGAGCTGTCCCCCGAGCAGATCGGGAGGCTGTGCAGCGAAGGGCGGATAGAGAGGTTCGAGCCGGGCCCCGTCTACACCGAGGGCGAGCCCGCCACGTGCTTCTACGTCATGATCGAGGGCACGGTCGTGCTCTCCCGCCGGGTCGGCGGCGACGACGTGGAGGTCAACCGGACCTCCCAGCGCGGGGTGTACTCGGGGTCGATGCAGGCGTATCTGGGTGACCGGGTGCAGCAGAGGTACGTCAACTCGATGCGCGTCACGGAACCGACGCGCTTCTTCGTGCTGCCCGCGGACAGGTTCGCGAGCTTCATGAGGGAGTGGTTCCCGATGGCGGTGCATCTGCTGGAGGGGCTGTTCTTCGGGGCGAAGAGCACGCAACGGGCCATCGGGCAGCGCGAACGGCTGCTGGCGCTGGGCTCCTTGTCCGCCGGACTCACCCACGAGCTCAACAACCCGGCGGCGGCGGCCGTCCGGGCGACCGCGACACTGCGCGAGCGCGTGGGCAAGATGCGGCACAAGCTGCGGGTGATCTCCGCGGGCTCGTTCTCGCCGGAGGCTCTGGCGAACCTCATCGACATCCAGGAACGCACGGCCGAACGCGTCGCCAAGGCACCGTCGTTGAGCCCCCTGGAGGCCTCGGACCGCGAGGACGTCCTCACCGACTGGCTCGACGACCACGAGATCCCCGAGGGCTGGCAGATCGCCCCCACCTTCGTCCAGGCCGGGCTCGACACCGACTGGCTGGACCAGGTCGCGGCGGCCGTGGACGAGGACATCCTGCCGAGCGCGATCGGGTGGCTCAACTACACGGTCGAGACCGAGCTGTTGCTGGACGAGATCGAGGACTCCACCACCCGGATCTCCCATCTGGTCGGCGCCGCCAAGCAGTACTCCCAGCTCGACCGGGCCCCGTACCAGGTCGCCGACGTCCACGAACTCCTCGACAGCACCCTGCTGATGCTGTCGGGCAAGATCGGATCACGGATCAAGGTCGTCAAGGAGTACGACCGTGAGGTTCCGCGGATCCCGGCGTACCCGGCGGAACTCAACCAGGTGTGGACGAACCTGATCGACAACGCGGTCCACGCCATCAACGGCACCGGCGGGGAGGGCACGTTGACCGTGCGGACGGCCCTCGACAACGACCGGTTGCTGGTGGAGTTCCGCGACACCGGCCCCGGGATCCCCAAGGACGTCCGCGGCCGGATCTTCGACCCGTTCTTCACCACCAAACCGGTGGGCGAGGGCACCGGGCTCGGCCTGGACATCTCCTGGCGGATCGTCGTCAACAAGCACCACGGCACGCTCCAGGTCGAGTCCGAGCCGGGCGACACCCGTTTCCAGGTCCTTCTCCCGCTCGCCGCCGCGGAGTCCGACACCGCACCCGAGGAGCCGGCATGACCAGCGACAACGCGATCGACGGAGTAGAGCCCGGCGTTCCGCCGAGCGGTGCCGGGTGCGTGGAGTGCGACGCGGCCGGTGGCTGGTGGTTCCATCTGCGGCGCTGTGCCCAGTGCGGCCATGTCGGCTGCTGCGACTCGTCGCCGGGTAAGCACGCCACCGGGCACTTCCGGGAGACCGGTCATCCGCTGGTGCAGAGCTTCGAGCCGGGTGAGGGCTGGTACTGGAACTTCGCGACGAACGAACTGTACGAGGCCGGGCCGGAACTCGCGCCGCCGGCCGGCCATCCCGCCGACCAGCCGGTGCCGGGGCCCGCGGGACGGGTGCCGGCGAACTGGGCGGAGACGTTGCGCTGAGTCCCACCCCTGCTGGGCAGGGGCGTTGTCGGTTCCGCGTGCCAGGATGGATGCGTGTCGCAGACCTCGTTCATCACACCGCTCATCGGCCGGGAAGAAGAACTCTCCCGCCTCTTCGGCCTGCTGGAGCGTGCCCGGGGTGGTGAGGCGCGGGCGGTGCTGATCGCCGGGGACGCCGGTGTCGGCAAGACGCGGATGCTGGACGAGGTGTCAGGGCAGGCCGCCCGGGCCGGGATGACGGTGCTCACCGGGCACTGCGTCGACCTCGGTGACGTCGGTCTGCCGTATCTGCCGTTCACCGAGATCCTGGGGGTGCTCGCGGGCGACGAGCGGTTCGCGGGCGCTCTCGCCGGGCATGCGGTGGTCGACCGGCTGCTGGGCGGCGGCACGGACGCCGTGCGGGACGTGGGTGGACGGCTGCGGCTGTTCGAGGGCATCGCGGGGCTGTTGGCCGACCTCGCGGACATCGCTCCCCTGCTGCTCGTCCTGGAGGACCTGCACTGGGCCGACCAGTCCTCCCGGGACCTGCTGCGGTTCCTGCTCAGCCGGGGCATCCTCCAGCGGGCGGCGGGCGGCTCGCCCACGCACCGGCTGGCGGTGTTGGCCTCCTATCGCGCCGATGACCTGCACCGCCGCCATCCCTTGCGTCCGCTGCTGGCGGAGCTGGTGCGGCTGCCCGCCGTCGAGCGGCTGGAACTGCGGCCCATGGCGGATGCCGAGGTGGCGCGGCTGGTGCGCGCGGTGCAGGACCGTCCGCTGCCGGACGCCACGGTCCGCCGGATCGTCGAACGCGCCGAGGGCAACGCCTTCTACGCGGAGGAGCTGGTCGCGGCCACGGAGACGGACGCCGGCGGGGTTCCCAGCGGTCTCGCCGACGTCCTCCTCATCCGCTTCGAGCAACTGTCCGACACCGCCCAGCAGGTGCTGCGCACGGCCGCGGTCGCCGGGCGCCGCGTCGAGCACGACCTGTTGCGGGAGGCCGTGAGGCTCCCCGAGGACGAGCTGGAGTCGGCGCTGCGCGAGGCCCTGGGGCGGCAGCTGCTGATTCCCGGGGACGGCGACACGTACGCCTTCCGGCACGCCCTGGCCCGCGAGGCGGTGTACGCGGATCTGCTCCCGGGTGAACGGTCCCGGTTGCACGGCGCGTTCGCCCGGCTGCTCGCCGGTCGGGGCCGCCGGGCCGAGAGCGCCGCCGAGCGCGCCCACCACTACCGGGAGAGCCACGACCTGCCCGAGGCGCTCGCCGCCTCGCTGGAGGCCGCGGACCACGCCCAGCGGGTCGGCGCGCCCGCCGAGGAGCTACGGCACCTCGAAGCGGCCCTGAACCTGTGGTCGGCGGTGGAAGCGACGGCACGGCCCACCGGCGAGGGCGTCGACCAGGTGACCCTCACCCTGCGGGCCTCCGCGGCGGCCGCGCACGCCGGTGAGGCACACCGGGCGGTCTCCCTGACCCGCGCCGCGCTCGCCGGCATCGGCCAGGACGCGGACTCCGAGCTGGCCGCCCGGGTGCGGTACACGCTCGCCGGAAACCTGATCACCGTCGACAATCTGACCGCCGCGTTCGCCTACAGCAGCGAGGCGCTCGCCCTGATCCCCGCCGATCCTCCGTCCCGCACCTGGGTGTGGGCGGCGGCCACGCACGTCATGGCGGCGCGTCAGGTCGGTGCGAACGAGACCGCGTTGCGGGTCGCCCGGCAGGCCCTGGCCATCGCCGAGCAACTGGACGTGACGGACGCCCGGGCCGACCTGCTCGTCTCCCTGGCCGGTCTCGAAGGGGGCGGCCGCCGCACCCCGGAGGGCCGGAAGCGGCTGCGGGAGGCCCGGGACCTCGCGCGTGGCTCGGGCAACGCGCCGGTGGAGATGCGCGCCCTGTTCAACCTCGCCGTCGGCTGCTTCGAGTCGGGTGACCTCGACGAGTGTCTGCCGTGGCTGACCGAGGGGCTGGACCGGGCCCGGCGCGCGGGGCTGCTGTCGTCGCCGTATCCGCTGGAGATGCGCTATCTCCGGCTGCTGGTGCTGTACACGCTGGGCCGCTGGGACCAGTGCGCCGGCGCGGCCGCCTCGGACGCCGAGGTGCTGCCGGCGGCCGCGGGATACACCGTCGGCCCCGCCCTGTACGTGGCGCTGGCGCGCGGTGACCTGAAGGCCGTCGACCGCGCCGGCGCCCTGTTGGAGGGGCCGTTCGACTGGATGGGCATGCTCGTCGCGGGCATCGTACTGACCGACGCGGCGGCGCAGCGGGGGCAGCCGGAGGCGGCCGTGGAGCGGATGCGGTCCACCGTCGCGGCCCTCACCGACGACGCGGGCAGCCTTCCGGACGTCACGGTCCGGCTGGCCGCCCTCGCGCTCTCCGCGGTGGCCGACCGGGCCGTCGCGCTCCGCCGCTCCGGGGACGAGGCAGGGGCGCGCGGCTGGGTGGCCACGGCTACCGAACTCCGCGATCTGGCCCGCGTCACGGTTGTACGCGGCGACGGCACACCGCAGGGGCCGGAGGGGCAGGCGTGGCTGGCCCGCGCGGAGGCGGAGTGGGCGCGGGCCGAGTCCGGGCCGGACGTGGCGGCCTGGGCGATGGCGGTCGAGGCGTTCGACTTCGGCGACGTGTACGAGCGGGCGCGCTGCCAGGTGCGCCTCGCGGAGGCCCTGTTGGCGGCCGACCGGCGTGAGGAGGCGGCCGTGCAGGCCCGCGCGGCCCGGGACACGGCCGTCCGTTTCGGTGCGGCCCCGCTGCTCGCGCAGCTGGACTCCCTGATCCGCCGCGGCCGTCTGTCGGACACCCCGTCCGCGGCCGACCGTGCCGCGATCCTGACCGCCCGCGAGCAGGACGTACTGCGGCTCCTGGCCCTCGGCCGCAGCAACCGGCAGATCGGCGAGGAGCTGTTCATCAGCGGCAAGACGGCGAGCGTCCATGTCTCCAACATCCTCGCCAAGCTGGGCGCGGCGAGCCGTACGGAGGCGGTGGCCGTCGCCTACCGGGAGGGCCTGATCACTCCGGAGCCGAGTGGATCGGGCCGCGGACCCTCTTCCTGAGCTACGGCAGCGGGTCGGCGCAGTCCAGGCTCCTGAGGTCGACGGCGTCGGCCATCGCCTGCATCCCCTTGTCGTTGGGGTGGAGGTGGTCGCCGCCGTCGAAGGCGGAGTGGATGCGCTCGGGGTCGGAGGGGCTGCGGAGGATGCGGTCGAAGTCGGTGACGGTGTCGAACTCGCCGCTCGTGCGGATGAAGTCGTTGACGTCCCGGCGTACGGCCTCGGCGTCCGGGTCCCATTCGGACCAGCCCTTGAAGGGGCCGACGGTGGCCGCGGCGACGCATTTGCCGGCCGCATGCACCCGGTCGACGATCTCGCGGTAGCCCTCGATCAGGTCGTCCGCGGTGACGCCCGTGTGGGCCTTGATGTCGTTGACGCCCTCGAAGAGGAACACGGTGCGCAGGCCGGGCTGGGAGAGCACGTCCCGGTCCAGCCGGTTCAGGGCGCTGTGTCCGGCACCGTCGGCGAGGACCTTGTTGCCGGCGATGCCCTCGTTGGCGACGCCCTTGACGGAGGTGTCCGCCCGTTGGAGGCGGCGGGCGAGGTGGTCGGGCCAGCGGCGGTTCCGGTCCCTGGTGGACTGCCAGCCGTCGGTGACGGAGTCGCCGAGGGCGACGACGGCTCCGGTGCCCGCCCCGGCCCGTACGGACACCGCGTCCAGGTAGAACCACGAACCGCTGGTCTGCGTCCAGTTCGCGGCGCTCTCCTCGACGGTGTGGTCGCCCCGGGTGGCGTAGGACGTCTGCATGGCCATCCAGTGCCCGGTCGCCGGGCCCGCCGCGTCGGAGGTGTGGATGCTGACGACCAGGTTGCTCTCGGCGGGCAGCCTGCCCGGCAGCGGGTCGCTCAGCACGGTCTCGCCGGCGGGGACGGTGACCGAGCGAGCCCGGCCGAAGGTCAGCCTCCGGTTGCTGCCGCGGACGAGTTCGGCGCCCTCCTTCTGGAGGCCGGCGTACACGCTGCCGAAGGTCACCGGCCGGTCCCCGAAGGCGTTGGAGAGCCGGATCCGCGGATCGCGGCCCCCGACGCTGGTGTGCACGACCAGCCGGTAGCCGCGGTCGGCGGCGGCCTCGCCGAAGCGGTCGGCACTCGCTGCCCAGGTGACCGTCCCGGCCGGGACGTCGAAGACCTTGGCCGGCGTGGACGCGGACTGGCAGGCGGAGGCCAGCAGCAGGACGACGGCTGCGCGGCCCGCACGCGCGAGGCGGCCCGTCACCGTGTGAGGTCCTTCCAACGCTACGGACTCCCCCGGCTTCAGACTCACGGTCCAGACCTTGTCACCGTACGCCACGTGTCCGCCTCCCAGAACTCGCACGCGGTCAGGACGGCTTCGGGACGTCCATGCGGTCGATGTCGGGGCGTAGCCCGTACCGCTGTCGAAGGTGACCGAGTTGCTGCCCGCCTTCAGCGTGACCGGAGGGACCAGGACAGTTGGAGGTGGATCGGGCGGCCGGTGCCGGCGATCGCCTTGTTCCAGGCGGCCACGTCGGCAACGTTGTCGTACTGGTCGCCGCTCTTGCCGGAACCGGGGCCGACGCCGACGCCGTCGAGCTTGAGGAAGTCGTAGCCCCAGCCGGCGAGCAGCTGTGCCTGGGAGTCGGTGTACTTCTGGGTGCAGGGTTGGGAGAAGTCGAGCTTGTACGAGCTGTCCCAGCCGTTGGTGGTGCGCAGGTCGCCGTAGACGATGTCGGCGGTCGTGCAGCCGTCGGCGTTCCAGATCGGCACCTGGCCGGCGCCGTACGCCTCCTTCTCCAGCCCGGCGGGCAGGTAGATGCCGGCCTTGAGGCCCTTGGCTCTGTCCTCGCCTTCGAGGGCGTTCCCGTGTGGTCGCGGGAGCTGGAAGGCGTGTGCGACGAGGAGTACGAACTCGACTGCCCGGCATGCGGAGGCGGGCTCTTCGTGGCCTTCGGCTCGTACGGGACCTTCGCCGCGGCCGGTGACTACGTCGGCCGCGGCGCCGTGGGCGAGGAGGGGCGGGCCGAGCTCGCACCGGCGGACCCGGACCGGCTGGAGGGCGTCGGGGCCCGGCTGCACCGGGCGGCGGTCGGGGCGGGCCGGACGCAGGTCGCCCGGGCGCTGACGTATGTGTTCGGCGAGGGCCGATGCCCGTCCTGCGATGTCGTGTTCTCCGTGCGCGAGCAGGTGGAGCAGCGGTGAACCAGACCCGAAATAGCCGGTTTCGGGCGATTCGGCAGCGATACTGCGCGCATCCGCATCGCGCAGTGATCACCGAGTGACCACGTGACCAACCCTGTGGTTGCTGTGTCGATGTGACTCTCCGACAGGAACAGGAGTGCAGTCGCATGGCATCAGCAACAGCGCGCAGGGGCACGGTGGCGGGGGCGGTTCTCTTGTCGCTCCTGGCGGTTCCCGCGCATGCCGCACCCCGGGAATCGACGGCCTCCGAGGCCGGCACCAGCTCGGCCGGCGCCCTGCCGAAACCCGATCTCACCGGCCTGGGGAGCGTCCTGCGCACCGCCCTGAAGCAGGGAGCTCCCGGCGCGATGGCGCGGATCGACAGCGGCGGCAGCAACGGCGGCGGCACGGTACGCCTGGCCGCCGCGGGTGTCGCCGACCGGAAGACCGGGCGGACCATCGACGACGGGGACCGCTTCCGCATCGGCAGTGTCACCAAGATCTTCACCGCGACGGTGCTGCTGCAACTGGTCGACGAGAAGAAGCTCACGCTCGACTCCCCGGTCAACCGCCATCTGCCGGGGCTGCTGCCCGACAGCCGGATCACCGTCCGGCACCTACTGAGCCATCGCAGCGGACTGTACGACTACACGAACGAGATGTTCGCGAGGACGGTCCCGGGATTCGAGGCGGTCCGCACGAAGGTCTTCACCCCCCGCCAGTTGGTGGACCGGTCGCTGCGCCGGCCGCGGACCAACGCGCCGGGTGCCGTCCACTCCTACTCCAACACCAACTTCGTCATCGCGGGGATGCTGGTCGAGAAACTGACCGGCCACAAAGTGGGCACCGAGTACCGGAACCGGATCATCACGCCCCTGCAGCTGCGGGACACCTTCTACGTGCACCCCGCCACGAGGATCCCGGGCCGCCACGCGCGCGGGTACCTCGCCCCGGACCAGACGGGCGGCGCGCTGGTCGACGCCACCAGACAGACCGCGTCCTGGGCGCAGAGCGCGGGCGCCCTCATCTCCAGCACCCGGGACCTCAACACCTTCCTCACCGCACTGCTCGGCGGCCGGCTGACCTCGGCCGCGCAGCTGGCGCAGATGAAGCGGTGGGTGCCGGCGGGCAGCAATCAGGCGTACGGGCTCGGGCTGCGCCGCCGCACCCTGTCGTGCGGTGTGTCCGTGTACGGCCACACGGGTGCCGTCCAGGGCTACTACACGTACGCCTTCACCACGAAGCACGGCGGGCGCAGCCTCAGCGCACTCGCCAACACGTCCAACAACGGCACGGTCCTCAACACGATGCTGGGCACGCTGGAGTCCGCGTTCTGCGGCAAGCGGAGCAGGGCGACGCGTGGATCCGCCACGCCGGTCGAACGGCACGAGGACATCGCCCCGGGGATCGGCCTGGACTGACCGCCGGCCGGGCGGGCGGGAACGCCCGTGCGCTGACGCACGTTGTCCGGACAGCCCCCAGGGGTCCCGGACGACGACAGCGGAGCGGCACGATGAGCGAACTGGACCCCGGGGGCAATCTGCCCCTCCCGGACGGTGCCGTGACCGTCCGGGTCCCCGGCCCGTTCGACGTGTCCGCGCTCATCACGGACGACGACGGCAAGGTCCGGGGTGACGACGACTTCGTCTTCTACAACCAGCCGTCCGCTGCGGGCGCCCGCCTGCACGGCGACACGCTGACCGTCGATCCGCCGGGTCTGCGGGCCGGCGCCACCCGGGTCACGGTGGTGGTCAGCGCCGCCGATCCCGCCACTCCCCTGGGCCGGCTGCCCGCCCCCACCCTGCACGTCACCGGCGCGGGCGGCCGCCCGCTCGCCCGGTTCGCCCCGCCACGCCCGCGCCAGGAGACCGTCCTGCTCCTCGCGGAGATCTACCGGCGCGGCGACGGCTGGAAGGTTCGAGCCCTGGGGCAGGGCTACGCCGACGGCCTGGCCGGTCTGGCCCGCGACTTCGGGGTGGACGTCGCCGACGACCCACAGCCGTCCCCGCCGGGCCCGTCGACGTTCGCCCCGTCGACGACCCGCCCGGCGCCCGGCGCGCCACCCCTCGCCCGCCCGGCACCCCGCGTCCCCTCTCCGGCCCGCCCGGCCCGCCCGGCACCGCCGCCACCCGGCCCCGAGTCCGACGGCTTCCTCGGCCTGGTCAACTCCGCCCGTTCCGCCGTCGGTTCGCCGCCGGTCTCCCTCGACGCCCGCCTCGCCGCCGCGGCACGCGCCCACGCGGCCGCCATGGCCTCGGCCGGGCGGCTCGGCGTTCAGGGCGCGGACGGTGTCTCCGTCCACCAGCGCGTCACCGCGGCCGGATACGCGTACGTCACGATCGGCGAGCACCTGGTCTCCGGGCCACGCACCCCCGCCGAGTTCGTGGCGTACTGCCTGCGTACCGAACAGCCCCGGCGGACCGTGCACGACCCGGCGTTCACCCACGCCGGCCTGGCGTACGTCACCGACGCCCGCTCCGGTGACACGTACTGGACCGCGCTGTGGGCGAGGCCCCTCACGCCCGCCGAGCTGGCGCGTGCGCAGGCCGAGGTCGTCACGCTCACCAACCGGGAGCGCGCCCGGGCCGGGTTGGCGCCCCTCGCGGTGGATCCGCTGCTGGCCGCCGCCGCGCAGGCGTACAGCGCGGACATGGCGGCCCGCGCCTTCTACTCCCACACCTCACCCGAGGGCACCCAGCCCTGGGACCGGGCCGCCGCCGCGGGCTCCACACGGCGTTCGATCGGCGAGAACATCGCCTGCGGCCAGCGCTCTGCGGCCGAGGTCGTGGAGGGCTGGATGAACAGCCCGGGGCACCGGGCCAACATCCTCAAGCCCGCCTTCACCCACCTCGGGATCGGCTTCGCGGGCGGCGGCCCGGCGGGCACGTACTGGACACAGCTGTTCGGCGCGTGAGGAGGACGTCCCGAGGCATCACTTGCCCAGGCAGCCGCACCCGGGACAGCCGTACCGAAAGCGCCCCCGTCCGCGATCTTGGCGGAAGGTGTTCCTCCGGGACAGGATGCCTGCATGAAGGGTGATCTGTTTTCCAGCGAGCACATGGTGCAGCCGGCCGCCGCGCCGGGCATGACGGTCGAGAACTCCAAGTGCGTCAAGTACGCGGTGAACGGCGAGATGCTCGCCCGCCAGGGCGCGATGATCGCCTACCGCGGCAGTCTCCAGTTCGAGCGCAAGGGCCAGGGCGTGGGCGGCATGCTCAAGCGCGCGGTCACCGGTGAGGGGCTGCCCCTCATGGCGGTGCGCGGGCAGGGCGAGGCCTGGTTCGCGCACGAGGCGCAGAACTGCTTCGTCGTCGAGATCGACCCCGGCGACGAGTTCACCGTCAACGGCCGCAACGTCCTGTGCTTCGACGCCTCGTTGTCGTACCGGATCGCCACCGTCAAGGGCGCCGGCATGACCGGCGGCGGCCTGTTCAACAGCGTGTTCAGCGGGCAGGGCAAGCTGGGCCTGGTGTGCGACGGCGATCCGCTGGTCATTCCGGTCTCGCCGCAGTACCCGGTGTACGTCGACACGGACGCCATCGTCGGCTGGACGGCAGGGCTGACCACCTCGCTGCACCGTTCACAGTCCATCGGGTCGATGCTGCGCGGCGGCTCCGGCGAGGCCGTGCAGCTGATGCTCCAGGGTCAGGGGCATGTCGTCGTCCGGCCGAGCGAGGCCACGCCCCAGAAGCCCCAGCAGCACTGAGGCCTCGTGAGGTGATCTGCGCCTCACGGGCAACCCGTTCGGCTCCGCCCGCGTCTTGATCGGCGACAGACCAAGCCCCGGCCTTCGGGCCGGGGCTGATTTCCGCCGCACTATACACACTGCGTATACACGCGATTTATACACGCGCTGAATAGCAGCTGGGTGTACGGACCGAAAGGCATGCATGTACGGCAAGGCATTCGCCCCGGAGTACCAGGGCGCCCTCACCACCCTGTCCGTGAACTCCTCACTCACCGACGTACTGGCCGCCGGCACCGAGCAGTTGAGGGCCGCCGAGCGGGCCGGGCAGCACGGGGAGGCGGCACGCTCCGGGCTCGCGGTCGCCGAGGCGCACCGCCGGCTCGGTCGGATCGGGGAGGCGGACCGGGCGTGGAAGGCGAGCTACCGGGCGGCCCGGTCGGCCGGGGACCTCGCGGCGATGGCGTGGGCGCTGTGGAGCGGCGGCACACTGGCCCGACAACGCGGCGCCCTGGCCCTGGCCCGACGACTTCTGGAGCTCGCGGCCGAACTCGGTGAGCGCGGCGAAGACATCGTCGTCCGCGGCTACTCCCTGGCGGGCCTGGCCGAGACCGGCCGTATCCAGGGTGACTACGAGGCCGTCGGCAGGCTGCACGAGCAGCTGCTCGCCGAGGCCCGCCGACGCGGCGAGGCACGGCACACGGTGTGGGCGCTGGAGGGCATCGCGCAGATGCACCGCAACACCGGTGCGTACGACACGGCGTACGCGATGTTCGAGGAGGCGGCCGGGATCGCCGCGCGCGCCGACGACCGGCGGGGGCACGCCTGGGCGCTGCGCGGGCTCGCCGACGTCGTCTCCGTGCGCGACGGCGACACCGGGCGGGCGCTCGCCCTGCTGTCCGAGGCGGAGACGACGTGCCGCACGATGAAGCTGTCCAGCGCGCTGGCGTACAACCACAAGATGCGCGGCAACGTCCTGTACCGCGCCGGGCGTTACGCCGAGGCCCGTGACCTGTACGAGCAGGCTTTGGCGGAGTTCCGCGCCATGAGCGAGCCGCGCGGGGAGGCGCTGGCCCGGCTCGGACTGGCCAAGTCCCTGGCCCGGCTCGGCCGCGACCGCGCCGAGACCGCAGCCGAACTGGCGGACCTGACCCGTGTGTTGGAACGGATCGGATTGCGGCACGCGCGGGAGATGGTGGCGCGGGCGCAGGACGAGTTCGGCCTGCGGGCCGGGGCCGTACGGTGACGGCACTGACGTCGGCCGTAGCCGCGCCCGAAGTCCTGGACCGCTGCCGCGCGTTGGTGCGGCCCGCGTTGCGGGACGCCGTCGGACGGATGCATCCGTGGGTCGGTGAGATGGCCGCGTACTCCTTCGGCTGGTGCGAGGTGGGCGGCGGGCCCGCCGTCGCGTCCGGCGGCAAGGGGGTGCGGCAGGCGCTCGCCGTCCTGGGGGCCGAGGCGGCCGGTGCGTCGGGGCGGACGGGGGTGCCCGCGGCGGTCGCGGTGGAGCTGGTGCACGCCTTCTCCCTGTTGCACGACGACATCATGGACGGGGACGCGGCCCGGCGCCGCCGCCCGACCGTGTGGAAGGCGTACGGCACCGGTCCGGCGGTCCTCGCGGGTGACGCGCTGTTCGCCCTGGCCGTCGAGACGCTCGCCGCGACGCCGACGGCCGGCCCCGCGGCCCTGCGTCTGCTGTCCGGAGCGCTGGGCGACCTGGTGCGCGGGCAGGCCGACGACCTGTTGTTCGCCTCGCGTCCGTGGACGGGGCGGCGCCGGGTGCGGCCGGACGCGTACCGCACGATGGCCGAACACAAGACCGGCGCGCTGCTGGGCTGCGCCGCCGCGCTGGGCGCCCTGCTCGGCGGAGCGCCGGCCGCCACGGTCACCGCCCTCGACCGGGCGGGGCGGCACCTCGGGGTCGCTTTCCAGATCGTCGACGACGTGTTGGGGATCTGGGGAGATCCGGCCGTCACCGGCAAGCCCGTCCACGGCGATCTGCGGGAGCGGAAGAAGACGTTCCCGGTACTGGCGGCGCTCGACGCGCCAGGCCCCGCGACGGGACGGCTCGTCGCCCTCCTGGAATCCGCCGAGGAGCCCGGGGAAGCGGCCGCGCTGGTCGACGAGGCGGGCGGCCGGGCCGCGGCGCTGGCCGAGGCGCGCCGCCAGGTCACCGCCGTGGACTCGGCCCTCGCCGACGTGCCGATCACGCAGGGCGCAGCCGCCGACCTGCGGTCTCTGCTGGGTTTCCTCGTACGGCGCGACCTCTGATTCCGAGTTGACCCGCGCCGCGCCGCACGCCAGGGTGCGAGGCGGCGTGGATCATCGCCCCGCGCCGGGAGGATGACTGACTTGATCGGGATCACGGAGATCGAGAACGCGGCTGAGCGGATCGCCGGACACGTCGTACGCACCCCGACGGTGCCGAGCCCCGGCCTGTCCACGCTCCTCGGTGTCCCCGTCACGGCGAAGCTCGAACTGCTCCAGCGCACCGGCTCCTTCAAGGTGCGCGGGGCGACGGCCAAGCTGCTGTCGCTGAGCGGGGCCGAGCGGACCGCCGGGGTCGTGGCGGTCAGCGGCGGCAACCACGGGATCGCCCTCGCGGTCATGGCGGCGGCCCTCGACGTGAAGGCGACGGTGGTCATGCCGCGTTCGGCGCCCGCCCGTTCGTTCGAGATCGTGCGGGAGGCGGGCGCGTCGGTGCGGCTGACCGACGACATGGACGGCGCGTTCTCGCTCGTGACCCGGCTGCGGGACGAGGGGCTGACCTTGGTGCACCCCTTCGACGACCCCGTGGTGATCGCCGGACAGGGCACCGTCGGACTGGAGTTCGCCGAGGATGCCGGTGAGCTCACCGACGTGCTCGTGAGTGTCGGGGGCGGCGGACTGGTCGCCGGTGTCGCGGCCGCGTTGCGTGCCCGCCGTCCGGGCCTGCGGATCTGGGGTGTGGAGACCGAGGGTGCCGAGTCCATGTCCCGGGCACTGGCGGCGGGCGGCCCGGTACCGGTACCGCTGTCGTCGATCGTCTCCACGCTGAGCGCGCCCTCCGTGTCACAACTGACCTACGACCAGGTGTCCGCCCTGGTCCCCGAGGTGCTCGTGGTCCCCGACCGGGAGGCCGTGCGGGGCTCGCTCGAACTCGCCGACCACGCCAAGGTGTGGGCCGAACCAGCCTCCGGCTGTCTGCTCCCCGCGGCCCGGCAGGTCCTGGAGCGGGTCGGCGAGGGAGCCCGGCTGGGCATGGTGGTGTGCGGGGGCAACACGACGACCGGTGACGTGATGGCC
Source organism: Streptomyces sp. AC555_RSS877 (assembly GCF_019049245.1). GTDB lineage: Bacteria > Actinomycetota > Actinomycetes > Streptomycetales > Streptomycetaceae > Streptomyces. The sequence continues at coordinate 219,408 of NZ_JAGMUK010000218.1, read as the reverse complement.
TGGTCGGAACGGTTCGGTCTGCGCTGAGACAGGTCAACTCCGGCCACTCGACGGACAGTTCCTACTGACCTCTCGTACAGCTCGTGAACAAAAGAAAAGAGACGCCGTTCCGTTGAGGATTCATTGAACACATCGCGCCGCGAGCGCCGTACCTGTGTGAAAGGTGAGAGCCAGGGGTTCAGCGAGGGATGACATGGTCAAGGCGCACGTCTCCGCACAAGAGTTGGTCGCCGGAAGGTACCGGCTGTTGGAGGTCCTCCACCGCGAGACCAACCGCATCTGCTGGTACGGCGAGGACATCCAGGTCGAACGGCCCTGTCTGCTCACCCAGATCGGGCTGCCGGCCGACCCGGACGGGGACAGCGCACGCCGGGCCACCGCTCGGGTCATCCGGATGTCGGAGACCATGGGGCTGCTGTGCCCGGGCCGGGTCGCCCCGGTCGTCGACGCCGTCGTGGAGGCCGACACCCTGTGGACCGTCACCGAGTGCATCGACGGCATCCCCTTGGGGGAACTCGTCGGCCGGCAGGGCACCTTCAGCTACCTGCGCGCGGCGCGCATCGGCCTGGAACTGCTCGACGTGCTGGAGGCGGCGCACGGCGAGGGCATCACGCACGGCGAACTCAGCCCCGGCCAGGTGTTCGTACGGGAGGGAGGCGCCATCGTCGTCACCGGCTTCGGCCTGGCCGGCGCGACCCTCGCACCCCGGGTCACCGTGCCGTCGTACGCCTCCCCCGAGCAGGCCCGTGACGAGCGGATCGGGCCGGCCGCCGACCTGTGGGCGCTGGGCGCGATCCTCTACACGATGATCGAGGGCCGTCCGCCCTACCGGGACCGGGACCGGCCCGAGAGCACCCTGAAGGGCGTGGACCGGCTGCCGCTGCGTTCGCCGTTGCGGGCCGGACCGCTCACGCAGACCGTGCAGGGGCTGCTGCGCAAGACCTCCCAGGAACGGCTGACCCGCCCGGTGGTCCGCGAGGCGCTCACCCGGGTGCTCAACGAGGACCCGGACATGGCCGTGAGTTCCATGTCCAGGCCGAGGCTGCGCGGGATGTACGCGGCGGGGACGGGGTGGAGCAGACGGACCATGGTCGCCGGCACCGCACTGGCCGTCGTCGCGGTCGCCGTCGCCGTCCTCGCCGTGACCCGCCAGCTGCCGGGCACCAGTACCTCCGCGAGCGACTCGCCGCCGAGTCCGTTCCCGTCCGCCTCCGCCGTCGCGCCCGGCAGCGGAGGAGGCGCGCAGACGTCCGGCCCGCCGGCGACTCCGTCCCCCTCACCACCGACACCGACACCCACTCCGACCGCGACGCCCACGCCCACGCCCGAATCGACACCGCCGGGCAACGCGCTGCCCCCCGGATACAGCCTGTACCACTCCCCCGAGGGCTTCTCCGTCGCTCTCCCCGAGGGCTGGAAGCCGCTGAACACCACGCGCCAGTCGGATCTGGCGTACCGAGTGGTCCTCGGTGCGAAGGGCGACCCGCGCACGCTCGCCGTCACCTACAGCGAGCGCGTGGGCGAGGACGCCGTGGCCGTCTGGCGGGACGACGTGGAGCCGGACCTCAAGACGTCGGGCGACTACCGGCGGATCGGCGAGATCCGCGCGACGACGTACCAGGGGCGCGAGGCCGCCGACATGGAGTGGCTGGCCGATGTCGACGGCACCCGCGTGCGCACGTTCGGCCGCGGCCTTCTCATCGGAGACGGCCACGGCTACTCGCTGCGCTGGACGACCCCGGCCGCGGACTGGAACGAGAACGCGAACAAGGAGGCGCTGGAGACCTTCCTGAAGACCTTCCGGCAGCCCTCAGACTGACCCGCGCGGAGCCCTCATCGCACGCAGGCGCCGTCCTTGCAGCGGCTCCGTGCGCCACCGCGCCGTGCAGGTCCGGTCCGCGAGCGAGCACGTCACCACGAGACGGTGCGGCGTCTCCAGGAAGGCCACGTCGACGACCAGGGTGTCCGGGTCGGTCCATCCCCCGCTGACCGCGACGGGGACCGGCCCCTCGGTGACGGTCCAACCACCCTGCCCGAGCGGCAGTTCCAGCCGGTGACCGTCCTCGACGAGCGTCAGGCGCCAGCCGTCCCCGTCCGCCGAGACCTGAGCCTCGGTCAGCGCGCCCACGGTCTCGCGCGCGACGTCGTCCGGGGCGAACGCGGCACCGGACCAGGCCTCCACCCGGTCCGGCGGTGCCTGCCTGCCCGGGGCGGACGGCAGTTCCAGCCGGGTCAGCCGCTCGGCCAGGGCCGCGTCCTCGTCCTGCCGGCCGGACAACGGTCCGGGAGAGAAGGCGGGCAGCAGATGCTCCCAGGCCAGGTTCAGGACCTCCTGCATGTCCTCGCTCGCCGAGGTCATCGCCACCACCACGTCGTACTTGGGCAGCACCAGGCAGTACTGCCCGTACGCCCCGTCGCCGCGGTAGCCGTGCCGGGACGTCCAGAACTGGAAGCCGTAGCCCTGCTGCCAGTCCGACAGTGCGCCCTCCGGCGTGCCGTCGGCGTTCGCCACGTGCACCCGGCTCGCCTCGGCCGCCCACCCCTCGGGCAGCAGCCGCTGGCCCTCCCACATGCCGCCCCGCAGGTACAGCTGACCGAGGCGGGCGATCGCGTCGGTGGTGGCGTGCAGACCGCTGAAGCCCAGTTCGCGGCCCGCCCCGTCCCGCGTCCACGCCACCTCGCCGATGCCCAGCGGATCCAGCAGCCGCGGCCGCAGGTAGGCGCTCACCGACTGGCCGGTGACCCGCTCGATGATCGCGGCCAGCGTGTACGTGGTGGGCTGGTTGTAGGCGAAGACGGTCCCCGGATCCCGGTCCGGCGGCAGCAGCAGGAAGCCGCGGACCAACTCCTCCGGGTCGAGCGCGCGGGCCCGTTCCCAGGTCTCGTCGAGGTGACCGCTGGACATGGACGCCACATGCCGTACGAGCATCGCGCGGCTGCGCGGGTCGGTGATGTCGGCGTCGAGCTCCGGGAAGTACGAGATCACCGGATCGTCCAGCCCGATCAGCCCCTCGGCCACCGCGAACCCCGCGGCCGTCGCCGTGAAGCTCTTGCTGAGGGAGTACAGGAGGTGGAGACGATCGGGGGTGTACGGCGCCCACCAGCCGGACGCCACCACATGATCGTGCCGCAGGATCATCAGGCTGTGCGGCTCGATGCCCGGTGCGGCCTCGACGGCGTCGAGGAAGGCGTGGACACCCGACGCGTCGACACCCTGGGCGGCAGGGGTGCTCGTGGGCAAGGGGCGGACAGGCAGACGGCGCGTACTCATACCGGCATCCTCTCCCGATCCCCGGCCGTCATCGAGAGGCCCCATCGGCCCGTTTCCCCCGCCCCTCACAGGGGACCCGGCTCTTATGGTGCAAATCGGATACACGATGATGACCGAGCAGGCCGGCCCCCGTGAGCTCGTCGACCACGTGGTACGGGCCGAGGAGGTGGGTTACGACTTCTCGGTGACCTCGGACCACTACTTCCCGTGGCTGCGCTCACAGGGTCACTCCCCGTACGCGTGGAGTGTGCTGGGCGCGGCCGCCCAGGCGACCTCACGCATCCCCTTGATGACGTACGTCACCTGTCCCACCGTCCGGTACCACCCGGCGGTCGTCGCGCAGAAGGCGGCGACGATGCAACTGCTGTCGGAGGGCCGGTTCCGGCTGGGTCTCGGTTCGGGCGAGAACCTCAACGAACACGTGGTCGGCGGCGGTTGGCCGGCCGTCGACGTACGGCACGAGATGCTCGAAGAAGCGGTGGAGATCATCCGCGCGCTCTTCAAGGGCGGCCATGTGAACCATCGGGGGACGCATTTCGACGTCGAGTCGGCCCGGCTGTGGGATCTGCCCGACCAGCCGCCGCCGATCGGCGTCGCCGTCTCCGGCGAGCGGTCCTGCTCCCTCGCGGGCCGGCTGGCCGACCTGGTCATCGCCACCGAGCCCAAGGCGGGGCTCCTCGACGCCTTCGACCAGCACGGCGGCGCCGGCAAGCCGCGCGTGGGCCAACTGCCGGTCTGCTACGACCCCGACCGGGACACGGCGGTCAAGCGCGCCCACGCCCAGTTCCGCTGGTTCGGCAACGGCTGGAAGGTCAACTCCGAGCTGCCGCACCCCGATGCCTTCGAGTCGGCCACGCAGTTCGTCAAGCCCGACGACGTCGCCGCCTCCATCCCGTGCGGCGACGACCCGGAGGACTTCGTCGAGGCGGTACGGCCGTACGCCGAGGCCGGTTTCACCGAGATCGCGCTGGTGCAGATCGGCGGGGACTCGCAGCCCGCGTATCTCGACTGGGCGGAGAAGACCCTGCTGCCGGCGCTGCACGACGCGTTCGACTGAGCGGGCCCGGGCCGCCCCGGCGGCGCCCGCGGGTGCCATAGGCTTCCGCCTGCACCGTGTGCGGTCCGACCAGCCTGCCCAGGAGAATGACCCGTGACCCTTGCGATCGTCCCGTCCGAGACGTCCCCCGTGCCCCTGTCCGACCTCGTGGCGCGGGACGCGCGCGAGTTCGGCGTCTACGCGCGGACGGGAGGCTGGGCCTTCGGTCTGATGGTGGCGCGCAGCGTCCGGCCCGGCGGCCAGGGCGCGGACGAGACACCGAAGGTGTCGGCGAAGGAGTTCGCCGAACTCGCGGGCTGCTCGCCCGAGCGCGTCATGCGCTACTACAAGGCGTGGGACCGGGCCGCCGACGACGGCCTCGTCCCGCATTTCGAGGCGCTGGCACCGGGTCAGGAGGTGGAACTGCCGGACGCGGACGTGTGGCTCGGCTACTACGTCTCCCGCAGCAGTGCGACCTCCGAGCGCGGTACGGCCATCGCGGAGGCCGCCGAGGCCGAGGGCATCCGCCCCACCAAGGCGCTGGAGGTCGCCGAGAACCCGACCGCGCTGCGGGCCGCGATCCTAGCCGACCCCTCCACCGCCCGCGCGGCCCGCAGCGCACTCCTCGACCGGATGCGGGAAGACCCCGAACTGCAGGCCGAGTTGGCGCGTGACGTCGTCCGCACCGACGACCTCAAGAAGGCCGTCGCCACCGAGAGCCGGTCCGCCGACCGGATCGGTTACGTGCGCCAGATCGCCGAGTCCGGGCAGGTCAAGACCCCCGCCGGCCAGACCATCGACGCGCCCGTCGACCTGCGCCAGGAGGCCGAGCGGCATCTGTCCCTCCTGGACGAACTGGAGGAGGACGAGGACACCGGCGAGTGGGCGACCGAGGCGTACGACACCATGAAGTCGCTCGTCGTCGAGGCCGTGGAGGCCGACCCCGAACTGCGCGTCCAGGAACGGCGGACGAAGTTCTACAGCAGCCTGCAGAAGGCCACCCGGGTGTTCGAGGAACTCACCTTCGACGATGCCCAGGACTTCTACGAGGACGACATGGTCCAGCGGCTGGAGGATCTCCAGAACGCCATCGCCACTGCCATCACGGCCCTTCGCGGGGCGCGGGGGAATCACCCGGAAGGCTGAGCATCTTGTGCGGGACGGGGGTACTAGAGGGCTCTACGACTGTTCCTTTCGGAGGCCCCCTCGTGAACTCCTTCGTGCACAAGACCCTCGTCGTGCAGCTCCAGACGGGCGGCACGGAGCGTTTCCCCGTGCTCGCCCATCTGAGCTACGACGCGGCGGACCCGTTCGCCGTCACCGTGGTGTTCAGCCATGACGGCCGGGTCCTGGCGCGGTGGCGGCTGGACCGGGAGATGCTCATGGCCGGACTGAGCCGCCCGGTCGGGGTGGGCGACGTCCGCATGGGTCCCGTCTCGACCGGGGTGTGGGAGGAGCTGTGCATGGAGTTCCTCGGCGACGCCCGGCCCGACGGGGGCCGCCAGCGTGCGGTGGTCTTCGCGTGGGCTCCGGCCATCGCGACCTTCCTGCGGGAGACCCGCGAGGTCGTGGCGCCGGGACGGGAAGAGGTCCGGATCGACGACTTCCTGCAGGAGGTCATCGCGGGCGGCTGACCCGTGCGCCCGAGTCGGCCGGTGCCGCTCGGGCGCACGGGTGGGCCGGCGTCACTGCGTCGTGTTGCGCCGCCGGGTCAGCAGCGGTACGACGAACCAGCACACCAAGTACCAGGCGACCACGCCCGCGACCAGCCAGGGGACGTACCCGTCGTGGGTCGCGACCCGCAGGATCAGCAGGAGCGCGGCCGTCATGGTGGCGAGCAGCAGCACCAGGCCGACGAACGTCAGCCGGGAGGCCGCCTCGACCGCCTGCGGTTTGACCCTGCGCCCGGACACCAGGCGGTGCAGGGAGACCGGGCCGATGAGCGCGCCGGTGGCGGCGGCGCCCAGGACGACGGTCACGATGTAGATGGTCTTGTCGGTGTCCGTCAGGTCCGCGTACTTCGGGGTGAACACGACGGTGAGCAGGAAGCCGAACAGGATCTGCACGCCCGTCTGGGCGACCCTGACTTCCTGGATGAGTTCCGCCCACTTCCTGTCGGCTCTTTCCTCCTCGGTCTCGTTGCGTCCCGTCTTGTGCCTGGCTGCTTCGCCTTCGGTGGCCGACAAGCTTCCTCCCCGCCGATCGAACCGCGCTACGTCCTGAGCACCGTGTTCCCTGTTTCGCGCGTTTCTGACCGACCGTCCGCCTGTGGCGGTATCGAGAGAAACGGGACGTGACGGAACGTGTTTGCGATGGAGTCGAACGGCAATGCGGATCCCATGACGGAATCGGACAAGGACACGAGCAAGAAGACAGCAACCGCTTCGGCCGCCGCCTCCAAGGCCCGGCAGACCGCGGACAAGGCGACGGCCCCGGCCACGGGGACCGCCCGGGCCGCGGCCACGAAGACCGACGAGGCGGCGTCGGCCGCGAAGGTCGGCGCGCAGCGCGCGGCCGACGCGACGAGCGCGGCCGCACACACCGCGGCCAAGAGCGTCGAAGTGAGCCGCCAGGCGATCGTCTCGGCGTCGGGACAGGTCGCGGCCGGCGCGAAGACGGCATGGACGGTGCTCAGCCACCGCAAGCTGGTCGCCGCGGGTGTCGGCGCCGGCCTGACCGCGCTGGGCGCCGCGTCCTTCGCGGCGGGCCGCCGGGCGGAGCGCCACACCTACGGTCCGGTCACCCGCCTGACCGGCGGCCGCATCTGAGCCGCGGCACCTGTGAGGCAGCGGCCCCCTCCGAGGGGCCGCTGCCCTTGAGTGCGGCTCTCCCTGGGGGCTCTGCCGTTGGCACGGCTCCCCCTGGGGGCCGCTGTCCTGGGAGCCGGCCCCCTTGAGGCCGCCGCCCTCAGGGGCGGCTCCTTCTGAGGAGCCGCCCCTCTCAAGGGCCCCCTTGAGGCCGCCTCCTACGAGCCGCGGCTCCCTCGTAGGGACCGGTTCTCTCCGAAGGGTGGCCTTCTCTCAGCGTCGGTGGCCGGTGCGACAGGGGCTGTTTCAGCGATCACCGGGCGGTTACACGGAGCACGAGCGGCCCGTGGACGCGCGGTGCACCCGCATCAGCCGTCCCGTCCGCCCCCGACGCCGACCATTCGAGGAGTCCCGTTGACCACGCCCGGCACCGAACTCACTGTCACACTCTCCGGCGGCAGCGCCGACGACGCGCAGAAGGTCGTACGCGCCCTGGAGCCCGCTTTCGGCGCCCCCGACGAGCTGCCGACCGACACGAACGCCACGGTCCACACGGCCACGTTCGCCGCCGGCGGGGCAGGGCCCTCTCAGGGGAGCGCCGGACATCTGTCCGCGCCGGTCACGGTCACCGTGCAGGGCACGCCGGAAGCCGTCGAGAAGGCGAGCGACACCCTGGCCCGCGCCTTCTCCGCGCAGGACCAGGGAGTCTCGTCGGGCGACCAGGAGCGGGAACGCCAGCTGCTCCTCACACCCTGACCGGTACGGGGGCCGGGGACCTACCAGCGGCCTTCCACCTGGTCCTTGATCCGCCGGTCGTACAGTTCGCGGATCGCGGTGAGCGTCGCCTCCGGCAGCTCGGGCAGCTTCGCGGCGGCCGCGTTGGCGCGGGCCTGCTCGGGCGAGCGGGCGCCGGGGATCACGCTGGTCACGCCGGGCTGCTGCACGATCCAGCGCAGCGCCAGCTGGGCCGCGGTGTACCCCTCGGGGGCGAGCGCGGCGAACTCGGCGGCCGCCTCGACGCCGGTCGCGTAGTCCACGCCGGAGAAGGTCTCGCCCTGGTCGAAGGACTCGCCGTGCCGGTTGTAGGTGCGGTGGTCGTTCTCGGGGAAGACGGTGTCCTTGGTGTACTTGCCGGACAGCAGACCCGAGGCGAGCGGGACGCGGGCGATGATGCCGACGCCGGCCTCCCGGGCCGCGGGCAGCACCTCGACGAGGGGCTTCATGCGGAACGGGTTCAGGATGATCTGGACGCTGGCCACGCCCGGCCGGGCGATCGCGGTCAGCGCCTCCTGGCAGGTCTCGACGCTGACGCCGTAGGCGGCGACACGCTCCTCCTCGACCAGGGTGTCCAGGGCGTCGAACACCTCGTCCGTGGAGTAGACGGGCGTGGGCGGGCAGTGCAGCTGGACCAGGTCGATGCGGTCGACGCCGAGGTTGCGCCGGGAACGGTCGTTCCACGCCCGGAAGTTGTCCAGGACGTAGTTCTCCGGGATCTGGTCGACGCGGCGGCCCATCTTCGTCGCGACCAGCACGTGCAGGTCGGGCCGGCCGCTCAGGAAGGCGGCGATGGTCTGCTCGCTGCGCCCGTCGCCGTACACGTCGGCCGTGTCGAAGAAGGTGACCCCGGACTCTGCCGCCGCCTCCAGAACCGTGAGGGCTTCCTTGTCGTCGACGTCTCCCCAGTCCGCACCGAGCTGCCAGGTGCCGAGACCGATGACGGATGCGTGCTGTTGCGACCTGCCGAATGTGCGCTCGTCCATGGCGTCAGTCTGTCACCCGCGGCCACCCGTGCGGAACCGGCCGCTCCGGCCCGCCACCTGTGCATCTTTCACCCGAACGAGTGATGGGATCAAGTGGAAGGCATGCACGTGTCAACCGGCGCCTAGCGTGACCATGTGACTGATCGTTCAGTAGGCAACTGCTCATCGCAAGACTCGTCATGGACCCGACGCGGCTTCCTCCGCTCCGCCGCCGCCCTGGCCGCCGTACCCGTCCTGGTGGCCGCCGATCCGGCGGTCGCGGCCGAGGAGTTGCCGGACTTCCCGGCCGGCGTCGCCCTCTACCGCTCGGCGTACCGGAACTGGGTCGGCGAGATCACCGCCGACGGACTGTGGGCCTGCGCGCCCAAGGACGGCCGGCAGGCGGTCGCCGTCGTCAACTGGGCCCGGCTGCACGGCTGGACGGTACGCGCCCGGGGTTCCTCGCACGGCTGGTCGCCGCTGACCGTCACGGAGGGGACGGCGACGGACGCACGGGTCCTTCTCGTCGACACCGCCTCCCATCTCACCGGCCTGGCCCTGGAGTCCGCCTCGTCCGTCCGGGCCGGTACGGGCGTCACGCTGGAGGCGCTGCTCACCTATCTGGAGGAGCGCGGCCTCGGTGTCACGGCCGCGCCCGCTCCCGGCGACCTCACGCTCGGTGGAGCGCTGGCCGTCGACGCGCACGGCACCGCCGTACCGGCCGAGGGCGAACGGCGGCTGCCCGGGCAGACCTACGGATCGCTGAGCAATCGGGTGCTGTCGCTGACGGCGGTGGTGTGGGACGAGGGCAGCGGTGCCTACGTGCTGCGGACGTTCCGCCGCGACGAGGCGGACTGCGCCGCGCTCCTCACCCATCTCGGGCGGGCCCTGGTCACCGAGGTGGTGCTGCGGGTGGGGGCGAACACCAACCTGCGGTGTGTGAGCCGGGTGGACATCCCGGCGGGCGAGTTGTTCGCGGCACCCGGGCAGGACGGCCGGACGTTCGCGAGCTTCCTGGAGGAGTCCGGGCGGGTCGAGGCGATCTGGTTCGCCTTCACGGAGTTCCCGTGGCTGAAGGTGTGGAGCGTCTCCCCCACCAGACCGCTCACCTCGCGGCGAGTGACGTCGCCGTACAACTACCCGTTCTCCGACAACGTCCCGAGACCCGTGGCGGACCTGGCCGGGCGGATGGTCTCGGACGCGGCCTGGTATCTGGCGCCGGTGCTCGGCAACGCGCAGTACGACGCGGCGGCGCTCGGGCTCGTGACCACACTGTCCGCCGACATCTGGGGACCCTCCAAGAACACGCTGCTGTATCTGAAGCCCACCACGCTCCGGGTGACGGCGAACGGCTACGCGGTGCTCACCTCCCGGGACCAGGTGCAGCGTGTCCTCGCCGAGTTCACCTCCTACTACCGGGAGCGGCTGGCGGCGTACGCGGCCCGGGGCCGCTTCCCCGTCAACGGCACCGTCGAGATCCGGGTGACCGGTCTCGACGAGCCGGCCGAGGCCGAACTGGACGGCGCCCGTACCCCGCTGCTGTCGGCGCTGCGGCCGAGCGAGGAGCACCCGGAATGGGACACGGCCGTCTGGCTGGACGTGCTGACGCTGCCCGGCACGCCGTACGCGGAGATGTTCCTGCGCGAGATCGAACGGTTCCTGCTGGGCACCTACGACGGCGGGCACGCTCTCACCCGGGTCGAGTGGTCCAAGGGGTGGGCGTACACGGACGAGGCCGTGTGGAGCGACGAGGAGGTGCTGGGGTCGGTCGTGCCCGCCTCGTTCGGCGAGAGCGTGTGGGGGCAGGCGGCCGGCACGCTGGACCGGCTCGACCCGCACCGCGTCTTCGGGAACGGCTTCCTCGACCGGCTGTTCCGATGAGGCTCCGCGGCGGGGTCACTCGCGCGACGCCAGCGCCCTCGCGTGAACGGTCCGCGCCACCTTGGGGCCGAGCCAGCGCTTGAACCGGCGCAGTGCCTCCAGTTGTCCGGCGGCCCTGTCGATCCGGTAGTACAGCTGGGGCGGGACGTAGGGCAGCAGGGGCGAGTGGCGCTGGCCGAGCAGGGCGAACATCTGGTCCGGTGGCAGATGGATGTAGCGTGGCAGGTTCTCGTACCACCGGGCGCTGTAGCGGGCCGCGCTCTGGACGGCCAGGAGCTCGGACTTGCGCCGCCGCTCGTAGTGCGTGAGGGCGTGCGGGAGAGACGCGTGGTCGCCGAGGGCGTCGGCCAGGGCGACGGCGTCCTCCAGGGCGAGGGTGGTGCCGGCGCCGACGGAGTAGTGCGTGCTGTGGGCCGCGTCGCCGAGCAGGACGACGTTGTCGTGGTGCCAGGTGCGGTGGGTCAGGGTGCGGAAGTTCAGCCACTGGGCGCCGGCCCGGCCCGCGGAGCGCCCGATCAGGGGGTGGCCGTCCAGTACGTGGGCGAAGAGCTTTTCCAGAAGGGCCACGCCGTCGGACTCGTGCGCCTCGTCGAGGCCGAGACCGGTCCAGGTCTCAGGCCCGCACTCGACGACACAGGTGCTGTGCTCGGGGCCGAAGGCGTAGCCGTAACACCAGATCCAGCCGTGGTCGGTCTCGACGAACGCGAAGGTGAAGGCGTCGAAGACCTTGGTGGTGCCGAGCCAGATGTACCGGTTGCGGCCGGTGCTGACCCGTGAGCCGAAGTGGTCGGCACGGCCGGTGCGGAGCGCGCTGTGCACCCCGTCGGCCGCCACCACCAGGTCGGCGTCGGGGAGGTTGTCCTCGGTGATCTCGTGTTCGAACTCCAGCCGGACCCCCAGGGAACGGGCGCGGTCGGCGAGGATCTCCAGCAGGCGGTGGCGGCCGATGCCGAAGGCCTCGTCGCCCTTGTGACGGGCCGCCAGGTCCCGTACGTGGGCGACGCCTTCGCTCCAGCGGACCGAGTGCTCCTCCACGGCGCGGGCCGACTCGGGGTCGCACTCATGAAGTCTGTCCAGCAGTCCACGCCAATAAGTCACGCCCCAGCCGTAGGTCGAGCCCTCCGGGTCGCGTTCGTGGACGGTGATGTCGTGGGACGGGTCCCGTCGTTTCAGCAGGATCGAGAGATACAGGCCGGCGGGCCCGCCGCCGACGCAGGCGACCTTCACACGCACCCCTAGATGTTACCCAACGCTGTCGATGGGCAACGCAGAGTAGCAGGTCACGCGTTCGGCGCCGACTGACGCCGCCGGTGCGGGGTTTGCTCCGCAGGTCACGGGTACTCGCGCCCTTCAACCCGACGAGACGAAGGAGGCGATGACCTGTGTCGCAGGTCGAGGAATCCATCGAGGTCGGTGTCCCCGTGCACACGGCCTACAACCAGTGGACCCAGTTCGAGACGTTCCCCGAGTTCATGAACGGTGTGGAGCGCATCGAGCAGCGCACGGACACGCTCACGCACTGGGTGACCAGTGTGAACGGCGTACACCGGGAGTTCGACGCGGAGATCACCGAGCAGATCCCGGACGAGCGGGTCGCCTGGACCACGATCGGCGGCGAGGCCAAGCAGGCCGGTGCGGTGACGTTCCACCGGCTCGACGACCAGCACACCAAGGTGATGCTTCAGATGGACTTCCATCCGGACACCGTCACCGAGAAGGTCGGCGACAAGCTCGGGTTCGTGAAGCGGCAGACCAAGGGTGACCTGGAGCGCTTCAAGAAGTTCATCGAGGAGCGCGGACAGGAGACCGGGGAATGGCGCGGCGCGGTGCTGTGACCGCCGCCGCGCGCTATCCGGCTGCCGCCGTGCGGCACTCCGGATGGCCCCAGCCCTGATCGTTCTTGGCGATGGGTTCCCCCGCCGCGTACGAGCGTCCGCAGACGCAGCGGCCGGGGAACTTCGCCTTGATGGTCCGTGCGGAGCCGCCGCTCCCGCCGGACGCCTTGCCACCGCCGGACCGCTTACGCGGAGTGCGGGCCGCAGGCGCGTCCGGTGCGGGCGGCGGCTCCGGCGAACCGAGACCACTGCCCGCGGGCTCCTGCACGATCGCCGCCTGGCTCGCGGCGCGGTCGGCGAAGTCGTTGAGCGGGTCGCCGTCGACCTGGTGAGCCGGCACATAGCGGAACTCGACCGAGCGGCCCTCCAGCAGTTCGTCGATACGTACGACGAGGTCCTGGTTGGCGACCGGTTTGCCGGCCGAGGTCTTCCAGCCGTTGCGCTTCCAGCCGGGCAGCCAGGTGGTGACGGCCTTCATCGCGTACTGCGAGTCCATCCGGATCTCGATCGGTACGTTCGGGTCCGTCGAGGCCAACAGGCGTTCCAGGGCGGTCAGTTCGGCGACGTTGTTGGTGGCCTTGCCGAGCGGCCCCGCCTCCCAGCGGGCCGGGGACTCCACATCGTCCGCGACCACCCACGCCCAGGCCGCCGGTCCCGGATTTCCCTTCGAAGCCCCGTCGCACGCGGCCACAACACGTTCACGCATGCGCTCGATCATGCCATGGCCGCGCGGGGCGTCCGGACGCCGTTCAGGACACGTCCGAGACCTGCGGCATCTCTCCCGAAGTGGTCGTCACGTCGATCACCGAGAAGTTCGCGCCCTGCGGGTCGCTGAGGGCGGCGAAGCGCCCGAACGGGCTGTCCATCGGGCCGAACCGGAGAACCCCGCCGAGCTTGGTGGCTTTGGCGACGGCGTCGTCACAGTCCTCGACGTTGAAGTAGACGTTGATGTACGGCGACACCTCGGGCGGGAACTCGTCGGTCATCTTCATGCGGCCCAGGACCGTGTTGCCGTCGACCTCGAACAGGCGGAAGTCGACTCCCTCGTCCTGCATCTGCTTCGCGGTGTACGGGAAGACGGCCGGGAAGAACACGTCCGACTTCTCGGACTCACGTGTGAAGACCTCGGCCCAGCAGAACGCGCCGACCTGCTCGGGCGGCGCCTCGAACCCCTCGTGGACGCCGGCCTGCCACACGCCGAAGACGACTCCGCTCGGGTCGCGGCCCAGGCACATGGTGCCGAAGTCGCCGACCTGCATCGGCTCCATCACCACCTCGCCGCCGTTCTCACGGATCTTGCCGGCGGTGGCCGCGGCGTCCGGCGACGCGAAGTACAGGCACCACTGCGACTGCCCCTCCTGGCCGGGCATCGGCGGTACGACGGCGGCGACGGCCTTGCCGTTCACGTAGGCCTGGGTGTAGTTGCCGTACTCCGACGACGTCTCGCCGAAGGTCCAGCCCAGGACGTCGCCGTAGAAGCTCTTGGCTCCCTCGACGTCGCTGAACATCGCATCGGCCCAACAGGGTGTTCCCTCAGGTTGTACGGCCATGTCCGCGGCCCTCTCCGACTCGGTGGGTGGTCCGTTTCCGGTGGTCCGCTTCCTCACGCTAGCCATCTGTCCGCCCGACCGCGCGTCGAACGGTCAGGTCCCCTTCGCGGCGTCAAGGAGGATCGGCTTCGGTCACGCCGCGTGCACGGCGGCGTCGTCCACGGTCGTGGTCTTGGCCGGTCTCAGGTCTTCCGCCCCGAGCCCGGCTGTGCTTGCCTGGGGAGCCGTTTCGCCGGCCGGGGCGGGAGTTGTCGCATGCGCAGGGTGTGGGTCGTGGGGGTACTGCTCGTCGGGCTGCTGCTCGGTGCGTGCACGGATCCGTCGTCCGGTCCGGAGGACGCTCCGCCCTCCCCCGACGTACCGGCCTCGTCCCCCTCCACCGAGTACCGACGGCCGGCCGCCTCGCCGCGTGCCCCGGTCAAGGCGTCCACCGTGCTGTACCTCGGCGACTCCCTCGCGATGGAGAACCAGCGGGTGCTCGGGCAGGAGCTGGAACGTGACCTGGGCGCGAAGTACACGAGTGCCCCCTATTCGGGGACCACGGTGTGCGACTACCTGGAGGGGACGAAGGCGCGGTCGCTCGTACCGGACCGGGACAAGGCGGCCGTCCTGGTGCGGTCGCTGCGCCCGGACATCGTGGTACTGCAGTTCTGGGGCAACGCCTGGGGCTACACCTGGTGTATGGACGGCATCACGCACAACGCCTCACCCACCGAGTACTTCGAGCGGTACGCCGCCGACGTGAAGCGGCTCACCGAGCAGATCGCGGCGGCCGGCGGATCGAAGCGGCCGAGGATCGTGTGGGTGCAGCAGGGCCCGGACCCGATGACCCCCGACCGGGTCCGGCGCGTGAACGGCATCTACCAGGAGCGGGCCGCCGCCTCGGGCGACCTCGTCGCCGACGCCGGCAAGACGGTCAGCCCCGCCGGTGCCCGCCAGACCTGGGTCCAGTACCTGCCGTGCACCGCCTACGAGCACGACCACCCGGACTACTGCACCCAGCCCGGCCGGGACCGCACCGCCCTCCACCTCGACAAGGACCCCCTGCACTTCTGCCTGGCCCCCACGACGGCCACGCCGAAGCCCTGCCCGGTCCGCTCCCCCGGCATCCTGCGCATCGCCCGGGAGATCACGCGGGTGGTCGGCGAGAGCCTCCGCGATTAGGGGTCACCCGCCCGCGGCCGCCTTCTCCAGGGCCGCGATGTCGATCTTGCCCATCTCCATCATGGCCTGGGTGGCGCGGGCGGCCTTCTCCCGGTCCGGGTCGGTGGTCAGCTCGATGAGGCGGTCGGGGACGACCTGCCAGGACAGGCCGTACCTGTCTTTCAGCCAGCCGCAGGGGCCGGGCTCGCCGCCACCCTCGGTGAGCTTGGTCCAGTAGTGGTCGACCTCCTCCTGGGTCTGGCAGAAGATCATGAAGGAGACCGCCTCGGTGAACGTGAACTGGGGGCCGCCGTTGAGCGCGAGGAACTTGTGGCCGTTGGCCGTGAACTCGACGGTCAGGACGCTGCCGGCAGGCTGGGGCGCGCCCTCGGGGTAGCGCGCGATCTTGCCGATGCTGGAGTTCTTGAAGACCGAGACGTAGTAGTGGGCGGCCTCCTCGGCCTGGCCGTCGAACCAGAGACACGTGGTGAGTCCGTCGGTGGTCATGCGTACCTCCTGGGCGCGTGGAACACGGTCACCTGTATCGACCGACCCTCGCCCCGGAATTCATCGGCCGCAGGCCCCATTGATCCAGGTGGCCTCTACACCGTTCGGAACTAGCATCGCGGCCATGACGTCATCGCCCGACCCCAGGGGCATCCAGCCCTTCCGCATCGACATCCCGCAGAGCGATCTCGACGGTCTGCACGACCGTCTCGACCGCACCCGCTGGCCGGACGAGCTGCCGGGGGTGGGCTGGGCGTACGGCGTCCCGTCGGACTACCTGCGTGAGCTGGTGCGTCACTGGCGGCACGAGTACGACTGGCGGGCGGCCGAGGCGCGGCTGAACGCGTGGCCGCAGTTCACCACCGAGATCGACGGCGCGCACGTCCACTTCGCACACATCCGCTCTCCCGAGCCCGACGCCACCCCGCTCGTCATCACGCACGGCTGGCCGGGCTCGATCGTCGAATTCCTCGAGATCGCCGGACCGCTGACGGACCCGGCCGCACACGGCGGTGACCCCGCCGACGCCTTCCACCTCGTGCTCCCGAGCATTCCCGGCTTCGGGTTCTCCGGGCCCACCCGGGAGACCGGCTGGGAGGCGCGCCGGATCGCCGACGCCTGGGTCGAGCTGATGGCCCGCCTCGGCTACAAACGCTTCGGGGCGCAGGGCGGCGACTGGGGCGCCGCCATCTCCCGCGAGCTGGGCCGCGTGCACCCGGACCGCGTCATCGGCATCCACCTCAACCTGCTGCCCGGCGCACAGGCGGCCACCGAGCCGACCTCCGAGGAGCTGGCGGCGCTGAGCCCCGAGGAGCGGGAGCGCACGCTCACCTCGTGGCGCCGGTGGGCCGAGTGGTTCCGGGACGGGACGGGCTACTTCCACGTGCAGTCCACCCGGCCGCAGACCCTCTCGTACGCGCTGGCGGACTCGCCGGTCGGCCAACTCGCCTGGATCGTCGAGAAGTTCCGGGAGTGGACGGACTCCGAGGAGCTTCCCGAGGAGGCCGTCGACCGGGACCTGATGCTCACGAACGTGATGCTGTACTGGCTGACGGGGACGGCGGGTTCGTCCGCCCGGGTCTACTACGAGCGGGCGCACGCCCGAGGGGAACGGATCGCCGCTCCGGACGAACCCTCGACCGCCCCGACCGCGGTGGCGTCCTTCCCGGGCGACCCGCAGATCCCGCTGCGCCACAAGGCGGAGCTGACGGAGAACATCGTGCGATGGACGGAGCTCGACCGGGGCGGACACTTCGCGGCGATGGAGGAGCCCGACCTGCTGGTGGACGATGTGCGCGGCTTCTTCCGGCAGTTGCGCGAGAAGGGTGTGGGCTGACGCGGGAGGGCTGACCGCCCGCTCTGGCCCTCTGCTCCCAGCGAATCTGCCACGGGCAGAGAATCAGCGTCCCGGCACCGTCCGCGGTCAAGAGTGGAGTCGACGGCATCCCCGCCACCACGAGGAGAACCGATGACTCCACTTCCCACCCTCGCGCCCCGGGCCGGGGAGGGCGACACCTCGCCCACACGCTTCGACGACCACCTGGCCGCCCAGTTGCTCGCGCAGCGCATCGTCCTGCTGGGGACCCAGGTCGACGAGGTCTCCGCGAACCGGATCTGCGCCCAGCTGCTGATCCTGTCCGCGGAGGACCCGCGCACCGACATCAGCCTGTACGTCAACAGCCCGGGCGGATCCGTCCACGCGGGGCTCGCCATCTACGACACCATGCGGCTCATCCCGAACGACGTCTCCACGCTCGCGATGGGCTTCGCCGCCAGCATGGGCCAGTTCCTGCTCAGTGTGGGCGCGCCCGGCAAGCGGTACGCGCTTCCCCATGCGCGGATCATGATGCATCAGCCGTCGGCCGGCATCGGCGGCACCACCGCGGACATCGAGATCCAGGCGGAGAACCTGGAGCACACCAAGCGGACCATCGAGCAGATCACCGCCGAGCACACCGGACAGAGCCCGGAAACGATCTCGCGGGACGGTGACCGCGACCGCTGGTTCACGGCCGAACAGGCCCAGGAGTACGGCATGGTCGACCGGGTCGTGGAGTCCCTCGCGGATGTCCGCCCGGCGGCCTCGAAGCGACGGATGGGGCTGTGACCATGGGGAGCTACACGATTCCGAACGTCGTCGAGCGGACCCCGCAGGGCGAGCGGTCGTACGACGTGTTCAGCCGGCTGCTGTCGGAGCGGATCATCTTCCTCGGCACCGAGATCGACGACGGCGTCGCCAATGTCGTCATCGCCCAACTCCTCCACCTGGAGTCGGCGGCCCCCGAGAACGAGATCGCGATCTACATCAACTCCCCCGGCGGATCGTTCACTTCACTGATGGCGATCTACGACACCATGACGTACGTACAGGCGCCGATCTCGACGTTCTGTGTCGGACAGGCGGCCTCCACGGCGGCCGTCCTGCTGGCCGGAGGGGACCCCGGGCGGCGGTTCGTCCTCGAGCACGCGCGAGTGCTGCTCGGGCAGCCGGCCAGCGGGGGACGGCAGGGCACCGTGACCGATCTCGCCCTCCAGGCCAAGGAGATGGTGCGGATCCGCTCCCAGGTGGAGGAGGTACTGGCCCGCCACACACACCACGACGTCGCGACGCTGCGCGCGGACATGGACCGCGACAAGGTGTTCACCGCAGAGGAGGCCGTGGCGTACGGGCTGGCCGACGAAGTGGTGAGCCGGCGCCTCGTGGCGGTCTGAGGCGCCGGCCGGCGGGGCCGTCAGGCGGCCAGGCAGAGCCCGTCGTACGGCGCGGTCGAGCGGCCGTGGCTCCTGGCGGGCCGGGCCCGCCGGGTGAGCTCGCCCTGCGCCAGCGACAGCAGGTCGCCGAGGCCGAAGCCGAGGGCGTGGGCGGCGGCCGCGAGGACCTCCGAGGAGGCCTCCTTGCGGCCGCGCTCCACCTCCGAGAGGTACGGCATGGAGATCCGGGCCGCGTCGGCGACATCCTTGAGCGTGCGCTCCTGCGCCAGGCGCTCGCGACGCAGGACGTCACCGACCAGGTCCCGCCAGAGGGGTTCCCTGGCTGGGGGCTCCGGCGGGGCGGTGGCGGGACGTTCGGACACGGGGCGGGCGGTCCCGGGGCGCGCGGAGGGCGGGCGCAGGGGGATCACGCGGGCTTGGTTCGGCGCTTGGCTGCTCACCTTCTCAGGTTAGGTTTCCCGCGCCTCAGGGGAAGACATCGGCATTCCGCCCTGGGTGGAATCGCGACGGCGAAAGGGCGTGGGCGAGTGCTGCGGGACACGTTCAACGAGGTCGCGGAGTTGTACGACCGGGCGCGTCCCCGCTATCCCCGAGCCCTGGTGGACGAGTTGGCGCGGGTCGCGGGCCTCGGACCGGGCAGCCGGGTCCTGGAGGTGGCTCCGGGGACCGGCCAACTCACTGTTCCGCTCGCCGGGTTCGGCTGCCGGATCACGGCCGTGGAGCTGGGGCCCGCCATGGCGGCCGTGGCCCGACGGCGGCTCCAGGGGTTTCCCCTGGTGGACGTGGAGGTGGCGGACTTCGACCAGTGGCGGCTGCCGCGTGAGCCGTACGACCTGGTGGTCTGCGCCACCGCGTTCCACTGGCTCGACCCGGCCCTGCGCGTACGGAAGCCGGCGGACGCGCTGCGCCCCGGAGGCCGGCTCGCGGTCGTCACCACCGAACATGTGGCGGGCGGCAGCACGGACTTCTTCGCACAGGCCCAGCGCTGCTACGAACGCTGGGATCCGGCCACTCCCCCGGGGCTGCGTCTGCAGGACCAGTCGGACATCGCCGGCGACACCGGCGAGCTGGAGCGGGGCGGGCGCTTCGAGAACGTCGTGGCGACCCGGCACCTCCAGGACATCACGTACAGCGCCGACCAGTACATCGACGTACTGCTCACGTATTCGGGCCACCGGGCGCTCGACGAGGCGTCCCGGGAAGGGCTGCTCGCCTGCATCCGGGAACTGATCGAGAACCGGCACGGCGGCAGCGTCACCAAGCGTTACCTGCACGAGCTGATCGTCGCCACCCGTACCTGAGCGGCGCCACACTCCTCGATCCCGATGCCGCCAAGTAGCCCATACCGGCATGTATCGGCGTCCGCGACGCGCCTCGCCACCGAATTTCCGCCGCGGCGCCACAGAAGAAGCATGTGTCGTCACAGTCCGGGTACGCGCTACGACGAGGAACCGCTCGGCGGCCGGCGTGCATACGTCGCCGCTGTGTGGGTACTCGCAGCCCGATACTCGTATCCAGACCCAATGGCAACCGAGGCCGAAGAGGCAGACGTCGAGCCGTGACTTTCGTGGGAGAGGTAATGGACACCGCCGTGATCCGGTCGGAGGCACAGGTCGTCGAAGAGACCGCCAGGACCCGGACGACGGGTGACGGACCGCTGCCGGGAGTCGAGAATCCGCGGACCGTGGCTCCGCGTGATGCGCGAGAGCTGTCCCGTCAGTTCTTCCAGCGCCTGACGGAACTCGAGGAAGGCACCCACGAGTACCAGTACGCGCGCAACACGCTCATCGAGATGAACATGTCCCTGGTGCGTTTCGCGGCCGGCCGGTTCCGCGGTCGCGGCGACGACATGGAGGACATCGTCCAGACCGGCATGATCGGCCTGATCAAGGCCATCGACCGTTTCGACCTCACGCGCGAGGTCGAGTTCACCTCGTTCGCCCTCCCCTACATCGTGGGTGAGATCAAGCGGTTCTTCCGTGACACCACCTGGGCGGTCCATGTGCCGCGCAGGCTCCAGGAGCTGCGTGTGGAGCTGGCCAAGGCCCGTGAGGAGCTCGCCAGCCGTCTCGACCGCGAGCCGACCGTGGCTGAGCTCGCCACGCTGATGAACATCTCCGAGAACGAGGTCGTCGAGGCGCAGATCGCCTCCAACGGCTACAACTCCTCTTCTCTGGACGCCGCGCTCACGGGCGACGGTCCCGAGGGCGGCGAGGCCGTTCTCGCCGACTTCATCGGCGTGGAGGAAAACGGCCTGCGGCTGGTGGAGGACTTCCAGTCGCTGATCCCGCTCATGGCCGAACTGAGCGAGCGCGACCGTCAGATCATCCATATGCGGTTCGTGGAGGAGGCCACGCAGGCGGAGATCGGCGAACGCCTCGGCTGCTCCCAGATGCACGTGTCGCGGCTGATCAAGCGGATCATCCTGCGCCTGCGCGAGGGCATGCTGGGCGAGCTGGGCTGCGCCTGATCCGGACAGACCGAGAGCGGGTGCCGCCCCAGATGCAAGTACGGGGCGGCACCCGCGACCGGGCACAGGAACATCGATCGACCGGGCTGATCGCGGATCGAGGATTCACTCTCCGCCGATGCCCACGACGGCGCGTACGCGCTTGCCGACCGGAACCCGTTCGACGGCGAGGTCGGCCGCCAGCACGTGGACGATCTCCAGGCCGTGGCAGCCGATGCGCTCGGGATCCTTGGGGAAACGCCGGGGCAGGGCGGCGCTGCTGTCGTAGACGATCACCGCCACCTCGGCGTCCGTGCCCTCCAGCTCCAGGATGTACGGCCCGTTGCTGTGCCGGTCGGCGTTGGTGACCAGTTCGCTCACCACCAGGAGCACCGCGTCCTCGGCCCGGTTCGCCACGTCGGCGCACCATTCGGTCCTGAGCTGCTCGAGGAACGCCGCGGCGAAGGACCTCGCCTCCGCTATGCATCCCGGTTCGCCCGTGTAGTGCGCCGCCCGCCGTAGCGGTTCCACGGGCACGTCGAAACCAGTCGGTATCACTGCCCCGTCCAGATGCTCGATCATGCGTTTCTCTCTCGGAAGCCGGACTGGCCGGACGCTGCTGCACCAGTCCTCGTACCCCGAGCCGCGCACCCCAGTCCCCGATTCGCCGTGACGGCGCTTACGCCTGACCGAACAGCCCGGCCTCACGGCCTCACGACTCGGGGGACGCCGGGGGCAACTCGATGGACTCGGACTGTGGCGTCGTGTCGGGCGCCAGCGGGGGCTGTGGCGGCGAGGAAACGGATGACTCCGGCTTGCTCGGATCCGGGTCGAGGGTGGCCGGGGAGGAGGGCGCGGACTCGGAGCTCGGCGAAGACGGGGCGGTGGAGGTGTGCGGCGACGAGGAGTCGGGTGACGTCGGCGTGGACAGGCTCACCGAGGGGGTCGGACGGTGGGTGGGCGGGTCGGTCTTCTTGTCCTTGCCGCCGGTGTCGCCGCGGTGCCGGGCGAACCAGTCGCCGCGGTCGGGGTCGTAGATCACGAAGACGTTGACGACCTGCGCGGCGGGCGCGACCACGACCACGTTCGACGGGTTGTACGACGGCCAGGAGTCGCCGGTGTGCCGGGGCGCGGTCTGCTGGGCGACGGGCGGGGTGAGCGGGTTGCCGCAGGCGCAGCGGACCCGGGGCACTCCGCGGTTGTCGACGAGGACGGCGGTGCCGGACTGCAGGACGGCCTGGTAGCTGGTGGCGGATCCGTCGCGGTAGCCGTGGTTGGTGACGCGGGTGTCCATGCGCAGTTGCAGGGGCGTGAGAGAGCGCAGGTAGGCGGGGACCTCGGAGGGGGCCACGCCGGCGACGGAGGCGAACGCACTGTTCTTCGGCGGGGCCGCCTGGAGGGCGGTGATCTGCTTCTCCACGTCGCAGCTGGAGACGTTGCGGGTACCGCCGTAGAGGCCGGGGGCCCCGCCGTCGACGCCGCGTACCGCGTTGGCGGGGGCGGACCCGGTGGTCGGGGAGGCCGAGAGCGGCGGGGCGGAGCTGTCGGTCGCCGTGGACTCGGTGAAGGGGTCGGGACCGGTCTTGCCCGCGGCTTGGAGGAAGACCTCGCCGCCCTTGGCGGAGCCGCCGCCCCCGCCGTCGGGCCGGGTGAAGACGACGGCGAGGAGCACGGCGGCGACCACCAGGGTGGCCAGGACCGCAACGCGTGGGACGGACCGCCACCAGGGGCGGCCCGGTTCCGGCGCGTGCGCCCCGCCGCTGCCGGGGGGCTGCGAGGGCGGCCCCGAGGGCGGCTGGGAGGGGCCGGACAGCGGGCCGGAGGGGGGTCCTGTGGGGCGGCCGGAGGACGGCGGTTCGACGCTCACGAGCTCTTCTTCCCGACGGGGGATTCCAGCGTCTTTGTCTGCGCTTTGGGTGCTTTGCCGCTTATTCTTCGGAACATTCCCATTGTGTGCTCAGCTCCCGTGCTGCCCGCAAGCCGACGCGGACGGCCCTCCCGGCGGGCGCGCCGCCCGGGTGCTGTTTAGCGTGGCAGCGTGAGTGTCCGAACCCGCTCCGACGAGGCCGTCGTCGCCCGCCACGGCTGGGTGCAGGCGATGGTTACGGTCCTGGCCGCGCTGCTCGCCATGGTGGTGGTCGCCGGGCTGGGCCTGTGGGCGGCCGGTGCGGCGGACCTTCCGGACAACGCGTTCCCCCGGGTGGTGGCGGCGACCGTGGTGGCGGCCGTCGGCGGCACGATCGAGCTGTCGGGGAACGCCGGTGCGCTCGCCGACACGAAGGCGGGGCTCACCGTGATCCCGCTCTCCGTCACGCTCGTCGGGGCGCTGGTCCTCGGTGCGGGCTTCCTTCGGCCGCTGCGGCACCGGGCGGTCGCGGGGGCGGGGGAGCTGGCCGGGTGGGCGGCACGGATCGCCGTACTGTGGCTGCTCGCGCTGATCGGCCTCGCCCTGGCGGCCCGCCAGACCTTCCAGCTCTCCCTCGGCGACGAAACGCTGGGTGATCTCGGGGACCTGTTCGGCGTGTCGCCGAAGGTCGGCTTCACCACGGACGTGCCGCCGACCCTGTTCTTCGGCCTGCTGTGGCTGGTCGGGGTCCTGGTGCTGGCCGTTCTCGTCTCGCGCGGGGCACCGCTGCCGCCCCGGCTGCTGCGGTTCCAGGCATCGGTGCGGCCAGCCGCGTACGCCATGGTCCTGCTGCTGCTCGCTTACGTCGCCCTGGGCATCGTCATCGCCCTGGTCGTCGCGGCGACGCGGGGCCACGCGGCCGAGACCGTCGCGGTGATCCTGCTCGGCATGCCGAACCTGGTCTGGCTCACCCTCACCATCGGCCTCGGCGCCACCTGGAACGGCCGGGTGGAAGGACCCTTCGGGCTGCCGATGCCGCAGGTCCTCGACGAGGTGCTGCGCTCCTCGGACACCGCCACCCTGAACCTGGGCGCGCTCGCCGAGCACGACGGCAGGGTGTGGTGGCTGGTGGTCGTGAACGCGGTGCTGCTGTCGGCCGCCGCCTTCGTCATGGCGGCCCGCTCCCCGGCCCGGATGCGCGCCTGGCAGCACGCCGTGCACATGGCGGTCGCCCTCGCGCTGACCGTGCTGATGATCTGCCTGGTCGGCCGGATCTCCGCGAACTACGGCCTGTCGGTCCTCGGCATCGGGGACCTGGGCGGGGATCTGGGCGGAGACCTGTTCCTGAAGCCCGAGCTGTGGTCGGCGATCGGCCTGGCCCTGCTGTGGGGGCTGGTCACCGGGTTCCTCGGCGGCCTGCTGGCCAGACCGGTGCGGCGGCGGGGCGCGGCGGTGAACGCCAGGAAGCCCTGATGCCACATGAGATGGCGTCCTGAAGATCAAACTCAGGATGGCGATCCGTTCCGGTGCCAGGTGAGGGTGACGGTGAAATTGGCGGTGGCGCCGGCAGCGGCGATGAAGGCGCCTGCCTGGGCGTGCATGTTGAGGCCGAACTCGACTTGGATCTCGTCGGGAGACTGCGCTGCGGACTGGATATGGGAAACTATCGCCCGCATGGCGGGCTGCACGTGGTGGACTGCGTCCTCGAAGGTCTGCTGCGCCCG
Source organism: Streptomyces sp. AC555_RSS877 (assembly GCF_019049245.1). Lineage (GTDB taxonomy): Bacteria > Actinomycetota > Actinomycetes > Streptomycetales > Streptomycetaceae > Streptomyces. The sequence goes on along the minus strand of NZ_JAGMUK010000218.1, from coordinate 194,968 downwards.
CTCGGAGATCGACGGGCCGTAAATTCCACGGGTCACTGTCCCCACTGACTGGCCGCTCACCTCGACCAGCACGGTACCACCGTCTTCCGCAGGGAATTCGACAAGTCGTCCCATGAATGCTTCCCCTTTTCCCAGGCGCCCCTTGCTGTTTATTGAAATTCCCACACGGTGACGGCGTTCAGGGTGCCGGTAGCAAGACGGGCACCGTCCGGGCTGAAGCGCACCGACAGAACAGGGTATTCGTGAGTCATCTCGAAAACCGTGACCGCGTCGAAGATGTCCCACACACGAGCTACCTGGTCTTCACCTCCCATGGCGAGATGGTTGCCGTCCGGGCAGAAATCCACTGTACCGACCGGGTAGTCGTGGGCTATTTCGCAGGCCTCGCGCACGCGAGCACTGACGTCCCAGATGCGCACTACGCAGTCTTCACTGGCGGTGGCGAGATACGTACCGTCCGGACTGAAAGCCACGGCATTCAAGAATCCTCTATGATCTTTTCCGATTTCCCGGCCGCTGCTCGTGTCAAATACACTCAGCCCACCTTGATCAGCGATGGCCAGTCGACTGCCATCCGGGCTGTAGGCAACTGAGGTTGCTGCTCGCTGACGAGACTGGAACACTTGCTTTCCCGTCTCGACATCCCAAACAAAGGCGTAGCCGTAGAGTCCGGTAGCGAGTCGTGTGCCGTCCGGACTGAAATCCGCCGAGGTCATCCCCGCCGGGAAGCGGATCTGACGGTATTTTTCTCCGGTTTGGGTGTCCCATATCTTGCAGCCTTGCCTGAAATTCCCGACAAGGCGCGTGCCGTCCGAACTGAAAGCGACGGCATAAGGACCCCACTTGTCTCCGGTTCTGAAATCCAGTTGTTCTTCACCACTGAAGTCGTAAAGGCGAATGCGTGCGTCGGATCGAATATTGACGGCTATTATCTGCCAGCTCGGGTTCCACGCAAGGGCTCCGCAAGGGGCGGCTAGCTCGACTGACCAAACGGGGGGCGCAGTCGAGTCATCTCGGGAATCGGCCGCCGGCTCGCCGTCCCTCCGACGCTGTATGCAGAGGTCGCGACGCCTTACGCTGTCTCGGTACCCATCGCCGTCACGCGAAAGGGAATCATAGATCTCTATCGCGCTGGACCAGTCTTCCACCTCCTCGGCCGCGAGGGCTCGGACGTACAAATGGTCCAGACGGGTTGCGCGCTGCGCCTCCTTCACCGCCTGACGGGCCCGCGTGGCCAGCCCGTCGGGATCGGCGGCATCCTGGTCCAACTGACTGATCTCTTCACTGACGTCCAGAACTGCCTGCCATCGGTTTTCGCCCGCATGACGGCACAGTTCTTCCCGGAGAACAGCGATGCGTCGACGGTCGCGACAGAACTCGCTTCGCGTGGCGGCATCCCGGGACTCCGGATCCAGCTGCAGGATCTGCTCGTAGGTGTCGATCGCGGTGGACCAGTCTCCCGCTTCCTCAGCTGCCAGACCCTGGGCGTACAAACGCACCAACTGGGCTGCCCGTTGCGCCTCTTTCATCGCCTCGCGGGCCCTCGTGGCCAGCCGGTCAGGATCGGCGGCACTCGGATCCAGTCGGCCGATTTCTTCACTGACGTCCAGGACTGGCTGCCACCGGCCCGCGTCCGCGTGGATGCGCAATTCTTCCTGGAGATGCGTGATACGGCGGCGATCACGACAGAAGTTGCGTCGTCCGGCAGCGTCCTGGTCCTCCGGTTGTTTCTGCAGAATTTGATCATAGATGTCGATCGCACTGGGCCAGTCCTCAGATTCCTCCGCCTCTGTCGCTCGATGACGGAGCTCGACGATCTGCTGCTGGTCGGCAGCCTTTTGCCGAAGCATGGCCGCGTCGGCATCTTTCGGGTCCAGGATGAGCAAGTCGTCAAGCAGCTTGATGGCTTCGCCGGGATGACCCATGCGCAACTGTGCGCCGGCCATGGCGTGAAGCGTGCGCAACTGCGCGTGGCGTTTGTTGAGGTCAACGGATGGCTGCGGGTCAACGTGCGGCGGATGCGATGCGGCAGGTTCGGGGACCTGCGGCCTGGGCGGCGATGCGGCCACGTCAAAGAGGCTGTCTGCCTCGCCACGCACGTACAGCACTGGAGTAATCCATTCCAGGGACTTGCTGCCACCGAGTATGGAGATTCTTCCGCTCCTGACGGCATCGTCGATGCGACGGCCATGAGCCAATGCGGTGTAGAACCCCTGGGCAAAATGCACTGAGGCCTGGTCGCTGACCGCGAACTGCATCGCCGCCACCGCGCTGATACCACCTCGCACGAGGGCTGCTCCCACGCTGGAGAACCTGTCGTCCACCCCGCCCATGGCGGACGAGCAGGAATTCAGCACCACCAGTCGTGGAGGGGGATCCGCCTCCCCCAACAGGTCCGCCAGACTGGAAGCGTCCACCATCTGAGCGCCGCCGCCTCCGCCCTCACTCACGAGCGCAATCTGGCCCTCGTCGGAGAGAGTGTCGTAGTACCCGTGGCCGATGAAGTGGAGTACGTGCCACCGGCCACTCAGCAGGCGGGACTGCAAACTTGTCCAGCTCGCTTGCGTCACCCAGACCAACTCCACCTCCTCGTGGGTGACTTGTGCCGCGAGGGCCTGCTCCAGTCGTTCGCGTTCGGCGTCGGTGTCCAGCATGGGGAGCCCGCGCGGCGAGGCGATCACTACGAGGATCCGCAGCGGCAGTTCCACAGCAAGGGGCCTGGGTGTGTACGAGGCGGGCAGGTGTCGGACGATCGGCCAGCGTCGGCACGGATAGGTCCCGTCGTGCGAGTCGAAGAGTGCCTCCCAGGGAAGCAGGTCCAGCTTCGGTGCCTCCATCCGCAGCACGATCTGCAGCCGCTCCTGTCGCTCCCGTGCCACGCCCAGGCTCGCTCGGTACGTTCCGGAGACCGGGCCGGCGAACAGCGCGTCGAACAGTTGACGGCCTACCTGTTGCACGGCCTGCTCACTCATCGGCACCACCCGACGGGTCGCAGCCGCGGAGGCGAGGACCTTGTCCTCCAGCTCACTCCGGTGCGACAGCAACTCGTCGACGTCGAGCGTCATCGAGGCCCGGGGCTCTCCGCCCGCTGCCGCCTTCACCACCCGGACCTCATACTCGCAATCGTCCGGATGAAGTGGGCAGATCTGCAATTCCAGGACGGTGGCCATCGCCACCCCGTTCCCGGAAGACCCGCATGGTCGCAGGCCTCCCGCGTATCTCTGATGACAGGCGGGGCCGGTTGGCTTACCTCTCCATGATGAGCCGAGGTCAACCCGCTCGCACGTCGATCCGAACGGTGCAGGACCTGGGTGGACTCGGTCAGGGCTGGCGGCCCAGCTGCCCGATGACCGGTTCGGCCCACCGTGGCGGCGGTTTCGGCCGGTCGGGTGCAGGGGCCACGACGTCCCGGGCGACCTCGGTCGGCGGGTGGCCGCCCGCCGGGGCGCCACGCAGGGCGGCGACGAAGGTGAGGCAGGAGTCGTAACGGTCGTCGGGGCTCTTGGCCAGGGCCTTGGCGAAGACGGTGTCGAGGTGGGGGGCGAGCTCGGGGCGGGCCTCGGTCAGGGGTGCCGGTTCGTCGTACTGGTGGGCCCACAGGAGGGCCATGTCGTCGTCGCGGCGGAAGGGCGGGCGGCCCGCGAGGGTCTCGTAGACGACGCAGGCGAAGCCGTAGACGTCGCAGCGGCCGTCGACGGGGCGTCCGGAGATCTGCTCGGGGGCCACGTAGTCGAGCGTGCCGACGAACTGGCCGACCGTGGTGAAGCCGGTCAGGGACAGGGACTTCTTCGTCAGACCGAAGTCGGTGAGGTAGACGTGCTCGGGGTGGTCGCTGTCGGTGCCGCGGGCCACCAGGATGTTGCCGGGCTTCACGTCCCGGTGGACCAGGCCGTGCTCGTGGGCCGCGTCCAGCGCGGAACCGACCTGGGCGGCGATCCGGATCGCGGTCGGGAGCGGCAGGGGTCCGTCGCGGTCCAGGAGGTGGCGCAGGTCGCTGCCGGGGACGTAGCGCATCGCGATGTACAGGATGCCGTCCGTCTCGCCCGCCTCGAAGACCGGCACGATGTTCGGGTGGTCGATCGCGGCGGCCACGTGGGACTCGTGGGTGAAGCGGCGGCGGAAGGTGTCGTTGCGGGCGAGTTCGGGGGCGAGCAGCTTGAGGGCGACGGTCCGGTCCAGGCGCAGGTCCCGGGCGCGGTAGACGACGGCCATGCCGCCGCGTCCGATCTCGCGCTCGATGCGGTAGCCGGCGACCTGCTTGCCGATCAGCTCGGAGGGCCGCCCTGAGAAGAGGCTCGATTCATGGGCCATCAGGTGTCACGACCTGGGTGGGGGCGTGTCCGGGATCCGCGGCGGCGGCGCGGGGCCCGTCGTCCGTGGCGTAGGTGCTGAGCCGGGTCCCGTCCGCGTACGCCCACCGCCCGCGTTCGTCGTCGTAGAGCCACATCGACTCCCCGTCCACGACGACCCCGAGCCGCAGTCCTCGCGTCCGCACGCGAAAGGCCTCCCCCTCCAGCGCACCGGCCGTCAGTTCCTCGACCGCGGCCCGGTAGCGGGCCAGGGCGTTTTCGGCGCGGGTGAGCAGGGGGCGGGGGTCGGCGGTATGGCCGAGCGGGCCGTGGGCGAGCGGTGGGTCCTGGGGTACGGCGACCAGGTGGCGGCCGTCGACCCAGGCCGACCAGCCGTTGGCGCACAGGACGTACGCCCAGTCGCCGCGTCGCTCGGCGAGCTGGACCGGCAGCAGCGCGTCGAGGGGCACGGTGGGCCGGGCGGGGTCGGGGGCCTCCCAGGCGGGCATGCCGTTCTGGGGCACGACGTGGGTGGGCCGGAATCCTGGGGCTGTCATCGCGCGCCGCTACTTCCGCATCACGGCGGGCTCGTGCCGGCGCAGCAGCCGGGAGACGAAGAATCCGAAGGCCGCCGACAGGACGACCAGCATGGCCACGTTGAGCAGCCACACCCCGGCCGAGTGCTCGAACAGCGGATCGCCGGTGAGCTCGCCGGGCACGATCCGGGCCAGGCCGACGGTGCCGGCCATCGCGCCGAGCGCCCATCGTGAGGGCACCAGCCACGCCAGTTGTTCCAGCCCGGGCACGCCGTCGAGTTTCAGCAGGGCGCCGCAGAAGACCACTTGGACGATGGCGAGCAGCACGAGCAGCGGCATCGTCACCTCCTCCTTGCGCACCATCGCGGAGACCAGCAGGCCGAGCATCATCGCGGTGAACGCCAGCAGGGCGACGGCGACGGTGATTTCGGCAAGGGGCGGCATCAACACACCTTCGCCACCGGGCGCGTTGAGGTCGACGCCGAGCAGGGCGACCAGGGTCAGTACGACGGCCTGCAGGACGGTGATCGTGCCGAGGACGACGACCTTGGACATCAGGTACGCGGATCTGGACAGGCCCACGGCCCGCTCACGCTGGTAGATCACGCGTTCCTTGACGAGTTCGCGCACGGCGTTGGCCGCGCCGGTGAGGACTCCGCCGACGCACAGGATCAGCAGCGCGTTCATGGCTGTTTCCTGGGTCAGTTTGCTGCCGGCCAGGGCTCGGCCCATGGCGCCCATCACGAAGGGCAGAGCGATCATGATGGCGAGGAAGGTGCGGTCGGCGCTGAGCGCGGCCGCGTACCGGCGCACGAGGGTGCCCAGCTGGGCGCCCCGGCTGCGCGGTCTGGCCGGGGCTGTGATGAGGACGGGGCCCTCGCGGGGCCGCCGGGGCTGCGCGCTCGCGTCCTGGACGTACCGGCGCCGGGACGGCGAGGTGTGGAACTCCCCCGCCCAGTCGCGGTCGCGGTCCCGTTCGAAGGCCTCGAAGGCCTCCGGCCACTGAGTGAAGCCGAAGTAGGCGAGGGCGTCCTCGGGCGGGCCGTAGTAGGCGATCTTCCCGCCGGGCGCGAGCACGAGGAGCCGGTCGCAGACGTCGAGGCTGAGGACGCTGTGGGTGACGACGATGACCGTGCGGCCGTCGTCGGCGAGACCGCGCAGCATGTGCATCACCGAGCGGTCCATGCCGGGGTCCAGGCCCGAGGTCGGTTCGTCGAGGAACAGCAGGGACGGCTTGGTCAGCAGCTCCAGGGCCACGCTGACGCGCTTGCGCTGGCCGCCGGACAGGCTGTGCACGGGCTGCCGTGCCCGCTCCTCCAGGCCGAGTTCCCGGATGACCTCGTCGACCCTGGCGCGGCGCTCTGCCTTCGCGGTGTCCTGCGGGAAGCGCAGTTCGGCGGCGTAGGACAGGGCGCTGCGGACGGTCAGCTGGGAGTGCAGGATGTCGTCCTGCGGGACCAGGCCGATGCGCTGGCGCAGTTCGGCGTAGTCGCGGTAGAGGTCACGGCCGTCGTACAGGACCGTGCCGTGGTCGGCGGGGCGCTGTCCGGTCAGGGCGTTGAGGAGCGTGGACTTCCCGGCGCCGCTCGGGCCGACGACGGCGAGCAGGCACTTCTCGCCCACCGGGAACGACACGTGGTCGAGGAGGGTCTTGCGGCCGTGGTCGACGGCGACCGTGAGGTCCTGCACGTCGAGGGAGACCTCGCCGGTGTCGACGTACTCCTGCAGCTGGTCGCCGACCAGGCTGAACGCCGAGTGGCCGATGCCGACGATGTCGCCGGGGCCGATGAGGGCGCGGGTGACGGCCAGGCCGTTGAGGAAGGTGCCGTTGTGGCTGCCGAGGTCGACGATCTCGTACGTCCCGTCCGGCAGGGCGCGCAGTTCGGCGTGCCGGCGGGAGACGCCCAGGTCGTCGATGACCAGGTCGTTGTCCTCGGCGCGCCCGATGCGGACGGTGCGGGTGGGCAGCGGCCGTACGGTGGTGGGCTGCCGGAAGGTGCTGGTCAGGGCGGGCATCGAGACCGCGGAGGGGCGTTCCGGTTCCGGGGGCGGGAGGCCGGCGAGGACGGCGCACGGGCCGTCGGCCGGGCTGCCGAAGCGGATGACGCTGCCGGGGCCGACGCCCCACTCGTGGATCCGGCGGCCGTCGGCGTAGGTGCCGTTGGTGCTGTTCTCGTCCTCGAGGGTCCAGTGGTCGGCCTCGGGCCGCAGCACCGCGTGGTGCCACGAGACCCGGGCATCGTCGATGACGATGTCGCACAACGGATCGCGGCCGACGTGGTAGTCGTGGCCCGGACTCATCACCGTGGAGCCGGTTTCGGTCTCCACCACGAGTTCGGGCGCCGTGGGTGCCACCGGCCGCTTCGCCATACCTGAATTCTACCGATTGGTACCGATCCGCGCCCGGCGTCGCCCGTCAGGCCACGGGCGTGAACAGCATGGAGGCGGTGCGCTGCATGCGCAGGGCGTCCACGGACTCCGCCAGCAGCTCGTACTCGGTGGTGTCGTCGCTGGCGGCGATCCGCACCAGCCGCCCCGCGGCCAACTCGTCGGCCACCCGCTCCTGTTGGGCCGGATCCCTGCACCAGTTCCGGAGCACGGCGGGCACGTCGGGCACCGTGGCGGCGACCGGGACGAGCGCGCCGGCCGGTAAGTGGTCGGCCTCCGGCTGGGGGTCGAGGCGCTCGGCGATCCAGGCGGCGCGGTCGCGCAGCCACCACAGGGCGAGCGCGAGGGTGGGGGCCCGGTAGGTTCCGAGGGGCACGCCGACGCGTCGGCCGCCGCAAGTGCCGTACCCCGTGACATGGCACAGGAATTCGTCGTGCACGATCCACTCCCCCGCTGCTTCGCTAGCCTGTCGGCCGGGCCTCGCTTTCCCTGCGGCTCATGTGCTGTGCGTGACTGGGGCTTCGCTGGATGTGAAGTCCTAACAGTCGAGTATGTTCACTACTGAAACACTGTCACCACGACTTTTTGGCCAGTCTCCTGGCATATTCACGGCCCTTCATGGCCGAAAAATGGCGAGTACATGGCGATGCCGTCATCACCTGGGGGGCAATCGACCGTCCGCCGCGGTCGGGGCATGGTTGCGGTACCGGGTCGCCGACACGCGGACCCCGGTTCCGACCAGCGGAAACGACCTCGATGGAGGCTGATCGCCCATGCCCGCGAACACCGACCGGTACGGCAGCGCCGTCGCCCGCTATTTCGAGGCCTGGAACGCCCGGGAGACCGAGGCCCGGGTCACGGCGGTCGCGGCCGCCTGGGCCGCGGACGGCACCTACACCGACCCGTTCAGCGATGTCGACGGCCACGAACGGATCGCGGCCGTCATCGCGGCGACGCACGCGCAGTTCCCGGGCTTCACCTTCCGGCTCACCGGCACGGTGGACGGCCGCCACCACACGGCACGCTTCTCCTGGGAGCTCGTGAACGAGAGCGACGGCTCGGCGCCCGTGGCCGGCTCCGGCGTGATCACGCTGGACACCGACGGGCGGATCAGGACCGTGCTCGGCTTCCTGGACCGGATGGATACCCGCGGGAGACTGAGGACCGGTCCGGCGATGAGTTCTCCCGCTCCCGGCGGTCTCCCTGAGAAGAAACCACCGGGAGCGGAGAGAACATCATGGGTACGACCGCGAAACTGGACACCGAATTCACCGCCGTCCTGCGCAAGAGCCCGCAGGAGGGCGGCTGGACCTATCTCCTGTGGCCCGACTCCGTCGCGTTCTTCGGCACCCGAGGACTGGTCAAGGTGCGCGGCACGATCGACGGGCACCCCTTCCGCAGCTCCTTCATGGCCCTGGGCGACGGCACCCACAAGCTGCCCGTGAAGGCCGAGGTGCGCAAGGCGATCGGGAAGGAGGAGGGCGACACCGTGACCGTGCGGCTCGAGGAGCGGATTACGGCTTGATCACCGCGTCGATCCGGGCCAGCTCGTCCGCGTCGAAGTCCAGGTTGCCGAGGGCGCCGACGCTGTCCTCCAGCTGCTGAGCGCTGCTCGCGCCGACCAGGGCGGAGGTCACCCGGCCGCCGCGCAGCACCCAGGCCAGCGCCAGCTGGGCCAGGGTCTGCCCGCGGGACTTGGCGATGTCGTCCAGGTCGCGCAGCCGGCCCACCAGGTCCTCGGTCACCGCGTCAGAGTTCAGGAAGGGGCTGTCACTGGCCGCCCGCGAGCCCTCGGGGATGCCGTCGAGGTAGCGGCCGGTCAGCAGGCCCTGCTCCAGCGGGGAGAAGACGATGGAGCCGACCTGGAGCTCGTCCAGCGCGTCCAGCAGACCCTCGTCCTCGGGGCGGCGGTCGAGCATCGAGTAGCGGGGCTGGTGGATGAGCAGGGGGGTGCCCAGCTCGCCCAGGATGCGGGCGGCCTCCCGGGTCTGCTCCGCGGAGTAGTTGGAGAGGCCGACGTAGAGCGCCTTGCCCTGCTGGACCGCCGAGTGCAGGGCGCCCATCGTCTCTTCGAGGGGAGTCTCCGGGTCGGGGCGGTGCGAGTAGAAGATGTCGACGTAGTCGAGGCCCATCCGCTTCAGGCTCTGGTCGAGCGAGGACAGGACGTACTTGCGCGAACCCCACTCGCCGTACGGGCCGGGCCACATCAGGTAGCCGGCCTTGGTGGAGATGACCAGCTCGTCGCGGTACGGCGCGAAGTCGTCCTTCAGTGCCTCGCCGAAGGCGGACTCGGCGGCGCCGGGGGGCGGGCCGTAGTTGTTGGCCAGGTCGAAGTGGGTGATGCCGAGATCGAAGCCGCGGCGCAGGATCGCGCGCTGGGTCTCCACCGAGCGGTCCGGGCCGAAGTTGTGCCACAGGCCGAGCGACAGCGCGGGCAGCTTCAGGCCGCTGCGTCCGGTGCGCCGGTAGGGCATGTCCGCGTAGCGGTCGGGGTGTGCGGTGTACAACGCGACTCCAGAAGGGTTGGCACGGTGGAACCAGGTTCCCTGAGAACCGGTGCCCACTCTTTCGCGACCTGGGGCAGTGGTCCAACAGGAGAATCCGATGGAATTCAGCGGATAAGCTTCTCAATCATGGAACTGCGCCATCTTCAGCACTTCGTGGCGGTCGCCGAGGACCAGCATTTCACCCGGGCCGCCGAACGGCTGCTGGTGTCCCAGTCCGGCCTGTCCGCCTCCATTCGCGCCCTGGAGCGGGAGCTGGGGACCCCTCTGTTCGTCCGCACCACGCGGCGGGTGACGCTCACCGAGGCCGGGCGGGCGCTGCTGGGTGAGGCCGAGCGGATCCTGGCGCAGGTGCGCTCGGCGCACGAGGCCGTCGCCGCCGTGCAGGGCGTGCTGCGTGGCACGCTGGCACTGGGCACCGAGCAGTGCATCGCGGGCGTGCACGTGGCGAGGCTGCTGGCCGCGTTCCGGCGGCTTCACCCGGACGTGGAGATCCGGTTGCGGCAGGCGGGCGCGGGCGCCCTCGCCGAGGAGGTCGCCGCCGGCCGGCTCGACCTGGCGTTCGCGGTCCGGACGCAGGCGGACTCCGACCAGCTGCGTTCCGTACCGCTGACCAGTGAGCCGATGACCGTGCTGTGCCATGCCGGCCACCGGCTCGCGACCGGCGGCGCGGCGGTGACGCCGGACGAGATCGGCGGCGAGGTCTTCGTCGACTTCCACCCCGACTGGGGGCCGCGCCGCATCACCGACGCCGCGTTCGCCGCGGCCGGCGTACGGCGGACGGTCGCGCTGGAGGTGAACGACGTGCACAGCCTGCTCGACCTGGTGGACGAGAACCTCGGCATCGCCGTCGTGCCGCGGCATTTCCGGCACAAGCGGGAGGCACTGACCGCTCTCCCGCTGAAGGGCACCGACGAGGCGGCGTACGAGACGGTCGCGCTGCTGCCGCCCCCGGAGGCGGCCAGCCCGGCGGCGCGGGCGCTGATGACGCTTCTGGGGACAGAGGGCGCGTGACGGACGCTGGTGCGCGATGGTGGACCGTATGCATGCCAAGGACATTCTCATCGACGCGTACAGCCGCATCCAGGAAGAGGTCCATGCCGCGGTCGAGGGCCTCGGCCCGGACGACCTGAACGCCCGTCCCGCCGCCGGCGCGAACTCCCTCGCGTGGCTGGTCTGGCATCTCACCCGGGTCCAGGACGACCATGTGGCCGACGCCTCAGGGCTCGACCAGGTCTGGTTGTCACAGGGCTGGGAGAAGCGCTTCGGACTCGACCTCCCTGGCCGGGACACCGGCTACGGGCACAGTTCGGCGAAGGTCGCCAAGGTGCGGGTCGACTCCGGCGACCTGCTGACCGGCTACTACGACGCCGTGCACGAACGGACCCTCGGGTACGTGCGCGGGCTGACCGCCAAGGACTTCGAGCGCGTCGTGGACGAGCGCTGGGATCCGCCGGTCACCCTGGCCGTACGCCTGGTCAGCGTCCTGTCCGACGATCTCCAGCACGTCGGACAGGCCGCCTACGTCCGCGGGCTGCTTCAGAGCGCGGACGCGTAGCCCGGCAGCACGACGTCCTCGATCAGGGCCCGGCGCTCGTCGAACGGGACGAACGCGCTCTTCAGGGCGTTCACCGTGACCGTGCGCAGGTCCTCGACGCTCCAGCCGGCCTCCTGGACCAGCAGGGACATCTCGCGGGTCATCGTCGTGCCCGACACCAGACGGTTGTCGGTGTTGAGGGTGACGCGGAAGCCCAGGTCCTTCAGCTCGGTGATCGGGTGCTCGGCGATCGAGGTGGCCGCGCCGGTCTGGAGGTTGGACGTCGGGCACATCTCCAGGGCGATACGGCGGTCGCGCACCCAGCCGGCCAGTCGGCCGAGCTTGCCGTCCACGATGTCGTCGGTGATGCGGACGCCGTGGCCGATGCGCTGGGCGCCGCACACCTGAAGGGCCTGGTGGATGCTGGGCAGGCCGTGCGCCTCGCCGGCGTGGATGGTGAAGGGCACGTTCTCGCGGCGCAGGTGCTCGAACGCGGCCAGGTGGTCGGCGGGCGGGAAGCCGTCCTCGGCGCCGGCGATGTCGAAGCCGACGACGCCCGCGTGGCGGAAGGCGACGGCCAGGTCGGCGGTCTCCTTGGTGCGGTCGAACATCCGCATGCCGCACAGCAGGGTGCCGACCCGCACCGGGGTGCCCGCGGCCGCCGCCTTCGCCATGCCCGCGGCCAGGCCCTCCTGGACGGACTCGACGACCTCGGGCAGGGCCAGCCCGCCGTTGACCATCAGCTCGGGGGCGTAGCGCACCTCGGCGTAGACGACCCCGTCCGCGGCCAGGTCGAGGACGTACTCCTCGGCGGTGCGCAACAGGCCCTCGCGGGACTGCATCACGGCGAGGGTGTGCTCGAAGGTGGCTATGTAGCGGACCAGGTCACCGGAGTTGGCGGCCTCGAAGTACCAGGCGGCGAGGGCGTCGGGGTCGGTGGTCGGCAGGGTGTGGCCGACCGCGTCCGCGAGCTCCACCACGGTGGCGGGGCGCAGACCGCCGTCGAGGTGATCGTGCAGCACGGCCTTGGGCAGCCGGCGGAGGGTTTCGGTGTCGATGCGGGGCGCGGTCATGTGCGTGTTCCTCGGCAGTGGTTCTCAGTCGGTGGCGGGCTGGAGGTCGGTGGCCGGCTGGAGCAGGTCCCAGCGGTTTCCGTACAGGTCCTGGAAGACGGCGACCGAGCCGTACGGCTCGTGGCGCGGCTCCTCCAGGAAGGTCACGCCCGCGGCGAGCATGCGGGCGTGGTCGCGGGCGAAGTCGTCGGTGTGCAGGAAGAAGCCGACGCGCCCGCCGGTCTGGTCGCCCACCCGGCTCTGCTGCGAGTCGCCCTTCGCGCGGGCCAGCAGCAGATCGGAACCCGGCTCCGCGCTCGGCCGTACGACGACCCAGCGGGAGCCGTCGGGGCGCGGGGTGTCCTCGACGAGCCGGAAACCGAGGGCCTCGGTGTAGAAGCGGACCGCCTCGTCGTAGTCGTCGACGACGAGGGTGACCAGGGCGATGCGTCTCATCGGGGCCTTCCGGGAGGGGTGATTGACGGGAGAGGTTATACGTAAAACTTGTTGTGCGCCAGTCCGTCCGGAGGGGGCCGTGAGGGAGGCCGTCGCCTGCGTGACAGGGTGGAGATCACGTCCGGGGGCCGCGCCCCCACCACGTACTGCCGTACAGGAGTCGAGTGCCATGACCGAACTGCCGAAGTCGACCGGTGCCCCGGCCCGTCAGAACGTCACCTTCCCCAGTGGCGGGACCACCGCGCACGGCTACCTGGCGCTGCCGCCCTCCGGGCGCGGACCGGGAGTCATCGTCATCCAGGAGTGGTGGGGCCTGACCGACCACATCGCCGACGTGGCCGACCGGCTCGCACGGGAGGGTTTCGTCGCCCTCGCCCCCGACCTCTACGGCGGCAACGTGGCCCACGAGAGCCAGGAGGCCCTACGGATGATGCAGGCCCTCCCCGTCCCCCGCGGTGTCGAACTGCTCTCCGGCGCCGTCGACCACCTGCTGTCGCTGCCCGAGGTCACCTCGGACACCGTCGGCGCGGTCGGCTTCTGCATGGGCGGCGGCTTCGTGCTGTACCTGGCCGCTGCCGACCCGCGAGTGAGCGCCGCCGTGCCGTTCTACGGCGTCATCCAGGGGGAGATGCCCGACTTCTCGGGGCTCAAGGCGCAGATCCTGGGTCACTTCGGCGAACTCGACGAGAGCATCCCGGCCGAGACGGTCGAGCGGCTGGCCGACGCCATTCAGCAGGAGTCGGGGATCGTCCCCGACTTCCGCCACTACCCGGCCGGCCACGCGTTCTTCAACGACGGCCGCCCGGTTCACCACGCCGAGTCGGCCGCCCGCGCCTGGCAGAGCACCGTGCCCTTCCTGCACGAGCAGTTGGGCTGAACCGGCCCTAGGTCGCGGAACCGGGGCGCAGGACGGCGAACAGTCCCTCTGCGCGTGCGCCGTCCGGCGCGCTCCACGGGGCGGCGACGTGGCCGATCGCGCCCTGCGGCAGGAGGGGCGCGCCGCCGGGCGCCGGGCGCAGGACACGGTGCAGGCGGAGCGTCGCACCCTGCGGGAGGGACAGCCGGGTGCCCTCTTCGTCGTCGGTGACCGTGAGAGCGGCGGAAGGGGCGGGCGCCTCGCCCCCGTAGGAGCGGGTGACGTCCCGGTCGGGGGTGTGGTTGACGCTCTGGGCCTGGGCCTCCGCGCGGCCCTCGATCAGGGCGAGCAACTCGGCCACCAGCACGGGGTCGTGGCAGCCGTCGTAGGCCCAGCGGTGTCCCAGCACTCCGTGCTCCATGGTGCCGACGAGGGCGTGCTCCGCCCCGTCCGACGGGGCCCCGCGATAGGTCAGCGGCACCAGGTAGGTGGCCGGCTGGGCGCCGGACGTGTCGGTGACGGCCATGAACTCGATGCCGACCTCACCCGCCGGATCGTCCAGCCGGAAGCCGCCGGCCTTCGCCAGTTCCGGTTCGCCCGGGCCTCCGGAGTACCAGGGGCGGGTGGGCAGCCAGGCGGTGAGCAGTTCGAGCTTGGTCGGCTTCAGGGTGGTGTGGTGGATGACGGCCATTCCGGCAGCTCCCTTTCCGTGATCGATGCGGGCCTTCACACTGTCGCATCGGCGCCCGGGGGGTAGCGTCCCCTTTATGAAGATCACCGAGCCGGCCCGCACCGCCGAGCAGCGCAAGCAGGACGTACTGGCCCGCCTGGAAGGGGAGTTGGACGTCTGGGTGGCCACGGCCGACACCGACGGGCTGCCGTGCCTGGTGCCGCTGTGGTTCATGTGGGACGGGGACGCCGCGTGGATGTGCACGCGGCTGACCAGCCCCACGGGCCGCAATCTGCGCGACGGCGGCCGGGCCCGGCTCGCGTTCGGGGACACCCAGGACGTCGTGCTGCTCGACGGGGAGGTGCGGACGTTCGAGGGGTGGGCCGTGCCGGAATCGGCGGTCGGCGCGTTCGTGGCGAAGACGGGCTGGGATCCGAGGCAGGACAGCGCGTCGTACGCCTTCTTCCGAGTCCGGCCGCGCGCCGTGCAGGCCTGGCACGGGGAGCACGAGATGCGCGGGCGGTATTTGATGCGCGATGGGGTGTGGGTGGTCTGAGGCGGGACTGAGCTGCACCCGAAGGAGTGTCCTCAACCAGCCTTCTGGCGCAGCCCGTTGAGCGTGGTCAGCTCCTCGTCGGTGAGGCGGACGGCGCCCGCGGCCACGTTCTCGACGAGGTGGTCCGGGTTGCCGGTGCCCGGGATGGCCAGGACGTGCGGGCCCTGGTGGAGGGTCCAGGCGATCCTGACCTGGGCGGGGCTCACGCCGTGGGCCCGGGCGACGGTGAGCACCTCCTCGTCGTGGGCGGTGGTGGCGCCCTGCGGCCCGGCTTCGCCGGCGACGGCGTAGAACGGCACGAAGGCGATGCCCTGTTCGCCGCACAACCGCAGGATCTCATCGGTGGCGGGGTCGTGGGTGTCGAGCCCGAACCGGTTCTGCACGCACACCACCGGCGCGATGGCCTGCGCCTCGGCGAGGTGGCGGGGTTCGACGCCGGAGATCCCGAGGTGCCGTATCAGGCCCGCCTCGCGCAGTTCGGCCAGGGCCCCGAAGTGCTCGGCGATCGAGTCCTGGCGCATGCGGCGGAGGTTGACGACGTCGAGGTGGTCGCGCCCGAGCTGGCGCAGGTTCTCCTCCACATGGCCACGCAGGTCGTCGGGGCGGGCCGACGTACCCCACTCCCCCGAGTAGTCGCGGTACGGGCCGACCTTGGTCACGACGATCAGGTCGTCGGCGTACGGCGACAGCGCGCTGTTGATGAGTTCGTTGGCGGAGCGCAGGGCGGAGAAGTAGAAGGCGGCCGTGTCGATGTGGTTCACGCCGAGTTCGACCGCCTGGTGCAGGACGGCGATCGAGCGTTCCCGGTCGCTGGGTGTCCCGTGGTGGAAGGCCGCGCTGCCCGTCAACCGCATCGCGCCGAGACCGATGCGGTTGACGGTGAGGTCGCCGAGTTTCCAGGTGCCCGCGGCGTCCGCGGTGATCGTTTCGGAGGTCATCGGCGGAGTCTGGCATACGGGCGATTCACCGCCGTAGGCACTTTGCGAACTCCTTTACGGCACCTCAGCAGTAGAGACCGCCGCCCGGCGAGACCCCGAGGATCTGGGAGAACTGCTGGTACTTGGTCACCCGGCTCTGCACCTGCGCCGGGTTCTTGCCGTCGCACTCCAGGGAGCCGTTGATGCTGCGGATCGTCTGGCCGAAGCCGGCGCCGTTGACCATGGCGTTGTGCGGGGTCATGGTGCCGGGTCCGCTCTGGGTGTTCCAGTACCACAGGGCGGTCTTCCAGGCGACGGCCGCGTCGTTCTGCACCAGCCACGGGTTGCCCAGGAGGTCGATGCCGAGCGCGTCGCCCGCGGCCTTGTAGTTGAAGTTCCAGCTGAGCTGGATCGGGCCGCGGCCGTAGTACGCCGCCTGCCCCGCCGGACAGCCGTACGGCCGGCTCCAGTCGCAGTAGTGCGGGTAGTTGGCGGTGTTCTGCTCGACCACGTGCACCAGCCCGCCGGTCTCGTGGCCGACGTTGGCGAGGAACGCGGCGGCCTCCTGCTTCTTCACCGTGTCGCCACCGGTGTTGGCGAAGCCGGGGTAGGCGCTGAGGGCCGCGGTCAGGCCGCGGTAGGTGTAGAAGGAATTCCGGCTCGGGAACATCTGGTTGAACTGCGCCTCGCTCACCACGAAGGTACCGACGGGCGTGCCGGGGCCGCTGTCGCAGGCGTAGGGCTCCCAGTACCAGGTGCTGATCGTCGGGTCGTAGCCCGGGTTGGCGTGTTCGGCGATGTAGGCCTTGCCGTCGGTGTAGCGGACGATGTCCCCGGCGGCGTACGACCGGCCGGCCGCCCAGCTCGGGTAGCTGGAGCAGGGGGCGGCGGTGGCGCTGGTGGCGGGCAGGGTGATCGGCGCGGTGCTGCCGAGGACGAGTGCGGTCACGACTGCGGCTGTGCGGCGTCTCGACACGAGGTCAACTCCTCTGCGGAGCACGGCCGCTCCCCGACAAGGGCAGCGCGAGGCGGACCCTTGTGCGCACGTGCCGGAAGGACCGGCCACGGCGTGGGGGCGGCCGTGGGTGGGGGGTGTGGAGCCACACTCAACCGCTTTGGTATGTACCAGTCAAGGGTATAGACCAGTTCACTCGTGTCAACGCGACCGGGTCAGCGCAACGGCTTGCGCAGCACCGCCTTGCGGTGGCTGAACGTCTCGATCGAGTAGCGGCCGTGGTAGTTGCCCATCCCGCTTTCCCCCACGCCGCCGAACGGCAGGTCAGAGACGGTGAGATGGGCGAGCGGCAGACCGTACCCGAGACCGCCGGACGAGGTCTCGTCGGCGATCCGGCGCCGCGTCTCGTCGGCCTCCGAGAAGACGTACAGCGCCAGGGGCTTGTCGCGGTCGTTGATGAAGTCGATCGCCTCGTCGAGGCCGGAGACCGAGACGATCGGCAGGATCGGACCGAAGATCTCCTCCTGCATCACGGGCGACTTGGGGTCGACGTCGGCGAGCACGGTCGGCGCGAGGTACTTCGTCGTACGGTCTCCGGCGCCGCCGACGACCACGCGGCCCGAGTCGAGCAGGCCGGACAGGCGGTCGAAGTGCCGTTCGTTGACGATGCGGCCGTACTCGCCGGAGGCCGCCGGGTCGCTGCCGTACAGGGCCTCGACGGCCCGGGCGAGCGCCGGCTCCAGGGCGGCGGCGGTGGCCGGGTCGGTCAGGACGTAGTCGGGGGCGACGCAGGTCTGGCCGGCGTTGAGGAACTTGCCGCGGACCAGCCGGTCGGCGACGACGTCGAGGTCGGTGCCGCGGTCCACGAACGCCGGGGACTTGCCGCCGAGTTCGAGGGTGACCGGGGTGAGGTGTTCGGCGGCGGCGCGCATCACGATGCGGCCGACCGTGCCGTTGCCGGTGTAGAAGACGTGGTCGAAGCGCTCGGCCAGCAGGGCCGTGGTCTCGGGGATGCCGCCCTCGACCACGGCGACCGCGTCGGTGTCGAGGTAGGCGGGCAGCAGCCGGGCCAGCGCGGCGGAGGTGGCGGGGGCCATTTCGCTCGGCTTGGCCACCACCGCGTTGCCGGCGGCGAGGGCGCCGACCACCGGGGCGAGCAGGAGCTGGGCGGGGTAGTTCCAGGGGGCGATGACGAGGACGACACCGAGGGGGTCGTACTGCGTCCAGGCCGTGGCGTCGGCGCCGAGGTGCTCGGGGACCGGGGCCGGTTCGGGGCGCAGCCAGTCGGCGAGGTGGTCGAGGGTGTGGTCGATCTCGCGGACGGTGAAGCCGATCTCGGTGCGGTGGGCCTCGGTGGCACTCTTGCCCAGGTCGGCATGGAGGGCGGCGGCCAGGTCGGCGCCGTTGTCCGTGAGCATCTCGCGCAGGCGGCGAAGTTGGGCGGTTCGCCACTCGACGGGCTTGGTGCGGCCGGTGCGGAAGGTGGCGCGCAGGCGGGCCACGATGTCGGCGGGCTGCTCGGGGGTGGGCTGGTTCACAGTGCCTCGCTGCTGGTCGGTCATGGGCGTTCCCCATCAGGTGTATAGGCCAACTATTCTGGTGCGGAAATAATTCCGGACACACGGAAAACACCGTGCGCGATCCTGGTGGAACAGCCCGTGATCAGCCGGAGGACTCCGCCGACGCCCCTTCCAGGGTGTCGACGAGCCGCTCCAGCAGGGCGCGCAGCAGTTCGTCGTCGCCCTCGTTCAGGACCGGCCAGCGCTCGCGGACCTCACGGCTGATGCGCCGCCAGTAGGTCAGGCCGCGTGGGGTGAGGTGGGCGAGTATCCGGCGGCGGTCCAGGGGGTCCACCCGCCGGTGGACGAGATTCTGGTCGACGAGGTGGTCGACCAGTTTGGTGAGCGTCGGCGGCGGCAGGAACACCGCTTCGGCCACCGCCGTCATGTTGTGCCCCTCGCCGTCGGCGAGCAGCGCGAGCACCCGCCAGGAATCGAGCGAGCAGCCGTCCTCGTCGAGGACGGTCTGGAGCCTCCGCGCGGCCAGTCGTTCGGCCCGCGTCAACAGCTGCATCAGATCCTGGGGCTGGCGCGGAGGTGGGGTGGGCATCCTTCTCCTCGGTCCCGGGGTGCGGACATCGTACAAGTGCCGCTTCCGCGAAGGACCGTCTCGCTGCTCGCGCCTGCGCCGCACTCCCCCGCCGCCCGGTCCACGAGACGCACTGGAGTTCACCGGGCGGACCCGGAATCATGACCACATGTTCGAGCTCGATCCCCACCCGCTCGACTGGTTCACAGTCGACGACTCCACGATCGGCGTGGCGCTCGTGTTTCCCATGCAGGGCGCGGCGGGGATCTTCGGGCCGGCCTGCGAGCTGTGCGCGCGCCTCGCCATGGAGGAGGTCAACCGGGCGGGCGGGGTGCTCGGCAGGGAGTTGCGGCTACTGCCGGTCGACGGGGGCGCCGAGCCGGAGGAGATCGCCGACCGGGTCGAAGCGCTGGTGCGGCTGGGCGTCGTCCAGGGCGTCACCGGCTGGCACATCTCCTCGGTGCGCCAGGCACTGGCGCCGCGGATCGCGCACCGCGTGCCGTACGTCTACACCGCGCTGTACGAGGGCGGCGAGCACACCACGGGCGTCTTCCTGACCAGCGAGACACCCGACGCCCAACTCCGCCCGGCGCTGAGACTGTTGGCGGGCGAGCGCGGGGTGCGCCGCTGGTTCGTCGTCGGCAACGACTACGTGTGGCCGCGCCGCACCGCCCGGGCCGCCCGCGCCTACGCGCACGAGTCCGGGGGCGGCATCTGCGGCCAGGCCTATCTCCCGCTCGGCACGCACGATTTCGACGCTGTACTGAGCCGCATCGAGGAGTCGCAGGCGGATGCCGTCCTGATGCTTCTGGTGGGCAGTGACGCCGTGCGCTTCAACCGCGCGTTCGCCGCCGCCGGGCTAGACCAGCGCTGCCTGAGGCTGAGCACGCTCATGGACGAGAACATGCTGATGGCCAGCGGCCCCACGGCCACGGGGGACCTGTACAGCACCGCCGGGTTCTTCGCCTCGCTGGCGAACCAGGACACCCTGGACTTCCACGGGCAGTACGCGGGACGGTTCGGCGTCGAGGCGCCGGCCGCGGGCAGCCTCGGCGAATCCTGCTACGAAGGCGTGCTGCTGCTCGCGGCGCTCATCGCCGGCGCGCGGACCCTGGACGTGACGGCGATCGGCAGGGCGGCCGAGTCGGTGTCGTACGAGGGGCCGCGGGGGCTGCTGCGGCTGCGGGACAGCCACGTACGGCAGCGGATCTACCTGGCCCGGGCGGACGGGGTGGACTTCGACGTGCTGACCCAGCTGGACCTCGACCCGGCCCGCCCTTGACATGTACCGACCTCGCCTCGATACTTCACGCAGGAAGTAAAGAGAATGCCTCGGGCGTCGTGTGAATTCCGGTGAGGAGTTCGCCCCGAGGCTTTTTTGTTTCCCGTTTCGTTTCCCGCGGAGAGTCGGAAGATACAGCCGGTTAAGTATCGCGAAACGCTTCGGAAACAGGCTGACTTGAGGCTGTGGACCGCACTTCAGGGAACCAGCCGGTACACCAACAAGGGAAAGCTGGACGCTCGCGTCACCACCGCGCCTGAAGAGCTGTTCTTTCCTTCCCTTTCAGGTGTCCTCCAGGGGACAAGGAGGTTCTTTTGTCCAGCGTTCCCAGCATTCACCGGCGTCGGCTTCTGGCCGGTACCGCGGCGCTCGCAGCCGTCGTCGCCCTCTCCGCGTGCGGCGCGAAGACCGACGCGGCAGGCTCGTCCGACAAGGCCGCGAAGATCGACACCAGCGGCGACACGGTCAAGGTCGGCCTGCTCAACTCGCTCTCCGGCACGATGGCGATCAGCGAGGTGACCGTACGCAACTCGCTGCAGCTCGCCATCGCGGAGATCAACGCCAAGGGCGGTGTCCTCGGCAAGACGATCAAGCCGATCAGCGAGGACGGCGCCTCCGACTGGCCGACCTTCGCCGAGAAGGCCACCAAGCTGATCAAGGAGGACAACGTCGCGGCCACCTTCGGCTGCTGGACCTCCGCCAGCCGCAAGGCCGTCAAGCCGGTGTTCGAGAAGAACAAGTCGCTGCTCTTCTACCCCGTGCAGTACGAGGGCCTGGAGGAGTCGCCGTACATCTTCTACACGGGCGCCACGACGAACCAGCAGATCATCCCGGCCCTCGACTACCTCAAGAGCCAGGGCAAGAAGAAGCTCTACCTGGTCGGCAGCGACTACGTCTTCCCGCGGACCGCCAACAAGGAGATCACGGCGTACGCGAAGGCCAACGGCATGACGATCCTCGGCGAGGACTACGCGCCGCTCGGCTCCACGGAGTTCAGCACGATCGCCAACAAAGTGAAGGCGTCGAAGGCGGACGCCGTCTTCAACACCCTCAACGGTGACTCGAACGTGGCCTTCTTCAAGGAGTACAAGTCCGCCGGCCTGAGCGCCGCGACCATGCCGGTCGTCTCGGTGTCGATCGCCGAGGAGGAGGTCAAGTCGATCGGAACGCAGTACCTGGAGGGGCAGTTGACGGCCTGGAACTACTACCAGACCACTCCGGGCGCCGCGAACACCACGTTCGTGAAGGCGTACAAGGCCAAGTACGGCGCGGACAAGCCGACCAGTGACCCGATGGAGGCCGCGTACACCTCGGTCTACCTGTGGAAGGCGATGGTCGAGAAGGCGAAGTCCTTCGACCCGGAGAAGGTGAAGGCCGCCTCCGACGGCATCACCTTCGACGCGCCCGAGGGCCTGGTCACCGTGGACGGTGCCTCGCAGCACATCTACAAGACCGCCCGGATCGGCAAGATCGGCAGCGACGGTCTGATCGAGCAGGTGTGGGACTCCGGCAAGCCCATCAAGCCGGACCCGTACCTGAAGGGCTACCCCTGGGCCTCCGGCCTGTCCTGACCGCTCGTCGCACGGGGGCCTCGCACCGCCGGGGCCCCCGCGCCCGCCCGCACCCCTCCCGGGAGCCGCCGCATG
This sequence comes from Streptomyces sp. AC555_RSS877, assembly GCF_019049245.1. GTDB lineage: Bacteria > Actinomycetota > Actinomycetes > Streptomycetales > Streptomycetaceae > Streptomyces. The sequence goes on along the minus strand of NZ_JAGMUK010000218.1, from coordinate 173,236 downwards.
ACCGTGATCCTCGGTCAGACCTTCACCGGCATCAGCATCGGTGCCGTCCTGCTGCTCATCGCGCTCGGTCTCTCCCTCACCTTCGGCCAGATGAACGTCATCAACATGGCCCACGGCGAGTTCATCATGGCCGGCGCCTACACCACGTACGTCCTCCAGAAGTCCATTTCCAGCGCGGGAATGTCACTTCTCCTCGCGCTGCCCCTCGCCTTTCTCGTCTCCGGTGCCCTGGGCGCGCTGCTCGAATGGCTCTTGATACGACGCCTGTATCTGCGGCCACTTGACACGCTTCTCGTCACATGGGGCGTCTCGCTGATGCTCCAGCAACTCGCGCGGGACATTTTCGGCGCCCCGAATGTGCAGACCCGGGCACCCGACTGGCTCACCGGGAACATCACGGTGATCGGCGGCGACGACCCGCTCACTTTCGCCAACAGCCGGCTGTTCATCCTGAGTCTGGCGGTCACGGCGGTGGTCGCGCTGTCGCTGACGCTGCGGCTGACGCCGCTGGGCCGCCGGGTGCGGGCCGTGGTGCAGAACCGGGACCTCGCCGAGGTGTCGGGCATCTCCACGAGCCGGGTCGACCGCACCGCGTTCTTCCTCGGGTCCGGGCTCGCGGGCGTCGCCGGGGTGGCACTGACACTGGTCGGCCCGATCGGGCCGACGATGGGCACCAACATCATCATCGACGCCTTCCTGGTGATCGTGGTCGGCGGCATCGGGCAGCTCAAGGGCACGGTCATCGTCGCCTTCGTGCTGGGTGCGCTGCAGTCGGTCCTCGAGTACTCCACCACCGTCAGCGTCGCCAAGGTCCTGGTGCTCGTCGCCATCGTCGCGTTCCTCCAGTGGCGGCCCCAGGGGCTGTACACGCTGCGGACCAGGAGTCTCGTATGAACCCGCTGAAAGGCCGTTCCGCGCGGGCCGCGGCAGGCTTCGCGTCGGCCGCCGTCGCGCTGTTCGCGCTCGCCCCGCTCGTGCTGTCCGACTTCCGGCTCGGGCTGCTCGCCAAGTACCTGTGCACCGCGATCGTCGCCGTCGGCATCTGCCTCGCCTGGGGCCGCGGCGGTCTGCTGACGCTCGGCCAGGGCGTGTTCTTCGGGCTCGGCGGCTACGCCATGGCGATGCACCTGAAGATCGCCGACGCCGGGCCCGGCAACCTCCCCGACTTCATGCAGCTGTACGGCACCGCCACCGAACTCCCCTGGTGGTGGCAGCCGTTCGCGAACCCGCTGTTCGCGATCGCCGCGACCGTGCTGCTGCCGATGGCGGTCGCCACGGTGCTCGGCCTGTTCGTCTTCCGGCGCCGGGTCAAGGGCGCCTACTTCGCGATCCTCAGCCAGGCCCTCGCCGCCGCGTTCGCGATCTGGCTGATCGGCCAGCAGGCCACGACCGGCGGCACCAACGGACTCACCGACATCCAGGGCTTCTTCGGCTACTCCCTCGACGACCCGGTCAACCAGCGGATGGTGTACTTCGTCATCGCCGCCGTCCTGCTGCTCCTGATCGCCCTGGCACGTCAGCTGATCCAGAGCCGCTACGGCGAACTGCTGGTCGCCGTACGGGACTCCGAGGAGCGAGTGCGCTTCCTCGGCTACGACCCGGCCACGGTCAAGCTCGTCGCGTACGTCGTCGCGGCGGGCATGGCCGGCCTCGCGGGCGCGCTGTTCGTCCCGGCGGTCGGCATCATCTCGCCCGCGCTGATCGGCATCGTGCCGTCCATCGAGTTCGTCATCGGCGCCGCCGTGGGCGGCCGGGCGATCCTGGCCGGCGCGGTGCTCGGCGCGGTCGCGGTCGCCTGGGCCAAGACGGCCCTGTCGGAGGAGTTCCCGGCGGCCTGGACGTACTTCCAGGGGCTGCTGTTCATCGTCGCCCTGGCGTTTCTGCCCGGCGGTCTGGCCTCGCTGGCGGTGCTCGTACGCCGGCGCAGAGCCCCGATGGCGCCGGAGCAGCAGGCACCCGTCGTACCGGTGGGAGAAGCGGCATGAGTGAGCTCTCAGGTCTCGAGATACGGCAACTGCGGGTGTCCTTCGACGGCTTCACCGCCGTCGACGGGGTGGACCTCGACGTCCACCCCGGCGATCTGCGCTTCCTCATCGGGCCGAACGGCGCGGGCAAGACCACCCTGGTCGACGCGGTCACCGGACTGGTGCGGGCGACGGGTTCGGTGCGCTTCGGCGACGACGAGCTGCTCGGGCGGAGCGTCCACAGGATCGCCCGGTCCGGGATCGGCCGTACGTTCCAGACCGCCACCGTCTTCGAGGAGTTGACGGTCCTGCAGAACCTGGACATCGCGGCGGGCGCCGGCCGCGGCATGTGGACCATGCTGCGGCGCCGCAAGGACGTTCCGGAGCCGGTCGCCAGGGCGCTGGAGACGGTCGGGCTCACCGAGCTCGCCGACTCCCTCGCCGGGACGCTCGCGCACGGCCAGAAGCAGTGGCTGGAGATCGGCATGCTGCTCGTGCAGGACGTACGGCTGCTGCTGCTCGACGAGCCGGTCGCCGGCATGAGCCACGACGAGCGCCAGGCGACCGGCGAACTGCTCCAGCGGATCAGCGAGGAGCGGACCGTGGTCGTCATCGAGCACGACATGGACTTCATGCGGTCCTTCGCGCGCAGCGTCAGCGTGCTGCACGCGGGCAAGGTGCTCAGCGAGGGGACGGTGGCCGAGGTCCAGGCCGATCCGAAGGTGCAGGAGGTGTACCTCGGGCACGCGGCCAACGCGTCAGCCGTCGAGGGCGCCTCGGACACCGCGGTCGTACAGGAGGCGTGATGCTGCAGATCGAGGACGTCCGGGTCGGCTACCACCGCAGCAGCGTGCTGCACGGGGTCACCGTCGAGGTGCCGAAGGACGGCGTGGCCGCCGTGCTCGGGCACAACGGCGCCGGCAAGAGCACCCTGCTGCGGGCCGCCGTCGGACTGCTCACGCCGAGCGGCGGCACGGTCCGCCTCGACGGCGAGGACATCACCCGGCGCAAGCCGCACGAGCGGGTGGCGCGCGGGATGGCGTACGTCCCGCAGGGCCAGCAGGCGTTCCCGCACCTGACCACGGCGGAGAACCTGCAGCTCGTCGCGGACGGCCGCAAGCGCGGCAGGGCGGCGATCGGTGAGGCGCTGGACCTGTTCCCGGCGCTGCGGGCGCTGTCCCACCGCCGGGCGGGGCTGCTGTCCGGCGGTCAGCGGCAGCAACTCGCCATCGCGCGAGCTCTGGTGACGGAGCCTCGGATCCTGCTCCTGGACGAGCCGACCGAGGGCATCCAGCCGTCGGTGGTCGCCGAGATCGAGGACACGATCCTCACCCTGGCGGCCCGCGGCGGGCTGTCGGTGCTCCTGGTCGAGCAGCACGTGGGCTTCGCGATGCGGGCGGCACAGCGGTACTACGTCCTGGAGGCCGGCCGGGTCACCTCCTCCGGCGAGGGCGGCCAGGATGCCGAGCGGTCCGTGCGGGAGGCGCTGAGCGTGTGACGCGGTGGCGGCTCGTGCGACGGTGCCCGCACGAACGGCGGACCCCGGACCGGCACCGCGCACGAAGGCCGCGGGAGGATTTCCTCCATGACCATCGCCGCGCACCCGCATCCCCTCGTCGTCCGCGCCCGCCGGCTCGCGGACGACCTGCTCGCACCGCACGCCGAGCGGGTCGACCAGACCCAGGTGCCCGCAAGCCATCTCGCCGAGATCAGGCGCTCGGGCCTGCTCGGCCTGAACGCGCCGCGGGAGTACGGAGGGGCCGCGGCGCCCGGTGCGGTGGTACGGGAGACGACGGAGATCCTGGCCGGGGCGTGCTGCTCGACCTGGTTCGTGCAGACGCAGCACCACACGCCGGTCCTGACGCTCGCGAAGAGCGAGGGCCCGGTGCGCGAGCGCCTGCTGGCCCGGCTGGCGAGTGGCGAGCTGCTGTCCGGGGTGGCGTACGCCCACCTGCGGGCCTACCCGCGCACGCCCGTCCGGGTCACCCGGGACCGGGGCGGCTGGCGGTTCGACGGGGCGGTGCCCTGGTACACGGGGTGGGGGCTCAACGACGTCATGATGCTCGCCGGAGTGACCGACGCGGACGAGGCCCTGTTCGCCTTCACGGAGGCGAGGGAGCAGCCGGGCCTACGGGCATCGGATCCGATGCACCTGGCGGCCCTCACCGCGGCCCGCACGGTCTCGCTGGAGCTGGACGGCCTGTGGCTGCCGGAGGAGGCGGTGGCCCTGCGCACCCCGTACGACCGCTGGGCGGCGGCGGACCGTCTCAAGACGGTGAACGCCAACCCGGCGGCCTTCGGCGTCGCGGAGGCGGCCCTGCCCTTCCTGGACGAGGAGACGGCGGCTCCCCTGCGCGCCCGGTTGAGCGAAGTGCGCGGCCGTGCCTACGCCCTGGCCGCGGACGCGGCGCCCCATGAGCGGGTCGCGGAACGCCTCGCGCTCAAGACACAGGCGTACGAGGTGCTGCAGGCGGCCACCACGGCGGCCGTGGTGAGCGCGGGAGGCCGCTCGATGCTGCTGACGAACCGGGCCCAACGCCTGGCCAGGGAGGCGCTGTTCCTGCTGGTGCAGGGTCAGACGCGGGAGTCACGCACGGCTCACCTCGCCGCTCTGACCAGCTGAGGCCGGCCGGCGGCGGCCCGGTTCCGGCTGTTCCGGCGGCGCTTCTTTGACCGGGCCACCGTGGGCTCCTTCACCGCCCCCGTCCCGGGCGGTCGGTGTTCCGTTCGTCCAGGCCTCCTCGTGCGCGCTGCCCTCCATGACGGCGGCGTTCTCCGGATCGACGGCCGAGTCGGTGGGCCTGCCCACCTCCGACAGCGTCATCTGGGCACGGTCGTCCACCAGTCGGGTCACCAGGTGCTGTGCGGCGCCGAAGGCCGCGGCCCAGGCGAGGACCTGCGCTCTGCTGTCCAAGTCGCTGAGCCCGGGGACGAAGGCGCCCCTGATCAGCAGTACCCCGAGGAAGGCGGACAGGGCGCCGGTCGGGAATTTCAGGACCGCCGACGCCAGGGGGAGCATGTAGGGGGCGCTGGTTCCCCGGATGCGGCGCAGCGACGCGATGACGGTGAACGCCGCGCCGGCCAGCCCGGCGATCTCGACGGTGAGGATGTCCCTCGACTGGGCGAAACTGCTGGGAACGCTGCCGGCCGGCTCGTTGCTGTAGTCCTTGCTGGGGCAGACGATGTCCATGCCGCCCGCGCCCACGGGGCCGAACTGGGGCGCGAAGCACAGGCTCAGCGACTGTGGGTGGAACCAGCCGTAGACGGCGAGGCCCGCCACACCGGCCAGAACCACGAACGTGGCCGTCCAGAGGATGTTGCGCAAACTCCTCACCCTGGCCAGTTCCGCGTCCAGGGCGGTGTACGCGCTGTCCAGGGCCCGGGTCAGCAACTCACGGTCGGGGAGGGTCATCTCACCGGAGACGATGTGACGGATCCGCTGGACGAGGCTGACCCGTTGCGGATCGTCCTTGTCCAGATGGCGTTTGACCAGCGCCATGACCTCACTGGCGCGGCCCGCGACCTCCGCGTCGGACGCCAGCTGGAACAGCAGCACCTCGGCACTGCGCAGATTCGACCAGACGCCTTCCTGTGCGGTCGAACTCGACCACAAGCGCCGCCAGCCGAACGACTCGTCCGCAGCCGAGCAGGCATTGCCGAGATGAACCGCCGTTCCCTTGATGAGGGCTTCACGGTCGTCCGAGGGCGGCTTGGCCTGCTCGCGCCTCAGCTGCACCTCGAGATAGGCGAGACGGGTTTTGGCCCGTGCCCGCCAGGGCGACCGCGGCCGTCGGGGACTCAGCCCGGCCTCGAGCCGCCGGCGTGTACGGGCCCACGTCCTTTCCCGAGCCGCCTCGGAAGTAGCCACAGCCGGTCCCTCTTGTCGCCCGGGCGGGCTATTCACTCATGTGGAGGGCGGGCACATGAAGTCTCTCCCACGACACCCGCCCCGGAATGCCGTCGGCGTCGCTGCCCGAGAAGCCCAGTTTCCGTTGGAACTTGGCATAGGACTGCCGGTCCGCCTCGTTCCACCGGAAGTCGGGCTCGTCGGGATACGCCGAGCACCCCTCCTCGATGAGGCGCCAGCCCATGGCTTGGATGATCGGGCTGCTCACGGACGGCCGGAAGAAGTCCTTGCCCGGAAAGGGCTCGTCCCCGCCGCCGTGCCCTGCGCTGGGCGCGACCACACGAATCCGGTCCTTCGGGTGAATGACGTTCTTGTTCTTGATCTGAGGATTCCACTCCAGGATCTGGGCCAGGGACACATGATGCCTGGCCGCGATTTCGGAGAGCGTGTCGCCCTCCCTTACCACGTAGAACTCAGGTGTGCCGTTCATACGTCCATGCTAGTGACGGATCGGGAATAGTTCGACTTGGGGAAACTGCGGGAAATACCCGCGAACAACGGCCAGTTGAATATTCATTGAATTCGGGCCGCCGACTCGTTCCGGGCCCCATTCAGCTTGCGAAGGGCACCTGCGCCACGGGGGCACTCTCCGTGCGGAACGGATGGCGCCACACGCCGTGCGCGGCCAGCCGCGGCAACACCCCTTCGCCGAACCAGTAGGCCTCCTCCAGATGCGGATACCCGGACAGCACGAACTCCTCGATGCCGAGCGCCGCATACTCCTTGATCCGCTCGGCGACCTCCTCGTGACTGCCCACCAGCGCGGTCCCCGCACCCCCGCGCACCAGCCCGATACCGGCCCACAGGTTCGGATGGATCTCCAGTCCGTCGAGGCTGCCGCCGTGCAGCGCGAGCATCCGCTGCTGCCCCTGGGACTCGCTGCGTGCCAGCCCGGCCTGGACGGACTTCACGGTCTCCGCGTCGAACCCGTCGAGCAGCCGATGCGCCTCTGCCCAGGCCTCTTCGGAGGTGTCCCGGGTGATGACGTGCAGCCGGATGCCGAACCGCACCGTCCGCCCTTGCCTCGCCGCGAGCCCTCTGACCCAGGCGATCTTCTCGGCGACCTGGGCCGGCGGCTCGCCCCAGGTGAGGTAGACGTCGACGTACTTCGCGGCGACCTCGCCGGCGATCGGCGAGGACCCGCCGAAGTACACCTGGGGCACCGGGTCCGGCACACGCGCCAGCTTCGCGTCCTCGACCTGAAGGTGCTCGCCGTGCAGGTCGACGGTCTTGCCCTCCCACAGCCCCCGGACGATCTCGAGGAACTCTCCGGTGCGGCGGTACCGCGCGTCCTTGTCGAGGAAGTCGCCGTAGGCCCGCTGCTCGTGGCTCTCGCCGCCGGTGACGACGTTGAGCAGGAGTCGTCCGCCGGTCTGCCGCTGGAAGGTGGAGGCCATCTGCGCGGCGAGTGTCGGTGAGACGAACCCGGGACGGAAGGCGACCAGGAACTTGAGGCGTTCGCTCTGCTGGGCGACCATCGCGGTGGTCAGCCACGCGTCCTCGCACCAGGCGCCGGTGGGGGTGAGCGCACCCTCGAAGCCCAGGTCCTCGGCGGCGCGGGCGATCTGGCTCAGGTAGGCGACCGTCGGGGGCCGGTCCCGTCCGGAGGCGGTGGCCGGGGTGCCGTGGCCGCCGCCGACGACATGGCGGCTGTCGCCGTTGGTGGGGAGGAACCAGTGGAAGGTGAGGGACACGTGGGGTCTCCGTTCCGGAAGATCTTTCAAAGGAGGCCGTGGCGCGGCGGCCGCGTGCCGGTGAGCACGTACCTGCCGAGGTGCTGGACCTTCCAGCGGGCCGGGTCGTGCAGGGTGTGGGTGCGCGCGTCGCGCCAGTGGCGGTGCAGGTTGAGGGAGTCGAGCGCGGCACGGGTGCCGGACACCTCGAACACGGCGCTCCCGACCTCCACGGCGGTCTGCGCGGCGTGCGCCTTGGCCGCGGCGACCGCGATGGACGCCTCGGCCGCGGAGTCGTCGGTGAGGTCCGCGCGGGCCGAGTCCACGGCACGGGCGGCCTCCCGGAGAAGCGCCTCGGACGCGCGTACCTGGATGGCGAGTTCGCCGAACCGCTGGATCAGCAGCGGGTCCTCGGCGGCCGTCTCGACTCCGCTCTCGAACCAGGGGCGGCTTCTGGTGCGGACGAACTCGGCGGCCTCGGCGAGCGCTCCGCCCGCGATGCCCGCGTCGATGGCGGCGTGCAGCAACTGGGCGACCGCTCCGTGGAGTTGGGGCCCTTGAAAGGTGAGGTGGTGCGGGAGGACCCGGTCGGCGGGTACCGGTACCGCCTCCAGGCGTACGGTGCCGCTGGCGGTCGTCCGCTGGCCCATGCCGTCCCAGTCGTCGATCACCGTGAGCCCCGGGGCGTCCCGGGGCACGTACGCCACCTGCAGGTTGTCGTCGTCGGCGCGGGCGAGCACCGGGATCCAGTCGGCGAACAGGGCGCCGGTGGAGTAGTGCTTGACGCCGGTCAGCGTGTACGAGCCGTCGGGGCGGGGTTCCAGGCGGGTGCGGATGTCCTGGACGTGTCGCGTGCCCGCCTCCGACTGGGCGTTGCCGAAGCGTCGCCCGGCGAGGACCTCGCCGAAGAAGAACTCCCGCTGCTGCGGCGTGCCCTGGCGGTCGATCACGTTGACGTACACGAAGTGGCTCTGCGGGATCTGCGCGAGGCTCGCGTCGGCCGAGGCGAGCAGCCGGAAGATCTCGGCGAGGGTCTCCTGGCGTACGTCCGCTCCCCCGTGCTCGGCGGGCACGGTGACCGCGAGGAGGCCGGTGGCGGTGAGGCGGTCCAGCTCCTTCCGGGGCAGCCGGCGTTCGGCGTCCCGCTCGGAGGCGGTGGCGCGGAACTCGTCGGCGAGGGCGCGGGCGACGGTCAGGGCCTCCAGGTCGTCGGCGACGACTTTCGCGGTCACGGGTCAGCCCGCCGCGGCCAGCAGGGGCGTACGGCCGAGGGCGGTCGAGAACTGGTCGAGCACGTGGGTCAGGGCCTCGCTCGCGGTGGGGGCGACGGTGAGGGTGCCGTCCTCGTGGGCGGTGATGTCCTTGTCGAGGGTGAACCAGCCCTGCACGATGTGTGCCGCGCCCATGGAGCTCAGCACCGGCCGCAGGGCGTAGTCGATGGCCAGGACGTGGGCGGTCGAACCGCCCGTGGCCAGGGGCAGGACGGTCTTGCCGGCGAGGGCGTACTGCGGCAGCAGGTCGAGGAGTGCCTTGAGGACGCCGGAGTAGGCCGCCTTGTAGACGGGGGTGCCGATGACGAGACCGTCGGCACGTTCGAAGAGCTCGGTGGCCTCGACGATCGCGGGGTGCCGGAAGTCGGCGCCGAGCAGGGCCTCGGCCGGGATGGTGCGGACGTCGAGCGGGATCACCTCGTGTCCCTGTGCGGCGAGGCGGCCGTCGAGGTGGCGCAGGAGCTTCGCGGTGCGGGAGGAGGCGGAGGGGCTGCCGGAGACGGACAGGACGGTGGCCATGGGTCCTCTTTCGGGGAGGAGGGGCGCCTCCGCTCGGGAGGCGCCCCCGGTGGTCAGGAGTACCAGGTGGGTTCGGGCAGTTCGCCTTCGAGGACCCAGCGGCCGACCTCGCGCCGCTTGTAGGCGACGGGGTCGTGGAGGGTGTGGGTGCGGACGTTGCGCCAGAAGCGGTCGAGTCCTTCCGCGGTGGCCGTGGAGCGGGCGCCGGTGACCTCGAAGATGCGGTTCGAGATCTCCAGGGCGACGTCGGTGGCGCGGGCCTTGACCGCGGCGACCCGGACCTCGAAGTCGCCGCGGGCCTGTTCGGTGACCGCGTCGGGGTCGTCGTGCAGCTTCTGGCCCTCGGCGGCGATGGTGTCGGCGAGGGCCTCGACAGCCCAGAGCTTCGCGGTGAGGTCGCCGTAGGTGTCGATGACGTAGGGCTCGTCGACCGCCCGCTCGTGGCCGCCGTGCAGCCAGGACCGCGCCTTGGTGCGGGTGTAGGCGGCGGCCGTCTCCAGCGCGCCGCCCGCGATGCCGAGGTAGAAGTTGACGAAGACCAGCTGGATGGTGGGGACGTTGAGGGTGTTGTAGGTCCGCGGCTGGAACACCTTGTCGACGTAGCCGGCCGCCGAGGACCACGGCGTGCGCACGCCGTCGAGGATGACGCCGCCGCTCTCGGTGAGGCGCTGGCCGATGTTGTCCCAGTCGTCGTGGAAGGTCAGGCCCTGGGAGTCGGAGGGCACGATCGCGAAGACGTGGCTGTCGGTGCCTTCCAGGACGCCTTCGAGGACGGTGACGTCGGAGACCTTGCTGCCGGTGGAGAAGGACTTGCGGCCGGTGAAGACGAGGGCGTCGCCGTCCTCGGTGACGGTCACGTCCTTGTCTCGGGGGTTGACGGCCCCGCCGAAGAACCAGCGGTTCTTGGCGGCCTCCGCTTCGACGTGCTCCCACTGTTCGCGGGTGCCGACCAGGCGGGCCGCCCAGTTCCACAGGTAGTGGTAGCCGAGGAGTTGGCCGATGGAGCCGTCGGCCTTGGCGACCTCGCGGACCACCCGGTAGGCGGTCGGCCAGTCCTGGCCCGCGCCGCCGTGCTCGGTGGGGCCGAGCAGGGTGACCAGGCCGGAGTCCTTGAGGAGCCGGACCTCGGCGTACGGGGTGGCGCCGGCCCGGTCGCGTGCGGCGGCGTCGGTGGCGAGGACGGCGGCGACCTCGGCGGCGCGGGCGATCCAGTCCTCGGCGGTCTGCGGGGCGGGGCTCTGCTGCCAGTCGGTGGGCGTGACGGTGCTCATGCGGGGGTGACCTCTCTCGCAGTGCGGTGCGGAAGCTGTGGGGGTGGTCAGACGTGGGCGTGGACGGACGCGGACTCGGCGCCCGGGAGCCGGGCCTCCAGCTCGCGTACGAGGGGCAGCACCCGGCGGCCGAAGTACTCGACCTCCTCGTGGTAGTGCAGGAAGCCCAGGAGGAAGAGGTCGACGCCGAGCTTCTTGTAGGCGACGATGCGCTCGGCGATCTGCTCCGGGGTGCCGATCAGACCGGTGCGGAACCCGTCGTTGTACTGCACCAGATCGGCGAAGGTGGAGTCCTGCCACATGCCCTTGCCGTCGGCGGCGGACTGCCCCGCCTGCTTCACGGCGGCTCCGAAGCCCTCGACGGCCTCGGTGTCGGCCTGCGCGACGATCTCCCGAAGGGTGTCGCGGGCCTCGGCCTCGGTGTCGCGGGCGATGAGGAAGCCGTTGAGCCCGAACTTCGGTGGGCGGCGGCCGACTTCGGCGGCCGACTTGCGGACGTCCTCGATCTGTTCGACGACCCCGTCGAAGTCCTTGCCGTTGGAGAAGTACCAGTCCGAGACGCGGCCGGCCATGGCGCGGGCGGCGGTGGAGTTGCCGCCCTGGAAGATCTCCGGGTGCGGGCGCTCGGGGGTGTTGAGCGGTTTGGGCTTGAGGGAGAAGTCGCGCAACCGGTAGAAGTCACCGGCGAGTTCGGTGTGGTCCTCGGTCCAGATCTGGCGCAGGGCCTGGATGAACTCCTCGGAGCGGCGGTAGCGCTCGTCGTGCTCCAGCCAGGGCTCGCCGAGGGCGGTGAACTCGCCCTTGAACCAGCCGGAGACGACGTTGACGGCGAAGCGGCCCTTCGACAGGTGGTCGGCGGTGGCGCCGAGCTTGGCGAGGACTCCGGGGTGCCACAGCCCGGGATGGACGGCGGCGATGACCTTCAGGCGCTCGGTGGCGAGCAGCAGGGCGAGGCTGAAGCTGGTCGACTCGTGCTGGTACTCGGCGCCGTAGCTGGCCATGTAACGGACCTGGCTGAGGGCGTAGTCGAAGCCGTTGTTCTCGGCGAGAACGGCGAGTTCGCGGTTGTAGTCGTAGCCCCAGTCGGTGCGCTGCTCGATCTTGCTGGTGACGAGGCCGCCGCTGACGTTGGGGACCCAGTAGGCGAATTGCAGGGGTGCTGCGGGCATGCGGAACTCCTGTTGCGGAACGGGGAGTCACGCCGAATTCGAAAGGCATGCGTGCGCCGAATTCAGGCGGTGAAGTGAAAACGCGGCACATACCTGTCCGGCGACAGGGGCGGGTGCGGCGTGCAAAGGGGACGGCGGCGGATCGGAGGGATCAGGCCGCGCAGCAACAGGAGGCGCTGGAGACGCGCGCGAGGTCGACATGGCGTCGCCGCGTGAGGTCCAGTCGCATCTTCATGCCGTCGATCGTCGCAGTCGGCCGCGACGGCCGTCAAGGAAAACCCGACCGGTCTCGTATCGCGGACCGTTGAATTTCACGAACGTGCGACAGGGAAACCCTTGAACGGCCCGTGAAATCATCCGCATTCTGCTGAGGTGCGGACCGAACAGCTGGAATACATCGCGGCGGTGACACGGCTCGGTTCCCTGCGCCGAGCGGCGGAGGAACTGCGCCTGTCACAGCCCGGGTTGAGCGAGACCGTCAGAAACCTGGAACGCGAGCCGGGAGTCGACCTCCTGGAGCGCAAACGGTCCGGGGCGACGATGAGCGCGGAGGGCCGGGAACTGCTGCCGTACACCGTGCATGTGCTGGAGGCGGTGGACCGGCTGCGGGTGGCGGCCGGCGAGCAGCACCGCATCAGCCGTATGGTGCGCGCCGGCACGGTGAACGCCGCGACCGTGCCGCTGCTCGTCCCCGTGGTCCGCGACTTCCGCGCGGTGCATCCGGTCACCCAGGTCGAGGTGGTCGGCGCACAGCAGGCGGAGATTCACCGGGCCTTGTCGGAGGGCGGGTTCGACCTCGGCCTGGTCAACCACCTGGACGGCGACGACGTGCCCGCCGGCGTCGAGTCGACCCAGTTGCTGCACGGCCGGCCGGTCGTGTGCGTGCGCCCCGACAGCCCGCTCGCCTCACGGGCCGCGGTGACGGTGGACGAACTGCTCGCCGAGCCGCTGATCGCGATGCGCTCCGGCTATGTCATGCACCGCTATGTCCACCGGCTCCTGGACGGCCGCGCCGCGGCCTTCTCGTACTCCATCGACGGCGCTGAGATGGGCAAGCTGATGGTCGCCGAAGGGCTCGGGGCGACGGTCCTGCCGGACTTCAGCGTGGCCGGGGATCCTCCCCCAGCCTTCGGCCGGGGGGACCCCCATTCGCTGCGCTCGCGGCTCGGCACGATCACCTGCCGGCCGATCGAGGGCGACACGACCCGGGTGCTGCTGATGCTCCAGCGCCGCAAGGCCGAATCGGTGCCGCGGGCGGCGCAGGACCTGTACGAGGTGTTCGTACGCCGGGCCCGGGACCTGGGCGGAACGCTCGGCGGGCGCTGAGCCCGCCCGTTCCGGCCAGGCCCCGGAACCCGGCCTCGACCAGGGTCTGTCCGGCGGATCATGCCGCAGACGCGGGGGCTGGCACGCCGGTCTGCGTCGATGAGGCGCCACGGATGTCCCGCGACGTGATCAGCCGGTCCGGCCCTGGAACTAGTCCTCTTCGTGCGCCGGTACCACCACGAGGAACGCGTCCGACTTCAGGTCCATCACGACCTTTGCCGGTTCGCCCGCGGCGCGACGCGCCGCCGCGTATTCCTCCGCCGGCCACGATCCGCGCGGAGCCCCCGCAGGAAACCGCTCCAACACCTTCGCGCCCATAGCGGCAGCCACCTCCAGCTCGACTCTCGACTTCCAGAATCACCACTCTCGTACGAGTCGCCTGCCCGCGAACGGCCTGGGCATGTGTCGCTCCGCGCAACCCACCGGATACCTCCGTCGAATCCCACGCGGATCTCCGCGTCCGATTCGGCCCGATCGGTGGAAGGGATGACGGGAACACCGATACCGAGGGAGCGAGGCGTGATGAGAACGGACGACCCGGGGCCGGGGCTGCGCTGCCTGGTGACCGGCGCCACGGGGTACATCGGCGGCCGGCTCGTACCTGAGCTGCTTGCCGAGGGGCATCGGGTGCGCTGTCTGGCCCGCTCCCCCGGAAAGCTGCGCGACCATCCGTGGGCGGACGACGTGGAGGTGGTGCGTGGGGACGTCACCGACGCCACGTCCGTCGCCGGGGCGCTGCGGGACGTCGACGTCGCCTACTACCTGGTGCACGCCCTGGGCACCGGCAGCCGCTTCGAGGAGACCGACCGCGAGGCGGCGCGCATCTTCGGCGAGCGAGCGCGCGCCGCCGGGGTGCGTCGCATCGTCTACCTCGGCGCCCTCACGCCCACGGGCGTGCCCGAGCGGGAACTGTCGCCGCACCTGCGTTCCCGCGCCGAGGTGGGCCGCGTCCTGCTGGGCTCGGGCGTTCCCACGACCGTGCTGCGGGCCGCGGTGGTCATCGGCTCCGGCTCGGCCTCCTTCGAGATGCTGCGCTACCTCACCGAGCGGCTGCCGGTGATGGTCACCCCGAGCTGGGTGCGCACCCGGATCCAGCCCGTGGCGGTACGGGACGTGCTGCGCGCGCTCGTCGGCAGCGCACGCATGCCGGACGACGTGAACCGGGCCTTCGACCTCGGCGGGCCGGACATCCTGACCTACCGGGACATGATGAGCAGGTACGCCGCCGTCGCCGGGCTTCCGCGCCGCGTCATCGTCCCCGTCCCCGTTCTGACCCCCGGCCTCTCCAGCCACTGGGTCGGGCTGGTGACCCCGGTCCCCGCGGCGATCGCACGGCCGCTCACCGAGTCGCTGCGGCACGAGGTGGTGTGCCACGAACACGACATCGCCCGGTACGTTCCCGATCCGCCCGGCCATCCCGTCGGCTTCGACGAGGCCGTACGGCTGGCGTTGCGACGCGTCCGGGACGCCCAGGTGGCCACCCGCTGGTCGTCCGCCTCCGTTCCCGGCGCCCCGAGCGATCCGCTGCCCACCGACCCCGACTGGGCCGGCGGCAGCCTGTACACGGACGACCGGGAGCTGTCGGTGGACGCTTCCCGCGAGGCACTGTGGCGGGTGATCGAGGGGATCGGCGGGGACAACGGCTGGTACTCGTTCCCGCTCGCCTGGGCGGTGCGGGGCCGGCTGGACCGGCTGTTCGGCGGGGTCGGTCTGCGCCGGGGACGCCGGGACGCGGCCCTGCTGCGGGCGGGCGACTCGCTGGACTTCTGGCGCGTCGAGGAGATCGTGCCGGGGCGGCTGCTGCGGCTGCGGGCGGAGATGCGGCTGCCCGGTCTGGCCTGGCTGGAGATGTACGCCGAGACGGAGGGCGAGGAGGAGGACGGGACCGACTCCGCGAGCGGCGGCAAGGCGCACCGCGAGGGCCGCACGCGCTACCGCCAGCGGGCCCTCTTCCACCCCCGCGGGCTGCTGGGGCACGCCTATTGGTGGGCCGTCTCCCCCTTCCACGCCCTGGTGTTCGGCGGCATGGCGCGCAACATCGCGAAGGCCGCGGCCCGCGCGCCGCTCACTCCCGCGCCCGACCGGTCGCCCGCTCGTTGACCATCGCATCCACGAAGGCGGCCATCGCGGAAACAGACCACCGGCACCTTCCCCTCGTCCCCGGAGTACGCGTCATGAACGTCTCGGTCGTCCTGTTCACCGCCGACCTGCGGCTGCACGACCACCCTCCCCTGCGGGCGGCAGCCGACGGGGACCGCCAGGTGGTGCCCCTGTTCGTACGCGACCGGGCCGTGGACAGGGCCGGCTTCGCCGCCGCCAACCGGCTGGCGTTCCTGGCCGACTGCCTGCGGGAGCTGGACGCCGGTCTGCGCGAGAGGGGTGGCCGGCTCGTCGTCCGTTCCGGGGACGTGGTCGACCAGGTGTGCAAGGTGGCCGCCGAGGCGGACGCCGACGAGGTGCACCTGGCGGCCGACGTCAGCGCTTACGCGCACCGGCGCGAGGAACGCCTGCGTCTGGCCCTGGCGGCGCAGGGGCGCCGGCTGCGCGTGCACGACACGGTGACCACCGCCCTCGCGCCGGGCGCGGTCGCTCCTGCCTCCTCCGACCACTTCGCCGTCTTCACCCCGTACTTCCGCCAGTGGTCCGGCCGGCACCTGCGCGACCCTCTCACCGCACCACGTGCCGTACGGGTGCCGGACGGCATCGGCGCCGAGGCACTCCCCACCCGCGACGGCCTCTCCGGAGTCTCCGGGGGACTGGCCCGGGGCGGCGAGCAGGAAGGCAGGAAACGCCTGTCGGCATGGCTGAGGGACGGCGTCGCCGCGTACGAGGACCGGCACGACGGCCTCGCCGGTGACGCCACCTCACGTCTGTCGCCGCACCTGCACTTCGGCACCCTCTCCTCTGTCGAGCTGGTCCACCGGGCGCGCCGGACGGGCGGCCCCGGCGCGGAGGCCTTCGTACGGCAACTGGCCTGGCGTGACTTCCACCGGCAGGTCCTCGCGGCGCGGCCGGGCGTCGCCACCGCCGACTACCGCACCAGACACGACCGTTGGCGGTCCGACCGCACGGCCCGCACGGACATCGAGGCCTGGAAGGAGGGCCGCACCGGATACCCGGTGATCGACGCGGGCATGCGCCAGCTGCGCCACGAAGGCTGGATGCACAACCGCGCACGCCTGCTGACCGCCTCCTTCCTGACGAAGACGCTCTACGTCGACTGGCGCGTCGGCGCCCGGCACTTCCTCGACCTGCTGGTCGACGGCGACGTCGCCAACAACCAGCTCAACTGGCAGTGGGTGGCCGGGACCGGCACGGACACCCGCCCCCACCGGGTCCTCAACCCGACCGCCCAGGCAAGGCGGCACGACCCCGACGGGGTGTACGTGCGGCGCTGGGTGCCCGAACTGACGGGCCTCGCCGGGCCGTCGGTGCACGAACCCTGGAATCTCCGAGGCCTGGACCGGGCGGCGATCGACTATCCGGACCCGATCATCGGGCTGTCCGACGGGCTGGCCCGCTTCAGACAGGCCCGCGGCCGCGAGTGAGGAGGCGGCCCAGGCACCCGCCTCTACACATAAAGGGGAAATAAGAGCAGAATGCACTTACGCGGCGTTTACACCGCATACCGCACCGACGCGGTCAGGCCAAGCAAGTCAAAGGAGACGAGTCATGGCCAACGTCTCGCCCACCCGAGGTGACATCACCACCCACCCTGATGCTCCAGAGATGCGGGAACGCTACGCCCACATGCTCGCCGGTCGCGATGTGGCACTCGTGGACGGACCGGTGTTCCTGCTCGGTCTGTACTGTGCCGTGTCCCCGTGGATACTCCACTACACGACGAGCCAGCCCGACCTCGTGACCCACAACCTGATCGTGGGCATAGCGATCGGCCTGCTGGCCCTCGGGTTCACCCGGGCTCCCGAGCGCATGTACGGCCTGAGCTGGGCCATGTGCGCGCTGGGCGTCTGGATGATCGTCTCGCCGTGGATCGTCGGCGAGAGCCCGGACGCCGGGGTCATCTGGAACAACATCATCATCGGTGCCCTCGCTGTGGTCCTGGGGCTGATGTGCATCGCTACGGCGGCGAAGAGCGCCCCGAGGGCGTAGGCGCCCACAACGACGGAGGACAAACGCGCACCCGGGCCGGCCCGCGCCCGCGCGGACCGGCCTTCGCACGCCTGGTGAGGGGACGCACGGCGTCGACGTCAGCCCAGCAAGGCGCCCAGCTCGCTACGGTGCCCGGCGACCCACTCCCAGGCGCCCCGCACCTCGTCGACGGCCCCGGCCTCACGCAGGGCGACCATGACAGGCTCCCCACGGTCCGCGCCGGCGTCGATGCCCCGCCGGCAGCGGTCCTGCCACCACAGGATCGTGTCGACGAGGCCGCCCCGCTCGTCGAGTCCGTAGGCGTCGCACACGAGACGGACGCGGCGCGCCGCCTCCGGCACGTCGCTCACCTCCGGGCCCAGGTCCAGGTACTGCCAGCACAGGTGGGCGACGTCGTGGACGCGTTCGCCGGGAGCCGCGAGATCCCAGTCGACGAAGGCCAGCGGCCGCCACTCGTCGCCGTCCACGGCGTACACGGTGTTCTTCGGGGCGAGGTCGTTGTGACACACCACGTCCCGGTCACCGGCCGAGGGTGTGCCGTGTGTCAGGTCGTGGAAGGCGCGGACCAGTCGGGCGACGCGGACCAGGCTCGCGTCGGTGCGGGCGGCGGCCCGGTCCCGCGCGGAAAGCGCCGACCGCCCCTCGATGTAGCCGAACACCTCGCGGCCCCGCTCGTCCGTCCCCAAAAAGCGCGGCGCACCCGGCCACGCCCGCCGCTCGAACAGCGCGAGCAGTTCCCGCACGTACGGCGACCGTGCCGTCGGCGTGCGCCGCACGGTCGCGCCGATCCGCACGACCTCGCTGACGGCACCGCCTTCGAGGGACGTCTCCTCCACCCCGACCGCCTCCCTGTCACCGCTCGGCTCCGACAAGGAGTATCCGTGCGTCGTCCCGGCCTTGGCCAATGCTTGGTACGGGACCGGACTGTCCGCGGTTCCCGGGGGCAGACGCACTGGTGCGGGGGCCTCGACGCAAATGCGTGGGTCTTGACGAAAGGGGCGGAGATGGAGATCGACGGCATCATCAGTGCGATCGTGATCGGCATCGTCATCGGTGTCCTGGGCCGGCTCGTGATCCCCGGGCGCCAGCGCATCGGAGTCCTGTGGACGATCCTCGTCGGCATCATCGCCGCGCTGATCGGTTCCGCGATCGCCGGCGCGTTCGGCGTGGCCGACACCGATGGCGTGGACTGGGTCGAGTGGCTCATCCAGATCGGCCTCGCCGCGCTCGGCGTGAGCGCACTGGACCGGTCGAAGGCACGCCGCCGCTGAGGCGTGCGGTTGGTGGCGGATCGCAGGCGGCGTACGCGTAGGGCAAGGCGACGATGCAGGTGGGGACGCGGCGCGCGAGAGATGCGCACCGCGGGTGAGGCGAGGCGCGCCCTGCCCAGGCAGGGCGCGCCTCGCCTGCCTTCGTGTGGCCGAGCGGATCGCCGTCCGCTTCCGGGGCCGCGGCGAGTCCCTGGAGGACCTGTACCAGGTGGCCGCCCTCGGCCTCGTCAAGGCCGTCGACCACTACGACGCCGGGCGGGGCTGCGCGTTCGAGGCGTACGCCGTGCCGACCATCACTGGCACCTCTCGCGCGCCGCGCGTCGCGCCCGAACCGCCCCAGGCGCCCCGCCCGCCCCCGCCCGGGAATTGCGTTGCGGACGGCACGTCACGACGGCTAGCTTCGGCCGCTCGCGCCCGAACCGACCGTGACGGAGCCCCGTTGACCCCGCGCATCACCCCGCTCGCCGATCCCGAGGCGGGCGCCTCCAGCCGTCGTCTGGCCTGGCTGGCCTCCGGAGCCGAGGGCGTTCCGCTCGGGTCCGCGTTTCTCCGGCTGTTCACGAGGGCGGGCCAGGAGCACCTCGCCGAGCTGGACATCGCGGTGCACGGGGCGGAACGGCGGCGTGGCGTGGGCACACGGTTGCTGGAGGCCGCCGTCACGGCGGCGCGCGAGGAAGGGCGGCGGTCGGTGCTCGCGCAGGCCCAGCGGGACTCCCCCGCCGACCTGTTCCTGGCGGCACGGGGTTTTCGCCGGGTGCTGGGACTGACGTACGCCCGGCTGCCGCTGGCCGACGCCGACCTCGCGGCGATCGGGAGGATCGCCCGGCTCCCTCGTCCGGGGTATCGGCTGACGGAGTGGGACGGCACCGTGCCGCCCGAGCTGGCGCGGTCCTACGCCGACGCGCGGCGGGCCATGGACGACATGCCGATGGAAGGCACCGACTACGGCACCGTCGTCTGGGACGTGGAACGGGTGATCGCGGTGGCCGAGGCGGTCGCGAAGCGCGGAGACCTGCTGCACACCGTCGCCGCCGTGGACGGGTCCGACGGCTCGGTGGTCGGGTTCTCCGAGCTGGTCGTCCCCGGGGACGGCCGGGGCGACGGCCGGCACTACGGTACGGCGGTGCTTCCCGAGCACCGCGGCCACGGCCTCGCCCGCTGGATGAAGGCCGCCTCGATCCTCCGGGCCCGGGCACGGCACCCTGAACTCGCCGGGCTGTGCACCGACACGGCGGACAGCAACGCGCCGATGCGTGCGGTGAACGAGGCGCTGGGTTACGTACCGACGCATCGGTCGGTGGAGTACCAGCTCGACCTGCAGACCACTCCCCGGGCCATGGCGCCGTAGCCCGCTCACCTACCCGGGGCCCCTCATGCCCCTGATGCCCCCGTCCCCGCCGTGCCCGCCGTGCCCCTCATCGCCGCGAGGCCGTCCCGGGCCGACGGATGCACCGGTGTCCAGCCCAGTTCCCGCTCCGCCTTCGCCGTGGAGACGCGCAGAGTCGTGGACATCACCGTGTGCGCGTACGACATCGGCTTCATCAGCCACAGCGGTACGGTCATCGGCTTCGGCAGTCCGAACTCCTCGGCCACGCACAGGACATGCGCCCGGAAGCCGAGCGGCGTGCGGTCGGCGACGTTGTACGCCTGGCCGGGCCGGCCGCGTTCGACGGCAGCCGCCACCGCCCGCGCCGCGTCGGCGAGTTCCACCCACGGCAGGACCCGGCCGTGGTCGTCGGGCACGGGCAGCTGTCGCCTGCGGAGCAGGGTCAGGAGGGCGTCGGTGCCGCCGGGGCCGTAGAACAGGCCGAAGCGGAGTGCGATGCCGTCCAACCCCGGGGTGTGGAAGGTGAGTTGTTCCTTGGTGCGCATGGCCGCGAGGTGCCTTTCCCGTTCGGGCGTGGTGCCGGGCGGACCGAAGGGGTCGTCCTCGGTGACCGGGTGGTCGCCGTGGTCGCCGTAGCCGTATCCGAACACCATCGACTCGGTGACGAAGCGGCGCGCGCCGACGGCCTGCGCGGCCTCGACGAGGTGGGCGGTGCCCTCGGTGCGCAACGCGTTGGTGGCGCTCATGTCGCGGTGGCGCATGGGGGCCTTGCGCAGAGCGGTCGCGGCGTGGATCACCGTGTCGAAGCGGTGTCCGTCGACGGCTCGGAGCAGCGCGTCGCGGTCCATGAGGTCGGCGCGGATGCCGGCCGCCGGTCCGCGGCCGAGTCCGGTGACCTTGTGGCCGGACTCGGTCAGGGCACGGGTGATGTGCCGTCCGAGGACACCGGTCGCGCCCGCGAGGAGGATGCTCCGGCTCTGGTGGGTCGTGTCGTTGGTCGCCATGTCCGTGCGACGGATCGGGCCGCCGGGGATGTGACATCCGGCGGCGTCGCCCTCCTTGGCGTCACTGCCGCGCGAGCCACTCGCCGTACCAGGCCACGGTGGCGTCGACGGTGTCGGTGAGCGGTGCCGGCGTGACGCCGAAGGTCTGCTCGAACGCGGAGGAGTCCACGATCTGGGGCTCGGTGTGCTGGTAGAACATCTCCGCGTACTCGGCGACGAACTGCTCGTCGAACGGCCCGAAGGGGCGGAGCTCCGCCATGATCACGACGTCCAGGGTCCGGCCCACCCGCTTCTCGATCATGGTGAGGATCTCGCGTGTACTGACGGCGGGCGCGGTCGGCAGGTGCCAGACACGGCCGTCGCCCTCGGGACGCTCACCGAGGGTCGCGAGGCCCCGGGCCACGTCCGCGATGCTCGTGTAGCTGTGCGGAAGGTCGATGTCCCCGAGGCCGAGGACCTGCCCGCCGGTGAGCGCGCCCGGGAACACGGCCGCGCCGAGCGACGAGTTGAGCACCCCCGGGCCGACGAAGTCGGCGGACCGGCCGAGGGCGACCCCGACCCGGCCCTCGCGATGCGCGGCGAGGTAATTCTCGTCGAGCTGCGCGCGCATCCTGCCCTTGCGGCTGGTCGCCTTCCACGGGGAGTCCTCGGTCATCACCGCTCCCCCGGTCTCGCCGTACGGGTAGAGGGTGTCGAGCACGACCAGCCGCGCGCCGCAGGCCTCGGCGGCCGCGAGAACGGCTTCCTGGACGCGGGGCATCACCTCCGCCTGGAGGTGATAGGCGACGTTGACGCAGTGGTACACGACGGCGGCCCCGGTCATGGCCTCGCGTGCCCCCTCGGCCGTGCCGACGTCGGCGGCGTACCGCTCGACCCCGTCGACGGCCGGCCCCTGTCCCTTGCGGTCGACCAGGCGCACGGCGTGACCCCGGCGCACGAGCTCACGGGCCAGCGCGGTGCCGGCGGGGCCGGAGCCGAGGACGGTGTGCAGGGAGCGAACGGCGTTGGCGTGGGCAGTCATGGTGATCCCTTTCCCTGAAGGAGCGAGTGCTCATCACTTCTGTTAGAGACTGTAACTCTTGCGAGTAACGCTAGCAACAGTGGGGGGTTCGGGCTGCCATTAAGGTGTGTCACACGCATCGAGAAGGGAGCCGCTCATGGCCGGGAGCGTGCAGAGTCCGAGGGCCCGTTATCGCGAGCAGACGCGCACGGAGATCAAGGAGATCGCGCTCCGGCAGCTGGCCGAGGGGGGCACGGCGGCCGTGGCCCTGAGCCGGATCGCCAAGGAGGTCGGTCTCTCGGGGCCGGCCCTGTACCGCTACTTCGACAGCCGTGACGCGCTGCTGACGGACCTGATCCGGGACGCGTACGCCGACCTGGCGGCGGCCGTGACGGCAGCCGGGGAGGCGCTGGCCACGGACACCTCACCGCGCACGCGGATGCGGGCGCTCGCGGCGGCCTGCCGGGAGTGGGCGGTGAGTCAGCCGCACCGCTATCTGCTGATCCAGGGCACGCCGGTGCCGGGCTACACGGCGCCCCCGGACACGCTCGACAGCGCGCGGGCGGTGCTCTCGCCCTTCCTACGGGCCTTCGAGGGGTCCGAACCGTCGGCGGCGGTGGCGCCGGTGGCGGCACAGATGAAGGCCTGGGCGGACGACGATCCGGCGGTGGCCGCCTGGGCGCGCGGGCAGGTGGCCGCCGGGGCCGAGGGCCCGGCGCTGGCCGGAGCGGTGCTCGCGTGGGCGCACCTTCACGGCGCGGTCAGCCTGGAGGTGTCAGGCCAGTTCGCCGGCATGGGCCACGGCGGAGACACCCTGGTCACAGCCCAGGTCGACGCCCTGGCGGACGCGTTCGGCCTCGACTGAGCCGCGAGGGGCCACTGACGGTCGCACAGGAGGAACGGGCTACGGCACGTACACGTAGGGCGTCGTCGTGGTCAGGGCATGGAAGCCGAGGCGCTCCAGGATGGGCCTGCTCTGGCCGGTGGCGTCGACCTGGAGGTAGCGGTAGCCGCGGTCGGCGGCGGCGCGGGCCCGCTGGGCGACCAGGGCACGGTAGATGCCGCGGCCACGCCAGGCCTCGACGGTGCCGCCGCCCCAGAGACCGGCGAAGCGGGTGCCGGGCACGAGTTCCATGCGGGCGGCGCTGACCGGTGTGTCGCCGGCGAGCGCCACGACGGCCACGACGGTGTCCGGGTCGTCCGTCAGCCGGTCCGTCAACTGGTGGCGCAGCCGGGTGCTGTCGGTGCCGAACGCCTTCTCGTGGACCTCCGCCACGAGGTCGACGCCCGCCCGGTCGGTGGCCGGAAGGAAGCGGATGCCCTCGGGTGCTTCGGCGTCCAGGACCAGATCGGCGACCTCGGCGATCATCAGCGTCTCCTCCGGCTCGGGCGTGAACCCGGCGGCCTCGAGCCGCGGCCCGAGGTCCATGGGCCGGTCATGCCCGTAGAGCTTCCACTCGAAGTCGAGACCGAGACCGGAGTAGTGGGCGACCTGCTCGGCGATCGCCGCCTCGGCGCCAGCCTCGTCCAGGTCCGACCAGACGACGCCGTTCCAGCCGTGCACGGCGGAGACCTGACGGACCACACGCCCCGCGCGCTCGATCCGCGCGCCGGGACCGTCCGGCTGAGCGCCTTCCCGCATGTCCCGGTCATAGAGGGCGAGTATCGCGGCATGATCCATGCGCTCACTCCAGCACCCGGGCCCTGCCGGGGCAACAGCTTTAACAGTGGTCCCCCTCCGGTGGCCGCACCGCCGCCGGTCGGCCTTGCCTTTCCGGCCGCGCGCCCGCGACCGTAGGCTGCGGCACGGAGACCACGTCACGAGGAGGGTTCTTCGCCATGGCCGTGAAGGACACGGAGCTGCCGTACCTGCGCCGCTGTGTGGAGCTGGCGGCCCGGGCGCTGGAGGTGGGGGACGAGCCGTTCGGGTCGGTGCTGGTGGGGGCGGACGGCACGGTGCTCGCCGAGGACCACAACCGGGTGGCCTCCGGCGACCGGACCCGGCACCCCGAGTTCGAGCTGGCACGCTGGTCGGCGTCCCGTCTGTCCCCCGAGGAGCGGGCGGCCGCGACCGTGTACACCTCGGGCGAACACTGCCCGATGTGCGCGGCCGCGCACGCCTGGGTGGGCCTCGGGCGGATCGTGTACGTCGCCTCGTCGGAGCAACTGGCCGGCTGGCTCGCCGAGTTGGGCGTGCCCGAGCCGCCGGTGCGCACCCTGCCGGTCAACGAGGTCGCCCCCGACGTGCTGGCGGAGGGCCCGGTGCCCGAACTGACCGATGAGGTTCGCGCGTTGCACCGCCGCTTCCATCGCGGCGTGCACTGACGGACACACGGCCCGTGACCGGTGCGGCACCGCCCTGACCCGCCCGAGATGCAGGCGGCGGCCCGCGGTGCCTACGATCGAGGAAGACCCAGGCCAGGTGGACCGCCCGGTCTCCCTCCGTCGGGGGGAGGCGCTTGCCTTGCTGTCGGCACATCGGCTGATGACCGCTCATCTCGCGGTGGCGACGGCCGCCACGAGCGTCTACATGACGGTGCCGGCGGCCCATACTCCCCTCTGGGCCGTCATCGGCCTCGCGGGTGTGGTCGCGGTGGTGACCGGCGCGCATGTGTACCGCCCCGCACACCGCTGGCCCTGGTGGATCCTCGCGGCCGGACTGCTCACCTTCATCACGGGCGACACGTACTTCAACGCGATGGAGGAGTACTTCCACGCCTCCAACCCGTTCCCCTCCCCCGCGGACGCCTTCTACCTGGCCACCTACCCGCTGTTCGCCGCCGGGCTGTTCGGCCTGGTCCGCTACCGCTGGGCGGGCCGCGACCTGCCCAGCCTCCTCGACGCGATGATCTTCACCGCGGGGCTCGCGCTGCCGGTGTGGGTCTACCTGGTCCAGCCGCTCACCGAGGTCGAAGGGCTGACCTGGCAGCAACGTGCCATCAGCATCGCCTATCCCCTCGGCGACGTGCTGGTCCTGGCGCTGCTGGCCCGGCTGCTGACCCCGCATTCGCTGGAGGGGCGCAACCGGTCCCTCCAGTTGCTGGTCGTGGGCACGGTGACGCTGCTCGGCTTCGACATCGCGTACGGGATCCTGCAGCTCAACGACATGTGGCAGGCGGGCACGGTGCTGGACGTCGGGTGGATCGTCTTCTACACGGCCTGGGGCCTGGCCGCGCTGCACCCGTCGATGGTGGAACTGACCGCGGCCGTGCCGCAGCGGGCGTCACTGCTCCCGCCGCCGCGCCGGCTGGTCCTGCTCGCCGTGGCGACGCTCATCGCACCGGGGCTCCTGCTGTACGAAGGCCTCACCAGCGCGCCGCACGACGCCGCGGTGATCGCCGCCTTCTGCGGCGTGCTCTTCCTGCTGGTCATCCTGCGTCTGGCCGGGATGGTCGTGGCGCATCGCGAGGCGGTGACACGGGAACAGGCGCTGCGCTCGGCCGCGGCCTCGCTGGTGTCGGCCGTCCGGCAACAGGAGGTGGCGCGGTCGTGCGAGTCGGCCGTCGACGCGCTCCTCGGGTCCACGGTCCACCACCGGACCCTGCTGCTGCCGGCCCAACGGGCGGCGGGCCTGGCCCCCGGCCACACCCGGTTCGTCGCCGCCGAAGACCTCGATCCCGACCTCACCGCCGAACTGGGCAGCCTGCCGACGGTCCTGGTGTGCCCCATGACCCCGCCCGACCGTCCAACGGCCTCGGAGGGACGGGGCGTCCTGCTGGTCGCCGGTCCGCCCGGGCGGCTCACCGAGACGTGGAGCTCCATGGAGATCCTCGCCTCGCACGCGGGACTGGCGATGGATCGTGTCGTGCTCCGCGAGGAGGTCGTCCGCCGGGAGAGCGAGGCGTACTTCCGCACCCTCGTGCGCAACACCTCCGACGTCATCCTCATCCTGGAGGACGACAACACCATCCGGTACGTCAGCCCGTCCGCCACGTCCGTCTTCGGCACCGCGGACCTGGCGGGTACGGCGCTGCCCGACCTGCTGGACCCCCGTGACCGGCAACGGGCGATCCGGGAGCTGACCGCGATACGGGACGACGGGCCGCGGACGACCCACGACCACTGGTGGATACGGCACCGGGGCGGGCGGGTCGAGGTGGAGGTGCGATGCAGCGACTTCCGGAACGAGCGCACCGTGGCCGGACTAGTGGTCACGCTGCGCGACGTCACCGAGCAGCGCCGGCTGGAGCAGGAGCTGACCGAGCGGGCCTTCCACGACTCGCTGACCGGACTGCCCAACCGGACGCTGCTGCTGGAGCGGATCGAGCGCGCGCTGCTGCGCGGCCGCCGGGAGTCGTCCCTGACCTGTCTGCTCTTCGTCGATCTGGACGACTTCAAGCTCGTCAACGACACGCTCGGGCACTCGACGGGCGACCGCCTCCTCACCGACGTCGGGCGGCGCCTGACCGGGACGCTGCGGCGTACCGACACCGCGGCCCGGCTGGGCGGCGACGAGTTCGCCGTACTCATGGAGGACGCACGGCAACCACTGGACGCCGAACTGCTGGCCGCCCAGGTGATCCAGACGCTGACCAGGCCGTTCGTACTCGGCGAGGAGTCCGTGACCGTGTCCGCGAGCGTCGGCGTGGCCACCGCGCGCGACAGCGCGGACGCGCAGGAACTGCTCGGCCACGCGGACCTGGCCCTCTACGCGGCGAAGACGGCCGGCAAGCGACAGTGGCGGCGCTTCCAGCCGATGCTGCGGGCCCGGATGGTCGAGCGGCACGACATGCAGAACCGGCTCGCCCGGGCGGTCAACGACCAGGAGTTCACCCTGCGCTACCAGCCGGTCGTGGACATCACCGTGGGCGAGGTGGTCGGCTTCGAGGCGCTGGTGCGCTGGCCGGGTGCCCCGAACCCGCCGGCGTCGCCGGAGCAGTTCATCACCCTGGCCGAGGAGACAGGGCAGATCGGGCCTCTCGGGTCGTGGGTCCTGGAGAACGCGGTGCAGGACATCACGGGACTGCAGCACTTGCCCGGCCCGGGCGCGCCGCCCTACCTCAGCGTGAACGTCTCCGCCCGCCAGTTCCGCGACGTCGGGTTCGTGGAGCAGGTCGACCAGGTGCTGCGGACGCCGGGACTGGCGCCGGGATCGCTGCAGCTGGAACTCACCGAGACGGTGCTGCTGCGCCACGACAGCCAGATCCAGGACATGCTGCGGGCGCTGAAGGACCTGGGCGTGAGCATCGCGGTCGACGACTTCGGCACCGGCTTCTCCTCGCTGCGCTATCTGCGGGACTTCCCCATCGACGTACTGAAGATCGACAAGACGTTCATCGACGACATCACGCGCCACTCGCAGCAGGGCGCGCTCGTCGAGGGGATCGTGCGCCTCGCCGACACGCTGGGACTCCAGGTGATCGCCGAGGGGATCGAGGACGCGGCGCAGCGCGATCTGCTGGCGGGCATGGGCTGCCGGTTCGGGCAGGGCTTCCTCTTCGCGCGGCCGATGACGGTGGAGCAGAGCGAGCGAGTGCTGCGTGACGGGATGAGCCGCGCGCCCGCGAACGGTGCCGCGCGCAAGACGCCACGCCACGAAACGTCGAAGCGGGAGACCCGCTGGGCCGACCTGGACCATCTACGCCGGACCAGCCCGATGACCGACGCGGTCATCGACGAGGTGCGCGGCCGGCACATCCGCAGCCGCGACCACTGGCTGATCGACTTCGCCTCCTGCAACTACCTGGGTTTCGACTGGGACCCGGAGATCGCCGCCCGCATCGAACCCGCCGTACGGCGCTGGGGCACCCACCCGAGCTGGTCTCGACTGCTGGGCAGCCCGCGGCTGTACCCCGAGATCGAGGAGCGGCTCGCCGCCCTGCTGGGCGCGCCGGACACACTGCTGCTGCCGACGCTGACCGTCATCCACTCCACGGTGATCCCGGTCCTCGCCGACGCGGGCCACGTCTTCGTCGAGGCGACCGCCCACCGCACGGTGTGCGACGGCTGCGTCGTCGCGCGCGGGCAGGGTGCCACCCTGCACCGCTTCCACGCCGAACGGCCCGAGGAACTGGAGGAGCTGCTCTCCGCGGTGCCCGCAGGCGCGACCAAGCTGGTCTGCCTGGACGGCGTCAACAGCATGAGCGGCAACGTCTCCGAGCTGCCCACCCTGACCACGCTGTGCCGCGACCGGGGCGCGACGCTGTACGTCGACGACGCGCACGGTTTCGGCGTGATCGGGGAGCACGGGCCGACCGAGCCCTGTCCGTACGGTTCGCGCGGCAACGGGGTGGTGCGCTACACCGACGAGTCGTACGAGGGGATCGTGCTGGCCAGCGGTTTCTCCAAGGCGTACTCGTCGCTGCTCGCGTTCCTCGCTCTGCCCACCGACCTGAAGAACCGCCTCAAGACGGCCGCCGCGCCCTACCTGTACTCGGGCCCCTCTCCCACGGCGTCCCTGGCCACGGCGCTGGCCGGGCTGGACGTCAACGACCACCGCGGCGACGCGCTGCGTGCCGACCTGTACCGCAAGACGGTCCGGGTGCTCGACCATCTCGACGGCCTGGGCATCGCCATCCTGAACACGGACCGGCTCCCCATCGTGGAGATCCCGCTGGGGAACCCGGCCGACCTGGACGCGGTCGCCGCGTTCCTGTGGGAGGAGGGCATCTACGTGACGCTGGCCGCGTATCCGCTCGTACCGCGTGACCGGGTGGGCTTCCGCGTCCAGCTCACGGCCCTCAACTCCGACGAGGACATCGACCGCCTGACCGGCACGCTGACCCGGCTGGCGGCACGGTTCCCCATTCGGTCGAAGGAGCGAGAAGGCCATGTCGAGGGCTGAGAGGACCACGCCGATGACCTGGAGAGTCTCGAAGTCCGGTGAGATCACCACGACGCACAACGACGACGTGGACTGGGACAGCTGGCCGGTGGCGGACTACCTCGCCGAGAACTACCGCGAGGTGCACCCGTCGGACGCGGCGGTCATCGCCCACCACTCGGCGTTCTACCGGCGGCTCGCGCCGGGCAGCCTCGGCCGCTCGGTGGAGTGGGGGGCCGGCCCGAACCTCTACCCGCTGATCCTCGCGGCCTCGGCGAGCCGCCGTATCGACGCCGTCGAGGCGGGGGCCGGCAATGTCGCCTATCTGGAGCGGCAGATCCTGCGCGGGCCCGACGCCAGCTGGGTGCCGTTCCACGGGCTGTGCCGCGAGCTGAACCCGGCCCTGCCCGCGACCCTGGCCGGGGCGCTGGCGCACGTCGACGTCGTCCACGGCGACGTCCGTGACCTCCCGCCGGGCCGGTACGACCTGGCGTCCATGCATTTCGTCGCGGAAGGGGCGACCGAGGACCGCGCCGAGTTCGCCGACTTCTGCCGGCTCTTCGTGCGCTGTGTGGCGCCCGGTGGCTACCTGGTGGCCGCGTTCATGGAGAACATGCCGACGTATCGCATCGGGCCCGCCTCGCGCTGGCCGGGCTGTCCGGTCGACCCGGACGTCGTCACGGAGGTGTTCGCGCCGCTGACCCGGGAGCTGGCCGTCACCCGTATCGACGCCGACCCGACGCTGCCCGATTACGGGGACTCGGGGATGGTGCTGCTCACGGCGGTGTCGGCGTGAACACCTGGACGGTGCGGGAGCCGGCCGACCGCGTCGCCGCCACGGCAAAGGCCCCACCGGTCGAGCCCGGCAAGGCCTTCCGTCCTTGGTCGAGGGGGCCGGTCAGCGCGCCGCGCGCGGGCGGTAGCGCCGGTACACGGCCGCTCCGCCGAGGATCAGCGCCGCGCTCCCCACGACGGCGGGCAGGGTCTGGTCCGTGCCCGTCTCGGCGAGTTCGGCGGTGAAGTGCGGCCGCGGGGCGGGCGGCGCCGGCCGCGGACCCGCGTTGGCCCCGGGCGGCGGAGTCTGCTCCGGCGCCGGCTGCCCGGGCGTGCGGGGGTCTGCGGGCCGGTCGCCGGAGGTGTTCACGGACTCGTTGCCGACGGCCGGGTTGCCGATGCCGACCACGTTCACGCTGTTGCCGCTGACGTTGACCGGAGCGTGGACCGGGAGCTGCACGGCGTTGCCGGACAGCACGCCCGGTGAATCCTTTCCGCCCCCGTTCGCGGTCGCCCCGCCGTCCGTGGAGGTTCCTTCGGGCGTCCCGGCCGCGTCGCCACCGCCGTCCTCGGCGGCACAGCTGTTGCCCGCCGCCGGGTTGAGCAGCCCCACCACGTTCACGGTGTTCTCGCACACGTTCACCGGGACGTGCACCGGGAGCTGCACGGTGTTGCCGGAGATCACTCCGGGCGAGCCTGCCGCGGCGCCGTCCGCGCCGGAGCCCGCGTACGCGGGCATCGTCACCGCCATCGCGCCGGACGCGGCGGCGACGGCGATCACACCGTTTCGGGTAACCCGTCTCATGGGGTCCCTGCCTTCCAGACATGGTCACGGGCGCTCGCCCGCACCGGATAAAACGGCAGGTGAACCATCGGAGTTATGGCTTATCGGCCTTTCACCCCATCGAGCGTCACGGTCATCGAACTGTCGGCAAAACCGTCGCATGCGCATGGAGGGGGCACAGGGTAGGGCCGCCGCCGCCGTCCCGCTCGTCCGGAGGCGGGCCCCGCGAGGTGCGCCTATCGTGATCGAGGGCGCTCGGACCGGGCGCCGGACCCGGTCCGCGGCAGGCGTCCCTGGAGGCATTCATGCCGGCCAAGCTGTCGACTCGGCCCATACTCCGGCGGTGCGCGATCGCCGTCGGTGTCGGCCTGGCCCTGCTCGGCTCGGGCCTGCCTGCGACGTCCGCGGACGACTCCGAGGCCGGCCTGGCGCGGTTCTACCGCCAGAAGGTCGCCTGGTCGAAGTGCGACGGCGTGGAGATGCCCGAGGACCTCCAGTGCGGGAAGGTCACCGTCCCCCTCGACTACGCCAGACCCCGGGCGGGCACCCTCGACCTGGCCCTCGCGCGCTATCGCGCGACGGGCAAGTCGCGTGGCTCGGTGCTGCTCAACTTCGGAGGTCCGGGCGGCGCGGGCGTCAGCGAACTCGCCGCCGGCGGCAAGGAGTTCATGAGCCTGACGAACGGCTACGACGTGGTGTCCTTCGATCCCCGCGGCGTCGGCCGGTCCTCGCCTGTGACGTGCGGCAACGGCTCCGCCGAGGTCACGGTGGACGAGGACGCGGACATGGACGGCGATCCGCAGGGCGTCCTCGAACAGTTGCGGAAGGCCGCCCGCACCTGCGCCGAGCACTCCGGGCCCGTCCTGCCCCACATCGGCACGGTGAACGCCTCGCGCGACCTCGACGTGATGCGCCAGGCCGTCGGCGACAAGAAGCTCAACTACCTCGGCTTCTCCTACGGAACGCGGCTCGGCGCGGTGTACGCGGCCCAGTTCCCCGAAAAGGTGGGCCGGATGGTGCTCGACGGCGTGGACACGCTCACCGAACCACTCACCGAGCAGGGCATGGCGGGCGCTGCGGGTCAGCAGACCGCGCTGGAGGACTTCGTCGACTGGTGCGTTCAGGACATCGCCTGCCCCTTCGGTACGGACGCGCGCACGGCCCGGGAGGAGGTCGAACGTCTCGTCGAGTCGCTCGACCAGGACCCGGTGCCGACCGACTTCGGCGAGGAGTTCACCGGGCAGGACCTGGTGGGCGCCATGGGCCAGGCGCTCTACAGCAGGCAGTTGTGGCCGTCCCTGCAGCGGGCGCTCGCCTCACTGGTCGAGGACGGCGACACCCGGCCGCTCCTGTGGTTCTCCGGCGGCGGTTCGAACGTCCGTGCCGCTGACGGCGTCGCCCCGCGCGCCGGCGACGGGACGGACGGCGGCCTGGTCGACCAGGAGGACGTTCCGCTCGACAATCTTCCGGCGGCGCTGATGGCGATCAACTGCGCGGACGATCCCGACCGCCCCAGCGCCCGCCGGATCTCCCAGCAGCTCGGCCGGCTGCGCGCCGAGTACGAGCAGGCCTCGCCGGTGTTCGGCCGATACCGGCTCACCGAGGTGCTGATGTGCCACGGCCGCCCCAAGGGCACCGATTTCATCCGCGACGGCGTCCGCGACGTCCGTACCCCGAAGATGCTCCTCGTGGGCACCCGGGGCGACCCAGCGACGCCGTACCGCTGGACCGTGGAGACGGCCGAGCGTCTGGGCGACTCGGCCGTGGTGCTCGACAACAAGGGCGAGGGGCACACCGGTTACGCGTCCTCCAAGTGCGTGCACCGCAAGGTCGACGCGTTCCTGCTGTACGGCTCCCTGCCGCCCGACGGCAGCTCCTGCGGGCCGGAGCGCGACGGCCGCTGACGTACGCCACGGCCGTCCGGCCGGTCTCAGGCTGACGGCCACGTCGTCCGGCCGACTGACGGCCACGTCGTCCGGCGACTCGAGCGACCCCGTAAGCGAGTTGCCGGTAATGCCCGACTCGATCACCCCTGATGCCCGATCGGCGATTCGGCCCTATCGTGCTGGTATGGAGCACGCACTCAGTCCCACGACCCTCACCGAGCTGCGGCGCCCGCGCCCCTATCCGGCCGTGTCGGTGCTGACGCCGACACACCGCCGGGAGCCCGAGAACGCCCAGGATCCGGTCCGGCTGCGCAATGTCGTGGCCGAGGCCAAGAAGCAGCTGGAGGCCGACCCCGCGATCCCCCGGGACCGGCGCCTCGACGTCGCCCGGCAGCTCGACCAGGCCCTCACCGAGATCGACCTGGCGCACGCCGAGGACGGCCTGGTGATCTTCGCCGCCCCGGGCGAGCACCAGGTGTGGTCGCTCGCCCGCCCGGTGCCCGAACGCGTGGTGCTCTCGGACACCTTCCTGACCCGCAACCTGGTCTCGGCGCAGGCCGCCGAGCAGCCGTTCTGGGTGCTCTCGGTCTCCGCCGACCACGTCACGCTGTGGAGCGGCGGCACGGACCGCGTCAGCGAGGACCACACCGGCGGATTCCCGCTGACCAGGCTGACCCGGAGCCGCGAGAACTTCGACGCCGAACGCCAGGAACGGGTCGGCGACCAGCCGAGCACCTTCCGGGACGAGGGCACCCGCCAGTTCCTGCGCGAGGCGGACACCGCGATGAGCGCGGTTCTGCGCGAGACACCCAGGCCGCTGTACGTCACCGGCGAGACGGCCGCGCTGTCCCTGATGGACGAGGTCGGCAGCGTCACCAAAAGCGCCGTCCACGTCCCCCACGGCGGACTCGCGCACGGCACGCCCGACGCCGTGTGGCAGGCGGTCCGGCCCCTGGTGGCCGCCGAGGCGCGCAAGAACACCGACGCGGTGACGCGGGAGCTCGAATCGGCCCGCGGCCACCGGGCGTTCGCGGCCGGGATCGACGAACTGTGGCAGAGCGCCCGCGAGGGCCGCGTACGGCTGCTGGCCGTCGAGGAGAACTTCCGGGTGACGGTACGTGACGACGGCGGGGACCATCTGGTCCCGGCCGTCAGCGGCGACCTGGACGCCCGCGAGGACATCGTGGACGAGATCGTCGAGCAGTGCCTGGAGACCGGCGCCGAGGTGCGCTTCGTGCCGGACGGCACACTGGCGGACGCGGACGGGATCGCGGGCGTCCTGCGGTACTGAACCCCGTCACGGCACGGCACCGAGGCACGTCAGACGCCGCCGAAGAGCGAGGCCAGCCCCTGCTCGACGGCGGCGCCGAGATCCTCCTGGCCGGCGGCCACCACGGCGTACGTCCGCAGCAGGAACCGGCGCAGGGCGGCGGTGTCGAACTGGAGCAGGGCCAGCCCGCACGGCGAGTGCAGCTCGACGACGGTGCGGCCGCGGCCGCACGGCCACAGGTGCACGTCGCCGCCCCCCGCCGGACCGGTCAGCCCGTCCGCCAGCAGGGCGCGGGCGAAGGTCCAGGTGACCCGCTCGCCGTCCAGGGCGACCTCGGGCGGGAAGTCGACGTGCACCGCCAGCGGGTCTGCGGAGGTGTAGCGGAGCGTGGCGGGAACGGGCAGTTCATGGCTCTCCGCGGTGATCAGGCGGGCGCGGGCGGGCTGCTCGATCGTGATGTCCATGCTCTTACGAGCTCGCAGATGCCGTTCGCATTACGCCGAACCCGACATCAATTAATGTGACCTGCATCACAGGTCACATCCGCGCCCCGTTCACCCCGCGCACACCCCCTGGCAGGGCCCGTTCCAGATATGCCACACTCCCTAGAACACAGGGCCGTCGAACATATAACTGAACACGGTGTCCGCCCCCCGAAGGCCCTCAAGTCACGTACGTCGCCTACGACTTGAGCCACCTGATGTCGTACGTCAGACGTACGTCGAACTCACCCCGTGAAGACTGTGGCATATGCCGGAAGCACCACCGTATCGGGTGTCGCCGAATCCCTTACAGGGTGTCGCGGGCTGTGCAACAGTCGTAACGGTCCTTCCGTCCGCCTTGGTCGTACCGTCCCCGCATCGGAGTGCGTCATGCCGTCCCATCTCTCTGCGGACCGCCCAGCTGCCCAACCGCCAGGACACGGGTCGGTCGACGCGCTCATCTCGCAGGCGCGCCGGCTCAAGGGCGACGTGGATGCCGTACGCCGGGACACGCAGAGTGACGGTCTGGACCCGCAGGAACGTTGGCAGCGCGCGCTGTGCGACCTCGCGCTGCACCAACTCGACGACCTGGACGAGCACTTGGCACAACTGCGGGACGGCCCGCCACCCGCTCCCGAGTCGCCGGAGGCGGCGCCCGCCGTCCGGGCCGTGCCGCCCGCTCCCCGACGCGGCTCGCTGCTCAGCCGGGTCGGCAGTGCGGAGTGGAACCTGCTGACGGACGAGGCCAGTTGGTCCGGAGAGCTCTACCAGATTCTGGGCCGGGATCCCGCCGCTCCCCCGCTGACCCTCGACGAGCTGCCGTCGCTGGTGCTGGACGAGGACCGGCCGAAGCTGACGGCGATGGTCACCGACTGCCTCGTCGACGCCAAGCCCATCGACGGTGAGTTCCGCGTGCGGCGCCCGGACGGCGGCGTACGGACCGTGCACATGATGGGCGAGCCCGTGCTCGACACCGACGGAAGCACCGCGTCCATGTGGGCGGTGCTGCGGGACGTCAGTGAACTGCGCCGCAGCCAGCGGGCGGTGAGCGAGACCCGTGACTCGTTACAGCGTCACCGGCACCGTGCGCAGGCCGAGCACCGGCTCGCGGTCGAGCTGCAGGAAGCCGTGCTGCCGCCGTGGCGCGGCTCCCTGCGGCTCCCGCACCAGGGCCCCGAGACGCTGGAACTCGCGGCCCGTTACCTGCCGTCGGCGACGAGCGCGACGATCGGCGGCGACTGGTACGACGCCCTGGAACTCGCCGACGGCGAGACCCTGCTCAGCGTCGGCGACCTCACCGGCCACGGAGTCGCCGTGGCCTCGGGCATGGCGACCCTGCTGGGTGCCGTACGCGGCATGGCGATGGCCGGCACCCAGCCGGGTCAACTGATGGCTCTGCTCAACCAGTTGCTCGACGCCACCGTGCAGCCGGCCCTCGGCAGCGCGGTCTGCTGCCGCTACCGACCCGACACCCGCACCCTGGTGTGGGCGCAGGCGGGACACCCCGCCCCGCTGCTGTTCCGCGACGGGACGGGGCGCAGGCTGCGCGCGCCGGACGGCGTTCTGCTCGGCGCGACGTCAGGAGCCGTGTACGAGCAGACCGAAGAGACCCTCCGGCCGGGCGACCTGCTCGTGCTGCACACCGACGGGCTGGTGCCCGGGCACAGCGGCACGGCGGCCGTGAACCGCCTCCTCGACCTGGCCCCACGGTTCGGCGAGGCGCGCACCGCACAGGACTGCGTACGGATGGTCGTGGAGGAGTTCGGCGAGGCCGAGCGCGAGAACGACGCCTGTGTGCTCGTCGCCAGGGTGACCGCGTGACGAGGACCGCGGACCGGAAGGCACAGCGCCCGGTTCCGGTGCCGTGAGGGTTCCTATGCCTTGGCGCTGCTGCCGCTCTTCCCCCTCGTCTTCGGCAGCGCCAGCCTGATCTCCTCCCGCAGCTCGTGGATCTTCGGATCGCTGGAGTACTCGGCGGTGAGCCGGTACATCTGGCCCAGCCGGTCCCAGGTGCGGCGCGAGGAGTTCGACCCCATCGCCATCAGGGCCAGCCGTGCGTACCGGTCCGCCTGTTCGGGGTCGTCCGCGATGAAGCAGGCGGAGGCCATGGACAGATGATCGAAGATCTTCGACCGCTCCCGGCCGTCGATGCGCAGGGCCAGCGCCTTCTCCGCGTAGTACTGGGCGTGCACGGCCGCGCCCGGCTCGTGCTCGGCCAGTGTGCGGTAGGCCAGGGCCTGCATGCCGTACAGATCCTCCTCCTTGAAGGTCTGCATCCAGCTCGGCGGCGGCACGTCGCCCCGGTCGGAGACGAAGAGGTCCTCCGCCTGTCCGAGGGTGCGGCGCATGGCCTGGCCCTTGCCCATGGAGGCCTGCGCCCAGGCCTCGATGGTGTAGAGCATCGCCTTGGTACGGGGCAGCACCTCGTCGCCGGAGCCGGACTGGGCGAGCTTCATGAGGTCGAGTGCGTCGTCGGGCCGGCCCAGGTGCACCATCTGGCGAGCCGCCCGGGAGAGCGCCTCCCCCGCGCGGGGCCGGTCGCCGCCCTCTCTTGCTGCGTGGGCGGCGATGACGAAGTACTTCTGGGCCGTGGGCTCCAGGCCGACGTCGTGCGACATCCAGCCCGCGAGGACGGCGAGGTTGGCGGCGACGCCCCACAGGCGCCGCTGGAGATGGTCGGGGTGCCGGTAGGCGAGCATGCCGCCCACCTCGTTGAGCTGGCCCACGACCGCCTTGCGTTGCAGTCCGCCGCCGCGGGCCGCGTCCCAGGCCCGGAACACCTCGACGGAGCGCTCCAGTTCCTCGATCTCCTGCGATCCGATGGGGGCGGCCTCGTAGCGGTCGAACCCGGCCGGATCGGCGTGCAGGGGGTCGTCGAACTGGGGAGCATCGGCGGTCAGGGCCGGATCGGTGTGCAGCCAGTCGTGCATGGCGCTGCTGAGTGCTGATCCCGCGGCGAGCGCGGCACCCGCGCCCACCAAGCCGCGTCGGTTGAGCATGAGGTCCATTCCCGTGAATTCGGTGAGGACCGCAGCAGTCCGCTCGGGCGCCCACGGCACTCCGTCGGGATGTTCCGCACTCCCGCCGCCCTGCCGTTTCCCCGCACGCCCGTGCCGGACCAGACCGAGGTCCTCGATGGTCACGACACGGCCGAGACGCTCGGTGAACAGGGCCGCCAGCACCCGCGGTACCGGATCACGCGGGATCTCTCCCGTGTCGATCCAGCGCCGCACCCGTGAGGTGTCGGTCGAGAGCTGGGGGTGGCCCATGGCCGCCGCCTGCCGGTTGACCAGCCTCGCGAGTTCGCCCTTGGACCAGCCGGCGAGGCCGAACAGGTCCGACAGACGGGTGTTGGGTTGTCCGCTCACGTCAAGCCCCCAGGTACTCGGCTGAGTTGAATGTAGCCCGGTGAGAGTTGCCGGGCGACTATTCGCCAGGCTTCGCCAGGGCACGCCAGATGGTGTGCCACGGGGCATCGGGTGTCAGGTAGGAAAGCGCCACCCCGACCCGGTCGCCTTCTGGAACAAGGGATGCATTCCCCAGGGTGCACCCGGGCGACCGGGCCGGGCAGCGCACTGTCGTCGCAGGCACACGAAGGGATCTGTTTCGCCCATGTACACAGCATCGTCCTCCGTGTCCGCCCCGCCCCGGTCGCTGCACCCCCGTCCGGCGGGTGCTGGCGGCCCCTACCTCGACCCCGCGCGTCCGGCGGCTCCCGTGCTCGGTGCGGGCAGGACGCGGCGCGTTCCAGGGGTCGGCACCCAACCCGTCAGCGGGAGACTCGACTTGTCCGGCCCTCAGGGCGCCCAGCTGCGCACGGCGATCGCGTCGGTGCACCGGATCTGCCCGGAGTTCGCCCCGGTGCAGGTGCTGCGCCGCAGCGGACGCTCCGTGCTCCTGGTCGGTACGACGGGACGCAGCACCGCGGTCGCCAAGTGTTTACTGGACCACTCCCCCGTGTGGGCCGAGCGGATCCGTCACGAGATAGCCGCGTACCGCTCGTTCGTCCGGCACCGCCCTCCGGTGCGGGTGCCGAGACTGATCGCGGCGGACCCGGACAACTGCACGCTGGTGATCGAGCGGATGCCGGGCCGGGTGGCGGCACTGCACCGGCACCCTGCGGAGGCCCCGCCCCGGGCGGACATCCGGGCGGCACTCGGCGCGATCTGCCGGCTGAACGCCTGGCGGCCGCCGGCGGGCACCTTCGACGCCCCGCTCGACTACGCGACACGCATCAACCGGTACCACGAGCTGGGGCTGCTCACCGACCGGGATCTGGGCGACCTGCAGAAACTGCTGCACGGCATCGCGGCGACCGCGGGCCGGCACGGCATGGGCCAGTTCTGCCACGGCGACGCACTGTTGTCGAACATCCTCCTGTCACCGGCCGGTCCAGTGCTGGTGGACTGGGAGCACGCGGGCTGGTACCTGCCGGGCTACGACCTGGCGACGCTGTGGTCGGTCCTCGGCGACGCGCCGGTGGCCCGGCGGCAGATCAGCCAGATCGCCCAGACGGCGGGCCCGGCGTCGCGGGACTCGTTCCTGGTGAACCTGATGCTCGTCCTCACCCGGGAGATCCGTACCTACGAGATGGCCGTGCAGCGTTCGATGCACGACACGACCCCGGCGGCACCGGGAGTGGCCCACCCGGGTGCTGCGCCGTCCGGCGAGGAACAGCGGCTGCTGCTCAGGCGGCTGCACGACGACTGCCAGCTGGCCCGCCGGGCCGTGCGCGCGGCGGTCGGCACTCGCTGACGGGGACGACGGTTGGCGGTGCGCCACGTCAACGGCGCACCGCGGACCGTCGTATGTCCGGATCCACGGCTCGTCCGGCATCGCCCATCGGTGTACGCCACTGACGCCCCGCAGGCCCGCGGGGCGCCGCCGCGAAACTCCCCGCCCACCTGGCCTGACGAGGGAAATCGCCTGCTTCTGGGCATCATTGACGGATCGTCGGCAGGCCGGTACCACTGACGGACCCGGCCCCGCACGGCGCGTCGCGCTCGACCGTCCCAGGAGGCTGCATTGCGAGAATCCGCCATCGCCACCGACCGAGCAGCCGGGCACAGACGTTTCCGAAGGACCGCGGGCGCGGTGGGCTGCGCCGCCCTGCTGCTGCCGCTGCTCGGCGCGGCCCCGCCCGACGCCCGGGCCTCCGCGGCCGGTCTGCAGTCGGCGTTCGCCGCCGCGGCCGCCGAGTACCACGTGCCGCAGAGTGTGCTTCTTGCCGTCTCCTACCTGCAGTCCCGCTGGGACGCGCACGCCGGGGCGCCCAGCGTGACCGGCGGCTATGGTCCGATGCACCTCACCGACGCCCGCACCGCGCTCGCCGAGGCGGCGCCGCACCACAGCGAGGGGACGGAGGACGCGCGCGGCGACAGCGCCCGCCCACCGGTGCACCCCGAGGCGAAGGTGCCGGAGAATGCCGCCCTCCCGGCCCGTCTCAAGACCCTGCCGAAGGCGGCCGAGCTCACCGGCCTGCCCGCCGAGCGGTTGCGGACCGATCCCGCCGCGAACGTGGCGGGCGGCGCCGCACTGCTCGCCGCCGCTCAGCAGGACCTCGGCGAACCGCTCAGCGAGGATCCCGCGGACTGGTACGGGGCGGTGGCCCGCTTCTCCGGCGCGGACGACAGCGCGACGGGGGCGGCGTACGCCAACGACGTGTTCGACGTGCTGCGCACCGGCGAGGAGCGCACCACCGACGCCGGTCAGCAGGTCGCCCTGGCCGCCCAGCCCGCTCTCGCCCCCGACCTCGCGCAGTTGACGCGGACGGGCCTGCGGCCACGGGCCGCGGACGGCACGGAGTGCCCGAAGACGGTGTCCTGCGAGTGGATCCCGGCTCCCTACGAGGAGTTCGGCGAGGGCGACTACGGCAACCACGACACCGGGAACCGTCCGGTGTCCCAGAGCATCAGGTACATCGTCGTCCATGACACGGAGGGCGCCTGGGAAGGCGTCCTCAACCTCGTGCAGGACCCCACCTATGTGTCGTGGAACTACTCGCTGCGCTCCACGGACGGCCACATCGCCCAGCACGTCAAGGCCAAGGACGTGGCGTGGCACGCGGGCAACTGGTACGTCAACGCCAAGTCGGTCGGCCTGGAGCACGAGGGCTTCCTGGCCAGCCCGGACGCCTGGTACACGGAGGCGATGTACCGGTCGTCGGCGCGGCTGGTGGCGTATCTGGCCAAGAAGTACGGCATCCCGCTGGACCGGCAGCACATCCTCGGCCACGACAACGTGCCGGGTCCGACCGCGGGGACCGTCGGCGGCATGCACACCGATCCGGGCCCGTACTGGGACTGGGGGCACTACTTCGCCCTGCTGGGCCGTCCCTTCGAGTCCACGGCCGGCAAGAACGGCGGCCTGGTGACGATCCGCCCCGACTACGCCACGAACCAGCCGGGGTACACAGGCTGCGTCGCCAAGGGTGAGCCGTGCGCGGCTCACGGGTCCAGCGCGGTGCGGCTCCACTCCGGGCCCGGCGAGTCCTACCCCCTGATCAAGGACATCGGTCTGGGGACGACGCCGGGCACCGGGGTGAACGACCTGTCCTCACGGGTCTCCACCGGCCAGCAGTACGCGGTCGCGGGCCGCGACGGGGACTGGACGGCGATCTGGTACCTGGGCCAGAAGGCCTGGTTCAAGAACGCGAGGAAGAACCCGACCGCGGTGCACGCGACGGGCCTGGTGGTGACGCCCAAGAACGGGTCGGCGAGCATCCCGGTCTACGGGCGTGCCTACCCGGAGGCGTCCGCGTACCCGGCGGGAGTACCCGCCCAGGCCCTGTCGCCGCTGCCGTACAAGCTGCCGGCGGACCAGCGGTACGTGGTCGGGGACAAGGTGCCCGGCGAGTACTACTACGCGGTGACGTTCGGCGAGGCCTCCCACCAGGTGGTGGCCGCCGAGGACCTGTACTACGAGATCCAGTTCGGCCACCGGGTGGCGTTCGTGCGGGCGGCGGACGTCCGCGTGGCGCGGTCGGCCGGGTAGTCGCCTCAGTCCTGCTGGAAAAGCTCCGCGGGGAGCGGCTTCAGCAGGGCGTACAGGTCGTCGGTGATGGGGCGGTCCCAGGCGGCGATGGTCACCAGGACGTTGTCGCTGCGGTCGAACTGCACGCAGGAGATCCGGCTCTCCGACAGCTTGAGGCGGCGCACGATCAGGAGGTTGTCGCCCTGCATCACCGGCATGTCCTCGGAGCCGACGACGGTCACCTCCTCGTCGTTCTCCAGCGCCAGCAGCAGCTGGCCGACCTCGAAGGGGATCTCGTCCTCGGTGACGTCGCGGGCCGGGGAGCCCTCCGGCAGATTGCCGATGATCATCGCGGGGCCGCGGCCGCCGAAGAGGTCGTAGCGAAGGTAGACGCCCTGGCAGCTGCCGTCGGGCGCGGGCAGCAGACCGGCGCCCAGATTGCCGGGCCAGTCGCCCGGGTCCATGGCCAGTACGTCGAAGTCGGGCCCGGCGGGCGTGGCGCTACGGCGGCGGAGGAACGACATGCCGCAATGGTACGTGCCCGGACCCCTCGCGTGGCGTGCGGGCGGCTCTTCTCCGCTGGGCGCGGTCGCGGTGCCGTTCGTGATGCCGCGCGACGCGGGCGCGATTGCCGCAGGACGGCCTGCACCACTCCTGACGCGGGTGCTCCTTGAGGAAGTACCGCGCACAGCGCGGCGCGTGGCAGGCCCGCAGCCGCACTCGCTCGGGACCGTCGAGAAAGGCGATCGCGGCGTGCGCGAGCGCCGCGGTGAGTTCGCCGCCACCCTGGGCGGCCTCGTGCCGTACGACGGGTTCGGCGTCCTCGGCCCAGTGCAGTACGGGGACGGTGGGCGTGCGTGCGGCGGCCTCGTTGAGCCGCCGCACGGCCTCGGGCAAGGGCAGGAGGCGGGCCGGGTCGGCGGCGCTCGGTTCGGCGGGGCGCACGGCTCGGGCGAACAGGGCACGGACGGCGGCACGCAGGTCACGGACGGCGGCGAGCACGGCCTCGTCGGCGACGAAGGCGGCGGCCTCCGGCAGGGCGTCGGGGCGGGCGCGAACCCAGGCGGTGAGCCCTGCGGGGTCGGTGAGGTCGTCGGCGACCTGCCCGTGTCCGTCGTGCCGGACGGTCAGGGCGAGGTCGAGGGCGAGGCGGGCGTCCCTGCTGAGCGTGGCCTGCATGGAGCTAATGATAGGTGCGGCCGCATCCATTAGCCGAGGGCGGTGGCTGAGGGGTGTCTCAGTCCTCCGGCGGTGCCGGCGGCACCACCGCGACCGGGCTTGCCGCGTGCAGCAGGACGGCGTGGGTGACGGAGCCCATCATGCGGGCGGGTGCCAGCAGACGGCGTCGGTGGCGGCCGACGACGACCAGGTCGGCGTCCTTCGAGGCGGCGACGAGGTGACCGGCCGCGTCGCCCGGTGCCACGTACGGCTCGGCCCGGACGCCGGGATGGCGGGCGCTGTGCGGGGCGAGGAAGCCCTCGGCGAGGACGCGGGTCTCGTTCTCGACGGCGCCCTGGTCGATCATCACCGGGGCGAGTTCGCCGGGGACCGCCCAGTCCTGGATCGGCCACGCGAAGGCGGCGACGACCTGGAGGCGTGCGCCGCGCAGAGCGGCCTCGGTGAAGGCGAAGGCGAGCGTGGCCTCGTCGGGGCTGTCCACCTGGAGGCCGACGACCACACGGGGGCCCGGCGCGGCCGGTGCCTCGCCGTGCACCTCTCGCCCGGGTCGGGGCACCACGACGACAGGGCACTCGGCGTCGCGGGCGGCGGCCATGCCGTTGGAGCCGAGCAGCAGACTGGCGAAGCCGCCGCGGCCCCGCGAGCCGAGAACCAACAGCT
The DNA here is from genome assembly GCF_019049245.1 of Streptomyces sp. AC555_RSS877. Taxonomy (GTDB): domain Bacteria; phylum Actinomycetota; class Actinomycetes; order Streptomycetales; family Streptomycetaceae; genus Streptomyces. The sequence continues at coordinate 130,651 of NZ_JAGMUK010000218.1, read as the reverse complement.
GCGCGGTGGAGCCGAGTTCGGGCAAGAGCGCGGCCGGGGCGCCCTCCAGTACGAGGTACTCGACCTGCGGCAGGCCCTCCCGGCCCGCCAGATGGCCGCGCACCTGGTCGAGCACCGGGTCGTCGTCCGGGTCGGGCGGTCCGGCGGCCAGGACCTCGGGCTGGGCCCAGGCGGCGTACTGCCGCACATGGGCCACCCGCAGCGGTGCCTCGCGCCGGCGGGCGGCGTCGAGGGCGAAGTCCAGGGCGCGCAGACCGTCGTCCGAACCGTCGACCGCCGCGACCACCGGCAGAGTGCCCATGCGTTCCTCACCTCCGGAGTACGACCTTCCGTTTCCTGCCGGTCAGCCTTGCTCAGGCGTCGGCGTCAGGAGAGCGCTGGAGGTCGCGTGTCCGGAAAAACGGTAGGAACACCGCCGGATCGGCCCGCCGGCCCGTCGGCTCAGGTCAGGTCGAACTCCCCTTCCCTCGCGCCCGACACGAACGCGCCCCACTCCGCGGGCGTGAAGATGAGGGAAGGGCTATCGGGCCGGCCGCTGTTGCGCATCGCGATGAATCCCTCGACAAAGGCGATCTGGACATCCCCCAGGCCGCGGCTGCTGGAGTGCCAGTCGGCGGTGCTGAGGTCCAGCTCGGGCTTGTCCCAGCCCATGAGCGGCTGCTGCTGGATGGTGGTCTCGGCCACGTCCGTGCTCCTCCCGATTGCGTCGTCCGCGGCCAGCCTAGCGATCGGTCCCGGACGCCGACAGGCCACGTGAGGGGGACCTTTCAGGAGGCGGGCGGCTCGGACCCCACGAGCCACATGGAGAAGAACTGTGATCCGCCCCCGTAGGCGTGCCCGAGCACCCGCCGCGCGCCCTCCACCTGGTGTTCCCCGGCCAGCCCGCGGACCTGGAGCGCGGCCTCCGCGAAGCGGATCATGCCGGAGGCGCCGATGGGATTGGTCGACAGGACGCCGCCGGACATGTCGACGGGCAGGTCCCCGTCCAGTTCGGTGACCCCCGACTCGGTGAGCTTCCAGCCCTCGCCCTCGTCGGCGAAGCCGAGGTTCTCCAGCCACATGGGCTCGTACCAGGAGAACGGCACGTACATCTCTACGGCGTCGATCTCCCGGCGCGGGTCGGTGATCCCGGCCTGCCGGTACACGTCGGCCGCGCAGTCCTTGCCGGCCTGCGGCGAGACGAAGTCCTTGCCGGCGAAGAGGGTGGGTTCGCTCCGCATCGCGCCGCCGTGCATCCAGGCGGGCGGCCTGGGCGAGCGGGCGGCTCCCGCGCGGTCGGTGAGGACCATGGCGCAGGCGCCGTCGGAGGAGGGGCAGGTCTCCGAGTAGCGGATCGGGTCCCAGAGCATGGGCGCGGCCTGGACCTTCTCCAGGGTGATGTCGTGCTCGTGCAGGTGCGCGTACGGGTTCTTCAGCGCGTTGCGCCGGTTCTTGTACGCGACGAGGGAGCCGACCGTGTCGGGCGCGCCGCTGCGTCGCATGTACGCGCGTACGTGCGGGGCGAAGAACCCGCCGGCCCCGGCCAGCAGCGGCTGCTGGAAGGGGATGGGCAGGGACAGCCCCCACATGGCGTTGGACTCGGACTGCTTTTCGAAGGCGAGGGTGAGCACGGTGGCGTGGACCCGGGCGGCGACCAGGTTCGCGGCGACGAGCGCCGTCGACCCGCCGACCGAGCCCGCAGTGTGCACCCGCAGCATGGGCTTGCCCACGGCACCCAGCGCGTCGGCGAGGTACAGCTCCGGCATCATCACGCCCTCGAAGAAGTCGGGCGCCTTGCCGATGACGACGGCGTCGATGTCCGCCCAGTCCAGCTCGGCGTCGTCCAGGGCCTTGCGGGCTGCCTCCCGCACGAGCCCGGCGATGGACACGTCCCGGCGTGCCGCCACGTGCTTGGTCTGGCCGACGCCTACGACGGCCACGGGCTCCTTGCTCATCGCGGATCCCCTTCGAGTACGGCGACCAGGTTCTGTTGGAGGCAGGGGCCGGAGGTGGCGTGGGCGAGGACCCGGTCGGACGCGCCGCGGTGGATGCGGGCGGCGGCCTCGCCGATGCGGATGAGCCCGGCGGCCATGACCGGGTTGGCGGCGAGCGCGCCGCCGGAGGGGTTGATCCTCACCTCGTCGTCCAGCCCGAGCGCCTTGCGCAGGACGACCTCCTGCGAGCTGAAGGGTGCGTGCAACTCGGCGGTGTCGACGGGCCGTTCGAAGGCGCCTGCCTTCTCGGCGGCCAGCCGGGTGGAGGGCGAGTCGGTCAGGTCGCGGACGCCGAGGCCGTGTGCCTCGATGCGGTGGTCGATGCCGCGGATCCAGGCGGGCCGGGCGCACAGTTCCCGGGCCCGGTCCCCCGCCGCGAGGACGACGGCCGCGGCCCCGTCGCCGACGGGCGGGCAGTCGCCGGTGCGCAGGGGCCGGACGACGTAGTCCCGCCGCGAGGCCGTGCCGGGCGGGGCGTTGCGGCTGCGGTCCGCCACGGCGGCGAGCGCGGGCTCGTCGGTCTCGCCCGCGTCGATGAGTGCCTGTGCCTGGAGGGCGGCGAGGGCGACGGAGTCGGGCCACAGGGGTGCCACGTAGTAGGGGTCGAGCTGGCGGGTCAGGACGTCGCGGACTGACCCGGGTGAGGACTTGCCGTAGGAGTACACGAGTGCGGTGTCGGCGTCGCCGGTCAGCAGCTTGGTCCACGCCTCGTACAGCGCCCACGCGCCGTCCATCTCGACGTGGGACTCGGAGATCGGCGGCCAGGCGCCCACCCCGTCGAGGGCGAGCGTGAAGGAGAAGGCCCGGCCGGCGAGGTAGTCGCAGGAGCCGGAACAGGTGAAGTCGATGTCCGCGGTCTTCAGGCCGGTCTGGTCGAGCACGTCGTGCAGGACGGGCATGAGCATCTCCACTTCGGAGAGCTCGTCGGCGCTGCGCAGGTGGCCGGTGTGCGCGAAGGCGACGACGGCGACCTCCCTGAGGGGCGGCATCTACACCAACTCCTTGTACGTCTCGTAGTCCGCGTCGGGCTCCCCGGTCGGCCGGTAGTGGTCGGGGTGTCCGCCGCCTGCCGGCCACACGGGTTCGACGCGCAGGCCCATGCGCACCCGGTCGTAGGGGATGCCCGCGATGCGGCCGTGCAGGGCGAGGTCGGCGCCGTCGAGGGCGATGTGCGCGTAGACGTACGGGACCTCGATGTCGAGGTTCTTCGCCTTGATGTTGACGATGCAGAAGGTGGTGACCGTGCCGCGCGGACCCACCTCGACCTGTTCCGATGTGGCCACGCCACAGGTGGGGCACGCGCCCCTCGGCGGGACGTACACCTTGCGGCACGACGGGCAGCGCTCGCCGACGACCCGCTGTTCGGCGAGGGCGTGGAGGTACGCGGACTGGGCGCGGCCGGGCGAGTAGGTGTAGTCGAGGCGGGCCGGGGCGACGATGCCGGTGACCGGATCCTCGAACTCCCCGGTGTGGCCCGCCGGCCCGGCGCGGTCGCCGTCGTACGGCTCGAAGCAGGCGATGTCCGTGATGGCGCCCACGCGTTCGCCGGCCCAGCGGACGCGGACGCGCATGCCGGTGTGGACGGCGTCGGGGCCCGGGGCGTCGAGGGCGTGCAGGAGGGCGGTGTCGGCGCCGTCGAGGCGGATCAGGGCCCAGGCGAAGGGAGTGGTCAGGGGCTGGCCGCGGCGGGGGGCGTGGTTCCAGGCCCAGGTGGTGACCGTGCCGGTGGGGGCCACCTCTACGAGGTCACGTATCTCCGCGGCGGTGACCGGGTCGTACTCGACGGGCGGAACGAGAACGCGGCCGTCGGCGGTCTTCACCCCGAGGACGACGCGTTCGCGCAGGCCGGTGAGGAAGGCGCTCTGGACGGGGCCCAGGGAGCGGGTGAAGGGGAACTCGACGACGAGCGGCGCTTTGAGGACTTCGGGCATCCCGGGTGTCTCCTTCTGCGGGAGGGCGGACGCGCTGGTACGCGAGGTCAGGCGCGCTTGTAGTCGGGCGGTCGTTTCTCCGCGAAGGCGCGGGCGCCCTCCTTGGCGTCGGCCGTGTCGAAGACGGGCCAGCCGCGTTCGAGTTCGGCGGCGAGTCCGTCGGTCTCGGTCATCTCGGCGGTCTCGTACACGGATGCCTTGACGGCCTCGACGGCGAGCGGACCGCAGGCGTTGATCTGTTCGGCGATCTCCAGGGCCTTGTCGAGTGCCGTGCCGTCGGGGACGACATGGCCGATCAGACCGATGCCGGCGGCCTCGCGGGCGGTGTAGGGGCGGCCGGTGAGCAGCATCTCCAGGGCGTGGGTGCGCGGGATCTGGCGTTGCAGCCGGACGGTGGAACCGCCGATCGGGAAGAGCCCGCGTTTGACCTCGAACAGCCCGAAGGTCGCCGACTCGCCCGCGATCCGGATGTCGGTGCCCTGGAGGATCTCGGTGCCGCCGGCGACGCAGTACCCCTCGACGGCGGCGATCACCGGCTTGCGGGGGCGGTGGTGGCGCAGCATCGCCTTCCAGTGCAGGTCCGGGTCGGCCTTGAGGCGGTCCCGGTGCTGCTCGCCCTCCATGCCCTGCCCCGCGAGGGCCTTGAGGTCCATGCCGGCGCAGAACGCGCCGCCCGCGCCGGTCAGCACGATCGAGCGCACCTCGTCGTCCTCGTCGGCCTCGGTCCAGCCGTCGTACAGGCCGACGAGCATGGACAGCGAGAGCGCGTTTTTGGCGTCGGGCCTGTTGAGCGTGAGCACCAGTGTGGCGCCGTGGCGCCGCACGGTGAGGTGTTCCGTCCCACCCATTGCCCATCTCCCCTCTGAAAGAACGAGAACAGGTTGCAGGAGGCGCCTGGGCACTTCAAGGGTTTTCTGACACACAGTCAGATTTATTCGACGCGGACTCTTCACAGTTGCGGCGCCCTTTGCTCAGATGACCGGCGAACCGTCGAAGGGCCAGGGCCCGTCCGAGGTCAGGAGGAGCGGTGGAGTACAACCTTGCCGACCTGTTCGAGTCGGTCGTCGACGTGGTCCCGGACCGCGAGGCGCTCGTGTACATCGACCACCCCGGTACGGGCGCGGAGCGCCGGCTGACGTACGCGGAACTGGACGCCGCCGCCAACCGGATCGGCCACCACCTGGCCGACAGCGGGGTACGGCCCGGCGAGCACGTGGGCCTGCACCTCTACAACGGCGTCGAGTACCTCCAGGCCGTGCTCGGCTGCCTGAAGGCGCGGATCGTCCCGGTCAACGTCAACTACCGTTACGTGGAGGACGAGCTGGTCTACCTGTACCGGGACGCCGACCTGGTGGGCCTGGTCTTCGACGCGGAGTTCACCGACCGGGTCGCGGCGGCGCTGCCGCACACGGACGCGCTGCGGCATATGGTGCGGGTCGGGACGCCGGCACCGGGGGCAGCCGAGGTGGCTGCCGTGGATTTCGCGAGGGCGGAGGCCTCCGGCTCCCCGGAGCGCGGATTCCCCACCCGCTCGGGCGACGACCAGTTCATCATCTACACCGGTGGCACCACCGGCATGCCCAAGGGCGTGATGTGGCGCCAGGAGGACCTGTTCTTCTCGGGGCTCGGGGGCGGCGCGCCGACCGGCGAGCCGGTGAAGAAGCCGCAGGAGCTGGCCGAGCGGGTCGCGGCCGGCGGCGCCGGGATCACCTTCTTCCCCGCTCCCCCGCTGATGCACGGCACGTCCACCCTGACGGCGTTCATCGGCTTCAACTTCGGTCAACGGGTCGTGCTGCACCGCAAGTTCGCCCCCCAGGAGGTACTGCGGACGATCGAGAGGGAGAAGGTCACCAGCATGTCGCTGGTGGGCGACGCGATGCTGCGACCGTTGATCGACGCGCTCGAAGGCCCCATGAAGGGCATCGACATGTCCTCGATGTTCAGCGTGTCGTCGTCGGGGGCGATCATGTCGGACACGGTGCGCAGGCAGTTCCAGGCGCTCGTCCCGAACGTGATGCTGCTGAACAACTTCGGCTCCTCCGAGTCCGGTTTCAACGGCACGGCGACGGAGGACTCCGGCCCCGAACGCGGCTTCCGCGTCCGCGTCAACTCCCGTACCCAGGTGGTGGATCCGGCCACCCGCGAACCGGTCGCCGTCGGCGAGGTGGGCCGGGTCGCGCAGTGCGGGCACGTGCCAATCGGCTACTACAACGACCCGCGCAAGAGTGCCGAGACCTTCTTCGAGAAGGACGGCGAGCGGTGGGTGCTGCTCGGCGACATGGCCACCGTCGACGAGGAGGGCGTGGTCACCGTCCTCGGACGCGGCTCGCAGTGCATCAACACGGGCGGCGAGAAGGTGTACCCGGAGGAGGTCGAGCAGGCGCTCAAGTCCCATCCGGACGTCTACGACGCGCTGGTCGCCGGGGTTCCGGACGCGACGTGGGGCCACCATGTGGCGGCCGTGGTGCAGGTGCGAGAGGGGGCGGTACGGCCGTCCCTGGAGGAGATCCAGGCGCACTGCCGTTCCCGGCTCGCCGGTTACAAGATCCCGCGCCGGCTGGTGGTCGCGCAGACGCTCCGCCGGTCACCCAGCGGCAAGGCGGACTACCGCTGGGCCCGGGAGGTGGCGACATCGGCGGAAGGATCAATTCCGGGGCCGTCCGCTTGAACCGCAGGCGCCGTGCGGACGTACTGGGAGATGGCAGGCTGGGCCTTCGAGCCCTGATTGCCATGCCCTCGCACGACCGCACGGAAGGACCTCCGGGTGTCACTCTTCACTCGCTCTCGCCAACTGCCGGATACCGCTGGGGGCGAGGCGGATACGGGTGACGGAGGGGTCGCGGGGGAAGAGGTGGCCGAGGACGTCGTGCAGGAGACCCGGTCGTCCGAGGCCGGCGAGGCACCGGGGCCCGAGGAGTCCGCCGACGATCCCCGGCCCGTCGCCCCCTCCCCCGGCTGGTTCGGCTGGCGGCGTCGCCACCCCCGCGCGTCGCGTGGCGTGTCCGTGGGGACGAGCGTCCTGGCCGTCGTGCTGGTGGGGCTCGCGCTGCTCCTGCCCAATCGCCTCGACCGGACCACTTACTTCTCGTTCCTCCGCCTCCCCGTCGAGGCGATCCTTCTCGCGGTCGTCCTGCTCGCCCTGCCGCCCAAACCCCGTCGGTTCGTGGCGATCGGCTCAGGCCTGTTCCTCGGCCTGTTCACCGTCCTCAAACTCACCGACATGGGCTTCTACCAGTTCCTGGCCCGGCCGTTCGACCTCGTCTTCGACTGGATCCTGTTGAACGACGCGACGGACTTCCTCAGGGAGTCGTTCGGGCGATCGGGCCAGTTGCTCGTGGTGACCGGGGTGATCGTCCTCCTCGTCGCCGTGCTCGCGCTGAGCACGTGGGCGGTGATCCGGCTGGCGACCGTCGTCGACCGACACCGCACCGTGGCGGTCCCCACCACCCTCGTCCTCGGCACCGCGTGGGTCGCCTGCTTCACCCTCGGCGTGCAGTCCGGCGGATCCCCCTTCGCCAGCAAGGGCAACTCCGAGGTCCTCGCCAACCGTGTGGAGTACGTCCGCAACGGCCTCGGGGACGCCAAGGTCTTCCAGAAGCAGGCCGCTGCCGACGCCTTCGCCGACACCCCGCCCGACCAGCTGCTGACCGGACTGCGCGGCAAGGACGTCCTGTTCACCTTCGTCGAGAGCTACGGCCGGGTCGCGCTCGACGACCCGGCGATGGCGCCCGAGATGGACGCGACCCTCGCGGAGGGCACGAGCCGGCTCGAGGCGGCCGGTTTCGACTCGCGCAGCGGCTGGCTGAAGTCGCCCGTGGCGGGGGCCGGCAGCTGGCTCGCCCACTCGACCTTCCTGTCCGGTCTTTGGATCAAGAACCAGCAGCGGTACCTGAGCCTGACCACCGGCGACCGCGCGACGCTCACCAGCTACTTCCAGAAGACCGGCGCCTGGCGCACGGTCGGCATCGTCCCCGGCGTACGGAAGAACTGGCCCGAGGGCAAGTACTTCGGCCTCGACCACATCTACGACTCCACGCACCTCGGCTACCAGGGCCCCTACTTCAGCTGGTCGCCGGTGCCGGACCAGTTCAGCATGGAGGCCTTCCAGCGCCTGGAGCACGGCAAGAAGAACCGCGACCCGATCATGGCGGAGATCATCCTGGCCTCCAGCCACAACCCCTGGTCGCCGATCCCCCGCACCATCGACTGGGACGACCTCGGTGACGGCACGGTCTTCAACCAGATCAAGAAGGAGGGCACCAATCCGACGGAGGTCTGGAAGAGCCGGGAGCGCGTGCGTACCGAGTACCGCAAGGCCGTGCAGTACTCCGTGGACAGCCTCACCCAGTGGCTCGAGCGCTACGGCGACGAGAACACGGTCCTCGTCTTCCTCGGCGACCACCAGCCGGTTCCGACCGTCACCGGGGGCAGCGCGAACAGGGACGTGCCGATCACGATCGTCGCCAAGGACCCGAAGGTGCTCGACCGGATCTCCGACTGGGGCTGGACGGACGGCCTCAAGCCCGCCGGGAACGCCCCGCAGTGGGGCATGGACAAGTTCCGCGACCGCTTCATGACGGCGTACGCCAAGTAGGGCCGGGCAGGCGTCCGTCCCGGGTCACACGTTTCACCGCGGCGCGGGCAGAGCGGGGCCGTCTCCGTCCAGGAACGCGAGGACACGCCGTACGAACCACTCGGGGTCGTCCAGCCAGGGGTGGTGACCGGCGCCCGGCTGGACCGTGAACTCGGCGTTCGGGTAGGCGTCGACGGCACGGCGGGCGAGGCCGGGGCACGGGCCGCCGTCGAGTTCGCCCGCCAGGACGAGGACGGGTGCGGTCAGCCGGGCCAGGGCGGCCCGGGTCGCGGGCGGGTCGTAGGCGCCCTCGGAGCCGTACACGTCGGCGGCCTGGTCGTTGCACTCCTCGTCGCCGCGCGCCTCGTGCTCCTGCGCGGCGTCGTCCCAGCGCCCGTAGAAGAAGGGCGCGAACACCGGGTCGAAGTCACCCGTTCCCGCCACCCAGGCCGCGAACGCCTCGAACGCCTCCTCGAACCACGGCTCGCTCTGCCGCAGTCGGGCCGCCGCCAACCGGTCCTCGGCCGTCGCCGGCATGCCCAGCGCCCAGGGCGTGGCGGTGACGAGCAGCAGCCGACCCACCCGCTCCGGGTACCGGGCGGCGTACAGCGTGGCCAGGCTGCCGCCTGCCGAGTGACCGAGCACGTCCATGCGCTCCAGCCCCAGGTGGTGCCGCAACGCCTCCACGTCGTCCACGAGCCGGTCGCAGCGGTAGGTGGCCGGATCCGCCGGCACGGCCGAGTCGCCGGTCCCGCGGAGGTCGAGCAGCACCAGTGGGCGGTGTACGCCGAGCCCGCCCAGGTCTCCGAGGTAGGCGGAGGCCCGCATCGGACCGCCGGGCAGCACGACGAGCGGATCGCCGTCGCCTCGGAGGTGGTAGGCGAGCCGGGTCCCGTCAGGTGCGGTGAAGGTGGGCATGGCGCCCCATTATGCGGACCCGGCACGCCGAGAAGATCTCCGCCGCCCCCTTGCCCGCGTCCGGGCCGCCTGGATCACTGACCCCGAACACCACGGGAGAGGTCCGTGCGCCCCCGCCGGGTCCTGTCGTCGAGGTCAGGCACCCGCGAACCGGTCCCGCAGCTCCCGCTTGAGGATCTTCCCGCTCGCGTTGCGCGGCAGCTCGTCCACGAACACCACCCGCTTCGGTGCCTTGAAGTGGGGAAGCTTCTCGCGGGCGTGGGCGATGAGGTCCTCCTCCGTGACCTCGCCGCGCCGGACGACGACCGCCGTGACGGCCTCGATCCACCGTTCGTCGGGCAGGCCGACCACGGCGACCTCGGCGACGGCGTCATGCGTGTACAGGGCGTCCTCGACCTGGCGGGAAGCGACCAGTACGCCACCGGAGTTGATGACGTCCTTCACGCGGTCGACGATCGTGAAGTAGCCGTGCGCGTCGCGCACCGCGAGGTCGCCGGAGCGGAACCAGCCGTCGCGGAAGGCGGCGGCCGTCTCCTCGGGCTTGTCCCAGTAGCCCTCGCACAGCTGGGGGGAGCGGTAGACGATCTCGCCGGGCGTGCCGTCGGGCATGTCCTTGCCGTCCTCGTCGACCACGCGGGCGTCCACGAAGAGGACGGGCCGGCCGCAGGAGTCCATGCGGCCCTTGTGCTCGTCGGGCGCGAGGACGGTGGCCAGCGGACCGATCTCGCTCTGCCCGAAGCAGTTGTAGAAGGCGAGCTTCGGCAGGCGTTCGCGCAGCCGCTCCAGCACGGGCGCCGGCATGATCGACGCGCCGTAGTACGCCTTGCGCAGACCGCTCAGGTCACGAGCCGCGAAGTCCGCACGATTGGTCAGGCCGATCCACACCGTCGGCGGGGCGAAGAGGCTGTCCGCGCGGCCGGTCTCGACGAGGTCGAAGAGGCGGTCGCCGTCCGGCGCGTCGAGGATGACGTTGGTCGCGCCGACCGCGAGATACGGCATCAGGAACACGTGCATCTGCGCCGAGTGGTACAGCGGCAGCGAGTGCACCGGCCGGTCGCCCGCGCTGAGGTCGAGTGCGGTGATCGCGCTCAGGTACTCGTGCACCAGGGCGCGGTGCGTCATCATCGCGCCCTTCGGCAGGGCCGTCGTCCCGGAGGTGTACAGCAGCTGCACCAGGTCCTCGCTGCGCGCTTCGGGACCGTCGTACGCGGGTGTGGTGGCCAGCCGCGCCAGCAGGGAGTCCTCGGCGTCGCGCAGGGGCAGCGTGCGGACTCCGGCGGGGAGCCGTGCGGCCAGATCCGGGTCGGTGAGGACCAGGGAGCTGCCGGACTGACCGACGAGGTACGCGAGGTCGTCGCCGGTGAGGTTCTGGTTGACGGGTACGTGCACGAGGCCCGCGCGGGCGCAGGCGAGGAAGCCGATCAGATAGGCGTCGGAGTTGTGGCCGTAGGCGCCGACCCGGTCACCGGGGTCCAGGCCCTGGCCGAGCAGGAGGCTCGCCGCGCGGGACACCGCCTCGTCGAGTTCCTCGTAGGTCCAGGAGCGGTCGCCGTACTCCACCGCGACCCGTGCCGGGGTGCGTCGGGCGCTGCGTCGCAGCACTCCGTCAACCGTGCTGCCGTGTCCGGGCGTCATGACACATGATCCTCGGTCCGCGGAAGAAGGAGGTCAAGCACCGGGGTGCGCTGCTCTTCGACCGGTTCTGGCGGAAGCTGACGGCCTCCGTGCCGGCCGGGCAGCTGTGGAAGGTGCCGTTCCCGGCGACGGACCCGGTCCGCACGCCGCACACGCTCAACACGGCCGCGCCGGGCTTCACCACCGCCCTCGCGGACGCGGTCACCGAGTTGCGGGCTGCGGGCATCGCGCTCGGCTCCCCGCTCGCGCGGCACCAGTTCGTCGTCCGGAACGACCGGCGCATCCCCGTTCCGGGCGGCACCGAGTCGCTGGGCGTGTGGAACAAGATCGAGCCGGTGTGGAACCCGGCGGGCGGCGGCTACACCGAGGTGACGACCGGCTCCAGCTACCTATAGGCCGTGGGCTGGGACGGCAGCCGGTGCCCGGTCGCCCGTACGCTGCTGACGTACTCCCAGTCCTCGAACCCGAACTCGCCGCACCACAGCGACCAGACCCGGTTGTTCTCCGGCGAGAAGTGGGTGACGTCCCGGTTCTGCGAGAGGGACATCCTGTCCTCGGCGGCGCTGAGGATCGTCTTCGTCCGCGAGCGCTGATCGTGTGGTCCCGCCCCTCCCACGGGGCGGGACCGCACTGCCGGTTCAGGTGGTGATGCGGCCGAGCTTGTCCGGGTTGAGCACCACGTAGATGGCGTCGATGCGGTCGTCCCGCACGTCGATCGTGACGACCTGGTCGATGCCGTCGACCGTGATCGCGAGGGTGGGCCGGCCGTTGACGTCCACGCGCCGCGGGGTGCCGAGGGGGTAGCGGGCGACCAGGTCGGCGGCGAAGGCGACGACCCGCTCGCGGCCCTCGACGGGCCACAGGGCCGCCCTGACCTTGCCGCCCCCGTCACTCCAGGCGACGGCGTCCTCGGTCAGCAGCGCGGTCAGCCGGGCCTGGTCCCTGCTCTGCGCGGCCTCCAGGAACCGCGCCAGGAGCTTGGCGTGGTCGTCGTCCAAGAGCGTGAACCGGTCGCGTCCGGCGGCGAGCCGGCGGCTTGCGCGCAGGTACATCTGGCGGCAGTTCGTCTCGGTGGCGTCGAGGATGCGGGCGATTTCGCCGTACGGAAGTTCGAAGGCCTCGTGCAGCACGAAAGCCGCGCGGTCCGGGGGTGACAGACGCTCCATCAGGTGGACGGTGGCGTAGGCGACGGTGTTCCGCAGCGCGGCCGTGCCCAGCGGGCCGAGCGAGCCGGTGGCCACCGGCTCGGGCAGCCAGGGCCCGGTGTACGCCTCGCGGGTCACCTTGGCGGACTTGAGCCGGTCGACGGCGAACCTCGTGAGGACGGTGACGAGGTAGGTCCGGGGACCGCGGACCTGGGCCTGGTCGGTGCCGGTCCACCGCAGGTGGGCGTGGTGGACGACGTCCTCGGCGTCCCCCATGCTGCCGAGCAGCCGGTAGGCGAGGCCGAGCAGCAGGGGGCGGTAGGTCTCGAACTGCTCGGTCGCCGGCTCGGGGGTTTCCAATTCCCATGTCCTTCCCAGACGTTCGCTGCGGTGGTCGCCGCCAGTGCGGGTGCCCCCAGTCAACTCCGCCGCGTCCCTGTCGCGCCACCCGGAGTGACCGGACGGCCGGTCGCCGCCGCAGATCGTGCCGGGTCCGAGGAGCCGGCACGGGAAGGTGAAGGCCGGTCAGACCGGTCGTGTACGGCCCTGCCAGTACGGATCCCGCAACCGCCGCTTGTACAGCTTGCCGTTGGGGTCGCGCGGCAGGTGAGCGATGAAGTCGACGCTCTTGGGCCGCTTGTACCCGGCGAGCTGTTCGGCGCAGTGGTCGAGGAGCGCGGCGGCGAGGGCGGGGCCCGGCTCGTGGCCGGGGGCCGGTTCGACGACGGCCTTGACCTCCTCGCCCCAGTCGTCGTGCGGGATACCGAAGGCGGCGGCGTCGGCGACGGCGGGGTGGGAGAGCAGGGCGGACTCGATCTCGGCCGGGTAGATGTTGACCCCGCCGGAGATGATCATGTCGATCTTGCGGTCGCGGAGGAAGAGGTAGCCGTCCTCGTCGAGGACGCCGAGGTCGCCGACGGTGAAGAAGTCGCCGATGCGGTTCTTGCGGGTCTTGGCCTCGTCCTTGTGGTACGAGAAGCCGCCGGTGTTCATCTTCAGGTAGACCGTGCCGAGTTCGCCGGGCGGCAGCCGGTTGCCGTCGTCGTCGAAGACCGCGAGCTCGCTGATGGGCCAGGCCTTGCCGACGGTCCCGGGTTTCTTCAGCCAGTCCTCGGCGGTCGCGAAGGCTCCACCGCCCTCGCTGGCCGCGTAGTACTCCTCCACGCAGTGTCCCCACCAGTCGATCATGGCCCGTTTGACGTGGTCGGGGCAGGGGGCGGCGCCGTGGATGGCGTGCCGCATGGACGAGACGTCGTAGCGCGCCCTGACGTCGTCCGGGAGGGCCAGCAGCCGGTGGAACTGGGTGGGGACCATGTGGGTGTGGGTGCACCGGCGGGTGTCGATGAGGCGGAGCATCTCCTCGGGTGTCCACTTGTCCATCAGGACCAGTCGGTGGCCGATGTGCAGGGACGCGCCGGCGAACTGGAGCACGGCCGTGTGGTAGAGCGGCGAGCAGACGAGGTGCACGTTGTCGTCGAACGGCCGGATGCCGAAGATGCCGAGAAAGCCGCCGAGGTACGCCTCCTCGGGGAGCTTGCCCGGCAGGGGACGCCGGATGCCGCGCGGGCGGCCGGTGGTGCCCGAGGTGTAGTTCATGACCCAGCCGAGAGTGCGGTCGGCGGGCGCCGACTCCGGCTGCCCGTCGAGGAGTTCGGTGTAGGGCCGGAAGCCCTCGACCGTGCCGACGGCGTACCGGTGGGTGGCCGGGAGGCCGGCCTCGTCGGCGGCGTGGCGGGCCGGCCCGGCGAACCGCTCGTGGGCGAGGAGCACCTTGGCGCCGGAGTCGGCGACGATCCAGGCGATCTCGGGGCCGACGAGGTGGTGGTTGACGGGAACGAGATAGAACCCGGCCTGGCTGGCGGCGAGGTACGCGGTGAGGAACTCGACGCCGTTGGGCAGGACGACGGCGAAGGCGTCACCACGTTCGAGCCCGGCGGCGCGCAGCCCGTGCACCATCCGGTTGGTCTCGGCGTGCAGCCGTCCAGCCGTCCACTCCTCGCCGTCGGGCGCGACGAGGGCGGGGCGCTGGGGGTCGGCCGCGGCCTGGGCCCAGAATCCGTTGAGGGACTGAGTCGTCACTCCTGGCTCCTTCCGGCGATCCGGTTGACGCGGTCGACGGCCTCCTCGAAGCCGCGGGTGAGGTCGTCGAAGACCTCCTGGACGCTGCGTTCGCTGTTCATCCGGCCGACGATCTGCCCGACGGGCGTGCCGAGCAGTGGCTCCACCTCGTACCTCTGGATCCGCGAGACCGCGTCGGCGACCAGCAGTCCCTGCAACGGCATGGGGAGCGTGCCGGGTCCGTCCGGGTCGTCCCAGGCGTCGGTCCATTCGGTGCGCAGCTGCCGTGCGGGTTTCCCGGTCAGCGCGCGCGAGCGGACCGTGTCGCCGGACCCGGCCGCGAGGAGCTTGCGGGTCAGGGCGCGCGAGTGCATGTCGGCCTCGGTGGTGGTCAGCCACAGGGAACCGAGCCACACCCCCTGGGCGCCGAGGGCGAGCGCGGCGGCCACCTGCCGGCCGCTGCCGATGCCGCCGGCCGCGAGCACGGGCAACGGGCCGACCGCGTCGACGACTTCGGGCGTGAGCACCATCGAGGCGATCTCACCGGTGTGGCCGCCCGCCTCGTAGCCCTGCGCCACGACGATGTCGATGCCCGCCTCCGCGTGCTTGCGGGCGTGCCGGGCGCTGCCCGCGAGCGCGGCGACGGGAACGCCCTGCGCGTGGGCACGCTCGATGACGTCGGCGGGCGGTGAACCCAGCGCGTTGGCCAGCAGCTTGATCGGATAGTCGAAGGCGACGTCCAGCTGGTTGCGGGCGACCTGTTCCATCCAGCCGGTGATGCGCCAGCCCGAGGCCTCCCCTTCGGCCAGATCGGGTACGCCGTACTTGGCGAGGGTGTCCTTGACGTACTGGCGATGCCCCTCGGGGATCATCGCCTCCACGTCCGCCTCCGTGACGCCCTCGACCTTCCTGGCGGGCATGACGACGTCCAGCCCGTACGGCCTGCCGTCGACGTTGGCCTCGATCCAGTCGAGGTCGCGTTTGAGGTCGTCGGGGGCCGTGTAGCGGACCGCGCCGAGCACTCCGAAGCCGCCGGCCCGGCTGATGGCCGCGGCGACGGCGGGGAACGGCGTGAAGCCGAAGACGGCGTGCTCGACTCCCAGTGTCTTGCTCAGCTCCGTCTGCATGGGCGCAGGATGCCGCAGTCCTCCGGACGACGGAAGAGCATTTCTGATGCTCCGTCAGATTTTTGCGCGCCGGCACAGCCGTCCGGACGGACGGCCGCGCGAACGCCTGCGCGCCCGGTTGACACACCGCTCACCTGACACAAGGGTTTCACAGCGCAAGGTGATCCCGGAAAGATACTTTCAGGCAGCGGGAGGTTCACCCATGACGGAGGACTCGGCGGGCAGAGCGACGGCCGGACACGGGCCGGGGATGACCCGGCGTCAACTGGGCCGACGCACCCTCGCGCTGGGCGGCGCCCTCGCCATCG
Organism: Streptomyces sp. AC555_RSS877; assembly: GCF_019049245.1. Taxonomy (GTDB): domain Bacteria; phylum Actinomycetota; class Actinomycetes; order Streptomycetales; family Streptomycetaceae; genus Streptomyces. The sequence goes on along the minus strand of NZ_JAGMUK010000218.1, from coordinate 114,983 downwards.
CGCCCTTCCCCGCGGGCCCGGCCTCCGCCGCCCCGCGGACCGCCCATCCCACCCTGCGCCACGGCTCCCCCGAGCGCGCCGGTCTGCTCTCCACCCACCTGCGGCAACTCGTCACCGACGCCGAGGCGTTCCTCGCCCCCTCCCCCGAACACCCCTGGTACGCGGGCGCCGTGCTGCTCGCCGGCCGCGGCTCCACCGTGGCCCTGCATCAGCCCGTCGGGATGGCGGTGCGCTACCAGGCGTACGACGAGAAGACCGACAGCGGCGTCGAGTTCCCGGCCGACCGGCAGATCCCCATGGCGCAGGACACCGTCTTCGACCTCGCCTCGGTGTCGAAGCTGTTCACGTCGATCCTCGCCGTCCAGCAGATCGAGCGGGGCGCGCTGGAGCTGGAGGGGAAGGTCGCCGGGTACCTCCCGGAGTTCGGCGGCGCGGGCAAGCAGGACGTCACCGTCCGCCAGCTCCTCACCCACACGTCGGGATTCCGCGCCTGGATCCCGCTGTACAACGCGCCGACGTACGAGGAGAAGCTCCAGCTCATCTGGAAGGAGGCGCCGCTCAACGCGCCCGGCTCCACCTACCTCTACTCGGACCTGAACCTGATCGCGCTCCAGCTGGTGCTGGAGAGGATCACGGGCCGCCCGCTGGACACCCTCCTCCACGACGAGGTCACCGCCCCGCTCGGCCTGCACCACACCCGCTACAACCCGCCCGCCGACTGGAAGCCGAAGATCGCGGCCACGGAGGACGCCCGCAAGCCCTGGTCGGGACTGGAACGGGGACTCGTGTGGGGCGAGGTCCACGACGAGAACGCCTTCGGTCTCGGCGGCGTCGCCGGCCACGCGGGCGTGTTCTCCACCGCGTGGGACCTGGCCGTTCTGGGCCGGACGCTGCTCAACGGCGGCGCCTACGGCCGGACCCGCATCCTGCGGCCGCAGTCCGTGGAGCTGATGTTCACCGACTTCAACACCGCCTTCCCCGGTGACGAGCACGGCCTCGGCTTCGAGCTCTACCAGCACTGGTACATGGGTGCGCTGGCCACACCGCGTACGGCGGGACACACCGGCTTCACCGGCACCTCGCTGGTACTCGACCCGACGACCGACTCCTTCCTCGTCGTCCTCGGCAACTCCGTCCACCCGGTGCGCGGTTGGCGGTCCGGCTCCGCTCCCCGGGTCGCCGCGGGGAACAACATGGCGCGCGCCGTGCGGGTCCGCCCCGCGTACGGACGTACCGCCTGGTTCTCCGGAATGGCGAGCAACACCACCGCCACCCTCGCACTGCCCGCGCTCGACACGGCCTCGGGCGCCGCACGGCTGCGCTGCGCGCTGTGGTGGGACACCGAGCCGGCCGATGTCCTCGTCCTGGAGGCCACCACGGACGGCGGCACGACCTGGCAGCCCGTCCCGTTCACCACCACCCGCCACGGCGACGAGCCGCGGGAGCACCCGGCCGGCACGGTCACCGGCTGGTCCGGGCGCGTCTGGCACCGGCTCGGGGCGGCCCTCCCGGCGGCCCGGCACCTGGGCCTGCGCTGGCGGTACACGACCGACCGGCTGTACGTCGGCCGCGGCGCCTACGTCGACGGGCTGCGGGTCGAGACGGCCGACGGCGTCCTCTTCGACGCGGCACGTCCGGCGGACGCGGCACGGATCGACGCGAAGGGCTGGACCGTGTCCGCCGACTGACGGCTCCGACCGCGTCGCCTCCGTCGCCGGCACGGCGCCGCGGGCGACGAGGGACACGGCTCTGAGCGTCAGCCGTCGAGTTGCTCCAGCACGGCCATGGCGGCGTTGTGCCCCGGTACCCCGCTCACCCCTCCCCCGCGTACCGCACCCGCCCCGCACAGCAGCACGTTCGCGTGCCGGGTCTCCACACCCCAGCGGCCGGTGCCCTCCTGGGCGTAGGGCCAGGTCAGTTCGCGGTGGAAGATGTTGCCGCCGGGAAGCCTGAGGTCGCGCTCCAGGTCCAGCGGTGTCCTCGCCTCGATGCAGGGCCGCCCGTCGGCGTCGGTCGCCAGGCAGTCGGCCAGCGGCTCGGCGAGATGGGCGTCCAACTGCGCGAGGGTCGACTTCAGAAGCTCCTCGCGCACGGTGTCGTTGTCCCGGTCGAAGAGCCGGGCGGGTGTGTGCAGACCGAACAACGTCAGCGTCTGGTAGCCCTGTTCGACGAGGTCCGGGCCGAGGATCGTCGGGTCGGTGAGCGAGTGGCAGTAGATCTCGGAGGGCGGCGCGGTGGGCAGTTCGCCGGCGGCGGCCTGGGTGTGGGCGGTGGCCAGCTGCTCGTAGCCCTCGGCGATGTGGAAGGTGCCGGCAAACGCCTCGTGGGGGTCGACGGAGTTGTCGCGCAGCCTCGGCAGCCGGGTGAGGAGCATGTTCACCTTGAGCTGGGCGCCCTCGGCGGGGGCGGGCGGCTCGTCGCCGGTGAGCACGGCCAGCTCCTGCGGTGAGGCGTTGACGAGGACGTGCCGAGCGGTCGCGACGGCCTCCCCTTCGGCGGTGCGGTAGGTGATCTCGGCGGTACGTCCGTCCGTGTCGATGCGTACGGCCTCGTGCCCGGTGGCGAGGACCGCGCCCGCGTCACGGGCTGCCGTGGCGAGGGCGTCGGTGAGGGCGCCCATGCCGCCGACGGGTACGTCCCAGGCGCCCGTGCCGCCGCCGATCACGTGATAGAGGAAGCAGCGGTTCTGCGGGAGAGCGGGGTCGTGGGCGTCGGCGAAGGTCCCGATGAGGGCGTCGGTGAGGACCACGCCCCGCACCAGGTCGTCGCTGAAGCGGTCCTCGATCGCCGCCCCGATCGGCTCCTCGAAAAGGGTCCGCCAGGCGTCCTCGTCGTCGATGCGGGCGCGCAGTTCGTCACGGCCGGGCAGCGGCTCGGTGAGCGTCGGGAAGACCCGCTGGGCCACGTGGGCGGTCATGCCGTAGAAGCGCTGCCACGCCTCGTACTCACGCTCCCCGCCGGTGAGCCGCGCGAACGCCTCCCGGGTGCGCCGCTCACCCCCGCCGACCAGGAGCCCGGTCGGCCGGCCGTCCCGTTCGACGGGGGTGTACGACGAGACGGTGCGGGTCCGGACGCGGAAGTCCAGGCCGAGGTCCCGCACGACCTTCTTCGGCAGCAGGCTGACCAGGTAGGAGTAGCGCGACAGCCGTGCGTCCACGCCGGCGAAGGGCCGCGTGGAGACGGCTGCGCCCCCCGTGTGGTCCAGCCGTTCCAGCACCAGCACGGACCGTCCGGCCCGGGCCAGGTAGGCGGCGGCGACGAGGCCGTTGTGGCCACCGCCGACGATGACGGCGTCGTACGTGCGGTGTCCCGGGTGTCCCTCGTGTGCAGCCATGGTTCTTGGTAACACGGAGTGATCCACATCGGCCAGAGATGGACCGCGTCGGAGTCAGCGGGAGCCCGACGCCCGCTGCTGCCGCAGCGCCGCCACCCTCCGGTACAGCTCGACCGCCTCCGCGCCCCGGCCCAGCTGTTCCAGGCAGTGGGCCTCGTCGTTGCGGCTGGCGAGGGTGTCGGGGTGGTCGGCGCCCAGGACGCGCTCGCGGGCGTCGGCGACGCGCCGGTACTCGGTGAGCGCGTCCGGCCAGCGGCCGAGCCAGCCGAGGCCGACGGCGACCTCCCGGCGGCTGACCAGGGTGTCCGGGTGGTCGGGGCCGAGGACGCGCTCGCGGACGGCGCACACGTCGCGGGACTCGGCGAGGGCTTCCTCCCAGCGGCCGAGGCGGCCGAGGTTGACGCCGAGGCCGTGCCGGGCGCGGAGGGTTTCGGGGTGGGCGGCGCCGTGCACACGGGTGCGGTCGTCGATGAGGTCGCGGTAGAGCTGAAGGGCTTCCGCGCTGCGGCCGAGGCGGCCGAGGCTGATGCCGATCTCGTAGCGAGCGGCGAGGGTGTCGGCGTGGTCGGGGCCGAGGGCCCGGGCGCGGGCTTCGGCGACCTCGCGGTAGGTCTGCAGAGCCTCCGGCCAGCGACCCAGCTGGCCGAGTGCGTAGGCGACCTCGTAGCGGGTCACCAGGGTGTCGGGGTGGTGCGCGCCGAGGACGCGGGCGCGGGCGGCCGCCACCTCGCAGGCCATGCGGTACGAGTCCTCCAGGCGCCCGAGTCTGCTCAGGTTGAAGGCCAGGTTGTGGCGACAGCGCAGGGTGTCGGGGTGGTCGGCGCCCATGGCGCGCTCGCGGGCGGCCAGGACGGAGTTGTAGACCTGGTGGGCGTCGAAGTGGCGGCCCAACTGGCCGAGGACGTACGCCATTTCCTGGCGTGCGGCGAGGGTGTCGGGGTGGTCCGGACCGAGCGCGATGCTTCTCGCCCGGGTGACGTGCTTGTACTCCCGCAGCGCGTCGGCGGCGCGGCCGGTGCGGCTGAGGGTGAAGGCGACCTCGTAGCGGCTGGCCAGGGTGTCGGGGTGGTCGGGGCCGAGCAGGTGTTCGCGTTCGGCGGCGACCGCGCGGTGCACCTCGCCCGCCTCGGCCCAGCGGCCCAGCCGCCCCAGACTGAGCCCGGCGTTGTGCCGTCCGGCGAGCGCGGTGACCGCTTCCGCGGAGGGGGTGGGCGGCACGTCCGGTACGGATTCCTCCATCCGGCCCGTGAGGGAGCGCGGGATCCACTCGCCGGTGAGGCCCGCGTCGGCGTCCGGGGGTGTGGTGCGCAGGCCGGCGCCGGTGGCCTTGTGGCCGGTGGTCATGCCCCGCGTCCAGGACGGCAGGCGCACCTCGCGGGGCCGTGCGAGCTCGGGCGGGCGCAGGTCCGGTTGCGGGGTGACGACGGTCGGCACATAGGCCGGGGTGGACCGGCCCGCATCGATCCGGCGGCCCAGCTCCCTGGCGTCGTGCGGGCGTTGCCCCGGCTCCTTGGCCAGCAGGTCGAGGATGACCTGGTCCAGGTAGGCGGGCAGCTCGGAGCGGTGGCTGCGCGGCGGGCGGGGCGGCGTGTCGCGGTGGCCGATGAGGATCGACCAGGCGTCGTCGAGGTCGAACGGCGGTGCCCCGGTGGCGATCTCGTACAGCACGCAGCCCAGCGAGTACAGGTCGCTGCGCTGGTCGACCTCGGAGCCGCCGATCTGCTCCGGCGACATGTAGTGCGGGGTGCCCATCGCGATGCCGGTGCCGGTCAGCCGTGAGGTGAAGCCGATGTCCGCGCCGAGCCGGGCGATGCCGAAGTCGCAGATCTTCACCGTGCCGTCGGTGAGCCGCACGATGTTCGCGGGTTTCAGGTCACGGTGCACGATGCCCTGCCGGTGCGTGTACGCGAGGGCGGCGGCGACCTGGTCGGCGATCTCGACGACGTCCGCCACGGGCAGCGGGTGCTTGTTGTCCTCCAGGAGCTGGCTGAGGTTACGGCCCTCCAGGAGCTCCATGACGAGGTAGAGGACGCCGTCGTACTCGCCGAAGTCGTGGACGACGGTCACGCCCCGGTGCTGGAGGGCGGCCGCCACCCGGGCCTCGCGCCGGAACCGCTCTCTCAGGACCCGGGTGAAGGCCTGGTCGTGCTGCGCGCCCAGCGGCTTGAGGCACTTCACGGCGACATGCCGGCCCAGCGACTCGTCCCGCGCCCGCCAGACCTCGCCCATGCCACCGCGCCCGATCACCTCGAGCAACCGGTACCGGCCCTGGATAAGCCTGTCGTCCCCCATCTCCTGCGACCGCCCCCGTCGTCACCGCGCCCCGCCCTCCCCTGACCCGTCCAGTATGGCGAGCTGTCGTCCGAGTTTGTACGGCGCCGGGCGGGAGCCCGGTCCCAGACGGGACATGGCGCGCAGGATGTGTTTGGGCGGGAGCTGCCAGCGCACACGTGCGGGGATGCAGCGCAGCAGGGTCCCCGTGGCGCGCAACTGGCGGGTGACGGTGGCGGGTTCCGGGGCCGGCCTGCCGTACAGCTCGTGGGCGAACGGCGGCAGAGCGGCGTACGCCAGATGCGCCACGCGCCGCCACAGCACCTCGCGCGCCGGGACGAGAAGAGGGTGCGTCGGAGGGCGGAGGAGGAAGTCGTCCACCGCGCGTGCCTCTTCTCCGGCGGCGAGCTGGGGCCGGACCTTCGCGAAGTAGGCGTTCATCTCGGCCCGGTCGGCCGGTACGGCGTCCGGGTCGAGGCCCACCAGCCGGGCGCTGACCCGGTGCTCGCGCAGGTAGCGGTCGGCCTGCGCGTCGGTGAGCGGGAAGCCGGAGCGGCGCGCCACCTGCAGATACGAGTCGATCTCCGCACAGTGCACCCACAGCAGCAGCTCGGGTTCGTCGACGCCGTAGCGCTCGCCGGTGCCGGGGTCGGTCGCCCCCAGTTTGCCGTGGATCTTCCGGACCCGGGCTCCCGCCTTCTCGGCGGCCTCGGTGGTGCCGTACGTCGTGGTGCCGACGAAGCTCGCGGTGCGGAACAGCCGGCCCCAGGCGTCGGCCCGGAAGTCGGAGTTCTGCATGACGCCCCGGACCGCGCGCGGGTGCAGGGCCTGGAGGTAGAGGGCACGGACGCCCGCGATCCACATCATCGGATCACCGTGCATCTGCCAGGTCACCGAGTCGGGACCGAACAGTCCTGGATCGCCTATCCGGGGTTCCGCCATCTCAGCAGGCTAGCGCCGCACCCTCGGCATCCCCAGGCCGATCCAGGAGATGATCTCCCGCTGGATCTCGTTGTTGCCGCCGCCGAAGGTGAAGATGACCGCCGAGCGGTAGCCGCGTTCCAGTTCGCCCCGGAGCACCGTGCCCGCCGAGCCCTCCTTCAGCGCGCCCGCGGCCCCGACGATCTCCATGAGCCAGGCGTACGCGTCCCGGCGGGCCTCGGAGCCGTACACCTTGACCGCTGAGGCGTCCTGCGGGGTGAGGGTGCCGTCCTGGACGGCGTTCACCATCCGCCAGTTGAGGAGCTTGAGCGCGTCGAGCCTGGTGTGGGTGCGGGCGAGGAGGCGGCGGACCCAGGGCAGGTCGACGACGCGGCGGCCGTCGGCCAGCTTGGTCTCCATGGCCCAGCGCTGGACGTCGTGCAGGGCGCGGATCGCCATGGTGCCATGCGCGGCGAGGGTGACGCGCTCGTGGTTGAGCTGGTTGGTGATCAGCCGCCAGCCCTGGTTCTCCTCGCCGACCCGGTGGGCAACGGGAACGCGGACGTTCTCGTAGTAGCTGGCCGTGGTGTCGTGCGAGGCGAGGGTGTTGATGACGGTGCAGGAGTAGCCGGGGTCGGTGGTCGGCATCAGGAGCATGGTGATGCCCTTGTGCGGCGGCGCGTCGGGGTCGGTGCGGACCGCGAGCCAGACCCAGTCGGCCGTGTCGCCGTTGGTGGTCCAGATCTTGTGGCCGTTGACGATGTACTCGTCGCCCTCGCGGACGGCACGGGTCTTCAGGGACGCCAGGTCGGTGCCGGCGTCGGGCTCGCTGTAGCCGATCGCGAAGTCGATCTCACCGGAGAGGATCTTCGGGAGGAAGTACGTCTTCTGCTCCTGGGTGCCGTACCGCATGATCGTCGGGCCCACGGTGTTCAGGGCCATCAGCGGCAGCGGTACGCCGGCCTGGGCGGCCTCGTCGAAGAAGATGAACTGTTCCATCGCGGTCAGGCCCCGGCCGCCGTACTCCTTCGGCCAGCCGACGCCGAGCCAGCCGTCCCCGCCGAGGCGGCGGATCGTGTCGCGGTAGAAGCGCTTCTGGGCGGCCCGGTCGGTGATGGTGGCATCCGCCACCAGCTGGGCGAAGTAGACGCGCAGTTCGGTGCGCAGCCGCTGCTGCTCGGGCGTGTGATCGAGATGCACGGCGCCTCCAGGCTCCCAGGCCGGTCCTGACGGCGCACACGGTAGAACGTGTTTCAGAAATTGGGAATGGGCATGCGGACGCGTGCCTCGGACGCCTTGGTCGTCCCGACCCTCAGACCAGCGTGGCCATGAAGTCCGAGCACGCCTGCGCGCATTCCCGGCACGCCTTCGCGCCGTCCTCGGCGCCAGGGTGCTGGTCGAAGACGTGGGCGGCCTCCAGGCACACGGACCGGCACCACTCCAGCTGGACGCGGATGCCCTCCTCGTCCAGGTGGTTCTGCTCGGAGAGCACCCGGCAGGTCGCGTCGCAGACCTCCGCGCACATGATGCCCTTACGGCGTACGAGTTCCTGTTCCTGGGTGGCGTCCGGATCCACGAGGCTGGCACGCAGGGCGCAGGCCCGTGCGCACTCGGTGCAGGCCTGGGCGCAGGCGAACCTGTCCTCCAGGAACCGGAAGAGCTCCTGCTGGGATGTCGTCGATGTCACCCCGGCCGGGTAGCCGCCGCCGAGCGGGCCAAACCCGGTGTTTTCCAGGGTTCCGGCGTGTTTTCGGGGCCTGTCGCCCGATCGGGTGGGGCGTCGGTTCACCGACGACGCCAGGGGTACTCGCGTGCCATGGATACCTCATGGATGGACATCGCCGCAGGCCGGGGCGCTCTCGGCGTCGGCCTGGTCGTGGTGGGTGTGGTGGTCGTGGCGGTGCTGATCGGCGCCTTCGCTCTGGGTGTCCGCGTCAAGCGCCGGGAGCCGCCGCGGCCGACGCCCGAGGAGCAGCCGCGGCCGCCGGAGGGCGGTCCGGTGCGAGAGGTGCGGGAGCACCGGGAGCCCGACGAGGTCCCGGAGAGCGACCACCGTCTCACCCCGCACCAGCTGCCCGGCCACGGCAACGCCGGAACCCGGACCAGCGCACCGAAGGACCGGCCCCGCTGGGACGAGGGCAGCAGCGGTTCCTTCGGCAGCGGCGGGGCGGGCGGGCGCTGACACCGGCGCCGCCGGCACCCGGCCGGCCGTAGCACCGTGTTCACAGGGGCCATCACAGACGCGTGGAGCCCACAGCACTGAGGGAAGTGAGATCCATGGCCGACTCCGGCCGCGACAGCCTGCCGCTGCCCGACTACGACCAGCTGCCGATCGGCGGCCTGGAGAGCCGCGTACGGTCACTGACCGCGCAGGACGTCGAGGAGCTGCTGGCATACGAGCGGACGCACGCCGACCGCGTCCCGGTGACCGCGGTACTGACGGCACGTCTCGAGCAACTGGAGGCGGGCGCCGAGCCGACGTCCGGCGACCCGGGCGCCCTGCGTCCCGAGCAGACCGCCTCCCCCGCCGGCTCCCGCGTGTCGCCCGCGACGTCGCCGCAGCCCTTCAGCCCGCCGCCGCACGGCACCCCGGACCAGCGGGGCAAGCCGAAGGGTGACCGTACGTAGCGGCGAGCGCGGGCGCGCGGACGGGGCGGCCATCATCGCCGTCCCGTCCGCGCCTTGCCGTTGCCCACGGCAGGGGGTTCAGGCCAGCTTCTTCAGCAGTTCGGTGGCGAGGGGCGCGGAGGACGCGGGGTTCTGGCCGGTCACGAGGTTGCGGTCGACCTCGACGTGCGGGGCCCAGGGCTCGCCGACCTCGACCTTGACGCCCGCCTCGGTCAGGCGGTCCTGGAGCAGCCACTTGGCGCGCTCGGCGTTGCCGGCGAGCTGCTCCTCGGTGTTGGTGAAGGCGGTGACACGGTAGCCGGCGAAGGCGTTGGTGCCGTCCTCCCTGACCGAGGCGAGCATCGCCGCCGGGCCGTGGCAGACCACGCCGACCGGCATCCCGCTGCCCACCGCCCGCGTGAGGATGCCGCCGGAGTCCGCGTTCACGGCCAGGTCCTCCATCGGGCCGTGGCCGCCGGGGACGTAGACCGCTGCGTAGTCGTCGAGGCGTACCTCGGTCAGCGTGATCGGGGACCGGAACTCGGGGGCCGTCTCGAGCACGGCGCGGATCTTGGCGGCCTGCTCAGGGCCGCCGTTGGCGTCGGAGCTGAGGCTGCCCTCGTCGACGGGCGGGACCACGCCGCCGGGGGTGGCCACGGTGATCTCGTGCCCCGCGTCCTTGAAGGCTTGGTACGGCACGGCGGCCTCCTCGGCCCAGAAGCCCGTGGGCTGCGTGCTGCCGTCGGCCAGCGTCCACTGGTCGGCGCCTGTCATCACAAAAAGGATCTTCGCCATCGTCATCTCCTCAAGCACGGTCCGTCCCGAACAGACAGGGGCACTGCCGCGACGGACGGTGATCGCGCGGCTCTCTCGGGTGCGTCGTCGCCACCCTTGCTTGCTGCCGCCGGCGGGCGACCTCTTCGACCGTAGGTGCAAGGCTGCCTGAGATCCAGTTCGCCGGTCCGTCAGCCCGTACCGCCGAAGTCGACGTCCTCGGCCTTGACGGTCCCCGCCGTCCGTCCCGGCGCCGTCTGGTGGCTCCAGTACAGGTTCGTGTGGGCGATGACCTGGTCCGGCGGCGGCGCTCCCCACGCCGTCTGGTCGTCCGTCGTGTGGGCGTCGCCCACGAGGGTCGTGTCGTATCCCCTGACGAACGCGCCGTGGAGCGTCGAGCGGATGCACGCGTCCGTCGACGCTCCGACGACGACGAGCCGCCCGACTCCAAGGCCCGACAGCACCGTTTCGAGCATGGTGTCCTCGAAGGAGTCGCCGTAGTTCTTCTCGACGAGCGGCTCGCCGATGCCCGGGGTCAGCTCGGGGACGATCCGCCAGTCGTCGCTCCCCTTCACGAGCTGCTCGTCGGAATGCTGGACCCAGACGACGGGGACCCGTTCGTGCCGTGCCTTCTCGACGATACTGCCGACGTTCGCGACGACCGTGTCGCGGTCGTGGGCTTCCTCGACGACGCCCTTCTGTACGTCGACGACGAGGAGTGCCGTGTTCGGACGGTTGTCGAGTGTGGTCATGACGTCCCTTGGTTCAGGCCGTGTTCGGATGCCCACGACAGTAGCCCCGTCCACTGACAGGCGGGCCGGCCCGAGCTGCGTACCGCGCGTTCCTTGCCCCGACTACCCCGACTGGCCCGGCCACCCCGGCCCGGCCGTCGCTCGGGCCTGGACAACAGGTCCTTGGGCGCCGGAGAAGATGACGCCGGGGTCGGCCGGGGCCTGGTTGAGGACCCACAGGCCGATCAGCGTGGCCAGGGTGAAGACGACCGCGATCAGGACGGTGAGGACGAGCCGGCGGCGGCGTTCGCGGCGCAGCCACTCGCCGCGGGCCGTGCGGTAGGCGTCGGGCGCGGCCCGTACTCCGCCGGCCAGCGCCTCCAGGGCTTCGCTCAGTTCTCGTTCCGTCCGGCCCATGTCCAGGGCGCCTTCCGGCGCCCGGCCGCGCTCGTGTTCCATGCGGTCCTTCTCGGTGCGGGCCTTCTCCGTGCGGTCCTTCTCCGTGTGTTCGCTTCCGGTGCGTTCGGTCGCCGTGCGTTCGTTCTCGGTGCGGCCTCGACCTGTGTCGTTCATCGCCGGGCCTCCATCGCCTGACTCAGGGCGGCGATGCCGCGCGCCGTGTGTGTCTTGACCGACCCGCAGGAGATCCCCATCGCGGCGGCGATCTCACTCTCCTTCAATCCGAGCCAGTGCCGCAGCACGAGCGCCTCGCGCTGCCGGGCCGGCAGCTGCTGCAGGGCGTCGATCAGCACGCGCTGGTCGTCGTGCAGGAGGGCGGTGCTCTCGGCGGACGCGACGACCTCCTCCGGCGGGTTCTCCACGTGTCTGCGGGCCACTTGCAGGTGGCGTATCCGCATACGGGTCAGGTTGCAGACGGTGGAGCGCAGGTACGCCTCGGCCGCCGCGGTGTCCCGCAGCCGCCGCCACTTGCGGTAGATCTGGTAGTACGCCTCGGCCACCACGTTCTCCGGGTCGTCCGCGCCGAGCAGCACGGCCAGCCGCAGCATCGAGGCGTAGTGCAGCTCGAACAGGCGGGCCAGGGCGGCCTCCCGTTCCACGTCGGCCGGGTCGCTCACCGTGGGCACGAGGGGATCGGCCGGAAGGGCGGGCGGCGGCACGGGCGGCAGCGTGAGGGGAATGTTCTGTCTGCGTCTCACGAGTTGTTCGCTCCCGTCTCGGGGCGCCGCCTGACGGCCAGGCGGGTCGGTAGGTCGGTGAGGTCGGCGCCGCGCGGGACGCCGAGACGTTCCAGGGCGGGGGTCGCGGCCACGGCGACGGTCAGATTGAGCAGGAGGGCGACGAGCCCGGCGTAGATCTCCACCGCGGGGCCGCCGAAGCCGACCGGTACGACGGACGAGAAGCCCTCCCGCACCACCAGGACGGTTCCGGCCGCCATGCCCACGGCCCAGCCGGCCAGCAGCGCCCGTGGATGCAGCCGGCCGGTGAACAGTCCCACGGCCACGGCGGGAAAGATCTGCAGGATCCAGACGCCGCCGAGCAGTTGGAGATTGATCGCGTCCTGGTCGCGCAGCCCGAACACGAACGCGACCGCGCCCACCTTCGCGGTCAGCGACACCGCCTTGGCGATGCGCACCTGCCGTTTGGGCGTGGCGGTGGGATGGACGTACTCGACGTACACGTTCCGGACGAAGCTGGTGGCGGCGGCGATGGACATCACGGCGGCGGGGACCAGCGCCCCCACGGTGATCGCGGCGAACACCAGCCCGGCCAGCGGCCCCGGCATCAGCCGGTCGACCAGCATCGGCACGGCGGCCTCCGCGCCGCCCTCCGGCGCCCGTACGCCCACCGCGAGGGCGGCGACACCGAGGAAGCCGAAGAGCGCGAGCAGCGCCGTCCAGGCGGGCAGCGCCACGGAGACCTTGCGCAGGGTGCGGGGGCCGTCGGCGGCGAACCCGGCGGTGAGGACGTGCGGGTACATCAGCAGGGCCAGCGCGGAACCGAGGGCGAGCGTGGCGTAGGCGGGCTGCTGGGCGGGCGACAGCAGCAGGGCGGAGTGCGCCGTGTCCGTCCCGCCGAGCCGCCGGGCGGCGCCGTCGAAGACCGGGCCGGGGCCGCCGAGCCGGTCGAGGACCAGCCAGCAGACGGCGGTGAGCGAGACGAACACGGCCACCGCCTTGAGCGCGGAGATGACAGCGGGCGCGCGCAGTCCGTGCCGGTACGTCGCCACCGCGAGCCCGGCGAAGAGGGCCACCATCACCAGGTCCCCGCCCGCCCCGCGCGGGTACACGCCCCCGGCTGTCAGCACGGCGCGTATGCCGAGCAGTTGCAGCGCCAGGTACGGCATCGTCGCCAGGATCCCGGTCAGCGCGACCACCAGCGCCAGCGGCGGCGACCCGTACCGTCCGCGCACGAAGTCGGCGGCGGTGATGTAGCCGTGCCGGCGGGCCACGGTCCACAGGCGGCTCAGCAGCACGAAGGCGAGCGGGCAGACGATCACCGTGTACGGCACCGCGAAGAAGGCGGGCGCCCCGTTGCCGTACGCCAGGCCGGGGACGGCGGTGAAGGTGTACGCGGTGAAGATCGTGCCGCCGAGCAGGAACCAGGTCCACACCGGACCCAGACTCCGGTCGGCCAAAGCCCAGCCCTCCAGGGAGGGCAGCCGGTCGCTGGGGTGCAGACGGCGTGCCGTCACGGCGAGCAGCGACGCTCCGCCGATCACGGCGAGAAACGTCGCGGTCATGGCGCCGTCGGCCATGGGTCACCGTCCTTGGTGTGCCTGGATCTCACCGGTTGGTTGCGCAGACGGCTGGTTCGGTTGACGGAACACCGGCGGAAATCTTCTGGAAATCCGCTGTCAACCACTTCCGGCGGGTGGGCAACTCTTGCACAGACCCACAGCGAGCGGGAGAGGAGCGCAGGTCATGGCACGGACCGGTCATCCCCGGCTACGGCGCGTCGCCGTCGCCGTGCTGCTCCTCGCGCCCGCGGCGGGGCTGCTGTGGGTTCCCTGGTACGCCGGCGCGAGCCCATGGCTCGCGGGCACGCCGTTCTTCTACTGGTACCAGCTCGCCTGGGTGCCGGGATGCGGCCTGTGTCTGCTCGGCGCGTACGCGCTGACCAGGCACGAACACCGCGATCCCTGATCCGGGCGAACGGGAGTCACGTCCCGGTCGCTGACCTTCACGCACGTCCTCTCACAACATCACCCCCGAGGTGAGGAGCCGCCATGCCTACGTCAGTCATGCCCGAATCCGGTCTCCCGGCGCCACAGGAGCCGCCGCCCGTACGGTCCCGCATGTCCCCGCGGTCGATCGTGCTGTGGGTGACCGTCGCGCTGCTGGGCGCCGTCGCCTGGGGCGTCCTGGCCCTGGCCCGCGGTGAGGAGATCTCCGCGGTCTGGCTGGTGGTGGCCGCACTCGGCTCGTACGCCATCGCCTACCGCTTCTACTCCCGCTTCATCGCCCGCCGTGTGCTGAGGCCGGACGACCGCCGGGCCACCCCCGCCGAACGTCTGGAGGACGGTGTCGACTTCCAGCCGACCGACCGCCGGGTGCTGCTCGGCCACCACTTCGCCGCGATCGCCGGCGCCGGACCGCTGGTGGGGCCGGTGCTCGCGGCCCAGATGGGGTACCTGCCCGGCACCCTGTGGATCGTCGCCGGGGTGATCTTCGCAGGGGCCGTGCAGGACATGGTGGTGCTGTTCCTGTCGATGCGGCGGGACGGCAAGTCGCTGGGGCAGATGGCCCGCGACGAGATCGGCCGGGCGGGCGGCGCCGCCGCCCTGGTAGCCGTGTTCGCCATCATGATCATCCTGCTGGGTGTGCTGGCCCTGGTCGTGGTCAACGCCCTCGCGCACTCCCCCTGGGGCACCTTCTCCGTCGCCATGACCATCCCCATCGCCCTGTTCATGGGCTTCTGGATGCACCGAATCCGCCCCGGCCGGGTCGTCGAGACCAGCTTCATCGGGGTGGCGCTGCTCCTGCTGGCCATCGTCGGCGGCGGCTGGATCCAGAACTCCTCGCTCGCGGACACCTTCACCCTCAGCCCGACGACCCTCGTCTTCTGCCTGGTCGGCTACGGCTTCCTCGCCTCGGTCCTGCCGGTGTGGATGCTGCTCGCGCCGCGCGACTACCTGTCCACCTTCATGAAGATCGGCACGATCGCGCTGCTCGCGGTCGGCGTCGTGGTGGCCGCCCCCGTGCTGCGCGCCGACGCGGTCAGCGAGTTCGCGAGTTCGGGCGCCGGTCCGGTCTTCGCCGGCTCCCTCTTCCCCTTCCTCTTCATCACCATCGCCTGCGGCGCGCTGTCCGGCTTCCACGCCCTGGTCGCCTCGGGCACCACCCCCAAGCTGATCCAGAAGGAGTCCCAGGTCCGGCTGATCGGCTACGGCGCCATGCTGATGGAGTCGTTCGTCGCGATCATGGCGCTGATCGCCGCGGCCACCCTCGAACCCGGCCTCTTCTACGCGATGAACGCCCCCGCGGGTCTCCTCGGCACGACGGCCGAGTCCGCGTCCCACGCGGTGGCCGGTCTCGGCTTCACCATCACCCCCGACCAGCTGACGCAGGCGGCCAAGGCGGTCGAGGAGCAGACCCTGATCGCCCGGTCGGGCGGCGCGCCCACCCTGGCCGTCGGCATGTCGGAGATCTTCTCGGGGGTCTTCGGCGGCACGGCGATGAAGGCCTTCTGGTACCACTTCGCGATCATGTTCGAGGCCCTGTTCATCCTGACGACGGTCGACGCGGGCACCCGGGTCGGCCGGTTCATGCTGCAGGACATGCTCGGCAACGTCTGGAAGCCCATCGGCCGGGTCACCTGGAAGCCCGGGATCTGGCTGTGCAGTGCCCTCGTCGTCGCCGCCTGGGGCTACTTCCTCTACACCGGCGCCACCGACCCGCTGGGCGGGATCAACCAGCTCTTCCCGCTCTTCGGCATCGCCAACCAGCTGCTCGCCGCCATCGCCCTCACCGTCTGCACCACGGTCCTGATCAAGTCCGGACGGCTGCGCTTCGCCTGGGTCACGGGCGTCCCGCTGGCCTGGGTGGTCGCCATCACCTTCACCGCCGGCTGGCAGAAGGTCTTCTCCGACGACCCCAGGGTGGGCTTCTTCACCCAGCGCGCGCGGTACGCCGACGCCATCGACGCCGGTCAGATCCTGCCGCCCGCCAAGACCGTCGACGACATGCACACCGTGGTCACCAACTCCACCGTCGACGGCGTACTCATCTCCCTCTTCCTGCTGCTGGTCGCCGTGGTGATCGTGAACGCCGCGGTGGTGTGCGTACGCGCCGTACGGTCCGCCTCTCCCCTGCCGACCACGGAGGCGCCGTACGTCGAGTCGCGCATCGACGTACCCGAGCAGGCCGCCGAACCGCTGACGGGAGCCCGCACATGAGGGTCCGGCAGTGGGCGCGGGCGGTGCACTGGTACCTGCGCGAGCTGACGGGTGAGGCCGAGTACGACCGCTACTGCGACCGGCATCGACGCCACCACCCGCTCGCGCCGCTACCGACCCGCCGTGAGTACCAGGTGCAACGCACGCTCCACCGGGAGAGCCACCCGCAGAGCCGCTGCTGCTGACAGTCCGGTCACCGACCGTGGGGCGGGTGCACCTCAGAGCCGTGAGGCCGGTACCCGCCCCGCACACGTTCGTGCCCGGCTCGGCGCATAAACTGTGCCCCTGTACGCGATCAGCCGGAGGCCGCCGCATGAGGATCTCGCAACGTGCCCGGGCCGTCGCCCCGTTCTACGCCATGGAGTTCGGCAAGCATGCCGCGGCGCTGGAGGCCCGGGGCCACCACGTCGTCAAGCTCAGCCTCGGTGAACCGGACTTCGGCGCGCCTGAGGCCGTACGGAACGCGATGCGCGAGGCCATGGACGGCCGGCCGATGACCTACACGGCGGCGCTCGGGCTGCCCGCGCTGCGGCAGGCGATCGCGCGCTTCTACCGGGACCGGCACGGAGTGGAGGTCGATCCCGCCCGGGTCGTCGTGACCGCGGGCGCCTCGGCCGCCCTGGTACTGGCCACGGCGGCCCTCGTCGACGCCGGCGACGAGGTGCTCATCGCGGACCCGTCGTACCCCTGCAACCGTCAGATCGTCGAGAGCTTCGGCGCGGACGTCACGCTCGTTCCCACCACCGTCGCGTCCCGCTTCCAGTTGAACGCCGCTTCGGTACGGGCGAGTTGGACGGACCGCACCCGCGGCGTCATGATCGCCACCCCGTCGAACCCGACGGGTACCTCCGTCCCGGCCGACGAGCTGACGGCCATCTGCGAGTTCGCCCGCGAACGCGACGCGTGGCGCATCGTCGACGAGATCTACCTCAACCTCGGCGACCACGACGCCCAGGGCGAGCCGCCGCGCAGCGCGCTGTCGTACGACCCCGACGCCATCGTCATCAACAGCTTCTCGAAGTACTTCGGCATGACCGGCTGGCGGCTGGGCTGGTGCGTCGTTCCCGAGGTCCTCGTGCCGGCGCTGGAGCGTCTGGCCCAGAACTACTTCCTGTGCGCGTCCACTCCCGCGCAGCATGCGGCCCTGTCCTGCTTCAGCCCGGAGTCCCTGGCGGTCTGCGAGGAACGCCGGGTCGAGTTCACCGAGCGGCGCGCGCTCGTCCTCGACGGCCTGGCCCGGATCGGCCTGCCGGTCCCCGTCCCGCCCGACGGCGCGTTCTACGTCTACTTCGATGTCGCCCACACCGGACTCACCTCGTGGGAGTTCTGCGAACGCGCGCTCCAGGAGGCGCACGTGGCGCTCACCCCTGGCCGGGACTTCGGCGTCCGCACGGCGGACACCCACGTCCGCCTCTCCTACGCGGCGTCGGCCGACGACCTCCGCGAGGGAATCGCCCGCCTGGGGAAGTTCCTGGCCACGCTCGGGTAGGCGGCCGGCGGGTCGCCCCCATCGCCGCGCCGAGACCGACGGCGCCCGCCCGTGAAGGTGACCGACGCTGCCTGAGCATTGATACTTCCCGTAGAGGTCAGAGGCTCATCTTCCAGTCTCACCAGGAGGTACCCATGAGGATGCTGATCAACGTCCCCGAGACCGTCGTCGCCGATGCGCTGCGTGGCCTGGCGGCCGCCCATCCCGAGTTGACCGTCGATGTCGAGAACCGGGTGATCGTCCGGCGGGACGCCCCCGTGGCGGGGAAGGTCGCCCTGGTTTCCGGCGGGGGTTCGGGGCACGAGCCGCTGCACGGTGGCTTCGTGGGACCCGGGATGCTCTCCGCGGCCTGCCCCGGCGAGGTGTTCACGTCACCGGTGCCGGACCAGATGGTGCGGGCGGCGGCGGCCGTGGACAGCGGTGCCGGTGTGCTGTTCATCGTGAAGAACTACACGGGCGACGTGCTCAACTTCGACATGGCGGCCGAACTCGCCGAGGACGAGGGCATCCAGGTCGCCAAGGTCCTGGTCGACGACGACGTGGCGGTCACCGACAGCCTGTACACCGCCGGGCGGCGCGGCACGGGTGCGACGCTCTTCGTGGAGAAGATCGCGGGGGCCGCGGCCGACGAGGGGCAGCCCCTGGAGCGGGTGCAGTCGATCGCCCGGCAGGTCAACGAGAACTCCCGCAGTTTCGGGGTCGCGCTGAGCGCCTGCACCACGCCGGCCAAGGGCAGCCCGACCTTCGATCTGCCGCCCGGCGAGCTGGAGTTGGGCATCGGAATCCACGGCGAGCCCGGCCGGGAGCGGCGGCCGATGATGACCTCGCGGGAGATCGCCGACTTCTCGGTCGGCGCGATCCTGGACGACATGACCCCGCGCAATCCCGTCCTCGTCCTGGTCAACGGCCTGGGCTCGACGCCGCTGCTGGAGCTGTACGGCTTCAACGCCGAGGTGCAGCGGGTGCTCGCCGAGCGCGGGGTCGCCGTCGCCCGGACCCTCGTCGGCAACTACGTCACTTCCCTGGACATGGCCGGCGCCTCGGTCGCCCTGTGCCAGATCGACGAGGAACTGCTGCGTCTGTGGGACGCGCCGGTGAAGACGGCGGGACTGCGCTGGGGGGTGTGAGCGGGCGAGGCCCAGCGGACACGACGTACCGACCACGCAAGGAGATCCAGTGCTCGACGCCGACTTCTTCCGCCGTTGGATGACGGCGACCGCCACGTCCGTCGACCGCGAGGCGGAACGGCTCACCGCCCTCGACTCGCCCATCGGGGACGCCGACCACGGCAGCAATATGCGGCGCGGGCTCACCGCGGTGACCGCGGCGCTGGACAAGGAGGCGCCGGACACGCCGGGGGCGGTCCTGATGCTCGCCGGTCGCACACTCATCTCGACCGTCGGTGGCGCCTCGGGGCCGTTGTACGGCACGTTGCTGCGCCGCACCGGCAAGGCGCTCGGTGACGCCGGCGAGGTCAGCGAGGAGCGGTTCGCCGAGGCGCTGCGCGAGGGCGTGGACGCGGTCAGGACGCTCGGCGGAGCCGCGCCCGGCGACAAGACCATGATCGACGCCTTGGTGCCGGCCCTCGACGCGCTCGGCGACGGCTTCGTCGCGGCCCGGTCCGCCGCCGAGGAGGGCGCCCTGGCGACCACGCCGTTGCAGGCCCGCAAGGGGCGGGCGAGTTACCTCGGGGAGCGCAGCATCGGGCATCAGGATCCCGGTGCCACGTCGGCGTCGCTCCTCGTGGCGGGACTCGCGGAGGCGGCCGGTGAGTGACGGGAAGCTGGTCGGGATCGTACTGGTGTCGCACAGCGCCGAGGTCGCCGCGTCGGTGGCCGAGTTGGCCAAGGGGCTGGCGGGTGGCGGCCCCGAGGTGCCCGTCGCCCCGGCGGGCGGCACCGAGGGCGGAGGGCTCGGTACCAGCGCGGAGCTGATCGCCGCCGCGGCCGCCGCCGTGGACCGGGGGGCCGGCGTCGCCGTCCTCGCCGACCTCGGCAGCGCCGTCCTCACCGTGAAGGCGCTGCTCGCCGAGGGCGACGAACTCCCCGCCAACACCCGCCTGGTGGACGCCCCGTTCGTCGAGGGGGCGGTGGCCGCGGTCGTCACGGCGGCCACGGGAGCCGACCTCGCGGCGGTGGAGGCGGCGGCCGTGGAGGCGTACACCTACCGGAAGGTGTGATGCCCCTTCGGACGGCTAGATGACCCCTTCGGCCGCGACGGCGAGGGCCGAGCGCAGCGTGGCGACCAGCTCGGCCTCCGCCGTCGCGGGGTCGGCCGACGGGTCGGCCGTGCGCCAGGCGTGGTGCTCGACCCCGGCGCGCAGGGCGGCGTTGAACATCGCCGCCTGGATCGTCGGCCGCAGGTCCTCGGGGGCGAGCCCGGCCCGGTCGGCCAGTGCGCGGGCGAACGCCGGCTCGGCCTCGTCGTACGTCCGGAGCCAGACGGCGCGCAGTCCGGGCTCGGTGCGGGTGAGCCGGACCAGGGCGCCGACGGTGGCGCGGGCGGGGCCGCCGACCGGACCGAGCTCCCTCGCGAGCGTCCGGTCGAAGAGCTCCTCCAGGGGCTGACCGGGGAGCCGGTCCCGCAGACAGGCGGCGATCACGTCGATGCCCTGTGAGAACAGTGGCCGGACGCAGCTCTCCTTGCTCGGGAAGTAGCGCCACACGGTCCGCGCCGAGACGCCGACCGCCTGTCCGATCTGCTCACCGGTGGTCGCCGTGACGCCCTGGGCGACGAACAGGTCCACCGCGGCCCGGGCGATCTCCAGCCTGATCTCGGCCTTGCGCTCCTCGGTCAGGGGTGGTCGTCCCGTGCGGACGCGAGGGGCGGTCATCGGTTCCTCCGGCTGGGTGGCGGTCCCTCTCCGGGTTCTCTCCGTCGAGTTTATGTCACTCGCAGACATGAAGTCGTAGGGTGTGGACGCACCGGGCATCTCACCTTCGAAATTACTGACAGGAGCCCCACATGGTCGGCGGATTCGACGGACGCAGCGTCATCGTCACCGGGGCGGGCTCGGGCATCGGACGGGCCGCCGCACTGGCCTTCGCCGCGCAGGGCGCGCGCGTCGTGGTGGCGGACCTCAACGCCGAGGGTGCTCAGCAGACGGTCGAGGAGATCGAGCAGGCGGGCGGGAGCGCGGTCGCCGTCACCGGCGATCTGAGCGAGCAGGCCGTCGTCGACCAGGTGACCACGACCGCCGTGGAGCGCTTCGGCGGGGTGGACGTCCTGGTGAACAACGCCGGGATCATGGACCGCATGTCGGCGCTCGCGGACGTGAGCGACGCGGAGTGGGAGCGGGTCATCCGGGTCAACCTCACCGCGCCCTTCCTGCTCACCCGCGCGGTACTGCCGCACATGCTGGCGGCCGGCAAGGGCGCCATCGTGAACACCGCCTCCGAGGCGGGCCTGCGCGGCAGCGCGGCGGGCGCCGCGTACACGGCCTCGAAGCACGGGATGGTGGGGCTGACGAAGAACCTCGCGGTCATGTACCGCAAGCAGGGCATCCGGGCCAACGCCATCGCGCCGGGCGGTACGGCGACCCGCATCGTCGTGGACGTCGAGCAGGGTGCCCACGGGCCGACGGCGCTCGGCCCGCACTTCGTCAACCTCGGCCGCGTCGCCCGGCCCGAGGAGCAGGCCGCCGCCATCGTGTTCCTCGCCTCGGACGCGGCGAGCAACATCAACGGCGTGGTCCTGCCGGTCGACGACGGCTGGTCCGCGGTCTGACGCACCGCCGGGTGGGCACCGGCGCCCCACGAGACGGTCACCGGTCCGCACGGACCGCCCCGACGGGTCGTCACCGACCGCGGACGAACTGCCGCGCCAGCCGCTCCCCGACCATCACGGCGGCCGCGTGGTTCTCGATGGGCGCCACCTGCGTGTCCTTGAACACGATGTAGGTGACGCCGGAGTCGGTGCCGCCGGCGCGCGGGTCGGGGCGGATACCGAGGGCCTTGGCGGTGGCATAGGACGCCTCGCCGATGAGGTCGCGCGGGCCGACGTCGCCGACCACCGCGTAGCGCACGCGGTCGCGGTGGACGACGGCCGCCACCGATCCGCCGCGTACGCCGTCGTCGCCGTGGTTCCAGATGCGGCTCGGGCCGGGCACGACGATGTACGGGAGCCGTTCGGCGTCCAGGTGTCGGCCGTCGGACTGCGGATAGGCCGTGGCGTCGGAGAAGAGCGGGTCACTGCGGCGGTTGCAGCGGCGGCCGGCCCGGCCGTCGCAGTCGATGTCCAGGTCGGCCCGCCAGAACACGGCGTCCCGGGTACCACAGACGGGCGTGCTCGCGGGCCTGCCGTCGTCGCTGCGATAGCGGCCGCGGGAGACGGGGACGCAGTCACGCACCTTTGCCAGCAGGTCGGCGGCTCGGACGTCGCCCGCGCTCCGCGACACCCTCTCCTCCCGGACGACGCGGGGCTCGGCGGCGGGCACCGCGACCGGCGTGGTGGCGGGCGGTGCCGTCGAGGCGAGGAGGGCGGCGCCTGCCGCGGCCAGCGTCAGTGACTGGGCACGCACGATGAGAACCTCCTGGGAGGCGTTGCCGGACACTCAGCCCAATCTGACGGCGCGTCGATCACGCGGCCACTGTTGGGGGGCCGGACGGAGCACGTCCTAGAGCGGCCGACAGGGGCCGGGAGCCCGGGTCCGCGAAGGACTCCGGCCTCCCGGCCGCCCGCACCGGCGCGGGATCAGCGACGACAGCGGCCCGCGCGGCGGCGTGAACCGCCCACTCTGCAGGGGGAGTTCAGCCGCGAGGGCGTTCAGCATACGAAACGTCCGACGCGCCGTCGCCGACACCCCCGAGGACGGCCGCCGCCGGGCGGTCACCGAATGGCGCCCGCTCCCCACGCCCCCTTGATGTGCTCGCGCCAGCGCGCCATATTGGTCCGGACCAATGCCCGCCATGCCCTCCGGGAGGCAGCCGTGCGACGCGTTCCCGTCCTCGCTTCCCTGCCCCGTCGCCTCGCGCTCTGCGGAGCGCTCGCGCTGATCGCGTCCTGCGGAGGGGACGGGACGGCCGACGGCGAGAGCGGCCGGCCGCCCGCGGCACCGACGGGCGTCACCGCCACCGCCGGCAGTGCGACGAGCGTGCACGTCATGTGGAACGCGCTGTCGGTGGATGCCGGCCCCGGTGTCGGCGCCTATGAGGTGTATCGCGACACCACCAAAATCCAGGAGATACCGGGTTCTCGGCACATGGTCGACGTCACCAGGCTCAGGCCGTCCACCGTGTACGTCTTCACCGTGCGGGCGAGGGACACCGAGGGGCGCCTCGGGCCCCGCAGCCAGGAGGTGCGGGCGACCACTCCGGCGGTCGTGGCGGCGGACCGCTCGGCCCCGACGCGGCCGGGCGGGCTGCGGGGCCGAGCGGCCGGAAGCCGGGCGGTCCAGCTGTCCTGGGCCGCCTCGACGGACGACCGGGCCGTGGCGTCGTACGACATCCACCAGGGCCCCACGAAGATCCACAGTGTGGGCGGGAACCAGACGGCGACCGTGGTCACGGGGCTGCGTCCGGGCACCCGCTACTCCTTCACCGTGCGGGCGAGGGACGCGGCCGACAACGTCTCGCCCGCCGGTGCTCCGCTGCGCCTCACCACAGCGGGCACCGACGACGGGCGGGACACGGCTCCCACCGGCTTCGAGGCGACGACCCGGCGCGCCGACGGGGCGTATCACCTCGACCTCGCCTGGGTGCCGCCACGCACGGGCGGGACGGTCACGGAGTACCAGGTCCACCTCGACGGCCGCCCCGCCACCTCGCTGGTGTTCGGCGGGTCCGCGCCGCGCGACCGGGCGACATACGGCTTCTACCTGGGACGGGAGGCCGGCGCCAGTCATCGGGTGCGGATCCGGGCGAAGCTGCCGGACGGCACCTGGGGAGGCTTCTCCGCGGAGCGGACGGTGACCACGGGCGCCACCCCGCGGCCGTGACGACCGCTCCCGCCTCCGCTCCCACCGCGGCCGGACGACGGAAGGCGTCACCCGACCGGACGCCGTCCGCATGCGGGACGGGCCGTGGGCACGTTGGCTTCCCGTTGAGGGCAGCACGGGCGTTCCCAATCCTCGGCGGCGCAAGGGATGTACCGCCAACCGTGCCGCCGGAGGAACAGGTCCATGGACACTACTCAGCTTCTGCTCCGCTCCGGCCTGACCGTGGCAGCCGCCGCCGCGCTGCCGCTCGCCCTGACCGCGACGCCGGCTGCCGCCGGCCCGGGGATCTCCGTGAGCACCACCGGGTCCACGGTCTCCGTCACGACCAGCGCCTGTACGCAGGTCAACGGCAACTGGGGCACGGCCTCACTCCTGAACAGCAGCCAGGCGACCTTCGCACAGGGCCGCCAGGTGTCGCTGTCCGGGACGAGCAACCTTCAGTCGGCGGCCTGGTCGAGCGTGAGCGCGGGCACCTACACCGTCATCGTCCGCTGCGCGGACAACAGCACCGCGGGCACCCAGTCGGTCATCGTGACCCCCGTGTCCACTCCCACGGTCTCCGCCACGGCCACGCCGTCGCGGGGTGTCATGGGCGGCGTGGGCGGCGCGACGAAGGACTACGGCACGCTCACGCTGGTCGCCGGAGGAACCCTGGTGGGGGCGGGCGCCCTGGCCACCGTCTGGTTCCTGCGCCGCCGCTCGAAGCCCTACCGGCTCTAGGGACCCGATCCGCCGGGCGGGCCCTGGCCGAGCCCCTCTTCGAGAGCGGGCAGTTCCGCCAGGGCCTCGGTGAGCCACTGCGTCCAGAAGGTCTCCAGTTCGATGCCCGCGCGCAGGACCAGGTGCTGCAGCCTGGCCTGCGCGCTGTCGTGGCCGGGCGGGAAGTCGCGCTGCTCGATCTGTTCGTACTCGGCCAACTGCAGCCGGTGCAGGTCGAGATGGCGGCGCAGGTCGGACTCCAGACCCGCGGTGCCGACGACGGCCGCGGCGCGCAGGCGCAGGAGCAGCGCGTCGCGGTGCGGCTTGGGGTCCTGCGCCGCGGCCGTCCACCGCCCGAGTTCGGCGCGGCCGGCGGGCAGGACCTCGTAGCTCTTCTTCTGCCCGCGCGCCGGCTGCTCGGCGGGCAGCGCCCTGATGTAGCCCTCGGCCTCCAGTTTTCCCAGCTCGCGATAGATCTGCTGATGCGTCGCCGACCAGAAGTAGCCGATCGACCGGTCGAACCGGCGGGTCAGATCCAGGCCCGACGACGGCCTTTCGAGCAGGGCGGTGAGGATCGCGTGCGGGAGTGACATGGGGTCATCCTAGGGAGGCCGTCATACGGCCCTACAGTGCCGCCGCCAGCTCGGTGCCCTGCTTGATGGCGCGCTTGGCGTCCAGTTCGGCGGCCAGGTCGGCACCGCCGATGAGGTGGACGCTGCGGCCCGCGGCGAGCAGTGCCTCGTACAGGTCACGGCGCGGATCCTGCCCCGTGCACAGCACGACGGTGTCGACCTCCAGCACCGTGCTCGTGTCACCGACGGTGACGTGCAGGCCGGCGTCATCGATCCGGTCGTAGCGCACACCCGGGACCATCGTGACGCCGCGGTGCTTGAGTTCGGTGCGGTGGATCCAGCCGGTGGTCTTGCCGAGGCCGGCGCCGACCTTGGTGGTCTTGCGCTGAAGGAGGTGGACGGTGCGCGGCGGGGCGGGACGCTCGGGGGCGGTGAGTCCGCCGGGTGCCGCGTAGTCCATGTCGACGCCCCACTGGCGGAAGTACGTCGCCGGGTCCTCGCTCGTCTTGTCGCCGCCGTCGGTCAGGAATTCGGCGACGTCGAAACCGATGCCGCCCGCGCCGAGGATGGCGACGCGGTCGCCGACGGGGGCGCCGTCGCGCAGGACGTCGAGATAACCGACGACGCTGGGGTGGTCGACGCCAGGGATGTCGGGGGTGCGCGGGGTGACGCCGGTGGCGACCACGACCTCGTCGTAGTCGGCGAGGTCCTCGGCGGCCACCCAGGTGTTGAGCCGTACGTCGACACCGTGGGCGTCGAGCTGGTGGCGGAAGTAGCGCAGGGTCTCGTCGAACTCCTGCTTGCCGGGGACCTTGCGGGCGACGTTGAGCTGGCCGCCGATCTCGCTCGCGGCGTCGAAGAGCGTCACCGCGTGGCCGCGCTCGGCCGTGCTGACGGCACAGGCGAGACCGGCCGGTCCCGCGCCGACGACGGCCACCCGCCTGCGCAGCCGGGTCGGGGCGAGGACCAGCTCGGTCTCGTGACAGGCGCGCGGGTTGACCAGGCAGGAGGTGATCCGGCCGCTGAAGGTGTGGTCGAGGCACGCCTGGTTGCAGCCGATGCAGGTGTTGATCGCCTCGGGGCGGCCGGCCGCGGCCTTGGCGACGAAGTCGGGGTCGGCGAGCATCGGGCGGGCCATGGACACCATGTCCGCGCAGCCGTCGGCGAGCAGTTCCTCGGCGACCTCGGGGGAGTTGATGCGGTTGGTGGTCACGAGCGGGACGGACACCTGGCCCATCAGCCGCTTGGTCACCCAGGTGTAGGCGCCGCGCGGCACCGAGGTGGCGATGGTGGGGATGCGGGCCTCGTGCCAGCCGATGCCGGTGTTGATGATGGTCGCCCCGGCGGCCTCGACGGCCTGGGCGAGGGTGATCACCTCGTCGAGCGTCGAGCCGCCCGGGACCAGGTCCAGCATGGACAGCCGGTAGATGAGGATGAAGTCCTCGCCGACGGCCTCGCGCACCCGCCGGACGATCTCGACGGGGAAACGCATGCGGTTCTCGTACGAGCCGCCCCAGCGGTCGGTGCGGTGGTTGGTCTGCGCGGCGATGAACTCGTTGATCAGGTAGCCCTCGGAGCCCATGATCTCGACGCCGTCGTACCCGGCCTGCCGGGCCAGGCCGGCGGTACGGACGTAGTCGTCGATGGTCTTCTCGACGTCGGCGTCCGTGAGCTCGCGCGGCACGAAGGGGCTGATCGGCGCCTGGAGGGGGCTGGGGGCGACGAGGTCCCGGTGGTAGGCGTACCGGCCGAAGTGCAGGATCTGCATCGCGATCCGGCCGCCCTCGCGGTGCACGGCCTCGGTGATCTCGCGGTGCTGCTCGGCCTCGGCGTCGGTGGTGAGCTTCGCGCCGCCCTCGCCCGGCCGTCCCTCGTCGTTGGGGGCGATACCGCCGGTGACGATCAGGCCCACTCCCCCGCGCGCCCGGGCGGCGTAGAACTCCGCCATCCGCTCGAAGCCGCGCTCGGCCTCTTCCAGGCCGACGTGCATCGACCCCATGAGGACGCGGTTGGGCAGCGTGGTGAAGCCCAGATCGAGCGGGGACAGCAGGTGCGGGTAACGGCTCATCAGGGCCCTCCGTGCGCGGCGGTGTCGTGCCCTCTTGTTCTAGAGGACCGGACCCGCTTTATGCAACTAGTTGCACAATCGGGGAGGGGTGATGCCGACCACGTCGGACGCCGGGGAAGTCCGCACGGAGGGTGACGTGCGGCGCGCGGCAGACTCGACGGCATCTTCGACGAGCACGGCGGCGCGCGGCCGGGCCCCCGCCCGATGCCCCTAGGCCGCGAGCGCGCACATGCGTCGCACGCCGCCGGGACGGCCGGCGCGGAACGCGGCGGGCTTGACGATCCGATCGTCGCCCACTCGTCCCGCGCGCCGGCCGCGCCCGGTTCTAGTGGCTCTCCAGCCGCACGTGCAGTTCCCTCTCCTGGTCGCCGGAGACCGTGGTGAGGTCATGCACGGTGAAGAGGGAGTCCAGAGTCGTACGGAACCGGTCGACGGCCCAGTAGCCGCCCTGCACGTCGGCCATGACGGACGAGCCGAGACTGGCCGGCGGGCAGCCCTCGTGCTCGTCGGCCACGTCGAAGGTGCCGAGCCACACGGTCGGACGCACCTCGTGGTGGTCCCGGGGTACGTCCTCCGCGCCCCGGTCGGACCCGAAGCACGCGCAGAGGGTGTCGAACACGATCCGGGCGTCCTCCTTGCTGCCGCTCAGTTCCACGGAGACGGATTCCGGGTGCGGTCGCTCGCTGTCCATCGTGATCGCTCCTCTCGTGGCCGCGCTGCGGTGCCGCGGGGCAAACCCTGCGGTACCGCACCCCACCCCCAGATAAGCACCACCGCGGGCAGAGCACTACCGGCGCCGCCCCACACCCTCGGCCGGCACGGTCAGCCCCGCGTGAAGCGGTACGTCGTGCTGTCGGTCAGGACGCAGAACCCCGGCGACACGACGATCACGCGCAGGGTGCCGGTACGGCGGTCGTAGTCGATGCCCTCCGCCTCGAAGGTGCCCGAGCAGGAACTGCGCAGGGGCAGCTGACGCAGCGCGGTGACGTGGCCGGTGACGTCGGACGTGCCGTTGGGTTCGGCCGTCAGGTCGATCTGGAGCAGCGGCTTGGTGATGCCGAAGAGCGTGCCCGCGGGATCGTCCGAGGAGCACAGCAGCCGGGTCGCGCTGAGGAAGTCGCAGCCCTGTACGTCGCGTACGGCGTGGTCGAGGCGGACGGTGGCGGCCTGCGGGAGGTTCGCCGAGGGCGAGGTGGCCGGGTTGACGCCCGGGGTGGGGAAGACCAGCAGCCGGCTCATGGTGCCGTACTCCCCCGCCAGCATCCACTGGCCGCCGGGCGAGACGGCGACCCAGGAGTTGTTCAGCGCCTCCCCGGAGCCCAGCGTGTGGACGTACTCCGACCAGGTCCCGTCCGGCGACTGCACGCGGAACATCTTGGTGGTGCCGGAGTCCCGCTGGTAGGGCTCGATGTAGTGGCCGTCGTAGGAGGTGTCGGGGTCGCCCACGTGGTTCCAGCCGCGGCTGCTGAGGCCGACGGGGATGGTGCCGATCCCCGTGTACCGGTTGGCCGCCCCGGCCGGGACCTCGACGGAGGTGAGTCCCTGGCTCTCGGTCAGCGGGTCGGCGCGGTCGGAGCCCGCCTCGGTCCAGGTGTCGGCGGCAAAGGCGGGTGGGGCGGTTCCCAGGACCGTGGCGGCGGTGAGGGCGACGGCGGCCACGAGGACCGCCCGACAACGTTGCCGGGCGCGCAGGGGCATGGAAGGCTCCTCCGGGGGGGGGTGGGAGTACTCGGCGGACAGTGTGGCCCGCCCGGATGGTCATGTACAGACCAATACGCTGACGGGGGTGTCGGCTCGGTCACGACGCCGTGCTCCGGCTTCGCCGGACGGCCACCGCCGTGTTGCGGGATGGTGGAAGAAGCCCCCGGTGACGTCACAGAGACGGCTGGACGCGGTAGAACAAGTGGAGTCATACGGGGGAACTGCGTGCCGCGAGGGCGGCCGAAGGCGGTGCGTGCAATGAGAGCAGCCGGGAGGGCCCGGTGACCGAGGGCGGCGAGCAGCAGGTACGGTCCGGCGACCCGGCCGCGCGGCCGGTGCGTGGTCCGGTGCAGCCGAGCGGGCTCCTCGACGTGCTCGGGGTGGCATCGATCGTCCTGGACACCGAAGGGCGCATCGTGCTGTGGAGCCCGCAGGCCGAGGAGCTGTTCGGCTACCCGGCCCGGGAGGCGCTCGGGCACTACGCGGCGCACCTGATGATCCACGAGCAGCATGTCGACCTGGTCGCCAAGCTGTTCGCCGACGTCATGGAGACCGGTCAGGGCTGGGCCGGTGCGTTCCCCGTGCGGCACAAGGACGGCACCACGAAGCTGGTGGAGTTCCGCAACATGCGGCTTCTCGACGACCGGGGCGACGTCTACGCCCTGGGCCTCGCCGCCGACCAGTCGACCCTACGGCGGCTGGAGCGGGACGTGGCGCTGTCCACGCGGATGGTCGCGCAGTCCCCGACCGGGCTGGCCGTCCTCGACACCGACCTGCGGTACGTCTCCGTCAACCCGGCGCTGGAGCGGATCAACGGCATCCCGGCCGAGGACCACGTCGGACGCGCCATCGGCGACGTCCTGCCGGACATCGACGCCGAGGCCCTCGAGTCCGCGGCCCGCCGGGTGCTGGAGACGGGACGGCCGCTGCTCGACCAGCGGAGCGTGGGCCGGACACCGGCCGATCCCGCGGAGGAGCACGCCTGGTCGGTCTCGCTCTACCGGCTGGAGGACGCGGTCGGGACCGTACTGGGCGTGGCCTGCTCGGTGGCGGACGTCACCGAGCAGCACCGGGCGGCCGTCGAGGCGGAGGCCGCGCGGCGGCGCCTGGCCCTCGTCGCCGACGCCTCCGCCCGGATCGGCACCACCCTGGACCTGGACCGCACCGCCCGGGAGCTGGCCGAGGTCGCCGTGCCCGACCTCGCCGACATCGCGGCCGTGGATCTGCTGGAAGCGGTGGTGCAGGGCAGGCCCAGCACGCTCGGCCCGGCGGAACCGGCCGTCATCCGGGCCCTGGCCGTCGAGGCGGACCGCGCCCCGGACGCCCTGCGTGCCGCCGACCCGCCCGGACACGTGGCCCGGTACGCCCCCGACCGCCACGTCACCGAATGCGTGCGCACCGGACAGCCGGTCCTGGTCGCGCAGGTCGCGGCCGGGGACCTGCCCCGCATCGCCCGCTCCCCCGAGGCGGTCGAGCTGCTGGCCCGGGCGGGCGTGCACTCCTATCTGGCGGTGCCGCTGATCGCGCGCGGCGAGGTGCTCGGCGCCCTCGATCTCAAGCGCACCCGCAGCCCGCTGCCGTTCACCGAGGACGACGTGCTGCTCGCCCGGGAACTGGCGTCCCGCGCGGCCGTGCAGATCGACAACGCGCGCTGGTACCAGAACGCCCGCGACACCGCCCTCACCCTCCAGCGCAGCCTGCTGCCCAGCCATCCGGCCGTGACGGGCGGCCTGGAGGTCGCCTCGCGCTACCAGCCCGCCGGCGCCACCGCCGAGGTCGGGGGCGACTGGTTCGACGTGATCCCGCTGGACGGCGGCAAGACCGCGCTCGTGGTGGGCGACGTGATGGGCAGCGGTCTCAACGCGGCGGCGACCATGGGCCGACTGCGCACGGCGACGAACACGCTGGCCTCCCTCGACCTGGACCCGGCCCGGCTCCTGGAGCATCTGGACCGGATCACCGACGGCCCGGACCAGTCGATCGCGACCTGTGTGTACGTCGTCCACGACCCGGAGCTGCGGCAGTGCCGGATCGCCAACGCCGGGCACCTGCCACCCGCCCGGCTGCGTCCGGGCCGCCCACCGGAGCTGCTCGATCTGCCCACCGGGGCCCCGCTGGGCGTGGGCGGCGTCGCCTTCTCCACCACGACCGTCGACCTCGAACCCGGTGACCGGCTGGTGCTCTACACCGACGGCCTCGTCGAGACCCGGCAACACCCGCTCGACGAACGCCTGGACGCCCTGCTGGCCCTGCTCGACGGCCCCGACCGCCCGCTGGAGGAGGTCTGCGACCTCCTGCTGCGCACCCTGCACCAGCCCGACAACTCCGACGACGTGGCACTGCTCATCGCCCGGGTGCAGACCACCCCCTGACCTGACGTGGCAGGCGCGACCGGGGGCGCGACCGAAGGCTCCGCCCGGCAACACCCTGGCGGGCGCAACGCCGTCGGCCCACGGTCGCGCCACGGCCGACTACGGCCGGGTTCCGACCACCACGTTGGCGTACATCTCCTCGGACACGGCCAGGCGCGTCTTGAGACCGCTGCGAAGAAAGGCCTCGACGGCCGCCGGCGCCTGGCGTTCGCTCGTCTCGACCAGGAGGCAGCCACCGGGGGCGAGCCATCGGGGGGCCTCGGCCGCGACCCGGCGCAGGACGTCCAGGCCGTCCGCACCGCCGTCGAGGGCGACCAGCGGCTCGTGGTCGCGCGCCTCGGCGGGCAGGAGGGCGACCTCGCCGGTGGGGACGTACGGCACGTTGGCCGCCAGGATGTCGACGCGGCCGCGCAGTGTTGCGGGGAGGGCGTCGAAGAGGTCGCCCGTGTGGACGTGACCGCCGACGGCGGTCACGTTGCGGCGGGCGCAGCGCACCGCGGCGGGTTCGATGTCGGCGGCGTGCAGTTCGACGTGGCCGAGCGCGGTGGCGAGGGCGGCGCCGACGGCACCCGAGCCGCAGCACAGGTCCACCACGACGGACGCGTCGGGGACCTGGGCGACGGCCTGCCCGACGAGGAACTCGGTACGGCGGCGGGGCACGAAGACGCCGGGCTCCACGGTGATCCGCAGCCCCCGGAACTCGGCCCAGCCCAGGACGAGTTCGAGGGGCCGGCCCAGGACGCGGCCGTCGACCATGGCGGCCAGCTCGGCCGGGGTACGGGCGGCGTCGAGGATCAACCGCGCCTCGTCCTCGGCGAAGACACAGCCGGCGGCGCGGAGCGCGGCCACGACGGCGTCATGGGACGAGCGGGAGGACGGCGGCGAAGAAGGGGAAGCGGGTGACGACGGAGAGGCAGGAGACGAGGGCGAAAGTTGAGGCATGGAAGCCGAGAGCCTTTCGGAAGCCGAAGGGTGCTCTCGCGGCCGCCTACTGGCGGTGATCCGCGCCGGTTCGAGGAGAGAGCACCCGACCTGACACAGCGGTAATGGGTCTCACCTCCTTGGTCGTTCACGACGGGCACAGCGCGGACACACTACCCCAACGATCACGAGTTGTATTATGCAACCAGTGGCCTGAGGGAGGAACCGTGAAAGCACCCGCAGCAAGCGCCCACGACGCGGCCGTGGAGACCATCCATCGCGAGATGACGTCCTTCGCCCGCCGGGCCCGGGCCTCGGCCGGACGGATGCATCCGGAGCTGTCGCTGGTCTCGTACACCCTGCTCGGCCACCTGGAGGAGAGCGGCGGCTGCCGCGCCACCGACCTGGCCGCGCACTACGCCCTCGACAAGTCCACGGTCAGCCGCCAGGTGAGCGCCCTGGAGCGAGCCGGGCTCGTCGAGCGGCGCCAGGACCCGCAGGACCACCGCGTCCAGGTCCTGGACCTCACGGAGGCGGGCCGCCACATCCTGGCCCAGGTCACCGAGAGCCGCCGCGCGGCCTTCCGGGAACGGCTCGCGGACTGGCCGGCGGACGACCTGGAGCGGTTCGCCCGGTATCTCCTGCGGTACAACGCCTGGCCTGCGGTCGGCTCCGAGGAGGACTGACTCCCCTGCCGCTTCCCTGCGGCTACGACACCGGTAGGGCCGTACGTCCCTCGGGCAGCCGTTCCGGCACCCGGGCGGCCATGAAGGCGGTGGTCCGGCGCAGGCGGAAGCCCAGGGACTCGTAGAGCCGGATGGCATCGGTGTTGCCGGCGCCGGTGTGCAGGAACGGGGTTTCGCCGCGCTCGCGGATGCCGTGGGCGACGGCGAGGATCAGCCGGGTCGCCAGGCCTTCGCCGCGGAAGGCGGGGTCCGTGCAGACCGCGCTGATCTCGGTCCAGCCCGGCGGGTGCAGCCGCTCACCGGCCATGGCCACGAGGGCTCCGCCGCGCCGGATGCCGAGGTAGGTGCCGAGTTCGATGGTGCGGGACAGGAAGGGGCCGGGCCGGGTGCGGGCGACCAGGTCGAGGATCTCGGGCACGTCGTCGGGGCCGAGGCGGACCGCCTCGGGTTCCGGGGCGGTGCTCAGACCGTCGTCCACGAACTGGACGCCCTCTATGCGGAAAGTGATCTCCCAGTCGTCGGGGACACGTCCGCGGAACCCGAGCAGCGGCACCTCGGCGCCGGGGCCCGCGAGGGCCGCGAGGTCGGCCCAGTCGTCGGCGTCGGGCTCATCGGAGAGGGCCAGCCACGGTGTGACGTCCATGGGGTAGCGCAGGATCCGGCCGTGCCGCTCGGCGAGGTGGGCATGCGGTCCGGTCAGCGCGGCGCGGGCGGGGTTGTCGAGGACGTGGGCGGCTTCGCCGGTCCGCGGGCGGTCGGCGGACTGCGCGGTGGGCCGGGGCCCGTCCGTGGCCTGTGCGGCTTCCATGGTCATCGGGCGACCTCGATCACGACCTTGCCGCGGGCGTGGCCGCCCTCGACCGTGCGCAGGGCCTCGCCGGCCCGGTCGAGCGGAAACGTTTCGGTGATGCGCGGGTTCAGGTCGCCGTTCACCACGAGGTGCGCCACCGCCTCCAGGACGGCCGCGTTGCGGGCTCGGGCCACCCGGGCGCCGCCCAGCCGCTCCACGTCCTCGGGCGGGGCACCGGCGGTGATCAGCTTCGTCCGGTCGGTGAGCAACCGCGCCGCCTCGGACAGCACGTCGCCGCCCACGAGGTCGTAGACCCCGTCGACGCCCTGGGGCGCGGCGGCCCGTGCCCGCTCGGCCCAGTTCGGCCCGGAGGGAACGTGCACGGCGCCGAGCGACTCGACGAAGTCCTTCTTGCCCACGCTCGCGACGCCGACGGCGCCCAGTCCGAAGGCGCGGGCGAGCTGCAGGACCGCGGCGCCGACGCCGCCGCCCGCGCCGGTGACGAGCAGGGTCGCGCCGGACGGCAGGCCGAGCTGGCGGATCCCGTCGTACGCGGTCGCGGCGGCGACGGGCAGGGTCGCGGCGTCGGCGAAGGACAACGCGGCGGGCTTGTGCGCGGCCACCGCGGCGGGCAGCAGGGCGTACTCGGCGTAGGCGCCGGCGGCCGTGTTGCCGAAGACCTCGTCCCCGACGGCGACCCCCTCGACGCCCTCGCCGACCTCCTCGACGACCCCGGAGGCCTCGCTGCCGAGGACGGCGGGGAACTCGCGGTCGCCGGTGCCTCCGGGACGGCGGAAGCCGGTGCGCAGCTTCCAGTCGACGGGGTTGACGCCGGCGGCTCGTACCGCGATCAGGAGGTGGCCGGGGCCCGGCACAGGCCGGGCCACCTCGACGAGGGCCTCGGTCTCCGGACCGCCGTACCTCGTGAAGACGTACGCCTTGGGCACTGCTGCCACGCTCCTTCGCTGTCGCCGCCGGTCAGGCGGATGTATGAGACACGGGTTGCGACACCAGTCGGCAAGGAGGAGCGGCGGTCCGCTATTCCCGGGGCGCCGGAGAGTTCACGCGCCCTTAATGATCGCGGGCTGCCCCGAAGCCGGGGCATCTCCGACGTGCGCGTACGGTTGAGCGCGTAAGGAACTGCCGTCGCTGACACGCTGGACCCATATGAACGTCACCCGAGGCTTCACCGGACGCGCCCGCCTCCACAACCCGGGGCTGCCGCCCGGCCAGTACGACGCCGGAGACGACTGGCCCGTCCTGTCCGCGGAGGTCACGCCCGACCTGACGCCCGCCGACTGGACGTTCCGAGTCGACGGGCTGGTCGAGGCGCCCCGCACCTGGGACTGGGCACAGGCGCACGAGCTGCCCGCGTCCGCCTACGAGGGCGACATCCACTGCGTGACGAGCTGGTCGAAGTTCGGGGTGCGGTTCGGCGGGGTCTCGCTGGACACGTTCCTGGACGTGGTGCGGCCGCAGGACTCCGCGACCCATGCCGTCGCCTACTCCCACACCGGCTACACCACCAACCTCCCGCTCGCCGACCTGACCGGCGGGCGTGCCTGGATCGCCTGGGAGTACGACGGGAAGCCACTGGCCGCCGAGCACGGCGGGCCGGCACGGCTGCTGGTGCCGCACCTGTACTTCTGGAAGAGCGCCAAGTGGATCGCGGGCCTGCGGATCCTCGACCACGACGAGCCGGGTTTCTGGGAGCAGAACGGCTATCACGAGCGGGGCAACCCCTGGGAGGAGCAGCGGTACTCCGGTGACTGAGACGTCCACTTCCCCCGGTCCCCCTGCCTCCACCACCGCCGGCTTCGTGTCCCCCGACTCCGTTCCTTCCGGCTTCACGCCTGCGACGCGGTTCGCCGTGCCCGGGCGGATCGCCGTGAGCAACCGGGCCGCCTCGATGTGGCAGACCGCCACGCTCACCGAGATCCGCCGCGAGACCCCGCGCGCCTCCACCTACCGCTTCGCGGTGCCCGCCTGGGCGGGACATCTGCCCGGCCAGCACCTGATGCTGCGGCTGACCGCCGAGGACGGCTACGCGGCGCAGCGCCACTACTCGATCGCGTCCGCCCCCGACGACTCCGGGCACATCGAGCTGACCCTGGACCACGTGGAGGGCGGCGAGGTCTCGGGCTGGTTCCACACGGTGGCGGGGCCCGGCGACGAGGTCCAGGTACGCGGTCCGCTGAGCGGATTCTTCGCCTGGCCCGGCGACCGGCCGGCGCTGCTGATCGGCGCCGGCTCCGGTGTCGTACCGCTGATGTCGATGGTGCGCCACCACCGGGCGCGGGGCCTGTCCGTGCCGTTGCGGATGCTGGTGTCGGCGCGCGGCCCCGAAGAGCTCATCTACGCGCGGGAGTTGGGCGCCGAGACCACGCCGGTGTTCACGCGGAGCGCGCCGGAGGGTGCGCCGGTGGGACGTGTGTCCGCCGCACATGTGGCGCCGCTCCTGGCCGAGCAGCCTCCGGGTGGGTGGGAGGCCTATGTGTGCGGCTCCAACGCCTTCGCCGAGCACGCCTCGCGGCTGCTGGTCGAGGCAGGTCAGCCGGTGGACCGTATCCGGATCGAACGCTTCGGCTGACGGGCGGGAACCGAACGCGTCGCGGGCAGAGCCCTGCGCGTCACCGAACGTGACCGCCGTGCCCTCGTGGCCGGCTCACGCGGCCCCCGGAGCCCCCGGAGCCCTTTGGCGTTTCGGCACCACCCTGTTGGGCACTCCTGTCCGGCGGCCCGAACGCGGGGCCGCCGGTGAACGATGCCGGGGAAACGGGTACTGGATGCTTGGGGGCACTCGCAGGCGTGCGCGGTGCGGAGGTCGACATGCGAACCCGGGTGCGCGGCTGGCGCTGGCGGCGCAGTCCGCTGCGGCGCCGGTCGGACGTCGTCGAGGCGTGGACGGTGCTGGCCGTCGCGGTGCTGATCTGTGTGGGAGCTCCCCTGGTCGGGGCGTTCGCCGCCTCATGGGCCCACTCCGAGGCCCGCGCGGCCGCGGTGGAACAGCGCGCCGAGCGCCATCGCGTCCGCGCGGAGGTCATCGGCAGGACCGCCGGCTCACTGCCCTCGGTGCAGGGCGGCCGGGAGCACGCCCACCGGGCCACCGTGCGCTGGACGGAGCCGGGAGCCGGCCCGCGGACGGCCAGCGCACGTGTGCCGGCGGGGTCGCAACGGGGTGAGGTGGTGGACGTGTGGTTCGACAGCAAGGGCCGCAGCGTGCTCCCGCCGCCGGACGAGAGCGCGGTCTGGCAGCACACGCTCTCCATCGGCGCGTGCGCGGCCGGCGGCGCGGCCGCGGTGGTGCTCCTCGGCCACTCCGTCGTACGCGGGGCGGCCAACCGTCGCCGGATGGCCGAGTGGGAACGTGACTGGGCCCTCACCGAGCCGCAGTGGACGCGCCGCAGGGCGTGACCGGCCCGGCGACCAGTTCTGCCGCCGCATACCCCGCGCGATTCCGCCATGGGTCCGCAGCGCGTCCGCCGGTCCCGGCAGCACCGGTTCGCCCCGGTCGCCCCGTACCTTCACGGCGACCACCGTCGTCCACGCCCGAGCGGGCCCGCAGCGTGGCCAACCCTCCACCGGGTCTCACCGCGCCGACCGGGCGACTTCGTCCGCGCGTCCCAGTCAGCGGGACCGGTGACCCGACCACCCGTGACCGCACGCAGCCGCCCGGGATACCCCGCCCCCGTCGACGACGAGCAGTTCGGCGTCCCTGACCAGCAGTTCCACCAGCTCGACCGGCGCTTCGACGGCAGACGTCATGGGGCCGTGCAGTCGCGTGCGAGGCAAAAGACCTGGCGAGTCGTCCGATCATCACCGTACGGTGTGATCATCCGCACGCTCTCTCCGCAAAGGCGGTTCCAGATGGCCCAGTTCGACCTTCCGCTCGACGAGCTCCGCGAGTACCGCAGCGCGTCGACCGAGCCCGAGGACTTCGACGCGTTCTGGTCCAAGACGCTCGAGGAGGCACGCGAGCACGATCTGGACGCCCGTTTCGAACTCGTCGACACGGGTCTGTCCACCGTCAAGGTGTACGACGTGACGTTCTCCGGGTTCGGCGGCCACCCGGTGAAGGGCTGGTTCACGATCCCCGCCGAGGTCTCCGCGCCGATCCCGCTGGTGGTGGAGTTCGTCGGGTACGGCGGTGGGCGCGGTCTGCCGCACGAGCATCTGCTGTGGGCGTCCACGGGCCGGGCGCACTTCGTGATGGACACCCGCGGTCAGGGCAGCGCCTGGGGCGGCGGCGGTGGTACCG
This sequence comes from Streptomyces sp. AC555_RSS877, assembly GCF_019049245.1. Lineage (GTDB taxonomy): Bacteria > Actinomycetota > Actinomycetes > Streptomycetales > Streptomycetaceae > Streptomyces. Next base: position 77,498 of record NZ_JAGMUK010000218.1, on the reverse strand, counting down.
CCGACCCGGTGGGCGGCGCGCCCGCGTACCCCGGGTTCATGACGCGGGGCATCGACGCCCCGGAGAACTACTACTACCGCCGGGTGTTCACGGACGCGGTGCGTGCCGTCGAGGCCGCCCGCTCGCATCCTTTGGCCGATCCCGCGCGCACCGTGGCGATCGGTGCCAGCCAGGGCGGCGGCATCACGATCGCGGTGGGCGGTCTGGTCCCGGACCTGGCGGCCGTCGCGCCGGACGTGCCGTTCCTGTGCGACTACCCGCGCGCGGCGACGCTCACGGACCGCCACCCGTACCGGGAGATCGGCCTCTACCTCAAGACGCACCGCGGCCGCGCCGAGGACGCCCTGCGCACCCTCTCCTACTTCGACAGCGTGCACTTCGCGTCCCGCGGCCGGGCCCCCGCCCTGTTCTCGGTGGCTCTGGAGGACCAGACCTGCCCGCCCTCCACCGTCTTCGCGGCCTTCAACGGCTGGGCGCACGAAGAGAAGACGATCGAGGTGTACGACTTCAACGACCACGAGGGCGGCGGGCCCTACCAGGAGGCGGCCAAGGTGCGCTGGCTGCGGTCGTACGCCTGAGAGGCCGCGCGTGGAGCCGGATGAGGCCGCGGAGCGGTTCGTGCGCGTCTGGGAGCGGTCCTGGGCCCGGTACGACGTGGAGGGGCTGCTGGAGCTGTACGCCGAGGACTGCGTGCACCGTTCCATGCCCTTCCGCGAGCCACACCGCGGCCGGGCCGGACTGGCGGAGTACCTGCGCTGGTCGTTCGCCCAGGAGCAGGTGACGGATGTCCGGTTCTCGCCGCCGGTCGTCGGCCGGGACGGGGTCGCGGTGGCCGAGTTCCGGGTGTTCTCCCAGGAGGCCGGCGAGGCGTCCACGCTGGCCGGCTGCGTCTTCGTGCGGTTCGACGGAGCCGGCCTGGCGGTCGAGACCCGCGACTACTGGCACACGATCGCGGGTCACCGCGAGCCGGAAGGGGCGCTCTTCTTTCTCTGAGGCCTTCCGCCTTCGTGTACGACACCTTCCGCCCGGTCCGACCAGTCGGTATGTTCTTGGGGCCCGGGTCGCGGCACGGCGGCCCGGACTTCCGGAAGGCGACGGAGGGTTTATGTCCCAGAACGAGCCGGCGGTCCACGGCCACTGCGACGAGCGCTTCGGCGCGGTGCGCACGGTGTTCGAGGAGAACTTCCGGGACCGCGGGGAGCTGGGTGCCGCGGTCACCGTGGTGGCCGGCGGCGAGACGGTGGTGGACCTGTGGGGCGGCTGGTCCGACGCGGCGGGCACCCGCCCGTGGGAGCGCGACACGCTGGTCAACGTGTGGTCGACGACGAAGGGCCCGGTCGCCCTGTGCGCGCACATCCTCGCCGACCGTGGGCTGCTCGACTTCGACGCGCCGGTGGCCCTGTACTGGCCGGAGTTCGCCGCGGCGGGCAAGGAGAAGGTCCTCGTACGGCATCTGCTCTCGCACCGGGCCGGGCTGGCGGGGCTGCGCGAGCCGCACACCCTCGCCCAGCTCTGCGACTGGGAGCTGACCGTTGGGCGGCTCGCCGCGACGGAGCCCTGGTGGGAGCCGGGGACCCGGTCCGGGTATCACGCGCTGACGTACGGCTTCCTGGTCGGGGAGGTCGTACGACGCGTGTCGGGGCTGCTGCCGGGTGCGTTCCTGGAGCGGGAGGTGACCGCTCCGCTCGGGATCGACTTCACCGTCGGGCTGCCGGAGAAGGAGGCCGGGCGGGTCGCCGAGCTGGTGCACCCGCCGGCTGCGTCGAGCAGTGAACAGGCCGCGGTGTTCCGTCAGTTGACGCCCGCCGCGATCGCCGCGATCGCCAACCCTCCGGTGGGCGCGGCCGAGGCCAACACGCCCGCTTGGCGCGCGGCCGAGGTTCCCGCCGCGAACGGCCACGGCACCACGCGGGCCGTCGCCGCGCTCTACGGCGTCTTCGCGGGCCGGGGCTCGTACGACGGTCACCGCGTCCTCTCCCCCGAGGCCGCCGAGCGGGTGCGCGAGGGGCAGGGCAGCTGCCGCGACCTGGTGCTGGGCGCCGGTTTCGAGCATGACACGGAGATAGGCCTGGGCCTGTGGCTCAGCGGGCCGAACGGGTCGTACGGGCCCAACCCGCGGGCTTTCGGACACGACGGCTTCGGCGGCTCGTGCGGATTGGCCGACCCGGAGGCCGGAGTGTCACTGGGGTACGTGATGAACCGCATGGGGCCTCACATCGCCGACGACCCGCGGAAGATGGCACTGATCGACGCCCTGTACGGGGCGTTGTGACGCCACCGGCCTCGGCGCGGATGCCGTAAGCACCGCTGCACGACGGAAACCCGAGGCGTCGAGGCGATCGACGCCCGGATCGCTCAACTGCCGTGGCGGGCAGCCGCATCCCGTGGCGCCGACCGGCCGGTCGCGGCGGGGGCGGCAGGTGCCGGGGAAGGCAGCCGGGTGCACGCGGGCAAGGCGGGCAGCCTGTGGCACACGGCGGGCCCGCCACACCCGGGCAGCTGCGACAAGCCCGTCCCGGTGAAGCCCGGCCGCGCGCGGAGGAGGCGATCATTCGGGGTCTCGGAGCGAGAACTCCTGCCGTCGGTACGCCGCTTCGCCTGGCCCCCCGGGGTCAGACGTCTGTGCCCGGCTACGGCAGCCGTCGGGCGACGACCATCCGGACCCGCGGGCTGCCGTCCCGTCGGCGCCCGAACTCGGGCAGGGTGTGCAGGTCCACCTCGAATCCGGTGCGCTCCAGCTCCCGCCGTACCTCCGAGAGCCGGAAGGCCCGGTAGTACATGACGAACGGCGGCCGCCACACGGCGTTGCGCACCCGCATCACGGCGTCGAAGCCCAGCAGCATCCAGTAGGCGGGGGACGTGGGGCGCGGCGGGGCGAGCACGGGGAAGACGAAGCTCCCGCCAGGGCGCAGGACACCGTGGACTTGGGCGAACAGGCCGGGCAGTTCGCGCGGCAGGAAGTGCCCGAAGGCACCGAAGCTGACGACGAGATCGAAGGCGGGGCCGAACGGCAGGGCACGGGCGTCCGCGCGCACCCAGGACACCTGCGGCCCGGCGGGCCTGGTGCGCTCCCGTGCGACGTCGAGCATGCCCGCGCTGAAGTCGACCCCGGTGACGCTCCGCCGGCACACCTGTGCCAGCACGGGCACGCCGGCGCCGGTCCCGCAGCACAGGTCGAGCCCGGCGTCGAAGGGGCCCATGCGCCCCAGCGCCGAGGCGACGGCGTCTAGCACCGGCTCGGGCGTGCGGAAGGGGGTGTGGTCGAACTTCGGGGCGAGCAGGTCGTAACCGCGTTCGACGGACGACAGCGCCTGGACGGCGAGCTCGCGGAGACTGGGGCCTTCGGGGCTGAACACCCGGATCAGCTTAGGCGCACCGGGAGGCGGAAGCGCGGTTCGGGTGAGCACAACCGGGCCGCCTGGTCGGTACGCGAGGAGGCGCCGCCGATCGACCTCGATGGCGCGGCTGTGGCTGGGATGCGGTGGTGGAGTTCTGGGGTGCACGGACGGCTGTCTTCCGCGTGCCCGCAAGCCGGGCCGGACTCCGCGACCCGGCACTTCCGTCAAGAATCGGGCGACTTGCCCATTAGGTCCCATATACAGGGAAAGCGAAACCGCTATGGCGCACATCACAGCACGGGGCTCGATTCCCTCAACCGGCCCCCGACACATACACATTTGAGAACGGGAGGATTTAACGAACCCGTCCCGCGGTGCACACGGTGGTTGCGGACCGGAATTGACTCCCGCAAAGTCCAGTGCGTTCGAGTCACTCCATCGCGAACTCACAGGCGGACACGCGGGGGGAAAGGTTGACCACCACATGCACATGACCAAAAGCGAGAAACCAAGACGCCGTCCCCGGCTCACCATGGTCCACAAATTGTCGCCGCTGTTCCTCGCCGCGGCAGTTGTCGCCGCAGGCACCACGGCGCGAGCGAGCCAGCCCGCATCGACATCGGCCACCGTGACCGTCGACTCCCTGTCGGTCGCGGCAACACCCGGCGGACAATTCGCGGCCACCGCGACACTCCATTCCGACCGCACGACAAAAGTGCAGGAACTGACGGTCGCCGCGCGCTCAGGAAACGGTTCGCACTTCGACTTTCCTGGTACGACCTCAGCGAGACTGGGCACCTCCGGGACGACCTTCACGTCGGGCAGCCGCACGTTTCCCGCAGGTACGTACACCTATTTCGTCACCTACAAGATTCAGGGCAAACGGTACCAACTGCCCCCGGCGAAGACGTTCACCTCCGGCAGCGCGAGCACTTCTCCTAGCCCCACCGCGAGTGCGAGCCCTGCCCCGTCCTCGGCACCCAGCCCGAGCACCAGCCCGAGCCCGACCGTCACCCCTGGCACCACCGCGGCACCCACACCCACCCAGACCCCCGTGACCGACTCGGCCCTTCCGCTGGGCATACCCGGCACCTGGCGGAAGGTGTTCGGTGACGAGTTCAGCGGCACCACGCTCGACTCCACGAAGTGGAACCCCAACTGGCTGGGCTGCCCCACCTGCACCACAAAGCCGGTCAATTCCGCCGAAATCGGTGCCTACGCCCCGTCCCAGGTCAGTGTCAGCGGCGGCTCGCTGCACCTGACGGCAGTTCAGCAGCAGACCACGGTCAACGGCATCACCTACCCGTACCGTTCCGGCCTGGTCGAGAGCAACGACAAAGCCCAGTTCACCTATGGCGCTTTCGAGGCCAGAATCTACTCACCGGGGTCCGACTCACAGATCGCCAACTGGCCCGCTTTCTGGACCGACGGGCAGAACTGGCCGACCGACGGTGAAATGGACGTCATGGAAGGGCTGGGCGGCCGCGCGTGCTACCACTTCCATTCCGATGCGGGCGGCCCCGGCGGCTGCGCGTCCGGTGACTTCACCGGATGGCACACGTACGGCGCCGAATGGAAATCGGGTTCCGTCACCTACTACTACGACGGAAAGCAGGTCGGACAGATCACGTCCGGAATCACGTCACAACCGATGTACCTGATCCTCAACAACGGGGTCAGCGATCAGCACGGCGGTCCAAGGCTGACTCCCGCCGACATGATGGTCGACTATGTGAGGGTCTGGCAGCACTGACCCTGTCGGATTTCCCGACCAACGCGCTGGTCGCCTCATGAGGTGTGCGGCAGGGGCTGCTCGGTCCAGATGATCTTGGCGTTCGGGGTGTAGCGGGTCCCCCAGCGTTCGGTGAGCTGGGCGACGAGGAAGAGGCCGCGTCCGCCCTCGTCCTCGGTGCGGGCGCGGCGCAGCCGGGGTGAGGTGCTGCTGCCGTCGGAGACCTCGCAGATGAGTGCGCGGTCGCGGAGCAGCCGGAGCTGGACCGGGCCGGTGGCATGGCGGATGGCGTTGGTGACCAGTTCGCTGGCGATGAGTTCGGTGCAGAAGGCGAGGTCCTCCAGGCCCCAGGCGGCCAGCTGCTCGGTGACCGCCGCGCGGGCACGGGAGACGACCGCCGGATCGCTGGGCAGGTCCCACTGGGCGACCTGATCGGGCCCCAGGACGTGCGTGCGGGCGACGAGGAGGGCCACGTCGTCGCTGGGCCGCTCCGGCAGCAGGGCGTCGAGGACCGCCTCGCAGGTGTCCTCCGGCGCCCGGTCGGCATGGGCCAGGACGGTCCGCAGCAGGTCGAGGCCGGAGTCGATGTCCCGGTGCCGGTCCTCGATCAGGCCGTCGGTGTAGAGGACGAGTTGGCTGCCTTCGGCCAGCTCCAGCTCGACGGTCTCGAAGGGCATCCCGCCGAGTCCGAGCGGCGGCGCCGAGGGCAGCTCGACGAACTCCACCGTGCCATCGGGGGCGACGACGGCGGGGAAGGGGTGCCCGGCGCGGGTGAGGGTGCAGCGCCGGGACACCGGATCGTAAACGGCGTACAGACAGGTCGCTCCGACGATTCCGCAGTCGGCCTGGCTGTTGTCCACCGCCCAGCCCTCGCCCCGGTCGAGACGTCCGACCAGGTCGTCGAGGTGGGTGAGGAGGTCGTCGGGCGGCAGGTCCAGGGAGCAGAAGTTGTGTACGGCGGTCCGCAGCCGGCCCATGGTGGCGGCGGCGTGCAGTCCGTGGCCGACGACGTCGCCGACGACGAGGGCGACCCGGGCGCCGGAGAGCGGGATGACGTCGAACCAGTCGCCGCCCACCCCGGCCTGCGCGGGCAGATAGCGGTAGGCGACGTCGACGGCGCTCTGCTCGGGCCGGCCCCGGGGCAGCAGGCTGCGCTGCAGGGCGAGGGCCGTGTTGTGCTCGCGGGTGTAGCGGCGGGCGTTGTCGATGCAGATCGCCGCGCGGCCGGCCAGTTCCTGGGCCAGGGAGAGGTCGTCCTCCTCGAACGGGGCGGGCTTCTCGGAGCGGTAGAAGCTGACCACGCCGAGGGTCGCACCGCGTGCTCGGAGCGGCACGGTGATCAGGGAGTGGATGCCGGCCGCGAGGACCTGTTCGAGCCGTGCCGGGTCCTGGGCAAGCCAGCCCTCGGCCTCGACGAGCACGGGTTCGAGTACGGACTGCCTGCTCTCCAGGCTGCGGGCCTGCGGGGTGGACGGCAGGTAGTGGACCGGGTCGCCGACGCCGTACAGGTAGGGCACCTTCTGGACGGAGCCCAACGCGATCCGGCGCAACTGGCCACCGGATCCGAACGGGCCCGGCTCGTCGCCCTGCAGCACCGCGTCCGGGAGATCCACGGCCGTGAAGTCGGCGAACCGGGAGACGGCCACCTCCGTCAGCTCCTCGGCCGTGCGCGTGACGTCGAGGGTGGTGCCGATGCGGACGCCGGCGTCGTGCAACAGCTCCAGGCGCCGGCGGGCCAGCACGGCGAGCCGACCGACCCCCGGCTCGCCGACGAGCAGCAGGCGGTCGTCGGTCCCGCCGTCGTCCTCGCCGGGCCGGGTGCGGGCCGACGAGGAGTCGGTGTCCGCGGCGGGCGCGGGTTGTGGTGCGGCGGGGACGGTCACGGACGGCACGGCGACGAGCGGGCGCAGGGTCGGCACGGGTGGCTTGGCGGGCGGGGCGGGCAGGAGTGTGCCGGCGCCCGCGGTCGGCGCGGGCACGGGTACCGGCGCGGCCGGCGCCTCCGCGAGGGCCCGGGCAGCCGTCGGCGCGGGTGCGGGCGGCACGTCCGTCACGCTGTTGGACGAGGGCGTCCCGGCGGCGGTCGTCCCGGCCTCTGCCGGTCCCGCCGAAAGCGCCCCGTCCTCCCCGGGTCCGGCCGGGGTCACCTCGGCCCCGGGCGGGCCCGCCGCCGATCCGACCCCCGTCACGCCGAGAGCCGTCACCTCGGCAGCCGTCATCCCGGCCTCTGCCGGTCCCGCCGAAGGCGCCCCGTCCTTGGCGGGTCCGGCCGGGGTCACCTCGGCCCCGGGCGGGCCCGCCGCCGATCCGACCCCCGTCACGCCGAGAGCCGTCACCTCGGCAGCCGTCATCCCGGCCCCTGGCGGTCCCGCCGCAGCCACCCCCGCCACCATCGATCCGGACCCGGTCACCCCGGCCTCCGGCAGACTCGTCGAGCCCGTCCCCGCCGCCGCTGATCCGGCCTGGCGCAGTCGTGGTCCGCCGAGGATCCGGGCCTCGACCACCACGCCGGTCTCGCCCGCCGCGCCCATGACCGGGCGGCGCAGCAAGGTGGCGACACGGCCGCCGGACAGGACGACCTCGTCGAGGGTGCGCTGGGGCGAGGCGAGGAGTTCCTCGGCCTTCTCCCGCAGTACTGCCAGGTCGATGCGGCCGAGGCCGCCGTCGCCGCGGCCGTCTCCCAGGTCGGCTGCCGCGAGTCGGGGCTGGCGCGGCCACCCGCCCACGTCGGGGCCCGCTCGCCGGTACGCCGCGAGCAGCGCCCGCTCGCGCTGCGTGGACTGCTCCAGCAGCCGTGCCTCGATGCCGCGGGCGGCCTCGCGGACCAGCCGCAGCATGGTGGGGTCGCTGTCGGTGCGCAGGCAGGTCAGGTCGAGGACGGCCTCGATACGTCCGCTGAAGGGGTCGCGGACGGGCGCTCCGGCGCAGGCGAAGGGCTGGAGGCAGTCGGCGAAGTGTTCACGGCCGACGACGAAGACGGGGCTTCGCTCGGCGAGCGCGGTGCCGACGCCGTTGGTGCCGACGACCCGCTCGGAAGCGTCGAAGCCGGGCGCGAACCGCACCTCGTCGAGGCGGTCGCGGAGCTGCCGGTCGCCGCCGAGCCGCTGGACCATGCGGCCTCTCGCGTCGCAGAGAGCGATGGTCATGCCGACCTCGGTGAGCGACGCGCTCAGATCCGCCAGAACCGGGTCGGCGGCGCGCAGGAACCGGTCCTCCAGCATCAGGTCCGGGGCGTACGGGACCAGCAGCTGGTCCGGCTCGAGCCCCGCCGACCTGCATCGTTTCCAGGAGTCGAGCACCGAGTCCCGGACCGTGGCGTCGACGAGCGCCCCGGCCAGGAAACGTTCGTGGGCATCGACGAGTCCGCCGATGTCGTCCCAGGCGACGGACAAGGGGATCACTTCCCTCACCCGGAGACGGGCCGGGTCGCGCACCGCGGTTCGACACGCCGCCCGGCGTACTCCGAGCGACTTCACCCTAGCCCTTCTGTGACTGGCATCACAATGCCGGTCAACGGCCCAGGCGGAGCGCCGCCGGCCGGACGTCGGGGGTGCCCGGCCCGTCGTACGCGTCGGGGGCGGCCGGTGCCGTCGGTCGGTCATCACGGCGCACAGCGCTCAGCCAGGCCTCCGGTGGTGGGAGCTGTTGTCACTCCACCGACGAACGGCCGCTACGCGGATCGACACTCCACGAGCCGCCGCTCCAGGAACCGCCGCTCCGCGTCGTTCTCCACGAGCTCCAGCGCCCGCTCGTACGCCTGGGCCGCCTCCCTGGGACGCCCGGCGCGGCGCAGCAGGTCGGCGCGGGTGGCGGGCAGCAGGTGGTAGTCGGCCAGCTCGCCCTCGCGTTCCAGCTCCGCCACCAGCGTGAGGCCCGCTTGCGGCCCCTCCGACATGCCGACGGCCACCGCGCGGTTGAGGCGGACCACGGCCGACGGCACGAACCGCTCCAGTTCGCCGTACAGCCCGGCGATGTCGGCCCAGTCGGTCTCCGCCGCCGTGGGTGCGGTGGTGTGGCAGGCGGCGACGGCGGCCTGGATCTGGTAGGGGCCGGGGCGGCCGCGCCGCAGTGCGTTCTCCAGCAGGGCGGCGCCCTCCTCGGCCTCCGCCCGGTCCCACACCGTACGGTCCTGGTCCTCCAGGCTCACCGGATCGCCGGCCGCGTCCACCCGGGTGGCCCGGCGGGCGTCGTGCAGCAGCAGGAGGGCGAGCAGACCGAGCACCTCGGGCTCGTCCGGCATGAGGCGGGCCAGGACTCGGGCCAGCCGGACCGCCTCGGCGCAGAGGTTCGCCCGGACGCGATCGGCGCCGGACGTGGCCGCGTACCCCTCGTTGAAGAGGAGGTAGACCACGCCGAGCACACCGGTCGTCCGTTCGGGCAGCAGATGGGCGGGCGGCACGCGGTACGGGATGCCGGCGTTGCGGATCTTCCGCTTGGCCCGCACCAGGCGTTGCGCCATGGTCGCCTCGGGGACGAGGAAGGCGCGGGCGATCTCCGGTGTGGTGAGCCCGGCGAGCGTGCGCAGCGTCAGCGCGACCCGGGCCTCGATCGGCAGCGCCGGGTGACAGCAGGTGAAGATGAGCCGCAGCCGGTCGTCCCCCACCCCGCCGTCCTCACCCTCGCCCTCGTACGACGGCTCGTCCCGCGCCAGCACCGCCACCTCCCTCAGCTTCTCCGCGCCCACCGCCTCCCGGCGCCGTACGTCGACGGCCCGGTTGCGGGCGGTCGTCGTCAGCCAGGCACCGGGGCGGAGCGGCACCCCGTCACGGCGCCACCGGCCGAGGGCCTGGGCGAAGGCGTCCTGGGCGCACTCCTCGGCGAGGTCCCAGTCGCCGGTCACCCTGATCAGGGTGGCGACGACCTGGCCCCATTCCTCACGGAAGGCGGCGGCGACCGCTTTCTCGACGTCGTTCGCCGCGCGCCCCTTGTTCACTCCCAGACCGGCCGCACCTCCACCGGACCGCCGCGGACCAGGCAGGAGTGCCGGGCGGCGAGCGCGATCGCCTCGTCCAGGTCGTCGGCCTCGACGAGGTCGACCGCGGTCACGTACGCGTCGTCCCCGGTGAACGGCCCGTCACTGAGCAGGACTTCGTCGTCCTCGACCCGCACGGTGGTCGCGTCGTCCGGCGGGCGCAGACGCGCGGTGGCCCCGTCGAAGGGGCGTGCGTCCTCGGCGCCCGCCGGCAGACAGACGAACAGCAGGTACTTCACGGCCGTCCTTCCAGCGCGACCGACACGTGCTCGTGGGCGATCACCCAGCGCGGCCCGATGTTCCGGTAGCCGGTGGTCACGCGCACCATGTCGTCCAGTGGTTCGCCGTCCGCGCGGGGGGCGCGCAGCCGCACGAGGGCGTGGCCGAAGGCGATGCTCTCGTCGACATGGACGCGGAACTCCAGCACCTCGCGGGTGACGGGCCCGTCAACGGACGCGAACACCGCGTCCGCCGCCTTGCGGAAGGCGTCGATGCCGTGCGGTTCCTGACCGGTGGCCAGGTGGAAGGCCTCGACGTCCGGCGCGTAGCAGGCCAGCAGTCGGTCGACGTCACGTTCGCGGGCCGCCGCGGTGAGTTCGGCGTCGAGCCGGCGGATCTCGCCCTCGTGGTCCTCGTCCTCCCAGAAGGGGCGCACCTCCATGGCCCCGATGGCCGCCACCGGGTGCTGGGCGGCCGCCTCGATCGCCTCCTGAAGACTGTCGCACTCCAGCACGTCGAAGCCCGCGACATACTCCTTGGTCTCCGCGAACGGCCCGTCGGTGCGCAGCACTTCGCCGTCGCGCACCCGGACGGTGACGGCGTCGGTGGGCAGGGCCAGCCGGTGGCCGTGCAGTCGTACGCCGCGGTCGCCGAGCCCTTCGACCCAGGGCTCGACGGGAGCCATCCCCGAGGCGTCGGCGGTGTCGTCACCGCAGACGAGCAGCATGTACTTCATGGGTCCTCCCGGTGCTCTTGAGCTTCCTACACCCCACCGACGAACGGGACCCCGCGAAATCGACATGCCGGTCGCACGAGTCGTACGAAAGGAGGCCGGGGCGAAGGGCGGGCCCGCCGCCGCTTCCCTCTGGCTGGTGGTCCGGGACCGTTCACGGTTGGATGCCGTCATGACCACCGACGAGCACGAGCGGCTGATGCGGGTCAACCGGGCGAACTGGGACGCCCGCACCCCCGTCCACCTCGCCAGCCGGTTCTACGGACTCGACCAGGACCTCGACCCCGAGCGCTGGTTCGGCGCCTTCGAGTGGGACGACCTGGGTGACCTCGCCGGCCGCGACGTGCTCCATCTGCAGTGCCACCTCGGCACCGAGACGCTCGCCTTCGCCCGGCGCGGGGCCCGGGCCGTCGGCCTCGACTTCTCCGAGGCGTCCGTGGCGGCGGCGAACGACATCGCGGCCAAGGCGGGGCTGGACGTCGGGTACGTGTGCGCGAACGTCTACGACGCCGTCGAGGCCCTGGAAGGACGGCGGTTCGACGTCGTCTACACCGGCAAGGGCGCCCTGTGCTACCTGCCCGACCTGGAGCGCTGGGCGGGGGTCGTGGCCCAACTCCTGCGTCCCGGAGGCCGGTTGTACATCGTCGAGTTCCATCCGCTGCTCAACTCGCTGGGCCCCAAGCCCGCCCCCGGCGAGGGACCCGAGCTGCTGCTGCGCCACAACTACCTGGGCGGCGAGGGCCCCGTACGCCGGGACGCGACCCACACCTACACCGACGGCCCGCCCGTCCAGGGCGCCACCGACAGCTACGAGTGGATGCACGGAATAGGAGAGGTCGTCGGCGCGTTGACGGGAGCGGGACTGACCGTGCGACGACTGCGGGAGAGCGACGAACTGCCCTGGCAGCGCTGGCCGCGGATGGTCCGTACGCCGTCCGGCTGGTGGCGGCTCCCCGAGCCGCGCATCCCCCTCCTGTACGGCCTGCTGGCCCAACGCTGAGTCCCGCGTCACTGACCTGACCGCGCACCGCGTGGTACATTGCTGTCAGCACTTGTGTACGCCCGTTCCGGGCGCCGGTGCCAGTTCCTCTCCACCAGCCGCACCGCCCGCCGTTCCACGGCCGGCACATCGGCTTCCCAGCACCACCTCGTCGCAGGCCTCATGCGCCGTGCCCGAGGTGCGTTCCCGCCGCCGAGGCGTGTCTTCGCTCCGCCTCCCCTCGCGGCTTCACCCCTTCCTTCCTCCGCATGCCCCAAGCACTTCCGTCCGTGAAAGGACCACCCCTCATGACCACCACACTCGAACACCCTCCTGTCCAGCAGCAGGCCCCGGCCCGAGTCGCCACCGGCGTCCTCGACATCGACGCGCACGGGAAGGGGCACCTGCGCCCCCTGGACCTCCACCCCACGCCCTCCGACCTCCAGGTCCCTCCCCAGCTGATCCGCCGGTACGGCCTGCGCAAGGGCGACCACATCGACGGCGTACGCGGCGCCCAGCGGGTGCTCAGCGAAGTCGCCCGGATCAACGGACGCGGCCTGCAGGAGCAGCGGGGCCGTCGCCACTTCCGCGAGCTGACACCGCTGCACCCGCAGGAGCGGCTGCGTCTCGAACACCCGGCGGCCGGGCTCACCGGCCGCGTCACCGACCTGCTCGCCCCCGTCGGCAAGGGACAGCGCGGGCTCATCGTGGCCCCGCCCAAGACCGGCAAGACCGTCCTCCTGCAGCAGATCGCGGCCGCCGTCGCCGGCAACCATCCCGAGGCCCGGCTGATGGTGGTGCTGCTCGACGAACGCCCCGAGGAGGTCACCGACATGCGGCGCTCCGTGCGCGGCGAGGTGCACGCCTCGACCTTCGACAAGGCGCCCAGGCAGCACATCGCACTCGCCGAACTCGTCATCGAGCGGGCCCAGCGGCTCGTCGAGGAGGGCGAGGACGTCGTCATCCTGCTCGACTCCCTGACCCGGCTGTGCCGGGCCCACAACAACGCGGCCGCCGCCGGTGGCCGCACCCTCAGCGGCGGTGTCGACGCGACCGCACTGATCGGCCCCAAGCGGTTCTTCGGCGCCGCCCGCCTGGCCGAGGAGGGCGGCTCGCTCACCATCCTCGCCACCGCCCTGGTGGAGACCGGTTCGCGCGCCGACGACTTCTTCTTCGAGGAGCTCAAGAGCACCGGCAACATGGAGCTGCGCCTGAGCCGAGACCTCGCGGGCCGCCGCGTCTTCCCGGCCGTCGACATCAACCCCTCCGGCACCCGCCGCGAGGAACTCCTCCTGTCCCCGGCCGAGTTGACCGCCGTACGCGGTCTGCGCCGAGCCCTGCAGACCCGCGACGGCCAGCCGAGCATGGAGACCCTGCTGGAGCGGATGCGTGAAACCCCGGACAACGCGACGTTCCTGCGCCGTATCCGGCCGACGCTGCCCGCCGACTGACGAATCGCCCGGGAACGGCGGCCCGGCATGCGGCATCCGGGTGCTCGCGGGCCCCGCTCGGCCCGGGCAGCGCCCTGTGCGACGACTTCATTCCTACGTTTGCGGTATGACGATCGGATTTACTTCCCGGGCTGCCCTGGCCGCCTCTGCGCTCTGCGCGGTGGGCCTGCTCGCGTTCGCGCCCGCTGCCGCGGCGGGGCACACGGGGGCCGACCCCTCCCCGCCCGGCGTGCCGCGGGCGGCGACCCCGCAGCCCGCCCTGCTGTACCGCTCCGGAACCCAGATCCGGGCGCGCGCCGGGGTGCCCGGGGTGCCGGACGTCTCCGCGCTCTCGTGGCTGGTGGCCGACTCCCGCACCGGCGAGGTGCTCGCCGCACACAACGCGCACCGCAGGCTGCCTCCCGCCAGCACCCTGAAGACCTTGTTCGCCCTCACCGTGCTGCCGGCCCTCCCGCGCGGCATCCGGCACACGGTCCGTGAGGCGGAACTGACCGGGATCGGCTCCGGCAGCAGCCTGGTCGGAGTGGCGGAGGGCCGCACCTACCGGGTCGCCGACCTGTGGCGCGGGGTGTTCCTCAACTCCGGCAACGACGCCGTGCACGTGCTGGCCGGACTCAGCGGCGGCTGGCGCTCCACGGCCGCGCGGATGCAGGCCAAGGCGCGTGCCCTCGGCGCCCGGGACACGCGGGTGGTGTCACCGGACGGGTACGACATGCCGGGGCAGGTGTCCTCGGCCTACGACCTCGCGGTGTTCGGCCGGGCAGGGCTGCGCAACGCGGAGTTCACTCGGTACTGCGGCACGGTCGACGCCAGGTTCCCCGGCCGCCGCGGACGGTCGTACCCGATCCGGAACACCAACCGGCTGCTGACCGGAGACGACGGCGTGCGGCGGTATCGGGGGCTGATCGGCATCAAGAACGGCTACACCAGCAACGCCGGCAACACGATCGTCGCCGCCGCCCGCCGGGACGGGCGCACGCTCGTCGTGACGGTGATGAACCCTCAGGCGGGCGGCGGCTTCGCCGTGTACGAGGAAGCCCGGGAACTGCTCGACTGGGGCTTCGCCGCGGCCGGTCGTGTGGAGCCGGTGGGTTCGCTCGACGCACTCCGGGCGAAGCCGCGCTCCGGACCGGCCGCACTGTCCGCGACCGCACTGCCCGCGGCTGCGCTGCCCGCCACGGACACCGGGCCTCGTTGGCCCCGGACGGGGGCGATCGCCGGTGCCGCCGCGCTCGGTGCCGGGGCCGTGGCGCTGGTGCTGGTGCTGGTGCTGCGGGGCAAGGCCGTTGCTGCCGAGCGGAGTTGACCGACCGGCAGCCACAGCAGCAGTCCGAGCGTGATCCAGGTGTAGGCGTTGCCACCGAGGAATCCTCCGACACCGGACGCGTCGTCGAACCACAGCCAGACCACGCTGGTGCACAGCACCGCGTACAGGGCGCCCGCGGTCCGCGGGTGCCCGGCGCGGACCAGAACCGCGAAGGACGGCAGCAGCCAGACCAGGTGGTGCACCCAGGTGATCGGGCTGACCAGGCAGGCGGTCAGGCCGGTGAGGGCGAACGCGGTCGTCCACTCCCCCGCGGCGACCGCCCGGCGGGCGCGGAACGCCCACACGCACAGCACCAGGAGGACCGCCACGGCCCACACCGCGCGGTCCGGTTCACCCAGCCTGGCCAGGACCCCCTGCAGTGACTGGTTGGAGACGTAGTCCAGTCGGCCCACCCGGGTGGTGTCCCACATCGCCTCGGTCCAGTAGAAGCGCGAGGCGTCGGGCGCCACGCAGGCCGCGAGCGTCGTCGCCGCGGCGGTGACGGCGCTCGCCACCGCGGCGGCCCGGGGGCGCCGGGCGAGCAGCAGCAGCCCGATGAAGAGCACCGGCGTGAGCTTCACCGCGGCCGCGAGACCGATCCCGGCCCCCGCCCAGCGGCCCCGGCCGGTGGTGAGCAGCCGGGCGTCGGCGAGTACGAGTGCCAGCAGCAGGAGGTTCACCTGGCCGAAGCTGATGGTGTCGCGCAACGGTTCGAACAGCGCGAGCGCACAGGCGCCCAGGGCGCAGCCGTACCAGCCGTAACGCCGCCAGGCCGGTCCGGTGAGGATGCGCAGCACCACGGCCAGGGCGGCGAGGTTGAGCAGCAGCGCGACGGCGATCGCGGCGCGCAGGTCGAGCATCGCCATCGGCAGCATGGCGACGGCGGCGAACGGCGGATAGGTGAAGCCGTACGGCGTCCCGGGCACCCGGTAGTCGTAGATCCGCCCGCCGTGGTGGACCCAGCTGTCCACGGCCCCGTGGTAGACGCGCAGGTCGAACCAGTCGCGCAGCAGCGGCACGCTCGCGGTGAACACGGTCACGACGGCGGCGAGCGCGAGCACGAACAGCAGCCTCGCGCGGTCGGTGCGGGCCGGCATCATGCCGCCCGCCCCGGCGCCGGGGCGGGCGCCGGAGCCGCCTGGTGGACGTGCCACAGGACGACCACGGCGAGCAGACCGCCGCAGACCGCCAGGACCAGTTGCCCGGTGTCGGCCGGACCGCCGCTGGGCAGGGTGGCGAGCGCGAGCACACCCGTCACGGCGGCCACCCGGTGCCGCACCGGGGCGCTGGGCGCCGCGGCGGCGATGAGGAACAGGGCCCACAGGGCGTACCAGGGGCGGATCGCCGGGCCGAGGGCGGCCACGGCCGCCAGGCTCAGGCCCAGCGCGTACACCGGCCGGGGACGCAGCCGCAGCCAGATGACGAGGACGCCGACCACGGCCGCCACGATCCCGAAGGCGTGCCACGCCGGGACCGCAAGGGGCGCCAGATCGCTGCCGACCCGCTCCAGCAGCGCCCGCGTCGCCCGGCCGAGCAGGCTGGTCAGGGCCCAGTTCCGCGGCGAGACGGGGGTGTCGAGGGCGCCCACCCAGCCGTATCCCGTGCCGGCGACGGCGGTCGCGGCGACCGTGGTGGCCGACGCGGCGAGCGCGGTGGTGACGACGGCCTTCGTACGGCCGTGTCCCGCGCCCACCTGGAGGACGACGACCGCGGCGAGCCCGAGTACGGCGGGCGCCTTGACCAGCGCGGCAAGAGTGACGAGGACGGCGCCCAGCGCCGGCCACCGGCCCAGGGCCGCGACCAGGCCGGCGCCGAGCAGGCCGAGCATGATGGCGTCGTTGTGGGCGCCGGCGACCAGGTGGAGCAGGACCAGCGGGTTCAGGGCGCCGAGCCAGAGCGCGGCGGCCGGGTCGACGCCGCTGTGCCGGGCGAGCCGGGGCAGCGCGGCGGCCATCAGTCCGACGCCGAGCAGCGCGACGACCCGCATCCCGAGGACACCGGCGGGGAGTTCGCCCCGCGTCAGTCCGGACAGTGCGGAGGCCATGCCGAGGAAGACCGGGCCGTACGGGGCTCCGGTGTGCCGCCACAACGGGGAGACCTCGGCGGCGAGCGGGCCGCCGAGCCGGGCGGGGCCATGCGCGTAGACGTCCAGGTGGGCGTCGACCATGGCGCCCTGCGCGAGGTAGCTGTACACGTCCCGGCTGAACAGCGGGGGCGCGAGCAGCAGCGGTGCCGCCCAGAGCACCAGGATCCCCGTCACAGCGCGCGGGCCGGGCGGCTCGGATCCGTGGATCAGCCGCCCGAGCAGGATCCAGGCCGCGATCAGCAGGACGACACCGAAGTACGCGCCGACCAGACCGAGCACGGCGTGCGCGGAGGCCGGAGCCAGGAGTTCACGCACCGGAAGGGCTCCCGCGGTCTCACCTCCCGCTGCGAGAAAGGCGGTTCCGGCGAGGCCCAGTACCTGGCAGCGGCGGAGATCGACGGGGAAAGCCATGGCCAACACTCGGGAAGCGTGTCAACGTCGGGTGGCCGTAAAGCGACGTACCCGTCTCCGGGCGGGGGCCCCTGTGTGACCGGCATGTGAGGAGACGTTGCCGGACCGGTTCCGGGACCGCTCGCCGGTCAGAAGACCGACACGCCCGTCAGGGTCGTGAAGCGGTCCAGGGCCGCGACCCCGGCCACCGAGTTGCCTCGCTCGTCCAGCCCCGGGCTCCACACGCACAGCGTGCAACGCCCCGGAACCACCGCGATGATGCCACCGCCCACCCCGCTCTTGCCGGGCAGGCCCACCCGGTAGGCGAAGTCACCCGCCGCGTCGTACGTCCCGCAGGTCAGCAGCACCGCGTTGACCTGCTTGGCCTGGCTCTGGGTGAGCAGCCGCGTGCCGTCGGCGCGCACGCCGTGCCGGGCCAGGAACGTGGTGGCCAGGGCGAGGTCCGCACAGGAGGCCCTGAGGGAGCACTGCCGGAAGTACTGGTCGAGCAGGACCGGGACCGGGTTGCCGATGTTGCCGTACGACGCCATGAAGTGGGCCAGGGCGGCGTTGCGGTCGCCGTGCGCGGACTCGGAGGCGGCGACCTCCTTGTCGAAGTCCAGGGCGGGGTTGCCGGACTCCGAGCGGAGGAAGGCGAGCAGTTCGCAGGACGCGTCGCCGGTACGGGTGTGGAGGCGGTCGGTGACCACCAGCGCGCCCGCGTTGATGAACGGGTTGCGGGGGATGCCGTTCTCGTACTCCAGCTGGATCAGGGAGTTGAAGGGGTTGCCGGAGGGCTCGCGGCCGACGTGCTCCCAGAGTTGGTCGCCCTCGCGGGCCAGGTCGAGGGCGAGGGTGAAGACCTTGGTGATGGACTGTGTGGAGAACGGCTCCCGCCAGTCGCCCACCCCGTACACCGTGCCGTCCAGTTCGGCCACGGCCATGCCGAAACTGCGCGGGTCGCAGGCCGCGAGCGCCGGGATGTAGTCGGCGGGCCGGCCGCGGACGGGGGTCCGTTCGATCTCGGCGGCGATGCGCTCCAGGACCGGTTGGAACTGCGGGGACATGAGCGTCATCATGCCGCACGCCTGTCCTTGGAGTGTCCCCGGGTCGCCGTGGGACCCGCGCCGGCCGTGGGGACGCGGGCCGGTCTCGTGTGCGGCAGCCGTGGCGGTACGGCAAGAGGCCAATCAGGAATGTCTTGGTCCGCACCGCGGGTGCTGGCCCGCCGATCCCGGGCTCTCACGTCAGGGTGAAAGCCTGCGGCCCCCACGAATCGGGGTCCGCGCGGCCATCGAGCAGACAGGAGCGATGTTGCGCCAGCGGAACGAAGGCGACGGAGCCACCGGCTTGCAGCGGCAGGCCGACAGGAAGAGCACCGGGTGGTTCGCCGGTCTGCTGCGGCGAAGTACCGCAGGCGGCCTGTGCGCGACGGCGGTGCTACTGGCCGGGTGCGGCATGCCCACCCCGTACGTGCCCCTGCTGGAGAACCCGAAGGACGGACGAACGTTCTATCTCAGTCCTCGGGGAGACGACAGCGACGACGGCCGGACGCCGAAGACCGCCTGGCGCACGCTCCGGCGTGCCGATGCCTTGCGGTTCAAGCCGGGCGACCGGCTGCGGCTGGAGGCAGGCGCACGCTTCCCCGGCGGGTTGAGCGTCGTGGTCGACGTCGAGCTGGGCGACCACGTCGTGGTCGCTGTAGCCCCAGTGGTCGTAGAAGTGTGCGAGGTTGCCCTCCTTGCACCGGGTGCGACGGGGCCAGGCTTCGCGATGGCAGGACGCGGCACCGCGGCGGCAGGACACACGCACGGCGTTGGCCTCGCACCAGTCCAGGGCACGCGGATGCCGTACGTCAGACCGCCCGCGCCGTGCCGCTGCCGGCTAGCACCTCCGGCCGAAGGAGGTCCGCCAGGCGCTCGGCCGGCAGCAGGCCCTTCTCCAGCACGAGCTCGGCCACCCCCCGGCCGGTCGCAAGGGCCTCCTTGGCGATGTCGGTGGCCGCGGTGTAGCCGATGTGCGGGTTGAGGGCGGTGACCAGGCCGATGGAGTTCTCCACGCTCGCGCGCAACGCCTCGGTGTTGGCCGTGATGCCATCCACGCAGCGTTCGGCGAGGGTGAGGCAGGCGGCGCGCAGGTGGGTGATGGACTCCGACAGGGAGTGCAGGATGATCGGCTCGAAGGCGTTGAGCTGGAGCTGTCCGGCCTCGGCGGCCATGGTGATGGTGACGTCGTTGCCGATCACCTCGAAGGCGACCTGGTTGACGACCTCGGGGATCACCGGGTTGACCTTGCCGGGCATGATGGACGAACCGGCCTGCACCGGTGGCAGGTTGATCTCGCCGAGGCCCGCGCGCGGCCCGGAGGACAGCAGGCGCAGGTCGTTGCAGCTCTTGGAGAGCTTGACGGCGACCCGCTTGAGCACGCCGGACATCTGCACGAACGCGCCGCAGTCCTGGGTGGCCTCGACCAGGTTCGCGGCCGTGACCAGCGGCAGTCCGGTGATCTCGGAGAGGTGGCGACGGGCCGACTCGGCGTATCCGGAGGGGGCGTTGAGCCCGGTGCCGATCGCCGTGGCACCCAGGTTGATCTCATGGATCAGCTCGACGGCCTCGGCAAGACGGTGGCGGTCCTCGTCAATCATGACGGCGTAGGCGGAGAACTCCTGGCCGAGCGTCATCGGCACCGCGTCCTGCAACTGTGTACGGCCCATCTTGAGGACCTCGCGGAACTCGACGGCCTTGCGGGCGAAGGCGTCCTGCAGTACGGACATCGCCGTGAGCAGTCCACGGACCGCGAAGACCGTCGCGACCTTGACGGCGGTCGGGTAGACGTCATTGGTCGACTGACCGAGGTTGACGTCCTCGTTGGGGTGCAGGTGCCGGTACTCGCCCCTGGCGTGTCCGAGCAGTTCCAGCGCCCGGTTGGCGACGACCTCGTTGGCGTTCATGTTCGTCGAGGTGCCGGCGCCGCCCTGGATGACGTCGACGACGAACTGGTCGTGCAGCTTGCCCTCGCGGATCTCCCG
Organism: Streptomyces sp. AC555_RSS877; assembly: GCF_019049245.1. Taxonomy (GTDB): domain Bacteria; phylum Actinomycetota; class Actinomycetes; order Streptomycetales; family Streptomycetaceae; genus Streptomyces. The sequence goes on along the minus strand of NZ_JAGMUK010000218.1, from coordinate 57,264 downwards.
GCAGGCCTCGACGATCGCGGCGGCCTTCCTCGGCTCCAGCAGGCCGAGCTCCTCGTTGGCGAGGGCGGCGGCCTCCTTGACCGCGGCGAGCGCGTCGATCAGGTGCGGGTAGGCGGAGATCCGGGTGCCGGTGATGGGGAAGTTCTCGGTGGCGCGCAGGGTGTGGACGCCCCAGTACGCGTCGGCGGGGACGTCGCGGTCGCCGAGCAGATCGTGCTCGGTACGGGTGGCGGTGGTCATGAGAGTGCGGCCTCTTTCTGAGGGCGAGGGTGAGGAAGCGGGTGGAAGTGGAGGAGGCCGAGCGATTCGACTGCGGCGGCCAGAACATCCAGGGGCGCGGGGAACTGCGCGACCGGCCACGGCGAACCCGCAGCCGGCAGAACACAGCACCCCGACGTCGCTCAGCCGCCCTGCTGCCGTCAGGCGCAGGCCGACAAAGTGACCGGATCGAGCGCCCGCACCGGTCGTACGCAGCCGACCGGTTCGCCGCCGCCGAGCAGCGGCTCGCCCGCGAACTCGCTGAGCAGCTCCGGGTCGACGCCCGCCCGCGCGAGGGCGGCCGCGGCCACCGGGATCCGTGCCCGGTTCGCCCCGTCCGCGATCTTCACGGCAACCGCTCTGCCATCAGCCAGCGCAGCGACGTGCACGCCCTCGAACCCGTCCTTGGCCAGCAGCCCCGGCACGGCCCGCATCTGCGCGGCGACGTCCCGGCCGGAGCCGGACGCCATCTCGGCGTGCTCGCGCATCGCGTCGGCCACCCGCGCCTCCGGCGTGCCGGGTGCGGCGGTGGTGATGCGGGCGGTGGCCCGGGCGAGGCCGTGCAGCGAGACGGAGAACAGGGGCGCTCCGCAGCCGTCGACGGTCACCTGGGCGATGCGCTGCCCGGTGAGGTCCTCGACGATCTCGGCGATGGCCTGCTGGAGCGGGTGCCCGGGGTCGGTGTAGTCGTCCAGGGTCCAGCCGTTGAGCCTGCAGAGGTACAGCATGGCCGCGTGCTTGCCGGAGCAGTTCTGGGCGATCCGGGAGGGCATCCTGCCGTCCCGGATCCAGTCGTCCCGGACGACCGGGTCGAAGGGCAGGTCGGTGACGTTGCGCAGGTGGTCCTCGGTGAGTCCGGCGAGCTCCAGGATCCGCCGGGTACCGGCGAGGTGGTGTTCCTCGCCGGAGTGGCTGGCCGCGGCGAGCGAGAGCAGTTCGCCGTCGAGCGGGAGTCCCGCCCGGACCATGGCGACGGCCTGGACCGGCTTGAGGGCCGAGCGGGGGTAGAAGGCGGCCTCGATGTCGCCCAGTTGGAAGTGGACCTGGCCGCCGGCGTCGAGGACGACGACGGAGCCGTAGTGGATGCCCTCCACGACCCCGCCGCGTATGAGGTGGGCGACGGGAGCGTGAAGGGGCTCACGGATCAGGGGTGCGTCCGCGACGGAACTGTTGTGCATCACTGCCTGGGTGGGGTCGGCCGGCGCGTGGATCACGCGTCGGCTCCGGTGGTGGACTTGCGCGCGGTGTTGCGGCGGATGGCGAACCATCCGACGACCAGCGCCCCGCCGATCAGCGGGAGGCACAGCACCGTGGTGCGGCCGGCGCCGCCGTCGGCGTACATGAGGACCAGGACGGAGGCGAGGAAGGCCAGCGTCACGAGCTCGGTCCAGGGGGATCCCGGCAACCGGTAGGAGGGGCGGGACAGTTCGCCCTTCTGCGTCTTCTGCCAGAACACCAGGTGGCAGACCATGATCATGCCCCAGGTGGAGAGGATGCCGATCGCGGCGAAGTTGAGCACGATCTCGAACGCGTCGGCGGGGACGACGAAGTTGAGGCCGACGCCGAGGACGCAGATGCCGCTGGTGAGCAGGATGCCGCCGTAGGGCACCTGGCTGCGGCTCATCACGCCCGTGAACTTCGGGGCGGAGCCGGACATCGCCATGGAGCGCAGGATGCGGCCCGTGGAGTACAGGCCGGAGTTGAGCGAGGACATGGCCGCGGTGAGGACGACGAGGTTCATCACGCCGCCGGCCGCCGGGACGCCGATGTTGGACAGCACCGTCACGAAGGGGCTCTCGCCGGACGTGTACTTGTTCCACGGGAGCAGCATGGACAGCAGGACCACCGAGCCGACGTAGAACAGACCGACACGCCACATGATCGAGTTGATCGCCTTCGGCATGATCTTCTCGGGGTTCTCGGTTTCACCCGCCGCGACCCCGACCAGCTCGACGGAGGCGTAGGCGAAGACGACGCCCTGGATGATCAGCAGCATGGGCAGCAGGCCGTGTGGAAAGACGCCGCCGTTGTCGGTGATCAGGGACGGGCCCGGATTGTGCCCGTCGACCGGGTGCTGGGTGACCAGCAGGAAGATGCCGATGAGCATGAAGGCGACGAGCGCGCCGACCTTGATGATCGCGAACCAGAACTCCAGTTCGCCGAACATCTTCACGGATATGAGGTTCACAGTGAGGACGACCGCGAGCGCGATGAGCGCGATCACCCACTGCGGGATGTCGGAGAACATGCCCCAGTAGTGGGTGTAGACGGCCACGGCGGTGATGTCGGCGATGCCGGTGGTGGCCCAGTTGAGGAAGTACATCCAGCCCGCGACGTAGGCGCCCTTCTCGCCGAGGAACTCGCGGGCGTACGACACGAAGGCACCCGACGAGGGCCGGTACAGGACGAGTTCGCCGAGCGCGCGGACGACCAGGAAGGCGAAGAGGCCGCAGACCGCGTAGGCGACGAAGAGGGAGGGCCCGGCCTCGGCGAGGCGGCCGCCGGCACCGAGGAAGAGGCCGGTGCCTATGGCGCCGCCGATGGCGATCATGTTGACATGGCGGGACTTCAGGGACTTGCTGTAGCCGGCGTCTCCGGCGTCGACGTGCGCGGTCTGTTCGCGGGTCGCCTCTTTGAGGTGTTGCTCGCTCACGCCTCGGGTCCGCCTTCCGTGGGGATGTCCGTGCGCGTGGGGCGCACGATGTCGGTGAGGGTGGTCTCGACGCGGTCGAGGTGGTGGGCCATCGCCTCCACCGCGTCGGTCTCGGAACCGTCCATCAGCGCCTCGACGATCGCCCGGTGCTCGCGGTTGGACTGCTCGCGCCGGCCGCCCAGTTCGTTGAGGAACGCCGACTGGCGGGCCAGTGCGTCGCGGATCTCCTCGATGACCCGGCGGAAGACCGGGTTCTGGGCGGCCTCGGCCACGCCGAGGTGGAACAGCGTGTCCATCGCGACCCACGCGGTGGTGTCGGTCTCCCGCTCCATCCGGTCCAGGAGGTGGACCAGGTGGTCGAGGTTCTCCGCGGTGCGGCGCCGGGCCGCGTACCCGGCGACCGGGATCTCGACGTGGCGGCGCACCTCCAGCAGGTCGCTGGCCGCGTAGTCGCCGAAGGTGGGGTCCTCGACGGCGCTCGCGACCACGAAGGTGCCCTTGCCGGTCTTGGAGACGGTCAGCCCCATGGTCTGCAGGGCCCTGAGGGCCTCGCGCAGCACGGGGCGGGAGACCTCGAGGGTGCGGCACAGCTCCGCCTCGGAGGGGAGCTTGTCGCCGATCGCGTACTCGCCGCGCTCGATGGCACTTCGCAGATGCCCGAGCACCGCTTCCATGGCACTGACGCGCCGCGGGCCCTGACTGGCTGTCTGGCTGTCTGACAGGTTCACGGGAGTGATACTCCGGGGGTCGTGAGGCCCCTGTCAAGGTGTCTGAAACGGTGAATTCACGGGGCGTGAAGCCTGAAAGTGTCTTCACACCCCGTGCGGGCGACCGCCTAGGCCACCGTCGGTCAGCCGCTCAGCCCGCCCGTGGCCAGCAGCCCGAACAGCAGCACTCCCACGATGAGCCGGTAGACCACGAAGGCGTTGAAGGAGTGCTTGGCGACGAACCGCAGCAGCCAGGCGATGGACGCGTAGGCCACACCGAAGGAGACGACGGTACCGACCGCGAGCGGCGCCGCGCCCACGCCGGCCCCGAGGGCGTCCTTGAGTTCGTACAGCCCGGCTCCGGTCAGGGCGGGGATGCCGAGGAAGAACGACAGCCGCGTCGCCGCCACCCGGTCCAGATCCAGGATCAGCGCCGTGGACATGGTGGCGCCGGAGCGCGAGAAGCCCGGGAAGAGCAGGGCGAGGATCTGTGAACTGCCCACCAGCATGGCGTCCTTGAACGAGGTGTCGTCCTCCCCGCGTTTGTGCCGGCCCATCTGGTCCGCCGCCCACATCACCCCGCTGCCGACGATCAGCGAGCCCGCCACCACCCACAGCGAGGCGAGCGGTCCTTCGATGAGCGGCTTGGCGGCCAGGCCGACGGCCACGATCGGGATGGTCGCGCAGATCACCCACCAGGCGAACTTGTGGTCGTGGTGGTGACGCTCCTCCTTGTTCACCAGCCCGCGGCCCCACGCCGAGACGATCCGCACGATGTCCTTGAAGAAGTACACCAGCACGGCGGCGATCGCCCCGACCTGGATCACGGCCGAGAACCCGACGACGGAGTCGTCGTCGACCGGGATGCCCATCAGCCCCTCGACGATCTTCAGATGGCCCGTGGAGGAGACGGGCAGGAACTCGGTCACCCCCTCGACGGCTCCGAGGACGACGGCCTGACCGACACTGATGACGCTCATGGGATCCAGTTCTGCTCAGGAGGCGGGTGTGGCTCTTCTCAGGGGGGCTCCGTCTTACTACACGCACACGAGAGCCGGGCCGGACGCGGACGCCGGACGAACCGCACCGGACCGGCAGCCGAGCGCCTACGCCCACACCGCCTGAGCCACCGCCACGCCCGCGAAGGCGGCCCCCAGACCTGCCGCCACACTCCCGATCACGTTGACGGCGGCGTAGAACTCCGCCCCCGTCTCGGCCAGCCGGAGCGTCTCGTAGGAGAACGTCGAGTACGTCGTCAGCGCCCCGCACAGGCCGGTCCCCAGAAGCAGTTGGAGGTGGGAACCGGCGGCTCCCGAGGCCGCCGCGCCGGCCAGCAGGCCGAGGATCAGACAGCCGGTGAGGTTCACCGCGAAGGTGCCCCAGGGGAAGACCGAGTCGTGCCGGGACTGCACCGCCCGGTCGGTGAGATAGCGCAGCGGGGCGCCGACCATGGCACCCGCGACGACCAGCAGCCAGTTCACAACCACCTCTTACCCTTCGCGCCCGGATCGCCCTTTTCATCCTTTTCGTCCTCCTGGCCGACGTACCTGATGACCTCGCAGTCGTCGAGGATCACCAGACCCTCGGTGACGAGTTCGTCGAGCTGCGGCAGGAACGCCCGTACCCGCTCCTCGTCGTCCACTATCACGACGGCCACCGGCAGGTCCTCGTTCAGGGACAGCAGCCGGGAGGTGTGGATCAGGGAGGAGGCGCCGAAGCCCTCGATGCCGCGGAAGACGCTGGCGCCCGCGAGGCCGGCCCCGTGGGCGCGGTGCACGATCTCGCTGTAGAGGGGCTTGTGGTGCCAGGTGTCGTGCTCGCCGACGAAGACGGTCACCCGCAGGGCGCTGCCGGTCAGCCTCGTCATGGCCGCCTCCACTTCAGCACACGGCGGGTGGCCGCGACCGTGAGCCACACCGCCGTGAGCGCCGCGACCAGGGTCGCGAAGAGATAGGCCAGCCCCGTGCGGGGATGGCCGGAGTCGATCAGCTTCTGGATGTCGACCGCGTACGTCGAGAAGGTGGTGAAGCCGCCGAGGACGCCGGTGCCGAAGAAGGGGCGGACGAGCCGGTGAGCGGCCCACACGTCGGTGATGACCACCATGAACACGCCGATGACGGCACAGCCGGCGACGTTGGTCCAGAAGGTCGCCCAGGGGAATCCGCCCGGCTGGGCGGGCCACCACACAGCGGCCGCGTACCGGGCGGTGGCGCCGAGGGCACCGCCGAGCGCGACCACCGCGACGACCGGTGCCTGGCCACGCCAGACGGGCTGTCGCGGGGCGGGGACACGAAGGCTGTCGGTCTCCTGGGCTGTCATGGTCGTACGACTCCTACTCGCCGGGGCCCTGGCGTGCGGGCACGCTCCATCGCAAGTAGGGACCGTTGGCGGCATCCGGGCCGCGGTTCGGGTACGGCGGGCCCCACCGCCGCGCCGCGTGGTGATCGCGGCTGGTCAACAGGTTAACCCCGGTCCGGGTCGGGGTCACTTCGGGTGCGGCGCCTCGCAGACCGCGATGCCGGGTTCCCACAGGCTGCCCAGGATCAGGTGGCCGTCGGTCTCGCAGACGCTGGTGACCATGCGGAAGCCGGAGCGGCGGCGGCTGAGGTGGTGGACGATCTCGCCGTGGTCGTCGACCGCGAGGATGCCGATCGTGCCGGAGGGGCGGAACGGGGCGCGCACGGCGATGCGGGCGGCGGTGCGGCGGACGTCGGGGGTGCCGCGGTGCAGCAGGTCGAGGGGCGGCACGCGAGGGCCGGCCAGCGGGACCCAGATCGGGCCGTCCGGTGCACCGCGCCAGAGGTTGTCGGGCATGCCCGGCAGGTTCTCGACGAAGGGTTCGGCGCGGCCCGCCTTCGGTCCGGTGAGCCAGTACCGGGTCAGCCGGTAGGCGCCCGTCTCCGCGACGACCAGGAAGGTCTCGTCGGTGCTCGGTGCGAGGCCGTTGGCGAACTGCAGGCCCTCCAGCAGGACTTCGGGCTCGTCGGTGCCCGGGACCAGGCGCAGGAGCCGGCCTGTGCCGGTGCGCTCGACCAGGTCGCCGATCCACTCCTCGAGCGGGTAGCGGCGGCTGGAGACGGTGAAGTACACGGTTCCGTCGGAGAGGGCGACCACGTTGCTGCAGAAGCGCAGCCGCTCCCCCGCCATCGAGGCGGCGAGGACCCGTACCGTGCCGTCGGTGAGGTCCACGCCCAGCAGTCCGCGTTCGGCGTCGCACACCAACAGGGCGTCGTCGGGCAGGAGGTGGAGGCCGAGCGGCCTGCCTCCGGTCCTGGTGAGCACCTCGACGCGGGTCGTGGCGGGGTCGGTCAGGCCGCTCAGGCGCAGGATCCGGCCGTCCTGGACGCCGGTCAGCACGCGGCCGCGGTCGTCGGCCACCACGTCCTCGGGGCCGCGGCCGCCGATCGCCACGTAGTGGCGGGGAAGCAGAGCCGTGGGACGGTTCATGCGCGCCTGCCCTTCGCTGCCGGGGGCACGTCCTCCTCGCAGGCGGGTACCCCCGCGGGCCGGTCGCCTACCAGCCCTTTTCGAACATGCGCGCCACCTCGGCGATCCGCATCTCGTCGCGCCGGTAGTGGGTGCGGCGCCGGATCCGCCTGGTGCGCAGCAGGCCGATGTCCGCGAGCAGGTCGAGATGGGTCTCGGCGACGGCCCGGCGGACCCCGAGTTTCCCGGCGACGGCGTCGGCGGTCACCCCGTCCGTCACGGGATCGCCGTACGGCTGCGGCGGGAAGTGCGCGGCCGGGTCCTTCAGCCATTCCAGGATGACAAGACGCCTCGCGCCGGTGGGAGTCCTCAGCATCGCGTTTCCCTCCGTCCGGGCTCCTCGTACAGCGTCTTCCCACTGTGGCGCAGCCGATGCCACCGCGCACGGGACTCCGCGACGTTGTCCGGTACCGAACTCCCCTGCGAGAAAAGGTCGTTCGGCACAGGGCTGTGCCTGGCGGGGTGCGAGGCCCCTCCCCTCCGCCCGTGCGCTCGCACGGGCGGAGGGGAGTCGGTTCAGCCGTCGAGCCGGACGACGCGGACGGCCCCCGCCGGGACGCCGAGGCGGCCCGCGGCCCGTTCACCGGTCAGCAGCTCCGTGCCGTCGACGTCCAGCGGCACCTTGACGTCCGTGGCGGTGTGGTTGATCGCGAACAGATAGGTGCCCGACTCGCCGGTCCGGCGTACCACCTCGACGTCGCGGGGCAGGTCGGCACGGGTGCCGATGTCGGCGTCCTCGACGGCCCAGCCCAGCAGGGCGTCCAGGCCCTCGGCGGCCAGGCGCGTGGAGACGTACCAGGCGGTGCCCTCGCCGAGGCGGTGCCGGGTGACGGCCGGGTGGCCGGCGGCCAGGCCGTCGGTGTACGTCCACACGGTCTCGGCGCCGCGCGGCACCACGAACTCGGTCCACACGTCCGCGGTGAGCTCGGAGCCGTCGGGGCCGGTGATGCGCACCAACTGGTCCTTCAGCAGCGGCGAGAACTCCTCGACGGTCAGGCCGAGTACGTCCCGCAGCGCCCCCGGGTAGGCGCCCTCGTGCACGGCGTCGTGCTCGTCGACGATGCCGGAGAAGTAGGAGACCACGAGGGTGCCGCCGTTCTCGACGTACTCCTTGACGTTGCGGCCTGCCGCCTCCGTCATCAGGTACAGCGCGGGGACGACGACAAGGGGATAGGCCGACAAGTCGGCTTCCGGGTGCGCGAAGTCGACGGTGAGGTGGCGGTCGTAGAGGGCCTCGTAGAAGGCGTCGGCGCGCTCGCGCGGGTCGTGGTCCTCGCTGGGGCGCCACTGGAGGTTCTGCGCCCACCAGGAGTGCCAGTCCCACAGGACCGCCACGTCGGCGACGGCGCGGGTGCCCCGGACGGTGCTCAACGAGTCGAGGGACGCGCCCAGTTCGACCACTTCGCGCCACACACGGGTCTCCGTGCCGCCGTGCGGGACCATCGCCGAGTGGAACTTCTCGGCGCCGCGCCGCGACTGGCGCCACTGGAAGAACATGGCGCCCTCGGAGCCGCGCGCCACGTGCGCGAGGGAGTTGCGGGCCATCTGGCCGGGGGCCTTCGCGGGATTGCGGGGCTGCCAGTTGATGCCCGAGGTGGAGTGCTCGAGCAGCAGCCACGGGGCGCCGCCCGCGACCGAGCGGGTCAGGTCGGCGGCCATCGCGAGGTTGACGTGCGTGCGGCGGCCGTCGGTGATCAGGTAGTGGTCGTTGGTGACCAGGTCGACCTCGCGGCCCCAGGCCCAGTAGTCGACGGAGTCGCACTGGCTGAACGCGGTCATGAAGTTGGTGGTGACCGGGATGCCGGGCGAGAGGCGGTGCAGGATGTCCCGCTCCGTGCGGAAGTTCTCGCGCATGGTGGCGTCCGCGAACCGCTTGTAGTCCAGCGCCTGGCCCGGATTGCCGACCGTGGGCGCCGTGCGCGGCGGGTTGATCTGGTCGAGGCCGGCGTAGCGCTGTCCCCAGAAGGCGGTGCCCCAGGCCTCGTTGACGGCGTCGACGGTCCCGTACGTCGTGGCCAGCCAGCGGCGGAAGTGGGCGGCGCAGGAGTCGCAGTAGCAGGCGGAGACCGGGACGCCGTACTCGTTGTGCACGTGCCACATGGCCAGGGCCGGGTGCCCGGCGTAACGCTCGGCCAGCCGGGTGGTGATGTTCGCGGCGGCCGCGCGGTAGTCGGCGTTGCTGTGGCAGATCGCGCCCCGTGAGCCGAACGCGAGGCGTACGCCGTCAGCCGTCAGGGGCAGCGCGTCGGGGTGGGCGCCGTAGAACCAGGCCGGGGGCACCACGGTGGGCGTGCCGAGGTCGACGCGTATGCCGTTGTCGTGCAGCAGGTCCAGGAGCCGGTCCAGCCAGCCGAAGTCGTATGTTCCGGGTGCGGGCTCCAGCAGCGCCCAGGAGAAGATCCCGACGCTCACCATGGTGACGCCGGCCTCCCGCATCAGCCGTACGTCCTCCTCCCACACGCTCTCGGGCCACTGCTCCGGGTTGTAGTCCCCGCCGAAGGCGAGCCTGGTGAGGCCCCTGGGGGTGGTCTCCGGCATGGGTCTCTCCCGTTTCTGGTGGTTGGGAACGTGCACACACAGCGCCAGTAGCTTGCGGGCCAAGATAACCGTACAAGGGTGAGGCTTGCCAAGGGTTTGGAAGCGAAGCATGCTGTGCACGATCACAGTCAGCTCGGCGCCACGGGAGAAGCCAAGGGAATTGTCGGCTTTCACTTTCGCTCAGCGTGCGGAGACGAGGCAGGCGGCGGCCCCACCCGGCACCCCAACGGCGGGCTCATGGGCAGCAACCCCGCTACTCGGCCGAGGGACACTGCGAAGTCCTCCACGCGTACACGCTCGCCGCCTACGACGACATGAACCGGCACCTGCGCTTCGGCGCGTTCCCGGCCGACGTCACCAGGGAAGACGTACGGCGGCAGGTGTCGGTCCTCAGCGACCTCATCGACGCCCAGGAGCCCACCACCAGCGAGAAGACCCTGTACCGGGGATGCGCAACCACGTCATGGACCTGAGCGAGGGCGACGTCTTCCACGACCACGGATTCACGACCAGGGAGTCGTCTCCTCCAGCACCAGCGAAAGGACGCCACCCGGGCCGCGGCAAGAAAGACGGCACGTTCTTCCGCATCAAGGAGCCACCGGGCGCCCAGACGCTCGACGTCACATCCGTCGGCGAGTCCGACGACGAGGCGGAGAACATCCTCCCGCCCGGCACTCAGTACCGGGTGACCGGCGTCGGCCGCCTCGACGACCCGGCGAGACGGGCTGCCCTCTACGACCTGGAGGTCATCAAGGTCGAGGGTCGTGGGAGGCCCCAGGTCTCACCCGGTGGTCAGGTCGCGGTGGGGATATAGGGCGCTGCTGCGACCTGAGCCAGCGTCCGAAGTTTCGTGAAGTAGGAGGCGCAGTACTCCTCGTTGATCAGGGGCACGATCTTGTCGAGGTCGGTGATGCAGCCCCAGAGGTAAGCGATGCCACTGTCCGCGAGTCCGCCGTTCAGCTCTCTCTGCACGAGGCCGGCGACGTCGGCGTCCAGGAGGACCAGATCTACGCCGTCGAAGTCCACGCCGCGGAAGCCGTGGGGGAACAGTGCGCGCAGGTGGTCCTCCCACAGCCGGGCGAGTCCGTCTTCGGGCTGTGCTCCGCCCACGTCGGGCGCTGCCGTCCCTGCCGCGGACGGTGGGCGAAGGAGCAGGGAGACGGCATCGAGGACTGCACGCACCATTGTGACGGCCCGGATCGGGCGGAGGGCGGCACTTGACTCGGCGCCCTGCGTGAGTTTGTCACGGAGCAGTCGGCTGCGGTCGAGTTCGGCGGCGAGTCCGGCCGTGATGAGCCCTGCGTCGGCGGCCCGCTCGATCAGCTCGTGGAGGGGTTCGTTCGTGGCCAGACGCTCGGCAAGGACGTGCTCCAGGGCGAACAGGGAATGCGTGACGGCGACGGTGGCGAACTCGTACCGGTAGGAGGAGTGCCGGATGAGCTCGCGGGAGGTTTCCATCGCGCTCATGACGTGTATCGACGCATCGCCGGGCAGAACCAGGTCGGCAACCAGAGCGTGCATGTCCGCATAGTCGAGAACGAGGTCGCGGGCGCGCGGGTCTCGTACCGGCAGGAGGAGCGGGTCGGTCGGCGGTGGCAGGGTGTTCACCGGGCAGTTTGTCGTCGGAAGGCTGTCGGTGCCATCGGATTTGCTCGGGCGGTCGGTGACCCGCTGCCGCATGTCGCCACTGCCCGGTCCGACCTTAAAAAACAAGCTGAGAGTGTGTGCGGGTCAACAGGCGTAGTCGCAGGCGGCGGGGCCCCCAGAGGCGGGCCATGCCCCTCAGGGCGAACATGGGCATCCAGTGGTCCTCCCCCGCGGTCATCCCGCCGACAGGGCGGCCGTCATCGGACCGCCGGGGCCTTAGAGTCGTGACCATGAACAATGCGGGGGCCCGGCGGAGAGCGCCGACGATCCACGACGTGGCACGGGAGGCTGGGGTCTCACGCGGCACCGTCTCACGCGTGCTCAACGGCGGGCACTACGTCAGCCCCGCCGCCCAGGAGGCGGTCAACGCCGCAATCCGCAAGACCGGGTACGTCGTCAACCGGCACGCGCGTTCGCTGATCACCGGGCGTTCCGACTCGGTGGGGTTCCTGCTGAGCGAGCCGCAGGAGCGGTTCTTCGAGGACCCCAACTTCAACGTCCTGTTGCGCGGCTGCACCCAGGCGCTGGCCGCCCATGACATCCCGCTGCTGCTGATGCTGGCCGGCACCGAGGACGAGCGGCGGCGCATCACGCGCTACATCACCGCCGGGCACGTCGACGGGGTACTGCTGGTCTCCAGCCACTCCGGGGACCCGATCGCCGAGGAGCTGCGTGCGGCGGGCGTCCCGCTGGTGGCCTGCGGCAAGCCGATCGGGCTCGGTTCCCGGGTGAGCTACGTGGCGGCCGACGACCGGGACGGTGCCCGGGACATGGTGCGCCACCTGCTGTCCCTGGGCCGTCGCCGCATCGGCGTGGTCACCGGCCCGCTGGACACGCCGGGCGGTGTCGAGCGCCTCGCCGGATACCGGGAAGTGCTCACCGAGGCAGGCGTCGCCATCGACGAACGGCTCGTCGTCTCCGGCGACTACAGCCGGGCCAGCGGCGAGGCCGGCGGCGAGCGGCTGCTCGCGCAGGCCCCGGACGTGGACGCCGTCTTCGTCGCCTCCGACCTGATGGCGCAGGGCGTCCTGACGGCGCTGGAGCGGGCGGGGCGGCGGGTGCCGGACGACGTGGCGGTGGGCGGCTTCGACGACTCGCCGGCCGCCCTGGCCTCCCGGCCCGAACTGACGACGATCCGGCAGCCCTGGGACCGCATCAGCGCCGAGATGGTCCGGGTGCTGCTGGCGCAGATCGGCGGCGAGGACGCGGCGGCGGTGATTCTGCCGACGGAACTCGTGAAGCGGGAGTCGGCCTGAGGCATCGGGTTGGAGTCGTGAACCAGCCGAGGCATCCGGCCGGACTCGTGAACCAGCCGAGGCATCCGGCCGACTCGTGAACCAGCCGAGGCATCCGGCCGGACTCGTGAACCAGCCGAGGCATCCGGCCGGACTCGTGAACCAGCCGAGGCATCCGGCCGGACTCGTGAACCAACTCGAGGGTCTCGGGGGCGGACTCGCGAACCGACCCGGGGCAGCAGAGCGGACTCGTGGCCGAGGCCAGGAAACGTTGACACCGGCACGAACAGCCGGACTCCCTCCACGCCCTGCCGCTGCTCGGCGATCCCGCCCTCGGTCCGCTCCCGGCTCACCGCCCGGCGGCACACACCGCCTTGGCGAGACTGCACAGCAGCGGCAGGGCGTCCGGGCCGGTGAGAACCGTCGTCCCAGCTCGACGCGCAGGTCGCCGAAACCACCGCGGAGAGCACGTCAGCAGTGGGCGCGTGCGGCGCGGGGAGCCACCGTGACCGGGCCGGCGTCGCGGAGCACTTCGGGCCGGTCCCTCACGTGCTGCGGTACGGGGAGTCGGTGGGGCTGATCACCCGGGCACGGGACCGGCAGGGCTTCGCCCCTACGGCGCGCCGATGATCGCGTGTGCGTGCGGTGGCCGTCGTGCCGCGCAGCGAGGAGCGGGCGTGTCGCTGGACGCGATCCGCACCACGACTGCGAGTGGCACCGACGGCGCCGGGTGACGTGCTGCTGCGGCGGGAGGCCGACGCCCTGCGCGCCCGTATCGCCGCGGTGCGGCCTCGCTCGACCGGGCCGGAGTGCGCGCACGTCTGTGATCACGGGGATCTGCCCGCGTGTCTCCGCTCCCGGCGGGCGGTGGCCCGACAGGCTCGCGGCAAACGGTCAGGATCGGAGAAGCCGCTCCCCCGCCGCCCGGCCTAGCGTGGGACCACCGACGAAATCCGTCGGTCCGCGCAGCACCGAGGAGCCCGCCATGACCGCCGGTCTCAACACGATCGTCTACCCCGTCAAGGACATCGCCCGGGCGAAGGCCCTGTTCAGCGCCCTGCTGGAGGTCGAGCCGTACGCGGACGAGCCCTACTACGTCGGCTTCAAGGACGCCGGCCAGGACGTCGGCCTGGACCCGAACGGACACGCCAAGGGCATGACCGGCCCCGTCCCCTACTGGCACGTCGCCGACATCCGGGGCCGGCTCGCCGCGCTGCTCGACGCGGGCGCCGAACTGCTCCAGGACGTTCAGGAGGTCGGCGGCGGCAGGATGATCGCCTCGGTGAAGGACGCGGACGGGAACCTCGTCGGGCTCGTCCAGGACGCCTGAGCCGCCTGCCCCTTCCGGATCCGGAACGGCCCGAGCACGCCCGAGCCGTTCTCTTCGTCCGATGTCGATGCACACGCATTAACATTGGTGTATGGCAGTGAACGCGGCCGGTCCCCGGCTCGAAGATCAGTGGCGGGACATCCTGTCGGTGCACGCGCGCACGATGTGCGAGATCGACCGCGTGCTGCACCCGCACGGGCTGGGCGCGAGCGACTTCGAGGTCCTCGACGTGCTCGCCTCCGAGGCGCCCGAGGAAGGCGACCAGTGCCGGGTGCAGAACCTCGCCGGGCGGGTGCATCTCAGCCAGAGCGCGCTGTCCCGCCTCATCGGACGCCTGGCGAAGGACGGACTGGTGGAGCGCTCGGTCTGCATGGAGGACCGGCGGGGCGTGTGGGTCGCCCTGACCCGCAAGGGCCGCGACCTGCACGCCGAGGTGCTGCCGCTGCAGCGCGAGGTGCTGGCCCGGACGCTGGCCTGACGCCGGCCCCATGTCCGGTGTCCGGACCGACCGGTCCGGACCGCTCCGGTCCGCATCTCCGCGTCAGCGCAGCAGGTCCCGTACCGCGGGGAAGGCGGCCTCGACCGTGGCCGGATCCGCCCCGGGGCGGGCCAGCGCGCTCATCGGTATCGGGGTGACCGCGGGGAGACCCCCGTACGGAGTCAGGCCGTCCGGGGCGGGGCCCACGGCGGCGAGCAGGGCCACGCCCTGGCCGGTGGGGGCGATGTCGAGGACGCCCGCGAGGTAGCCGGCGTCGCCGACGACCGTGGCGGGCACGCCCTGTGCGGCGAGGGTGGAGATGGCCCGGCGGCGGATCGCGCAGGGGTCCTCGACGGCGACCAGCGGGACGGCGGCCGGTGCGGGCGGCGGCTCCCAGCCGGGGACGGCGTGCCAGGTGAGCGGGAGGCCGCCGACGGGGGTGCCCTCGGTGGCGGCGGCCTCCGTGACGTACACCGCCACATCGACGCTGCCCCGCTCCACGGCCTCGACGAGGCGGGCGGAACGGTCGATGCGGAAGCGGACGCGGCAGCCGGGCCGTACCTCCTGGACCGCGGCGGTGAGCCGGGGCAGGAACTGGTCGGCGGCGTGCTCGGTGGTGCCCACGGTGACGGTGTCGCCGTCGGATTTCAGCGGGGTGCGTACGGCCTCGTCGTGCACGGCGAGGATGCGGCGGGCCTGTTCCAGCAGCCGGCGGCCCTCGGGGGTGAACCGCGTGCCGCGTCCCTCGCGTTCCACGACGGGCAGGCCGAGGGTCTTCTCCCGTTTCCGGACGTGCCGGCTGACCGCCGACCGGCTCAGGGACAGGGTCCGGGCGGCGCGGTGGAAGCCGCTCGGCCGATCCCCCTGCCGCTGAGCGGTGGCCGGGCCCGATCCGCTCGCCCCTACGGCCTCGCCAGCAGGGTGCGGACGCCCTCCGACGTGAGGGTCAGCGGGTGCGCGGAGTTCGCGTCGATGGTCAGGGACAGGTCGTCGGCCGGCCACTGTGCGGCGAGTGCGCCCAGCGGGACCAGACGGTAGCGGGAGACGTACGGCAGGAGCTCGGCCATCTCCGGTTCGGAGGTGAAGACGGGCACCACGGGGGCACCGTCCGGCTGCTCGAGGACCGGCAGCGCCACCACGCTGGAATCAGCGGCATCCTCCTGACCGGCGTCGTCGGGCACCGGCACCAGCACCTCGCTGCTCGCGAGGGTGGCCAGTGCCGCCGTGTCCTCGGTGTTCTCGGCCAGCGCGTCCAGCGCCCGCCGGGCCGGTGTGACGGTGTTGTCGTACGCAGGTGTTTCCATGACTGATGATTCCCCTGATAGCGGCGGTCGTGCGGCCCGCGCGGGGCAAGATCGCCCCGAGTGCGGTCCTGCTCGCGTACCCGACCGCGGCCGGAGCATTCATCCGGATCTCGACGGATGACGGGACGGCTCGCGAGTCAGGGGGCCCAGAACGGCAGGGGCGGGCAGGCGTTCGCGCACGTGATACCTGCCCGGCATCAGGAGACCCCGGAGGCCGCCGTCCCCACCTTGCTCGGGGTGCGGCGGGCGGTGCTCCCGGTCAGCGCGGCCACCAGGTGTGCGGCGTGCGGATGCGGGTTGGTGCGCGGACGCACGTACGAGAGGACGGCGGGTGGGGCGCCGGTGACCGGGAGGTACCGGACGTCGGGGTCCGGGTTTCCGGCCGCGACCGAGGCGGGCAACGCGCCGACGCCACGGCGGGCGGCCACGGCGTGCAGGTACTCGTCGAGGTTGGCGGCCTCCGCGCCGATCTCGGGCCGGGTCCCGGTCGGCCAGTCGTCCGGGGTGAGGGTGCCGCTGACCGTGTTCAGCACCAGACAACGGCGGCCCAGGTCACGCCAGCTGACCGAGTCGCGCACGGCGAGCGTGGAGCGGCGGGAGATCGCCGCCACCCGCTCCTCGCGCAGCACCTCCACGGCCGTGTACCGCGGGTCCTCGACACGACCCCACACCAGCGCCGCGTCCACGGAGCCGTCGGCGAGCCCCGCCGTCCGGTCGTCCCGGCGCACCAGCTCCACCAGTACCTGGTGCTCCTGCTCCATCAACTCGACGGCCCGGCGCCCCCGGCGCATCGGGAATCCCCAGCTGTAGCCGAGCCGCAGCGGGCGGTCGGTGGCCGGCGGTCTGAGCGCCGCCTCAAGCCGGGGCAGCAACACCTTGAGCTCGGCCTGGAGCCGCAGGCCCTCCGCGGTGAGCTGCGGGTGACGGGTGCTGCGGTCCAGCAAGGACCGGCCCAGCGCCTCTTCGAGGCGCCGGATCTGGCGGCTGAGCGTGGGCTGGGAGACACCGAGCCGGTCGGCGGCCCAAGTGAAGTGCTGTTCCTCGGCCAGCGTGAGAAAGCACCGCAGGTGGTGTATGCCGATGTCCATATTGATCAGGTTAGTTCACCCCCGCGCCTTACTGGCACACGGCTCCGGAACGGCGCTCGTGACACCCGTCTCGTCGGCGTCGGGGGCGCCGCGTCGGCTGAAGCGCCGTACCACCGTGAGATGGAGCAGCAGGCCCAGGGCGGCCAGGGCCGCCGTGCAGTACGGCAGGAAGGCGGGCCGCAGTCCAGCGGCCAGGACCATGCCACCGAGGGCGGAACCGATGGCGCTGCCGAGGTAGACGGCGGAGCTGTTCAGCGACACCGCCACCGCGGAGTGACGGGGCTGGGCGGCGATCAGCTGATGCTGCTGCGGCACCTGGAGGGCCCAGCCGGCGGCCCCCCACACCACCAGCGGCACCACCAGCGCCCAGGAGGCGTGCGCAGCGGCCGGCAGTGCCAGGTGCGCCAGGGTGAGCAGCAGCAGCACGGAGCCGACCACGGCGAACGGCTTTCCCGTACGGTCCACCAGCCGGCCGACGAGGAGACTGCCCAGGACGCCGCCCGCCCCCCACGCCCACAGCGCCCACACGTTCTGGTGCAGGTGCGCGGCGTCGGCGAGGACCGGGGCGAGGTAGGTGTACAGGCCGAGGCTGGCGATCCCGCCGAGCAGGGACACGCACGCGATGCCCGCGACCCGGCCCTCGGCGAGGATGCGGACGCGTTCGCGCAGCGGCGGCGGAGGGGCGGCCTCGTTCCGCGGCAGGAGGACGGCGATGCCGACGAGGGCGAGGGCGCCGAGGCCGGTGATCAGCCACAGGGTGCCGCGCCAGCCGACCTGCTCGGCGAGCAGGACACCGATGGGCACGCCGACGACCGTGCCGATACTCATGCCGCCCATGACCAGCGCAAGGCTGCGCCCGCGCCGCTCCGGCCCGGCGAGCCCGGCGGCGGTGGCGGCGGCCATCGGTGAGTACACGCCGGCGCCGATCCCCGCCAGCGCCCGGGAGATCAGCAGCACGGGCAGCGCGGGGGCCACGGCGGTGAGCGCGTTGCCGAGGGTGAACACGGCCAGCGCCACACCGAGCACGACCCGGGCCGGACGGCCGGCCAGGGCGGTCGCGAAGAAGGGTGCGGCCAGGGCGTAGCAGAGGGTGAAGACGGTCACCATCTGCCCGGCGGAGGACTCGGTGACGTGCAGGTCCCCCGCGACGTCCGGCAGCAGGCCGGCCATGACGTACGCGTCGAGGCCGAGGGCGAAGGCGCCGAGGGCGAGCAGGAGCACGAAGCGTCCGCTGTGCGGGCGGGCCGCCGGGGTGCCGGGAGCCTGTGTCCCAGGGGTCTGTGGGGTCTGTGCTGTGGTCATCCCAGTCGCTCCCAGTCCGCCTCGGCGATCACCGCGCGCCCGCCCGGGAAGTAGCGGGCGGGGCCGGTGACGCGGGCCGTCGCTTCGATTCGGTTGAGCAGTCGCTGCAGGTCCAGGGACTCGTCGAGCCCGGCGAACGGCACAGCGGGATCCTGGCGCCGATGGGCGTACCGCAGGGCGTCCGCGGTGAGGCGGCGGAGCTTGACGACACCGCGCAGGCCGGCCGGTGCCTCCCGGCCCCGGGTGTCGACCTCGCACAGGGTGACGTCGGCGCCGTTCTCCCGCTTCCACACGCGCAGGTGGTCGGCGTCCCAGACCGGGGTGTCGTACTCCGTGCTGGCGTACACGAGGCCGCCGTCGGGTGCGCGGAAGGCGCAGTCGACCGTGCGCTGTCGCACGATGTTGGTGAAGCTGCTGTACGTGCTGACCACGGCGTCTCCAAGGCGGGCGGTGAGGGCGACGCTGTCGAGGACGTCCGGTCCCGAGACCGAGAAGTCGGAGCAGACGCCCACGGCGCCCTGGACCAACAACTCCGCACTCTCCGGGCCGAGTTGACGCAGCAGGTCCAGGGAGTGGATGACCTCGCTGGTCACACCGACCGTGGGCCGGTGGTCGTTGATGCGGTCCTTGCCCCAGGTGGCGTGGGCGCGCACGAGGCTGAGGTCGTGATCGCGTACGTACTCCTGGAGAGCCGTCGTGGTCTCCGAGTAGCGCTCCACCAGGTCCAGTGCGAAGCCGGACGCCCCGCGCAGCGCGTCCGCCACGGCGTCGAGGTCGTCGCGGCCGGAGGTGAGGGGCTTCTCGGCGAGTACGAAGCCCTGGTAGCCGTAGAGGCCGGTGAGGATTTCGGCGTGCGCAGAGTCCGTGACGGCGACGACGACCAGGTCGGGGGCGAACTCGTCCAGGGCCGTGCGCAGGGACGCGAAGTACGGGATGTCCTCGCGGGTGCGGTGGCGTGCGTGGTACGCGATCTCCAGCCGGGCGCCGAGTTCGGGGGCGCCGGACAGGCTGCGCAGGCAGGTCAGGAAGCGTGACCCGGCGTATCCCATGCCGGCCACGAGGACGCGCAGCGTGTCGGGCGGGTCGGTGGGTCGCTGATTCATGCGGGGCTCTTCTGTCGGGCGGGAGGGGCGGGCGTGTGCAGCGGCTTGAACAGCAGGTCCTCGCCCGTCGGCCTGAATCCGCAGCGGTGGTAGAACTCGGCGGCCGTGTGCGTGGTCTGCAGGACGATCTCGTCCGCGCCCTGGCGGTGCAGCCACTCGGTCAGATCGGCGAGTACGGCGGCCCCCAGTCCCCGGCCGCGGTCACGGGGGTCGGTCACCACGGACTGGATCCATCCGGCCCGGCCGCTCGGGCAGGCGGGCGAGGGTGCGCGCTCGTCGACGACGGCGGTGGCACAGGCGCTCAGCCGGTCCAGGCCGGTTACGACGGCCACCCGCACGTGCGTTGCTCCTTCGAGCCGGGCGGCCAGCCACTCGCGGTACAGGGACCGCCAGGCTGCGCTCTGCTCCGGGGAGTCGACGGCGTACGGCGCGGCGGATTCCGGGTCCTCCAGCAGCAGGGCGCGCAGCCGTACCAGTTCGTCGATGTCCTTCGGTACGGCGGCTCGGACGGGCGGCGCGGGAGCTTCGGCGGCGCTCACGCGGCCCGCCCCACGCTCGCCGCCTCCGCTGCCCGACGGTCCGTCAGCTCGTGGAAGCCGGTGAAGACCTCGGTGAGCGAGCGGACGAGATGGGTGATGTCCTCGTCGGTGTGGTTCGGGGTGACGTTGATGCGGAAGCGCTCGGTTCCCACCGGAACGGTCGGGGAGTTGATGGGCTGGAGGTAGACGCCGTACTCCTCCAGCAGCCGCAGCGCGGACCGCTTGCACAGGTCGGCGTCGCCGACGAGCACGGGCAGGACGTGGGTGCTGCTGCACGGCATGATCTCGATGTCGGCGGCTCGCAGTGCCGTGCGCAGCCGTGCCGTCTTGCGGTGCAGGGCCTCGCGCTCGGTCTCGGAGGTCTTGAGGTGTTCCACGCTGGTGTGGCAGGCGGCGACGACGGCGGGCGGCAGCGAGGTGGTGAAGATGAAGCCGGAGGCGAAGCTGCGCACGGCGTCGATCAGCGTGGCCGAGCCGGTGATGTAGCCGCCGATCACGCCGATGGCCTTCGCCATGGTCCCCTGGATGATGTCGACGCGGTCGGCGACGCCCAGGTCGGCCGCGATGCCGGCGCCGCGCGGGCCGTACATGCCGATCGCGTGCACCTCGTCGAGGTAGGTCAACGCCCCGTGCCGCTCGGCGACTTCGACGATCTGGCGGATCGGGGCGATGTCGCCGTCCATGGAGTACACGGACTCGAAGGCGACGATCTTCGGCCGGCCGGCGGGCTGTTCGGCGAGGATCCGGTCCAGGTGCTCGACGTCGTTGTGGCGGAAGATCGCGCGGTCCGCGCGGGTGCTGCGGATGCCGTTGATGATCGAGGCGTGGTTCAGTTCGTCGGAGACGATGACCGGGTCCGGCAGGACGCGCAGCAGGCACTGGAGCGTGGCGTCGTTCGAGCCGTAGCCGGTGGGGAAGACCAACGCGGCTTCCTTGCCGTGCCAGTCGGCGAGCGAGGACTCCAGCGCCGCGTAATGGGCGTGCGTGCCGCCGATGTTGCGGGAGCCGCCCGAGCCGGCACCGTACTCGTCGACCGCGCGGTGCATCGCCGCGAGCACGTCCGGGTGCTGCGACATACCGAGGTAGTCGTTGCTGCACCAGACGGTCACCGGCCTCGGACGACCGTCGGCGCCGCGGTGCACGGCCTCCGGATAGGCTCCCGCCCGCCGGTTGATGTCGACGAACTCCCGGTACTGGCCGCGCTCGCGGAGGTCTTCCAGCTTGCCGGCCAGGTATTCCTCGTACATGGGGTACATGTGGTGGTGTACTGCTCTCTGTCCTCGTCCGCCCCCGAGGGCGACGACAGGCTCTCTGTCCCGAGCAGTAGACCAATATGAATGTCACCTACACCAATGTCGGTGACGTATGTGAGATGCGCGGGCCGCATGACGCCTGATCGCGCGCCCGGGACCGATGCGGACGCGGCAGTCGTCATGGACGCGCTTCGCACACGTCCATGACGACTGCCGGTACAACAGGAAGACCGGCCAGGTCTCGGGTCAAGACGTGGCGCAGGCCGTCCCGTTGAGCGTGAACGCGGTCGGCGCGGTGTTGGTGGTGCCCTTGGTTGCGATGAAGCCGAGGGTGACCGAGCCCGCGGCCGGGATGGTGGAGGTGTAGGACGCGGGGGCGACGCTCACCGTGCCGCCGCTCTGGGTGGGCGTCCCGCCCCACATGTTGTTGACGGTCTGGCCGTTGGCGAAGCTGAAGCCGAGCGTCCAGCCGCTGATGGCGGCGGTACCGGTGTTGCGGATGACGATCTCGCCCTGGAAGCCGCCGGACCACTCGTTGGTGGCGCGGTAGGCGACGGAGCAGTTCCCGCTCGGGGCGCTGCCCGTGCTGACGGTCACCGTGGCCGAGCGGGCCGAGCGGTTCCCGGCCGCGTCCCGGGCGTAGACGGCAAAGGTGTACGACGTGGCGGCGGTCAGGCCGGTCACCGTCACCGAGTTGGTGGCGGAGGCGGCGACCTTGGTCTCGGTGCCGCCGCTGACGCGGACCACGTCATAGCCGGCGACGCCGACGTTGTCGGTGGCCGCGCTCCAGGTGAGGGCGGCGGAGGTGGCCGTCACGGAGGATGCGGTCGGGGCGCCGGGAGCGGTCGGGGCCTGGGTGTCCCCCGGGTTGCCGCCGCCGAACACGGTGGCTTCCTCGGAGGTCTGGGCGATGCCGTTGGCGCCGTTGAAGATGCGCTGACCCCAGGAGCTGAGCCGGTCGGGGTCGAAGCCGATCGACAGGTCGAGGATCGGGTCGGTGTTCCCGCTCCAGGACCAGGCCAGATAGCCGAGGTCGAGCGCCTCGGCGGTGGCCATCATGGTGTCCTCGTCGGGGTCGCCCCACTGGTCGGCCGGCCCACCGAACTCCCCGATCAGGATGGGCAGTTGGGCGTCGACGAAGGCGTTCAGGTAGTCGGTGATCTCCTGGGCGGTGTCGTAGACGCTGTACATGTGGATCGAGAAGATCAGGTTGCCGGTGACGTCGGCGTCGTAGACGGACTGGGCGTTGGCGCGCATGACACCCTGCCAGTCCTGGCCCCAGTTGGGCGCGTCCACCATGATCGTGTGCTCGAAGCCGGCGGTGCGCAGCTTCTTCACGGCCGCGATCGTGGGGTCGGTCCAGCCGGCAGGGTTGGTGTTGCCCCAGGGCTCGTTGCCGATGTTGATGATGACGTAGTTCTCTTCGCCGGCGAGTACGTCCTTGAGACCGATCCAGTAGTCGGCGGCGTGGTCGAGCGTTCCGGCCGCGGCCTCCTCTCCGTAGCCGGTGGTGTCGTGCACCTCGAGTACGCAGATCAGCCGGTTGGCCTTGCACTGGTCGACGACGTTCGCCACGTCGGCGGGGCTGTTCTCGGTCCAGCGGTGGCCGTCGGAGAGCACGACGCGGACGCTGTTGGCGCCCAGCGCCTTGATGTCGGCCAGCGACTGCGTCTCGCCCGGGTACCAGGTGTGGGCGTGGTTGACGCCGCGCATGACGAAGTCGTTGCCGTTGCCCTCCAGCAGACGGCCGTCACTGATGTGCAGGCCGGCGGCCTGCGCTTGGTCCTGAACTTGGGCTTGGGCTTTGACTTGGGCTTGGGCTGCGACAGGGGAGAGGACGCCGAGCACCACGAGGCCGAGCAGGGTGGCGAGGCCGGTCAGCAGACGGCCCAACGGGTCCTTTCGTGTCGTGCTTCTTCTCGTTCTCATTGCGACTCCAGGGGTGAGCGCCGAGAAACTCAGGCATCAGCAGTGTCATGGGAGCGCTCCCATGAAGCCACTATGCCAAGTACACGTCAAGACATCGCGCACGCATCGTCACGTGGCACACGAGGGGGCGCGGCCCCGACCGGGACCGCGCCCCCTCACTCACGACCTCGTCCGATCAGACCGCGTTCACGGCCGCGTCGGACCAGGCCGCGCTCACCACCGCGCCGGAGCAGGCCGCGTCACGCGGCTCACCGGCGCGCTCCCGTGCCCAGCAGCTCGGGCAGCGGGTTGACGAGACCTCCGCTCGGCGACTGCCGTTGGGCGGAGGGCCCGGCCGGCCAGACCGCAGGGCAATGGGTGTCCTTGCGGGGGGTCTTGAGGGTGATCAGGTAGGTGTCGATGGCGTCACGCGCACAGGGGCTCAGCCAGTAGTCGCCGTGCCCGACACCGTCGTACGTGAGGAACACGGCCTCGCGGCCGATCTGGCGGGCCGCGTTGGACCCCCAGGAGTGCGGGGTGGCCACGTCGTACCGGCTGTTGGTCACCAGGATCGGCGGGGTGCCGTCGACGCGAAGCCGGTGGGGCGGGTTGGTCACCTCGGTCGGCCAGTTCTGGCAGCCGGTCAGGTCCGTCCAGGCGAGGGAGCTGAGCCGGGTGACCGGGGCGAGGCGGGCCAGTTGGCGTTCGAAGCGGGCGAGCGTGCCGTAGGACGGCACGTCGAAGTCGTAGTCCTGGCACATCACCGGGAGGTACGCGAATTCCGTCGGCTCGCCGCGCTTGCCGAGGGACCGTGCCGCCGCGGGGTCGGGGGCGTCCAGGTAGGCGAGGTCCTCGGCGAACTGGAACCAGGTGGCCGGGTCGTACATGTAGCCGAAGGCGAGGCCCTGGAGGTCCTGGGTGGTGAAGGTGTAGGGCGGGTCGCCCGGCAGGACCAGCTCACCGGCGTCGGCCCGCTTGTAGAGCGAGTCGAACAGGGCACGGGCGTCCTGGTCGTGCAGCACGCAGGAGGCGGTCCGCGCGCACCAGTCGGCGAACTGGCCGTACGACTCCTCCATCGCGACGGTCTCGGTCTTCTGGTAGGTCCACGGGTTGAGGCTGTGGTCCATGTTCGAGTCGATCGTCATGGCACGGACCCGGTGCGGGTAGCGCTCGGCGTACTGCTGGCCGATCCCGGTGCCGTAGGACACGCCGTAGTAGCTGATCCGCTTCTCGCCGAGGCCGGCCCGGATCGCCTCCATGTCGCGGATGACGCTCGCGGTGTCCATGTTGTCGACGAGCGGCCCGGTGAGGTCGCGGCAGTTCTCGCCGAGCGCACGGTTCGCCTCACGCAGGGCGGCGAAGGAGGAGGCGCTGTCCGGGTAGAGGAGTCCGCCCTGCTCGGCCACCCGGTCCTCGTCGCACATCACCGGGTTGCTGAGGCCGACGCCGCGCGGGTCGAAGCCCACGATGTCGAAGCGCTCCAGCAGTTCGGGCGAGAAGGAGTTGGGCGCGCTGAACGCGAAGCCCACCCCGGAGCCGCCCGGGCCGCCGGGGTTGATCAGCAGCGAGCCGATCCGGTGTTCGGGGTCGGTCGCCAGGTGACGGGCGAGGGCCAGGTCGATGGTGGCGCCGCTCGGCCGCTTCCAGTCCACGGGGACCTTGATGGTGGCGCACTCGAAGGTGCCCTCACCGGTCGGGGATTGGCAGGGTTCCCAGGCTATTCGCCCGGGTGACGGCGTCGTGGCCGAGGGTGCTGCGACGGCGGTTCCGGCGAGCAACTGGCCGAACAGTGCGGTGACCAGTGCTCCGACGGCCAGTCTTCGGCGGCCTGTCGGGCGTGAGGTCGGTGGGGGGTTGGACGTCACAGATGTTCCTCCATGAATCAGGAGTTCACAGACGGATCACAGCATGGCCCGAACCTCCTTGCGGAACAAGGAAATTGATGATCAATCAGATAACGGTGCCCAGGACACCCGGACCACCTGGTGATCTATGACTGTGCACGTACCCAAGCAGGCCGCATCAGCATTAGGCCTGCGACCTGTACGAAATCCGCGCGACACATATATTTACAGCCCTTGTTACCTCCCTTACTGTGAACGTTCACGGAAACCGCAACATGCGCATGCCAAGCCCCCGCTCGGCTCGCACGTCTCGATCAAAGGAGTTCGGGATGACCGTGAACGGTCCAGGTCGCACAGTGAAGGCCGCCCTGCTCATGGCAGCCGTCGCCCTGCCCGCGTCCCTGCTCACCACCCCCACGACCGCCTCCGCCGCGGGCACCCTCACCATGCTCGGCGCCGATGTCTCGACCGCGCAGCGGGCCCTCGATCTCGGCGCCAAGTACTACGACGCGAGCGGCACCGCCAAGGACCCGCTCGACATCCTCAAGGGCGCCGGCGTGAACTACGTCCGCCTGCGGGTATGGAACAACCCGGCCAGTGGCTACAACAACAAGGCGAAGGTGCTGGCCTACGCGAAGCAGGTCAAGGCCAGGGGCCTCAAGCTGCTGGTCGACTTCCACTACTCCGACACCTGGGCCGACCCGGGCAAGCAGTACAAGCCCGCGGCTTGGTCCAGCCACAACATCGGACAGTTGCAGACCGACGTCTACGACTACACGTACGACGTCTGCAACAGCCTCAAGTCCCAGGGCACCACCCCGGACAGCGTGCAGATCGGCAACGAGATCAACGTCGGCATGCTGTGGAACGAGGGCAGGGTGGTGAACAACGACTTCACCAACCTCAGCCTGCTCCTCAAGTCGGGCTACAACGCGACCAAGGCCTGCAACAGCGGCACCAAGGTGATCATCCACACCGCCAACTCGGACAGCGACGCGCATGCCCGCTGGTTCTACGACGGCATCAAGGCCAAGGGCGTCAACTGGGACATCACCGGGCTGTCCTACTACTGCCCGTGGCACGGCACGCTGGCCAACATGGGCAGCGTGGTGTCCGACGTGAAGTCCCGGTACGGCAAGGACGTCGTCATCGCCGAGACCGCGTACCCGTTCACCTCGGCGGACGCGGACAGCACCACCAACTCGATCAACTCCGGCTGCTCGGGCTACCCGCTCACCTGGCAGGGCCAGGCCGACAACTTCACCGCCGTGCAGAACACGGCCCGCAACGCCGGCGCGATCGGCGTCTTCTACTGGGAACCGACCTGGTACGCGGTCAAGGGCAACGGCTGGGATCCGGCCGACATCAACAACAGCGGCAACGGCTGGGACAACATGGCCATCTTCAACTGGACCGGCCAGCTGAACCCGAACGTCAAGTGGACGCCGTAGTCCCCGAAATCCAGCAGTAGCGAACGGCACCGTCTGCGGACGGTGCCGTTTCGTTTGCCCGGGACCGACTCATTGGAGTTCACCCCTGTGAACAACGATCATGTACACGACCGTTGACGCGTTCACGGCGACCCCTCTACCGTCCGGGGAAAGCGCTTTCTCCCAGCTGGGTGCAAGGTTCGGCGTCCTGCCCCATTCATGATGCCGAACAAGCCGCATCACGGCACCCGGTTGGCCCCGTTCACCGAGCCGCCCCTGGTCGGACGAGACAACCCACCTGGAGACGAACGATGCAACTGAGACCCGTCATCGCGTCCATCAGCCTGCTGACCGGCACACTCGTCGTGGTTTCCGGCACCACGGCGCAGGCAGCTCCCACCCGCTACGAGGCCGAGAGTTCCCCGGCGGTCTGCACCGGCACCATCGACTCCGACTGGGCCGGCTACTCCGGCAGCGGCTTCTGCAACGCCAACAACGCGGTCGGCGCGCACGCCCAGTTCACCGTGAACGCCGCCACCGCGGGCACGGCGACACTGAGCGTCCGCTTCGCCAACGGAACCACCACCGCACGCACCGCGAACGTCATCGTGAACGGCTCCACGGTCACGACGGCGTCGTTCGAGTCCACCGGCACGTGGGGCGCGTGGACGACCAGGACGCTGACGGTACCGGTGAATTCGGGCAGCAACACCGTCCGGCTCAGCCCCACCGCCGCCGTCGGCCTGCCCAACATCGACTACCTCGACGCCGAGGTGGGCGGCACCACCACGCCACCGACGGGCTCCGCCCTGTACGTGGCGCCGAACGGCACCGACGGCGCCGCCGGAACGCAGGCGGCCCCGACCACGCTCACCTCGGCGATCAGCCGGATCACCCCCGGCGGGACGATCTACATGCGCGGCGGCACCTACCGCTACTCGCAGACGGTCACCGTCCCGGCGGGCAACAACGGCACGGCGAGCGACCGTACGGAACTGGCCGCCTACCCGGGTGAGACGCCGGTACTGAACTTCTCCGCCCAGACAGAGGACCCCGCGAACCGCGGACTCGCGGTGAACGGCTCGTACTGGCACGTCAAGGGCCTGGTCGTGGAACGTGCCGGTGACAACGGGATCTTCGTCGGCGGCAGCGACAACATCTTCGAGCGCACGGTGACGCGCTTCAACCGGGACACCGGCCTGCAGCTCTCACGGATGCTCTCCAGCACGCCCAGCAGCCAGTGGCCGTCCAACAACCTCGTCCTGAGCGCCGAGTCGCACGACAACGCCGACTCCGACGGCGAGGACGCCGACGGCTTCGCCGCGAAGCTCACCTCCGGACCCGGCAACGTGTTCCGCTACGCCGTTGCCCACAACAACATCGACGACGGCTGGGACCTCTACACCAAGACCGACACCGGACCCATCGGCGCGGTGACCATCGAGGACTCCCTCGCCTACGACAACGGCACCCTCACCGACGGCTCCCAGGCCGGCAACGGTGACCGCAACGGCTACAAGCTGGGCGGCGACGACATCGCGGTGAACCACATCGTCCGGCGCAGCATCGCCTACCACAACGGCAAGCACGGGTTCACCTGGAACAGCAACCCCGGCTCGATGGCCGTGTCGGGCAACCTCAGCATCGACAACACCGAGCGCAACTTCAGCTTCGACGGCGGCACGTCGGTCTTCCGCGACAACACCTCGTGCCGCAGCGGCAGCGGCACCAACGACCGGATCATCGGCAACTCCGACAGCACCAACCAGTTCTGGTCCGGCTCGAACGGCTCCCGGTGCTCCTCCTCCACCGGCGCGATGAAGTGGTCCTACGCTTCGGACGGACGCCTCGTCGTGACCTTCGGCAAGTAGAACCAGTAGAAGGTGTCGAGGCCGGCAAAGGTCCGGTGCCGGTCCACGTCGGGCTCCCCGCCCGAAGGGACGCTCCCCGATCAGGCCTCGGCCGCGGGGAGCGTCACTTCGAAGCGGCAGCCGCCGGGGACGTTGCGCACGGCGGCCCGGCCGCGGTGGGCCTCCACGATGCCCCGGACGATGGCGAGGCCCAGACCGGCGCCGGCGGGTGGGGTACGGGCGTGCGTGCCGCGCCAGCCGGTGTCGAAGACCCGCGGCAGGTCCTCCTCGGGGATGCCGCCGCAGCCGTCGGTGACGGACAGGACCACCCCGTCCAGGGAGCGCTCGGCGGCGACCGCGACCGTACCGTCGGACGGGGTCCGGCGGATCGCGTTGACCAGGAGATTGCCCAGCACCCGGCTCATCTCCTTGCCGTCCACCTCGACCGGTACCGGCTCGATGCGGTCACCGACCAGCACCACCCCGTACTCGCGGGCGAGGGCGTCCGCTCCCGCGAGGGCGTCGCCGACCAGGTCGTACACGGAGATACGGGAAGGGGAGAGGGCGAGCGCCCCGGCGTGGATGCGGGAGAGCTCGAAGAGGTCCCCCACCATGTCGTTGAGGCGTTCGACCTCCGTGCGCATCTGGCGGAGGTAGCGCTGCGGGTCGGCGGCGACGCCGTCCTCCAGGGCCTCGGACATGGCGCGCAGCCCGGCGAGGGGCGTGCGCAGGTCGTGCGAGATCCAGGCGACGAGTTCGCGTCTCGATGTCTCCAGGGCCCGCTCGCGATCGCGGGACTCGGCCAGCTTGGCACTGGTGGCGGCCAACTCCCTGCTGAGTGCCGAGAGTTCGGCGGTGGCCGGGCCGTCGGGAGCCGCGAAATGACCGCCGTCACCGAAGGAACGGGCGGCGGCGGTGAGCGCCCGGCTGCGGGCGACGACCCAGCGGCCGAGCAGCAGCGCGGTGGCCAGGGAGACGACCGCCGCCATCGCGACGACCGTGGTGACGACGCTCAGGTCGTGCGAGGACAGGAACATCGCCTGCGCCACGGCCAGCGTGCCCGCGAGCATGGCGGTCACGGCCACGGCGGAGACCACGGCGAGGGACGCGGTCAGCGAGCGTCGCCGGATCAGCCACAGTGCGCCCGCCCCGAGCAGCCCGGCCGTGACGGCGCCGAGGAAGGCGAAGAGGGCGATGAGGAGGGTGTCGCGCATGCTCAGACCGCCTCCTCGCGGGGCGTGGTGTCAAGGCGGTGGCCCACGGCCCACACCGTCTGGATCAGCCGGTCCGGGGCCGGGCCCTCCTCCACCTCGCCCCGCGGCCCGCGCGCATGGGCGGTGCCGGTGGACAGGTCGTCGAAGTCCCCGGCCCCGGCCTCGCGCATCGGCTCATCCCGGCTGTGGGCGCGCCCGTGGTGGCGCAACAGGAAGGCGGACGGGTCGAACTGGCGGAGGGTGAGGCCGTGTTCGGTGGCGTTCTTGGTGGCGCGGGGGGCGGCCGGGGTGGCGGCGAGGCCCGGCGCGTGCACGGGCCGAGCCGCGACGGCGGGTCGGCTCCGGCGCGGCACTGATGCGACCCGCAGCGCCGGTTCACGGGGACCGAAGGGCTTCGTCACGTAGTCGGCGGCGCCCGCCTCCCGGCCCAGGATCCGGTCGCCTTCGTCGCCGCGGGCGGTGAGCGTGACGACCGGCACGGGGCCGCGGGCGCGTATACGGCGGCAGACCCCCAGGCCGTCCATGCCGGGCAGCGTCAGGTCCAGCACGACCGGGTCCGGCCGGTGCGCGGCGGCACATGTGAGCGCGGACGGCCCGTCCTCTGCCCTGCCCACCCCGTGTCCGGCGCGGTCGAGACGGCCGGGGACGACCTCGGCGACGGTGGGGGCGGTGAGGTCGTCATCCGCGGCGAGAAAGCGGCCCGCGTCCATGGGCCCGCGCGGAACGGGTCCGGGGCCTGGAGATGCGTACGACTGCTGCATGCCCCCACCCTCCCACCGGCCTCGCTCCCGCACGGAGCGCCGGCCTCGATGTCCTCGTTTCGTAAGAACACTCGGACCACAGCCCGCACAATGTGCCTGAAATATGACAAAGAGGGATAATTTCCCCATCGCGGCGACGCGTGACCGGCGTCCCCCCCACTGAACAGGCAGGTCGGCCCATGCCGAAGAAAACACCCTCGTCCGAGCCCTCCCACGGAAAGGGCCCGAGCCGTCACCAGGGCACCGGGCAGCACGGCTGGTCGCCCGATGTGGATGAGACCCGGCAGCAGGACAACCCGAGCGCTCGCCGCTCCTTCGACGCCGAGCAAGCCGGTGGCAAGGGGCCGGGCCGGAAGAAGTCCAAGGAGGAGACGAAGTCCGTTCCTGGTGACACGGTCGAAAGCGACAGTGCACGCGGCGAGGAGTACGGCGGCGAGAACGAGAAGGGCATGCGGGACACCGAACGCAAGGGCCGCTCCAAGCGCCCCAGCGGCACGAGGGACGCTTCCGCGTTCACCGGCGTGGACCCGCAGGACCCGCCGTCCAAGCGCCGACCGGGTTAGAGCCTGCCCCGAGCACCGGCCGGGCCAGGGCCTGCCCCGAGCACCGGCCGGTCAGGGCCTGATCCGCGGATCAGGCCCTGATCGTCCTCGCGTCAGCAGATCCGCGGCAGCTGCTCCCCGATCGGCAGATCGACGACCCGCGTGCCCCCCAGCCCGGTCCGGGCCACCACCATGCCGGGATGTGTCTCGACGGCCTCGCCGATGATCACGGAGTCCGCACCCAGCGGATGGGCACGCATCGCCGCGAGGACGGCGTCGGCGTGCTCGCGCGGGACGAAGGCCACCAGCTTGCCCTCGTTGGCGACGTACATGGGGTCCAGGCCCAGAATGGCGCAGGCGTTGGCCACGGCCGACGGCACCGGGACGTCACGCTCCCGGATGACCACCCCGGTACCGGAGGCCGCCGCGATCTCGTTGAGCGCGGCGGCCAGGCCGCCTCGGGTGGGATCGCGCAGCACGTGCAGGTCCGGGGTGACGGCGAGCATGGCGTCGACCAGGCCGCCGAGCGCCGCACAGTCGCTGTCGATCTCCACCCCGAATTCCAGGCCCTCGCGGACGCTCATGATCGCCACGCCGTGCACGCCGATGGCGCCGCTGACGATCACGACGTCGCCGGGGACGACCCGCTGAGGACGCAGGTCGACGCCCTCCGGGATGAGGCCGATGCCGGCCGTGTTGATGAAGATCCCGTCGCCGTGGCCGGCCTCGACCACCTTGGTGTCGCCGGTCGCCACCTCGACGCCGGCGGTGCGGGCCGCCGCGCCCAGCGCCTCGGCCACCCGGGAGACGACGTCCAGTTCGACGCCCTCTTCCAGGATGAATCCGCAGGAGAGGTAGGCGGCGCGGGCGCCGCTCATGGCCAGGTCGTTGACGGTGCCGTTGACGGCGAGGTCGCCGATGCTGCCGCCGGGGAAGAACAGCGGCCGCACCACGAAGGAGTCGGTGGAGAAGGCGAGCCGGGCGCCGCCCAGCGAGAGAGCGGCGGCATCACCCATCTGGGCGAGCGCCGCTCCCCCGTAGGCAGGCGCGAAGATCTCCTGGACCAGTTCGGCGGACAGTGCCCCGCCCCCGCCGTGGCCCATGACGACACGGGGGCGGTCGCGCAGCGGGGCCGGGCACGTCCAGGCCGCCGGGTCCACTGCCGTGGCCGCGAGGTCGGTGGTGTCAGACAACGGGGCTCGCCTCCCGGTCCGTGGTGGTCGTGGTGGAGGGCAGGTCCAGGCGCCGGTAGAGGTAGTACGCGGCGCAGGCGCCCTCGCTGGAGACCATGGTGGCGCCCAGGGGGGTGCGGGGCGTGCAGAGGGTTCCGAAGGCCTCGCACTCGTGCGGCTTGAGCAGTCCCTGCAGCACCTCTCCGCTGCGGCACTCGGCCGGTTCCCGGGTCTGGATGCCTTCGACGGAGAAGCGGTACTCGGCGTCGTGGTCGCGGTACTTCTCCGCCAGCCGCCAGCCGCTGTCGGGGATCACGCCGATGCCTCGCCACGCCCGGTCGGTGACCTCGAAGACGTCCTCCAGCATGGCGCGGGCGGCCGGGTTGCCCTCCGGACGGACGGCGCGGGCGTAGGCGTTGTCGACGGTGTGCTCGCCGCGTTCCAACTGGCGCACGGTCCGGCGGATGCCTTCGAGGATGTCCAGTGGCTCGAATCCGGTCACGACGATCGGCACGTGGAAGCGTTCGGCCAGTTCCGGGTACTCCCCCACGCCCATCACGCTGCACACGTGCCCGGCCGCCAGGAACCCCTGTACCCGGCACTTCGGCGCCGACATGATCGCCTCGATGGCGGGCGGCACGCGGACGTGGGACACCAGCAGGCTGAAGTTCGGGATGCCCAGGCGGCGCGCCTGATGGACGGTCATGGCGTTGGGGGGTGCCGTCGTCTCGAAACCGATGCCGAAGAACACCACTTCGCGGTCCGGGTTCTGCTGCGCGATCCGCAGGGCGTCCAGCGGTGAGTAGACGACGCGTACGTCGCCGCCCTCACTGCGGACCTGGAACAGGTCCCGGCCGGTGCCCGGCACCCGGAGCATGTCACCGAAGGAGCAGAAGATCACGTCCGGGCGGGAGGCGATCTCCAGGGCCTTGTCGATGACTTCCAGCGGGGTCACGCAGACGGGGCAGCCAGGACCGTGGATCAGTTCGACCTCCTTGGGCAGGAGCTGGTCGATGCCGTGGCGGATGATGCTGTGCGTCTGTCCTCCGCAGACCTCCATCAGGGCCCAGGGCCGGGTGACCGTGGAGTGGATGTCGTCGAGGAGCCGGCGCGCCAGTCCGGGGTCCTGGAACTCGTCGATGTACTTCACTTCCGCACCTCCTCGACGGTGTCCTCGCCCGTGTGCCCGGTGACCGGTCCCGCTTCCGCGGCCAGTTCCCAGGGGTCGCCGAACTCCTCCTGCAACAGGCCCATTTCGGCGAAGAGTTCGAGCGTCTGCTTCGCCGACTCCTCGTCCAGGCGTTGCAGGGCGAATCCGACGTGGACGATGGCGTACTCGCCGACCTGGAGATCGGGCAGGTACTCCAGGCACACCTCCTTGACCACGCCGCCGAAGTCGACGGTGGCCATGCGGGTGCCGTCCCGTTCCTCGATGTCGAGCACTCTGCCCGGTACCGCCAGGCACATGGGCCTCTCCTTGCTGTGGGTGGTGCGTGGGTCAGTGGGCGGTGGTGGCGCGGGCGGCCACCATGAGCTGGCCGAGCGCCAGTCCGCCGTCGCCCGGCGGGACCAGGTGGTGCCGCAGGACCGTGAAGCCGTCCTCGCGCAGGGCGTCGGCGCAGGCCGAGGAGAGCAGGGTGTTGGCGAACACGCCTCCCGTCAGGGCGACGGTGTCCAGCCCGTGCTGCTCTCGCGCCCGTACGCAGATCCGGTGCACCAGAGCGGTCACGGCCCGGTGGAAGCGGGCCGCGACCACGGCCGGCTCCACACCCGCCCGCAGATCGCCGACGATGGCCGCGAGGACGGGTGCCGGGTCGGCTCGCACGGCTCCGTCCCCGTCCGGCTCCGGGGTGCGCAGGGCGAAGGCGTACGTGATGGGGTCGTCGGCGGGCGCGTTCAGTGCGGCGCCTTCCAGCTCCACGGCTGCCTGGGCCTCGTATCCGGCGCGATGGCACACGCCGGCGAGAGAGGACACGGCGTCGAAGAGCCGGCCCATGCTGGAGGTGGGGACGCAGTTCAGGTTGCGCTGCAACTGCCGCTCCAGCACGTTGAGTTCGTCACGCGGGCAGACGGCGACACAGGCGAGGTCGTCCGACCAGCCGATGCCGGCCGCGCGCAGGTGGGACAGCGCCATCCGGTACGGCCTGCGCACCGCCGCGTCTCCACCGGGGAGCGGGACGTAGGCGAGATGCCCGAACCGGACGAAGCCGTCGTAGTCGGCGAGCAGGATCTCCCCGCCCCATACGGCGCCGTCGTCGCCGTGGCCCGTGCCGTCGAAGGCGACGCCGATCACCGGCCGGGTGCCGTCCAGTTGGTGCTCGGCCATCGCGGCGGCGACATGGGCGTGATGGTGCTGGACGCGCACGACGGGCCGCCCGGCGGCGTTCCTCTCGGCCCACCGGGCGGAGCGGTAGCCGGGATGCCGGTCGGCGACCAGGGTCTCGGGGCGCACGCCGGTGATGGACTCCAGTTGCGCCGTGGCACGCTCGAAGGCGCGCTGCGTGCCCAGGTCGTCCATGTCGCCGATGTGCGCGGACAGCCAGGCGCGCCGCCCCTCGCCGAGGCAGAACGCGTTCTTGAGGTCGCCGCCGGCCGCGAGGGCCGGCCGCACGGGCAGTGGAAGGGTGACCGGCAGCGGGGCGTAGCCGCGAGCCCGCCGGACGAGCAGCTGCTTGCCGTCGCTGACGCGGACCACGGAGTCGTCGCACGGCACATGGATCGGCCGGTCGTGCGTGAGCCAGGCGTCGGCCAGGGGCGCCAGCCGCTCCAGCGCCTCCTCGTCGTCGGTGACGATCGGTTCACCGGCCACGTTGCCGCTGGTCATCACCAGCAGCCGGGGGCCCACGGCGTCGCCCGGCAGGCCGAGGAGCAGATGGTGCAGGGGTGTGTACGGCAGCATCACACCGAGGTCGGGGCTGCCGGGCGCGACGGCCTCGGCCGGCCGCACGGCCTCCGCCTCGTACGACGGGTTCGTACGACGGCGCAGCAGAACGATCGGCCTCATGCCGCTCTCCAGCATGGCGCGCTCCTCGGCACTCAGCCGGACGAGGTGCCCGACCTCGTCCGCGCTCCTGGCCATGAGGGCGAACGGCTTGTTCCCCCGGCTCTTGCGGCGCCGCAGTCGGCTGACGGCTTCGGCGTCGGTGGCGTCGCAGGCGAGGTGGTAGCCGCCCAGGCCCTTCACGGCGAGGATCGCGCCCCGGGCGAGCAGCGCGCGGGCTTCGGCCACCGGGTCCGTCCCGCCGACGTGTTCCGGCCGTCCGCCGAACGGCGGCAGGGGCACGAGCAGACGCAGCCGCGGACCGCAGGCGGGGCAGGCGACCGGCTGGGCGTGGAAACGGCGGTCGCCCGGATCCGCGTATTCGCGGGCGCAGTCGGAGCACATCGGGAAGCCGGCCATGGTGGTGTTCGCCCGGTCGTAGGGAACACCGGTGACGATCGTGAAGCGCGGTCCGCAGTGGGTGCAGTTGACGAAGGGGTGGCGGTGTCGCCGGTCGGCCGGATCGGCCAGTTCACGGAGGCAGTCGGCGCAGGTGGCCGTGTCCGGGGAGACCAGGGTGCGGGCCGGTCCGTCGGTACGGGAGGCGAGGATCGTGAACGCGCCGCCGCCGGTGACCGGCAGCTCCTTGTGGTGGACGGACTCCACGTGGGCCAGCGGGGGCGCGTGGAGGGCGATCCGCTCG
The DNA here is from genome assembly GCF_019049245.1 of Streptomyces sp. AC555_RSS877. Lineage (GTDB taxonomy): Bacteria > Actinomycetota > Actinomycetes > Streptomycetales > Streptomycetaceae > Streptomyces. The sequence goes on along the minus strand of NZ_JAGMUK010000218.1, from coordinate 21,939 downwards.
CAGAACCGGGCCACGGCCGAGGCGGTTCCCTCGACCTCGGCGACGACGCCCTCCGGGGTGTTGGTCACGTGTCCGGCCAGGGCGAGTTCGGTGGCGAGGCCGTACACGTACGGCCGGAAGCCCACGCCCTGCACCACTCCCCGAACGACGACCCGACGGCGCAGCGGCAGGTCGTCCGCGACGACGGTCGAGGGCCGCGGACCGCTCACGAGCGGGTCTGGGCCATGGAGCCGGTGGCGTCCGGGACGGCGTGCCCATGGCCGTGGTGGTGATGTGCGGGCTCCCCGGCTCGCGAGGTGTCCGGCTTGCGGGCCATGACGGGGGTGTGGACGGGCGCCCCGTCCGCCGCCGCCAGCGCCCTGTCGAGCAGCGCGCCGATCGCCTCGCCCCGGCGTGCCGAGGTCAGGAGCACCTCGACGCCCGGGTTGACCTGCTCCACGTTCGCGCGGAACGCGCCCTCGTCGAACGCGACGGCCTCGGCGATGTCGGTCTTGGTGACCACGACCAGGTGGGCGAGGCCGAAGGCGGTGGGGTACTTCAGCGGCTTGTCCTCGCCCTCGGTCACGGAGGCGAGGACGACTCTCAGTGTCTCCCCCAGGTCGTAGGAGGCCGGGCAGACCAGGTTGCCGACGTTCTCCACGAACAGCAGCCGGGTGTCATCGGGCAGCCAGCCCTCGAGGTGGCCGCCGAGCATCCCTGCCTCCAGGTGGCAGAGGCCGTCGGTGAGGACCTGCTTGACCGGCACGCCCGAACGCGCCAGCCGTGTCGCGTCGTTCTCGGTGGCGAGGTCGGCGGTCAGCGCCGCGACCGGAACGGACCGCTCGCGGGCCAGCAGCAGTTCGCGTTCCAGCAGCGCGGTCTTCCCGCTGCCGGGGCTGGACAGCAGGTTGACGACGGCAGTGCCGCGAGCCGCGAGGCGGGCGCGCAGGGTGTGCGCGGTCGCGTCGTTCTTGGCGAGTACGGCCTGCTGCAGGTCGACCACACGGCACATGGTTCAGCGCTCCTCGGAGATCGGTTCGCGGGTCTGCGCGTGCGTCCGGCCGTCCTCCCAGTGCACGCCGGCGATCTGGAGTTCCCGGCCCGAGAGCAGGTCGGTGTCCACCCCGCCGCACTCGGGACAGGTCAGCCGGGGCGGCATGCCCACGGCCCACTCGTGCGCACAGGACGCGCAGCGGGCCCGCCCCGGCACCGCTTCGGTGACGAGCTCGGCGCCCTCCAGCACGGTTCCGGCGCAGGCCAGTTCGAAGCAGAAGGAAAGGGAGTCGGGCACGACACCGGCCAGTTCACCGACCTGAAGCCGCACCGACAGCACCGCCGTGACGTCACCGGCCTGGGCCGCGGCCTTCTCCACCTGGTCGATCACGGCGAGCGCGACGGACATCTCGTGCATAGGTCTGTGTCCTCCCAGCCGTCATTAGAGGCGAGCTGCCCGGGTTCGACGGCCCGGCACGCCGTCGCCGTCGGCCGGGTACGCCGTTCGACGCAACGTCAGGGAGCGCTCGTCGTGAACCCGGTTCACATGCGTCGGATCCGCAGGTAGCGCCTGATGTCGGGAAGTACCTGTGCGACAAGTGCGGCCGCGGCGGCGAGGGCCGCCCCACCGACGATGGTCTTCTTCATCCCGTCTCTCCTCACTTCGAAGCCTCCGTGGTCGTAGCGCGCGCCACGGACGGCTCGCCGTCCCGCAGCATTTCTTCGATCAGCCGTACGGCCTCGGGTACGGCCTCGGACACCGGCGGGCTGAGACCGATGCCCTCCTCGACCGTGGCCGGTTCGCATCCGACGATCAGGGTGCGTCGCGGCGGTTCGCCGCCGGTCCCGGCGCAGAGCGTGCCCAGCAACGCCAGGACGGTGTCGGGGGTCATCCGGTGGCCGTCGATCGCGGGGGCGCCCTGGGGCTCGCCCGCGCCAGGGCCGTCGTACTCGATCACGTACAGCGTGCCGGGTGCTTCGCCGCGTGCCGTGGCGTCCACGAGGACGAGGGTGTCGTAGCCGTCCAGGAGCTGGTAGGCGAGGTGCACCCCGCGCACGCCGATGTCCACGACCTCGACGTGGGCGGGCAGTTGGCGCTCGGTGAGCCTGCGCGCGGTCTCCACGCCGAATCCGTCGTCCCCGAGGAAGATGTTGCCGATGCCTGCGACGAGGGTCTTCGGGCCCGGCGGTGGGGGAAGGTTCACGCGTCCTCCAGCGGTGTGACCTCGTCGGGCTGGAAGTACAGGAACCGGCCCTGCTCGCGGCGGATGTCGGCGCCCGGATCGCCCTCGACCGTCACCGCCAGGTGGACGCCGCCGTCCACGTCGTGCAGCACCGCCTCGACCGTCGCGCTGCGCCCTTGCAGAAACAGGTCCTGTGCGTCGGTGCGCCGCAGGCCCGGTCGCAGCAGCACGCGGCTGCCCGCGCCCAGCGACCGGCCGTCCACGACGACCCGGTCCTGTGCCGGGTCGAAGCCGGCGTCGCTCGCCGGGTCCCACCAGGGGGTGTCCGGGCGCGGCACTCCGTACTCGTCCGGGAACCCGTCCGCGGCGGCGGGAGCCGCGGCGGCGCCGGTCACCTCCCGCAGGCTGCGTACCGCGCCGTGCAGGCGTTCCAGAACCTCGGGCGGCATCGAGTCCGCGAGGTCGATCACGGCGGCCGCCCGATCGTCGGTGCCCCGGGCCTCGCGCTTCTCCTCGTCGGTCAGGGCCGCGGTCCGCAGTGCGAGGATCTCGTCGATCTCGGTGGCGTCGTAGAGCGCGCCGGGGCTTTCCGGTGCGATGGCCGGGTGGTCCTCCAGGATGATCGGCGAGGACAGCACGAGGTCGGCGCGGCCGGGTTCACCGGCGAGTACGGGCCAGGTGTGCAGGTTGCGGCAGGCGGCGGTCGCTCCCTTGGCCCACTCGGGGGGATCGGTCATCGACAGGAACGATCCGGCGCTGAGGGCCATCAGGAGGTGCGCGGCGACCAGGGAGTGCGGCAGCGCCGCGTCCCGGTCGGCGCTCCGGCCCTCAGGGGGTGTCCAGTCAGTGGTGTTCTCGACGATGGCGGTCAGCCGCAACGCCCGGTAGGGCCCGTCGAGTTCGTCGGCGGACAGGCGCACGGCGCCGCTGATCTCCTCGCACCGCCGGACCAGTCGGCCCACGGTCCGGCCGGCCGCGTCCAGAACCGGCTCGGTGTCCTCGCGGGCGGGTCGCTCGAAGGGAAACGTGACGCCGTCCCCCAGCAGTTCGTCCACCGTCGCGACCACCTCGACGCGTTCCTCGGCCCCCTCGTCCCAGGGCACCAACACCCGGTCGTCCAGGTGGAGTTCGGGAACGGTGTCGTAGCCGCCGTCCGAGCGGGCCTGCTGCACGGTCCGCCGCCGGGCGTGCAGGAAGCGCAGCTCGACCGACAGGGTCGCGCCGGCCTTCGGTTCCAGCAGGCACTCGGTGTGCTGGAAGTCGTGCTCCTCGCACTCGGCGCCCCAGGCGGGCGGCACGAGCACCCCGAACTGCCAGCGCAGCCGGTTCTTGGCCGCCGATGCCCGGTACGGGTAAAGCACGTAGCCCTCGAAGAGCACGGCGTCGGCCACCTGCCGGGCGAGGGCGAACCGCTCCTCGGTCTCGGGGGCGAACGCGGTCACGGTCACGGATCCATCCTTCCGGTGGTGCCGGTGAGCGCGAGAAACGGGTCCGTCCCGGGCGGGTCCGCGGCGCCGCTCTCTTCGAGCAGGGCCCGCACGGTCGCCTCCCAGGAGGGCAGTGCGTGCCGGGAGCGGTGGGCGAGCAGGGCGTCCATGGTGTCGCGGGGCAGCCGGATCCAGCCGCAGCCGGGGAAGTGCTGCTCGACCATCTCCCGCCATGCGGTGACCGGCATCCGGAAGGCCGCCTCGCGGTCCCAGGGGACCGGCTCGACCTGGAAACCGCCCGCGCCGGTGAACGCCGTACCCGAGAAGAGCATCAGCAGCGGGACCTCACCGTCGGTGAGGGCGGCCAGGTAGCGGCTGGCGGCGATGTCCATGTCGTAGGTGCAGGGCACGACGAGGTCGGTGTCGATCTCTCCGGTGAAGCTGGGGACCATCACCGAGACCTGGGCGAACTGCACCGGCTGGAGGGTGCTGCCCCAGCGCGAGCGCTCGCCGAAGAGATCGGCCAGGGCGTCGGCCTCGGCGGTCTCGTAGCCACGACGGGCGGGTTCGATACGGATCTGACAGCGCAGCGCGAGCGCGTGCACGCGGGCGTTGTCTGCCGCGGTGACGCGCAGCCGGAAGACGAGGGTCGGTCCGGCGGCGTACCGGTCGGCGCGGACACCGGTGCAGGCGAACGAGAACCGAGTCACGACCGGCCCACCTCGCCCACGGGCCGGGCGCGCCGCGCGATGTCCGCGAAGAACGCGTCGAGGGCGGCCCGTGCTTCGGCCCCGCCGTCGAAGCCCTGCCACAACAGGCGCATGCGGCCGACCAGTTCGTAGCAGATGTCGATGGGGACGAGGTAGCAGTCGCACCGGCCGTCGGTGCGGCGCAGCAGCAGTGCCTCCACATCGGGTTCGAGGAGATCGGCGAGCGGGCTGCCGCCCAGGACCTCCGTCCACGTGGACGGTTCGAGTTCGCTCTCGGTGGCTCCGGCCGGGCTGGGGTAGAGGGCGACCAGCCGGTCCAGCGCCGCGTTGCGGAAGAAGAAGGCGACGCCGACCGGGATCTGCAACGACTCCCACGCACGGTCGTCGAGGCGGTGGCCGGGGTCGGTGAGGTAGCGGGCCGGGACCGCGCGGAAGCGGCCCGCCGCGGCGCCCGGCTGTTCCATCAGCAGGGCGCAGGAGACGCAGGCGCAGGCGAGGGCGCGCTTCTCGGTGTCGACGAGGTGGCGGTGGTTCTCCTCGGGCACCGCCACCGCGCACAGCTCGCACCGCTCCGGCTGCGGCGGGCGCTCGGTCAGGAACCTGCGCAGGCCGGATGTCCGCGGGCCTGGACCGGGTGGCCGCACGGGCGCCTGGGACGCGCTCATCGGGTCTTCGCCGGCGCCGGGCCGGTGCCGATCTGGAGCAGGGCGGGCTCCGCGGGCGCGTCCTGTACGTCGACGGCCCTGACCTCCGGTGCGAAGCAGGCGAGCGCGTCCTCGGCGGCCTGCCGGGCGCTGTCGCCGCTGCCGCAGCCACAGCCGCCGCCCGCCCGCGTCCGCAGCCTCAGGGTGCCGCTCTCCTCGTCGAAGGCCACCAGTTCCAGGGCGTGGTCCGGGACGCTGTCGAGGGCCCGGGCGATACGGGTGTCCCGGTCCTCGGGGTGAAGGTCGTGCAGCACGAGGAGGCTCGCGACGAGTGCGTCGTCGAGCAGCTTCGCGAGAGGCTCGCCGGAAGCGGGCAGCAGCTGGAGGATGCGGGCGAGGCCGGAGCCGTAGAAGTCCATGAGGGACCGCACGAGTTCCTCCGCGGCCGCGGCGGCCGTCGGGTCACCGGCGCCCGCCAGACGGTCCAGGACCTCCTCGACACGGCGGCCGGTCTGCTCCGCGTTCACGGGGCGCGTCCCCGTCACCGCGCTCATCCGCCCAGTCCGCTCAGGCCGGTCGGCACGTGCATCTTCTGCACGGTCTTGCCGCCGCCGACGTACATGTGGACTCCGCACGGCAGACAGGGGTCGAAGCTGCGGACCGCGCGCATGATGTCGATGCCCTTGAAGTTCTCCGGGGAGTTCTCCTCGAAGATCGGCGTGTTCTGCACGGCGTCCTCGTAGGGTCCGGGCGTGCCGAAGGTGTCCCTGGTGCTGGCGTTCCAGGGAGTGGGCGGGTACGGGTGGTAGTTGGCGATCTTGCCGTCGCGGATCACCATGTGGTGGGAGAGGACACCCCGCACCGCCTCGGTGAATCCGACGCCGATGCCCTCGTCCGGCACCTCGAACTTCTCCCAGGTCTGGGTGCGTCCGGCCCGGACCTCCTCCAGCCCCTTCTCCGCGAAGTGCAGGGCGACGGCGGCGGTGTAGGCCTGGAAGTAGGTGCGGGCGCGGTTGCGCTCCAGCGCGTTGGACCACTGCGGGATCTTCCACTCGAAGGTGGTCTCCGGCTTGGTCATCGTGCGGGGCAGGTTGATGACCACGCTGTGGCCGGTGGCCTTCACGTACCCGGTGTCGACGAGCCCGGACAGGGCGGTGGACCACAGCCGGGCGATGGGACCGCCGCCGGTGTCCAGGGCGAGGTGGTCCTTGCCGTCGAACCACCGGGGCGACATGACCCAGCTGTACTTGTCGTCGAAGTCCCGCTTCTGCGGGGCGGGGATGGTGTGCTGGTTCCACGGGTGGCGCGGGTCGACCGGGTTCCCGAGGGGGTCGTGGGTGACGAACTGTTCCTGGCCCTGCCAGTCCTCGTAGTAGGAACTGCCCAGCAGGATGCGGATACCGAGGTTGATCTCGGTGAGGTCGTTGGTGACGAGCTTGCCGTCCACGATGATGCCGGGCGTGACGAACATGCGCCGGCCCCAGTCGGTCATGTTCGCGTACGTGAAGTCGCAGTACTCGGGGTCGTTGAGCGCTCCCCAGCAGCCGAGCAGGACGCGGCGCCGGCCGACCTCCTCGTACCCGGGCAGGGCCTCGTAGAAGAAGTCGAACAGGTCGTCGTGCAGGGGCACGACCCGCTTCATGAACTCGACGTACCGCATCAGGCGGCTGAGGTAGTCCGTGAAGAGCTGCACGGAGGCGATGGTTCCTACGCCGCCCGGATAGAGCGTGGAGGGGTGCACATGGCGGCCCTCCATGAGGCAGAACATCTCCCGGGTGTAGCGGCTGACCTGGAGGGCTTCGCGATAGAACTCGCCCTCGATCGGGTTCAGCGACCGCATGATGTCGGCGATGGTGCGGTAGCCGTGCTCCCCGGCGTGCGGTGCCTCGGTGCGCTCGGCCAGTTCGAGGACACCGGGGTTGGTCTCCTTGACCATCTTTTCGCAGTAGTCGACCCCTACCAGGTTCTCCTGGAAGATGTTGTGGTCGAACATGTACTCCGCGGACTCGCCGAGGTTGATGATCCACTCGGCGAGGTGCGGGGGTTTCACGCCGTACGCCATGTTCTGGGCGTACACCGAGCAGGTGGCGTGGTTGTCCCCGCAGATCCCGCAGATGCGACTGGTGATGAAGTGGGCGTCGCGGGGGTCCTTGCCGCGCATGAAGACGCTGTAGCCGCGGAAGACCGACGAGGTGCTGTAGCACTCCGCGACCCGCTTCTGCTTGAAGTCGATCTTGGTGTGGATGCCCAGGCTGCCCACGATCCGTGTGATCGGGTCCCAGGCCATCTCCACCAGGCCGCTGCCGTCGCCGGCCGCCTTCGTAGTCAGTGCCATCGTTGTGCCGTGCCCTTCGTTGCGCGGGAGGAGGGGGGTGGACGGATCGTGGGGGTGGATCACCTGCGGCGGGGTCTCACCACGGTGGCCGGTATCCGGTGGTGATCTTGTCGCCGGTCTGCCGCCACTTGGGCTCCTTGTCCACGGTCTTGGCCGTGATGGACCTCAGCTTGCGAACCACCGCGCCATAGGCGCCGCTGGCGTTGCTCGACACCTTCGCGCCGGGGGGCTCGTCCATGAACGGCATGAACTTGTCGGGGAACCCGGGCATGGTGCAGGCGATGCAGATGCCGCCGACGTTGGGGCAGCCGCCGATGCCGTTCATCCAGCCGCGCTTGGGCACGTTGCACTTGACGACGGGGCCCCAGCAGCCGAGCTTGACCAGGCACTTCGGCGAGTCGTACGTCAGGGCGAACTGGCCCTGCTCGTAGTACCCCGCGCGGTCACAGCCCTCGTGCACGGTGGCCCCGAAGAGCCAGGTCGGACGCAGCTTGTCGTCCAGCGGGATCATCGGGGCGGCGCCGGCCGCCTGGTAGAGCAGATACGTGAGCGTCTCGGAGAAGTTGTCCGGCTGGATCGGGCAGCCGGGAACGCACACGATCGGGATGCCGGCGTGGGACTTCCAGTCCCAGCCGAGGTAGTCCGGCACACCCATCGCGCCGGTCGGGTTGCCCGCCATGGCGTGGATGCCGCCGTAGGTGGCGCAGGTACCGATGGCGACGACGGCCAGGGCCTTGGGCGCGAGCCGGTCGATCCACTCGCTGGTCGTGATCGGCTGGCCGGTCTCCGGGTTGTCCCCGAAGCCGCACCAGTAGCCCTCCGGCTTGATCGCCTCGTTGGGGATGGAGCCCTCGACGACCAGCACGAACGGGTCGATCTCGCCGCGCTCGCCCTTGAAGAACCACTCGATGAACGTGTCCGAGCCGCCGACCGGACCGCACTCGAAGTCGATGAGCGGCCAGTGGACGGCGATCTTCGGCAGACCCGGCAGTACGCCGAGCACGATTTCCTCGATGCTCGGCTGCGTGGCCGCGGTCAACGCGACCGAGTCGCCGTCACAGCTCAGCCCGGCGTTGATCCAGAGAATGTGGATCGTGGGTGTCTCGTCGGCGGGCGCGCCTGTGGCGTCCGCAGCGCCGACCGTGTCCGGCGTCACCTCAGTCATGGGACCGCCTCCTGGGGAGGTATGGGATGAAGGCCGGTATTTCGGCCGACATTCTTCTTGGTACCAGCGGCCCGGCTGTGATGAGACCTGATCGAGGGCCATTCCGGTGACGTGAGCGTCCGACGCGGCCAAACCCGTTTACGCGACCGGAGCCGGGTTCAGGTGCGGCGGAGTGCACAGTGGCCGCTCCTTGCGGACGAACGCGCGACGCAGAGCGTGGAACGGAGCGTCCGGGTCGTCGAAGGTACGGCGCATCCGGGCCAGCTCCCGCTCCCGGAAGACCGCCAACGGGGTCACGCTCTCCTGCCGGTCCAGGTCGGTCTTCTTCGCGGTGATCCGTGACGCGGTGGCCGGCAGGGCCGCCAGGCGGGCGGCCAGGACGCCGACCTGCGGGGCGAACTCCTGCGGGCCGCAGTCGAGCTCCCGGTCGACGAGTCCGAGGGACAGGGCGCCCGCCGAGCTCACCGGCAGCGCCTCGCCCATGAGTCGCTCGGCGGTCGCGGTCCCCACCCTGCGCGGCAGGGTGTACGTCCAGAACTCGGACCCGTACAGGCCCATCAGCCGGTAGTGCGGGTTCAGTACGGCTCCCGAACGGCACCACACCTCGTCCGCCGCGAGCGCGAGCATCACCCCGCCCGCCGCGGCGTTGCCGCCGAGCGCCGAGACCACCAGCCGGTCCGTCGTCGTCAGGACCGCCTCGACCAGATCGTCGATGGCGTTGATGTTCGCCCAGGACTCGGCGCCGGGGTCGTCCGCGGCCTCGATGACATTGAGGTGGATCCCGTTGGAGAAGAAATCGCGTTCGCCGCCCAGCACCAGCACCGACGTGGGTCGCGCGCACGCTTCCCGGTAGGCGTCCAGCAGGCGTCGGCACTGCGCGGTGCTCATGGCGCCGCCCGGGAAGGAGAACGACAGGAAGCCCACGTTCCCCTCCTCCCGGTAGCGGATGTCCGTCCAGGTGCGGTGTCCCGCGTCGGGCAGCAGGGGCAGGGCGTGCTCGGGCAGCGGCGGCAGCCGGTCGCCCAGGGCCTGGACGGCGGGCAGTTTGAACGTGGGCGGCTGCCCGTGCGTCCGCCGGGGCCGCAGCTCGGGGATCCAGACCGCGCCGTCCTTGGTGGCCCGGCAGATCGCCCCGGCCCGGGTGGCCAGGAGCTCGCCCGGCCGGCCGCGCAGCGCACCCTCGGGGTGGCCGCCGTGCAGGTACCACTCGCCGCCCGCCAGCACATCCAGCACACCGGGTTGCGAGTCCGCCGCCCGGAGCTTGCGGACGACGGTCCGCGTGGAGTCCGCGGCCCAGTCGATCCGCCGGACGCTCTGGTCGAGGTACGGACGCACGCACAGGTGGGCTTCCGCCTGGGGTCCCACGCCCTGTTTGAGCGGAACGTGGCTTCCGCCCGCGAAGCGCTCGACGGCGAGCAGGACGGCCGCGAGGGCGGCGTCGGCGACCTCCCCCCGGTACAGGTCGCTCTTGGACACCGGAGGAACCCGGCAGGGTACGCAGGCCCAGACATCGCCGGCGTCCATCTCCCCGTCGGCCTGCAGGACGGTGACGCCCCAGTCGCCGGCGCCCTCGTGGATCGCCCAGTCCAGGGAGGACGGCCCGCGGTCGCCCAGGGGCCCCGGATGGACGATGAGGCACGTGTGCGCTGTCCACACCTCTTCGGGAATCGCCGTCCTCAGCATCGGCGCCACGATGAGCTCCGGTGCGTGCCGACGTACGGCGTCCGGCAACGGGCTGCCCGGCAGGGCGAGCTCCACCGCGACGGTGTGACCGCGGTCGCGCAGTTCGGCGTGGACGCGCTGGGTGAGGCTGTTGAACGCGCTGGCTACGAGCAGGATGTGCACAGCTGCCTCCGGGCGGACGAACGGCAGGCAGGGAGGACCCGACCGGCTTCGATCCTCAAATACGTCGGCCCCTCGACCCCGTCAACAGACGGGGAGGTCATCCGAAAGCAGGTGCCGATCCGCCGTCCGGCCTCATCACGGACAAGGCTGTCGGATGCTCACCGCGGCCACAGGCCGCCGGCAGCACGCCCCCACGCGGAGCGGGTGACGCCGAAGTGCGTCTCGTGCGACCAGATGTGGGTGCACGAAGGGCACTGCAGGTGGAGCAGGCTGCCGGTGTTGGAGAGCAGATAGCGCCAGTGCTCGGAGCAGGTACGCCGCTGCTCGCAGGTGGCGCACCCGCGATGGTCGTCACAGCTCGGGCAGGCGACCCAGGCGCGGCGCCCGATGTCGGCCTGCGGGTCAAGCGGCAGCATGGCCGCCCCCTCTGCGCGGCAGCACACCGGCCGAGACCAGGTCGTCGTACAGGCGCTGCTGCTCCACGCTGAGGCCGGAGTACAGCAGCGCGTACGCCTCCTCCTCGCCCCGCAGCGCCGCGACGGGGTCCCAGTCGGGGCCGAGAGCGGCCAGGACATGAGCCCGCCGGAGCATTTCGTGTGCACTCAGGTCGACGTGCAGGTCGAACGGTGCGGGGGCGTCCGAACGGTCCGCCGCGGGCCTGCTCGCTGCGGCGGGATCGTCCGGTTCGCCGGGAAGGGCGGGACCAGGGGAGGACATGCGACCGAACGTAGGTAAGCCGTCCTCGCTCGGGCAAGAGCAGGTGGGAGAAGTCACAGCGGGACCGCGACCACTGCGGCACCCGCCGCCGCAAGCGCCGTCAGCGCGACGCGCCGGTGACCGCGTCCGGGTGATCGGCGAGATAGTCCCGCAGCACGGACATGAAACTCGCGTCGGGTCGCAGGCCGAGGCCGGCGGCGCGCCGGTTGTCGAAGACGGCCGGCCACGAGCCGACGACGGCTTCCACGGCCGGGTCGGGGACGACGGTCACCAGGTCGGCGGCCCTGGCGCCCGCCACCTGCCGCAGTGCGGCGAGCATCTCGGCGACCGAGACGGTCAGGGCGGGCAGGTTGACCGGCATCGTGCCGTCCAGGCGCCCGGGCCCGGTGCCGCGTTCGGCCTCGGCGATGCGCAGGATGGCCTGGATGGTGCGTCGCGGCGAGGACAGGGCCACCTGCAGGCCGGGGTCGACGGGGCAGACGGCCGGCAGTCCCGCGAGCGGTTCTCGGATGATGGCGGAGACGAAGCCGGAGGCGGCCGCGTTCGGTCTGCCCGGCCGTACCGCGACGGTCATCAGCCGGGCGACCCGCCCGTCGATGACGCCGCGGCGCGTCAGGTCCGCGATCAGGTACTCGCACATCAGCTTCTGCGTTCCGTAGCTCGATCGCGGCACCGGCAGCGTCGACTCGCTGACCACCTGCGCCGGTTCCCCGGCCGACTGGGAGCTGTAGACGGCGAGACTGCTGGCGAACACCAGCCGCGTCACCGGCCCGCCGGCCGCCGACTGCGCCCGCGCCGCCTGCAGCACCGCGCGGGTGGCGTCCACGTTGGCACGCATGCCGAGGTCGAAGTCGGCCTCGCACTCGGCCGACAACGCCGCCGCGAGATGGATCAGCACATCCACCGGCGCCGCGAACACCTCCGTCAGGTGGTCGACCACATCACCGTGCACCACCTCCACCAGCGGATCATCCGCCCGCGGCGCGTCAGGCCACGCGACACGGTCGACCAGCACCAGCCGGGTGATCGGCACACCGGCGAACGCCCGCCTCGTCAGCAGCTCCCCGGTCAGCAGGCGCCCCAGAAACCCGCACGCCCCTGTGACAACGATCCGCACCGCATACCCCCACTCAGCGACCCGACATCCCACGATCCCGCACCCGGCCCGATCCCCGAAAGACCCAGCAGGCCCGACCGGAGTCCGGTCGGGCCTGCTGGGTCGGGCGGTGATTGCCGCCGCCTGTGAGGGGGTACCGATGCCCTCCCCTGAGACCTACGAGACGGCCAGGCGCCGGAACCGGCTGTTGTGGAACACCAGGGGCTCGCGCTCGGGTTCGGCCTTCAGCCCGTGGATCTCGAGCAGCACGATCGTGTGGTCGCCCCCGGGGAGTTCGGCGTGCAGTGAACAGTCCAGCCAGAGACTCGCGCCGTGGATGTAGACCCCGCCCTCCTCGTCGGCATCCCAGTCGACGCCCGTGAACCGGTCGCCGGCCTTGCCGGCCAGTGACCGGCAGATCGCGTCCTGCCCCTCGGCCAGCACGCTCACCCCCACGCGGTTTCGCCGACGCAGTCTGGGCCAGGTCGTCGAGGTGTCCTGCACGCAGACCGATATCAGCGCGGGCGACAGGGATACCGGGGTGAACGTGCTCGCCGCCATGCCCACCGGGTTGCCGGAGTCGAGCGCGCACACGGCTGTCACCCCGGACGGAAAGCAGCCGAAGGCCTGACGCAGGAGAGCGGGATTGGCCGGTGTGGCGCTGAGAGGGCTCACCGGAGACCACCCGTCAGGTGGCGGGGGGTGAAGTGCGGGCGCTTCGAAACGGGACTCGCACTGGTTCGTGGATCGGGGGTGAATGGCGTATTCATCGCTTTCTCCAAAGAATGGTGGGGTGATTTCTGGCGCGGGCTCAAAATCGTGGAGAGCGGTACTCGGGGGCACCGCCCGCGGCGGGTTTCAGCTCTTCCCCGACAAGACCGCGCCCAGCTGCCGTATCGCACCGTTGTTGCCGACCACGTGCTGGGAAACACAGCGGACATCGCGCCAGCGGCGCTGAAGTGAGCTGGCGTTGTAGAGGCCCGCGCTGCCGGAGAGAGTCATGATTTCGTTGAGGATCCGGATGCCGTCGTGATGGATGTGCTGCGTGCCGCCGGTGTACGTGAACCACTCGGCCGGGGTGGGCGCCTCGCCGGCGAGGGCACGGTCCATGACGAGGCGTGCGGTGTGTTCCGACAGGGCCGTCAGTGCGGCGGTGCGCACGTACAGTTCAGCGAACTTCTCCTGGAACACCGGGTCCTCGCCGAGCAGCGCCCTGGGGTTGAACGCCGGCCGCTTGGTGGCGGCGAGCGCGGAGAGATCGGCGAGCGCACCCTCCAGGGCGCCGAGTACGACGGCGTCGTGCGAGGCCCCCGTCGGGGAGTACGGCAGGTCGTAGAGGGGAGCGGGGATGTTGTTGTCGCCGAACATCGGCCCCGTGTGGTGTTCCGGCACGAAGACGTCGTCCATCGTGAAGTCGGTGCTCTGTGTGGCACGCAGGCCGACCGCGTCCCACGTGTCGAGGAAGGTGACCTGTTCGGGCCGGAACAGCGCGACCCGCATGTCCGGGCGGCCGTCCGGCAGCGGAGGCGCCCCTTCGACGAGGAATCCTCCGAGCATCCAGTCCGGGGTGAACGGGCCGCTCGCGAGCGGCCAGCGGCCACTGAGCCGGTAGCCGCCCTTCACCGGCGTCGCCAGCCCCTTCGGAGCCACGGCGCCACGGAGCATCAGGTCGGCACCGCCCGCGAACACCTCGTTCTCCAGCGTCGTGCGGGGCAGCGACCGTACGAAGAACCAGGCCATCGATGCGGCCTGAACCGTCCAGCCCGTCGAGCCGTCGGCTCGTGCGATCTCCCGCACCACCCGGGCGGCCTCCAGCAGCCCCAGCTGCTCTCCGCCCCACACGGTGGGCAGGGCCATCCGGAACACGCCCGCCTCGCGCAGGGCGGCGACGAGATCCGCCGGGACGGCCCGTGCGTTCTCACCTTCGGCAGAACGTGCCGCGATCTCGGGAAGAAGTGCACCGACTCGACCGAGCACACTGTCGCCGGTTCGTCGGTCCTGGGATCGAGCGGGGTCAAGAAGCGTGGCCATGAAAGGGCTCCTAGCTGAATGTGCGGGGGCTGGTCGTCGACCGAGCCTTTTTTCAGAAGGCGACTGCGGCTTAGGATGACACCCGCGTTACGGCCAGGAAAACCAGAACTTTCCTATAAGGCTTATTCAGGGATCCCATGACAGCAGGAGCGAAATGGCGGCCAATTTTTCCCTACGCCAATTGGAATACCTCGTCGCGGTGGCGGACACGGGCTCCATGAGCGCGGCGGCGATGCGGTGCCATGCCTCCCAGGCGAGCATCTCCACGGCGATCGCCGACCTGGAGCGCCGCCTCGGGGTCCAGTTGCTGGTACGACGCCGGGCGAAGGGAGCCTTCCTCACGGAGGCCGGCAGCCGGGTCCTGGACCGTGCCCGAGCCATGCTGGCGCAGGCCGACGAACTCAGGGCGAGCGCACAGGCGGAGGAAGGCCGGCTGGCCGGCCGCCTGACGATCGGGTGCTACGCGGCCCTGACACCGTTCCTCATCCCACCCCTGGTGGACGGGTTCAGGCAGGTACACCCGGCGGTCGACCTCGAACTGATCGAGGGTCAGCTGGACGAGATGCGACAGGCCCTGCTCCAGGGCGCCTGCGACCTGGCCCTGCTGTACGCGTTCGGCGACCAGCCCGGTCTGTCCTGCACGACGCTGCGCTCCAGCCGTCCGTACGTCATCGTGTCCGCCGGTCATCCGATGGCGGAGCGCGAGTCCGTCTCACTCGCCGAACTGGCGGACGAACCACTGATCATCTACTCCGAGCCTCCGGCCCAGCAGAACGCCGACCACTGGTTCTCCCTCGCGGGAGCACAGCCGAACATCCGGTACCGGACCTCGAGCATCGAGGCGGTCCGCAGCATGGTCGCCCGCGGCCTCGGCTTCGCCACGTTGATCCAGTCCTGGCCGACCGACACCAGTGTCGAGGGACTTCCCCTGGCGTCCGTGCCCCTGAGCGACCCGCTGGACGAAGTCGAGCTCGTGATCGCCCACGCGGCACACGTCACCCCCACCCACCGGGCGCGGGCCTTCCTCCAGTACGCCAAGGACACGCTCGCTGGTCCGGAGACTCCGCGGACAAGCGGCTGACGGGCGTGTGGCGGGGCGCGTCGGCCGCCAGCCGTCGGGCGTTCGGCCTCCCGATGACATGCACGGAACCCCGACCGAGGGCCGTGAACCGACTGCCGCGTCAGCCGTCGCGTTCCGCGCCGACGAGGACGAAGGCCATCGTGACCGGCTGGTCACTGTGGTTGCGCCAGGCGTGGCGGGTGCCGTTCTGGATCACGATGTCCCCTGCCGAGAGGTGGGTGCACCGGCCGTCGTCGAGTTCGAGGACGATCTCGCCCTGCAGCACGATGCCGTAGTCCACGGTCGGCGTGGTGTGCATGCCGTCCGGCTCCATGAGGTCCGCGATACCGGGCGAGTCGGCCCGCTGCTCCTGGTCGAAGGCGACGGGGTCGAACGCCGGGTCGGCCATCGCGCTGTCCGGCGGGAAGGTCAGCACGATGAACCGCGTGGCGCCGGGCCCCGGCAGCAGGCTGGTGACCTTCGGCGTGGGGTCCTCCCCGGTCCGGCCGACCGGTTCGCCGGGTTCGGTGGCCCACGGCAGGCGGGACACCCAGCCCGGCAGGCTGGTGAACTCCCGGCTGCGCGGGACGGGACCGTCGCTGACGACGACCGACCTGCCGCTCTCGTCATGGCCGGTGACGACTCTGCGCATGTGTCTCTCCTTAATCACGTCAGTCGGGTCCGTGGATCCACCGGGCCAGGGCCGCCGGACCCGTTGGATCGATCGCGTCAGTCGGTCAGTCGGATCGGCCGCTGCCGGGCCCTGTCGAGGACCCGAGCTCGGTCGCCCAGGTGTCCAGGACGTCCGCAACTGTGGTGGCGGGCGCCCTGAGCAGGGCCGATGCCACCGTGCGTACGAACAGCCGGTGCCGGTCGTCCGTGAGGTACTCCACCGGGGACTTGCCGTCCACACGCGCGAGCAGCAGCGCCGGCAGCAGCGACGCGGCCCGCATCTCCAGGGCCGCCCGGGGCTCCCAGTCGACGCACCGGACGTACTCCTCCACCAGCACGCGGGCGGACCGCAGGAGATCGGCGCGGCGCTCGGGTACCACCAGGCTCTTGAGCAGCAGATGGTTGGCGCAGAAGGCGAGATCGAAGGCCGGGTCGCCGTACCAGGCGCACTCGGCGTCCAGCAGCACGGGACCGGACGGTCCGACGAGGATGTTCTTGGGACTGACGTCACCGTGCACCAGGGCCAGGTGCGTGGTGGCCGTACGGTCGGCGAGATCCTGGAGGATGTCGCTCAGGCCGGGGTGCGCGGCAGCGGTGGCCAGCAGGTACGGCTCGATGCGCAGCGCGTGGAAGTTGTCGTCGGTCGCGAACTCCGCGGTGACGGCGGAGTCGCCGGCGCTCGCCGCGTGCAGGGTGCCGAGCAGCTCTCCGACGGCCGCCGCGGTCGCCGGCCGCACCTCGCCGCCCAGCAGCTGCGCCTTCCACACGGGGTAGTCCTCGGGAGGCAGGAACGCCATCGCGAAGAGACCGGCTTCGGGATCGTGGGCCAGCAGCTCGGGCACGCTGTCCGGGCGGTGCCCGGACGCGAACCGCATCCACGCCCATTCGTAGGCGTTGCGCGACACCGGTGCCTGCCAGTCGGCGGCGACCTTCAGCTTGGCGAGGGCGCGTTTGACGCAGAGGGAACGTCCTGGCAGGTCCACTCGCCACAGGTCGGACGAGACACCGCCGGCCAGCGGCGTCCAGCGGGCGGCCTCGCCGGGTCCGGCGAGGGCGTGGGCGGTCAGGAAGTCGGCCAGCGCGGTGTCGGGCACGGGGCCGGGGTCCAGCTGTGCGGAGGTCGGGCTCATCACCGGTCACCGGACCCGGTGGTCGGACCGAGGGGGCGGTTGCAGGCGTGGGCCGGTGCCTCGCCCGCCAGGATCCGTACGACCTCCTCGGCGGCGCGGCGGCGCAGTTCCGTGACCGAGGCGTCGGAGGAGAAGGCGATGTGCGGGGTGAGGAGCGCTCCCCGCTGGTCGAGCAGCTCCGCGGGGACGTGCGGTTCACTCTCCAGTACGTCGAAGGCGGCTCCGTCCAGGTGTCCGCTCTCCAGCGCCTTGACGACCCCGTCGGTGTCCACCAGGCCGCCCCGGCTGACGTTGACCAGCAGACCGCCCGGTGACATCAGCTCCAGTTGCTCGGCGCCGATGATGTGGTGCGTGTCCGGCGTGAGCGGCACATGGAGGATCACCACGTCGCTGCGGCGCAGCAGCTCCTCCAGGCCCACCATCTCCACTCCGGGGGCGTCCTTCGGCGGATGCGGGTCGTGGGCCAGGATCCGGCAGCCGAACGCACCGAGCTTGCGCACGGTGGCACGTCCGATGCGCCCGTAGCCGACGACGCCGCAGGTCAGCGTCGACAGTCGGCGCAGCCGGGCACCGGCGGGATCCCAGCGGCCCGCGCGGACCTCCCGGTCGGACACGGCCAGGCCCCGCGTCCAGGCCAGCACCATGCCGACGGCGTGGTCGGAGACTTCCTCGACGCAGTAGTCCGGCACGTTGGTGACCCACACACCGCGCTCGGTGGCGGCGTCCACGGCGATGTTGTCGAGTCCGACCCCGAGCCTGGCCACGATCCGCAGATCCGGCGACGTGCCGATCGCGGTGGCGGAGACGGGGGCCCAGCAGGTCAGAATTCCGGCGGGCCGGTGCTCGGCCACCAGGTCCTCGATCGCCTCGGCCGAGGCGGGATCGGCGGGGCCGGTCACCAGGGTGTGGCCGGCCTCCTCGATGACCGATCGCTCGACGGAGTCGTCGGGCCAGGCGTAGTCGGTGAGCAGCACGGTGCCTGGGCGGCTCGGTGGGTTCATGGCAGGTCGTCCTCGCAGAATCGTGCGGCCGCTGCGGACCGGCCGGGTTCACGCCCGGTCGCGTCCGATGAGCGGGTCTGATCGCCACCCGGAAGGGCGGCCGTCGGCATGTCCGGTGGGCCGTCGGCCGCCAGGGCGGGGGGAGGGGGTCGCTGGGCTCGGGTCGGGGTCGCCGGCGCTCGCCGACTTGTGGTCGGTGCGGGCGCCGCGGGATGCCCCTGGAACGGATCACGAGATGTCGGGGCACGTCGAATCACTTTGTCACAGCCACGTGGTGCTAACGATAGCATTCCGCGTCTTCTCCCCGTCAAGAGTGCGCCGCGCACCCGGTCGCCGGCATCCCTGCGGCGGGGCTCGCGCCGGTCCGAGGAACCCCGCCATCACGGGAAATCGAGAAACGCCGAAGAAATCCGGCGTTCACACCTTGACGCGCAAGAGACTTCGCCCTCATGGTTTCTGCCAGCGCCGACCGTGTGACCGATAAGTGTCCGCACGGGGTCCGGCTGTCGAAGACGCCATGGCCACGGACGTCCCCGACGGGCGATATACGGCTGAATTCCGCATGCGGTGTCCGACCGCGCGGCAGCCCGTCGCCCTCATTCCGCCAGTCGCCGACACCATCGCCGTCGACTCGAGTCCGTGTTCCGCTCACCGCTTCTCTTCATCGCCCGTACGGCCCCGTACCGGCGATGGATCCGCCGCGGCCTGCCGTGGCCCATTCCTCCTCAGGAGCCGCTATGACTCACGCAGCGCAAGTCGACACCAGTGCGGTGCCCGCAAGCGACACGCAGGAAAAGACCCCGGCCCCCCTGTCCCGCCCGATGATCGGGGTGGGCTTCCTGGTTTTGGTCCTCTCCTACATGGTCAACGCGATGGACCGCCAGGTCTTTCCTCCCCTGCTGCCCAACATCCGTGCGGAGTACGGGTTCTCCCTGGAGCAGGGCGGGCTGCTGGCGACGAACTTCACCCTCGGCATGGCCCTGGCCGGCCTGCCCGCGGGCTACCTCCTGGACCGCTTCCGCCGCAAGACGGTGCTGCTGGTCAGCATCGTGATCTACTCCCTGGGCACCATGGCCACGCCTCTGGCCACCGGTCTCGCCGACATGACCCTGTACCGGGTCGTCTCCGGCTTCGGGGAGGGCATGCAGTCCGCCGCCATCTTCGCGGCGATCGGCGCCTTCTTCGCCCACCGGCGGGGCCTCGCCTTCGGCTTCATCGGCATGGGCTACTCCATCGGCGTGTTCATCGCCCCGCTCATCGGCGTACAGCTCATGAGCATGCACGGCACCTGGCACTCGCCGTTCTACCTGTTCGGCGCGGCCGGCCTGCTGATCGCCGCCGCCGCCGTCTTCCTCGTGAAATCCGGTCTCACCGAGCACTCCGTCGAGAAGGTCGTCTCGACCAAGACCTACGAGTACATGCCGGCCTCCGCCTACAACCGCAACACCATCGCCCTGGCCGTCCACGCGGTCCTCAGCGGTGTGGCGATCTACGGGTTCCTCGGTCTCTACCCGACGTTCCTCATCACCTCGCTGCACTACACCTCCGGGCAGGCCGCCCTGGCCATGAGCTGCCTCGGCTTCGGCGGTATGACGGCCGTCTTCGGCGGCTGGCTCGGTGACCGCTTCAACCAGCGCAACCTGCTGATCCTGAGCATGGTGGCCGTCTCCGCCATCAGCGTGTGCATCTACGAGACGCAGGCCGGAATCGGCATGCAGTGCGTGTTCGCCTTCCTCATGGGCGCCTTCGGCCTCGGCTTCGTATACCCCAACACCAACAGCGCGATACAGCGGGCCGTCCGCCCCGCGCAGATCGGACGCGCCTCCGGGCTCTTCGTCACCAGCTACTACGGACCGGCGGCCTTCTCGGGCCTGCTCTTCGCCGCCCTGGTGGACTCCTTCGGCTGGGACCGGGCAGGGCTGCTGCAGGTCACGGTGCTGCCGCTGGTGGGCGCCCTGGCCCTGACCTTCGTCCGCCCCTCGAAGTTCAACAACGCGGTCCGCTAGCGAGTCGGTCCGCCGGACATCTGCCGCCGTGTGGCACCGGGCGCCCGCCCGGTGCCACACGGCGGCGTTCCTCCGACAGCACAAGAAGGCCACCTCAGACATGCCACGGGGCCTGCCCACCGCCGAGCGGTGGGCAGGCCCCGTGGCGATCGCCCGGAAGGGGTCGGGAACTGCTGCCGGTTTACTGAACATGAGTGCCTTCTGGTGAGCGTGAGTGAGTGCCGGTGCTGGATGCGGTTGTTCCGCTGTGCGTCAGGGGGCTCCCCTGTCCGGGGTGTGCTGTGACCCTTGGCTCTCGGGAGGGGAACGGGAGTTCTTGGGTCGAATGGGTGACCTTTGCGGAGGTTGCTCGTTGACTGCCGTGACGGGGCTCTTCGGCCGGGCGGGGGTGAACGGGTGGGCGCGCTACGGAAGTTGGCGGCGTCGTTCGTGGTGCCCGGCCCGGCGGGGGTGGCGATCCGGGATCGGCTGCGGGTGAGCGAGTCGGATGCGGCGGTCCTCGCCGAGGTCGGGATGTTCCTGGGGTCGCTGGCGGCGGGTGATCTCGCGGAGCGCTCCCGGCAGGGGTTGGTGCATGATGCGGCCTCGTGGGCGGTGCGCAAGCGGGCGGTGCATGATGCGGCCTCGTGGGCGGTGCGCAAGCGGGCGGTGCATGATGCGGCCTCGTGGGCGGTGCGCAAGCGGGCGGTGCATGATGCGGTCTCGTGGGCGGTGCGCAAGCGGGCGCTGACGGGGAGGTCGTCGGCGCGGTGGGCGGGCAGTATCACCAAGGCCACCCATGACCAGTGGGCGCTGGCAAGGCGCGGCCAGGCCACCCACCTGGCCTGGCTTCGCGGGCAGATCGCGTCCATCGAGGCGCGACTGGCCCGGCCGCTGGGCGCCAGGGCCGACAAGCGGACAGGGCTGGTGCGCGGCTATGCCTCGCGTGGTGAGTGGCATGCCAAGTCCCGTCGCCCGCATGGCTTGAAGGATCGTCTCGTGGTAGTGGAGGCGGACTGGAAGGCGGGCCGGGTGCACGTGGTGCGCGGCGGCAAGCGTCTCGCGAACGCCCGTCACCACCTTGAGGCGGCCGGGCTGGAGGCAGCGGCGTGGCGGGAGCGGTGGCAGGCGGAGCGGATGTTCCTGGCGGCCGACGGAGAGTCCGGAAAACGGTTCGGCAACGAGACGATCCGCGTCACCGACACCGGCCGGCTCTCGGTCAAGCTCCCGGCCCCGCTGGCCCATCTGGCCAATGCACCGCACGGCCGTTACGTCCTCGACGCGACGGTGGCGTTTCCGCACCGCGGGCAGGAGTGGTGTGACCGGGTCACCGCGAACCGGGCGGTGGCGTACCGCATCCACCACGATGTGGCGCGTGGCCGCTGGTATGTGACCGCCTCCTGGCAGCGCGCTGCCACCCCCAGCCTGCCTCTGGACGCGGCCCTCGTCCGGGGGGTGGTGGGCGTGGACATGAACGACGACCACCTCGCCGCCTGGCAGTTGGACGTGCACGGCAACCCGGTCGGCGAACCGCAACGCTACTTCTACGACCTCACCGGCAGTACCGAGCACCGGGACGCACAGATCCGGCACGCGCTGAGTCGGCTGCTGCACCACACCCGCCGGTGCGGGGCCGCCGCGATCGCGATCGAGGACCTCGACTTCACCGACGGCACCAGCCGGGAGAAGCACGGCCGCAACAAACGCTTCCGCCGCCTGCTGTCCCGTTTCCCGACCGCGAAGCTCAGGGCCCGGCTGGTGTCGATGGCCGCCGAGCAGAACATCGCCGTCGTGGCGGTTGACCCGGCCTACACCTCTCGCTGGGGTGCCCAGCACTGGCAGAAGCCCCTGGCCACCCCGCGACGCAGGATTTCCCGGCACGATGCGGCGAGCATCGCGGTCGGGCAACGCCCCCTCGGGCACCCGATCCGGCGACGGACGACACCGCCCCGCCCCGCCCCGCCC
>NZ_JAGMUK010000217.1 GCF_019049245.1 Streptomyces sp. AC555_RSS877 | reverse complement strand
CTGCTGGCCGTCCCGGACGCGTAAGGCCCCGTAGACCCAGGTTTTCTCGGGTCCGCGGCTGTAGTCGAGCTCGGCTTTGATCCGGTGTCCGTCGGGTGCCAGGCGGGTGCGGGCGGGAAGGTCCGGGGGATCACCGGCCCCAGCTCATCGGCGCAGATCACCGTCGCGTCGTCGGGCGGGTGGGTGTAGAGGCCGATGATCCGTGTCCTTTTGGGACGAAGTCCGGGTCTTTGGAGCGCATCCAGGACCGTGTGCGGCGCCAGCGCACGCCCTCGGCGA
>NZ_JAGMUK010000216.1:156725-284866 GCF_019049245.1 Streptomyces sp. AC555_RSS877 | reverse complement strand
CTCCTCATCGGACAACGCAACTTCGACGGCACGAGGACCCCGAGACATGAAAACAGGCTACAGACTTAAGCCCGCGATTTCTGGCGCATCACACTAGTTCCGCTTCCGCATCCGCCGGTCCAGCGCCAGTGACAGTTCCGCCTCCACCACGCTCCGGGCCAGCGGGCGCAGGCGTTGGAGGTCTTCCTCGGGGGCGTGGCGCAGGATCACGTCGGCGAAGAGTTCGGCGAGGGCGTCGGCGTGTTCGCGGACGCGTTTTCCTGCCTGAAGGACCTCCGCCAGGGGGATGCCCTCGCGGACCAGGGCCGAGGAGACGTCCAGGAGGCGGCGGCTGATGTGGACGAGTTCGTCGCCGTCGGTGCCGAGGTAGCCGAGGTCCAGGGCGGCGGCGAGGTTCTCGGGGGTGACCTCGCCCTCGAAGCGGGCGGCGAGTTCCTCGGGGGTGAGGCGGACCGGTTCCTCCTCGGTCGGGGTGTCCATGCCGAGGAGTTCGCCGACGTTGCGGCCGTGCTCGAAGGCCTCCGCCAGTTCCGCGATGCTGCTGAGGGTGTGGCCGCGGTCCAGGAGCGCCGCGATGGTGCGCAGGCGGGCCAGGTGGTGGTCGTCGTACCAGGCGATACGGCCCTCGCGGCGGGGTGGTGCGATCAGTTTGCGTTCGCGGTAGAAGCGCAGGGTGCGCACGGGGATGCCGGCCAGTCGTGCCAGTTCCTCCATGCGGTATTCGCGCTTCTCCGTCACGAGCGCAGCCTATGTCGTACTCCCGGTAACTTTCCTCGGCCCGGCCCCTACCCATCGGTACGGAGCTGCTCTACTCTCCCATTGTGCCAGTGTTCACTGGCAGAGTTCAAGGCGACGCGTGGAGGCTTCGGGATGGCCGAGCACGAACACGAGCATGTACGGGTGGCGGTGATCGGGTCGGGGTTCGGCGGACTCGGCGCCGCCGTGCGGCTGCGGCGCGAGGGCGTCACCGACTTCGTCGTCCTGGAGCGGGCCGGCAGCGTCGGCGGCACCTGGCGGGACAACACCTATCCGGGGTGCGCCTGCGACGTGCCGTCCCACCTGTACTCGTTCTCCTTCGCGCCCAACCCCGAATGGCCGCGCACCTTCTCCGGGCAGCGGCACATCCGCGCCTACCTGGAGCACGTGGCCGACGTCTTCCGGCTGCGCCCGCACATCCGCTTCGACTCCGAGGTCAAGACGATGACCTGGAACGCGGGACGGCTGTGCTGGGACCTCGAGACGGCCGCCGGCTCGCTCTCCGCGGACTTCGTCGTCTCCGCCACCGGCCCGTTGTCCGACCCGAGGATCCCGGACATCCCGGGGCTCGACACCTTCCCCGGCAAGGTCTTCCACTCGGCCCGCTGGGACCACGACCACGACCTGCGCGGCAAGCGGGTCGCCATGGTGGGGACCGGTGCCTCCGCCATCCAGATCGTGCCGGCCGTCCAGCCCCTCGCCGAGAGGCTCACCCTCTTCCAGCGCACCCCGCCCTGGGTGATGCCCCGCGTCGACCGGGCGATCACCGGGGCCGAGCGCCTGCTGCACCGGCGGCTGCCCGTCACCGCGCAGCTCAGGCGCGGACTCCTGTGGGGCATCCGGGAGTTGCAGGTCCAACTGTTCACCAAGCGCCCAGATGAGCTGGGTCTGGTCGAGGCGCTGGCCAAGCGGAACATGGCCCGCTCCATCAAGGACCCAGCCCTGCGCGCCAAACTGACGCCCGACTACCGCATCGGCTGCAAGCGGATCCTGCTGTCCAGCGAGTACTACCCGGCGCTGGCCGAGCCCAATGTGGACGTCGTCGCGAGCGGGCTGAGCGAGGTCCGCGGCTCGACGCTCGTCGCCGCCGACGGCACCGAGGCCGAGGCCGACGTGATCGTGTTCGGCACGGGCTTCCACGTCACCGACATGCCGATCGCCGACCGGGTGGTGGGCGCGGACGGCCGTACGCTCGCCGAGGCCTGGGCGGCGGGTGGCGCCATGGAGGCGCTGCGGGGCGCCTCGGTGCCCGGGTTCCCCAACTGGATGACCGTCATCGGGCCCAACACCGGCCTCGGCAACTCGTCCATGATCCTCATGATCGAGTCGCAGCTGAACTACATGGCCGACCTGGTACGGCAGTTGCGCGTCCTCGGCGGCCGGGTCGCCCTGGACGCCCGCCCCGGTGCCGTGCGGTCCTGGAACCGGCGGGTGCAGGAGCGCATGAAGCGCACGGTGTGGAACACCGGCTGCGAGAGCTGGTACCTGGACGCCAACGGCCGCAACAGCACCATCTGGCCGGGCACCACCGCCGAGTTCCGGCGGGCGACACGGCAGGTGGACCTGAGCGAGTACGAGGTGCTGCGCACGCCGGCCGTGCGGAAGGCCGAGGTCGACGCATGAGCCGCCTCCTCCACGTCTCCTCCGGTCCCTACGCCCCGCCCGTCCCGGCCCGCGTGCTCATCGCCGTCTCCGCCGACGGCGCCCGCCTGCACGTCGAGGTGCACGGGCCCGAGGGCGCGCCGGCCGTCGTCCTCGCCCATGGCTGGACCTGCTCCACGGCCTTCTGGGCGGCGCAGATCCGTCAGTTGGCCACGGACCACCGGGTGATCGCCTACGACCAGCGCGGCCACGGACGCAGCCCGGCGAGCCGTGCCTGCGGTACGGAAGCGCTCGCCGACGACCTCGAAGCCGTACTGGAAGCGGCCCTCGCGCCCGGGGAGAAGGCGGTGATCGCCGGTCACTCCATGGGCGGGATGACGGTGATGGCGGCGGCCGGGAGAGCCGGCTTCCGGGAGCACGCGGCGGCCGTACTGCTGTGCAGTACGGGTGCGTCACGGCTGGTCGCCGAGTCGCTGGTGCTGCCGATCCGGGCGGGCCGGCTGCGGACCTTCCTGACCAAGCGGCTCCTCGGCTCCCGCGCCCCGCTCGGGCCGGTCACGCCGCTCGCCCGGCGGATCCTCAGGTACGGGACGATGGGCGCCGGTGCGGCCCCGCACATGGTCGAGGCGTGCGCCCGGATCGTGCACGCGTGTCCGCGCCAGGTGCGGCACGCCTGGTCGGAGGTGCTCGGCCTGCTCGATCTCGACCACCACGTACGGGAGTTGAGCGTCCCGACGGCCGTCCTGGTCGGCTCGGCCGACCGGCTGACGCCCCCGGTGCAGTCCCGCGCGCTGGTCGCCGCGCTGCCCGTCTGCCTGGGCCTGGCCGAGTTGCCCGGCATCGGCCACATGACGCCGGTCGAGGCACCCGAGCAGGTCACCGGGAAGATCCGGGAGCTCGTCAGCACGTACGTCCACGCCGGTCCCGTCGGTCCCGTCGGTCACGTCAAGGAGGACGCATGAGCAGGGTCGGTCTCGAAGGACAGGTCGCCGTCGTCACCGGAGCCGCGCGGGGCGTGGGGGAGTTGCTGGCCCGCAAGCTGTCCGCGCGCGGGGCGAAGGTGGCGTTGGTCGGGCTGGAGCCGGACCTGCTCAAGCAGGTCGCCGACCGGCTGCACGGCGAGAGCGCCCACTGGTACGCCGACGTCACCGACCACGAGGCGATGGCCCGGGTGGCCGAGGAGGTCAAGGAGCGGTTCGGGAAGGTGGACATCGTCGTCGCCAACGCGGGGGTCGCCACCGGCGGGCCCTTCGTCGACTGCGATCCCGTGGCCTGGCGGCGGGTGATCGAGGTCAACCTGATCGGGTCGGCGATGACCGCGCGGGCCTTCCTGCCGGCGCTGACGGAGAGCCGGGGGTATCTGCTGCAGATCGCCTCCCTCGCCGCGATCACCCCGGCGCCGATGATGACCGCGTACTGCGCGTCCAAGTCCGGTGTGGAGGCGTACGCGCACAGTCTGCGCGCCGAGGTGGGCCACCGGGGCGTGCGGGTGGGTGTCGGGTACCTGTCGTGGACCGACACCGACATGGTGCGGGGTGCGGATCAGGACGACGTGATGCGGGAACTGCGGCAGCGGCTGCCGTGGCCGTCCAACAAGACGTACCCGCTGGGGCCGGCGGTGGACCGGATCGTCGCCGGGATCGAGCGCAGGTCGAGTCACGTCTACGGCCAGTGGTGGCTGCGCGGGATGCAGGGGGTGCGCGGGTATCTGCCCGCGGTCATCGGGACCGTCGGACAGCGGGAGATGCGGCGGTTCTCGACCCGGCTGGAGGGCATGCGGTCGGGGCTCGTCGGCGCAGGTGGGGCCGCTGATGAGGAGGCGCGCGCTACGCACCGTAGTTGATCGAAATGCGCACTGTGTCCGCCCGTGTGAATCTGGTCGAGGCCCCGCCAAAGGGCCCCAACATCCCCCACCCTCTATGGGAGTGAACCCACATGGGTATGAAGGACAAGTTCCAGGACAAGTCGGAGCAGTGGCAGGAGCAGGCCAAGCAGAAGGTGCAGCAGGGCCGGGAGAAGGGCCAGGAGCGTGGCCGGCAGGACCAGGAGCGCGGCCGCCCGGGGCAGGACCCCATGCACCCCATGCGTGAGCGTGACGAGGAGGCCGAGCGTCTCCGCCGCGAAGAAGAGGAGCGCTTCAGCCAGGACTACGACGCCTGACGCTGAACGCTGAACAGAAGGGGTGTCCCGATCGGGGCGCCCCTTCTGTCACGTCCGCTCTCACGTCCGCTCTCCCGTGCGCTCTGTCACGTCCGCTCTCGTCCGCGCTCTGTCATCGCGGCGGGAGTTTCGGCCGTGACCGGTTGGGGACGTTCGAGTAATCCGGCGGAGTGGCCGGGGCGTTGGTCTCCAGGAGGTCCAGGGCCAGTTTCACCGCGTCGTCCAACTGCGCGTGCCTGCCCTCCGCCCAGTCCAGCGGGGTGCGCAGGATCTCCAGGTCGGGGGCGACGCCGTGGTTCTCCACGGCCCAGCCGTACGCGTCGAACCAGGCCGCGTTCATCGGCACGGTGATCACCGTGCCGTCGCCCAGTCGGTGGCGGCCGGTCATGCCGACCACCCCGCCCCAGGTGCGCTGGCCGACCACCGGGCCGAGCCCGAGCAGCTTGAAGGCCGCCGTGATCATGTCGCCGTCCGAGGAGGTCGCCTCGTCGGCGAGGGCGACCACCGGCCCGCGCGGGGCGCTCGAGGCGTACGACACCGGCTGGGCGTCGCGTGTCAGGTCCCAGCCGAGGATCCTGCGGGTCAGCTTCTCCACGACCAGCTCGCTGATGTGGCCGCCCGCGTTACCGCGTACGTCCACGATGAGCGCGGGCCGCGACACTTCCATGCGCAGGTCCCTGTTGAACTGGGCCCAGCCCGAGCCGCCCATGTCGGGGATGTGCAGATAGCCGCAGCGTCCACCGCTCAACTCCCGTACGACGGCCCGGCGTTTGGCCACCCAGTCCTGGTAGCGCAGGGGCCGTTCGTCGAGGAGCGGTACGACCGCCACGCGCCGGGCCCGTCCCTCCCCCTCCGCCGGGGTGAACGTCAGCTCCACCGTCGTACCGCCCGCCCCCGCGAGCAGCGGGTACGGCCCCGTCACCGGATCCACCGGACGGCCGTCCACGTGGGTGAGGACCGCGCCCTCCCGGATGCCGGTGCCTGCCAGCGGTGAGCGCGCCTTGGAGTCCGAGGAGTCGCCGGGCAGGATCCGGCTGACCGTCCAACCGTCGTCCCGCCGGACGAGGTTGGCGCCGAGCAGGCCCTGCCGGCGCTGGTAGTGCGGCGGGCCCTCGTTGCGGCGGGCGGCGGAGACGTAGGCGTGGGAGGTGCCGAGTTCGCCGAGCACCTCGCGCAGCAGGTCCGCGAACTCGTCGGGGGACGCGACCCGTTCGACCAGCGGGCGGTACTGGTCGAGCACCGCGTCCCAGTCGATGCCGCACATGCCGGGCTCCCAGAAGTAGGCCCGGATGAGCCGGCCGGCCTCGTCGTACGCCTGGCGCCACTCGGCGGCCGGATCGGCCTCGTGCAGGATGCGGCGCGCGTCGATCCAGACCGTCGAATCCCCGTCGCCGATCTCGTTGGCCGGCACCGCCCTCAGCTCGCCCTCGTCCACGACGACCAGCCGTGAGCCGTCGCCGCTGACCGCGAACCAGTCCAGGTGCTCGACGAGTTCGGACTTCTTCGCCTTGGTGATGTTGAAGTACTCGAGGGTCGGCCGGCCGCTGGTGTCGTCCGGGTTGGCGAACGTCTCGCCGAGCGCCCCGGAGATCGGCCAGCGCAGCCACACCAGCCCGCCGCCCGCGACCGGGAACAGCGCCGAGTACTTGGAGGCGGTGACCGGGAAGGGCGTCACCCGGCTCTCCAGGCCCTCGACCTCGACGATCACCGTGCCGTCGCCGTCGCCGCCCTCGTCCTCCACCGGGTCCAGGCCCCCCGCGGCCGGCCGGCCCTCCGGGTTCAGCGCGAAGGGGGAGGGGGTGGCGGAGGACAGGGGGACCAGGTACGGGCGGCAGCCCAGCGGGAAGGACAGGTCGCCGGTGTGCACGTCGTAGACGGGATCGAAGCCGCGCCACGACAGGAACGCCAGATAGCGGCCGTCCCTCGTGAACACCGGGTTCTCGTCCTCGAAGCGGCCGTTGGTGACATCGACGATCAGCCGGTCCTTCATCCGCGCCATCTTGATCTGCCGCAGTGACCGACCGATCCCCGGATGCGACCACGTCAGCCAGGCCCCGTCCGGTGAGAAGGCGAGGTCACGCACCGGCCCGTTGACCGAGTGGATGAGTTCCGTCACCTCGCCGGTGGAGTCCTCCGTCGCGTCGATCAGCACCAGCCGTCCGTCGTGCGAGGCGATGGCCAGGCGCTCGCCCTGCGGATCACAGACCAGCTCCAGCACCCGCCCCAGCTCGCCGGACGCCAGGCGCCGGGGTTCACGGTCCCCGGTCGCCCTCGGGAGGTAGGCGATCTCGATCGCGTCCTCACCCTCGGCGTCCGTCACGTACGCGACCTGGCCGCCCGAGCCGAGCATCTCGGGGAGCCGGACCCGTACGCCCGGGGTGTCCGTGATCGTCCGGGCCGGGCCGTCGCGGTGGGTCAGCCAGTACAGGCTGCCGCGGACGACGACCGCGCTCGCGCGGCCCGTCTCGTCGACCGAGATGCCGTCCACGTGCCGGGCGGCCGGGACCTGGTACCGGCGGCGGCCCGCGCGGGGGCCGCCCAGCCGGACGTCGAGCCGGCGGGGCGCCGAGTCCGCGGCGAGGTCGTCGACGATCCACAGGTCGCCCGCGCACTGGTACACCACCCGGGTGCCGTCGCTCGCCGCGTGCCGGGCGTAGAAGGCGTCGTGGTCGGTGTGGCGGCGCAGGCCGGAGCCGTCGTACGCGCACGAGTAGAGGTTGCCGACGCCCTCGTGGTCGGAGAGGAAGGCGATCCGGCCGCCGACGAACAGGGGGGAGTGGAGGTGGCCCTGCAGATCGGGCAGCAGCCGCTCGCCGTGCAGCCACAGCCTCCCCGTCGCCCCGCCCCGGTAGCGCTTCCAGGCGGCCGGTTCGTGGGGCGGGGTGCCGGTGAGGAGCAGGGTTCTGCGCTCGCCGTCGAGGTCGGCGGCCTGGATGTCGGAGACCGGGCCCCAGGGGAGCTTGCGGCCTGGCTCGCCGTCGGGGTGGACCTTGTACGCCCAGGTGAAGTAGGAGAAGGGCTCGCCGTGGGAGGCGACGGCGAGGATGTCCCCCTCGGGGGTCCAGCCGCAGACCTGGGTGTCGGCGGACCCCCAGTGGGTGAGCTGCCGGCCCGGCCCGCCGTCCACCGGCACCAGATGGATCTCGGGGACCAGACTTCGCCAGCTCGTGTACGCGAGATGGCGGCCGTCGGGCGAGAAGCGGGGGTGGCCGATCTTGGTGCGGTCGACGGTGAGCCGCCAGGCGCGGCCCGGGCCGTCGAGGGGGGCCAGCCAGAGGTCGTCCTCGGCCACGAAACACAGCAGTTCGCCGCTCAGATGCGGAAGGCGCAGATAGCTCACCTCCCCATGCTTTTCCCGGGGACGGACCCGGGCAACTTATGGAAAACATGTACGAGTCTGCCGCAGGTGAACCGCGACACGAACGAAACAGTTTCGTTTCGCATGAGAGTGCGCTACATTCGTCACGTACGAAACCGTGTCGTTCGGAGCCGGAAGGTGAGTGTCATGACTGAAGTCGCAACGGTGCGCCGCAGTCGGATCACGCCCGAGCGCGAGGCCGAGCTCTACGCGGCCGTGCTCGACCTGCTCCGGGAAGTCGGCTACGACGCCCTCACCATGGACGCCGTCGCCACCCGTACGCGATCCAGCAAGGCGACCTTGTACCGCCAGTGGGGCGGCAAGCCCGAACTGGTCGTCAAGGCCATGCGGCACAACAAGCCGGGCAGCATCGGCGAGGTCGACACCGGATCCCTACGGGGTGACTTCCAGACCCTCGTGGCACGCGAGGACGACTGCACCATGGAGCGCAACTCCGATCTGATGCGGGCGCTGGCCATGGCCGCGCACTCGAACCCGGATCTGATGCGGGCGCTCAAGGCGCTGCTCGTCGAACCGGAGATGGGTGAGTTCCGCAAGGTCATGCAGCGCGCGGTGGACCGCGGTGAGGTCCGGGCCGACTGTCCGGCGCGCGAGTACGTCGTCCACATGATGGTCGGCGCCTTCGCCACCCGCACGCTGATCGACGAGCTGCCGCCCACGCAGGAATTCCTTCGTTCGTACATCGACGCCGTGGTCCTCCCCGCCCTCGGCGTCTCGGTTCCCTAGCAAGTCCCCACAGCTGGATCCCACCTGACGTAACCGCTCACGTCGTCGGGCTGATGACCCCTGCCCTGAAAACCACGACCTGACCGGGAGTACGCCTTCGTGGCCACGTTCCTCTACAAACTCGGCCGGCTCGCCTTCCGGCGACGGCATTTCGTCGCCCTGATATGGGTCGCCCTGCTGACGCTGGCCGGCGTCGGCGCGGCCAGCGCCCCCTCCGCGGGCGCCACCTCCTTCTCCATCCCCGGCACCGAGGCGCAGAAGGCCTTCGACCTGCTGGAACAGCGTTTCCCCGGCGCCAGCGCCGACGGCGGGACCGGCCGCATCGTCTTCAAGGCGCCCGAGGGCGAGAAGATGACGGACGCCGGCAACAAGGCGACCGTCGCCAAGTCCGTCAAGGAACTGAGCGACGGGTCCGAGGTCGTCTCCGTCACCGACCCGTTCACCACGAACGCCGTGAGCAAGGACGGCACGGTCGCCTACACGTCCGTGAAGTACGACGCCCCCGGCATGGAGCTGAAGGACACGACCCGCGACGCCCTCGAAGCGGCCGCGGACGAGGCCCGGGCCACCGGCCTGACCGTCGACGTCGGAGGTGACGCCCTGCAGGCCGCGGCCGAGCCGGGGGCGATCGGCGAGGTCGTCGGTCTCGCCATCGCCGCGCTCGTCCTCGTCCTCACCCTGGGCTCGCTGGTCGCGGCCGGACTGCCGCTGCTGACGGCCGTCATCGGCGTCGGCATCGGCGTCTCCACCATCACCGCCCTCGCCAACGCGCTCGACCTCGGCGACACCACCTCCACGCTCGCGTTGATGATCGGCCTCGCGGTCGGCATCGACTACGCGCTGTTCATCGTCTCCCGCTACCGGGGTGAGCTGGCCGAGGGCCGTGACCGCGAGGAGGCGGCAGGCCGGGCCACCGGCACCGCCGGCTCCGCGGTCGTCTTCGCGGGTCTCACGGTCGTGATCGCACTGGCGGGTCTCTCCGTCGTCGGCGTCCCGATGCTGACCAAGATGGGCCTCGCGGCGGCCGGCACGGTCGTGGTGGCCGTCCTCATCGCGCTGACCATGATCCCGGCGCTGCTCGGGTACGCGGGCCGGAAGGTCCGGCCGACCGGCGAGAAGCGCAAGCGGCGCGGCGGCGAGAAGTCCGGGGCGCCCGAGAAGTCCGCGGCGCAGGCCAAGCCCGGCATGGGCACCCGCTGGGCGAGCTTCGTCGTCCGCCGTCCGGTCGCCGTGCTGCTGCTCGGCGTGGTCGGGCTGGGCGCGATCGCCGTTCCGGCCACCCAGCTGGAACTGGGCCTGCCCGACGACGGCTCGCAGCCGACCTCCACCACCCAGCGCCGGGCGTACGACCTGCTGTCCGAGGGCTTCGGCCCCGGCTTCAACGGCCCCCTCATGATCGTCGTCGACGCCAAGGACAGCGACGACCCCAAGGCGGCGGCCACCACGGTCACCGACGGGATCAAGGGTCTCAAGGACGTCGTGACGGTGACCCCGGCCGCGTTCAACAAGACCGGCGACACGGCGACGATCACCGTGATCCCGGACTCCAAGCCGTCCTCGGTACAGACCGAGGACCTGGTGCACTCCATCCGCGACCAGGGCACCGACATCACGTCGGACACGGGCGCGAGGGTCCTGGTCACCGGCACCACCGCGATGAACATCGACTTCTCGCAGAAGCTCACCGACGCGCTGATCCCGTACCTGGCCCTGGTGGTCGGCCTCGCCTTCCTGCTCCTGATCGTGATCTTCCGCTCGATCCTGGTCCCGCTGAAGGCGGCCCTCGGCTTCCTGCTCAGCGTGCTCGCCGCACTCGGTGCCGTGGTCGCGGTCTTCCAGTGGGGCTGGCTCGGCGGCCTGATCGGCGTCGAGGAAACCGGCCCGATCATGTCGATGATGCCGATCTTCATGGTGGGTGTGGTCTTCGGTCTCGCGATGGACTACGAGGTCTTCCTCGTGACCCGCATGCGGGAGGCGTACGTCCACGGCGAGTCGCCGAGCCAGGCCATCGTCACCGGCTTCCGGCACAGTGCCCGGGTCGTGGCAGCCGCCGCGGTCATCATGATGGCCGTCTTCGGCGGCTTCATCAGCTCCAGCGAGTCGATGATCAAGATGATCGGCTTCGGCCTCGCGATCGCCGTCTTCTTCGACGCGTTCGTGGTCCGCATGGCGATCGTCCCGGCGGTGCTCGCGCTCCTCGGCAAAAAAGCCTGGTGGCTGCCGAAGTGGCTGGACCGCGCCCTGCCGAACGTGGACGTCGAGGGCGAGAGCCTGCGCACGCCGGACGACGTCAAGGACGCGGATCCGGACGAGGACCGGGAGCTGGTGCGCGTCTGACGCGCAGCGCACCCTCTGTTTGACCAGCCGGTGAGGGCTCCGTGGGGACGGGGCGTCCTCACCGGCTTTCCTCGTCTCAGCCCAGCGGGGTGTCGAGGAGCTGCGTCAGGGTGCGCCTGAAGTCGTCGGTCCGCCGGTCGTCCAGCCCGC
This sequence comes from Streptomyces sp. AC555_RSS877, assembly GCF_019049245.1. Classification (GTDB taxonomy): domain Bacteria; phylum Actinomycetota; class Actinomycetes; order Streptomycetales; family Streptomycetaceae; genus Streptomyces. Next base: position 273,756 of record NZ_JAGMUK010000216.1, on the reverse strand, counting down.
CGAGCGGGGTGAGCAACTGGTCGAGCAGCACCTGTACGGCGTCGATGGCGGGCCGCACGGCTTTACGGCCCTCGTCGGTCAGCGCCAGGCGCACGACCCGGGTGTCCTCGGCATCCCGGGTGCGCCGGACCAGCCCGCCCGCCTCCAGCGACCGGGCCAGCTTCGACACGTACAGCGCCTCGAGCCCCGTGTACTCGGCGAGCTCCCGCTGACTCGGCTGCCGGCCCGACCGCTCCATCCCGCTCAGGGAGGCCAGCAGGACGTACTGGGCATGCGTCAGGTTCAAGGGCGCGAGGGCCTGGTCGACCGCGGTACGCCACTTGTTGGCCAGGCGCCAGACGAGGTAGCCGGGGGTGGGGGAGGGGGGCTTCGGTGCGTCGTCACTCACGACGAATACGGTACATGGCTACTGTCTGCCGGCTTCTGTCCCCCGGCTTCTGACGTGCGCCCGAGATAGGTCACGCCCGGATCGGCGTCCGGCACCTCGATCTCGTGGAAGCCGAGGCGGTCGTAGAAGGCCCGGGCGGGGGTGTTGGCGGTGAGCATGGACAGATGCACGGCCGGTACGGCCTTCTCCCGCAGGGCGTCGAGAAAGGTCCGCATCAGGGCCCGCCCGTAGCCGCGCCCCTGCCAGCCGGGGAGCAGGTCGATGTGGAGGTGGGCAGGATAGGCGGCGACTTCCGGGACGAGCATGCGCTCGGGGTGGTGCAGCAGGGGGATGATCTCGTCGTCGGGAGTACGGGGCGGGGCTTTCGGCTCGGGGTACCGATCGGCCACCAGCGGCAGCCACTTCGCCCGGAAGTCCTCGACGAAGCGGGGCGTGTCCGCGGTGCCGAGGACGTATCCGACGGCTTGTCCCTGTCCGTCGTCCAGGACGAAGGCCAGGTCCGGCTCCAGGTGGACGTACGGTGCCGCGAAGATCGCCGGGAAGATACCGGGGTCGGCGTAGTGGGGGCGGCTGTCCTGGCCGACGTGTGCGGTGCGGACGCAGATGTCGTCGAGGGCGGGGCGGTCGGTGGGGCGGTAAGGGCGTATCTCGGGTGCGGGTGCCGAAGTCATCGTCGTAATCTGCTGGTTGGGGAGCGCTCCCGCAACCGCCTCCGGCGCATGAGCCGTTCGAGCAACGCGCCCTCCCTTCCCTCCGCCGACAGGCTGTCCCGAGTGGGCTCGGGGCATCAGCCGCGCCCGTCCATCACCGTACGGAAGGCCTCCGACATGCAGCGTTACGTTCTCACCGGCACCCCCGGCGCCGGCAAGACCTCGATCCTGCGGGGCCTGGCCGAGCTCGGCTACGCGGTCGTGGAGGAGGCGGCGACCGCGGTCATCGCGCGGGCGCAGGCTCTGGGGGAGGCGGAGCCGTGGACGCGGGCGGACTTTGTCGACGAGGTCGTCGAGCTGCAGAGGGAACGGCAGTTGGACGGGCCCGTCACGGGAACCGTCCAGGTCTTCGACCGGTCACCGGTCTGCACGCACGCGCTGGCCACCTACCTGGGGAGGCCGGTGTCCCGGGCGTTGACCGCGGAGATCGAGCGAATCACCACCGGCGGGATCTATGAGCGGCAGGTGCTCTTCGTCCGCCCTCTGGGCTTCTGCGAGCCGACCAGTGCCCGGCGGATCAGCTTCCAGGAGTCTCTTGTCTTCGAGGAGTTCCACGAACAGACCTACCGCGCGTTCGGCTACGAGCTCATCGACATCCCCGCAGGCGATCTGGCCGACCGGGTGGCAGCGGTCCGCTCGGTGATCTCAGGGTAGGCGCAGGCGTGGGGGACGACGCCGTATCCCGGTCGCATGCCCCGTACACCCACCACTAGCGTGCCGGGTATGACGACGACCGACACTGACGGCTCCGCAGCCCACCCCCGTTTCGCCGCGGCCCTGCGCGAACTCGGCCTCGACGACCTGCACCTGCGCATCCGGCGTTTCCCGGACGCCACGCGGACCGCCGCCGAGGCCGCGGCGGCGCTCGGGTGCGAGTTGAGCGAGATCTGCAAGTCGTTGATCTTCGCGGCGGACGGCGTGCCGGTGCTGGTGCTGATGGACGGTTCCTCCCGGGTCGATCTCGACCTGGTCCGGGAGGCGCTCGGCGCCGAGAAGGTCACCCGCGCCAAGGCCGACGTCGTACGGGAGGCGACGGGATACGCGATCGGGGGCGTGCCGCCCTTCGGGCACCGCACCCGGACGCGGGTCCTCGCCGACCGTTCCCTCCTCGACCACGACACCGTGTGGGCCGCGGCCGGCACCCCGTACACCGTCTTCCCCATGCGGCCCGAGGACCTTGTCGCCCACGCCGGCGCCGCCCTGGTGGACGTGCGCGAGCACACCGCATGACCCCGCTGGTGACCGCGGCCGTGCTGCTGGCCGCGGTCACCCACGCGAGCTGGAACGCCATCGCGCACCAGATCACCGACAAGCTCGTCGGGTTCACGCTGATCGCGGGCGGCGGGTCACTGATCGGGCTGGCCATGATGCCCTTCGTGCCCGTCCCGGCTGCGGGGGCGTGGCCGTACCTGATCGCCTCGGCGGTCATCCACCTCGCCTACTACGTCCTGCTGATGAAGTCCTTCCGACTGGGCGACTTCGGGCAGGCGTACCCGATCGCGCGCGGCACCGCGCCGCTGGTGGTCACCCTGCTCGCCGCCGTCTTCGCCCACGAGGTGCCGGACGGGTGGGCGGCGGCGGGCATCGCCCTGTCCTGCGCGGGGCTGACCGGCGTCGCCCTGTGGGGCCTGCGCGGCCGTCGGCCCAACTGGGCCGCGATCAACGCGGCGCTGGCGACCGCATTTCGGGCGCCGCGCTTGCGGTTTCCAGCTTTGCCACCCCGGCGGCGGCCTACGGCCCTAGGAGCGGAACCGGTACCGGCGATACCGTGGTTGAGGCCAGCGACGGCCTCATAACTGGGCAGCCCGTCATCCACAAGAGGGGTGACGGCGTCAACCCGCCAGCGGAGCTGGGTAATCCCTCCGAATGGGGCGTGGTAAAGCTAGAAGTCAAAGTTTCGGCCACTCAGGCGAGAGGGAATACCTGCCAGAATGTGACTCATGGCAAGTGGTGCTATGGGTACGAGCTGGTGTCGGCTGGAAAGAGATGCTATTCGAACTACATCGCGGATGTGACGCACAGGTCAACGGTCAGGGTCCAGAATGTCGACCATGGAAGTGGCTGGGTGGCGAAGGGGCAGACTTCCTACGCCAACTCAACACAAGGTGCGGCATGGACCTGCTATGCGTATTACGATAATGCATAAATGTATCCGCCGTGATGAGGGTTGACCTCCCTCGGGTGGGCATTACTCCGGGCGCACGCAGGTCCGGAGTAATTCCGCATTAGGGCCGGAAGGGGAGAGAGTGAATTTTTGGGGTGTCCGGGCCGCGTCGTTTGCGGTGCCACTCGGGCTTGGCTTGTTGCTTGGCCTGATAGGGCCTGTCGTTGAGCATTGGGGCGGCCGTCCAGGTGCGGCCGTGGGTGCCGTTTTCACCGGTGGGTGGCCGTGGGCCTGTTACGCGTTTCTGGTGGGTTATTTCCGTCTGTCTAAAATCGAATCGGTTGTTCTCGCGCCTCTGGGGCTGGCTATCGGTGTCGTGACCTACTACCTGACTAAGGGAAGCCTGGCCTCCCTGGGTGGACTGGATTCCTCAGGTGCGGGATCATCCGGAATTGTCCTCTGGGGTGTGCTGGCATTCCTCTTCGGAGCACCCCTTGGGCTCCTGGGGAACCTCGCGCAGGTGCCGGGCATCGGCGGCCTTTTCTTCCGGCTGCTTATTCCCCTGGTGGCTTTTTATGAGACTTCCATGCGTCTGGAGACGGAGTCGCGCGGGCCGAGTCAGGTTGTTCTGGGCACCTGGACCGGCGTTCGGTTCACGGCTGTTGCCGTTGCGGTCGCTCTGGTGGCCCACACTGTCTGGGGTTGGTGGAGGTCTCGCCGTATTCGTTCCGCCGGGGTGGGCGTTGGCTACCGCGGATGAAGCGACTCGGTTCACGGTGAAGGGCGGACTCGCAGGAGGAGCGATATTGGTCGACTGGCTGCTTTAGTCCAGCGGGTTTGGCTTGATGTCCACCCGGTCGGTGTCGAACCCCCTGCCCTTCCTCGTCGGCGGGCGGACGACCACGGCGGCGAACAGGAAGCGGTAGATCGCGTTCATGCGTGCGTAGTCCTCCGCCCTCTCCAGCCTCTCCCAGTTGGCTTCGGCCTCTGGTCCGGCGATCCCCTCCAGGACGGCGACAGGTCGTTTGACGGTCTTCCGCTGTCGCTCCTTCATACGCTTGAGGATGGGGGCACGCATGGATTGGAAGTCGGCAGTCGTAAAGTCGTCATCGTTGAGCCAAAGCTGTTTCAGCTCTTCCAGCTTCGCCCGGTCCTTCTCGTCCGCGAGAACGTCAGCCTCGGGACGCGTGGTCGTAGCGGGTTCGTAGCCCGAGGTGTCCAGCTTGGTCAGAACCTTGATCGCCACATCTCGCGCGAAGGCTTCCATGGGCACTGCGGACACGGATCGATCGCACCTCTGCTGATCGACGTCGTCGGCCCGCATGCACCGGTAGTAGGCGTACCGGATGCTGTTCGTGCCGGCCATGCGGGCCCCGCACGCGCACGTCACCACTCCGCGCAGCACGTAGTACCGGGTCGGTCGCTTCTGCTTGTCCTTTGCCTGAGTAGCCCGGTACTCCCTGAACCGCTGAACCTCGTCCCACTGGCCCCGGTCGATGATGGCGGGCCACGTCCCGGTACCCACCTCCTCGCCCTGGTGGATCCGAACACCCGCCACGAAGTTGGACGAGAGCAGATGCCGGACGTTCTCCGGTTGCCACGTCTTGCCCTTGGACGTCGGCACTCCCCGCGTGGTCAGGTCCTGGGCAATGCCCAAGGGTGACTCACCGTCTAGATGCCGGCGGAAGACCTCGCGGACGATCTCCGCTTCTTCTTCGATGATCGCCTGACCGTTGCTGGTGTAGCCGTACGGACGGTTGCCCACATGCGGCTTTCCCTCGCGGGCCTTGTCCTTCAGCGCGTCTTTCAACCGCCGTGAACTGTCGTCGGATGAGCGGCACGCGTGGGCCACTTCGATGCGGAGGATGAACCGGTCGTCGGTTCCAGGAACGCTTTACCGCAACTTCCCCAGCAGGGAAGTCCTCATCGAGGCCGCCTACCCCAACGAGCTGGCCAAACTCTGCGACGCCGCACCCGAGCTCTTGGCCACCCTCCCGCCGCGGGACGCGCTGCGTGAGTGGATGGGCCGCTTCATCGACTATGCGACCGCGAAGCTGGGCATGGCCGACGCCCTGCGTTCCTTGGTCGCGACGGGGGTCAACCCCTACGCCCAGAGTCACGAGTTGATTCTCACCGCGCTGACCTCCCTTCTCGACGCCGGGGTCGAAGCCGGTACCGTTCGCGACGACATCAGAGCGACCGACATGTTCGCGGCCTCACCGGCATCGCACTGGCCTCGGGCCGGCCCGAGCAGCGGGAGCAGGCCGAGCGTCTCCTCGACCTCACACTCGACGGTCTCCGTGCCGGTGACTGAGTGCTCGAGGGTGCCGGCATTCGGCTGGACAGGACGCCCCGATTCGCTCCACTCGCCGGGAGCACGGGATGTCCGACACGACGCAGTGACCGAGGCGGCAGGGCCCGCCGGGTATGAAAGGCATGGCATGGAAGCGCCACCACGCGGCAGGATCGCCGACCGGATCAGCGCGGCGAACGAGCAAGTGTTCGTCGGCAGGGAGACCGAACTGCTTCTCCTGCGTGAGGCCCTCGCGGGAGGCCCTGACGCGCCTTCCGTGCTGTGGGTGCACGGCCCTGGAGGCATCGGCAAGTCCGCGCTCATCCGGCAGTACGCCAAGGAGGCCGCCGCTGACCGGACGGTCGTCCACATCGACGGACGGGTGGTGCCGGCCGCACCTCAGGCGTTTGAGACGGCCGCCGAGACAGCCGTGCGAGCCCCACGAGCGCTGCTGCTGATCGACACCTTCGAGTACTGCCAGAGTCTGGAAGGCTGGCTGCGTGACGAGTTTCTGCCGGGGCTGCCCGCCGACACCTTGGTCGTCGTCGCCGGCCGCCACGCGCCGGACGTGAGGTGGTCGGCGGACCCGGGGTGGGCGGACGTACTCAAGGTGATCGCTCTCGGCGACCTCGGCGCGGACGAGGCGGCGACCTTCCTGGAGAAGCGGGGGGTCGATCCGGCCCGGCGCGACGCGCTGCTCGCGTTCGCCTGTGGCCATCCACTCGCCCTGGTCCTGGCCGTCCACGCGTCCGCCGGGCACGATCTGCCCGCCTCCCGGCCGTGGGAGCCCACCGCGGAGATCGTCGCTCCGCTGCTGCGCAACATCCTGGGAGAACTGCCCGGCCCCCGGCACCGGCTGGCTCTCGAAGTCTGCGCGCAGGCGCACTTGACCACCGAGACACTCCTGCGCGCCATGGTCGGTGACGACGCGCCGGAACTCTTCGCGTGGATGCGCGAACAGCCTTACATCGACCGCTGCACCGAGGGTGTCTTCCCGCACGATGCCGTCCGGGAGGCACTCGCGGCAGACCTGAAGTGGCGCGACCCCGAGCGGTTCGACCAGTTGTACCGGCGACTGCACCGTCACCTGGTGGAGCGGATCGGCTCTGCCTCGCGCGGCAGACTGCTCCCGTACGTGGGTTCCTTGCAGTTCCTCTACCGGGGAGCGGGCCATATGGCACAGAGCCATGCGTGGTACACCCCGGGACTGGTGGAAGACCATCCCTACGACCCCGCGGACGAAGCCGACGTCCTGGCGCTCGCCGAGCGGGGAGAAGGTGCCGATACGACCGGTCCGCTCCGCTACTGGCTCGAGAACCGGCCGCAGGACTTCCGGGTGCAGCGGCTGCGCGGTACGTCACCCGCCACCGCCTTCTCGGCCTGGTTGCGTCCGGAGCCCTCCCAGGGACGCGAGCACGATCCGGTCGCCGAGGCCGCCTGGGAGCACGTGGACGTTCACGGCCCTCTCGCGCCCGGCGAGCACATCGTGGTCGGCCGCTTCCACGTGTACCCGCGCCAGTACCAACGGCCTTCCCCAGTGATGGACCTGATGCTCTGGCGCATGCTGGGCGAACTCCTGCGCGACACCGACCTCGCCTGGTCGTTCATCGTGTTGCGGGACGACGGCTTCTGGGACGCGCACATGAACTTTTGCGACATGGCGCCACTGGACCGGCTCGTCATGGTCGGCGGACACCCCTACCGGCTCTTCGCCCACGACTGGCGCGACATGTCCCCCAGGGACTGGCTGGCCGAGAAGCAGCGGACGCTGCTGACCGACACGGACGACGACGGTGACTTCACCGTCACCACCCTCACGGACCGGCCGTCGGCTCCGGTGCCGTCAGCACACGCGATGTCCAAGCCGGAGTTCACCGTCGCGGTCCGTTCGGCCCTACGTGATCTACGGCGACCGCAAGCGCTTGAAGCCAACCCGCTACGCCACAGTCGGCTCATCGTCGACCATGGCATGACCTTGCGGGAAGTACTGTCCAACGCCGTCGCGGGCCTTGTGACCGCGCGTGGCGGCGACAAGGCACACCAGGTCGCCACCCTCGCCTTCCTAGAGGGCGCACCCACCCAGGAGGCGGCGGCGCGGCGACTGCAGATGCCGTACAGCACCTACCGCCGGCACCTGACGACCGCGATCTCGCGCATTGAGGAGAGGCTGTGGCAGCACGAACAGACGGGTCTGCCCCTGCTCCCACCCTGACGCGTTGAGCAGGGGTCACGGACGGTCGTCGGCCTGGGGCCGCAGAACCACCTTGCCCATGGTGCCCCGTGTCTCCAGCGCCGAGTGCGCCTGTGCGGCGAGGGCAAGGGGGAAGGAGCGTACGACGGGACGGAACAGGCCTTGTGCCGCCCGGGCGAGCGCGGCCTCCTCCAGTCGGCGGATGCCACCGGGCAGTGCGAAGAGGGAAGGCCCCACCACCAGTTGTGACGTGATGCCGTACTTCTCCAGCTCCGCCTCGGTGAACGTGGTGAAGTGCCCCTCGTCGGACGCCCAGCCGTAGTACAGGTGCCTGCCCCCTGCACCGAGTGACTCCGCGGCGCCCCGACCGAGACGGCCGCCCACTCCGTCGAAGACGACAGTCGACGCTCCGCCCCGGAGAGTCTCACCGAGGTGTCGTTCCCAGTCGGCCAGCGTGTAGTCCACGGCTTGGTCGGCGCCCTGCTCCAGCACCGCTTCGGTCTTGTGCCTGCCGCCGGCCAGGCCGATCACCCTGGCGCCCGCCTGCCGTGCCGCCTGGACGAGCAGGGTCCCCATCCCGCCGGCCGCGGCGGTCACCACCACGACGTCCTCGGCCGACAGCGCCGCCTGCTCGAGCACGCCGACCGCGGTGCGGCCCGTCCCGATCATGGCGACCGCGGTGGCGTCGTCGACGCCTTCCGGGACGCGGTGCAGGGCGTCGGCCGCCGCCACGGCGTGGGTCGCGTAGCCGCCGTTGCGTTCGTGCCCGAGGTAGGCCACCACCCGGGCGCCGAGCCAGCTCGCGTCGACCCCGGCGCCGACGGTGTCCACCACGCCCGCGGCCTCGCGGCCCGGTGTCATCGGGAGGTAGGGCAGCGCCATCCCCATCTCTCTCCCCGCGCGGAGCACGGTGTCCATGAGGTGGACGCCTGCCGCCGTCACAGTCAGACCGACCTCGCCGGGACCGGGCGAGGGGGTGTCGACCTCTTGATAGACGAGCGTCTCCGGCGGGCCGAAGACGTGCTGCCTCACTGCGTACATGGTGTTCCCTTCAGGATGTCCTACCTGTTCAGCGGGTGTGTCAGTGGTCCCGTAGTCCGGTCAGCAGGGTAAGGACTTCCTCGGCCGGGGTCATGGCCGCGATCACCGCTGCCGCGTCCTGGGCGGCCGTCCGGTACGACGGTCTTTCCAGCACCCGAGTGACGGCGGCACCGGCCTCGTCCGCCGCGCCGATGACTTCGGCGGCCCCGAGGGCCGCGGTCCGCTCCGCGTTCAGGGGCTTGTCGAGTCCCAGGGGCCAGATCACCATCGGGACACCGGCGCCGAGCACCGACAGCACCGTGCCGGCGCCACCGGAGGAGACCACCGCGTCCACGCCCTGGAGCAGAAGCCCCATCGGCACGAAACCGGTCACATGGACACCGTCCCCCTCCACAGGCAACGTCTCTCCCTCGACTGACGGCGGAAGCGCGACCACCACGTTCACGTCCTGGCCGGCGAGCGACGCGACGATCTTCACGAGGGCGTCGGAGTCGTCGATGATGGTGCCCAGGGTCACCAGCACCCGAGGGAGATGCTCACGGCCGGGGAACGACGGCCGGCGCCACTGCGAGGTCTTCTCGGACTCGTGTGCCTCGGGCCGGATGGTGACGCGGTCCGCCGACGGCTTCCAGTCGTCGCGCTGGAGACAGGAGGGCCAGGGATCCACCGAGGCGAAGGGCAGGGTCAGAGTGATGCCCCGCTCCGCGGCGCGCGCCATGGCAGTCGACCGCATCGCCTCCGCCAGGGGAGCCTCCAGCGCGATGCCCACACCGTGGGACGCCCACTGCACTCCCAGCTCCGAGGCGACGAGCGGGCCGAGGAAGTCCGCCGTCTCGGCGACCACCAGGTCGGGGGCGAACTCGCGGGCCGCCGGCAGTGCCTCGTCGGCGCCCAGGTCGACTCGGGTACCGCCGAAGAACTCGCCGGCGGTCGCCGGAGACATGTCGGTCGTGGCATCCTTCCCGGTCCGCTGCTGGAACTCCACCAGAGTCGCCTCCAGCGTGGCACCCGCCGGAACGACGGGAGCGGGACCCACGACGGATTCCAGTGACGGGTGCGTGAGGAAAGCGGTGGTGTGACCGGCCCGGCGGGCGGCCCTCTCCAGGGGAAGCAACGGCAGCAGATGGCCGTAGGCCGGAGTGCCGGAGAACAGAATGCGCATGGAACACCTTCGACAGAACGAGAGTCGGGCCGACAAGAACGTGCCACGGTGAACGGCGTGGCAGTGCCCACGAAGGTCCCGCCGTCGCGCACCGGATGGCCGCGGCCGGACCTCGTCATCCCATCCTGACGGGTCGTGATCACCGAAACCGCAGCTTCGGGCCGCTCAGAATTGCTCACTTCCGCCAAGGCGGGCCACCACGCCGCGAAGCGGTTCCCCGGCCGCGACGTCGTGCGGGACCACGGGCCACAGTCCGTACACGTCCCAGCAGGGACGGACACCCGTTTCGGGCTCGGTGCGTGGCCATCGCCGGCAGTGGCGACACACGACGCCGTCGTCGCTGCGGTCGCCCGCCCCGACCGATGCCTCCCAGACGATCCGACAGCCGGACCCGTCGTCCGCGCGGTTCACACGAAGGCCGCGAATTGACGTGACTGCAGGACAAGCTCGCCGTCCGAGTCCCAGACCTCGGCGTCCTCGACGACGTGGTCCTCCCTCAGTGCCTTGGTGCTCGTGCGCACCTGCAACCATCCCGGAGCGGGGAAGCCGCGGATGTGGGCCGTCAGCTGCACGGTGGGAAGCCACCCGACACGGCCGAAGTCGAAGGAGATCGGAGGAAGGGCGTGCACAGCGGCCAGTAGCGCCAGAGGGTCCGGGTCACGGCCGTTGGCCAGCCGGAACCAGCCGTCGAAGTGGCCGGTGCGCGAGGGGGAATCGAAGGCCCAGCCGGCGCACTCAGGCGTCAGCCGTATGTCGATGCCGGCCAGGTGGCCGAGGCGTTTGGCCGTTCCGCCGGGGGCATCAGCACGGGCGATGCAGGCCGAGGGCGGGGTGATGGCCGGCGGCAGCGGGGTGTGGACGGGTGCCTGAGAGGCGAGGGTTCCGTGCGAGACGAGGGCGCGCAGCCGCTCGATCTCCCGGTCGTCCTCCGTCTTCTGGGTCAGCGAGACCTGGGTGGTGGTGAAGCGGCTGCCGCGCTGGATGACATCGGTGTGTATGCGGACCGGCCCCGGACGCGAGGCCGTGAGGAAGAAGGCGCTGACGGAGCTGGGAAAGAAGCGTTCCGCGCGTACGGCCGTCGCCGCCGCTGTCGCGCGGGCGGCGACGGCCAATAGGATCCCCCCGTCGATGCCCTCGGCGGTGCCCCACACCGGTGAAAGATGACTGTCGAAAGTTCCCGGCGTGTCCGTCCGTCTGACGACGGACGTGGCCGCTAGGAAGTCGGCGCTTTTGGCGCTCTCCATCTGCTGCACCTCGGGATGGTATAAGCCCGGCTGGACATGCATACCGAGGTGAACAGCTAATGATCATCGTGTGGGCATAGTTCGGCAGTCTGCTGTGGTGCCGCCTTGCCAACGGGGTGACGGTGTGCAGGGCCTGTCCGCCGTCCCGTCCTGTGCGCCACCGGCTCGGCGCAACCGGAACAGGGGATTTCCGGCCGCTTCGACGGGCGTTGGGCCGTCGAGTGAGCAGTACTGAGCAGAAGTTGGCGAATGTGTGAGCGCCGCCCGGCATGGACGTCGCAAACGGAAGAATGCGGGCACACCGCCGTGCGCGTTCGCCGCAGTGTGCATCTGGCGGGCCCGGTCGGGCCACTGCTGCTCTGAGTGACAGCAGGGGCGTTCCAGGCCCGCTTCATCTGCCGAAACGAGCTTCCGGCCGCGATGACCGAATCCACCGGTGGTTACTTTGGGTGACCGCAGGGTTTCGTGCACACCTCCCCCGGACGGAGTGCGTTCCATGTACGGAACGAGATTGTCGGCGGGAAGGGCGATGCCTCTCTTCCTATAAAGTAATTGATCTATACAACGCGAATATGGCCTCGTGTGCGGCGTGGCGCTGCGCATGCGGGCCGAGTACGGACGTCCGGTGCGACAGCGTCGACGAAGGCCTGTCGGTCACGTGGCGTCACATGAACTGCGTGCGGTCAGCTCACGGTGAGTCATGGGGGGAGCGGTGACGTGAAGTCGAAGCGCGTCGGCCCGCGGGTCGGCTGCCCGTCCGGACGACCGTGCTCCAGGAGCGCACGCACACACCGAGCCGCACGGGGCAGGTCAGCCCAACGCGGTGCACAGTGAGGAAGGACAGGAACGGAATGGCGACGGAAGATTGTGCCTCCCGCTCCGCCGGTGAGACTTCTCGCCCGCATGGTCCGGACCGGCGCGGCCGGTTCGCCGACAGGCTCGCTACGGCGAGAATGCAGAACTTCGTCGGCCGTGAGGAGGAAGTCGAACTCTTCCGCCGCGCTCTGAGCGGAGTGCCGTCCGCACCGTCGGTCATCGTTCTGCACGGACCGGGCGGTATCGGCAAGAGCGCACTGCTCCAGCGCTACGCAGTCGAGGCCCGTAGTGCGGGCAGGCCTGTCGTGTCCGTGGACACCCGCACGATCTACCCTTCCCCGGCCGCCTTCGAGCAGGCGGCGACCGGTGCCCTGTTCCAGGACGACTGTGTTCTGATGGTCGACAGTTTCGAACGCTGCCGGGACATGGAGGAGTGGTTACGCAACCGTTTCCTTCCCCGGCTGCCCACCGGCGTACTCGTGGTCCTCGCCGGCCGCCTACCGCCCGGTCCCCTGTGGCGCACCGACCTCGGATGGCGCGACCTGATGAGGGTCGTGCCACTCTCCGAACTCGACGCGGACGAGGCGGCAGGACTTCTGGCGGGGCAGGGAGCCGACCCGACCGCCCACAGGGAGCTCCTCGGCTTCGCGGGAGGCAATCCGCTCGCTCTGCGGCTGGCCGCCGAGGTCGCCGCTCACGGCAGCACGGACGGCACGGTCTGGGAGCCGTCCAGAGCGGTCACCGAGCAACTTCTGTCCCACCTTGTCGGTGACCTGCCCTCTCCCGCCCACCGTCACGCTCTGGAGATCTGCGGCCACGCGCTGGACACGACGGAAGACCTGCTGCGGGTGGTGCTCCCGGAAGAAGACGCCACCCAGTTGTTCGCTTGGCTGAGGCAGCTTCCCTTCGTCCGCTCCGGCCGGTACGGGGTGTACCCGCACGACGTCATTCGTGACTCGTTGGACAGCGACTTCCGCTGGCGGGACCCGGACCGGTACATGGCGATGCACCGGGCGGTTCGCCGTCACCTCGTCGAGCGCATCCGCAACGCGCCCGAGCGAGAGGCTCTGAGGGCCACCGGTGCCTACAACTACATCATCTCCAGAACCTCGTGGATCCGGAAGTTCCGCGGCAGCCGGGACGAGGGAGGCGCCTACGAGGACACGCCGCGTCCGGAGGAAGCCGCCGAACTGGTGCGCATGACGCGGGAGATCGAAGGCGAGCAGAGCGCGGCCGCAGTCGAGTACTGGCTGACCCGGCAGCCCGAGTCCTTCAAGGTGCACCGGCGCTACAGCTCCAACGAACTGCTGGGCTTCATGGCGTGGTTGCGCGTCGAGTGGCCCGACGCGGACATGCGGCGGGCCGATCCCGTCGCGGCGGAGGCCTGGGACGCCGTCAGCGTCATGGCCCCGCCGCGCCACGGCGAACATGTCAACATCGCCCGCTTCATGGTGCATCGGCACACTCCGCACCGACCGTCCCGGGCCTGGGACCTGGTCCACATGCGCATCATCTTCGAACTCCTGCGGGCGAGGCACTGCGCGTGGTCCTGCGTGGTGATGGCGGATCCCGAGTTCTGGGAGCCGCTGATGACCTACATGGACATGTTCCAGCCGCCAGGCCGGTCCGGACGGACACCGGGACTCTTCTGTCATGACTGGCGTGCCGTGCGTGTCGACGAGTGGGCGGAGGGCATCGACGTCCGCCTGCTGGGCGGGCAGCCGGAGAAGCCCGCGGAGGAACCGAAGGGTGTCAGTGTCGCCCTGACGCGTGCGGAGGCCGATGCGGCCGTCCGTGACGCGTTGCGGAACTGGCTCGATCCCGACGCGCTCGCCGTCAGTCCACTGCTGAAGTTCAGAATTATCGAGGCCGACGACGGCTCCAAGGCGGTGGCGGCTCTGCAAGAGGTGCTCAACAAAGCTGTCCAGCGGCTCCAGGACAACCCCCGCACCCAGCACCTGCATGCCGTACTGACGATGACGTTTCAATCGGCGCACACCCAGGAGGCCATGGCGCGTCGGCTCAACATGGCGTTCAGTACGTATCGCCGCTACCTGACGCGAGCCATCGACGAGGTACAGGAGCGGGTGTGGCTGTGGGAGACACAGGGACACGTGCCCGACTGATGCCACGGACGCCGGCCGGGTGCGTCGACAGCTACGCACCCGGCCGGCGGAGGACTCTCCTGGACGCGGTCAGTCGGCGTCGCTCGAAGACGGAGTGGAGGGCTTCACGAGCCCGCAGTCGTAAGCGAGGACCACGGCTTGCACCCGGTCGCGCAGCTGGAACTTGTCCAGGATGTGGGCGACGTGGGTCTTCACCGTCGTCTCACCGATCCCCAGTTCCCGCCCGATCTCGGCGTTGGACAGTCCCCGGGCCAGCGTGCGCAGGACGTCCAGTTCGCGTGCCGTGAGCGCGTCCAGACGGGGCGGCTGGGCGGGTGCGGTCTGCAACGGCAGAGCGGCGAAGCGGTCCAGGAGCCGCCGGGTGACACGGGGAGCGAGTACCGCGTCGCCCGTCGCCACCATGCGGATCGCCTCGACCAGGGAGTCCGCCGGCCCGTCCTTCACCAGGAAACCGCTCGCTCCGGACCGCAGCGCGTCCACGACATGTGCGTCCAGGTCGAACGTGGTGAGGATGATGACGCGGCTGGACGGATTGTTCCGGACGATCAGCTCGGTGGCCTCCACACCGTCCATGGTGGGCATCCGGATGTCCATGAGGACGACGTCGGGTGACAGCCTCTCGGTCTCCGCGACGGCCTCCCGCCCGTCGGACGCCTCCGCCACGACCTCGATGTCTCCCTCGGCCTCCAGGATGAGCCGGAAGCCCGTCCGGATCATGGGCTGGTCGTCGGCCAGCAGTACGCTGATGGGCCGCATGCGCTTCCGTTCCTTCATCGAGGTGTCGTCGTCGGTCGGATCACGACAGGTCCAGCACGGCGTGCACACAGTAGCCGCCGCCGGGGCGTATGCCGGTGTGCAGGGTGCCGCCCACCGCGGCGACCCGTTCCCGCATGCCCACCAGGCCGTGGCCGGTGCCGTGCGCGATCGCGGTGGGGTTCCGCGCGGCCGTTAGCGCGTCGGCCGGGCCGTCGTCGCAGATCCGGACCGTGAGCCGGGCCGGGTCGTCGTCCCAGACGAGACGCACCCGGGCACGGGCCGGCCCGGCGTGCTTCATCGTGTTCGTCAGTGCCTCCTGGACGACGCGGTAGGCCGTCAGATGCGTACCGGCCGGCAGGGGCAGCGGTGTGCCCGACACCGCGAAGTCGATGTCGAGACCGGTGGCCCGCACGGAGTCGACCAGCGAGGGAACGGCGTCGACGGTCGGCTGCGGTGGCTCCTTGGAGGGATCACCCTCGTCCTCGTCCGTACGCAAGACGTCCAGCAGCCGGCGCAGCTCCGTCACGGTGTCCCGGCCGGTCTGCTCGACCGCCGCGTGCAGTTCATGTGCCTTGTCCGGCGTACGGTCCTGCACGCGGTCGGCGGCGATTGTCTGCACGACCATGAGGCTCACGTTGTGCGCGACGATGTCGTGCAGCTCACGGGCGATGCGCGTCCGCTCGTGCATCACCGCCGCGCGGGCGTTGGCGGCCTGCTCCCGCTCCAGCGCGGCCGCGCGTTCCACGGCCTCGTCCCGGATCGCGGCACGGGCTCTGGCGAGGCGGCCGAGCGCCCAGGCCGCCAGCAGAAGCACGGCCATGGTGACGAACGCGGCCAGCCGGTGACCGACCGGTGCGAGCAGCGCCTCGGCGAGTGCGTCGAGGGGGATGAACACCCCCGCGACGACGGTCGTGAGCCAGGGCCCCCGGCGCACGGCGGTGAGGAACACCGCCGTGGCGACGGCCAGGTAGGTCGGACCGATCGACGTGCCCTGCGGTCCCGCCACCTGCGGTACGTAAGAGAGGCCCTGCAAGGTGGTTGCCGCCGAGGCCGTGACCAGCAGGGTCACCAGTGGGGCCCGGCGGTGTACGGCGAGCGGCGCGGCGGTCAGCAGCACGAGGGCCAGCCACTTGTCGTCCGGTGTGCGCAACGCCTGGTCGCCCGCCGGGACGACCTCGGGCAGCGCCAGGCAGCCGCCGGCCGCCAGGACGGCCAGCGCCATGTCGGTCAGCGCGGGCGGCATGCCGCGCCCGGCCAGGGACCTCATTGCTTTCATACGGCAACAGTAGAGCGGCTCCCGCGCCGGCCCCCCGTACGCGAGGTGGAGCCGGACCCCCGTTCCTCCTTCCTGTTGCCCTCTCCCCGAGGAGGAGGCGGCGGCGCACACGAAGGAGGCGGCGGCGTCGCGCGCACGTGCGTCGCTCCGCCGGGCCGGCCGGCGGCGAAGTGGTGCCGCAGGGCGGTCAGACCGCTGCCGTAGAGCTCCTCGACGAGTGCCTGGGCGCCGACGGCGTCCCCGGCGTCCTCCTCCGACTCCGCCCACCACTCGACGAACGCCTCACCCGTGTCCACCACGGGCAGTACACGCAGCGTGGAGACACTGCGGCGGACCGGGAAGGGGTGCTCCACCAGCTCGTAGGTGAAGGTGCGCCGGACGTCATCGAGGGCGGTCAGGCGTTCCAGGACCTCGGTGTCGCCACCGGCGAAGCGCAGCCGTCGCAGCGCCCCGATCTCCGCCGGGCCGCCTTCTTCCAGCACGCTGGAGGCGATCGCCGGATGCCAGCGCGGCAGGCCGTCGAAGGGGCGGACGACCTGCCAGACGGCTTCGGCGGTGGCGCATACGACAGCGCTGACATACGTGTGGGCCATGAGGTGCTCCGGAGTGAGGGGTGGGTCGCTTCGCGTGGGGTGTGCGGCCGGTCAGGCGTCGACGGCCGCGTGCAGGTCCTGGGTCACCGCAGCGAGGCGGTGGCGGTAGTCGAGTGACAGGGCGTCCGGCTCCGACGGGGCGGCCCGGTCGAAACTGTGGAAGTAGGCACCGGTGACCTCGGCCAGCGCGGGGTCGTCCACCAGGCGGCGGGTGGCCGCGACGCCCTTCTCCAGCGGTTCGTCAGCCGGCATGCCGGACGCCTCGGTCAGCGTCGTCGCCATGAAGGTCGCGGGGTGAACGGCGGTTCGACCGAACGCGGGGGTATGAGTAATGCGAAGTTGCGCACCAAGGGATACGGCGTCGGCGCACTGGCTGGCGCGCTGTGCGCGTCTTCGACGCCGCCGATTTCACCGGACTGCTGGAGAACCGGCCGCAGTGGTCGCCGCGCTGCCCGCCCAGAAGGACGACAAGATCCCCTCGATCGTCAACGACTCCGACTACCGCGTCCGTGTCTTCGAGGACAAGAACTACCTGGGCGAGTGGCTGGAGAGCGGCCCGCACGAGAGCTGGGTCGCCCCGCCCGGGTGGGACGACCGTATCTCCTCCTACTTCATGTACTAGGGGGGTTGCCCTGTCAGCCAGGCTCTGTCGGGTACGTCCATCACCCTCTCGGCCGAGCTCGTCTGAGCCGGCCGTACCGTCCGGCGACGCCGCGCCTCACCTCGTGAGGCGCGGCGTTCCGCCGTGCGGGGTCACGTCGCCCGAGCCGGATTCCCGCGTCAGCCGCTGTTGCCGCTGGACGCCCCGAAGAACTCGATCTCGGCGATCGCCAGTTGCTTGTCCTCGGACGCGTTGTAGGCGGAGCCGACGACGAGGCGCACCGAGGTCACCTCGCCGACCGTGAACCGCCTGCGCTGCGCACCCGCGCCCTGGTCGAAGGTGAGCCTGCGCGTCACCTTCTTCCCCTCCGCCGTGGTAATGACGGCGTCTACCTGGTGCGGCTGGGCCGACTTGCCCAATTGATCGCCCCGGGCGGACACTCCGGGGGTGATGACCAGGTCCAGCAGCCGGGTCGGCCGGTCGAAGGCGGCCTCCAGCCAGTCGCCGTCGCCTGACTGCGACACCCCGGGACCCCACCAGGTGTTGTTGATCCGGTCGAAGGCCAGCGGGGCGCCGTGCCCCGCGTACGACCGTGACGCGCTGACCCGGTCTGGAGCGACGGGCGCCCGCTTGACGAAGTGGTCGCGGACCGCGTCGATGGCGGGGCCGGTGTACACCACCGCGCACGCGATCAGGGCCAGCACGACCGCCGCGCCCAGCCAGTTGCCGACACGGTCGAAACCGAACCGCAGCCGCGGGCGGTCCCCGGCCCACGGCGCGGGACGGTTACGGCGGTCAAGCAGACGCCGCCACCACGGTGGCACCGTCGTAGCGTCGTCGGCCGTACGGGACATGGGCATGGCGCAGCGGTCACAGAAGTGGCGCACCGGTTCGTTGGAGGTGGAACACCAAGGACAGGGAATCCCGTCGGGGACCACATCAGGGCGCCCGGGAGCGCGCACCTGCAGCACCTGGGCTTCGGGGCGTCCCGGCAGGACCGGGGCGGCCTCGGGGGAGGTCTGCCGCGGCTGCCGGTCCGGTACCGGCACGATCAGGTTGCGCGCGCGGGTGGACGCGGAGGCCGCGGAACTCTCAGGGGCCGGGGCCGGGGCGGAAGGCGCTGGTGGTTCTGTCGGCGCGGTGGCATCCGTGTCGGCCCGGTCCTCCGGATCCGTCCGGGGCCGCGGGGCACGGACGGTGTCCGGTTCGGCACGTGGGGCGGAGTCCGGCGTCGCGATGCGGGCAGCCGCCTCCCCAGCGGGGGCGCCATCGGACGCCGGCGGGGTGTCCGCGGCGGCCCGCGCCGACGCAGGGGCAGCAGCGGTTGTCGTGGCCGTCGGACGGGTCGACGCGTCGTCCGACGCGTGGCCGGACCCGGCCGCGGTGGACCCGGACCCGGCGGGTGCGGCGGGCGGTCGGCGTGCGGCGGACCTGGAGGCCGGCTGCGAGGGCCGGCCCCAACTGAGGACGGCGCCACACGCGTCGCAGAACGGCTCGTCCGGATCTGCCGCGCTGTCGCACTCGCCGCACCGGTGCGTCCCGTCCACGGAGCGCGGGGCCTGGCTGGTCATGAGGGCGGATTCCCTTCGGTGGTGATGTCGAGGGTGGTGGTGTCAGTGGTGACGTCGGTGGCGATGACTTCGGTGGTATAGGGCATGTGCGCGGGCCGGGCGGCCGCCACCAGGGCGTCCAGCCGGTGCCGGTCGGCGGCCGTGGGCCGGGGCAGCCGGAGCGTCACGGTCAGGTGGGGGCGGACGGCACCCGGTACGGGGCCGAGCGGCTTGGAACTCCACCCCGCGGCACCGCTCTCGTCGATCTCCGGCAGCACCCCGAAACCGAGCCGCACCGCCTCCGCCAGCCCTTCCCGCGTACCTCGGATCCGGTGCAGCCGGGCCGCCGCGGCGACCGCACGGCGCAGCCGGTCCTCCGGTTCGCCGCCGTCGGTCTCCGCACCGACCCAGCCGCCCAGGCAGCGGGTGTGGTCCAGCGGCGCCAGCGCCGGAGTGAAATAGGCGTCCAGATTGTCCAGAACGACGAGGATCGGAGCCATCACCTTGTCCAGCCCCTCGACGAACCGCTGTGCCAGCTCGTCCTCGGCGAACACGGCAGGGAGGAGTTCCCCGATCGGCAGCGCGGAGGCGAGCCCGTCGACGGAGCCCCTCACGTGTCGTCCCCCAACACGCGGACCCGGTGGTCGAAGGAGAACACCAGGGCGGGCGGGGCCAGATCGATACGGTCGTTCGACTCGCCGCGGCGGCCGGTCAGCGGATCCGCCGGATGCAGTGTGACCTTGTCGACGAGTTCGACGCCGGGCACGCGCTGCAGCACGGCGAAGATCTCTCCCGCCTGCACGGGGCGGCCGAAGGACCAGCCCGTGCCCTCGCTGCCGCCGGTCAGCGGGTCGAGGTGGCGGTAGAGGGCGTCCAGGGCCCGGCGGCGTACCCGGTCGGTGTCCATGCCGGGGAAGGCGTGCAGCGTCGCCACGACGGTGACGCCCTGGTAGAAGGGCGGGCCGACCGCCACCCGGGTACCGATCAGCCGCCGCTCGTCGAGGTAGCGGGTGATGCGCCGCAGCAACGCGTCCTCGGGCACGAGCTGCTCGAAGCGGAGCCGTCCGCCGGGGTCGGGCACGGCCTGCGGGACGACGAGGACCCGTACGGCGTGCGCGCCGTGCTCGCTCTCCTCGCCGGCCAGGCAGGTGATCCGGGCCGTGTCGGGCGCCGCGCGCCGTACCAGTTCCTCGTAGTCGCGCAGGGTGACGGCGCGTTCCTGGGCGCGCAGGGTGATGGGGGCGCGGACCTTGGCCTCCTCGACGGTCTCACCGTCGACGCCGCCGCGGGCGGCCTCGCGGTTGACAACCTCGGTTACGTACGGGAGGGAACTGCGCAGTACCCGCACCGCTCCCCGCGCCACGTTGCCGGCCCGGCCGCCGCCCGTACGGTACAGACGTGCCCGCACCGCGGCCCCCTTGGCCGGGACCGCGCCGTACTGCCGGAGTGTGCCGTCGGGTTCCCGCACGGCCGGGCCGAAGGACACCTCGCCGGTCGTGGCGTCCAGCGTCACATGCCGGTCGGTGGGACCGGAGGCGGCGAAATCGGCGACCACCTCCCAGTCCCGCCACCCCCCGTCCTCGGCGACCTGCGGGTGCAGCGGCGGCCGGTCACCGACGACCGGAGCGTGGGCGAGGCGCATCCGCTGTCCGGGCAGTCCGGACGACTCACCGAGCGGCTCGTCCCGTACCGTCTCGGCGTGGACGGCCGTGGTGGTGCCGCCGATGGTGAACGCCTCCGCCGCGCGCACCGTGGGCGACAGTGAGTAGAAGGGCTGCCCGGCCTGCGGGGCGGTGACCCGGCAGCGCAGCCAGCCCGCCTCGTGGCCCGCCGCCCGTGACACGGTGTGCTCACCGGGGACGTGCAACACCACCTCGCCGGGCCGGTTCAGACCGCCGGTGCCGTCCCGGTCGACCTCACACGCCATCCACCCGTCCTCGGTCCACGCCTCCCACACCAGCGGGGGCTGGCGCGGGTCGACGCCGACACCGTCGACGCGGCTGTCCAGGTCCAGTACGACCGCGCAGTGCGGCACCGCCGCGCTCAGACCGAGCAGCATGCAGTCGTCGGGGCGCGGCGACTCGGAGAAGCAGTGGACGTCCTTGGCCGCGGTGAGATCGTCGGTGACATCGGTCATGGCCTCACCGGCCCGGTGCACCAGCAGCCGGTCGAGGCCGCACGACACCACCGTGAGGTTCCGCTCGGTGGTGAAGACGACCGCTTCCTCGGCCTCGGTCCGCAGCGTCGAAGTCTCCGTGCCGGCGGGCACCAAGAGGGCTTCCTCCAGCGGCGCCGACAGCCAGAAGGTCATGTCGGTGCGGGCCGCCGCCGGCGGGAAGAGGGTGATGCCGACGAGGTCGAGGAAGGCCAGGTAGTTCTTCTCCGGCACCCGGTTGAGACGGTAGACGATCTGGTCGGCCATGTGGGCGACAGTCTCGACGAGGGTGACGCCGGGGTCGGAGACGTTGTGGTCGGTCCACTCGGGGGCGCGCTGCTGGATGTAGCGCTTGGCGTCGTCGACGAACTGCTGGAAGCGGCGGTCGTCCAGGTTGGGGGAGGGCAGGGCCATCTAGTGATCGCTTTCTGCGGCCGGCACGCGCGGGCCAGGGCCCGCGGCTCCGGCCGGTGCATCGTCGTGGGAGTCGTGGGAGGGGATGACGTAGAAGGGGAAGACCAGGCTGCGGGGGTTGTTGGTGCCGCGGATCGTGTAGCGCACGTCGATGAAGAGCACGCCCTGCTCCCCGCCCGCGGTCACCTCCACCTCGCCGACCTCGATGCGCGGCTCCCAGCGGTCCAGGCTCGCGTGCACCTCGTACTGGATGCGTCCGGCCGTGGCCTCGTTGACGGGTGCGAACACCAGGTCGTGGATGGCGCAGCCGAACTCGGGGCGCATCGGCCGTTCACCCGGCGCGGTGGCCAGTACCAGCCGGATGGCCTCCTCGATCTCCCGTTCCCCGCTGACCAGGGCGATGCCCCCGGTGGGTCCGATCCTGAGCGGGAATGCCCAGCCGGAACCGACGAACTGTTGGGCCATTACAGAGGCACCGGCTTCCCGTTGATCGTGACGAGTCCCATCAGCGGCAGGGTCGCGCCGCGGATGCTGACATTGGCGACCGCGTTGACCTGGACGCTCGCGGTGGCCGACAGGGTCGCCGCGCCCAGCGACTTCAGGCCCAGCGCGCCCTTGGCGTCCACGTTCACCGGGCCGGTGGTGGAAGAGAGGTTGACTGGGCCGCGGCCGGTGAGGGTGAGGGTCCCGCCGCTCTTGATGCTCAACGAGCGGCGGGCGGACAGGGTCAGGTCGGTGCCCGCCTCGACCGACACCGACCGGCTGCCCCGGATGCTCACGGTGCCCTTGCTGTCGACCGTGATCTCGGTCTTCGTCCGGTCGAGGTGGATGGTCAGCCGGTCGTCGCCGCTCGCCAGCCGCACCCCCTGCCGACGGGCGCCCGTCTGCTGGCTCAGCAGGTCGACGCGGTTGCCCTGCCGGTCGGACAGGGTGTGCCGCACCGCCTGCTGCTTCAGACCGTCGTGCAGCGGTACGTCCTTGACGACCGTCGGCTTGTCCTTGCCGTTGTACAGGCCGCCGATGACGAACGGGTGGTCCAGAGCGCCCCGGTCGAAGCCGACCAGCACCTCGTCGCCGACGTCCATCGGGAAGATGCCGCCGCCCGCCTTTCCGCCCATCTGCACGGTCCGCGTCCAGTCGCTGACGTAGGTGTCGTCCAGCCAGGGGAACTGAAGCTTCACCCGGCCCGCCTTCAACGGATCCTGTACGTCCGTCACCAGGGCGTTCGCCACACTCGGCAGCCGCGAGGCGGAGGCGGCGCCGTCCGAACCGGACGTCAGCCCGTACAGCGAGCGCCACTGCCGGCCGCTGACCGTCACCCAGGTCTCGTAGTGCTTGCCGTCACCGAAGACATGACGCACCGACGTCACGGTGTACTTGCCCTCGAACGGCTTGCCCACGTCCGTGAGGGCTACCGGCACACCGGGCCGCAGCTCCGGGTTGCCCCGGACCGTCACCTCCAGTTCGGCGAAGGAGGAGGTGACGTCGTCGGCGAGGGAGTCCGCCGCGTGTTTCACCTCCGCCTGCCGGTCGTAGGGGACATGGGTCTCCACCAGGGTCGCGGCCTTGAACGCCCCGCCCACCTCGCCCGGTGTGGTGCCGATGCCGACCGCGGGATTCGACTGGGCGGGAGAGGTGGCCGTGAGCCGCTTCTTGGCCAGTACGTCCCAGCCCCGCGCCTCGACCCGGGCCACCTGGTCGGCCGAGGTGACCGCGGCCCGGCAGCGCAGCACGTCCGTGCCCGCCTGGAGGACGAAGGGGCTCTTCTCACCGGGTGTGCCCACCGCGGGCGCGCCCGAAGCCGGCTCCGGTATGACGAACCGGAACCGTCCCTTCGAGTCCAGGGACATCACCATCTCGTTCTCGTCGGCGAGCCGGGCCAGGAAGTCCCAGTCGCTCACGTTGGCCTGGCTGATGAACTCGTAGACCGTCTTGGTGGCGCTCACCTTGCCGACGGGGATGCCGTTCAGCCCGGCCAGCCTGCGGGCGATGTCGGACGCCGTCTGGTTGCGGTAGGCGGCCACCCGGCGCTGGCGCAGCAGGCGGTGGCCCGGATCGTAACCGCGGACGACCGTGAAGGTGCCCGTGCCGTCGTACTCCGTCTCCAGGCCCGTGACCTCACCGGTCAGCAGCGGGTTCGAGGCGCCCTTGCCGTCGGCGACGGGGGCCAGCACCACCTTGGCGCCGATGGTGACGCCCAGTTCGCCGAGGACCTTGCGGCGCGGATCGCGGAAGCTGAGCCGGAACGCCCCGGGCACCCCGGCACCGAGATCGACCCAGCCGCCCACCAGCAGCGGAGCGATCGGAGCGGGCAGCGGCTTACCGCCGATCCGGACATCGATGACACTGGAGAACGCCGACTGCACCATCAGCCGTTCACCTCCTCGCCCGCGGGCAGTACCAGTTCGGTACCCGGCGCGAGCCGCGTCGGGTCGTCGATGCCGTTGGCCTCGGCGATGGCACGCCAGGCGGTGGAGTCCCCGTACTCGCGCCAGGCGAGCGACGGAAGGGAGTCACCGGCGACCACCCGGTGCACACGCCGCGCGGTCAGCGCGCCCGATGTCGGGTTCTGGCCCTTTGCCCGGCCGGGGATCTCGTGCAGGTGTACCTGGCAGGTGGCCCGGATCGGTGCCCCCGTCGTGCCGAACAGGGTGTACGTGGCCTGCACGGAACTCACGTAGGAGGTGAACCGCGCGGTGGAGAACGAACCCCACTGGAACACCACCCACGGGGTCGAGGGCTGCTTGGCCGCGATGCTCTTCTGCGTCACCTCACAGCACGAGAACAGTGCTTCCACCTTCTTCAGCACACTGTTCCCGCCCGGCTCGTTGGAGGAGTCCAGGAAGATGTCGACGGTCAGTTCCCGCGGTTCGGGCCCCATGAACTCCGGGAGCGCGCCGTCCCGTACGGCGGCGGTCGGTGTGGTCTTCCACTGCGCACGGCGGCTGAGCGCCAGTTGCGCCGGGTTGAAGTCGAAAGCGAAGGTCTTGATCAGCGAGCCGGGGGTGGTGCTGTGGCCGACCGGTGGTTCGTGGATCGCCAGCGCCGCCTTGACCAGGCTCTTGCCCGCGCCGGCCTTGTTCGTCTTGCCTGCCATGCCGGGCCTCAGTTCGTGAAACCGTGGTGGGTGATCTCCAGGACCTCCGTCGCCACCCCTGGGCTCTCCGGGTCCAGGTTCGGCCCCTGCCAGCGCACCGGAAGCACGTCGATGAGACCCCAGCGGGCCACGACGGAGCCGTCCGCGCGCAGCGCGGCGATCTGTGCCGTCGGGCGGTTGATACCGGTGGCCACCGAGGAAATCCACGCCGCGGCCCTCGCGGTGTCCGGGGTGAGGGGCCGGGTGAGACGGATGCTGGAGTGCGTCACCCGGGAGGGCAACTGCCACACGAACCCGTTGTTCCCGCCCTCCTGGTGGTGCTCGATCTCCACCTCGGACGACAGCCCCTCGCACCCGTTGAAGTAGCCGAGGCTCTCGCCGTCGATGGTCAGGGTGAAGTAGATGGTGGAACCGGGGTCGAGGTCGCTGGGCATGGCTGGTCGGTCTTCTCTCTGGGTGGATGGGTGAACCGGTGGTGCGGGCGGCCGTCAGCGACGTACGTCCCGAAGCTGTCCGATCCGCTCACGGTCGCCGCGCAACTCGCCACGGAGCAGTCGGGTGAGCGGACCGACGAGACGGTGTGTCAGCTCGTCGAGCTGACCGTCAGTCAGGGCCCGAGCGTCGAAGACCGGGTCGGCGGTGCGGGTGGATGCGGCCGTTGCCGTTGGCTGCTTCGGCGGTGTGGCCGGTCGGGTGCCGGTCGGTGCCGGTGGTGCGGCTGAGGCCGGGGGGACGGCGGAAGTTCGTTGGAGGGTGGAGGGTGGCGGGGGTGCGGCAGATGCTGCGAGAGTCGCGGGTATTGGGGATGTCGCGGGTGCGGGTGGTTGGGCCGCGGGGCGGGGTGTGGGCATGGGGCCGGTTGGCAGTGGAGGGTTGGGAGCGGGCGTTGGGCTGAAGGCGGGGGTTGCGCCTGGGGCGGACGGGGTGCGTACGGGGTGGTCGTTCACGGGGGAAACGGGGTGCGGCGGTGATGCGGGGGCAAGGGAGACGACCGGGCGGGCCGTGGTGCTCGTGGTACCGGCCGCGTCCGCGACGCCCTTCGCGCCGACGACCGGCGAGGACAGGGAGACAGCACGCTGGGCGGGCGTGGTACCGACGAGCCCTTCCGTGTCATTGGTCGCGGAAGCGGATCGCGCCGGTGCGGCGAGTTGTGCCACGGGGATGTTCCGGGTGCGCGGACCTCGTGCGGGGAACGCCCCCGTACCCCGCACCGGACCTTGGCCGCTGTGCGTGGCCGGTGACGCCTGGAGGTGCTTCGAGGCTGTTCCGGGGCGCACCCGGCCAGGAGGTGTGGCGAGCGCAGGGGCAGGCGGCACCGGGGCGATATCCGAGGCGCCTGTTTCACGCCGCACCGCCGAGTGCGCGCGCGGGGGCTTTCCGCTCGTACCGGCCGTCGGTGCCGTCGGCACCAACGAGCCCCGAGAAGCGTGCACGGCGGTAGGGTTGTCGACTGCGCCGCCGCTCGCGGCGTCTGCCCCGGACGGCGAGTCGCCGGCGCGTCGCGCGCCGGGACCCGACCGCTGGACCTGGGCGGAGACATCCTCCGGCCGGGGCGCCGACCGGGCCTTCGGCAGGCTCTTCGCCGTGCCCTCGGTGCGGCTGGCCGACGGGGTCACGAGGGAGGGCGAGGGGGCACGCTGGACGGGGGGAGGTGTGATGCTGGACGGAGTGCGAGGTACGGACCCGCCCGTGGGTCCGGTGCGTACGCCCACCTGCCCGGTTCGCACCGGGACAGGTCCCTCGGCGAGAGACGGTGATCCCGTCTCGGTGCGAGGCCCGGTGGTGTCCTCCCTGCGGCCGAGGGCGGTACCGCCGTGCTCGGAGCCCGTGGCCGTGGCGGACGTGCCGGACGCCGCGGGGGGTGCCGTAGTGCCACGGCCGCGCTGAACATCGGGAGTCGGAGCACGTCGTAGCCGCTTACGCCGCTGAAGGAGGCCGCCGAGCAGTCCTGGGCGAGCGGGTGAAGGTGCCCGCTCACCGGCCGGCGGCCCGGGTGCGTCGCTGACCTCGGCGTCCGCAGCCTGCGGGCGGTGCGCTGCGGGAGCCGGGAGCGAGGGAAGACGTGTCGACGGCTCGGGTCCGTGACCGCCGGGCTGCTGGGAGTCCCCACTGGACTCCGGTCGCGTGAAGGAGCCGGACGACGGCAGGCCGGACGCGTCGGTGGACGCTGCCGAGGCGAGGTCGCGGAGTGGAACGGCCGCTGCTCGGGCGGTCTTCGGCGACTCCGGCCCCCGGAAGGTAGCGGGAACAGCGGCCCTGAAGAACGAGGTGGCCGGCGCACGCGTGGAACTGAGCCCACGTGTCGCGCTGCGGGAGGTGCCCGGGGCGCCGGTGTCCGGCACCGGGGGTTGGGCGGGAGGGCCGCCCACCGGGGGGAGTTCACGTTGCACGGGCGGGGACACCGGCCCACGGGAGACCTGGGGTTTCGCGTCACCCGGCGCACCCGTGGGGCCTTCGCCGACCCTGCGCACCCGGACACCCGAGATCACCCCTTCCGTCCCCGCTGCCGCGGGCTCGCGCGCATCGTGCCCCGACACCGGCAACGTGACCGGTGCCGCCGGTGGCGTGGCGGTCGGTCGAGTGACCGGGGTGGTGGCCCCGGCGGACGGTGACGTGACGGTCGTTCCGATGGCTCGACGCGAAACGGAAGCCACGGGCGTACCTGTGGATGGCGGCGTGGCCGGGGACAGGGAGGACGTCCCCGTGACCGGCAACGCGTCCGAGGACAAGGTCGTACCCGTGACTGGCGGCGGCGCGGTCGAAGGCATGGGGGTGCGTGGGGACGGGGACGCCGCCGGACCCGCGGGTGTGGTGGCGGACGCAGCCGAGCCCGAGCCGACACGTGTCGACGTGGTTTCGGCTGCGCTCTCGCCGGCTCGGTGAGCACGCTGGACCGGCGCGGGGGCGTCACCGCCCGCCGACTGCCGCGCGACCGGCTGCGACGCAGTCGGCTGGGGCCTGGACAGCGGCGCGCCCAGCGCCTGGTGCTCACGGCGTCCACGTGGAATGAACGCCGTGTCCGTGCTGTCCCGCGGCGCGTGGCCGACGGGAGCACCGAGTCCTTGTCGGCTGACCGGGCGCTCGCGCGCGACAGGCATGTCCGAAGAGCGCGACTGCACGGGCACGGTGGGTGCATCGGACGAGGATGCAGCGGACTCACCGGCCGCGTTCGACGGACCGGCCGTGCCCGAGGGACCTGTTGGTGACGGACCTGCCGTGCTCGACGGACGTGCCGTGGCGGAGGGGCCGGCCGTACGCGACGGACTGGCCGTGGCCGCTGGGCTGGTCGTATGCGCCGAACTGGACGTGCTGGAGGGACCTGTTGGTGACGGACCTGCCGTGCTCGACGGACGCGCCGTGGCGGAGGAACGGGCCGGCGACGGACCGGCCGTGCTTGACGGACGTGCTGTGCCGGAGGAAGCGACCGCACGCGACGGTCTTGCCGCACTTGACGAACTCGGCGTATGCGGCGCACTCGCCGTACCCGTGGCAGCCGCCGTGCCCTGGACGGTGGTTGCGCCGGACGCATCGTCAGTGCCTGGTACGTCGGCGGCGGTGGATGTCGTTGAGCGAGTGGTGGCGGTGGGTGTTCCGGAGTCGCGGCGAGCGCTGGTGTTCCGGTTCCGGGTGGGGACCGGGGTGGTCGGCGTGTGGGTCGGGGTCCGCTGGACGGAAGAGGTGTCCGGACTCATGGGGGACGGGACCGGGCGAACCGGGGCCGGACGGGGGAATGTGTTCGGCCCCGGGGCTGAGGGAACCGCCGGTTCGCCCACCGCCGGTTCGTCCACCGCCGGTTCGTCCATGGACGAACCGGCGGACACGGGCTCCGCCGCAGCGGCGGGCAGGGTGCGCAGCGCCGCAGCTGGTGACCGCCGCGCGGACGTCAGCGACCGCCGTCGAGCTCTTGGGGGCGTGGCCGCGGGGGTCACCCGTACCCCGGAGGGCACGGCGGCGCGCTGGACGACGTCCGGCAAGTGGTGCGCGCCCGCGTCCGCCGAGGGCTCGCCGGGAACCACCGGCAGCACCGTCGAGGGCTGTTCGAGTCCCGTGACCGGCCCCGTGACGCGGCCGGCGAGGCCGCTGATCAGTCCGCTGGGGGCGGCGCTGCTCACGGCGTGCGAGAGAGTGCCCGCGAAGGACGGGTTCCGCCAGGTGCTCAGACGGGCGCCGAAGCGCGCGTCGGTGACCGCGGTGCCGTGAGCCGCCGAGTCGTCGGTCACGCGCTGCACGGGCGGTGTCCCGAGCCAGGAAGGGCGGGGCCGGGGCACCGCCCCGGCCCGTGACCCGGTCCGGGCCCTGGCCCCGGCCCCGGTCCCCTCGGTAGCGAGGGCCCCTGTGGCAGCGGGAGCCCCGGTGCCGGCAGCGGACGGAACGGCACTCGCCGTCCCGCGGCGGAGGCGATTCAGGAAGGACATGCGGTTCACCCCTTGGCCGAGGCGCGTGTCACGAGATCGACGACGCGTTCCGTGTAGCGCCGCCGGTCGGCGTGTTCGAGGTCCAGAATGTCGTCCAGCCCCCAGTGGAAGTGGTAGGCGATGTACGCGATCTCCTCGTGCAGACGGTCGGTCGCGTACGTCACGATTCCCCCAGGCGGCTCCCGCCGAGTTCGACCTCGAACGGCTCCTCACAGTGCGGACAGGTGACTCCGGCGCGGGTGTGACCTTCCGCGTTGACCTGCCGGTAGAAGTCCTGGAGGAAGGCGAGGTCGGAGGCGAACATGTTCTCCACCACCCCGTCGTGCACCAGCGGCAGTGTCCCGAGGCGGGTGATGACCCGGCCCAGCAGTACCACCGACAGGTACGCGGAGTTCTCCTGGACCCTTACGTCCCGCAGCGGTACCAGTTCGTCGCGGGCCGTGGCCAGCCGCATCGTGCCGTTGCGGTGCACGGAGCCGGACTCGTCCACGTAGCCGCGGGGGAGTTCGAAGTCGAACTCGGTGCGCAGTTCGCGCAGCGGGCGGTGACCGGCGGGTTCACCCGCAGCCCCGTGCCCCCCGGGCGCCGGGGGGCCGGCGGGGGGCGACGCCGTCTCCGGCGCTGCGGGGGCGTGAGAAGCCGTTCGCCGCATTACTGGATGACCAGTTCTTCGAAGGTGATGGTCACGGTCTCGGTCAGGGCCGCCGCCTCGCCCGCCTTCACGGTGCTGGCCTCGATCTTGCTGCACCAGGCGTTGCGCATGTTGTATCGCTTGACCGGATTGTTCTGATAATCCATCACGATGATGCTGGCGTTCTTACGTGCCGTGGCCATCTGCCCGGCCACCGACTGGGTGATCCACTCGTCGAACGCCTTGGACTGCGTCATGCCCCTGACGACGGTGCAGTCACCGGCCTTCTTCACCCCCGGCATCTTCTTGGTGACGGGCTTGCCCTGGGCCGAGACCTGCTGGTACTCGATGACGTCCTGCTCCTGGCTCAGGCCGCTGACCTCCTGGAGGTACTCGACCATGACGCCGTCGATCTGCAGTCCGAAATTGTGTGAGGTGAGAGCGTCACCCGGCTGAAGACTCATGCTGTTGTACGCGTCCTTCTATAGCTGCGCGGTCATCGATGTGGTGGGGACGGAGGAGCGGGGTGCCGCTCACTCCTCCAGTTCGCCGCTGCCGCTGGAGAACTGGGCGAGGCGGAAGACCACGAACTCGGCGGGCTTGACCGGTGCCACACCGATCTCGCAGACGACCCGGCCGAGGTCCACGGACTCCGGCGTGTTGGTCTCCTCGTCACACTTGACGTAGAACGCGTCCTCGGGACGGGAGCCGAACAGGGCGCCGTTACGCCACTCGTTGACGAGGAACGCCGACACGTTGCGGTTGATACGGGCCCACAGCGCCTCGTCGTTCGGCTCGAACACCACCCACTGGGTGCCGATCAGAATCGACTCCTCCAGGTAGTTGAAGTACCGGCGGATGTTCAGGTAGCGCCAGGCCGGGTCGGAGGCCAGGGTGCGGGCTCCCCAGACGCGGATGCCACGGCCGGGGAAGGGCCGGATGCAGTTCACGCCGATGGGGTTGAGGAGGTCCTGCTCACCACGGGTGATCTTCATCTCGACGTCGACGGCGCCGCGTACCACCTCGTTCGCGGGGGCCTTGTGCACACCGCGCTCGAAGTCGTTGCGGGCCCACACGCCGGCGACGTGGCCGCTCGGCGGCACCAGCCGCGTCTGGCCGACGGCCGGGTCGAAGACCTTCACCCACGGGTAGTACAGCGCGGCGTACTTGGAGTCGTAGCCTGCCGTCTCCTGGCGCCAGACGCGGATGTCGCGGGCGTTGAGTCCCGGCGGCGGGTCGATCAGGGCGACCCGGTCACCCATCAGTTCGCAGTGCGCGATCAGACCGAGCTGCACGGCCTTGAGCGACTCGGCGTCGATGGCGCCGCGCTGGTAGGCGGCCATCAGATCGGGGACCGCGACCATGGAGATCTCGTCGACGGCCTCCAGACCGCCGAAACCGGTGCGGTCTGCGGGGTCGCCCAGGTACTCCGCCGGGCCCGGCTGGTCGCCGGTCGCCACGACGGGCGGGGCGACGGGCAGCGCGAGGGTCTGGTTCTCGGGACGCGCGAGCTGCGCGGCGGGAGCGGACTCCTGCACGGCGATCAGCTTCGAACGCTCCTTGACCTGCGTGACGACGTAGTTGCGGTTGTTCTTCTTGGCCGACACGTCGAAGGTCTCGGCGACCTTGCCGGCTTCCTTGACGATCAGCCGGAAGCGGTCGGCCGGGCCCTCGCCCTCGGCGTCGGCGACCTCGACGGTGACCGGGCCGGTGCCCGGAGCCGACGCGGCGGCAGTGACGGTGAACGTGCCCATGGGCAGCGGCTCGGCGGCCGGCAGCGCCGGCGTCGCGTCCGCGGCCTCGGCGGCCGCACCGCCCGGCACACCGCCCACGCGGACGACGTAGGCCGCGCTGCCGCCGTTGTTGAAGAACCCGTAGACCGAGTGAGCCAGGTAGTACCCATCGGCGAACTCGCCGAAGGCGGCCACGTACTGGGACCAGTTGGTCACCAGCGTCGGTTCGTTGAGGGGACCGGTCGGCGCGAGTCCGACGAAGGCGGCCACGGACGTGCCCACCCCCTCGATGGGACGTGAACCACTGGCCACCTCCTCGACGTAGACGCCGGGCGACAGGTACGACGGCATGCTCTGTTCTCCTCGGGGTGCATGAAGTAACTCTTCGAGCCTTCCTGGAGGAGGGGGTCCGGGTAAACGTCCCGGCGTCTCGCAGGTCGGGTAGTCGGCGATGCCCGGACGGGAAGCCTCCGACGGGGTCGCACAAGGGCACGTGAACGCCGAAGGGCGCACGCGACAGACCGTCGCGTGCGCCCTTCGGCGCGGTGCCGGCGTCCCGGCCCGGGCCCTCTCAGGCCCCGACCCGCCCCGGCGCCTTCGACCCCTCGGCCTCGGTTCTCGCCTCCGTGGGCGGCCCGCTCGCCGCCGTGCCGCGCGAGCGTGCCTCCTGGATCAGGTCGTCGACCCAGAAGGTGTCGGAGAACTCGCTGATGAGTCTCTGGATCGCCTCTCGCCGCCGCCGGAGCGTCTCCTCGCCACCGCCCATGCCGAACAGGCCCCCACGGCGTGCCGTGCCGCCGTCCACCTCATGGCCCAGCCAGGCGAGGACCTTGCCCGTCATCTCCTCGCGCCGTGCCTTGACACCCTCCGCCGCCCCGGCCAGCTCCTCGAAGCCGGCCGCGCCCTGAAGCATCAGGGCGTCACTCTTCAACGCCACCTCCAGGGGCAGAAACACGTTCTTCTCCAGGCCTGCCCGCTGGGAGGCCGGCCAGGACATGCCGCGCGTCTGCTGCTGCAGCCTCTCGTACCGGTCGAGCTGAGCCCCCGCGAAGCCGGCGTAGATCCTCGTCGTGTACTCCACCTCGTGCCCCGGCGACAGGTGCAGCGGACGGCTGCGCACCGCGGCGATGCGTGCCTTGCTCATGTCGGCCATGTCGACCCTGACCTCCTGGCTGATCACCTGCCAGCCGTCCGGGCCCTTCCACAGCATGTTGGTCGCCTCGAACAGGCTGGCGTCGCCCGGGGTCTCGTACTCCTCGACGCCGAACCAGTCGGTGGGGGAGCGGTCCCGGCGGAACTCCCGCGCGGGGCCGCGGTTGGTCGCGGAACTGGGCGACTGGTAATGCCAGGCGGTGAACTGCCCGTCGTCCGCCGCTCCTTCGACGGCGAAGGCGCAGCCGTTCATCGTGGCGGTGAACACGAACTCCGAGCCGGGGCCCCGTTGCCCGGCGTCCCCCGGTATCCGGGCATGGCCGACCGATTCCTCGGGCCGGGCCGTGCTGCCCGTCAGATAGGGAACGAAGGACGAGGCCAGGTACTCCTGATCGGTCATGGCGGACGGCAGGTGCGGATCGGCGGCGAGCGGCGCGAGCAGCGGGTCGTCGCCGTACGCCTCGACGTACTTCTCCACGGCCGGGGTGAGCAGGTACGCGGGTCTTCCCTCGGCGGTGCGCCGGGCGTCGGGCACCAGCACGAACCAGTGCCGGTTCCAGGCGCTCATCCGGCGGACAAACGCCTCGCTGTTCAACGTGAGGTCCGGCACGCGGTTGCGCATGCCCAGCGGGAAGTCCAGGGCGAGGGCGGTGTGCGACAGGAAGGTCCGCGGATCGTGCAGGAGGTCGTCCTTGGGCGAGCCGGGGGCCGTGCGCCGGCTGCGCCCGGCGCCCGCCGAGGACGCTCGCTGCACCATCATGCGTGAGACGGCCGCGTTCCCGGCCGCCCGCTGCAGCGTCGTCAGTGTCCGCGCGGCGTGCTCCGAGCCCTTCGCCGCGGTCTCGTCGCGCCGCACCGGTTCCATGGCGAGGCGACCGGTGGGCACCCTGCTTCCCGGCGCGGTGCGCCGGGCGTCTTTCCGATGCACGGAGGCATCCCTTCGGTAGTGCTGATCGGGCCGGACCGACGCCCCCTCAATCCATCACCAGACGGCCCGCCTTGCGGTACTCGCGCCTGGCCCCCTCCAGCAGGTCCGCGTCGGTGACCGGGGCGCCCCGGGTGGCCGCCGCGTACGCCGCCGTCACCACCGCGCTGCGGATGGCCCCGCCGGCCAGCTCGAACTGGGCGGCACAGGGAGCGGGGTCGATGCCGTCCGCGCAGGGCACGTGCCGCAGGCTGTGCCGCCAAAGGGCGAGCCGCTGCTCCGGGTCGGGGAAGGGGAAGTCGATCACCAGGTCGAGGCGGCGGGTGAACGCGTCGTCGATGTTGGCGCGCAGGTTGGTGGTGAGCAGGGCGATGCCGTCGAACGCCTCCAGGCGTTGCAGCAGGTAGGCGCTCTCCATGTTGGCGTGCTTGTCGTGCGCGTCCTTCACCTCGGACCGCTTGCCGAAGACCGCGTCGGCCTCGTCGAACAGCAGCACCGAGTCCGTCACATCGGCCTCGGCGAAGATCCGCTCCAGGTTCTTCTCGGTCTCGCCGACGTACTTGTCGACGACCGAGGACAGTTGCACGACGTACAGGTCCAGACCGAGTTCGGCGGCGACCACCTCGGCGGAATGGGTCTTGCCCGTCCCCGACTCGCCGGCGAACAGCCCGAGGACGCCGCGTCCCCTGCCGCCGCCCGCGCTCAGTCGCCACTCACCCAGCACTCGTTCGCGAAGCCGGGCGCGGGCGGCGAGTTCGTGCAGCCGGGCGAGCGGTTCGGCCGGCAGGACGAGGTCGTCCCAGCCGACCGCCGGTCTGATGCGGCGCGCGTGCTGTTCCAGGCCCGACGCGGCCTGCTGGCGGGCGGCCAGCCGGACGTGGGAGGCGTCGAGCACGCCGTCGTCCAGGCCGGCGAGCCGCAGCGCGGCCTGCGCGGCACGCGTGGCCTGGGCCGACCCGAGCCGGTAGGGAGCCAGCGTCGCCTCCAGGTCCAGCTCCGGGGCTAGGGCGGCGTCGCCGAGGGCGGCACGCCACGCGCGCGCGCCGCCCACGGCCGGCCTCGGGGCGCCCAGGACCAGCGGGTCGTCGTCGCACCAGGACGGGTCGTAGGGCCGGCTGTCCACGAAGAGCACCGGCACGTCGTCGGCGCTCAGCGCGCGCATCAGCGGTCCGGGCGTCTCCGGCAGCGGATGGACCACGACGGCGCAGCCGCGCAGCCGTGCCTCCCGCAGCAGTTCGCGCCGTGGTTCGTACCGGCCGTCGGGACGGGGCCCTGTCGGGGGAGCGTCCGCCGGGTCCGGGGCACCGGGTGGCGGCCCGGTGACGTCCGGCCGGTAGAGCAGCGCCTCCAGACCTGCGTCGGCCAGCACGGCCGACACCCAGGAGGTCCCGTCGCCGGGCCGCGTCTCCCGTACGTATGCTGTCAGCGGCGCCGAGGCCAGGCGGGCGGCCAGCCTGCCGCGCAGCGTGTCGCGGGGGTCCGGGACGGCGGGCTCGGGCAGCGCCCGCAGACGGTCCGCCAGTACGTCGTCGCAGGTGTCGTCACCGAGCAGGTGGGCGACGACCCGGTCGGGCACCCGCAGGGACCGGCTCAGGAAAGGCCGCTCACCGTCCTCCACCCGCAGCAGCCCGAGCGCGCCCAGCGGCGCCCGGGGACGGAAACGGCCCCGGGCAGCCGGGTCGGTCACCGGCAGCCCGCACAGATCGAGGACCAGGCCGACGGTGGCGCGGCGTCGGCTCACGTCGTCGTTGAGATAGCCGTACAGCGGCTCGAAGCCGCGCTCCAGTTCCGGCGCCAGGGCGATGAGCAGCACCTGGCTGTCGAGGAGACCGAGACCCAGCCGACGTGCCAGCGCCCGCAACGCGTCGTCGGAGCCTGCGTCGAGGAGTCCGGCCACGGGCGGCCGGGGGGTGTGCCCAGTGTCAGCGAGGCCTCTGCCGCGGGCGGCGATGGTGTGCGCGACGGCGTCCTGGGTGAGGAAGAGACCGCGCATCGGATCGGAGGCCGTGGGATCCTGTGCGGAGCGGCGCGTCACCAGGTCGGCGACCTGGGTGTGCAGACGGTCGAGCAGCGGCAGCAGGCCGGTGGCGGGCCGTGGTGCCGGGGCCGCGCCGCCGGTCCCGCGCGGCCCGGCGGAACGGGTGGTGCTCACGGCCGCCGCCTCCTACCCGCGGCCGTGGCTGTGACAGCGGTGTCCGTCCCGTGCGGTGGCGGGACGTCGGTCTCCCGGCGGGCCGGCCGCAGCCGCCGCTCGGGCGAACCGCTGAGCCTCCCCTCCGTGTCCCGTACCCGTACGACGGCTCCCTCGGTGACCGCGGGCGCCGCGTCGTACTCCGGGAAGGCCGGGAACGGCACGGTCACGACGAGATCCACCGACGGCTTCAGCTCACCCCCGAGGGCGGACCAGATCTCGGCGGCGGACCGCGCCTCGTTCTGCACCCCCGCCACCGACAGCGGCACCGAGAGACCGAGGGTGGCGAGCGGCCCGGGAAGCCGGTCCGGTGCCAGTACCTCGTGCGGCAGCAGTGTCGCGAGGACGGCCGACAGCAGACGGTGTTCGTCCTCGGCCTGCTTGGTCCACGCCGTCACCAGGTACGACAGCCGGAACCAGCGCGGTGGCCGGCGGTGCCGGACGACCGCGCCCCGTGTGTCCCGTATCGAGGTGGTGCCCCGTTCCCGCAGGCGTACGTCCTCGCGGATGTCGTAGAGGTAGGCGTCGATCGTCGGACCGCCCCGCCGAGCGGCCCAGTCCCGGGTGGGGGCGTCGAAGAGAACGTCCACACCGCTGCCGGTGAGGGCGCCTTCTCCCAACAGGTCTTTGATGAGCTGGTCCACTTCGTGGATCACGTGGTACTCCTGCGCTGTGTGCGGTCGCCCGGTGCCGTCCCACCGGTGGGACGGCACCGGGCGACCCGTCCGTCTGCCCTGCCCCGCACTGCGGTGAGCGGTTGTCAGATGTAGCCCTCGCGCACCGCGTGGGCCACCGCGTGGGCGCGGTTGCGCAGGTGCAGACGGGTGGTGAGTGCGTGCAGATTGTTCTTGATCGTTCTTTCGGAGTAGCTGAGCTTCTCCGCGATCTCCTTGGTGTCGAAACCGTCGGCGACCAGGCGGATCACCTCGACCTCGCGCGGTGACAGCCCGCCGGTCAGTGCGGCGGTGCCGCCCGGGATCGTCCGGGCCAGCGAGCCGATCTGGGTCATCAGCCGTCCCAGGAGTTCGGCCGGCATGTCGCCCTCTCCGCGGGAGGCCGCGGTGACGGCTTCGAACAGCCGGGTGGCCGACACCTCGTGCCGCCACAGCACGACACCCACACCGCAGGCAATGATCTCCAGCAGGTCCGATTCGCGCAGCCGGTGGACCACCAGGACCGTCCGGGCGCCGTCCCTGCGCATCAGCCGCCGCAGCCGCATCAGTGTGGTGTCGTCCAGGGTGTCGGCGACGAACACGACGACCACACCCCCGTCGTCACAGGTGTGGCCGGAGTCGTCGGCCGTGAGGTCGACCAACTCGATCGCGGGGTGCGGGCCGAGATGGTGGGTCACACCCGCGCCAATCAGTGGGTCGGCGGTGTGGATGGCGACCGGTATGCGGTCACCGACCGGTGCCGGCTGTGTGAGGGGTATCGAACTGAGCAAGGCTGACATCTCCTGAGTGCTGCCCGAAGTGGTGCGCGGGGAGCCCGTCGCGCGGGCCCGCACAGCCATCTTGGAAGCCGGTGACACACGGTCACCAGATCAGCCGCTGCTCAACAAGTGCCCAGTTACCGCCCCGATGGCGGTGGGCGTGGCGCGGGCGGTGTCCGTAAGTGCTCAACTGCATTCGTCGAGTCCGGGCACCGGGTCCTCTTCAGTGCTGAGGTCACTGGAGGCGATGTTCCCCCAGGCGCCGTTGTCGAGCTTGGTCCAGTACCAGATGTCGTTGCCGTTTTCGGTCTGCTCGCCGTGCCCCCAGCACTCGAACCAGCTGAAGTCGGTTTCGAGCCGTCCGCGCTCCGCCGAGTCGTAGGAGCGGTCCTCGTAGCCGGTGGCGTCGGCCGTGTTGGAGCAGTAGAGGCGGCCGTCGTCCTCGTGGACGGCGCACTCCGCCGTGGCCTCGGAGTCACCGGAACCGCCGGAGTCCTCCGCTTCCGCGGGCACGTCCGGCTCCGCGGCCTCACCGGACCCGGCCGGGGCGGCCGTCTCGGAGGACGTGTCCTCGGGCAGTTCGGGCAGTTGGGAGGCGACCACTGTCACCTGCTTCTCCTGGGCCAGACTGCGGACCTTGGGCGCGTAGGTGATCCACAGCATGACGAAGGTGAGGGCGAGCGCGAGCAGCACCCCGAAGAGGGTGGCGAGCCAGCCCGGCAGGAAGCTTTTCTGCACATAGGTGCCATCGACGTCCAGCTGGGGGTCACCGGAGCGCGTGATGCCCAGGGTGTAGGGCCGGTCCTCCGAGGCCCCGAACCAGGTGATCTGTCGCGGCTTGAGGACCGTCTTGACGAAAGCCGCCCGGCCCGGCTCGATCTGGACGTTGCTCGGATGGATGTCGTACGAGAGTTGCGAGCCGTTGTCCGATCCGGAGACTGACGCGGTCATCTTGGTGTTGCCGAGGTTGTCGACGGCGAGCCGGGGCCGCCCGCGGAACCGGCCCCGGACGGTGGGCGGGACGAGCTCGGCCCGGATCTCCGTGAAGGGGGTGACGGTCACGTTGCCTTCGGGGACGGTCGTCGCCTCAGGGTGTTCGGTGGGCGTGATCTGCACCCCGTAGGGATGCGGACCGGCCGCGGCGTCGGGCGTGCGGGGAGGCGAGAACGTCAGCTCGACCGTGCCCGTGGTGCCCGGGTAGAGCCGCAGCGTCGCGGGTTCGACGCTGGTCCACGGCGCGAGCGTGCCGACCGGTCTGAAACGGTATTCGTCGACGACGTCGCCGGTGTTGCGCAGACGCAGTCGCGTCGTCGCCGTGCCACCTGGGTCCACGGTGGTCGAGGCAGGTTCGAGAGAAGTCCAAAGGCTCACACGACGACGCTAAGACGGGGGCAGTGCCACAGTCAGGACACCGAGGGGCAGAAGAGGCTACCCGAAGGACCCGGGGTGCGCGGGACGGAAACCGCATGGCACAGGCTTTCAGGCGCCCACCGGCTCGACCGTCCCGGCGTAGGCGGTGTTCTCCGCCAGGCGGACGGCACCCCACGGCCAGGGGAGCGTCTGATGCTCCGTCTCGTCAGGGGGTGTGATCACGATGGTCTCCGGGGAGAACTCGCCGCCGGCACCCACGGGCCGCAGGGTGAAGTGAGTGCTGTCGCCGGGTGACAGGGTCACCCTTCGGCCCGAGGTGTCACCGCGCCGGAAGGCGTGTGTGAGCCCGTCACCCTGGAGGTCCACGCCGGGGAATCCGCCCATGGTGCAGGTGCGCTGCCCGGTGTTGCTGATGGTGACGGAGATGTCGGCGGGCAGGGTGTCGTCATCCGGCAACTCGATGGAGAGGTCCGTGGTGTGGCACCTGCCGCCGTCCGCGTCCGCGTCCGCGTCCGTTCCCGTACCCGTACCCGTACCTGACGATGTGGTGTCGGAGTCCCGGGCCGCGGCACGCGTGGGTTCGGCCGGAGCCGCGCCGGCGGCACCGCCGGAGCCGGTTCCGCCTCCCGTCACCGCCTTCGTGGCGGTCTCCACGATCGGCGGCTGAACGGTGTTGGCGTCACCGGTACCGCATCCGGCGAGAGCCGTGGCGGCGGCGGTGACCACCAGGAAGTGAGCAACCCGCCGGTGGACGGCGGTTCCGGTTCCTGGGCAGCGGAGCGATGAGCGCATGGATGAGTCCTGGGTGAGAAGCGGGAGGTGGGAGGTGGGACGGAACGGCCGACCGCACGTTCCGGGGCCGCGTCCGAACGGCGGGATCATATGCTGGGCGCGGGTACGGGGGATGTGTCGCGAACGACCCGCCGGAGGGAACGGCGGCCCACTCGGGCACCGCGTCCCGTACCGAACGGGAAGCCGGCGAGGGCGATACGTCCCGCCTCCGCCGCGCGTCGATGACAAGAGCGACATGGCTCGCGCTCTCGGCGCATGAACCCGTCGCCGACCTGCGCATGGTGGTCCCGTCAGTCAGACGCCGTTGCCCGGCGCACCCTTGCCGGGCAGCCACGTACACGGGAGACACCTCATGCGTTCCACCCACCGAGCCAGAACACTGCTGATCGCCGCGGCCGTCGTCGCTGGAGCCTGCGCCCTCACGGCCTGCGAGGAGGATGACGCGAACTCGAAGGCGGGCACCACCTCCGCCACGGCCGCCACCGATGCGGGAACCTCGACCGGCGAGGGTTCCGTCTCCACCACCCGCGGCGCCGGCGACTCGGCGGACTCGGGCTCGGCCGGCGACGGCGCCGGCACCTCGGCCGACGACGACTCCGCGGCGGACGACAGCGCGGCAGGTGTCGACAAAGGAGTGAGCGGCACCTTCGCGGGCGGGACGATCGAGTACCTGGCGCCGCAGAAGTACACCGTGAGCGTCAACGGCAAGCAGCAGCAGTTCTACGTCTCGAACAGCACCGCCGTGTACGGCGCCGGTGTGCTGTGCGGCGAGTACGACCCGAAGGCCACGACGCGCTGCTCACTCGCCGACCTGGAGAGCAACACCAAGAGCGGATCGGTCGCCGCGAACGTGGTCGTCAAGAGCGGGGTGGCCACGCGGATCACCGAGCGGGCCGCGCCGGACGAGGGCCCGGCCGTCGACGACCAATGAGGTGCGGCCCGTCGAGCGTGGCGTCGTGCCTGTCCCCACGGGCGAGTCCACGGGGCAGCGCGGTGTCAGCGTGCGTTGTGGCCGGTTGAGCCGGGCGGCGCGGGCATAGCGGGAGCGGGGGCGGCACAGGCGGGTACACCCGGTGTGCCGCCCCCGCTCCCCAGGGACATGGGTCCGGGCGGCCCGGTTCGTCTCCGAGGTCCAGCCGCCCCGTGGGCGAACCGGACGGCCGACGGGCCCGTGCCGATGTGTCGGCACGGGCCCGTCGGGGATTGGCCATGGACGCGGGTTCCGCGTCGACGGGTGGTGTCGAGGCAGGCATGGGCGGTCTCCGGTGTTCTTCTGGGCGGGCTGTGGAACGAGCGTCGGAGGAGGGCGGGGACCGGGCCTCAACCGAGCCCCACATCTGGATGTCACGGCCGTCGCACTCCCAGAACACGACCTTGCCGCCCGCCCGCCCGCGCCGTCCGGCGCGCGGTTCCGCGGCGACCGCGCCGGACACCGAGTCCGCCGCGTCCGGCGAGGCCGATGGCCGCGTCGTCACGG
Source organism: Streptomyces sp. AC555_RSS877 (assembly GCF_019049245.1). GTDB lineage: Bacteria > Actinomycetota > Actinomycetes > Streptomycetales > Streptomycetaceae > Streptomyces. The sequence goes on along the minus strand of NZ_JAGMUK010000216.1, from coordinate 233,120 downwards.
TCTCCGCGTGTGCTGCGGCCGCCCGAGCCGGGGCGGCTCGGGCCACGGAGGCCCGGGTGGCGTCCACTCCGGCCGTCTTAGGGCGCTCGGAGTGCTGTCCGAGCCGCCCTGTACGCCGTTCTCCTCAGGCATCCTTCGCGGGCTCCGGTACGGGCCCGATCGGCAGTTGTCGGTGCGGCATTCGTTCCAGTTCCTCATGGGCGCGGGAGGCCCGTGGCGTGGTGGGGGTGCTTCCGTCGCCGGCGCACTGATCGGCGAGCCCCAGCAGGGCAGTGCGTCCCCACTGCGTCGAACAGTTGACGACCACTCCGTGGGCGCTCAGGCGTTCGTCGAGGCGGCTGATCCTGGCCCGCAACGCTCGTCGGCTCATCGGCTCGTCCGAGGTGCCCAGCAGGAGCCGCAGTTCATGACAGCACCAGGGACGCGCGGCGGAGCACAGCATGTCGAACAGCAATGCTTGAGAGGACTGGCGCGGACGCTGGGGATGGAGTCTCAAGGTGTGCGTCGGTTCCCCCCGCCCCGCCCCCTCGCGAGAGTCGAGCCAGCGCCGCTCGGCGGTGATCCGGCTGGCCAACTCCAGCGGAGGCGTACCGCGGGACATGACGTTCACGGCACCTGCCAGCAGCAGAGCGGCCGGGTCCGACTCCTCCGGGGTGAGCACTATGACCGTTGAGAGGTTGCTGAGGGCGTGTACGCGGTGCTCCAGGGTTTCGTCCCATCGGGTGTCCGGTACGTCGAGGACGGTGAGCGGCCGCTCGGCGTCATGCAGCATGGCGCTGTACGCCTGCTCGGTGCCCCAGCCGTGGACCAGAGTCGGCAGTACGTGCTGACCGCGCAGCGTGCGCAGTAGGACAGCCGTTCGCTCGCGTTGCAGCGACAGGACGACGTCGACGGGGTAGGTGGCCGTGTCGGTCGGTTCAGTAAGGGGCATGACGGTGCCTCGAGAACTTCGGGGTCAGGGTCTCACCGCGTTGCCTCCACCGGGCGGACCGAGGTGTACGCCGGCTCTGGCGTAACGCGAGCACCCGCATGGTGAAGACGAGCGCGGCGGCGCACACGGCACCGGCCACGTTCAGGCGACCGCCCCTGAGCGGAGCGGCGGTGCCTCCTGCGCCGAGAAGGGACGGAAGCACGTGGAGGTCCTGGTTCCAGAGCAGTACCGCGGGTATTTCCCCGGCCAGGCCGCCGCCCACCAGGGAGTTCACCGGCCGGTGAGGGCGGTCAGGGACACGGCCGCGATCGCGCCCGTGCGATGTCTGTTTCGGGTGCGTGAGTGGTCGGTGGGTCGCGGCGCCGGGCCTCGGCGATGGCCTCGTCCAGGCCGGCGAGGTGCTGATGCCGACCGAGGAGCCGCCGCGGGCGGGCTTCACGAAGAGCGGCCAGCCGTGCTTGCCGGCGAAGACGACGATCTTCTTGCGGGCGGCCCGCTCGTCGCGGTCCCACTCGCGCGGGCGGATCACCACGTACGGGCCGACCTTGAGCCCGAAGGAGGTGAACACCCGCTTCATGTACTCCTTGTCCTGGCCGACGGCCGAGGCGAGCACACCCGAACCCATGTACGGCACACCGGAGAGTTCCAGCAGGCCCTGGAGGGTGCCGTCCTCGCCGTACGGGCCGTGCAGCACCGGGAAGACCACGTCGACCTCGCCCAGCGCCTTGGGCACCGAACTCGGCTCGCTGCAGACGACTTCCCGATCGGCGGGGTCGACGGGGAGCACGGAGATCCCGTGTTCGGAACTGCGCCCGCCGAACACGACGGGCACCCGCGGCTTGCGCGCATTGGCGGTGCATTCGGGCAGGCCCTTGATCTGCTGCATCATAATCGGCGCCGGCAGGCCCGCCCCGGGACAGGTTTCGTGACCGTGCCCCAGCCGGTGTCCACGGCTTCTGGTGACGTCACGCGGCCAGAGCGAGAACGGTCAGGAGCGCGGATACCGGCAAGGCGAAAATGATCCGTCCGCCACTGCCAAATCCGCTGGAATCGCCGGCCCGGTGACGGACACCGCTCGAAATTTTCTGGAGAGCAGACGGCTTTCGCCGTATTTTCTTGCGCTCATCCCCGCAGTCGGTCCACGACTTCCTTGGCCTCCAGCAGCCCGCTCCCCGTGGCCTCGCGGTATTTCTTGATGGCGAGAATGTCCTCGCCGGCACGGGCGAGAGCTATAACCTGCGCCGGTACGAGCTCGTCGTCCGGCACATTCGCCTGCTTCAGCAGCAGGTCGAGCTTCTGTTCCAGACGGATCATCCGCCGGTCGAGCCGGCGGGTCCGGTTCTCCAGCGTCACCAATGTCGTGCAGCCCACCAGAACGGCGAGAAGGGTTGTCAGGGTGTCCATGTATATTTCTGTTCCTTAATCACCGAGGCTCGGGCCCATCTGGGCGGGCGGCTGTGAATCTTAACGGGCGGGTGTGCGGCACAGGGCGGCATCATCTGCTCGACTTCCGCTCATCCAATGTTCACCCCGGTGGCCGTCGGGCAGTTCCTACCGGGGGCCCAGAAACCCGACGCGTGCTCATTCCGTCGGCCCCCTCCTCAAGGAGGAGACCGCCTCGTGACCGGTGTGCCCGGACGGCCGGTCCCCTCCTCCCTACGGCGGAACCGGCCCGCCGCGTCCTCTGCCTGGCGGAGCCGATGTCCAGCCGCACAGACGGAGGATCCGGCCTCGACCTGCCGGTGGACTGTGAGGACCACCCACCGAACCGATCGAAGGTCCCCGCATGCTCGGAGCACGCAGCCGCAACACGCCGCCCGGCGCGCCCATAGGAATCGACCCGGCGCGCAGCGCCGTACGTCTGACCCAGGTGACCAAGACCTACGGTCGCGGGTCGTCCGAGGTCGTCGCGCTCGACCAGGTCAGTACCGGTATCACCGCCGGCACGTTCACCGGCGTCATGGGCCCCTCGGGCTCGGGCAAGAGCACCTTCCTGCACTGTGCCGCCGGACTCGACCAGCCGACGTCCGGGGTGGTGCAACTCGGCGGGCAGAACCTCGGGGACCTCGGAGAACGGCAGCTCACGGAATTCCGCCGGACCCGGATCGGCTTCGTCTTCCAGGCTTTCAACCTGCTGCCCTCCCTCACCGTGGAGCAGAACATCACCCTCCCCCTGCGGCTGGCCGGAACCCGGGCCGAGAAAGGGGCGTTGCACGGCATCGCGACCTCCGTGGGCCTCGCGGGACTCCTGGACCGCCGCCCCGCCGAGCTCTCCGGGGGCCAGCAGCAACGCGTCGCCATCGCCCGCGCCCTCATCACCCGGCCCGAGGTGATCTTCGCGGACGAGCCGACGGGCGCACTCGACCCCGACACGGCCGAGGAGATACTCGCCCTGCTCCGGCAGGCGGTGACCGACCTGCACCAGACCGTGGTGATGGTCACCCACGACCCGGCCGCCGCCCAGCGCACTGACAGGGTGCTGTTCCTGGCCGCCGGCCGAGTGGTCGACTCCGTAGCCGCACCCTCCGTGGCCCGGATCAAGAGCGTCATGAGTGAGCTGCGGAGGAGGTACTGATGCTGCGTCTCGCCCTGGCCACCCTGCGCTCGCGCGGAGGTGCCTTCGCCGCCACCTTCACGGCCCTGCTGCTCGCGGCGGCCGTGGTGAGCGCCTGCGGGGTGCTCCTCGAATCGGGGCTGCGCTCCGCACTCCCGCCGGAACGGTACGACAAGGCACCGGTGATCGTGGCCGCGAGCCAGTCCGTGGACCTGGAGGTCAAGTCCGCGGACGGGTCCCCCTACCGGAGCGCGCAGCCCCTTCCCGAACGGCCCCGTCTCGACGCGTCCCTGGCCGACGACATCGCCGCGCTCGACGGCGTCACCTCGGTCGTACCGGACCGCCGTGCGACGGTGCGTCTATTGGCGGAGGACCGGTCCGTCACCGGTGCCAACGGTGCCGTGCCCCAGGCGCACACCTGGGAGAGCCATGTCCTGGGCGGGTTCCGCCTCACCGAGGGGCACCGCCCCGAGGGCTCCCGCCAGGTCGTCCTGGACACCGACCTCGCCGAGCGGGCGGGTCTCCGCGTCGGTGACGACGTCCGGCTGATGTCGACGACCACGCCCCTCACCTTCGAGGTCACCGGCCTGGTGACCCTCGACCGGGGCCGCACGCCCCGGCAGTCGGTGCTCTTCGCCTCCGCGGCCGCCGTCGAGGAGTTGGCGCCGGCCGCGCGCACGTCGGTCGACGCGTTCGGTGTGCTCACCGCCCCCGGCACCCCGGTGGGGCGGGTCGCCGCGCAGATCGAGAAGACGCTGAAGGACACGAGCGCGTCCGTGTACACGGGCGGCGGGCGGGGCGAGGCGGAGTTCACCGACGTGGCGGTCGGCGCGGCCACCCTGGTCGAGCTCGCCACCGCGATCGGCGGCAACGTCATGCTCGTGGCCGTCTTCGTCCTGTGCGCGACGACATCGCTCGCCATCCGGCACCGGCGGCGGGAGATGGCTCTGCTGCGCGCCATCGGTACCACCCCGAGGCAGCTGCACCGCATGATCGCCGCGGAGTCCGCCGTGGCCGCCCTGGCGGCGGGGGTACTGGGCTGCCCGCTCGGCGTCGGCGTCGTGTACTGGCTCAGTGGCCAGTTCGCCGGACGCGGCATCGTGCCGCCGGACTTCCAGCCGGTGGTCGGACCGCTGCCCTTCCTCACCGCGGTGACGGCCACCGTCCTGACCGCGGTGGGAGCCGCCTGGTTCGCAGCCCGGCGCGCGGCGCGCATCCGCCCCACCGAGGCCCTGCGGGAGGCGGCGGGCGAACCCGACCGCCTGGGCCGCGGACGGCTCGTGACCGGCGGGGTGCTGCTCGCCCTGGCAGCGTCCGTACTGGGCCTGGGCCTGGCCTACCGCACCGACTTCCTGACCGTGGTGGGGATGGCCAATTCGCTGGTCCTGCTGCTCGTGATAGCGGCAGCGGTCCTCGGTCCGCTGCTGACCCGCGCCGCGACCGCCCTGCTCGCCCCGCTGCTGCTGCGTACCGGCGTCGCCGGCTGGCTGGCGGCGGCCAACTCCCGGGCGCGCGCCGCCCGGACGGCGGCGGCCGTCACCCCGCTGATCCTGGCGGTGTCCTTCGCCGCGACCGTCGTCTTCACCCAGACCACCCAGCTCGACCGGTCCGCACAGGAGATCCGCTCGGGCACAGTGGCCGACCAGGTGCTGACCTCAGCCGACGGGGTGCCCCCGGACCTGGCTCGCCGGGCCGTGGCACTGCCCGGGGTGTCGGCCGCCACCGGGGTCGTTCGCAGCAAGGCCGTGGGGGTGGGCTCACTGCTCGGCACGGAAGAGACCGTCTCCCTGACCGCGCAGGGCCTCCAGCCGTCCGCCCTGCCCGCCACGATCGACCTGGACGCCCGCGAAGGCGACCTCTCAGCCCTCGCTCCGGACACGGTCGCCCTCAGCACGACGGCGGCGTCGTGGCTCGGTCTGGGCGTCGGGGACCGGGCCCACCTGTATCTCGGTGACGGTACCCCCTTCACGGGCGAGGTGATCGCCGTGTACGGCCGGGGGCTCGGCTTCGCCGACCTCACCTTCGACCACGATCTGTTGCTGTCGCACACCACCGCGGGCGTCGACCAGTCGGTACTGGTCCGGTCCGCGTCCGGGGCCGGCGATGTCGCGGACCAGCTCTCCACGCTGGCCCACGCCTACCCGGGTACGGCGCTGAGCGGTGCGTTGGCGGTGGACGACCTGGTGGCGGAGCAGCGGACGATGGCGTGGGTGAACTACGTGGTGGTCGGACTGATCATCGCCTACACCGCGCTCACCGTCGTCAACACCCAGGCGATGAACACCGCTGCCCGGCGACGGGAGTTCGCCCTGCTGCGGCTGACCGGCACCACCCGCGCGCAACTGCTCGGGATGGTGCGCCGGGAGAGCGCCGCGGTGGTGGTCGTCGGAGCGGTCCTGGGGACGCTTCTCGCCGCTGCGCCGCTGGCGTTGGTCGCACTCGCCCTGACCGGCGGGCCGATGCCCACGGTGCCCCCGGCGGGCTGGCTCGTCATCGTCGGTACGACGGGTCTGCTGGCGATGGCCGGGGCGATGCTGCCCAGCCGTCTGATGCTCCGCGCCCGGCCGGTGGATGCCATCGGGACCAAGGAATGACGGCGTGACGAGCGGTCACGGGGGAGCGGAGGGAGAACGCCGCCAGTATCTCCGCGACCCGAATCGTCTCCATCCGCAAGAGGCTAACGCCTGCCCGGAGCCGGCCGGGAACCGTCACCGCGCCGCGCATAGGTCGATCAACCGATGTGCCGGGACTCCTGGCCCGTGAGGATGTGCGGAGCGCGGACACGACGTGCCGCGCGGCGGCCCGGCCGCTCACCTGTCACGGAGAACACTGACGAGCGGTCACGGGGGAGCGGCGGACTGACCGCACGCATCCCCCCGCCGGCCCTTACAGGTGAGTGATCCAGTGCACATGACGGAACAACCTGTGTTCCCCCCGGGCGGTGCGGCGGTCCACGGCGGGCTCCCGGACGCTCCTGAAACCCCGTTCATCGGCAGGGTGACGGAGCGTGCGGTGTTCCGCTCGGCGCTTCGCGGTGACCGCGAGACGCCGGCGGTGCAGTACCTGCACGCGATGGCCGGCGCCGGGAAGAGCGCGCTGCTGAGGCGGTTCGCTCTCGACGCCGCCAGGGCCGGCAGGACGGTCCGCGAGGCCGACGGAAGCCGTTTCGCCGGCCCGCGTGCCCTGTCGGCCGCCCTCGGCGACATCGAGGCCCTGACCGGTCCGGTGCTGCTCGTCGACCAGGTGGACCGGTGCGAGAGCCTCGAACCGTGGCTGCGCGAGTGCTTCCTGCCGTCCCTGTCCGAGGACGCGGTCGTCGTCCTCGCCGGACGCCGACGCCCGGACCCGGCCTGGACCGCCGATCCCGGCTGGGCCCGCCATGCCCGTACGCACCGGCTCGCATGCCTGGCGGACCACGAGGCGGACCGTCTCCTCGACGGCCTCCGCGTGCCATGGCCGCTGCGCACCCCCGTCAAGGCGTTCGCGGCGGGCCACCCGCTCGCCCTGCGTGCCGCCGCGGCCGACGCGCTGGCACGTCCGCTCCCGTCCGCCGGGACGGGAACGTGGTCCCCCGCCCCTTCCACCACGTCGTTCCTGTTCGGCCGCCTCGTCGGCCCGGCGCCGACGGCCCTGCACCGCACGACGCTGGCCGTCGCCGCCGCCGCACGGGTCGTCACGGAGGGACGCCTGCGGGCCGCGGTGGGCAGCCAGGCCACGTCCGCGTTCCAGTGGCTCCGCACCCAGCCCTACATGACACCCGTGGCCGGCGGGCTGCGGATGTGCGAGGTGCTGATCCACGTCGTGCTGGCCGAGAAGGCGCGGGAGGGAGCGATGCGCGGCACCAGAAACTTGCCTTACTGGTAAGTTAAGTTTCATGAGTCCTCGAAGGAGTGCCCGCAACCAGCTCATCGAGAGTGCCGAGGAGGTCTTCTACAGCCGGGGCCTCGGCGCCACCGGCGTGGACGCCGTCGCGCAGGCGGCCGGTGTGTCGAAACCGACGCTGTACGCGCACTTCACCGGCAAGGGCGAACTCGCCGCGACCGCACTGCGCCACAGGCACGACCAGGCGGCCGCGGAACTGGGGGAATGGCTGGCCGGCGTGGCAGATCCCGCCGCCCGGCCGCTGGCGGTGTTCTCGTGGCTGGCGCACCGGTACGAGACCAAGGGCAGGCGGGGCTGCGCCTTCCTCAACGCCGCGGCCGAGGTGGTCGACCCCGCGGACCCCGTGCGCCAGGCCGTCCGGGGGGAGAAGCGGTGGCTGCTGGGCCTGCTCACCACCCTGTGCGCCGAGGCCGGGACGACGGCACCCGAACTGCGTGCCTCCCAGTTGCTGCTGCTCATCGACGGAGTGGCCGGACGCGTGGTCGTCGAGGGTCCGGAGGCCGCCGCGCGGGCGGTGGCCGACGCCGCCGACGCCGCGGCCGCGCTGCTGGCGGCCGGTACGTCATGAGGCGCGCCGGGGACCGGGTCGCGCGCCGCGCCACCCTTCTGCTGTCCGGCCTGGCCCTCTACGGGGTCAGTACGGCCCTGCTGGTCCGGGCGGGTCTGGGAACGGACCCGTGGACGGTCCTGACCCAGGGGCTCGCCCGTACCACCGGGCTGACGCTCGGGGTCGTGGTCGTCCTGATCTCGGCCGTCGTGTTCGTCCTCTGGGTTCCCCTGCGGCAACGCCCCGGCATCGGCACCTTCGCCAACGCCGTCCTCGTCGGCCCCGTTCTCGACCAGGCGCTGCGGGTACTGCCCGCTCCCGGGCCCTGGCCGTGGCGGCTGCTGTCCCTCTTCGCCGGAGTCGTCGGCACCGCGGTGGCCACCGGTCTGTACGTCGGGGCCGGCTGGGGGCCGGGCCCCCGGGACGGACTGATGACCGGACTGGCGCGGCTGGGTGTTCCCCTCCTCGTCGCCCGTACCCTCGTGGAGGCCTCGGTCCTGGCGGGGGGATGGCTGCTCGGCGGCACCGTCGGCATCGGCACGGCGGTGTACGCCCTCGGTATCGGACCCCTCGTCGCCTTCTTCCTGCCGCGGCTCGCCCTGCCGCCGGACGAGCCGCGAGCCGCCCCTACGACGGGCTCTCCGAGAACTGGGTCCCGATGGTCCGCAGCAGTGCGAGCGCGTCATCGTCCGACGACCCCGGAACAGCCGTGTACAGAACGGCACGCAGATCACTGCCCTCGACGGTGAGCACATCGCAGTCGAGGGTCAGGGGGCCCACCTGAGGGTGGCGGATCGTCTTGCGGCTGGAGGCGTGGCGGGCCACGGCGCGTTCCCGCCACAGGGACTCGAACCGGGGACTCGCCCGCCGCAGGTCGGTGATGAGCCCGCGCAGCAGCGGATCGTCCGGGTGGCGTCCGGCGGCGGCACGCAGGTCGGCGGTGGCTGCGGACTCGAAAGCCGCGTCCTGCTCGGCGGTGGCGATGACCCGCGACGGGACGCCGGTGAAGTGCCGCCACAGCAGGTTCTGGTCGCGTGCCGGACCCGCGGACAGTTCCCCGAGCAAGGCGATGAGCAGAGGATTGGCGGCGACCACCTGCCAGGCGGCGTCCAGTACGAGGACCGGGGTGTCGGTCATCCGGTCCAGCATGCGTCGTACCCCGGGCGGGATGTGCCTGCTGATGCCGCTGGTGCGCGGATCGGCGTACCCCGCCAGCCGGAACAGGTAGGCGTTCTCGTCGTCGGACAGGCGCAGCGCCCGGGCCAGCGACTCCACCACAGACGGCGAGGGGTTGCCCGCCCGTCCCTGTTCGAGGCGGGCGAGGTAGTCCACGGAGAGCCCGGCGAGCAGCGCCACATCCGCGCGCCGGAGACCGGGTGCGCGCCGACGGGCTCCCGCGGGCAGTCCGACGCTCGCCGGAGTGAGGCGGTCGCGCCAGCCGCGCAGACAGCGGGCGAGTTCTTGGCGTTCCATGACTCCATGGTCACCCGGTTCGCACCGGTGAGGGTAGCCCTGTCCGTCCTAGCCAGACACGGTCTCTGGTACCGGGCCGGCGCGACGTCCATCGTCGAGGGCAACGGCCGGCACAGACGCTGTGCGCCACCACGGCCGCCCCTGAATCCGTTACGCCCTTTGGAGCCACCGCATGACCACGCATCCCCACCGCAACCCTGCGCCGCTGACGCTCCGGGCCCGGCGCCTTGAGGACAAGGTGATCCTGATCACCGGTGCGTCCGCCGGGATCGGCGAGGCCGCCGTGCGGCGCTTCGCCGCCGAGGGCGCGACCGTCGTCGCCGGCGCACGCCGCGTCGACCGCCTGGAGAAGCTGGCCGCCGAGCTGTCCACCGGGGCCGCCCAGGTGGTCGCCGTCCCCCTCGACGTGACCGACGAAGCCTCCGTCGAGGCGGCGGTCGCCACCGCCGTCCAGCGGTTCGGCCGCCTCGACGGCGCCCTGAACGCCGCCGGGGTGACCAGCGACGGCACCCCCGTCCACGACAAGCCCACCGACGTCTACGACCGGATCATGGAGGTCAACGCCAAGGGCGTCTTCCTCTCGATGAAGTACGAGGTCCGCGCCCTGCTCGCGCACGGCGGCGGATCGATCGTCAACGTCTCCTCCATAGGCGGCATGGTCGGCGTGGCAGGCATCTCGGAGTACGTCGCTTCCAAGTGGGCGGTCAACGGACTCACCAAGAGCGCGGCCCTGGAACTCGCCCCGCACAACGTGCGCGTCAACGCCCTCGCGCCGGGCTCCACACGCACGGAGATGTGGGACATGCTCCCCGCCGCGATGCAGGACCACCTCGCCTCCATGTCGCCGATGAACCACGTGGCCCTCGCCGACGATATGGCCCGCGCCGCCCTGTTCCTGCTCTCCGACGAGAGCCGCTGGACCACCGGGGCCGTGCTCCCGGCGGAGGGCGGCCACCACGTGGGCCGCTGACCCTGCCCGCCGACGCCACGCGCGTGAGCAGAAGATGGACAGCAAGCGGCCGACCGTTGCCTGTTTCCGCGCGTTAGCGTCCCGGGCCGAAGTGATCACACCGACCCGGCGAGGTGCCCATGCGCCAGGTCACGGACCACCGACTCGACAACCCGGCTCTCACCTCCCTGACCGGGCCGCACGCCCGCTTCGCGGAGTGTCGCGGACGCGTGCTCCGCTACCCGCGTGAGGTGTCGCAGTTCGTGGCCCTGCCCGACGCCCCCGTCCCGGCGGACTGGGAGGACCTCGCCACGCTCGCCGGTCCCGGGAACCGCGCCCTCCTTCCCGCCTCGGCGGCCGTGCCACCGGCCGGCTGGGACGTCGAGTGGCGGCTCGAAGGCCTCCAGATGGTCCTGGAGGACCACGACGACGCGTCCTTCCCCTACCAGGAAGTGCTCCGGCTGGGCTCCGCGGACGTACCGGAGATGCTCGCCCTCGCCGAGCGGACCCGCCCCGGCCCCTTCCACGCGCGCACCATCGAACTCGGCGCGTACTACGGCATCCGCCGGGGCGGCGAACTCGTGGCCATGGCGGGCGAACGGCTGCGTCCGCCCGGCTGGGCGGAGACGAGCGCCGTCTGCACCACCGCCGCCCACCGGGGCCAGGGCCTCGCCGCCCGGCTCGTCCTCGCCGTCGCGGCCGACGCCCGAAGCCGCGGCGACCGCTCCTTCCTCCATGTGACGGCCGACAACACCCGGGCCGTCCGGCTGTACGAGTCCCTGGGGTTCCGCGTGCGCTGCCGGACGGCCTTCACCATGGTCCGCGTGCCCGCCCCGGCCCGGAGGGGCTGACGACGCCGGAGAACGCCGTCGACGCTACGGCAGCAATTGGTGCTCCATGGCGAAGACGGCCACCCCGGCGCGGGTGCGCCGTCCGGTCTTGTCGTAGATGTGCGCCAAGTGGTGGCCGACCGTGCGGTCCGAGATGGACAGGCGCTCACCGATCCGCTGGTTGGTCAGCCCCCGGGCGGCGAGCTTCAGCACCTCGACCTCACGATCCGTCAGCCCGGCCGGATGACCGGGGCGGGCCGGCCTCAGGCCGGCCGCGCGCAGGACGAGAGCACACGCACCGGGGTCCAGCTCACCCGCCGCGGCCTGGCCCTGGAGCAGGGCGGCGGCGGCCTCGGCCGAGTGGGCGTCCCGGTGCGCCCTCGGCTCGGTCAGCGCGGCGAAGACATCGGCCGCGGCAAGGATACGGCCGGCCTGCGACAGGTGCGGCGCGCCCGTGCCGCGGTGGTAGCCGCTGCCGTCCATGCGCTCGTGGTGGGAGGAGGCCAGGGCGGCCAGCGGCGCGAGCAGCGGTATGCGCTCCAGCGTCCGCTGCGTCCAGTAGGCGTGGAGCCGTACGCGCTCGGTGTCGGCCGTGCTCAGTGGGTGCGTGCTGTCCCATACGTCGGCGGAGACCGTCGCCCGCCCGAGATCGTGCAGGAGGGCCGCGCACCGCAGCCGCTCGACCTCGTCCGCCGCCATGCCGGCCAGTCGGGCGGCCCCGGCCGCGAGGCGGGCGACGTGCTCACTGTGGCCGATAAGCCACCGGCTCTTGAGATCGACGAACCTGCCGAGCAGCGCGCACAGTTCGGCCATCTCCGCGGCCGGCACCGTGGCGTGGGGCAGGGGTTCGAGCGCCAGGACGGTGGCGAGGGCGTCGGGCACGCGGAGGGGAGCCAGCACCGTGTCCGCCGCCTGTGTGAAGGCCGAGGCGAGGCCGGGATCGAGATGCCCCCCGGCCCGCCGCGCCACTTCGAGCGCCGCCGCCGGCACCCCGCCCGCGGCATGGGCCAGTACGGCCTGCTCGGCGACGTGGACGACACGCGTGGCCAGGGGCAGGTGCGGGCCCTTCCGGCCGTGCGGGATGCCGAGCCCGTCCCAGCGTTCGTAGACGTCGTCCAGCGCCGCGAGGGTAGGTGTGCCCAGTCCGAGGCCCCTGCCGAGCACCCGGCTCGTCTCACAGCCGTTGCGCATGGCTTCCACGCCGGCACTCGGCAGTACCTCGGCCAGGACACCGGTCAGTTGGCGCGCGGCCTGCCGGGTCCATCCGCCCAGCCGGTACAACTGCTCCGCCATGGGCGTCCCGTCAGCCGGGTCGAGGTGTTTCAGCGCGCGCTGGAACGCGACCTCGTCACCGAAGAGGGCCGCCAACTCCGGGGCGTAGGACGTGCAACCGACCGAACGCAGCAGGGCCGTCTCGTGGACGGTCCGGCACGTGTCCGCTCCCGCGCCGAGCACGTCCCGTGCGAACACGGTCGCCACCGCACAGGTGCGCAGCCCTTTCTCCACGGGCATGCCGGCCGCCATGTCGGTGGTGAGGGAGAACGCCGCCAGTATCTCCGCGACCCGAATCGTCTCCATCCACAAGAGGCTAATGCCTGCCCGGAGGCGGCCGGGAACCGTCACCGCGCCGCGCATAGGTCGATCAACCGATGTGCCGGGACTCCTGGCCCGTGAGGATGTGCGGAGCGCGGAACACGACGTGCCGCGCGGCGGCCCGACCGCTCACCTGTCACGGAGAACACTGATGAACACTGCCGCTCGACCCCACACCGACACCGGCGCCGTCGTGCGCGGGCTGTACGGCCGCCTCGCTCAGGGAGATGTCGAGGGACTGCTCGCCGGACTGCACGAGGACATCCAGTGGGTCGTCCCGCCGGGCCTGCACTACGGAGGCACCTACCGGGGCCGGGAGGCGGTCCTGAACAACGTCTTCGCACGCTTCGTCACGGAGTGGGAGGGCTTCGCCGTGGAGCCCGCCGAAGTCATCGCCGCCGGGGAGACGGTCGTGGCACTGGGGCACTACAGCGGCACCAACCTGTCCACGGGCAAGGCGATGCGGACCCGCTTCGCCCATGTCTGGCGCTTCGAGCACGGTGTACCCGTCCACTTCGAGACCGTCCTCGACACCCACACCATGGTGCGCGCCATGTGACACCTGCCCGCCTGAGCAGAGGTGAGCGCGCAGTGAGCCACAGATGACCTGGTCGGCCGCGGTGCGCGAAACCTAGGCTCCCCCCAGCCCGTCCTGCCGTCCGGGCGGACGGGCTGACGCATGCGCGTTGCTCGATCTCTCACACACAGGACAGGTGCGGACATGACTGGCACGACGAACGAGGGAACAGCGTCCGAGCTGCCGTTCTCCTTCTCCCACACGGCCTTGGTCGTCGACGACATGGAAGCGGCGGTGAAGCGGTTCTCCGACGTTTTCGGTGTCACCTTTACCACGCCTGTGACGAGTGTCTTCCCGTATGTGCGGGGGGCCGCCGGTGTCACACAGGAGACCGTGCGGACGTGTGTCTCCCTCACTCAGGAACCCTACTTCGTGCTCGTCGAGGCACAGGACCGGGAAGAGGGTGTGTACGCGAGGAACCAGGTGGGCTCCCTCGCCTACTGGGGCTGGTGGGAGGAGGACACGGAGGCTCGGCTGCGGCATCTGCGGGCGGAGGGCGTGGAGATCGCCGCGACCTACGCGATCGGACCCGACGCGCCACCATCCATGATCGTCACGGAGCGCGACCTCTGCGGTACCCGGCTCTGTTACGTGGGAGCCGCGCTGCGGGACGAGTGGGCCGACCGGATCGCACGCGAACACGGCGGTGACCGGCTGCCGGAGTCGTACTACCACGTGGGCATGGTCGTACCGGACATCGACGCGGCGATCGAGCGGTGCGCCGCGGTGCTCGGGGTGCCGTTCACCGAGGCGGCCTGGACCGAGAGCCCCCACCAGGTGGAGGGCGACGTGGTGCACACGCCCTTCCGCCAGCGCCAGGCGATCTCCCGCACGCGCGAACCGTACGTCGAGCTGATCGAGGCGACGGGTGAAGGCGTGTTCGGACCGGACCGCGCGGGGGCGCTGATGTACTACGCCTGCTGGGAGCCGGACATGGCCCGGCGCCTCGCGCGCCTCACGGAGCAGGGCTTCACCATGGACGCCGTCATACGGATGGACGCCGACTCCGACCCGATCGCCGTCATCACGTCCCGCGACGCGACCGGCATCAGCATCGAGCTGGCACACCCCGGCGCCAAACCCGTGATGGAGCACTGGGCGAGCACCGGGCGGCTCCCGCAGTCCTGACGGCCGGCCGGGGCGGTGGTCCGCCCCGTACCGACACGGCACGGGTCGGCGCGCACGACGCCGGCCCGTGTTCGTGCTCCTCCGGCTCAGGGCACGACGAGTGCCTTCACGACGCGCTGCCGGGCCACGTCCTCCAGCGCGTTCTGCGCTTCCGCCAGGGAGTACTCCCGGCTGATGAGCTCGGTCCAGCGGAATTGGTCACGGTAGCGGGCCAACACCTGGACGGCCCGGTACAGGTGACCGACGTCGCTGCCCCAGCAGCCCCGGACGTCGAGGTGCTTCTGGTTCAGGTCGAGATGCGGGTTGAAGGACGCGGCACCCGCGTCCGTGTACTGTCCGACCCGTGACGAACGCCGCGTAGGGCAGGGTCCACGCCAGCACGTGGAACTGCGGGACGACGGCCAGGGCCATGTCGTCCCGGCTGAGCGCGAACGCGTCGGGCAGGCACGCCTCGACCGAATGGAGGTAGACGGACCGGTGATTGTAGACGACCCCCTTGGGGAGGCCGGTCGTCCCGGAGGTGTAGCACATGGCGGCCGCGGACCGTTCGTCGACGTCGGGCCAGTCGTAGGTGTCCGCGGCCGTGCTCAACAGCGCGTGGTAGTCGTGCACTTCGACACCCGCGGCGGCTTCCCGCGGAGCGGCGAGGTCAGCGGGACCGTTCACGATGACATGACGCACCGCTTCCAGGTGCGGCAACAGGGTCGCGAAGGCCGGAACCAGCGAGTGGTCGACGATCACGTAGGCGTCCCCGGCGTGACGCGCGATGTGTATCAGCTGTTCCGCGGGCAGCCGGATGTTCAGCGGATGCACGACGCCGCCCATCGCCGGCACCGGCGGTGACGACCCTGCTGTTCGCGTGAACCCGCGATCCGTGCTGCAGGATGCGTCTGATCTGCAGGTGTGTGGTGTGCATGGTGCTGCGCATGGGATCTCCGGGTTGAGTGAGTGAGGTGGTGCTGGTCCCGTTCCGGCACGGCTGCCGGGCGTGTCACGCCGTAGGGGGACCGGTCGGCGGACCGCTGCTCCGCGAGCCTAACCAGGGCGGCGGTTCGCAAGGCGTCCGCAGCGGCGGACGAACTGGTCGATCACTGCTCTGATCCTGCTCACCTCCGGGCTCGAGGTGCTTCTTGGCCGTCGGCCGGTGATATCTGTGAGCGGATGTGGTGGAACCGGAAGTTCGGCAGCGGGGTGGCGGGCACACGGATGACGGCGGACGTCGCCCGGCCCTGCCAGTGGCCGTCGACAGCCATTGTCCTGTGCGTCACCGTGCTCGTCCCGCTCGGCTGCCTGCTGGTGACCGTGATGGCGTTCGCCCTGGCCTGGCCCGGATTCGAAGGACTGTGGGACGAGGCGCTCGCCGCTCGTGCAGCCGAGGACTCCTACTCCGCCGACTGGTTGCGTGTCGTTCCTCCCGCGCTCCTTGCGGTACCGCTCGGCGGGTTGGTCGTCGCCGCGGGCAGCGCCGTGGTGCACGCGGCGGCCGTGGCCGGTGGCACCGGTGAGAGGGAGCACCCCCGGCCGTCCGTGCGCGAGGTGTGGCGGCGACTGCGTCCCAGGGCCGCGGGCATACTCGTCGTCTACGTCCTGCGTGCCGCACTCGTACTCGCGGCGGTGCTCGCCGCCGGGGCGGCGAGCGTGGGCGTGGCATCCGCCCTGGACCTGTTCACCGGCCTCGACCCCTTTCGCATGGGCGGCCCGTTCGAAACACCGGTCGGGCTCGCCTCGATGCTGGCGCCGTTGCCGGTCCTCCTGCGCCTCGGATTCATACTGGCCCCCGCCGCCGTCGCCGTGGACGGTCTGACGGCACGGCGGGCGCTGCGTCGCTCGTGGGTACTGGTCTGGCGGCGGAGTGTCTGGCCCCGGCTGCTGGCAGCAGCCGCGCTGGGAGCGTCTGTCATGGGGGCCGTCTGGTGGTCGTTGTGGCAGGCCTTCACACCCTCGCGTCCCGCCGTGCGCGAGATGGTCCTGAACCATGTCACCTCCAACGCGTACGTCGCTGGAGCGGCGGCGACCGCGGTGCCGATGGTGATGCTCACGCTGTTCTGCGCCGCGGTCTTCCTCCGCCCGGCGCAGACGCTGCTCACTTCCGTCTACGTCCGCCTGCGGTGACCTGCCGGTCCTGAACCGTCCCCGGGGAAGACCTCGGTGGTACCTGGGGGCACCCCGTCCCCGTCACGTCCGGCCTGAGTGCGTTCCGTCAGTCTCGTCCCCGCCCGCGCACACTCCGTTCTCCCACGCCCAGGCGGCGATCTCCACCCGGTTGCGGGTGGCGAGCTTGCGCTGCACGCTGCCGACGTGCGTCTTGACGGTGGACAGGGAGACGTGCAGCTCGGCAGCCACCTCCTCGTTGGTGCGGCCACGGGCGACGAGGCGTACGACGTCCAGTTCACGCGCGGTGAGAGTGCTTCCCGGCGGAACCGGGCCGGTGCCCGCCCGGCCCCGCCTTCCGTCGCCGGTCCGGCCGGCGGCGTCGGTCATGTGCCTGAGCAGGCGCACCGTGACCGTCGGGGAAATCAGAGCGGTGTCGGCGGCCACCGCGCGCACGGCCTCCACCAGCAGTGCGGGCGACCCGTCTTTCAGCAGGAACCCACAGGCACCGTGACGCAGCGCCCGGTACACGTATTCGTCCAGGTCGAACGTGGTGGAGATGAGGACTTTCAGCGGGTCGGTCGCCTGCGGGCCGGCCAGCAGGCGGGTTGCCTCCAGGCCGTCCAGGCCCGGCATCCGGATGTCCAGCACACACACGTCGGGGCGGAGCCGCCGGGCCTCGCGCACCGCGGTCGAGCCGTCGGCCACGGAGGCGACGACCTCCATGTCGGGCTGGGCGCCGAGGATCATGCCGTAGGCCGAGCGGATCATCGGCTGGTCGTCCGCGATGAGGATGCTGGTCGTCATGTGTCCAGGGTGACAGTTGTGCCGGGCATCCCGGCGCATCCCTCCGCTCCGGCCGTGACGGCGGCCCGGTCGTCGCCCGCGGGGCCGGGATCGGGCAGCGGACCGGGAAGGGGTATGCGTGCCTCGACGATCCAGCCGACTCCCGCCCGCGGCCCCGCGGTCAGCGTGCCGCCGACCATGGCGGCGCGTTCCGACAGCCCCGTCAGGCCGAATCCGGTACCTGGCGTACCCGTCGGCGGAGTGCTCCGGTCGGCGTCCGGTCCGTCGTCGGTCACCGCCACAAGGACGGTGGGCCGTTCCGAGCCGTCCTCCTCCAGTCGTACGTCGACGGTGACCGCGGTGGCCCGGCCCGCGTGCTTGCGTACGTTCGTCAGGGCCTCGCGCACGATCTGGTGCACCGTGGTGGCGGTGCCGGGAGGCAGATCACCCCCGGCGAGGCGCGGGTCCAGGGCGAGCGTGGTCTTTGGGCCGCTCGCGGAGAACCGCTCGATCAGGTCGCGCAGTTCGGTGAGCATGCCGCCCGTTCCCGGCCGGTCGCCGGGACTCCGGGGGTCGCGCAGGACGGTGACCATGGACCGCATCGACCGCATGGCCTGGGACCCGGCGTCCTCGATGGCGGCCAGCATGTCGTCGAGTTCGCCGGGTGACGGAGGCCGGCCCGCAGCCGTCGTGTACCGCACCGCCCTGGTCTGGGCGATGATCGCGGTGACGTGGTGGCCGACGAAGTCGTGCAGGTCCCGGGCGTATTCGAGCCGCTGTTCCTGGATCTCGGCCGTGCGCTCCCGCTTCCGGTAGCGGTCGAGGAGCCGCAGGTAGAGACCGAGCACGGTGGCGAGGGCGGCGGCGAACCACAGTACGGGCACGACGTAGGACACCAGGTCCGGGTACTCGGCGGGATCGCAGCGCAGGAACTGCGCGCTGAGAGCGGCGAACGCACCCCCGGCCAGGGGCACGGCACCCCGCGGCCGGAGCTGCCGGACGGCACGAGCCATGACCAGCAGCAGCGCTGCCGATTCGATGATGCCGAAGGTCGTCTCCGCGTGGGTACTCATCCTGGCGTTCACCAGGGTCACGAGGCAGGAGGCGACGACACCCGAGGCGGCCGTCGCGGCGAAGCGGTCCGGACGCGCGGCGACGGCCGCGAGGACGAGGAAGCCGGACACCGTCCATGCCGCGGCCATCGGCACGGAACCGGTGTTCGTGCCCTCGGCAGCCACCCCGGCGAGCAGCAGCACCGCCGCGCAGAGCGCCGCAACCCGCCGGCCTCCCGTCGGGACGTGGAAGAACTCGTTCATGCCGGTGAAGGCTACGGGGCCCGCCCGCCGCCGCGCCTCGGCCGAACGGCCGATGACCGCCCGGCGAGGGGGTCCGGCACTCGGTCCTCCGGCTGATCCGCACGCCTGCCCGCCCGGCCCAGAATCGTTCCGTCCGCCGGTACACCGGCTGTGACGTCCCCGCCCACGACCCCGGAAGGCCCCACATCGTATGTTACGTACGGTCCTGCGCTCCGTGCTCCGCGATCGGCACCGCTTCATCCTGCCCGCCCTCGCCGTGCTGATCGGTGTGGCTTGCGTCAGCGGCTCCCTGCTGTACACCGGTGCCCTGGCCCGGGACGCGGAGCAGCTCCAGCGGGCCTCCCGGCCCGACGTATCGGTGGAGGTGCGTCCCACGGGGGAGCACGCGGTGACCGACGAGGCCCTGCGGCACCGGCTCTCGAAGCTGCCCGGGGTGGCGTCGGCCCGCGGCACCCTGCGCGGCCGGGCGTTCCTGGTGGCGCCGGACGGCACCCTGGTCGGGACGCCGTCCTCGGACGTGGGCGTGGACCACGTACCCGGCGCGCGCGGTACCGACCCCCGTCATCCCATGACCGAGGGGCGCGGCCCGCACGGACCCGGTGAGATCGCCGTGGACCGGTGGGCGGCGGCCCGGGCCGGGTACCGGGTCGGCGACCGGGTGCGAGTGGTCGTCGCCGGGGAGGCCCGTACGGTCCGGCTGACCGGGGTGTTCACCGTGTACGACTTCGCCGTCGCGGCGGGCGGCACGGTCACCGCGTTCGACCGCGCCACCGCGCGTGCCCTTTTCGCGCCGGGCCCCGGCCGGTACGGGTCGGTGACCCTGGAGGCCGCCGCGGGTACCTCCGACGAGGCCCTCGCGGACCGGGTGGCCGCCGTCCTGCCGCGCGGCCTGGACGTCGCCACCCGCGCGGAGCTGGACGCCGAGGCGGCGGCGTCCCCCGATCGAAAGAAACTCGGCACGATCCTGCTGCTGTTCGCGGGGATCGCTCTGTTCGTCTCCGCGTTCCTGGTGAGCAACACCTTCTCGATGCTCAGCGCGGTGCGCGCCCGCGAACACGCCCTGTTGCGCGCGGTGGGGGCGGGGCGGCGCAGGGTGCTGGGGCAGGTGCTCGCGGAGGCTGCCCTGGTCGGCACCGTCGCGGCCGTGGCCGGTTACGCGCTCGGCCTCGGTGTCGCCGCGCTGCTGGGAGCCCTGTTCGGACCGGCGGCCGGCCCCACGAGTACGGTCCGGCCCGCCGTCCTGGCCCCGCTTCCGCTGGTGACCGCCCTCTGCGTCGGCGTGGGATGCACGGCCGTCTCCGCGTACCTGCCCGCACGACGGGCCGCCGCCGTCGCCCCCGTCGCGGCACTGCGCACGGACCTGCCCGTACCGGCCGGTGTCTCCCGGCGCCGCGCCTGGATCGGCTTCGCCGCTGTGGCGCTGAGCGCGCCGGTCCTGGCCGTGGCCGGTGGGAACCTCGGCGTCCTGTGCCTGGCCACTCCGGTGCTGATGGCCGGCCTGATCCTGCTCACTCCGATGCTCGCACGGGGCGTCACCCGCGCGCTGCGGACGCCGGTGCGCCGGCTGACCGGGGTACGCGGCACCCTGGCCCTGGCCAACGCCCGCCGTGATCCGAGGCGTACGGCGGCGACCTCCGGGGCGCTCACCGTGTGCGTGGCACTGGTCGGCGCGGTCACCGTGGCGGTGTCCTCACTGGGCGCCACGGCGGAACGGGAAGCCGCGGCTTCCGTGCCCAGCGATCTGCGGATCACCGCGGTCGACTTCGCGGAGATCGGTGCCGCAACGGCGGCCCGGGTGGCGCGGCTGCCGCACGTGGCGGCGGTCAGCTCGGTGCGCGAGGCGGGTTTCGGCCTGCGCGACGGCTCTCGCCTGTGGACGGTCGTGGTCGATCCGCACGCCGTGGACGAGGGCCGCCTGGTCGGTCTCCGGGTGCGCTCCGGTGACCTCTCCGACCTGCCTCGGGGTATCGCGGTGACAGGGGCCCTGGCCGAGGAGCACGGCTGGCGGGTGGGCGATCGCGTGGTCGGCAGGCAGCTATCGGGCACGGGTACTGTCGACGGCCCGCCGCTGGACCGTGAGATCGTCGCGGTCTACGACGGCCCCGACGTCCTCGGTCCCGCCCTGCTGCCGGAGCGGGCCGTGACCGGACGCGGGACGTCCGCGGGCGAGGTGGACACGGTGCTGGTGCGGGCGGAGCCGGGTCGTACGGCTGCCGCCAAGGCGGAGATCCGCCGGGCGCTGCGCGATCCGGTGCTGCTGGTCGAGGACCGGGCGGACGCCGGGCGTGCGGCTCGCGACGCGTTCGGCTCGCTGTTGTCCGTGCTGTACGCGCTGCTCAGTGTGACCGTGGTCGTCGCGGCGCTCGGCGTCGCCAACACCATGAGCATGGCGGTCCTCGAACGCGGGAGGGAGATCGGCCTGTTGCGCGCGGTCGGCATGGAGCGTGCCGCGGTGCGGTCGATGCTGCGGGTGGAGTCGGTGGTGGTCTCGGCGCTGGGCGCGGGACTAGGCGTCCTGGCGGGCACTGCGGCCGGGGTGGCGGCGGTGGCCGGACAGGAAGGTGCCGTGGTCGGCGTGGACTGGGTGTTCCTGCTCGCGGTCTTCGCGGGCGCGGGCGTCATCGGTGTGCTCGCCGCGCTCGGCCCCGGCGTCCGGGCGACGAGGGCGCCGGTGACGCGCGCGGTGGGTGGCGAGGTCGGATGACGGGCAGCACGCGATGCCCTTGAGGGAATACCGGGGCGGGATTCAAGTGGAGCCTTTCGTCTCGTCCGGTGACGACGGTTCCCCGGATATATCTGAAGGGTCATCCACTTGGAGGTTGTGCTCGTGCACGCGCGTAAACCGATTCGCAGGGCAACAGGGAGCTGGGAACGATACGGGCGTGCGGAGGCGCATACGGATGCCGAGGGGCTCGTGGCTCTGCAACGTCTGGTGGGCAATGCCGTCGTGGCCAGAGCGGTCGAGGAGCAGCGGCACAGCCATGGCGCCGGCTGCGGACACGGATCCGAGGTGCAACGATCGGCGGTCCATGACGTGCTGGGCTCCGCCGGCCGTCCGCTGGACACCCCGTTGCGTACGGAGATGGAAGCCCGGCTGGGCGCCGACTTCGGTGACGTACGACTGCACACCGACGAGGCCGCCAGGGATTCCGCGGCGGAGGTCGGCGCACGGGCCTACACATCCGGTCATCACGTCGTCGTCGGCCACGAGGGCATGGACAAGCACACGCTCGCCCATGAGCTCACCCATGTGGTGCAGCAGCGCCAGGGCCCGGTGGCCGGGACCGACAATGGGTCCGGACTGACGGTCTCCGATCCGTCGGACCGTTTCGAGCGTGAGGCGGAGGCGAACGCGACGCGGGTGATGAGCCGGCAGTACGTCGACGAGGGGGCGGTTCAGCGCTCCACCCACGCGACTCGCGGCGCCGAGGACCCGGTGTCGACGCCGTCGGCGACGGCCGGTACCGCGTCGGTACAGCGGGCGGGCGGCAGACAGGCCGCGGCAGGAGCGCGCACCCCGGGCTCCGGGGAATCGTCCGGGTCGGAAGACGGAAAGGCGATGGCGCAGGCGGAACTCAAGTTCAAGTCGGATGCGAGGGTTTTGTGGGATCGCATCGGCCGCATCAAACCGCTGGCCGCGAAGCCCCGATTCAGGAAGGGGGTGGTGGACTGGCTGGCCACCGTCAGGAATGACATGGAAATGGCCGTGGACGGGGAGGCGGGCAGGAATGAGGTCAACAAGTCCGCCGTCGCCGACATCATGGCGGGGTTCCACGCCGACGATGTGAGGGGACACCAGGTCAATTACATGTGGTTCCTTCAGCACCAGGACACGGAAGGAATGTTCGAGGGAGGCCTGACGGGTCGCGCCACGGCCTCTTCGGAACACGGTCAGATCTGGTCGAAGATGGGCGCGGCCGAGGCCATCAATGATGCCAACGTAGGTCGCGGCGTCGCCTTGGAATCGTCGGTCCAGGGCTACATCTTCAACGGCCTCGGC
The DNA here is from genome assembly GCF_019049245.1 of Streptomyces sp. AC555_RSS877. GTDB lineage: Bacteria > Actinomycetota > Actinomycetes > Streptomycetales > Streptomycetaceae > Streptomyces. Next base: position 210,463 of record NZ_JAGMUK010000216.1, on the reverse strand, counting down.
TTCGGACTCCCCAGGTGGAACGATTCCCCGACCATGGGTGAACTGTGGCACCAGTTGTCCCGTACGTTCGCCAAGGACCTCACGAACTGGGTCACCGCTCATGTGTTGGACGGTATCGACAGCAGCAGCGTCCTCACCACGACCGAGTGGCCCGAGATCAAGAAGAAGATCGAGAGCGGTGAGGTCAACGGTCTGAACGTCCTCGTCTACGCGGCCTCCCCCGGTGAGAAGCGGCACGAGTTGCGGCCGGTGGACATGTTCACGGTGCAGACGCAGGAGGAGTTCGACAGCCTGCCCAAGGTGCCCGGCAACGACGAATGGCGAAAGAAGCAGTGGAAGATCGACTCCGAACAGAAGGACGCGCTGGAGGAGGTCTACGCACGTCAGCGGGATATCAACGGCCTTGACGCCTACCTGAAGAACGTGTTCAGGGAGCACGGCGGCGAGGACAAGGTCCGCTTCCGTGCCATGCGCACGCCGAACAACACCGCGGTCGGCACCTTCTCGCACCGCACCTTCACCTTCTACAAGCCCTCCTGATACCGAGCCGTTCCGGGGCAGGCAGCGGGCGCTGATCCTCGGAAGGACGCGTCCGTGCCTGCCCAGCGGAAGCACCGGCCGGAGCTGATCGACGAAGGAATGTGAGGGGTGCCTCTTGCCGGGTCGGCAAGCAGGGCGGCTTCGAGTTCCCGGTAGGAGTGGGCTGTCGGTGATGCCCCAGATCCAGATGGCGTGTTCGGGTGCGTCCCGGATCGCTCGGGTGGTCTTGGCGATGTTGTCGGCTCCCAGCAGCCGCAGCCTGCCGATGGCCAGGTTCCGCAAGGCTGCCATCGCCCGCGGCGCGTTGCCGGTGTGGACGGTGGAGGCGTCCTCGGCGAACACCACATCTCTGACATGGTGGCTGGAATTTTCGATTCCCCAGTGGCCGCGCACGTATCCGCCCAGGTCGGTGGGCTGGCCTGGTGTGAAGCTTCCCCTTGATCTTGGACACCTGGAGACTGGGGCCCGAGGTTCCAGAGGAAGTAGCACCAGGTGGGAAACAAGTACACGAAGCGGTACACAGAGGAGTTCAAGCGGGACGCGATCGCGCTCGTCGACTCCTCGGGCAAGACGGTCACCGGCCGTGGCCCGGGAACTCGGCATCAAGCCCGAGTCCCTGCGCGGCTGGTACCGCAAGGCCAAGACGGCCCGGGGCGAGGGCGACTCCGGCGAGTTGACCAGTGCCGAGCGCGAGGAGCTCAAGCGGCTGCGCAAGGAGAACCGCGAACAGCAGCAGACGATCGAGATCTTGAATCTAAGCCGCCTTCTTCGTGAAGGAGAACGACCGGTGAGCGAGTTGTGCCGGTTCATCCATGCGGAGAAGGCGAACTATCCGATCGTTCTGCTGTGCCGGGTCCTGCACGTGACCCGCTCCTCCTACTACGCCTGGCGCGCGAGCGGGGCCGCCCGGTGCGCCCGCCAGGCCGCCGACGACTCGCTCGCGCACGAGATCACCGTGCTGCACCTCGCCTCCCGGAAGACCTATGGTGGTCCGCGCATCCATGCCGAACTGCGGCGCCTGGGACGACGGGTGAACCGAAAGCGCGTCGCCCGCGTGATGCGACCGGCGGCGTCGGATGTTGCGAGCCATTTCGGGGACACCCCCCCCGCGAAGTCTGACGGATACTCGGGCTTCTCTGACGTATCGTCACTCATTGAAGATCATCTTGCACGTGCGTTGCGCAAGGTGTTGAAAGACAACAGTGATCGCTGGAGGGTAGTGAAGGTAAGTATCCACAGGTCAGCAGGCATTTGAGGGGTCCGACAGGTCGCGTCGGTTCGCCTCGCCGTGCAGCAGGATGCGCTTGTCGTCGGCTATCGAGAGAAGCTCTTCGAGGTCCTTGGGTTGTCGCATGAGGCGGTCGGGGTGGTAGACGATGACGTGCCGGATCTCTCCGTCGCCCATCGCCTTCAGCATCTCCTCCCACCCGGGCCGCTTCCGGTTGCGCTGCCATGCCGAACGGTTGTTGTCCACGTAGACATGGCCGCTTCAACACGAAGCTGGAGGCGTTCGGCGATCTCCCGGCAGATGCGTTCCTGTCGGTCGACTCCCGTCTGATCCTCGTCCCGCGTGTGGGAGATCCGGCAGTAGATCGCCGCGGGCTCGCCCGGCGTGATGGCGGTCTTGGGTAACTTCGATCGGCTCATGACAAACACTGTATGAGCCGGGTAGGACATCGATCATCGTGGGCGCGGCGATCGGTGCCGTGTTCTTCAAGGAGAGGTTCGGAGCCCCGCGCATCGCTGCGGCGGGGCTCCTGGTGCTCGGGATCGGGCTGATGCTGCACGCCGGGTAGGGGACATGGCCGTACGGTCACCGTGGCCAGCAGCTTGGCGTCTTGCCTGGGCGAACGTCCCGCGAGGGGCGGACCGTTCCGGGACCCGCGGGCGGCTCCTCAGGCCGTGCGCCCGTGCCGCCGGAGGAGCACCCTGGAAGCAGATGTTCCGGAGGTGATCGTCATGATGCACACCGCTGTGGGATGGCACGTCGAGCTGGAGTTCCGGGAGGACGATCAGCACACGCGAGCGGTCGCGATGGTCCGGCTGCCCGACGGTTCCGAGGTACGCGCGCAGGGGCACGCGAGCCGCCACCGCACCGACGCGAACCAGCCGAGGGTGGGGGAGGAGGTCGCGGGCGCGCGGGCCCTGAACGAGCTCGCCATGCGCCTGCTGACCAAAGCCCACGACGAGATCGACGAGGCGTCCGGCCGGACGTCCCACCCGATCAACGTCTGAGCCGCTACGCCGCCACGACGACGCCGCGCACCGCCCTGACCAGGGCCTGCGCCCGCGGATCCGCCGTCACGGTCTTGCGGAAGCCGTTCGTCACATAGCCGAGGGCGATGCCGGTCTCCGGGTCGGCGAAGCCGAGGGAGCCGCCGCGGCCCGGGTGGCCGAAGGAACCCGGGCCGAGGAGCGGCGACGCGCTGCCGTGCAGCATGTAGCCGAGGCCGAAGCGGGTGTTCACGACCAGGACGCGGTCGGGTCCCGCCGACTGCTCGGTCCGGGCCGCCTCCATGGTGGCCGGGTCGAAGAGCCGGACGCCGTCGACCTCGCCGATCAGCGCCGCGTAGAAGCGGGCCAGGCCGTCGGCGGTCGCGATGCCGTTGGTCGCGGGAAGGGCGGCCGCCCGGTACGCCGGGGCGTTCTGGTCGGGGAAGGGGGTGATCGCGGCGAAGGCGCGGCGGGTGAGGGAGGCGGGGTCGTCGTAGGCCTCGGTGACCGCCCGCTTGGGGCGGACGCGCAGGTTCGCTCCGGCGGCGGGTTCCGGCGTCTCGATCCGGCCCACCCGCCCGGTCCGTCCCGCCTCCTCCTCGGCCTGCGGCAGCCCGAGCCAGAGGTCGGCGCCCAGCGGGCCGGCGATCTGTGCCGCGATCCACTCGCCGGCCCACAGGCCGGTCACGCGCCGCACGAGTTCGTCGAGCATCCAGCCGTACGTCAGCGCGTGGTATCCGTGGTCGGTGCCCGGCTCCCAGACCGGGGCCTGGGCGGCGACCGCCTCGGCGCCCCGCGCCGGGTTCAGGGCCTCGCCGGGCGTGAGCGGACGGTCGAGGACCGGGAGGCCGGCACGGTGGTTCAGCACGTGCCTGACCAGCACCCGCTCCTTGCCCCGTGCCTTGAACTGCGGCCAGTACTCGCCCACCGGCGCGTCCAGGTCCAGCAGCCCGCGCTGGCGCAGCAGCAGCGGTACGGCGGCGGCGACGCCCTTGGTCGCCGAGCGCACGATCTGCGCGGTGCCGCGCCGCCAGGGTTCGGTCCCGTCGATGTCCCTGGTGCCGGCCCACAGGTCGACGACCCTGCGCCCGTCCCGGTAGACGGCGACCGCCGCGCCCCGCTCCCCGAGCGCCTCGAAGTTCCTCGCGAACGCTTCCCTGACCGGCTCGAAGCCCTCGGCGACCGTGCCGTTCACGTCCACGTCCGTACTCCTCGTCTCGCCGTGCGGGTCCCCCTCAGCCAAGCAGGATCGTCACGTCGATGTTCCCGCGGGTCGCGTTGGAGTACGGGCAGACCTCGTGCGCCGCGTCCACCAGCTTCGCCGCGATGTCCGCGTCGAGGACCGGCAGCGAGACGCTGAGGGCGACGGCGAGGCCGTAGCCGCGGTGCTGGTTGGGGCCGATGCCGACCTTCGCGGCGACCGTGGAACCGGACAGGTCGTAGCCGGACCGGCGGCCGACCATCACCAGCGCGTTGTGGAAGCAGGAGCTGTAGCCGGCCGCGAACAGCTGCTCCGGGTTGGTTCCGTTGCCGTCCCCGCCGAGCTCCGGCGGCATCGCGACCTTCAGTTCGATCTGCCCGTCCTGACTGGTGACGTAGCCGTCCCGGCCGCCGTGCGCGGTGGCCTCAGCGACGTATGCGATCTTCGTCGGACGGGTGTCGACGGAGACGGCGACGGCGGCACTTTCGACGGTCTCTTCGATCACGGCAGAACCTCCCCCAGCAAGTACATCGTGCACAAGGTACCGGCCGGTAGCCATGCCTTGCACGGCCGGGAGGGGCAACCGCGGGTAACGCGATGTCAACGAGTGATGCCGGGGCCGGGGTCAGCGGCCGCGCTCGGCCGCGGCCTCCGCCCGGTCCGCGAGCCGCCACAGCTCCTCGCGCAGCCGCGCGGCCTCCGCGCCGTCCAGCTCCGTGGCCGTGAGCAGGGCGCCGGGCACCCGCCCCGCGCGCTCCTTGAGTGCCTCCCCGCGCCCCGTGCACGCGACCAGCACCGAGCGCTCGTCGCTCACCGCGCGCTCCCGGCGCACGAGCCCCGCGCTCTCCAGTCGCTTCAGCAACGGCGACACCGTGCCGTAGTCGAGGCGCAGGGCGCCCGCCAGCTCCTTGATCGTGATCTCGCCGCGCTCCCACAGCACCAGCAGCACGAGGTACTGCGGGTAGGTGAGGCCGAGGTCCTCCAGGAGCGGCCGGTACGCGGCCGTCACCGCCCGCTGGGCGGCGTACAGCGCGAAGCACAGCTGGTCGTCCAGCAGCAGCGAGCCCTCGGCACCGGCGTCCTCTTGGTTCGTCACGCGCCCATTGTCACGGACGGCCTCCGGGCACCGGCGCCGGACGCGGATCGAAACCGAACGGCAGCTCCAGCCGGTGGGCGCGCATCAGCTCGTCGTCGGCCAGGAGTTCCCCGGTCTTCCCGTCGGCGGCGATCGTGCCGTCGCTCAGGATCAGCGAGCGCGGGCACAGCTCCAGGGCGTACGGCAGGTCGTGCGTGACCATCAGGACGGTCACGTCCAAGGACCGCAGGATGTCGGCCAGTTCGCGGCGGGAGGCGGGGTCGAGGTTGGAGGAGGGCTCGTCGAGGACGAGGATCTCCGGCTCCATCGCCAGCACCGTCGCGACCGCCACCCGGCGCCGCTGGCCGAAGGAGAGGTGGTGCGGGGGCCGGTCGGCGAAGTCCTGCATGCCGACCCGCTCCAGGGCCGTCCGCACGCGTTGCTCCAGCTCGGGCCCCTTCAGCCCGGCCGCCGCCGGCCCGAACGCCACGTCCTCGCGCACGCTCGGCATGAAGAGCTGGTCGTCCGGGTCCTGGAAGACGATGCCGACCTTGCGCCGGATCTCGGCCATGTGCTGCCTGCCGACGGGCAGTCCGGCGACCTTCACGGTGCCGGTGCCGCCGCTCAGGATGCCGTTGAGGTGCAGCACCAGAGTCGTCTTGCCGGCGCCGTTCGGCCCGAGCAGCGCGACCCGCTCGCCGCGGGCGATGGCGAAGTCCACGCCGAACAGGGCCTGATGGCCGTCGGGATAGGCGAAGGCGAGGCCGGAGACCTCGAGGGAAGCGGTCACAGCGTCCATCCCAGCAGACATACGACGAGGGCGGCGAACGGGAGGGTCAGCGCGGACGACCACTGCGCCCGGGACGCGGTCACCTCGTCGATGACCGGCATCGAACCGGCGTACCCGCGGCTGATCATGGCCAGGTGCACGCGCTCGCCGCGTTCGTAGGAGCGGATGAACAGCGCCCCCGCGGACTTCGCGAGGACGCCCCAGTGTTTGACGCCGCTCGCCTCGAAGCCCCGCGACTCCCGGGCGATCCGCATCCGCCGCATCTCGTCCGTGATGACGTCGCCGTACCGGATCATGAAGGAGGCGATCTGCACGAGCAGCGGCGGGAGCTTCAGCCGCTGGAGTCCGAGGAGGAGTTCGCGCAGTTCGGTCGTGGAGGCGAGGAGTACGGACGCGGCGACGCCGAGGGTCCCCTTGGCGAGCACGTTCCAGGCGCCCCACAGGCCGCTCACGCTCAGCTGGAGGCCCAGGACCTCGACGCGCTCGCCCTCCGCCACGAACGGCATCAGCACCGCGAAGGCGACGAACGGCACCTCGATCAGCAGCCGCTTGAGCAGGAAACCGGCGGGCACGCGGGCCGCGTACGCGACGCAGGCCAGGAGCACGGCGTACAGCCCGAACGCCCACATCGCCTCCCGCGGGGTCGACACCACGACCAGCACGAAGGCGAAGGTCGCCGCGAGTTTCGTGTGCGGCGGCAGGGCGTGCACGGGCGAGTGCCCGTGCCGGTAGAGCTTGTGCGCGTGCCCGGCACCCATGTCACACGCCCGTGCTGACGGGCGAGGTGTCGTTGGTGCGGCGCCTGCGCACCGCCCAGAACACGGTGCTGCCCGCGACGACCGTGACCCCGACGCCGATCACACCGGCGAGACCACCGGACAGGCGGGCGTCGTCCACGTCCTTGACGCCGTAGTCGGCGAGCGGGGAGTCCGCGGCCGCGTGCTCCTCGGTCTTCGCGTCGATGCCCTTGTCGGCGGCGACCTTCTCCAGACCGTCGGGGTTCGCGGAGGCGTAGAAGCTGACGAACCCTGCCAGGACGAGGGAGGTGACCAGGCCGACGGCCCACACCTTGCGGTGGGACCGGGCGGCGACCGGCACCGGTTCGGCGTCGGGCACGTCGACCAGCTCGCCGTTCACCCGCAGCTTCAGCTTCTGGTGCAGGCCACGGGCGCCGTACACGAGGTCCGGGCGGACGGCGACGACGGCGCCGACGGTCAGCGCGGTGATCGCGGCCTCGCCGACGCCGATCAGGATGTGCACGCCGACCATGGCGGTGGCGACCTTGCCGATCGAGACGTCGGTGGTGCCGCCGAGCCAGTAGAGGAAGGTGAAGGCGAGAGCCGCGGTGGGCACGGAGACCAGGGCGGCGACGAAGGAGGCGACGGTGATGGAGCGCCGCTTGCGGGGCAGCACCTTCACCAGCCCGCGGAAGAGGACGTAGGCGACGACCGTCGTGACGACGCCCATGACCGTGATGTTCACGCCGAGCGCGGTGAGGCCGCCGTCCGCGAACAGGATGCCCTGCATGAGCAGGACCACGGCAATGCACAGCACACCGGTGTAGGGGCCGACGAGGATCGCCGCGAGCGCACCGCCGAGCAGATGTCCGCTGGTCCCCGCCGCGACGGGGAAGTTCAGCATCTGCACGGCGAAGATGAACGCCGCCACCAGGCCGGCCAGCGGCGCGGTGCGTTCGTCCAGTTCACGGCGGGCGCCGCGCAGGCTCACAGCGACCGCGGCCGCGGCGACCGCGCCGGTCGCCACCGAGATGGGGGCGTCGATGAATCCGTCAGGAACATGCACCGTTCGATGATAGTGGCTTGTTGCGAACTACTTGCAAGAGAGGTGCACCACGAACAGCTGTCCGTAGCCAGGAGCAAGGAGCACGGCCCCGGGGGCGGAATCCGGGAAATATGCGACGCTGGAGAGGCAGTGGATGCACAGCTTCCGCACAGGTTACGCAGCGTGAGAGGCCCGTCACGATGTCTGTAGTCGAACAGTACGCGCGAGCCCACATCGTTTCGGACGCGGACGTCGTGGAGGACGAGGCCGTCCCGGTGATCCTTCGTTACGACCCCGAGACCGACCCGCGTTCGGTCCGGGTCGGTCTGCCGAGCACCCACGACGAGTGGACGTTCTCGCGCTCACTCCTCGAACAGGGGCTGCGCGCCCCGGTCGGCAGCGGAGAGGTCCGCGTGTGGCCGTGCGGCCGGGTGCAGGCCGTGGTCGAGTTCCACTCCGCGCAGGGCGTCTCGGTGGTGCAGTTCGAGACGAAGGCGCTGCTCAGGTTCCTGCGGCGGACGTACCTGGCGACGCCGGTGGGACGCGGGGAGTCAGCCGCCCAGCTTCAGCAGTGACGCCACGATCGGTCCCGCCGTCTCGCCGCCGTGGCCGCCCTGCTGGACCACGCCCGCGGCCGCCAGGTCGCCCCGGTACGCGGTGAACCAGCCGTTCGGCTTCTTCTGGCCGTCGACCTCCGCCGAACCGGTCTTCGCGCCGACGTTCCCGGTGACCCCGGACATCGCCTCGGCCGCCGTGCCGTAGGCCGCCGTGTACGCCATCAGCTCCCGCAGCTGGGAGAGGGTGCCCGCGGACAGGGTGCGCGAGGCCTTCGCCAGGGTGCGGTCGTCGACCGTCGGGGACACCAGGTAGGGCTGCTTGAAGGTGCCGGACGCGACCGTCGCCGACACCGACGCCATGTTCAGCGGATTCATCCGGACCCCGCCCTGCCCGATGAGCGAGGCCGCCATCTGGGCCGCGCTCTGCACCGGCACCGAGCCGTCGAAGGACGGCACACCGATGGCCCAGTTGTTCAGTCCCAGGCCGAACACCTGCTGGGCCTGCTTGGTCAGGTCGTCGTTCTCCAGGTCGGGCGCCTGGCTGATGAAGGCGGTGTTGCAGGACCGGGCGAAGCTCGCCTTGAAGGTGCCGCCCTTGATCTGGAACTTGTCGTCGTTCTGGAACTTCCAGCCGCCGTACGTGAAGTACTTCGGGCACGGATGCGGCTTGTCCGCCGACGCGAGCCCCTTCTCGATCAGCATCGACGAGGTGATGACCTTCATCGTGGAGCCCGGGGCGAGGGAGCCCTGGAAGGCGGTGTTGAAGCCGTGGGAGGCGTTCGCCGCGGCGAGGATCTCGCCCGTGGAGGGGCGCATCAGGACGACCGACGACCGTGCCTTCCTGGCCACCTGTGCCTCGGCCGCAGCCTGGAGCCTCGGGTCCAGGGTCGTCTTCACGGTGCCCGGCGTGCCCTTGCTCAGCTCCAGCAGGGTCTTGTCGGACGCCTTCGACGACTTCGCGGACGTGCCGCGCACGACCCGCAGCTCGATGCCCGCCTTGCCGCCGGCCGTCTTGCCGTACTTCTCGCGCAGCCCGTCCAGGACCGTGCCCAGCGATGGGTACTTCGCCTCGGTCAGCTCCCCGCCGTCCCGGTCGACCGCCTTGATCGGCGGGGTCCCGGACTCGCCGGTGACCAGGGTGTCGCCGTCCTGGAGGTCCGGGTGGAGGACGGAGGCGTGCCAGTCGACGACCGGCTTTCCGTCGCCGGTGCCGCGGACCACGGTGAGCGCGCTGTCGTACGACAGCGGCTTCTCGGTGCCCTTGTACGACACCGTCCCCTTCACGGAGAAGGGGACCTTGTCGCCGGTGCGCGCGCCCGCGGTGAGCGTGACGCCCTTGATGTGGGCGTCCTTGGTGTAGCCGGTCAGCAGGGCGGTGGCCGGCTTCGCGTCGTCGGTGGCGGCCGCGGCGGCGGTCACCTCGCCCTGCTGCCAGGCCGTGAGGAACTTCCGCGCGGCGGTGGTGACCTCGGTCGCCGACAGCGGACCGGACGGGATGTCCTTCGCCTTTTCCTCGGCGGTGGCGGACGTCGACTGGGTGCGGTCGTCGGCCGCGGCCCCGCCGCCGTACAGCGCGTAGACGCCGACGCCGGCGCCGCCGACCACCACGGCGATCATCCCGCCGATCACGGCGGGCTTGGTCTTCCGTCGCTCGGCGACGCGCCTTCTGTTACCCACAGCCTTCGATCCTCCGCAAGATCTCCAGGGTCCCCGTTGCCCTCATTCACCTCAACGACGACCCCACCCTAGAGTCCCGTCCCCTGCGGATGACTTCAGCCGGCAGCTCGTAGCACAGCTGCGACAATCGGCCCGGCCGCGTCGCCGCCGTGCCCGCCCTCCTCGGTCATCGCCGCCGCGGACACGTCGTCGCGGAAGCCGGTAAACCAGCTGTTGGACACGGCCTGCCCGTCGACCTCGGCGGAACCGGTCTTCGCGCCGATGTCGCCGCCGAGCCCGGCCATCGCCTTCTGGGCGGTGCCCTGGGTCGCGGTCAGCCGCATCATCTGCTTCAGCTGGGAGGCGGTGTTGTACGGCAGCCCCTTGGCGGTGGCCAGTTGGCGGTCGTCGAGCTGCGGCGACACCAGGTAGGGCTGGCGGAAGTCGCCGGTGATGGCGGTGGCCGTCACGGAGGCCATGTTCAGCGGGTTCATCTGGACCTGTCCCTGCCCGATGGCGTTGGCCGCGCGGTCCGGGCCGCCGGAGGCGGGGACACGGCCGTCGAAGGAGACGACGCCGGTCTTCCAGTCCAGGCCGATCCCGAAGCGCGTCTGCGCCTCGGTGGTCAGCGACTCGTCGGTGAGCGGCTTCTCGTCGATGAGCTTGACGAAGGCGGTGTTGCAGGACCGCAGGAAGCTGTTGGCGAGGGTGGCGTTCTCGTTGGGCTGCATGTTCGTGAGGTTCTTGAAGGTCTGGCTCTGCCACACGGCCGTGTTGTCGCAGGGCGCCGGACCGTTCATCGAGGTCACGCCGTTGTCTATGAGCATCGCGGCGGTGATGATCTTCATGGTGGAGCCGGGCGCGACGGTGCCCTCGAAGGCCGCGTTGAAGGCGTCCTCGCGGTTGTTCGCCACCGCCAGCACCTCACCCGTGCTGGGCTTGACGGCGACGACCGACGACTGGGCGTACAGCTTGACCGCCTTCTCCGCGGCGGCCTGCGCGGTCGCGCTGAGCGTGGTCTCCAGCTTGCCCGGCTTGCCCTCGACGAGCGTCAGCAGCGGGGTGTCGGCGGCGCCCCCGGCGGCGTGCCGGATCGCCAGTTCGACGCCGGGGGTGCCGCCGGCCTTGTCGCCGTACTTGCCGCGCAACGCGTCCAGGATCGGCCCCAGGGACGGGTACTTCTCCTCCGTCAGCACCGTCCCGTTCCGGTCCACGGCCTCGATCGGCGGGTTCGCCGACTCCTCGGTGACCAGGGTGTCGTCCCGCTGCAGCTCGGGGTGGATCACGGACGGCTGCCAGTCGACCAGCGCGCGCCCGGTGGTGACCCCGCGCACCACGGTCAGTTCGCTCTTGTACGTCAGCGGCTTGGACTTCCCGTCGTAGGCCACCTTCGCCTTCACCGTGTAGGGCACGGTGGCACCGGACGCCGCACCGGGAGTGATCTTCACGTCACTGATGTGGGCGGCCCCGGCGTAGGCCGTGAGCAGCGGCTCCGCCGCCGTGTCGTTGTTCGTGTACCCCGCCGCGTCCGCCGCGTCGCCCTTCTCCCAGGCCGCGAAGAACCTGCCGGTCGTCTCCTTGACCTCGTCCGCGCTCGGCGGCCCGCTCCTGACCTCGGCCGGACCGGCCGAACCCGTCCCGCCGCCCCCGTCCCCGCCGCCGTTCAGCGCGGACACGACGTTGTACGCCCCGTACCCCGCGCCGCCGACCATGACGGCGAACACACCGCCGATGACGGCGGTCTTCACCCCCTTGCCCATTGGGCTTCCCCTCCCCGTTGTGCCTTCCACGCATCTTCTGAACGCGTTCAGAAAGGCTCCTGATCGCTCGCACTCTATGCGGAAGCCGTGACGGCTGTAACGGGTGTTTCGCTTTTGTTGAGCGAATCGGTGGGAACACGTGACCGAATAGCACGACGCCCTACATTTGAGTACGGCTACTCATGCGGGCCCTCCCGCGCCTCGCCCAGGCTGGTCCCACCGACCAAGGGGGAGTCAATCGTGCGCAAGAACATCCCGGGCCTCGCACTGGCCGTCACGACCGCCGCCGTCCTGCTGACGGGTTGCTCGTCACAGGACGCGACCTGTGGCGGCGGCGAGTACGGCGTCCTCGCCGTGGGCAGCACCGGAAGCGCCTGCGTTCCCGACGACCAGGACCCGCCGAAGGGGTACGCCCGCTACCCCGAGGGCAAGGAGCCCGAGCACGTCGGCGACAAGTGGGACGTGTACTGGGAGACCCACACCGTCGACGAGAACGGCCGGATCATCGAGGTCTCCGGCTAGCCGGCACCAGGTGCCGGCCGGCTAGACCCAGGTGTCCAGCCACATCCGTGACCGCCACTGGTCTATCGGGATCGGGGTGCCCGTGAAGATCGGCCAGAAATAGACGAAGTTCCAGGCGATCAGCAGGACCAGGACACCCGCACCCGTGGCGCCCGCCACCCGGCGGGTGTCGCTGGAGCCGGGTGGGCCGATGATCGCGCCGAGGAGCATCGCGACGGCCAGGCAGAGGAACGGGACGAAGACGATCGTGTAGAAGAAGAAGATCGTGCGGTCCTGGTAGAGGAACCAGGGCAGGTAACCGGCCGCGATGCCGCAGGCGATCGCGCCGGCCCGCCAGTCGCGGCGGAAGAACCAGCGCCACAGGACGTACAGGATCGCGAAGCAGCCCACCCACCACAGCAGTGGCGTACCGATCGCCAGCACCTCACGGGCGCACTTCTCGCCCGCGTCGGCGGGGCAGCCGTCCTTGCCGGGCGCGGGGGACTCGTAGAAGTACGAGACCGGGCGGCCGGTGACGATCCAGCTCCACGGGTTGGACTGGTAGGTGTGCGGCGAGGAGAGGTTGATGTTGAACTTGTAGACCTCGTGCTCGTAGTGCCACAGGCTGCGCCACCACTCCGGGAAGAGCCACGACCAGCTGCTGCCCTTGCCGTCGGTCGCCGCCCAGTTGCGGTAGTAGCCGCCGGTGCCGTCGGACGGGGAGAGGATCCAGCCGGTCCACGAGACGATGTACGTGGCGATCGCGACCGGCACGGTGGCCAGGAACGCGAAGCCGAGATCGTGCTTGAGCACCGCCTCGTACGGGCGGCCCGCGCCCGCGACCCTGCGGGAGCCGACGTCCCACAGCACCGCCAGCACGCAGAAGAAGACGAGGACGTACAGGCCGTTCCACTTGGTGCCGATGGCCAGGCCCATCATCAGGCCCGCCAGCCAGCGCCAGGGGCGCCACCCGAAGCGGATGGTCTCGGCGATGTGCGCGTCGGGGCGGACCCGGCCGTCGGCGTCGGCCGGGAGCGCGGCGGCGAGCTTCTCACGCGCCCTGTCGCGGTCGATCAGCAGGCAGCCGAACGCGGCCAGCACGAAGAACATCAGCACGCCGTCGAGCAGCGAAGTGCGGGCCATCACGAACGCCAGGCCGTCCACCGCCATCAGTGCGCCGGCCAGGCAGCCGAGGAACGTGGAGCGGAACAGGCGGCGGCCGATCCGGCACAGCATCAGGATCGCCAGGGTGCCGAGCAGGGCGGTCATGAACCGCCAGCCGAAGGGGTTGAACCCGAAGATCAGCTCCCCGAGCCCGATGACGTACTTGCCGACCGGCGGGTGCACCACGTACGCCGGGTCCGTCGGGACCGGGACGTTCCCGTTGTTCGACAAAATCAGGTTGTTGACGTTCTTGTCCCAGTTGACCTCGAAGCCGCGGTGGACGAGGGCCCACGCGTCCTTCGCGTAGTACGTCTCGTCGAATATCACCGCCTTCGGGTTGCCCAGGTTCCAGAACCGGATGACGCCCGCGAACAGCGTCACCAGCAGCGGACCGCCCCAGGCGGACCAGCGGCCGATGCGCCCGGCGAACTCCTTGGACACCCCGAGGACCTGCCACAGCCGCGGGCTCGGCTCGACATAGGGCGGCACCAGGCGATCGCGGACGTCGCTTCTGGGCCCCGCCGCATAGCCGAAGCGGCGCAGCCGCTGCTGCCACGACGGCCGCTGGTCCTGGTGGGCCTGCTCCTGCCGGGTGTCCATGGAGGACGCGGTACTGGTCACCGCGCCATCGTAGGGAACGGCGCTGTGTGAGTCCCGTGGTTGGGCCCCTGCGAGGATGGAAACGTGACAGTTACGCCCGGAACCCTGGTCCTTGCCGGTACTCCCATCGGCGACATCTCCGACGCCCCGCCCCGGCTCGCCGAGGAACTGGCCGGTGCCGACGTCGTCGCCGCCGAGGACACCCGCCGACTGCGACGGCTCACGCAGGCGCTGGGCGTGACGCCCAAGGGGAGGGTCGTCTCCTACTTCGAGGGCAACGAGGCCGCCCGGACGCCCGAGCTGGTCGAGGCGCTGGTGGGCGGCGCCCGGGTGCTGCTGGTGACGGACGCGGGCATGCCGTCCGTGTCCGACCCCGGGTACCGGCTCGTCGCCGCCGCCGTCGAGAAGGACATCCGGGTCACGGCCGTACCGGGGCCGTCCGCCGTGCTCACCGCGCTCGCGCTGTCCGGGCTGCCCGTCGACCGGTTCTGCTTCGAGGGGTTCCTGCCCCGGAAGGCGGGCGAGCGGCTGTCCCGGCTGCGGGAAGTGGCCGAGGAGCGGCGCACCCTCGTCTACTTCGAGGCCCCGCACCGGCTCGACGACACCCTCGCGGCGATGGCCGAGGTGTTCGGCGCCGACCGGCGGGCCGCCGTGTGCCGGGAGCTGACCAAGACGTACGAGGAGGTCAGGCGCGGCGGGCTGGGTGAGCTGGCGGCGTGGGCGGCGGAGGGCGTACGCGGGGAGATCACCGTCGTCGTGGAGGGGGCGCCGGAGCGCGGCCCCGAGGAGCTCGACGCCGTGGAGCTGGTGCGGCGGGTGCGGGTGCGCGAGGAGGCGGGGGAGCGGCGCAAGGAGGCGATCGCCGCGGTGGCCGCCGAGGCGGGACTGCCCAAGCGGCAGGTGTTCGACGCGGTGGTGGCGGCGAAGAACGCGGGGGCGTGAACAGGGAGAACAGGGGGCGGATCGGGAGGACGAGGGGGCGTAAGGGTGGGCGCACGGCTTGTTGTGTGCACCCGGCGTACGCATCTTGTGAGCTGGCGCACACGACCCCTGAGCAGGGCGTATCTCCTCTGAGCGAGCGCCCCATGCATGCGCAAAGAGTCGGCCTGGAAGGCAAAGCCCCAAGACGGTCAAGGGGGCGGTTTGGCAAGGGACGCCCAAATCGACGCCAACACTCGACAGGCTTGCTGCGTTCATGCTGGTGGAGGCGTCCACTGAAGCGAGGGGCTCATCCGTCCCTCGATCCAGCGGACAACAGGAGCTGGCATGAGTGAGATCGCAGGGCAGACCGGACTCCGCGCCGGCGCCACGGCCGTCGTCCACGAGTCGTATTCCTTCGCCTGCATGCGCTGCGGGCACGGATGGGAGCAGTCGTACGAGATAGAGCACCACGTGGACGCCGACGACCACGAGTTCGTGCTGTACGTGGCGAACGGCCAGGTCGTGCCCTCCCCGCTCTCCCGGCCCACGTGCAGCAACTGCGACAACCACGTCGTACGGATCATGCGGCCGGGCCGGGTCGCGTCGGCCCGCGACGCGGCGTACCGGCAGCACCGCACGCCGCCCGCCGGTCCGGCGGAGGCACCGGCGTCCGACGCCGAGGGGCAGCAGCATCACTGGCACCTCTCCGACCTCCTGCACCCGTTCCAGCGCAAGGCGAGCTGACCCGCTCCGGCACCGTCGAAGGCATGCCCCTTTCGTAGGATCGGGGCATGCCTTCGAACGCCGACAAGAACGCCGCCCCGCCGCTCCCGGAACCCCTGCGGGTACCGGTCGCCGACTCCCACACCCACCTCGACATGCAGTCGGGGACCGTGGAGGAAGGGCTGGCCAAAGCAGCGGCGGTGGGCGTGACCACGGTCGTGCAGGTCGGCTGCGACGTGGCCGGCTCGCGGTGGGCGGCCGAGACGGCCGAACGCCACGACGCCGTCCACGCGACCGTCGCCCTGCACCCGAACGAGGCCCCGCGGATCGTTCACGGCGACCCCGACGGCTGGTCCCGGCAGGGCGCGCGCACCCCCGGCGGCGACGCGGGTCTCGACGAGGCCCTCGCCGAGATCGACCGGCTGGCGGCGCTGCCCCAGGTCAAGGGCGTCGGCGAGACGGGCCTCGACTACTTCCGCACCGGCCCCGAGGGCAAGGAGGCGCAGGAGAGGTCCTTCCGCGCCCACATAGAGATCGCCAAGCGGCACGGCAAGGCCCTGGTCATCCACGACCGGGACGCCCACGCCGACGTCCTGCGCGTGCTGAAGGAGGAGGGCGCCCCCGAGCGGACCGTCTTCCACTGCTACTCCGGCGACGCCGAGATGGCGGAGATCTGCGCCCGCGCCGGATACTTCATGTCCTTCGCCGGCAACGTCACCTTCAAGAACGCCCAGAACCTGCGGGACGCCGTGGCCACGGCGCCGGCGGAACTGCTCCTGGTGGAGACCGACGCGCCCTTCCTCACTCCGGTGCCGTACCGCGGACGGCCCAACGCCCCGTATCTCATTCCGGTCACGGTGCGGGCGATGGCCGCAGTGCGCGGCGTCGACGAGGACGCGCTGGCGTCGGCACTCGCCGCCAACACGGCACGCGCGTTCGACTACTGACCACGACCTGTCCGTCCCCCGACCACCCGACGGCAACGCTGGGTAGCCGCGTCGCTTTGGAGAGTGACGATCGCTCCGCTAGGTTCTGGGGGCCCGATCCGGACCCCTCTGGACCCCTCCGGCCCCTGGAGCGTGTCGGCGTGAGCAACTCGCAGCACCAGACGTACGAGACGTACGGCCCGAGCAAGCCGTACACCGACGTGCACAGCGCCCCGACGCTGGCCTACGGCGTGTACGTGGCGCCGCCCCCCTACGACGACACGTACACGCCCGCGCACGAGGCGCCCGCCCCCGTCGTACGCGCCGAGGGAAGCGGGCGGGCCGCGCGGCGGCGCAGGGCCCGGAACACCGAGCGCTCGGACGGCACCGTGCGCCGGCTGCTCCCCCAGGCGCTGGTCGTGGCGTTCCTCGCGGGTGGCACCACCGCCTTCGTCGCCGAGGACAAGGCGATCGAGCTCAGCGTCGACGGCCGGCCCCGCACCCTGCACACCTTCGCGGACGACGTCTCCGAACTGCTCGCCGAGGAGGGCGTGCAGGTCGGCCCGCACGACGTGGTCGCGCCCGCCCCCGGCGAGGACCTGGCCAGCGGCGACGAGGTCGCGGTGCGCTACGGCCGCCCCGTACGGCTCACGATCGACGGACACCGGCACGAGGTGTGGACCACGGCACGCACGGTGGAAGGGGCGCTTCAGCAGTTGGGAGTGCGTGCGCAGGGCGCCTATCTGTCGGTCTCGCGCTCCCTGCCCATCGGGCGCCGAGGGCTCGCACTGGACGTGCGGACCGAACGCGCCGTGACGGTCATGGCGGACGGGCGGGCCCGCACGATCCGTACCAACGCGGCGACCGTCCGGGAAGCCGTCGAGCAGGCCGGGATCACCCTGCGCGGGCAGGACACCACGTCCGTCGCTCCGGACAGCTTCCCGCGCGACGGGCAGACCGTCACCGTGCTGCGGATCACGCGCATCAAGGAGGTCCGCGACGAGGCGATCCCCTTCGAGGTGGAGCGGACCGAGGACCCCTCCCTGTTCCGGGGCACCGAGATCGTCGACCGGGCCGGGCAGCCGGGGCTGCGGCGGATCACGTACTCCCTGCAGACCGTCAACGGGGTCCGGCAGAAGCCGCGGCGGACCCGGACCGAGGTCGTGCGGGAGCCGCGCGCGCAGGTGGTCAGGGTGGGCACGAAGCCGCTGCCGATGTCCGTGCGGGGCGCCGACGACCTGGACTGGCAGGGCCTCGCGACCTGCGAGTCCGGGGGACGGCCGGGCGCGGTCGATCCTTCGGGGACGTACGGCGGGCTGTACCAGTTCGACACCCGGACCTGGCAGAGCCTCGGCGGCAAGGGGCGCCCGCAGGACGCCTCGGCGGCGGAACAGACGTTCCGGGCGAAGAAGCTGTACGTGCGCCAGGGGGCGAGCCCCTGGCCGCACTGCGGGACCCGCTTGCAGGGGTGAGCGTCGGGCGTCCCACGACCGAGCTGCGGGCAGTCGTGCCGCTGAGGCGATGGGGGTCCCCCCGCTCGAGCGAAGTCGAGAGTGGGGGAGGGTGGGCGCAGCGGCACCCCGCAACGCCGGGCTGCGCGACCCACCCTGGCCCAGCCCCGACGCCGAGCGGGTGCCGCCCCGGCGGCCTGACTGCCTGCAGCTGGGGCCGTACGCCCGCGGCCTGGCCCGCCCGTACCCTTGTCCCCGTGAACAGCCCCACCTCCGACGCCCTCCTGGGCCCCGCCGACGTCCGCGAACTCGCGGCAGCGCTCGGTGTGCGTCCCACCAAGCAGCGCGGTCAGAACTTCGTGATCGATGCGAACACGGTCCGCCGCATCGTCCGCACCGCCGGGGTCCGCCCCGACGACACGGTGGTCGAGGTGGGACCGGGACTCGGCTCGCTCACGCTCGCCCTGCTGGAGGCCGCCGACCGGGTCGTCGCCGTCGAGATCGACGACGTCCTCGCCGGCGCGCTGCCCGCCACGGTCGCGGCGCGGATGCCGGACCGGGCCGACCGGTTCGCGCTGGTGAACTCCGACGCCATGCAGGTGCGGGAGCTGCCGGGCCCCGCCCCGACCGCGCTGGTCGCGAACCTGCCGTACAACGTGGCCGTGCCGGTCCTGCTGCACATGCTCGACACCTTCCCGAGCATCGAGCGCACCCTCGTCATGGTCCAGGCCGAGGTCGCCGACCGGCTCGCCGCTCCGCCCGGTTCGCGGGTCTACGGCGTCCCGTCGGTCAAGGCGAACTGGTACGCCGAGGTCAAGCGGGCCGGCTCCATCGGCCGCAAGGTCTTCTGGCCCGCCCCGAACGTCGACAGCGGGCTGGTCTCGCTGGTGCGGCGGGCCGAGCCGCTCAAGACCACCGCCTCCCGGCACGAGGTCTTCGCCGTCGTCGACGCCGCGTTCGCGCAGCGGAGGAAGACCCTGCGGGCCGCGCTCGCCGGCTGGGCGGGGTCGGCGGCCGCCGCCGAGGCCGCCCTGATCGCCGCCGGGGTCTCGCCGCAGGCACGCGGGGAGGCCCTGACGGTGGAGGAGTTCGCCCGGATCGCCGAGAACAAGACAGACGCCGAGAACACGTCGGACGCCGGCGACAAGACGGACGCCGACAACGCGGGCAACGCCGACACCGAGGAGCAGGCCGAGCAGTGAGCGTCACCGTGCGGGTCCCCGCCAAGGTCAACGTCCAACTCGCGGTCGGCGCCGCCCGTCCCGACGGCTTCCACGACCTGGCCAACGTCTTCCTCGCGGTCGGCCTCTACGACGAGGTGACGGTGACCCCGGCCGACGAACTGCGCGTGACCTGCGCGGGGCCGGATGCGGGCCAGGTCCCCCTGGACCGCACGAATTTGGCGGCGCGCGCGGCGGTCGCCCTCGCCGAGCGCCACGGCCTCGACCCCGCCGTGCACCTCCACATCGCCAAGGACATCCCGGTGGCGGGGGGCATGGCGGGCGGCAGCGCGGACGGCGCCGGAGCCCTCGTCGCCTGCGACGCGTTGTGGGGCACGAACGCCTCCCGCGAGGAACTCCTCGACATCTGCGCCGAGCTGGGCAGCGACGTGCCGTTCAGCCTGGTCGGCGGGGCGGCCCTCGGCACCGGGCGCGGCGAGAAACTGCGGCTCCTGGAGGTGGGCGGGACCTTCCACTGGGTGTTCGCGATGGCGGAGCGCGGGCTGTCCACGCCGGCCGTCTTCCGCGAGTTCGACCGGCTGGCGGAAGGGCGGGACGTTCCCGAGCCGGTCGCCTCCCAGCCGCTGCTCGACGCCCTCGCCAAGGGCGATCCCCACGCGCTCGCCGCCGCCGTCTCCAACGACCTCCAGCCCGCGGCCCTCTCCCTCTTCCCGGAACTCGCCGACACCCTTGCGGCCGGGCGGGCCGCCGGTGCCCTGGCCACCCTCGTCTCGGGCTCGGGCCCGACCACGGCGTTCCTCGCCCGGGACGCCGAGTCGGCGACGAAGGTGGCGGAGGCCCTGCACACGTCCGGCACGTGCAGGAGCGTACGGACGACTTCCGGGCCGGCACCGGGGGCCACGATCAGGCGCTGATCCCCGGGTGGGGGTGCGTCCCTGGGGGGCTCCGCCCCCAGACCCCCGGACCTGTGCCCACCCACCACCCGACTCGGTGGGTCGAGAGGTGACCGTTGCAACCCACCGAGTCGGGTGGTGGGTGGGCGAAGGCCGTGGGCCTGGGGGCGGAGCCCCCAGGAGACGGGACGGGAAGGGGCGGCGGGGGCGAGAACCCCGGCCCGGGGATGACCACCCGCCCCGCCGACTACTCTGGAAGGTCGATCGTCCCCCTTGTCAGGAGAGTAATGGCCGTCAATCTGGTCAATGTCGAGAACGTCAGCAAGGTGTACGGCACCCGTGCCCTGCTGGACGGCGTCTCGCTCGGCGTCTCCGAGGGCGACCGCATCGGGGTGGTCGGGCGGAACGGCGACGGCAAGACGACGCTGATCCGGATGCTCGCCAAGCTGGAGGACGCCGACACCGGCCGGGTCACGCACTCGGGCGGACTGCGGACCGGGGTGCTGACCCAGCACGACTCCCTCGACCCGACGGCCACCGTCCGACACGAGGTCATCCGGGACATGGCCGACCACGAGTGGGCCGGGAACGCGAAGATCAGGGACGTCCTCACCGGGCTGTTCGGCGGGCTCGACATGCCAGGGTTCCCGCAGGGGCTCGACACCGTCATCGCCCCGCTCTCCGGCGGTGAGCGGCGCCGCATCGCGCTCGCCAAGCTGCTCATCGAGGAGCAGGACCTGATCGTCCTGGACGAGCCCACCAACCACCTCGACGTGGAGGGCATCGCCTGGCTCGCCCGGCACCTGCGCGAGCGCCGCTCCGCGCTCGTCTGCGTGACCCACGACCGGTGGTTCCTGGACCAGGTCTGCACCCGGATGTGGGACGTGCAGAAGGGCGACGTCTACGAGTACGAGGGCGGCTACTCCGACTACGTCTTCGCGCGCGCCGAGCGTGAGCGCATCGCCGCCACGGAGGAGACCAAGCGGCAGAACCTGGTCCGCAAGGAGCTGGCGTGGCTGCGACGCGGCGCCCCGGCCCGTACGTCCAAGCCGCGCTTCCGCGTGGAGGCGGCCAACGAGCTCATCGCGGACGTGCCGCCGCCCCGCGACAGCAGCGAGCTGATGAAGTTCGCCTCGACGCGGCTCGGGAAGACCGTTTTCGACCTGGAGGACGTGACCGTCCAGGCCGGTCCCAAGGTGCTGCTCAAGCACGTGACCTGGCAGCTCGGCCCGGGCGACCGGATCGGTCTGGTCGGGGTGAACGGCGCCGGGAAGACCTCCCTGCTGCGGGCCATGGCCGAGGCCGCCCTGACGCAGGGCGAGACGCAGCCGGCCGGCGGGCGGATCGCCGTGGGCAGGACCGTGAAGCTCGCCTACCTCTCCCAGGAGGTCGCCGAACTCGACCCGACCTGGCGGGTGGTGCAGGCAGTCCAGCAGGTGCGGGAGCGCGTCGACCTCGGCAAGGGGCGCGAGATGACCGCCGGGCAGCTGTGCGAGACGTTCGGCTTCAACAAGGAGAAGCAGTGGACGCCCGTCGGTGACCTGTCCGGCGGTGAGCGGCGCCGGCTGCAGCTGCTGCGTCTCCTCATGGACGAGCCCAACGTCCTCTTCCTCGACGAGCCCACCAACGACCTCGACATCGAGACGCTGACCCAGCTGGAGGACGTACTCGACGGCTGGCCCGGCTCCATGGTCGTCATCTCCCACGACCGGTTCTTCATCGAGCGCACCACCGACCGCGTCTTCGCCCTCCTCGGCGACGCCACCCTGCGGATGCTGCCGCGCGGCATCGACGAGTACCTGGAGCGGCGCCGGCGCATGGAGGAGGTGGCGGCCGCCTCGGTCCCCGCACCGGCCGTCACCAAGGCCGTACCGGAAAAGAGCGCAGCCGACCAGCGCGTCGCGAAGAAGGAACTCCAGAAGATCGAGCGGCAGTTGGACAAGGTCTCCCAGAAGGAGACCAGGCTGCACGCGCAGATCGCGGACAACGCCACGGACTTCGAGAAGGTGGCCAAACTCGACGCCGAGCTGCGGGACTTGGCCGCCGAGCGGGACGACCTGGAGCTGCGATGGCTGGAACTCGCCGAGGACGCGTGAAGGGCGCGTGAAGGCGCATAACGAGGGCGTCACGGGCCGGTCCTCCCTTGGGAACAGGGGGAGAACCGGCCCGGTGCGTTGTCGGCCCCGAGTGATAGAAAGAGCCGTCTGAGAACTTTCTGAGTACGACTCTGGGTCCATCACGCACCTCAGGGCGTGGCTAAAAATCAGTGACTGAACGGGGGGACGCGCTGATGACTCAGCCGCCCAGCCAGCCGCCGCAGGGTGGCTTCGGAGCGCCGCAGGACCAACCACCACAGCAGCAGGGCGGCGGCTTCGGAGCGTCGCCACCGCCACCGCCGCCGCAGGCTCCCCCGCAGCCCGGTTACGGCTATCCGCAGCAGCCCGCGCAACCGTCCGGCCCGTACGACCAGTCCGGTCCGTACGGCGGGCAACAGCCGGGCCCCTATGGTCAGCCCGGACCGTACGGCCAGCCGCAGCAGCCGGGACCGTACGGCCAGCCGCAGCCGGGGCCGTACGCGCAGCCGCAGGGGTACGGCTATCCGCCGCAGCCCCAGTTCCCGGGCGCGCCCGGCACCCCGCCGCCCGGCTCCGGCAACCGGTTCAAGGGCAAGCCGGCCGTCATCATCGGTGCCGCCGTGGCGGTGCTGCTCGTCATCGGCGGGACCGTGTTCGCGGTCACCGGCGGCGGTGACGACGGCAAGGAGCCGATCGCCCAGAAGAGCGACGACCCCAAGCCCACCGCGTCCGACTCCCCGGTCAACCCCGGTGACGGCAGCGGTGCCGGCGGCGCGGACCCGGAGAACCTCAACGAGGGCCGGCAGGCCGGCGAGGCCAAGGTGCTCTGGTACAAGGAGGCACCCGACGCGCCCGGTGACGGTGCCGAGGCCCCCGGCATGTGGATCACCGACAAGACCGCGGTGAAGGCGGCGTACAAGCAGCTCGTCGCCTACAACGTCGGTGATGGCGCCCCCACCTGGGACACGGTCACCTTCCCGCAGAAGATCTGCGCGGTCACCCCGCAGCAGACGTCCGACGACAAGATCGTCGTCGCGTACATGGACGGCGTCAGTGACCGCGCCGAGTGCAACCAGCTCCAGGAGATCGACCTCAACACCGGTGCGAAGGGCTGGACCGGCGAGGTCGCGGACGGCGCGCTGTTCGACAGCACCGCCTCGATCGAGCTCTCCATCACCGGCAAGACGCTGATGGTGGGCCGCTCGCAGTCCGGCACGGCCTACGACGTGAGGACCGGGAAGAAGCTCTTCGACAAGAAGCGGTACGGCGACGCCTGTTTCCCGAAGGCGTTCGCGGGCGGCGCCCGGCTGGTCGTCGCCGCGTCCTGTAACGCCGGCCAGGCGACGGAGCACGACGAGGTGCAGGAACTGGATCCCACGACCGGCAAGGTCAGGTGGACCCAGAAGTTCGGCAAGGGCTGGTCCGTCGAGCACACGTACTCCCTCGACCCGCTGGTCATCTACAGCACCAACGACGACAAGGACGCGTGGAACATCTCCGCGGTCACCGCCGCAGGCAAGTTCCGCTCGCAGGTCGCCTTCGACGAGGACTTCGCCCCCGAGTGCGGCTGGGGATTCCTCGGCGGTGACCTCCAGGCATGCGAGGGCGTGGCCGCCGACGCCGACACGCTCTACCTGCCCACCGAGGCGACCACCGGGGCGAACGAGGTCGTCGCGATCAACCTCGCCGACGGCAAGGAGAAGTGGCGCGTCAAGTCCCCCGCGGACGAGTCGATGCTGCCGCTGAAGGTCGAGGGCGGCAAGCTCATCGCGTATGTGCAGCCGTCGTACGACTCGGGCGGCCGGATCGTGTCGATCCCGACGACCGGCGGCAAGCACACCCCGTCGACGCTGCTGCAGATGCCGACGGGCACCGCGGACATCGAGAGCAGCTTCTACTCGAAGGCCATCGACTGGGTCGACGGACGCTTCTACATCTCGACCACCCGGCTGGCCGGGGACACCGACGAGAAGGAGAAGTTGATGCTCGCCTACGGCAAGTGACTCTTCCCCCTCGGTTCCCCGCCCTTCCCGCCGTCCCCGCCGACTCCGCTCCCGAGGTACTCACGTCATGACCCAACCGCCCCCTCCGCCGCCCAACCAGCCCCCGCAGCAGGGTGGTTTCGGCCCGCCGCAGGACCAGCCGCCGCAGCCGGCACAGCCCGCTCAGCCCGGGCAGCCTCAGCAGCCGCCGGGCCAGCAGCAGCCCGGTTACGGCTACCCCCAGCCGCCCCAGCCGCCGCAGACCCCTCCGGGCTACGGCTATCCGCAGGCGACGGCACCCCAGACCCCGCCGCCGCCCCCCGGCTACGGTTACCCCGGCCAGCAGCCCAACCCCTACGGCCAGCAGCCCAACCCGTACGGGCAGCAGCCCGATTACGGCTACCCGCAGCAGACCATGCCGCTGCAGCCGCAGCCGGGCCAGCCGGCCGGCGGCGGGCGGAAGTTCAACGCGCAGCTGGCCATCATCGTCGCGGCCGTCGTGGCGATCGCGCTGATCGTCGGCGGCGGTGTCTGGTACGCGTCGACCTCCGGTGACGAGGGCGGCAAGAAGGACGACACCGCGAGCTCCGGCGGCGGCACCGGCGGCACCGACGACAAGGACGGCGGGAGCACCGGCGGCGGCGACACCGACGGCTCCGGCGGCACCACCGGCACCTCGACCACCCCGGTGGAGAAGGTGCCCGGCAACCCCGCCTCCAAGGTCCTCTTCCAGGTGCCGGCGCCCGAGGTCGGCAAGGACAGCACCATCTCCACGGCCGGTTCCTGGCTCACCGACAAGGTGTACGCCAAGAGCGGCGTCGCCGAGGTCGTCGGCTACGACCCCGACAAGGGCACCAAGCTGTGGACGATCAAGCTCCCCGGCCCGGTGTGCCAGGGCAGCAACCACGTCACCACCGACGGCAGGACGGCGGTCATCTACCAGCCGGAGATGCCGACCAAGGCAGAGCCCTCGCACGGCTGCAGCCAGGTCGCGGGGCTCGACCTCGCCGCCGGCAAGAAGCTGTGGACGAAGACCGCCAACTCCGGTGACGAGCCGATCAGCTTCAACAACGTCACCGTCAGCGCGGACACCGTCGCCGTGGGCAGCTCCAGCGGCGGCGCCGCCTTCGACCTCGGCTCCGGCAAGCAGCTGTGGGCCCCGAAGCCGACCGACACCTGCTACGACGCCGGGTACGGCGGCGGCGCGAAGCTGGTCGCGGTGCGCAGGTGCGGTTCGTACGACGCGCCCGAGCTGCACATCCAGACCCTCGACCCGAAGTCCGGGAAGGTGATCTCCGAGTACAAGATGGCGCAGGGCATCGCCTACGCCAGTGTCGTGTCCACCGACCCGCTGGTGGTGGCCGCCGACATCGGCGAGGCCGCCAAGGACGGCAGCGGCATCTCGGACTTCTTCTCCATCGACAACAAGACCGGCAAGCTGCGCACCCGCATCTCGGCGCCCAGCGACCAGTACGCGGCCAGCTGTGACGGCATCACCAAGATCGAGGAGTGCCACCAGATCGCGGTCGGCAACGACCGGCTCTACCTGCCGACCGAGGAGGACGACGGCGCCGAGAAGTACTCGCGGGCCAACGCGATCGTCGCGATCGACCTCGCCACCGGCAAGCCGACCGGCCAGCGCGCCGACTCGGGCGACGACTACACGATCTCCCCGCTGCGCATGGACGGCACCAACCTGATCGCGTACAAGCGCCCGCCGTACGACAAGGGCGGTCAGATCGTCAGCATCGACGGCGGCTCGTTCAAGGAGACCAAGCTGCTGGAGAACCCGGCCACGGAGTCGGTGCGGGACGTGGAGACCAGCATGTCGCCGGACTACTCGGAGTACCACTACTCGCAGGGCCGCCTGTTCATGTCCGCGCTCTTCGCCAGTCACCTGTCGGGATCCGACAAGGAGTATCTGGTGATCGCGTTCGGCGCGAGCTGACCTGCCCGAACCGGCTTCGCGCACGGCCCCGCCCCAGCTCAGGGGTGGGGCCGTGCGCGTACCGCTCATCACCCTCGAATGCACGGAAAACCAGAATTTCCGTCGATCCGGGGCACTTCTCTCCCGGTAGGGGAAGCGCAACGTCGAACAAGCGTGTAGCTTCCGGGGGCATGAAGGGCGGGGGAGCCGGGAGGGGGCTTCTGTCCGTGCGGACCAGTGGGCATCCATAGTGCGGATCCATTGGGGGACTGGGGGGTTGCTCGATGGGAGTGCGGCTCATGGTGGTCGACGACCACCGTTTGCTCGCCGAGGCGCTGGCCTCGGCGCTGAAACTGAGGGGGCACCGGGTGCTCGCCGCGGCGGCGCCCGCCGCCGGCGCGGCGGACCTGGTGATCAGCCGGGCGCCGGAGGTGTGCCTGCTGGGCACGGCGACACCGGCGGAGCCGGGGATGTTCGACCCGGTGGTCCGCATCAAGCGGGAGCGTCCGCAGGTGGC
The DNA here is from genome assembly GCF_019049245.1 of Streptomyces sp. AC555_RSS877. Taxonomy (GTDB): domain Bacteria; phylum Actinomycetota; class Actinomycetes; order Streptomycetales; family Streptomycetaceae; genus Streptomyces. The sequence continues at coordinate 184,027 of NZ_JAGMUK010000216.1, read as the reverse complement.
GGTGCTGGTGCTGGGCCCGGTGCCCAACCCGCGCGGGATCGCGGCGGCGTTCGCGGCGGGGGCCTCCGGCTACGTACGGCATGACGAGCGGATCGAGGGGGTCGAGCGCGCGATCATGAAGGCCCGGGCGGGGGAGGCGGCGGTGGCGCCGCAGCTTCTCCAGGGCGCGTTCAGTGAACTGCTCAACCCGGTGGCCCAGCCGGACGACGAGGGACAGCGTCTGCTGCAGATGCTGACCCCCCGGGAGGTCGAGGTCCTGGTCCGGGTCGCCGACGGCGAGGACACCCGCCTGATCGCGGCCGGCATGGGCATCGCCCCGTCCACGGCCCGCACGCACGTCCAGCGGGTCCTGATGAAGCTGGGCGTGGGATCGAGGCTGGAGGCGGCCGCGTTGGCGGCGCGCACGGGACTGCTGGACAGGGCGGGACCGGTGTCCCACTCGTCACCGGGGGCGGGAGCGGGGGCGGGAGCGGAGTTCTAGACGCCGGGCGCCTTTGAGCGCCTTTCGGCTCAGCGAAGCGTGGGGTGGGGCGGGACGGAGATCCTCCGTCCCGCCCCACCCTCATGTTGACGTTTTTTGTTTGATTGTGATGTTGACTGGCCTGGTGGCTCGTGTTTCGATGTGTTTGGTTCTGTTTGATGATTGAGTGGCTCGAATAGGGAGTCCGCAGTGAAGAAGACCTCGACCCGACTGGCCGACGGTCGCGAGTTGATCTACTACGACCTGCGCGACGACACCGTGCGGGACGCGGTCGACCGCCGGCCGCTGGATCCGACCGTCACCACGTCCGAGGTCCGCCGTGACGTGCTGCTCGGCGACGAGGTCGCCATCGCCTCGCACCGCCAGGGCCGCATCTACCACCCGCCGGCCGACGAGTGCCCCCTGTGCCCGTCCCAGGGCGACCGGCTGAGCGAGATCCCGGACTCCTCGTACGACGCGGTGGTCTTCGAGAACCGGTTCCCCTCGCTGGCCGGCGACTCGGGCCGCTGCGAGGTGGTCTGCTTCACCTCCGACCACAACGCGTCCTTCGCCGACCTCACCGAGGAGCAGGCCCGCCTGGTCCTGGACGCGTGGACCGACCGGACGTCGGAGCTGTCGCATCTGCCCTCGGTGGAGCAGGTGTTCTGCTTCGAGAACCGTGGCGCGGAGATCGGTGTGACGCTGGGCCACCCGCACGGGCAGATATACGCCTACCCCTTCACCACGCCGCGCACCGCGCTGATGCTGCGCTCGGTGGCCGCTCACAAGGAAGCCACCGGCGGGGAGAACCTCTTCGACGCGATCCTGGAGCGCGAACTCGCCGACGCGCGGGTCGTCCTGGAGACCGAGCACTGGGTGGCCTTCGTGCCGTACGCGGCGCACTGGCCGTACGAGGTGCACCTGTACCCGAAGCGCCGGGTGCCGGACCTGCTCGGCCTCGACGAGGAGGCGCGCACAGAGTTCCCCCAGGTGTATCTGGAACTCTTGAGGCGCTTCGACCGGATCTTCGGGGAGGGCGAGCCTCCGACGCCGTACATCGCCGCCTGGCACCAGGCGCCGTTCGGCGCGCTGGAGAACTTCGAGGGCGTCAGCCGTGACGACTTCGCGCTGCACCTCGAGCTTTTCACCATCCGCCGCACGTCCGGCAAGCTGAAGTTCCTCGCGGGGTCCGAGTCCGGCATGAACGTGTTCATCAACGACATCCGGCCGGAGGCCGCGGCCGAGCGACTGCGAGAGGTAGCGAGTTCATGAGCGGTAAGTACCTGGTCACGGGTGGTGCGGGGTACGTCGGCAGTGTGGTCTCCCAGCACCTGCTGGAGGCGGGTCACGAGGTCGTCGTCCTCGACAACCTCTCCACCGGCTTCCGCGAGGGCGTCCCGGCCGGGGCCGCCTTCGTCGAGGGCGACATCCGCGACGCAGCCAAGTGGCTCGACCCCTCCTTCGACGCCGTCCTGCACTTCGCCGCCTCCTCCCAGGTCGGCGAGTCGGTCGTGAAGCCCGAGAAGTACTGGGAGAACAACGTCGGCGGCACCATGGCCCTGCTCGGCGCCATGCGCGAGGCGGGCGTGCACAAGCTCGTGTTCTCCTCCACGGCCGCCACGTACGGCGAGCCGACCGAGGTCCCGATCGTCGAGTCGGCGCCGACCCAGCCCACCAACCCCTACGGCGCCACGAAACTCGCGGTCGACCACATGATCACGAGTGAGGCGGCGGCCCACGGGCTCGGTGCCGTGTCGCTGCGCTACTTCAACGTGGCGGGCGCGTACGGCGCGTACGGCGAGCGGCACGACCCCGAGTCGCACCTCATCCCGCTCGTCCTCCAGGTCGCGCAGGGCAGGCGCGAGGCGATCTCCGTCTACGGCGACGACTACCCGACGCCGGACGGCACCTGCGTGCGCGACTACATCCACGTGGCGGACCTGGCCGAGGCCCACCTGCTCGCGGTCGAGGCCGCCACCCCCGGCGAGCACCTGATCTGCAACCTCGGCAACGGCAACGGCTTCTCCGTCCGCGAGGTCGTCGAGACGGTCCGGCAGGTCACCGGCCACCCGATCCCCGAGGTCGTGGCCCCCCGCCGCGGCGGCGACCCGGCGGTCCTGGTGGCGTCGGCCGCCACCGCCCGCGAGAAGCTGGGCTGGAACCCGTCCCGCGCGGACCTCGCGGGGATCGTCGCGGACGCGTGGGAGTTCGCGCAGCGGCGCGGAAACTAGCGGCAACGCGGCAACCAGCCGCACCAGTACGTACGGAAAGGTCAGGGGTCAGGGCATGAGCGAGGCTGTCGCAGGGGCTGTCGCCGAGCGGTTCGAGGAGCTGTACGGGACCGGGCCCGAGGGGGTGTGGGCGGCGCCGGGCCGGGTCAACCTCATCGGCGAACACACCGACTACAACGACGGCTTCGTCATGCCGTTCGCCCTGCCGCACGTCACCGTCGCCGCGGTGTCCCGGCGCGAGGACGGCGTCCTGCGCCTGCACTCGGCGGACGTCGACGGCGGCGTCGTCGAACTGCGCCTCGACGACCTGTCCCCGGAGTCCGACCGTGGCTGGACGGCGTATCCGGCGGGCGTGGTCTGGGCGCTGCGCGAGGCGGGCCACACGATCACCGGCGCGGACGTCCACCTGACGTCGACGGTGCCGTCCGGTGCGGGCCTGTCCTCGTCGGCGGCGCTGGAGGTCGTGGTGGCGCTCGCCCTGAACGACCTGTACGACCTCGGCCTCAAGGGCTGGCAGCTGGCCCGCCTGTGCCAGCGCGCCGAGAACGTCTACGTCGGCGCCCCCACCGGGATCATGGACCAGACCGCGTCCGCCTGCTGCGAGGCCGGCCACGCCCTGTTCCTCGACACCCGCGACCTCTCCCAGAAGCAGATCCCCTTCGACCTGGCCGCCGAGGGCATGCGCCTGCTGGTCGTCGACACCCAGGTCAAGCACGCCCACAGCGACGGCGAGTACGGCAAGCGCCGCGCCGGCTGCGAGAAGGGCGCCGACCTGCTGGGCGTGAACGCCCTCAGGGACGTGCCGTACGACGAACTGGACGCGGCCCTTGCCCGCCTCGGCGACGAGGAGGAGGTCCGCCGCCTGGTCCGCCACGTCGTCACCGAGGACCAGCGGGTCGAGCGGGTGGTGTCCCTGCTGGAGTCGGGCGACACCCGCGCGATCGGCCCGGTGCTGGTGGAGGGCCACGCCTCGCTCCGGGACGACTTCCGCATCTCCTGCCCGGAGCTGGACCTGGTGGTGGACACGGCGCTGGGCGCGGGCGCGCTGGGCGCCCGGATGACCGGCGGCGGCTTCGGCGGCTCGGCGATCGTCCTCGCGGAGGCCGCCGACGTCGACACCATCACCAAGGCCGTCCAGGAGGCCTTCGCCGCGGCGGCCTTCACCGCCCCGCGGGTGTTCGAGGCGGTGCCGGCGGCGGGGGCGCGCCGGCTCAGCTGAGCCGCTTCGTCAGCGTGTACTCCGTGATCCCCGGCGGATAGTCGGGGATCACGCACACCACCTCGTACCCCTGCTTCTGGTAGAACCGCGGCGCCTGGAAGTCCCAGGTCTCCAGGCGTACGGCCGCACAGCCCCGTTCCCGACGGGCCATCCGCTCCGCCTGCGCGAGCAACGTGGAGCCCAGGCCCGCGCCGCGGTGGCGGTCGTCGACCCACAGGTACGTCACGTGGAGCCAGGTCGCCCACGTGTGGCCGACGAGGCCGCCGGCCAGCCGGTCGGCGTCGTCCAGGATCCAGACGTGCAGCGGGGATTCGCGTTCGTCGGGGGTGCCGCGCAGGGCGCGCAGCACGGGGGAGGCCGCCGTGTTCGTCTCCCGCAGCCGGAACCGGAGAAGATCGCGCCGTTGTCTGTCGACTCCTGTCTCCATACGAAACATGCGGCTCACCATAAACGCGTCGGACAGCCAGTTCTGCAAATTGCCTTCCGCTCCCGCCCCCCGGCCGTACTCTGATGAACAGCACCGGTGGGGGCCGGTGTGCTCAGGGGGCGAGACAGTCGGGTACGACGCCCGAAGTGGGGGTAGCGGTTCTGTACGGCGGCGGCCGTGCGGTGACGGGTGCCCCTGGGCGTCGTATCCGCGCACATGTCGTCGTTCTCCGGACCTTGGGGTATCCCCTGCTCTTCAGGAGCCTGGGGAAGGGGGTTTCGTGGTTCGCATCCGAGTTCTGGTCGTCGATGACCATCGCATTTTCGCCGAGTCACTCGCCGCCGCGCTGGCGGCCGAGCCCGACGTGGACGTGTCCGCGGCGGGCAGCGGTCCCGCCGCGGTGCGCAGTCTGGAGCGCGCGGCCGCCGAGGGGCGCCGCTACGACGTGCTGCTGGTCGACGCCGACCTGGGCGGCAACGTGCCCGGCGTCCGGTCCGCGACGCCGGTTCAGGAGGTGGGCGAGGACGGCCTCGTCGACGGGATATCCCTGGTCGTCGGGGTGCGTTCGTCGCAGCCCGCCGTCCGGATCGTCGTGCTCGCCGAGAAGGACGACCCGCGGCGGGCCGCGCTCGCCCTGCAGGCCGGTGCCTCCGGGTGGGTCGCCAAGGACTGCTCGCTGTCCCGGCTGCTGACGGTCATCCGAGGGGTCCTGCGCGAGGAGACGCACCTGCCGCCCGCCCTGCTCACCGGCGTCCTGCGGGAGCTGACGGCCGCGCGCAAGCACCGCACCGAGAGCGAACAGCTGGTGGAGTCCCTCACGCCGAGGGAGCGCGAAGTGCTGCGCTGCATGGTCGCGGGCCTGGGCCGCAAGGCCGTCGCCGAGCGCCTGTTCCTCTCCCCGCACACCGTCCGCACGCACATGCAGAACGTGCTCGGCAAGCTCGGGGTGCACTCCACGCTGGCGGCCGTCGCGCTGGCGCGCCGGGCGGGGGTGGGTCCGGTGGACCTGGGGCCTGCCGGGCGGATCATGCCGGAGGAAAGCAGCAGTGCCTGATCAACGGCGGTGTGCGGGCCGACCCCCGCGCCTCCGGCGGGATCCGCGCGGAATGCCCTCAGCCGGGGATGTTGTCGAACGGGGCGGTCAGCTGGCGTAGCAGTCCGGCCAGTTCGCTTCGCTGGGCGCGGGACAGCTCCGCGAGGATCGCCCGCTCCTGGTCCAGGAGTCCGGCCAGGGCCTGGTCCGCGCGGTCGCGGCCCTCTGCCGTGAGGCGGACCAGCACTCCCCGCCGGTCGCTGGGGTCGGGCAGCCGCTCGACCAGGCCCTTCTTGGTCAGGCGGTCGATGCGGTTCGTCATCGTGCCCGAGGTGACCAGCGTCTGGGTCAGCAGTTGCCCCGGCGAGAGCTGGTACGGCGTTCCCGCTCGCCTCAGCGCCGTCAGCACGTCGAACTCCCACGGCTCCAGGCTGTGCTCGGCGAAGGCCAGCCGGCGGGCCCGGTCCAGGTGCCGGGCCAGTCTGCTCACCCGGCTCAGTACCTCGAGCGGTTCCACGTCGAGGTCCGGGCGCTCCCGGCGCCATGCTGATACCAGCCGATCGACCTCGTCCTCCATGACGATCAGTGTAGTGGTTGTGTCGATGTGAAGTCTCTTGACATCAACATTCTTGACGGCGAGCTAAATGGGGGTCAGGCTGGGAACCCGTCAGAACGCCACGACGAGGAGGCCCCCCATGTCCGCCGCCGCCCCCACCTGGGACCCCGCCCAGTACCTGCGCCACGCCGGCCACCGCGCCCGCCCCTTCGTCGACCTCCTCGCCCGCGTCCCCGACCTCCCCGGTGACCCGCCCCGCATCGCCGACCTCGGCTGCGGTCCCGGCAACGTCACGACCCTGCTCGCCGACCGCTGGCCCGCCGCCCACATCACCGGGTACGACAACTCGCCGCCGATGCTCGACAAGGCGCAGGTGGACCACGCCGGGCCCACCCCCGGCGGCGGCCGCCTCGACTTCGCCCACGCCGACGCACGGAACTGGGCGCCTGCGGAGCCGTACGACCTGATCGTCAGCAACGCCACCCTCCAGTGGGTGCCGGGGCACGTGGAACGGTTCCCGGAGTGGGTGGCGGGCCTGAAGGCGGGCGGCACGTTCGCCTTCCAGGTCCCCGGCAACTTCGACGCCCCCAGCCACCGGCTGATGCGCGAACTCGCCCACTCCGCCCGCTGGGAGCACCGCCTCGCCGACACCCTGCGCCACGACGACGCCGTCCTCGCACCCGAGGCCTACCTGGAGAAGCTGACCGACCTCGGCTGCACGGCCGACGTCTGGGAGACGACGTACGTCCATCTCCTGGAGGGCGAGGACCCGGTCCTCGACTGGGTGAAGGGCACCGGCCTGCGCCCCGTCCTGGCAGCGCTCGACGACGACCGGGCGGCACGGGAGCAGTACGTCGCCGACTACCGGGCGGCCCTGCGCGAGGCCTATCCGGCCGGCACGCACGGCACGCCCTTCCCCTTCCGCCGCATCTTCGCGGTCGCCCGCAAGGAGGCGTGATGATCACCGCAGTGGACCACGTACAGCTCGCCGCCCCGCCCGGCTCCGAGGAGCGGCTGCGGGCGTACTACGTCGATGTCCTCGGGATGACGGAGATCCCCAAGCCCTCGGTGCTCGCGGCGCGCGGCGGGTGCTGGTTCCAGGCGGGCGGCGTGCAGCTGCACCTGGGGATCGAGACCGACTTCCGGCCCGCGAAGAAGGCCCATCCAGGGCTGCGGGTGACGGACATCGGGGCGTTCGCGGTGCGGCTGGAGACGCGGGGCGCGACGGTCATCTGGGACGACGACCTGCCGGGTCACCGGCGCTTCCACGCCGAGGACCCCGTCGGCAACCGGCTGGAGTTCCTGGAACCGGTCACAGCTCCTTGAGGGCGTCCAGCGTGATCTCGAGGTCGAGGTCGTAGGGGACGCCGAGCTTGAGCCGGTCGTGGTGGATGCCGGTCAGCGCGTAGGTCTTCGACAGGGGGTCGAGCTCGTAGACGCGCACCACGGGGTGTCGGCTCTCTCCGGCCGTCTCGACCAGCCAGAAGTGGGGAATGCCGGCGGCGGCGTACTTGCGGGGTTTGGTGTCCCGGTCGCGGGCCTCGGAGTCGGGGGAGACGACCTCGACGGCGAGCAGCACGTCGGCGGCCTCGAACCGGGTCTGCTCCAGGCCGGTGACGGCCTCGGCGCGGACGACGGAAACGTCGGGCTCGGGGCCGTTGCGCCGGTCCAGGGCAACGGTCACCTCGCGAAGGACCTTCACCTGCCCCGGAGCCGCGCCCCGCAGCCCGGTCACCAGGAGGTCGATCATGCGGCTGTGGAAAACCCGCTGCGGAGTCACGAAGACAAGGCTCCCGTCGATCAGCTCGGTGTGCGCCGGGAGGTCAGGCAGCGTGAACAGGTCGTCCACGGTGTACCCGTCCTGCGGCGGCACCGGCCAGCGGCAGCCGTGCTTGGCGGTCGGCTCGGCGGTCATGGTTCCTCCCATGGACGGGATTCTCGGCCTGCGGCACCACGGTAACGGGCGGAATCAGCAGGCGTCATCACAAAGAGTGACCGCGTCAGCTCTTCCGGCGCCCTATCAAATGCGGCTTCGCCTCCAGCCCGTCCAGCCCGTGCCACGCCAGGTTCACCAGATGGGCGGCGACCTCCGCCTTCTTCGGGCGGCGGACGTCCAGCCACCACTGGCCGGTCAGCGCGACCATCCCGACCAGCGCCTGCGCGTACAGCGGAGCCAGCTTGGAGTCGAAGCCGCGGTTCTTGAACTCGCGGCCGAGGATGTCCTCCACCTGGGTGGCGATGTCCGAGATCAGGGACGCGAAGGAACCCGTCGACTGGGGGATGGGGGAGTCACGGACCAGGATCCGGAAACCGTCCGTGTACTCCTCGATGTAGTCCAGCAGCGCGAAAGCCGCCTGCTCGCACAGCTCACGCGGATGACCGGCCGTCAACGAGCTCGTCACCATGTCCAGCAGGCGCCGCATCTCACGGTCGACCACCACCGCGTACAGCCCCTCCTTGCCGCCGAAGTGCTCGTACACCACCGGCTTGGACACCCCGGCCTTCGCCGCGATCTCCTCCACCGACGTGCCCTCGAAACCCTTCGCGGCGAAGAGGGTGCGACCGATCTCCAGCAGCTGCTGGCGACGCTCCGCACCGGTCATCCGGGTGCGACGCGCACGCCGCGGCTTCTCATTGCTCGGGGTGCTGCTGGAGTCGGTCGCCACGGCGTCAATCATGCCGCCTCAGCCGTCTCCCTCTCGCGTCGGGAACCGTCCTCACCCGTGTTCCGGCGGGAATCGATACGCGAGCGTGACGGCCAGCGCACGTCATAGGCCCAGCCGAGCATCTCGAACCAGCGGATGAACCGCGCCGAGGAGTCCAGCTGGCCCCGCTCCACCCCGTGCCGTGCCGAGGTCGGGTCGGCGTGGTGCAGGTTGTGCCAGGACTCACCGCACGACAGGACCGCCAGCCACCACACGTTGCCCGAGCGGTCACGCGACTTGAACGGCCGCTTGCCCACCGCGTGACAGATCGAGTTGATCGACCAGGTGACGTGGTGCAGCAGGGCCACCCGGACCAGCGAACCCCAGAAGAAGCCGGTGAACGCGCCCCACCAGGACATCGTCACCAGACCGCCGATCACCGCGGGCAGGGCCAGCGACAGCATCGTCCAGTAGATGAAGTGACGCGAGATCGTCCGGATCGCCTTGTCCTTGATCAGGTCCGGGGCGTACTTGTCCTGCGGCGTCTGCTCCTCGTCGAACATCCAGCCGATGTGCGCCCACCACAGGCCCTTCATCAGCGCCGGGAGCGTCTCCCCGAAGCGCCACGGCGAATGCGGGTCGCCCTCGGCGTCGGAGAACTTGTGGTGCTTGCGGTGGTCGGCCACCCAACGCACCAACGGCCCCTCGACGGCCATCGAGCCCATGATCGCCAGCGCGATACGCAAGGGCCTCTTCGCCTTGAAGGAACCGTGGGTGAAGTAGCGGTGGAAACCGATGGTGATGCCGTGGCACCCCAGGTAGTAGAAGAAGACCAGAAGGCCGAGGTCCAGCCAGCTCACGCCCCAGCCCCAGGCCAGGGGCACGGCTGCCAGCAGTGCGAGGAACGGGACGGTGATGAAGAGCAGCAAGGTGATCTGCTCGATCGAGCGCTTCTGCTCGCCACCCAGGGTGGCGGAGGGCGCGGACGTCTCGTCGGCCGGCTTCGAAGAGCCTTCGATCACGTCGGAGCTTGAGGTCATGCGTGTCCCCTGTGGGGTCTTGAACTGAGGCTGGTGCCGGGCAGCGAGAACCGTGCGGTGCTTCCTACGGTTCCGTAACCTACGGCATCGTAAGTATGGCAGCGGGTCGCCCTACGGCAAGAGCCCGACATTCTGCGCCTCCGCATGGACACCTATCCTTGGGTCGGTCGGACAGCGCGGTCCGCTCTGATGTTCTTCCCGGATGGTCCGGCCCGTATGCGGCAGCAGCCGCCTGACCGCCATCCGGGTTCCCCTCTCGCACGAGCTTCAACACTGCAAGGAGCCGCACCTGTGAGCAGTGCCGACGACCTGACCACGAGCACCACGTCGACCAGCAGCGAGCTGCGCGCCGACATCAGGCGACTGGGTGACCTCCTCGGCGAGACCCTTGTCCGACAGGAGGGTCCCGAGCTGCTCGAACTGGTGGAGAAGGTCCGCCGCCTCACCCGTGAGGACGGCGAAGCCGCCGCCGAGCTGCTGCGTGGCACCGAACTGCAGACCGCGGCCAAGCTGGTCCGCGCCTTCTCCACCTACTTCCACCTGGCCAACGTCACCGAGCAGGTCCACCGCGGCCGGGAACTGCGCGCCAAGCGCGCCGCCGAGGGCAGCCTCCTGGCCCGAACGGCCGACCGCCTCAAGGACGCCGACCCCGAGCACCTGCGCCAGTCGGTCGCCAACCTGAACGTCCGCCCGGTGTTCACCGCCCACCCCACCGAGGCCGCCCGCCGCTCCGTCCTCAACAAGCTGCGGCGCATCGCCGCGCTCCTGGAGACCCCGGTCATCGAGGCCGACCGCCGCCGCTACGACACCCGCCTGGCCGAGAACATCGACCTGGTGTGGCAGACCGACGAGCTGCGCGTCGTACGCCCGGAGCCCGCCGACGAGGCCCGCAACGCCATCTACTACCTGGACGAGCTGCACGCCGGCGCGGTCGGTGACGTCCTGGAGGACCTGACGGCCGAGCTGGAGCGGGTCGGCGTCAAGCTCCCCGACAACACCCGGCCCCTCACCTTCGGCACCTGGATCGGCGGTGACCGCGACGGCAACCCGAACGTCACGCCGCAGGTCACCTGGGACGTCCTGATCCTCCAGCACGAGCACGGCATCAACGACGCCCTGGACATGATCGACGAGCTCCGCGGCTTCCTCTCCAACTCCATCCGCTACACCGGCGCCACCGACGAACTCCTCGACTCCCTCGGCACCGACCTGGAACGCCTCCCGGAGATCAGCCCCCGCTACAAGCGCCTCAACGCCGAGGAGCCCTACCGCCTCAAGGCCACCTGCATCCGGCAGAAGCTGGAGAACACCAAGACCCGCCTGGCCAAGGGCATCCCGCACGAGGAGGGCCGCGACTACCTCGGCACCGCCGAGCTGCTGCACGACCTCACCCTGATCCAGAGCTCCCTCAGGGAACACCGCGGCGGCCTCTTCGCCGACGGCCGCATGGACCGTACGATCCGCACCCTCGGCGCGTTCGGCCTCCAGCTCGCCACCATGGACGTACGCGAACACGCGGACGCCCACCACCACGCCCTCGGCCAGCTCTTCGACCGGCTCGGCGAGGAGTCCTGGCGGTACGCCGACATGCCCCGCGAGTACCGGGCCAAGCTGCTCGCCAAGGAGCTGCGCTCCCGCCGTCCGCTCGGGCCCACCCCGGCGCCCGTGGACGCGGCCGGCGAGAAGACCCTCGGTGTCTTCCAGACCGTGAAGCGGGCCCTGGAGGTCTTCGGACCCGAGGTCATCGAGTCGTACATCATCTCGATGACCCAGGGCGCCGACGACGTCTTCGCGGCGGCGGTGCTGGCCCGCGAGGCCGGCCTGCTCGACCTGCACGCCGGCTGGGCGAAGATCGGCATCGTGCCGCTGCTGGAGACCACCGACGAGCTCAAGGCCGCCGACACGATCCTCGAGGACATGCTCTCCGACCCGTCCTACCGGCGCCTGGTCGCGCTGCGGGGCGACGTCCAGGAGGTCATGCTCGGCTACTCCGACTCCTCGAAGTTCGGCGGCATCACGACCTCGCAGTGGGAGATCCACCGCGCCCAGCGTCGCCTGCGTGACGTGGCGCACCGGTACGGCGTGCGCCTGCGCCTCTTCCACGGCCGCGGCGGCACCGTCGGCCGCGGTGGCGGCCCCTCGCACGACGCGATCCTCGCCCAGCCCTGGGGCACCCTGGAGGGCGAGATCAAGGTGACCGAGCAGGGCGAGGTCATCTCCGACAAGTACCTCGTGCCGTCCCTCGCGAGGGAGAACCTGGAGCTGACCGTCGCGGCCACCCTCCAGGCCTCCGCCCTGCACACCGCGCCCCGCCAGTCCGACGAGGCGCTGGCCCGCTGGGACGCGGCGATGGACGTCGTCTCCGATGCCGCGCACGCCGCGTACCGCAGGCTCGTCGAGGACCCGGACCTGCCGACGTACTTCCTCGCGTCGACGCCGGTGGACCAGCTCGCCGACCTGCACCTCGGCTCGCGGCCCTCCCGCCGCCCCGGCTCGGGCGTCTCCCTCGACGGACTGCGGGCCATCCCGTGGGTGTTCGGCTGGACCCAGTCCCGCCAGATCGTGCCCGGCTGGTTCGGCGTCGGCTCGGGCCTGAAGGCGCTGCGCGAGGCTGGCCTCGACACAGTGCTCGACGAGATGCACGAGCAGTGGCACTTCTTCCGCAACTTCGTCTCCAACGTCGAGATGACCCTCGCCAAGACGGACCTGCGGATCGCCCAGCACTACGTCGACACCCTCGTCCCCGACGAGCTCAAGCACGTCTTCGACACCATCAGGGCCGAACACGAACTCACCGTGCGCGAAGTCCTCAAGGTGACGGGGGAGAAGGAACTGCTCGACGCCACACCCGTGCTGAAGCAGACCTTCAGCATCCGCGACGCCTACCTGGACCCGATCTCCTACCTCCAGGTCACCCTCCTCAAGCGTCAGCGCGACGCGGCAGCCGCGGGCGAGCAGCCCGACCCGCTGCTGTCCCGGGCGCTGCTGCTGACGGTCAACGGCGTGGCGGCGGGCCTGCGCAACACCGGCTGACGGCCCTCCCGGACACAAAGGTGCCCCCGCGCCTCGTACCCGAGGCCCGGGGGCACCTTCCTATGTGCGATCAGGCCTTACGGCGACGGAACACCAGGTAACCGCCCCCCGCGACCAGCGCGGCCGCGAGGCCGGACAGCAGGCCGACCGGGGCGCCGGAGCCGGTCTCGGCGAGGTCGCCGCCGGTGCCCTGGCCGGACGGGGAGGAGGAGGCCGACGGACCCGCCGACTCACCGGAGGAAGAGCCCGGACTCGGCGACGCGGACGGGTCGGCCGACCCACCCGCCGACGAGCTCGGCGAGGCAGACCCGGACGGCGTCGAACCGCCGCCGCCGTCCCCCTCGTCCTCGCAGTCCGTCCAGAACACCTTGTGCTTGGCGGCGCCGTTCTCGCCCTCGAAGTTCCAGAACAGCTTGTAGTGACCGTCGGGCAGGGACAGGTCGTCCGTACGGCCGTGGCCGTCGGCGTCCAGGGTGATCTCGCCGGACTTCACCGTCTCGCCCTTGACGTCGGCCGTCGGGGCCCACGCCTCGATGTGCCAGTCGACCTCCTGGACGGCGTCGAAGCCGAAGGCGTCGAGATAGAAGGTGCAGACGTGAGGCTCGTTCTTGCGGAGCTCCTCGCCGGTGGTGGCGTCGTGGATCTTCACGGTGCCGTTGTCGCCGGAAGGGGTGGCGTGTGCGAGGGGAGCGGCCAGGAAGGCCGCCGCGACGACGGCGGACAGGACGCCGGCGCGAGGGAGGATACGCATGGGGCAGTAGTCCATCTTCGAGATGTGAACGGGAAGATGTGGAGGGGGCGGCTCAGCTTCCAGCCCCTGCCGTGACCAGGTCAATCACGAACAGGCAACACTCAGTTCCTCCACACGACCTGAGAACGGCGAAACCCCTTAGACCGTCACGAACGCGGCCGTCAGCAGCGCGATCCCCGACCCCGCCATCACCCACGCGATGCGCGTCCGCCGCAGCCCGCCCGCCACCACGACCGAGGCGAGCAGCAGCGCGCCACCCATCGGCACCCACGAGTAGAGGATCCCGGAGGGACCGGAGCGCACCACGTCGTCGCTGCCGGGCTTCACCACCACGGTGTACGTCCGTCCCTTGCGCACGGCGACCGTGTGCTCGATGACCACGCTCCCACGGGCGGCCGACCCCACCGACGCCGGCGTGTACGGCCCCGTACAGGTGTCCTCGCCGCACCGCGTCACCTCGACCGTGCCGCGCTCCCGCCCCTTGGTGAGCATCACGTGCTGGGCCGTCCCCCAGGACGCCCACACACCGGCGATCAGGATCAGCGCCGCGACCGTACCCATCGCCACGAGCCGCCCCCACCGCAGCGCGGTCACGGAGGCCTGGCGGGAGGTGGTGGCAGTGGCAGGCATGGCGGGGATCATTGGCCATGGCACTGCGGCCGGTCAACTTCGGCGGGCGTCGGGGGCGGAAAAGTCGCCAGTTGTACGTACCTTTCCCCAGCCCTTCCCCAGGCCCGCTGCTCACCTCAGGAGTTGTACGTCCCCTGCGCCCGCTCCAGCCCGTCGATCACCAGACACTCCACCGCGTCCGCCGCCCGGTCCACGAAGTAGCCCAGCTCCTTGCGCTCCGCCGACGAGAAGTCCTTCAGCACGAAATCCGCGACCGGCATACGCCCCGGAGGCCGCCCGATCCCGAACCGCACCCGGTGATAGTCCGCACCCATCACCTTCGTCATCGACTTCAGACCGTTGTGCCCGTTGTCCCCGCCACCGAGCTTCAGCCTCAGCACCCCGTAGTCGATGTCCAGCTCGTCATGGACGGCCACGATGTTCGCCACCGGCACCTTGTAGAAGTCCCTGAGCGCGTTCACCGGCCCACCCGACAGGTTCATGAACGACATCGGCTTGGCCAGCACCACCCGCCGGTTCGCCGGCCCGGGCGGCCCGATCCGCCCCTCCACGACCTGCGCCTGCGCCTTCCCAGCCCGCTTGAACCGGCCCCCGATCCGCTCCGCGAGCAGATCGGCGACCATGAAGCCGACGTTGTGCCGGTTGGCGGCGTACTCGGGCCCGGGATTACCCAGCCCGACGATCAGCCAAGGGGCGCCTGCATCGGTCGTCACGTACACGTCTCCTTGATACGCGCCGACCGCCGCCCCCGAGGGGAGCGGCGGCCGGCAGCCGGTATTCCGGGGAGGATCAGGCCTCGGTGGCCTCGGCCTCGCCCTCCGCCGGGGCCTCCTCGGCCTGGGCGGCCAGGATCTGGAGGACGACCGCGTCCTCGTCGGTCACCAGCGTGGTGCCCTCGGGCAGCGGGATGTCCTTGGCGAGGATGGAGTCGCCGGCCTCCAGGCCCGCGATGGAGACGGTGACCGACTCCGGGATGTGCGTGGCCTCGGCCTCGACGTTCAGCGTGCTCAGCACGTGCTCGAGCAGGTAGGCGCCCGGCGCGAGCTCACCCTCGGTGTGGACGTAGACCTCGACGTTGACCTTCTCGCCACGCGTCACCAGAAGCAGGTCGACGTGCTCGAGGAAGCCCTTGATCGCGTCGCGCTGCACGGCCTTCGGGATCGCCAGCTGGGTCTTGCCCTCGATGTCCAGCGTGAGCAGGACGTTCGGGGTGCGCAGGGCGAGCTGCAGCTCGTGGCCCGGCAGCGTGATGTGAGCCGGCTCGGAACCGTGACCGTAGACAACGGCGGGAACCTTGTTGTCACGGCGGATACGGCGGGCCGCACCCTTGCCGAACTCGGTACGGGTCTCGGCGGCGAGCTTGACGTCAGCCATGGTCACTCCTCGTAGAACAGTCGGGGAAGGTGGTCACCCGGCCAAACAATCGGCCTGCTACGAAGAGCGCGTCGATAACGGACAGCCGATCCACCGTCGTAGAAAACGGAGAACGGCCTCCCTCGCCGAGCAACTTCAGCAGTCTACTCAGAGAGGGAGGCCGCACCCAAAAGGATCTTCAACCAGGTACCGGGAACGAGCCCGAGGAACCCTTACTGCTCGTCGAACAGGCTCGTCACCGAACCGTCCTCGAACACCTCACGGACCGCACTCGCGATCGTCGGCGCGATCGACAGCACCTTGATCTTGTCCAGGTCCGCACCCAGCTCACCCGGCGTCGGCAGCGTGTCCGTGAAGATGAACTCGCTCACCCGCGAGTTCTTCAACCGGTCCGCCGCCGGACCCGACAGCACACCGTGCGTCGCCGTCACGATGACATCCTCCGCACCGTGCGCGAACAGCGCGTCCGCGGCCGCGCAGATCGTGCCACCGGTGTCGATCATGTCGTCGACCAGCACACACACCCGGCCCTTGACCTCACCCACCACCTCGTGGACGGTCACCTGGTTCGCCACGTCCTTGTCGCGCCGCTTGTGCACGATGGCCAGCGGAGCGCCCAGCCGGTCACACCAGCGGTCGGCGACCCGCACCCGGCCCGCGTCCGGAGACACGACCGTCAGCTTGCCCTTGTCGACCTTCTTGCCCACATAGTCCGCGAGGAGCGGCAGGGCGAACAGATGATCCACCGGCCCGTCGAAGAAGCCCTGGATCTGATCCGTGTGCAGATCCACGGTCAGGATGCGGTGAGCACCGGCCGTCTTCATCATGTCCGCGATCAGACGCGCCGAGATCGGTTCACGCCCACGGTGCTTCTTGTCCTGCCGCGCGTAACCGTAGAACGGCACGATGACGGTGATGGAGCGGGCCGACGCCCGCTTCAGCGCGTCGATCATGATCAACTGCTCCATGATCCACTTGTTGATCGGAGCCGTGTGGCTCTGGATCAGAAAGCAGTCCGCACCGCGAGCCGACTCCTGATAGCGCACATAGATCTCGCCGTTCGCGAAGTCGAAGGCCTTCGTCGGGACAACCCCGACACCCAGCTGCTGGGCGACCTCCTCGGCAAGCTCGGGGTGGGCGCGGCCGGAGAAGAACATCATCTTCTTCTCGCCGGTCGTCTTGATCCCGGTCACAGCACTGTCTCCTCAGAGGTGTTTCAACTGGGTACCGATAGACCTTCTCCGCTGGCTGCGAGAGGCCGTCTCAGCTGGTGGGGCGTGCGGGTATGCACCTATCACGGTACGCCGTGTCCGACGCACCCGTTTCCGGTCAGCCTTCGCTCTCACCCTGCCGGGCAGCCGCCTCAGCCGCCTTCGCAGCCGCGCTCCCCGGACGCTTACGGGCCACCCAACCCTCGATATTCCGCTGCTGACCGCGGGCCACGGCCAGCGAACCGGGCGGCACGTCCTTCGTGATCACGGACCCCGCGGCGGTGTACGCACCGTCCCCGACCGTGACAGGCGCCACAAACATGTTGTCCGAACCGGTACGGCAGTGCGACCCCACCGTCGTGTGGTGCTTGTCCTGCCCGTCATAGTTCACGAACACGCTCGCCGCACCGATGTTGGTGTGGTCCCCGATCGTCGCGTCACCGACATACGAGAGATGCGGGACCTTCGTCCCCTCCCCGATGGAGGCATTCTTCGTCTCCACATACGTACCGACCTTCGACCCGGCACCCAGACGCGTACCCGGCCGCAGATAGGCGTACGGCCCCACAGTCGCCCGCGGACCGACCTCCGCCCCGTCCGCCACCGTGTTGTCCACCCGAGCCCCCGCACCCACCCGCGTGTCCCTCAGACGGCTGTTGGGCCCCACCTCGGCACCCTCACCCAGATGCGTCGAGCCCTGCAGCTGCGTCCCCGGATGCACGACCGCGTCCTGCTCGAAGGTGACCGTGACATCCACCCAGGTCGTGGCCGGATCGACGACGCTCACGCCGGCCAGCATCGCGCCCGTCAGCAGCCGGTCGTTGAGAATCCGCCGCGCCTCCGACAACTGCACCCGGTTGTTGATCCCGGCGATCTCCCGATGATCACCGGCGACCGAGGCACCCACACGATGCCCCGCCTCACGCAGAATCCCGAGAACGTCGGTCAGATACTCCTCACCCTGCGAGTTGTCCGTACGGACCTTCCCCAGCGCGTCCGCGAGAAGCTGCCCGTCGAAGGCGAACACCCCGGAATTGATCTCCCGGATCGCCCGCTGCGCATCGGAAGCGTCCTTGTGCTCGACGATCGCCGTGACGGCCCCGGAGACGTCTTCACGCACGATCCGGCCGTAACCGGTCGCGTCCGGCACCTCGGCCGTCAGCACGGTCACCGCGTTGCCGTCGGCGGAATGAGTGGCGGCGAGCTGCCGCAAAGTCGCACCGGTGAGCAAAGGAGTGTCCCCGCACACGACGACCACGGTCCCCTCCACCGGACCGCCCAGTTCCTCCAACGCCATCCGCACGGCATGCCCCGTACCGTTCTGCTGCGCCTGCACCGCCGTGCGCACCTCGGCGTCGGTCTCCGTCAGATGCGCGGTGACCTTCTCACGGGCGTGGCCCACGACCACGACCAGGTTCTCCGGCTGCAACTCACGCGCAGCGGCGAGCACGTGGCCCACGAGGGACCGGCCACAGATATCGTGCAGAACCTTGGGTGTGGCCGACTTCATACGGGTGCCCTCACCCGCTGCGAGAACGACGACGGCTGCCGGGCGAATGGCGCTCACGGGGTTGCCCTTCGGCTGTGGAGGGGGAGGGGTGGACATCCGCAGGATACCGGGGCGTTTCGTGGGGGACATGAGAGTGGGCCCTGACAGTGCTGTCAGGGCCCGGTTCAGCAGCTCCGCCGGCTGGATTCGAACCAGCGTCTCAAGGCTCCAAAGGCCTGCGGGATGCCGCTACCCCACGGCGGATTGCTGCCTCAAACCTTACCGGAGGACGGAAGGGCATGATCCCGCCCGGCGGAGTCCACCATCCCGGACCACCAGCCTTCGATGCGGCGGTACAGATCTGCGCTCTGAGAGACGCTGACGACCAAGCAACCCCGATAGCCCTCGCCCACGTTCTTTCGCACGGTCTTCGGGTTGTGCTTCTTGATCGTCGTCTTCTGGAAGGTCGAGACGTCCACGCCGACCAGGTCGGCCCAATAGCGCTTGGCCGCCTCGATGTCAGCAGTCATGTGGATCATCACGCGGTACTGAATCCGCCCCGGCGCCACGCCAAGCAGGTTCAGCCAAGCCCCGTAGATCTTGATGACGCCGGGGTCGCTGTTGACGAAGATCACCTTTTCGCGGCGGTCGTACGGCTTGTCCTTCGAGCCCTCCGCCCAGTAGAGCGCGACACCGGCGAGGAACAGATCGCGGTGGGACAGTGCACCGATCTCTTGTGAGGCAGTCATCTTGGTCCGCTGCCGCTGCTCGTCCCGCACCGCCAGCTCGTGCTCCCAACGCTTCCGTCCCGCCAGCTTCGCCTGCTCCGTCGGATCGCGTCGCTCCGGCTTCGGCAGATCCCGTACCCACAGCGAGATCGAACTCTTGGAGCACCCCAACTCCACCTGGATCTGGTCGTACGTCCAGCCCTGGAGCCGGAGTTCCCTCGCCTTGTCCCGCAGGTCGTCCTTCGCGTTCGGGCGCTTCGTCCATTCCGGAGGCGGCTCGCCCTCCAGGAGGCGGTTGAGGATGTCGTTGTTGTCGACGTGCAGGTGGTCGCGGATCTGGCGTCGGCTGAGTCCTGCCCGCCGCAGCGTCACCGCCTGCTCCCGCAAGGCCTCGAAGTCCATGTACTTGCTCGCTGAATGTGCCATGGGCATACCGTCCGGGCGGAATCCGATCTTCCGGAGTCGAACGGTGAGCGATTCAGCAGTTCGAGGGATATCGGTCGGTTTCGTTGCCGTTCGATCACGGACTGTGGTGTAGGCCAGTCGCGGAAACTCACCGGAAAAGGGGCGCCCGGCGCCCGTAGGCTGGGAGGCATGACCACGACGGGGGAAGAACATGCCACGGCCTTGGGAGGGCCGTGGTGGTGGGCCAGGTGGCGCAGTGCGGTGCTGGACGTGGGTCTGGCCGTGGCGTCCGCGGTGGAGTGTGGAGTGGAGGGGGTTCCGTTCGCGCGGGACGCGGGGATTCCGGACGCCGCGGGGGTGGTGTTCGGCGTCCTGGCCGGGTCGGTGCTGGTGCTGCGCCGCAAGTGGCCGATCGCCGTCGTGCTGGTGGCGATCGCGATCACGCCTGCCTGGATGGGCTTCCTGATGGGCATCGTGGGTCTGTACACGCTGGCGGCGTCCGAGCTGCCGCGGCGGATCATCGGTTCCCTGGCGGGGATGCAGCTGGTGGGGACGTTGATCGTGACGTTCGTGCGGGTGCGGCAGGGGGTGGCGCAGGGTGACTGGACGATGGGGGACTGGTTCGTCCCCTTCGCCTCGCTCGCGACCTCGATCGGCCTGACCGCGCCGCCGTTGCTTCTCGGGCTGTATGTGGGGGCGCGGCGGCGGTTGATGGAGAGCTTGCGGGAGCGGGCGGACAGTCTGGAGCGGGAGCTTCAGTTGCTTGCGGAGCGGGCCGAGGAGCGGGCGGAGTGGGCTCGCAACGAGGAGCGGACGCGGATCGCCCGTGAGATGCACGATGTGGTGGCGCATCGGGTGAGTCTGATGGTGGTGCATGCCGCGGCGCTTCAGGCCGTTGCCCGTAAGGATCCCGAGAAGGCGGTGAGGAATGCCGCGCTGGTGGGGGACATGGGGCGGCAGGCGTTGACGGAGTTGCGGGAGATGCTCGGGGTGTTGCGTACGGGTGGGGCGGCCGTGCGGCGGGACAGTGTGCCGTTGGTGGCTGTGGGGGTGGCGGCGGCCGCGGCGGCGTCTCGGGTGGTGGACGACGAGGGTGTGGCGGACGGGCCGTGTCTGTCGGATCTGGATGTGCTGGTGGGGCAGTCGGCCGCGGCGGGGATGGTGGTCGATCTGTCGGTGGAGGGGGAGACGCGGTCGTATGCGGCGAGGATCGAGCGGACGGCGTTCCGGGTGGTGCAGGAGGCGTTGACGAACGTCCACAAGCATGCGGCGGGGGCGAAGACGCACGTGCGGCTCGCGCATCGGGTGTCGGAGATCGCGATGCAGGTGGAGAACGAGCCGCCGCCGGAGCTGATGTCGGCGTCGTCGGCGCGGTTGCCGTCCGGGGGTAACGGGTTGGTGGGGATGCGGGAGCGGGTCGTGGCGTTGGGTGGTGTGTTCGTGTCGGGGCCGACGGATGCGGGGGGTTTCCGGGTGTCGGCGGTGATTCCGGCCTCGTAGTGCGGTTGGTCGGGTGTCTCAGCCTGCTGTGAGGCGGGTCGGTTCGATGCCGGAGACGAGGGTGGCGAGGGCCTGGTCGAGGTCGGGGGCGAGGTACCAGTCGCCGGTGTGGTCGAGGGCGTAGACGCGGCCTTCGGTGTCGATGGCGAGGAGGGCCTGGGTGTCGGTTTCTGCGCCGAGGGGGCAGACCTCGGTGTCGAGGGCGCGGCCCAGGTCGGCGAGGGTGCGGGCCATGTGGAGGCCGTGCAGGGGGTCGAGGTGCAGTTCGGCGGGGGCGATCTGGCGGCCGGGGCCGGTGGGTGTGAGGTGGAGGCCGCCGAATTCGGCCCATGCTTCGACGGCGGCGGGGAACACGGCGTGGCGGTGTCCGGCGGGTGAGGCGTGTTCCCGCAGGGCGTCGGCCCAGATTTCGGCCTGCTTTATGTCCCAGCGTCCGGGTTGCCAGCCGGCGGCGCGCAGGGCGGCGTCGACGGGTACGGGGAAGCGTGTGGTGGAGGTGCGGTCGGGGTGCATCTTCCCTTGGTTCGTCGAGATCGTCGAGGTCGCGGTTGTCGGGGTGACGTGGCGTGGGGTGGTCGTGACCGGTGCCTTGTCGATGATGTGCGTTCTGTTGGGGTGCGTTCTGTCTTGTACGCCCCGTGGTGTCCCATCGGGTGGTGTGCGTCCGGGTGGTGTGCTTCCGGTGGTTGACGTCCCGGTGTTGTACGTGGGGGTGTGCCTGATCGACTCAGTCGCCGGTCGTCGTGGAGTCGACGACGCGGACGCCGAAGTGGGCGCTGAGGGCGGCGCAGGCGCGGCAGGGGGCGGCGAAGCTGCCGTGCAGGGGGTCGCCGTCCTCGCGGATGTGTCTGGCGGTGAGTTTGGCCTGTTTGAGGGCTCTGCGGGCCTCGCCGTTGGTCATCGGTCTGCGGGCCGCGCGTTTGCTGCGGGCGGCGTCGATGGCGGTGATGTGGCGGGAGATCAGCATGGTTTCGGCGCAGCGGCCGGTGAAGCGGTCGCGCCGGTCGCTGGGGAGGCTGTCGAGGAAGTCCTGGACCAGGGGGTGCAGGGCGGGGGGCTGGTCGCCGCGGGCGGCGGTGCCGGTGAGGGTGGCGCCGCGTACGGAGAGTGCGGCGGCGACGGTGGGGAGTATGCCGTCGCGGCGGTGGCGCAGGGTGGGGGCGTGTGGGGTGTCGGTGCTGCTCCAGCCGATGCGGGGATCGCCGGACGTGCCGTTGTGCGGGCCTGTGTGCGGACCTGTGTGCCGGACGGTCCGGGGGTCGCCGGACGTGCCTGGTCGCGGTCCTGGGTGTGGTCCCGTCTGTGTCGCGTTCATGATCGTCATCCCCTCACGAGCATCCCCCGGACGACACAGAGTGCCAAATGCCGTGGCTGCTGCGGAAGCTGGGGCGGTGCGACACGCCCGGGTTTGGGCGGGCTGTCACGGCGGGGTGACGGCTGGTCACGGAAGCGGAGGGGTGCTGACCGGTGCCCGGTGACCGGTCTTGTCGTACCGCATAGGCTGTCGGCACCGCGATCCGCGCGGTCGACGCGTGGAGACGGACGAGACAGTCGTTACGGGGCGTAGTGGCCGATGGTGGTCGTTACGGGTCGTACCAGAGTGCCGCAGGGGGCAACCGCCATGACGACAGGTCGGCTCGGGCAGCAAGCCGCGCCGCCGAACGCGGCCTACGCCGGGCAGGTCGTGCATTTCCCGGATCCGGTCCGGGCGGCCCGTCACCCGAGAGGGGTACGGGTGGACGAGCACGGCTACCCCGACTTCTCGCCCTACGCGCGTGCGGTCGCGGAGATCGCCGATCCGCCGGAGGGTTTCGGGGTCGACGAGTTGCGGCTGACGGACTACGTGTCGGCGAACGCGGCCCTGGCGGCCACGGGGCACGAGTTGTGGGACACGGTGCCCGCGGTGGCGACGCCGCACGGCTGGACGTGGCATCACGCGGCGACCTCGCGGCGGCTGGAGCTGGTGCCGGTTGACGTGAAGGCGTTGTTGCGGCATCACGGCGGTATCGCGACGGCGGCGGTGGACCAGAACAAGAGGGGTACGCGGCCGCTTCAGGAGACGCGTCCCGCGCACTTCGGGCTGCCGAAGTCGGGTGTGGCGGTGACGGAGTCGCAGGTGCTGGGCGTCGAGGAGGACCTCGGGTACCGGCTGCCGGGCGCGTACCGGTCGTTTTTGAAGGCGGCGGGCGGGTGTGCGCCGGTGGGCGCGGCGCTGGACGCCGAGTTGGGTCTGCTGATCGACCAGCCGTTCTTCACGGTGCGGGACGAGGCGGCGGTCAACGACCTCGTGTACGTCAACAAGTGCCTGCGTGACCATCTGACCAAGGACTATCTGGCGGTCGGTTTCGTGCAGGGCGGCTTGCTGGCGGTGAAGGTGAAGGGCGAGCGGGCCGGTTCGGTGTGGTTCTGCGCCTACGACGACGCCCGGGACGTGGATCCTTCGTTGCCGCCGGCGCAGCGGGTGGAGCGGTTGCTGCTGCCGTGCGGTGACGACTTCGACGCGTTCTTGTCGCGGCTGGCGGGCAATCCGCCGGAGTTGGAGACGGTGGCGAACCTGATGGTGGACGGCGGGTTCGCGCGGTCTGTTCCCGTCTCGTCGGTGGGGGAGTGAGCTGGACGATGGTGACGTTTGCGCAGGCGCAGGAGCGCGCCGAAGAGTGGATCAACGGGGATGTGCCGCCGTACCAGCATCGTGAGGTGCGGGTACGGGAGTTCGACCTCGGGTTCGTGGTGTGGGCCGAGGACCGTGCGGACGGGCCGCGTTCGGACGGCGGCGCTCAGCGGCTGGTCATCGCCCGGGACAGTGGGGAGGCCACGTTGTGGCCCTCGCTGGCGGTGGGCGAGGTGATCCGCCGGTACGAGGAGGAGTACGGCCGTGCGGATGCCGTCGCCGACGCGGTGCCGGCTCCCGCGGCCCGGGTCGACCTGAATCAGACGTCGTTCTTGCTGACTCCGCCGGAGTGGTTGCAGGAGGCGGCGGACAAGTTGGGGATTCCGGACCGGCGGAGTGCTGCGGCTTCCGGCGGTGCCGGGGGTTCCGGTTCCGGTGCGGCCGCCGCTTCCGGTCCGGCCGCCGCTTCCGCGGGGGCTGGTGCCGGCGGTGCGTCCCGGGGCGGTGACGCGCTTCCTCGGACGCAGGCCGGACCTTCCGGTGTCGTGCCCGCCGGGGCGACGCCCTGGGCCGGGACCGACACCAACGGGGATGGCGGTGAGGACCGTTCGGTGCCGTTGCCCGCGACCGTGTTCGCGCCGCCGCTGAGTGGTGCCGACGACGAGGACGCGTCGCCGGACGCCAAGACGGCGCTGATCTCGGGCGGCAGCGGGCTTCCGCCGACGGCGTTCGCGCCGGCGGTCGACGATCCGAACGCGCCGGGTGCGCAGGGCGGCCCCCCGGGGGCCGGGGCTCCGGGTGGGCCGACCGGTCCGGGTGCGC
Source organism: Streptomyces sp. AC555_RSS877 (assembly GCF_019049245.1). Classification (GTDB taxonomy): domain Bacteria; phylum Actinomycetota; class Actinomycetes; order Streptomycetales; family Streptomycetaceae; genus Streptomyces. Next base: position 159,862 of record NZ_JAGMUK010000216.1, on the reverse strand, counting down.
GGTCGTCGTACGGGTATCCGCAGGCTGGGGGCGTGCCGGGTGTGCCTTCGGGGGCGCCGCATTCGCCTCCGCCGCCCGCGCCGTCGTCGTACGGCTATCCGCAGGCTGGGGGTGGGCCGGGTGTGCCTCCCGGTGCGACGCCTCCGTCTGCGCCGGGTGCGCCGTCGTCGTACGGCTATCCGCAGGGGACCGGGGGTGGCGCCGGGACTGCTCAGCCTCCGGCCGCCGGGGCCGGTGTTCCGGGCGGGCGGTCGCTCGCGCCGAACGCCGGGGACATCGCCGACGCCGCGACGAGCAAGGCGGCGCCTCCGCCGCGCCGCGCCGGGGCCAACCCGCCGCCTCCGCCGGGTGCCCCGGGGACGCCGGGCGCGCGTCCGGGTGGTCCGCCCGCGCCGACCGGGCCCGGTGCGCCGGGTGCGCCGGCGGGCGGGTACGTGCCGACGCAGATGGTGTCGGCGCTTGGCCCCGACGGTCCTCAGGGACCTGCCGGCGGGCCGGGAGCTCCGCAGGCTCCGGGGGCGCCGAATCCGCCCGGTCCGCCGGTTCCGCCCGGTGCTCCGACCCCGCCCGGCGGTACGCCTCCGGGCGAGGTCCACCATGCCGCCACGATGTTTGCCGATCCGGGGCGGACGGGCCCTGGCGGGCCTGGGCCGCAGCCGCCGGGAGCTCCTGGGGCGCCCGGTACTCCTGGTGCGCCTCAGCCCCCTGGTGCGCCGGGCATGCCTCGCGGGCCTCAGCCGCCTGGCGCCCCCGGTGCACCCGGTGCGCAGGGCTCTTCCGGGGGTGCGCGAGGCGCCGTGCACCACGCGGAGACCATGTTGGCCGGGCCTCCGGTGGGCGGACCCGGCGCGCCTCCGCCGCCGCCTCCGCCGGCCCCCGGCGCGCCCGGCGCAGCTCCCGGCGCTCCGCAGCCGATGCCGCCCGGCGCCATGCCGCCGCCCGGTGGGATGCGGCCGCCTGGTGGCATGCCGCCGCCCGGTGCGATGCCGCCGCCCGGGCAGCCCGTGCCGGGGCAGCCGGCGGCGTACGGCTATCCGCAGCAGCAGGGGCAGCCGACCGTCGGGCCCGGCTATCAGGCCGTACTGCGGTACCGCGCGCAGGACGGTTCCGAGCAGCAGCTGATCCGGCGTTCGGCGCCGGGGACCCCGCATCCGGAGTGGCAGATCTTCCACGAGCTGCGAGCGATGAACGTGCCGCCGGACCAGGTGCTGGAGCTGCACACGGAGCTGGAGTCCTGTGAGCTGCCGGGTGCGTACTGCGCGCGGATGATCCGGGAGCAGTGGCCGCAGGCGAGGATCGCGAGCATCGCGCCGTACGGCACGGATCACGCGAGCCGGCAGCAGGGGATGCAGCAACTCATAGAGCACCAGGGTGAGTTGCACCAGGTCGCCGACGGGCCTGCCCGCCCGGCCCCGATCCGGGCGCCGTTGCCGCAGGTGCAGCCCGCGCCGCCCATTCCGCCGGAGGGTGTGGCGCAGGAGGTGGCGGGCGCGTTCGGGCCGGGGGTGTTCCGGTTCGAGCAGGCGGCCGTGTCCCGGCAGGGCGTGCCGTCGGTCGTGGCGCACTCGCTGGTGGTCGCGGGGCTGCCGATGGACATGGGTCCGTTCTTCTGGGCGCAGGCCCAGCCGGGGCGGCCGGTGCCGACGCTGGCGGAGCTGGCGGCCGAGCGCGGGGTGCAGCCGGCCTCGGACGCGGGCTCGTACCTCGTCATGGGCAGCGACTTCGGCCGGGCGATCTGCGTGCAGTACGGCACGGCGAACATCGTGGCGGTGCCCGTGGAAGCGGGGCCGGGCGGTGCGCCCGTACCGCCGCAGTTCGTGAACACGGGGCTGCCCGAGTTCCAGCGGTGTCTGGCGCTGCTCGGCCGGATGTGGCGGCTCCGGTTCGGGCTGAACCAGGAGCAGGCGGGACGCTGGACCGTCGACTTCCAGGCCCAGCTCGCCGCGCTCGACCCGGCGGCGCTCGGTTCGCCGGAGAGCTGGTGGTCGGTGCTGCTGGAGCAGATGTGGGACGGGCTGCTGTGAGGCGCCCCGGCTGAGCGGGACGCGCTCCGCGCGGTGAGGGCCGGACCCGGTCGTGTGATCGGGCCCGGCCCTTACGCGTGTGCCGGCTGACCGGGGAGCGGGGAGGACGGAGCGGGGAGGACTGGGGGCCTGGGAACGTGACACTCGCGCGGAGTGTCGCGTTATGAACACTTCCGTCCGATATATCAAGATGGCCGCGAAATCATCATGTCGCATCCGTTCGTGTCGGTTCGGGTCCGTTCGGCGGAGAGGGGTTCCAGGATGAGCAGCGCTTCGGTCGCGCCACATGGATTCATGGCTGTCATGGCTGTTCGGGGGCGCGGCTACCGTCCCGAACAGGTCGACGCGTACGCCGGCGCCCTCTCCCGGGACCGCGACGCCGCCTGGGAGCGCGCCGCCCGTCTCACCGTCCTCGCCAGGGAGATGGAGACGGAGGCGGCGCTGCTGCGGGAGACCGTGGCGGAGCTGGCTCCGCAGACGTACGAGGCGCTCGGGGAGCGTGCGCGGCGGCTCTTCGAGCTCGGGCAGGAGGAGGCCGACGCCGTACGGGAGGGCGCGCGGCAGGAGGCGCAGCGCCTTGTGACGGAGGCGCGGGAGCACGCGGACGCCGTGCGCGAGGCCGCGCAGGCGCACGCCGACGCCGTACGCTCCGAGGCCGACGAACGCGCCCGGCAGCGCCTGCTCGCGGCGCGCGCCGAGGCCGACGACATCCGCGTCGGTGCCCGGCGCGAGGTGAAGGAGGGCCGCGGGGAGGCCCTTGCGGCGTTGCGCGAGGTACGGCAGCGCACCACCGCGATGCTCGACGAGCAGGCCAAGGAGCTTGCCGGGCGTTGGGCGGAGGCCGAGCGGGAGGCGGAGGAGCGGGCGGCCGCGCTGGACGCGCGCACCGCCGAGCGGGTGGCGCGGGCCGAGGCCGTCCTGTCGGAGGCGAAGCAGGCGTTCGCCGACGGGGAGGCGTCGGCGCGGCAGCGGCAGGAGGAGGCGCAGACGCGGGCGGCCGAGGTGGTCGCGGAGGCACGGGCGCGGGCGGAGCGGATCGCCAGGGAGACGGAGCGGGTGCTGCGGGAGCACGGCGAACGGTGGGACGACGTGCGGGCGCAGATGGATCACGTA
>NZ_JAGMUK010000216.1:0-156654 GCF_019049245.1 Streptomyces sp. AC555_RSS877 | reverse complement strand
GGGGGCGGGGGGGGAGGGAGTGGCGGGAGCGGCGATGAAGTGACGGGTGGGGCGGCGAGGGAGTGGCGGGAGGCCGGCGGCGAGCGGGTGAGGGGGCGCCCCGCGCTGAGCGCTGAGCGGGCGCCCCTCGCAGTCGTCAGCTCTCCTTCCGCACCGCCCCGGCCAGGATCCAGCCCTCCACCGCTTCGTACTGCCTCCTGTGCTCCTCCGCCTTCCCCCTGCCCGAAGCCACCGTCCCCAGCCATCCGAGGGCGAACCCCGCCGGGATCGACACCAGGCCCGTCGTCGTGAACGGGAACCAGTTGAAGTCGGCCTCGGGGAAGGCGGAGGCGGGGGAACCGGAGACCAGATTCGTGCCCGGCATCAGCATCAGCACCACCAGCGTGCCGCCGATGAGCGTGCAGAGCAGGCCGGTTCGGGTGTAGCGGCGCCAGAAGAGGCTGTAGACGAGGGCGGGGGCGATGGCGGAGGCGCCGATGCAGAAGGACAGGGTCACCAGGGGTTGCAGGCTGCGGTGTTGGACCAGCGTGGCCAGCACGATCGCCGCCACGCCGACCGCCAGGGCCGACACCCGCGCCAGCATCATTTCGCGGCGCTCGGACATCTCGTGCACGCGGGCCGCGAACACGTCGTGGGCGAGGGAGTTGGCGCAGGCGAGGATCATGCCGGCGACCGAGGCGAGCAGGGTGAGGAAGATCGCCGTGGTGACGGTGGTGAAGAGCAGCGTCTCCGCGGTGGAGACGTCCGTGCCGAACGCCGCCCGGGAGGCCAGCAGGTACGCCGTGTTGCCCTGCGGGTCCGCCTGCGCGATCGCCGCCCGGCCGATCAACGCCGTCGCGCCGAACCCGACGACCGTGATGACCAGGACGAACAGCACCACCGAGGACACCGCCCAGGACATCGACCGGCGTACCTGACGGGCGCTGGAGGCGGTGTACATGCGCATGGTGATGTGCGGCAGGCAGCCGCCGCCGAGGACCACGGCCAGCTGGGCGCTGATCATGTCGAGGCCGGGATGCGGACTGCCCGCGAACTGCAGCCCCGACTGCAGGAAGGCGGACCCCACGCCGCTCTGCTCCGCCGCCGTGTCGAACAGCGCGCCCGGGTCCCAGTCGAACTTGTTCATGACCAGGACGGAGACCACCGCGCCCGACCCGAGCAGCATCACGATCTTCATGATCTGGATGAGGGCCGTGCCCTTCATGCCGCCGATCGCGGCGTAGCTGATCATCATCGCGCCCAGCCCGATGATGCAGCCGGTCTTCAGCGAGTCGCCGGAGAAGCCGAGGATGAAGGCGAGGAGTTGGCCGGTCCCGGCCAACTGGACCAGCATCAGCGGCAGCAGCGCGGCGATGGTCACCACACACGCGGCCATCCGGACGCCCCGCCCCGGCATCCGCCGCGCCAGCGCGTCGCCCATGGTGAAGCGTCCCGCGTTGCGCAGGGGTTCGGCCAGCAGGAACATCAGCAGCATCAGCGACAGCGCCGTACTGAGGGCGAGGACGACACCGTCGTACCCGAACAGCGCGATCACGCCACCCGTGCCGAGCACGGTCGCGGCGGAGATGTAATCACCCGCGATCGCGAGGCCGTTGCGCATCGGGGACAGGGAGCTGTAGCCGGTGTAGAACTCGTCGAGGTCGTCCCGGTCGGGGCCGGTCATCACGCACAGCAGGAGCGTGATGGTGGCGACGGTCGAGAACGCCACCAGGGACATCGCCTGCGCGGAATCGCTGAATCCCGTCATCGCCGCGCCGCCCCCTCCCGCTTGGCGTTCACTTCGGACTCCTTGCGGATGCGGTCCGCGATCGGATCGACGTACCGCCGGGCCGTGTGCTCGTACAGACCGACCGCCAGCCAGGTGACGGGCAGTTGGATCAGGGCGAGCAGCAGTCCGGTGGGCAGTCCGTCGGCGACCGTGCTCGTCATGAAGCCCGGCGCGAACGCCGACAGGATCAGGAAGAGCGTGAAGTATCCGAGCGCGGTGAGCGTGGCGGTACGCCGCTGCCAGCGGTAGGCGCTGCGCAGGATCCGCAGGTCGCTGTGGTGCCCGAGGGCGGCATGCCGCCGGGCCCGCTGTCCGGCCGGTTCGGGCGGGACGGGTGGTTGCCACGGATAGGTGGCGTACGACGGTGACGCGTCGTGCGGTGGGTGCTGATACGGGTACGACGGTGACGGGTCGTAGGACATCCCGGTGCTCCTTGCGCGGCTCAGGAGTTTGGGGGGTGGGCTGAGCGGAGCCACGCACGCTACTCGTAGGTAGGCGTGGACGCGAGGGTTTGGCCAAACTGATTGGTCGGTACGCGCTTACTCCGCTGACCTTGGGTGTTACCCGGATTAACTCCGATTTTTGAAGGAGGCGGTGGGAGATTCAGGGCGAGGCTGAGACGGAAGCGGGTGCGGTTCTCGGTGTCGGCGCGCGTGCGAAGCCCGGTCCGTGGCCGAGGGGTACGAGGTGTCAGAGGTGTGCGAGCCGGTAGGCGAGGCCGGGGCGGCCGCCGACCGTGGTCTCGCCCTCGGCGGTGAAGCCGCTGCGTTCCAGGACGGTTCTGGATGCCGGGTTGTCGAGGGAGGCGCCCGCTGTGAGCGAGGTCAACCCGTACGTCGTCGCGGCCAGGCGGCATACCGCTGCCACCGCCGCCGTGGCCACCCCCCGGCCTGCGGCGGACTCGGCCACCCGGTAGCCCAGCACGGCCGAGCCGTCCTCCGTCACGTCCACGAGGTTGACCCGGCCGATCAGCTCGCCTTCCGCGTCCAGAATCACGTGGAAATGGCAGACACCCGCTTCCTGCTCGGCGAGCAACGCCTTGAGGCGGGCGGCGAATTCGGCGAAGTACGTGTCGCCGCGATCCGATATGAAGCGGGCGAAATAGGCGCGGTTGGTGCGCTCGAAGGACAGGAGGGCGTCCGCGTGGTCGGGGCGCAGTCGTTCCAGCTTCACCATGGGGGCAGGGTAGGGGGGCGTGGCGTTCTCCGGCATCTCTATAAACTCCGGCGGATGGGGGATGAGCAGGTTTTCTGGGGGATCGCCGGTCTCGTGACGGGGTCTCTCTGCCTCGTGCAGGCCGTCACGGCGTGGCGTACGTACCGCCTCTACACGCGGGGCCGGTGGATCGAGGCGGACGTGGTCGACGTGCGCGAGGAGCGGGAGCAGGGCGGCGACTCGAGCTTCTATCCCGTCGTGGCTTTCACGCCTCCGGACGGTCAGGCCGTCACCGTCGAGTCTCCTTCCCCGAAGTCGGGGCCCCCTGGAGCGATTTCCTTCCCGGACGGCAAGGTCCACGTTCTCTACGACCCCGCCAGGCCCCGGCGGATCGTGCTCTTCGGACATCGCGGGGACAAACTGGCCAAGTCGCTCGTCAACGCTCTCGCGTTGGCCGCCGCCACCGGGTACGTGTTCGTCGAGTTCGTCTTCTGACCGCTGGATCCGTCCGCCATGCGATCTCGTGAGGACGACCTCGACTTCCGCGACCGGGCCGGCCGGAGACGCAAATGGTGGCATCCGTCTGTGCTCGCCGTGCTCGGGCTGTCCGTCCCGGTGTCGGTCGTCGGTGTCGCGCTGTTCACGGCCGACAGCCTGAGCCGCCGGATGGGCGCTCACGCGGAGGCGATGCGCGAGCTGGACCGGATCGTCGACGCGCGCAAGGCGTGACCCCGGCAGCCCTCCCCCGCATCGCTCACTGTTCCGTCAGCACCGGAAACCGCCGCGGCGCCAGCACCAGCAGCACCACGAAGGCGATCGCCGCCGCACCCGCCGCCCCCAGGTACACGGCGTGCACCGCGTCCGCGATCGCGTGCCGGGTCGCCTCGGGCGCCGGACCGGCGTCCAGCGCCCGGGTCACGGAGTCCAGGTCGCTCGCGCCGCCGAGCCGGGCGGCCAGTACGCCGTTGGCGACCGCGCCGAAGAGGGCCGCGCCGAGGGTCTGGCCGCTCTGGCGGCAGAAGAGGACGGAGGCCGTGGCGGTGCCGCGTTCCGCCCAGTCGACCGTCGACTGGACGCCGACGAGCAGTGGGAGCTGGAACAGCCCCAGCGCACAGCCCAGCAGCAGCATCAGCAGCGCCGGCTGCCACGCCTCGCCCGGATACGGCAGGAACGGGAACGTGAACAGGATCAGCGCGGCCGTGCCGATGCCGAGCAGCGCGGTGTTGCGGAAGCCGATGCGCCGGTAGACGTGCTGGCTGAGCGCGGCCGACACCGGCCAGCTCAACGTCCATACGGAGAGCACGAATCCGGCGGTCACCGGCCCCAGGCCGAGGACGGACTGGGCGTACGTCGGCAGGAAGACGGTCGGCGCCACCATCAGCAGGCCCAGCGCGCCGAAGGCCAGGTTGACCGCGGCGATCGTCCGGCGCCGCCACACCCACCCGGGGATGATCGGCTCGGCCGCCCGGCGCTCCACCAGCACCACGACCGCCACCAGCGCGAGTCCCGTACCGAACAAGGCCATCGAGGAGGCCGACAGCCAGGGCCAGGCCACCCCGCCCTGTACCAGCGCGGTGAGCAGGACGCCGCCGCACGCGAACACCGCGAGCGCGCCCGCCCAGTCGACACGCGCGCGCGTGGCCGCCCGGCTCTCCTCCTCAGGTCGTACGTCCCGCTGCGGCTCGTGGAGGTAGCGGACGATCAGCCACAGGGCCACCGCGCCGATCGGCAGGTTGACCAGGAAGATCCACCGCCAGTCCGCGTACGCCGCCAGGACGCCGCCCACACCGGGCCCCGCGACCGCGGACACCGCCCAGACCGTGGACAGCCTGGCCTGGATCTTCGGGCGGTCCTTGAGGGGGTACAGGTCGGCGGCGAGCGTCTGGACCGTGCCCTGCAACGCCCCTCCGCCCAGGCCCTGCACGATCCGGAAGGCGATCAGCGCGCCCATGTTCCAGGCCACGGCACACAGCAGGGAGCCGAGCAGGAACAGGACCGCCCCCGCGATCAGCACCGGCTTGCGGCCGAAGGTGTCGGAGAGCTTGCCGTAGAGGGGGAGGCTGACGGTGACGGCGAGCAGATAGCCGGAGAACAGCCAGGAGAAGACCGAGAAGCCGCCGAGGTCGCCGACGATCTGCGGTACGGCTGTGGAGACGATGGTGGAGTCCAGCGCCGCCAGTGCCATCGCCAGCATCAGGGCGGCGACCACGGCACCCCGCCGGTCGGGTGAGGTGCGCCGCACGGCCTGCCGTATCGCCGGTTGCGGGTCGCCCACGCGAAGTCCTTTCCCCGTGCACCTATCTGCCGTCGGACAGCTTCCCATCCGACGCGGACGTCGCGGGAGGTTCCACGCGGACACCGCGAGAGGTCCCACGCGCATCGCGGGAGGTCCGGCGCGCATTGCGGGACGGCTTGACCCTGACGCCGCGTGAGGGTGGAGCCTGACTGGGCCGCAGGGTGGAGCGGACCCCGAGAATGCATCCACCCGGCGGTGGACTGCCCTTAGGGGTACCTCCGTACTACGGCTGGGGGAGGGTTCGTACCGTCGGAGGAGGAGATGGGGCGGGGGCTGTCCTTAACCTGGCTTTACGCCGCTGGGGAGCGGTCGGGGAGCGGCCTGGAAGGGGGCGGGGGAGCGGTCGGGTGTGGTTCACCGACCCTCCGGGGGTGGGGTTTTCCCCCGCACAAGACGGGGCCCGGCACCAGCGCGCCGGACCCGCTCCGGGCGCCAGACTCATCGACGTACCCAATCGAACGGCTCATCCGCTGAGCACCTGCTGACCGACAGATTCATCTGCTGACCGATATAGGAGACATACCGTGACATCGGCTGTGACCATCACCAGGCACGGGGGCACTGGCGGGCGTACGGCCGTTGCCGCGCGGGCGCGGCAGGTCGTGAAGGCGTACGGGTCCGGAGAGACCCGCGTCGTCGCGCTCGACCACGTCGACGTGGACATCGCCCGCGGTCAGTTCACCGCGATCATGGGCCCCTCGGGCTCCGGCAAGTCCACCTTGATGCACTGCCTCGCCGGGCTCGACACCGTGACGTCCGGGCAGATCTACCTGGACGAGACCGAGATCACGGGGCTGAAGGACAAGAAGCTCACGCAGCTGCGCCGGGACCGGATCGGGTTCATCTTCCAGGCGTTCAACCTGCTGCCGACGCTGAACGCGCTCGAGAACATCACGCTGCCCATGGACATCGCGGGCCGCAAGCCCGACAAGGAGTGGCTGGGACGGGTCGTCGACACCGTCGGGCTCTCCGACCGGCTCAAGCACCGGCCCACCCAGCTCTCCGGCGGTCAGCAGCAGCGCGTGGCCGTGGCCCGCGCCCTGGCCGCCCGGCCCGAGATCATCTTCGGTGACGAGCCGACCGGAAACCTCGACTCGCGCGCCGGCGCCGAGGTGCTGAGCTTCCTGCGCCGGTCGGTGGACGAGCTGGGCCAGACCATCGTGATGGTCACGCACGACCCGGTGGCGGCGTCGTACGCGGACCGCGTGCTGTACCTCGCCGACGGCCGGATCGTCGACGAGATGTACAAGCCGACCGCGGAGACCGTCCTGGACCGCATGAAGGACTTCGACGCCCGGGGGCGCACGTCATGACCGTCCTGAAGACCTCGATGCGCAACTTCTTCGCGCACAAGGGACGTATGGCCCTGTCGGCCGTCGCGGTCCTGCTGTCGGTGGCGTTCGTGTGCGGCACGCTCGTCTTCACCGACACCATGAACACGACGTTCGACAAGCTGTTCGCGACGACCGCGTCGGACGTCACGGTCTCCCCGAAGGAGGCCAAGAGCGACGACACTCCGCAGAACGGCAAGCCCGAGTCGCTGCCGGCCTCCCTGCTGGAGCAGGTGAAGCAGGCGGAGGGCGTCAAGTCGGCGGAGGGTGTGGTCGGTTCGTCGGCCGTGACCGTCGTCGACAGCGACAACAAGAACATGGGCTCCAGCAACGGCGCCCCGACGATCGCCGGCAACTGGACGCAGAACGACCTGCGGTCGATGGAGATCACCTCCGGACACGCCCCGCGCGGGCCGACCGAGCTGATGGTCGACGCCGACACCGCCGACAAGCACGACCTCAAGCTTGGCGACGAACTGCGCACGATCTCCGTCGCCGGTGACTTCACCGCGAAGATCGTCGGTGTCGCCACCTTCAAGGTGACCAACCCCGGTGCTTCGATCGTCTTCTTCGACACCGCGACCGCACAGCGCGAACTCCTCGGCACCACCGGCCGGTTCACGCAGTTCAACGTCGTGGCCGCGGCCGGTGTCAGCGACACGCAGCTCAAGCAGAACGTCGCTCAGGCGCTGGACGGCACGTTCAAGCTCCAGACGGCCAAGGAGAACGCCGACGAGAACCGCAAGGACGTCGGCCAGTTCATGAACGTCATCAAGTACGCCATGCTCGGCTTCGCCGGGATCGCGTTCCTGGTGGGCATCTTCCTGATCATCAACACGTTCTCGATGCTGGTCGCCCAGCGCACCCGCGAGATCGGCCTGATGCGGGCCGTCGGATCCTCCCGCGGCCAGGTCAACCGGTCCGTGCTGGTCGAGGCGACGCTGCTGGGCGTCGTGGGATCCATCCTGGGCGTCGGGGCCGGCGTCGGTATCGCCATCGGCCTGATGAAGCTCATGTCGGCGGCCGGCATGAACCTCTCCACCGACGATCTGACCATCAAGGCCACCACCCCGGTCGCCGGTGTCCTGCTCGGTGTCGTGGTCACCGTCCTCGCCGCCTACCTCCCCGCCCGCCGCGCCGGGAAGGTCTCCCCGATGGCCGCGCTGCGCGACGCCGGCACACCCGCCGACGGCAGGGCCGGCCTGGTGCGCGGCCTGATCGGGCTCGTGCTGACGGGTGCAGGCGGGTTCGCCCTCTACGCGGCCGGCACCGCCGACAAGGCGAGCGACGGTTCGCTGATGCTGGGCGCCGGCGTGGTGCTCTCGCTGATCGGCTTCGTCATCATCGGTCCGCTGCTGGCCGGCGGGGTCGTCCGGGTGATCAGCGCGGTGCTGCTGCGGCCCTTCGGCCCGGTGGGACGCATGGCCGAACGCAACGCCCTGCGCAACCCGCGCCGTACCGGTGCCACGGGCGCCGCCCTGATGATCGGCCTGGCCCTGGTGGCCTGTCTGTCGGTGGTCGGCTCCTCGATGGTCGCCTCGGCGACGAGCGAGCTGGACAAGTCGGTCGGCGCGGACTTCATCGTCCAGGGCAACCAGCGGATCGTCCCGCAGGCCCAGAAGGCGATGGAGCAGAGCCCCGGCCTGGCCCACGTCACCAGCTACAAGGAACTCAACGCCACACTCACCTCGCCCGACGGCAAGACCGACGACTCCGGCGTCACCGCCGCGGACCCGTCCTACGCCGAGGACCTGCGCCGCGCGACCACGGCGGGCACCCTGACGGCCGCGTACGGCAAGGACGCCATGTCGGTCGGCTCCGACTACGCCAAGGCGCACGGCGTGAAGGTCGGCGACACCATCGACGTCGCCTTCAAGGGCGGCGAGACGGCGAAGCTGAAGGTCGCGGCCATCACGAGCGACGACAGCGCCCTCGACCAGGGCGCGCGCTACATCAGCATCGAGACGATGCGGAAGTACGTCCCGGCCGACCAGATCCCGCCGAACACGATCATGTTCGCCAAGGCGAAGGAGGGACAGACGGAGCAGGCGTACGCGGCGCTGAAGAAGGCGCTGGACAAGTACCCGACGTACCAGGTCCGCGACCAGACCGACTACAAGCAGGAACTGAAGGACCAGGTCGGCCAGCTCCTGAACATGGTCTACGGCCTGCTCGCCCTGGCGATCATCGTGGCGGTCCTGGGTGTGGTGAACACCCTGGCGCTGTCGGTCGTCGAGCGGACGCGCGAGATCGGCCTGATGCGGGCCATCGGCCTCTCGCGGCGCCAGCTGCGGCGGATGATCCGCATGGAGTCGGTGGTGATCGCCCTGTTCGGCGCGCTGCTCGGCCTGGGGCTGGGCATGGGCTGGGGCGCCACCGCCCAGAAGCTCCTCGCCCTGGAGGGCCTCAACGTCCTCGAGATCCCCTGGCCGACAATCATCGGCGTCTTCATCGGCTCGGCCTTCGTGGGCCTGTTCGCGGCGCTGATCCCGGCGTTCCGGGCGGGGCGGATGAACGTACTGGCCGCGATCGCCACCGAGTAGCCACTGCGGACGGGGGACGCCCGGCGCCGAGAAGCCACGGGGGGCTTCTCGGCGCCGGGCCGTTGCTGTCTGCCGAGGTCCACTTACCGGCGGACCGAGTCGGGCGACGCCCACCCTTCGACCCACCGAGTCGGGTGGTGGGTGGGCATAGGCCGGGGGTCCAGGGGGCGGAGCCCCCTGGTACGCGCACACCGGCGCCGAGCACCAGGGCGACACACGTCGTCCACAGGGCGTTGTCCACAGCCCCCGCACCCGCCCGCGCAGCGACGTACGCTGGAGACCCCCCGGCCGGTCCCCGCGTCGGGCCCTTTGCGATGCCCACCCTCAGACACCCTCAGACGAAAGCCGCCCCCGAATGAGCCTGCACGGTCTGCTCGACGCCGTAGTCAAGGACCCCGCCCTCGCGGAAGCGATCACCGCGGCCGCAGACGGCAACCGCATGCACGTCGACCTGGTCGGCCCGCCCGCCGCCCGCCCCTTCGCGGTCGCCGCGCTCGCCCGCGAGGCAGGCCGCCCCGTGCTCGCGGTGACGGCGACCGGACGCGAGGCGGAGGACCTGGCGGCGGCCCTGCGCTCGCTGCTCCCGCCCGAGGGCGTCGTGGAGTACCCGTCCTGGGAGACGCTTCCGCACGAGCGCCTGAGCCCCCGCAGCGACACCGTGGGCCGCCGCCTCGCCGTGCTGCGGCGCCTCGCCCACCCCCGCCCCGACGACCCCGAGACCGGCCCGGTCTCCGTGGTCGTCGCGCCCGTACGGTCCGTGCTCCAGCCGCAGGTCAAGGGCCTCGGCGACCTGGAGCCGGTGGCCCTGCGGACCGGCCAGAACGCCGACCTGAACGAGATCGTCCAGGCCCTCGCCGCCGCCGCGTACGCGCGCGTGGAGCTCGTCGAGAAGCGCGGCGAGTTCGCCGTACGAGGCGGCATCCTCGACGTGTTCCCGCCCACCGAGGAACACCCCCTGCGCGTGGAGTTCTGGGGCGACGACGTCGAGGAGATCCGCTACTTCAAGGTCGCCGACCAGCGCTCTCTCGAAGTCGCCGAGCACGGTCTGTGGGCGCCGCCCTGCCGTGAACTTCTGTTGACGGAAGACGTCCGCACGCGTGCGCGTGCCCTCGCCGAGGAGCACCCGGAGCTGGGTGAGCTGCTTGGGAAGATCGCCGAGGGGATCGCCGTAGAGGGAATGGAGTCATTGGCTCCGGTTCTGGTCGACGACATGGAGCTGCTGCTCGACGTCCTGCCCAAGGGCTCCATGGCGGTCGTCTGCGATCCCGAGCGGGTACGCACGCGTGCCGCCGATCTCGTGGCGACCTCGCAGGAGTTCCTGCAGGCGTCCTGGGCGGCCACCGCCGGCGGCGGCGAGGCACCCATCGACGTCGACGCGGCGTCCCTGTGGGCCATCGCGGACGTCCGGGACCGGGCGCGCGAGCTGGACATGATGTGGTGGTCGGTGTCGCCGTTCGCGGCGGACGACGAACTGGACGCGAGCACGCTGAAGCTCGGCATGCACGCGCCCGAGACGTACCGCGGGGACACCGCGAAGGCGCTGGCCGACACCAAGGGCTGGCTCGCCGAGGGCTGGCGCGCGGCGTACGTGACCGAGGCGCACGGCCCGGCGGCCCGTACCGTCGAGGTACTCGGCGGGGAGGGCATCGCGGCCCGCCTGGACGCCGACCTCGCCGCCCTGAGCCCTTCCGTCGTGCACGTGGCGTGCGGCTCGATCGACTACGGCTTCGTCGACCCGGGGCTGAAGCTCGCCGTCCTGACGGAGACCGACCTCACCGGGCAGAAGGCGGCCGGCAAGGACGGCGTCCGGATGCCCGCCCGGCGCCGCAAGTCCATCGACCCGCTCACCCTGGAGGCGGGCGACTACATCGTCCACGAGCAGCACGGCGTGGGCCGCTACATCGAGATGGTGCAGCGGACAGTGCAGGCCGCGACCCGCGAGTACCTGGTGGTGGAGTACGCCCCCGCCAAGCGCGGCCAGCCCGGCGACCGCCTCTACATCCCCACCGACCAGCTCGAGCAGATCACCAAGTACGTCGGCGGCGAGGCCCCCACCCTGCACCGCCTGGGCGGCGCCGACTGGACGAAGACCAAGGCGCGCGCGAAGAAGGCGGTCAAGGAGATCGCCGCCGACCTGATCAGGCTGTACAGCGCGCGGATGGCCGCCCCCGGCTACGCCTTCGCCCCGGACACCCCCTGGCAGCGCGAGCTGGAGGACGCCTTCCCGTACGCGGAGACGCCCGACCAGCTCACCACCATCGCCGAGGTCAAGGAGGACATGGAGAAGACCGTCCCCATGGACCGCCTGGTCTGCGGCGACGTCGGCTACGGCAAGACGGAGATCGCGGTCCGCGCCGCCTTCAAGGCCGTCCAGGACGGCAAGCAGGTCGCCGTGCTCGTCCCCACCACCCTGCTCGTGCAGCAGCACTTCGGGACGTTCGGCGAGCGCTACTCGCAGTTCCCCGTGAACGTGCGCGCCCTGTCCCGCTTCCAGACCGACACCGAGGCGAAGGCGGTCCTGGAGGGCCTGCGCGAGGGCTCGGTGGACGTCGTCATCGGCACCCACCGCCTGTTCTCCGCCGAGACCAAGTTCAAGGACCTGGGCCTGGTCATCGTCGACGAGGAGCAGCGCTTCGGCGTCGAGCACAAGGAGCAGCTGAAGAAGCTGCGCGCGAACGTCGACGTCCTGACGATGTCCGCGACCCCCATCCCGCGCACCCTGGAGATGGCGGTCACCGGCATCCGCGAGATGTCGACGATCACCACGCCCCCCGAGGAGCGCCACCCGGTCCTCACCTTCGTCGGCCCCTACGAGGAGAAGCAGATCGGCGCCGCCATCCGCCGCGAACTGCTGCGCGAGGGCCAGGTCTTCTACATCCACAACCGCGTCGAGTCGATCGACCGGGCCGCGGCCCGTCTCCGGGAGATCGTCCCCGAGGCCCGCATCGCGATCGCCCACGGCCAGATGTCGGAGCAGGCCCTGGAGCAGGTGGTCGTCGACTTCTGGGAGAAGAAGTTCGACGTGCTGGTGTCGACCACGATCGTCGAGTCCGGCATCGACATCTCCAACGCGAACACGCTGATCGTGGAGCGCGGCGACAACTTCGGCCTCTCCCAGCTCCACCAGCTGCGCGGCCGGGTGGGCCGCGGCCGCGAGCGCGGCTACGCCTACTTCCTCTACCCGCCGGAGAAGCCCCTCACGGAGACCGCCCACGAGCGCCTGGCGACCATCGCCCAGCACACCGAGATGGGTGCGGGCATGTACGTGGCCATGAAGGACCTGGAGATCCGAGGCGCCGGAAACCTCCTCGGCGGCGAACAGTCCGGCCACATCGCGGGCGTCGGCTTCGACCTCTACGTCCGCATGGTCGGCGAGGCCGTCGCGGACTACCGCGCCTCCATGGAGGGCGGCGTCGAGGAGGAGGCACCCCTCGAGGTCAAGATCGAGCTCCCGGTCGACGCGCACGTCCCGCACGACTACGCCCCCGGCGAGCGCCTGCGCCTCCAGGCGTACCGGGCGATCGCCTCGGTCAACACCGAGGAGGACATCAAGGCCGTACGCGAAGAACTCGTCGACCGTTACGGCAAGTTGCCGGAGCCGGTGGAGAACCTGCTGCTCGTGGCGGGGCTGCGCATGCTCGCGCGCGCCTGTGGTGTCGGCGAGGTCGTCCTGCAGGCCAACAACATCCGCTTTGCACCGGTGGAGTTGCGGGAGTCCCAGGAACTGCGCGTCAAGCGGCTGTACCCGGGGACCGTCATCAAGCCGGCGGCACACCAGGTGCTGGTGCCGCGGCCGAAGACCGCGAAGGTGGGCGGGAAGCCGCTGGTCGGGCGGGAGTTGCTCGGCTGGGTCGGGGAGTTCCTGACGTCGATTCTGGGGTCGTAGGCCCTGTCGGGGGGCCGTCCCTGTCGGGGGCCCGTGGAGCGGGCCTCAGACGGAACGGAACAGCGTGGTCGCCAGCGTCCGGAACACCTCCTCCGGGTCCCGGTCGCCGACCGCGCCGTCCAGGTTGTGGCCGAGGAGCAGCGTGGCGAAGCCGTGGGCCAGGGACCAGGCGGCGACGCCGGCGAGGCGGGCGTCGACGCCGAAGTCCTCGGCGCGTACTGCGGAGACCGCCTCGCGCAGGGCCTCGGCGGCGAGGGCGCGGCCTGTGGTCAGTTCGAGGTCGTCGCCGCGCAGCAGTTCGGGCCTGAACATCACCTGGAAGTGCGCGGGGTGTTCGCGTGCGAAGCGCACGTAGCGGACGCCCGCGTCCTTCAGGTCCGCGGCCTGATTGAGCGTGGCCGCGAGCAGTCCGAAGCCCTCGGCCGCGATCGCCGTGAGCAGTCCGGAGCGGTCCTTGAAGTGGTGGGCGGGCGCCGCGTGGGAGACGCCGGCGCGGCGGGCGAGGTCACGCAGGCTCAGCGCGGAGGGGCCGTCGGCGGCGATCACGTCCAGCGCGGCGGTGAGGATCGCGCGGCGCAGGTCGCCGTGGTGGTACCGGCGGGGGGCGTCGTCGGTCTTCTTCGGTTCGGTGGGGCTCATGGGCAGCAGCGTACGCCCGATCTAGGCATTGACAAGTTCGGGCGGGTCCGGCAATCTTGTCAGTGTCAAGTTGCGCTGCTGGGTGGGATGCGTCGAGGAGGTACGTCATGGGGGAGTACAACGGCGGGATCGGTGCCGGTGGTGTGGAGCCGACCCGTGTGCGTCAGCTCTGGCACCTGCTGGAGCCGCTGCACGCGGTGCTGTACTACGCGCCGGAGGTCTTCGCGCAGGCCGCGGCCCTCGGGCACGACACGAAGGAGCGCTGGCCGACCTACTTCCCGTACCGCGCGGCCCCGTTGGGTGCGGTGGGCGCCGAGCGGGTGACGTCCGCCTTCTACAGCTTCAACCCGAGCATGGTCGCCGAGTATGTCGACTCGGCGTGGTCGGTGGCGAGCCCCGCGGCGATGCTGGAGGCGCGGATGCGGGGAATCGACGGGGCGTACCGCGCGATATTCGGCGACCGGACGGACGGTGCCGAACTGGCGGAGGCCGCCGCCCTCGCCCGGCGCGCCGCCGAGGCGGCGAACACCGCCGGCCGGCCCCTCGCCGCGGCCAACGCCGCACTGGAGTGGCCCAAGGCCCCGCACCTCCAGCTGTGGCACGCGGCGACGATCCTGCGTGAACACCGCGGCGACGGCCACATAGCGGCCCTGCTGGTCGCCGGCCTCGACCCCGTCGAGTCCCTCGTGTCCTTCGCCGCGATAGGCGCCGCGAGCGTCGAGCGTTTCGAGAGCCGTGGCTGGAGCGCCGCGCAATGGACGGCCGCACGGGAGCGGTTGTCCGCCCGCGGCCTGGTCGACGAGGACGGTGCGGCCACGGAGGCGGGCCGCGAACTGCGGCACCGCGTCGAACAGGACACCGACCGACTCGCCGCTGCCCCCTGGCAGTCTCTCGGGCAGGAAGGGGTCGACCGCCTGGCCGACCTGCTCGGCGACTTCTGGGTCGCGGTGCTGTCGTCCGGACTGCTGCCCTCGGAGACGACGTTGGGGATCGGAAGGGTGTGAATCCCGCGGGAGCCGGGAGCCGGGAGCCGGGAGCCGGGAGCCGGGAGCCGGGAGCCGGGAGCCGGCAGGGTGGTCGGGCGTTCACCATGCCCGCCGTGCGCGGGGAAAACAGGGAGCCGCCCGCGGTAGGTGGGTCTCCGCGGGCGGCCTCTGTTCCCTGGTGGTTCGTTGAGCCCAGACCGGGTCGCTGTGCCCGGCGGACTTCATGACTTCAGTGAGTCTCCGGCCTACGGCTGTTCGGGCCTGTCGCGATCCATACCGAGCTGGCCTTCGACCCGTCGCTGCGCTTCGTCGACCTGGCTCTCGTACTTGTTGCCCGACTTCTCGTTGGCTTTCCGTTCCGCGGCGTCGGACATGTCCTTGCCCTTGCTGCCCTTCGCCTGGTTCCTGAACTTGTCGAAGATGCCCATCCAGAGCTCCTTCCGGAGGTGACTCGCAGTCGACGATACGCCCGACTTATTCGCAATGCTCATTTTGGCCCCATATGGTCTGGACCTCTCGGCGGCTACGGTGAGACCGGCATACCCCGCCCGTGCGGAGGCGGGGACCGGGGAGACGAGGGGAGGGGCGCGGCATGACGCGTCTGAAGGGCGGGGCGAAAGCCGCCGTCGGGACCGGACTGGCGGTGTTCGCCGCCATGGCTCTCGTCGCGGGGTGCGAAGGCCTGGAAGAGGGCGGCTCTTCGACGGGCAGCGGTGCCGCGGCACCGGCACAGGACGGTCGTGCCGTCAGTCCCTTGAAGAACCCGGACGGTACCAAGCCGGGCCTCGCTCCGTTGACGAGCGAGACCGACGAGGCCGCCGCCCGCAAGCTCATCGAGACGCTGCGGACGAAGGGGCGCGGACCCCAGACGGGCTACGACCGGGACGAGTTCGGCTATGCGTGGATGGACACGGCTGACGGAGTCCCGCTGGCCCGCAACGGCTGCGACACCCGCAACGACCTACTGCAGCGCGACGGCCAGAGCCTGCGCTTCCGCTCCGGTTCCGACTGTGTGGTCATCGCGATGACGCTGCACGACCCGTACACCGGTACGACCATCCAGTGGCGCAAGCAGAAGGCCACGGAGGTGCAGATAGACCACGTCGTCCCGCTGTCCTACAGCTGGCAGATGGGTGCCGCGCGGTGGTCGGAGGACAAGCGTGAGCAACTGGCCAACGACCCGCTCAACCTGATGCCGGCCGAGGGCCGCGCCAACTCGTCCAAGGGCGACTCCGGACCCGCGTCCTGGCTCCCGCCCAACAAGCAGATCCGGTGCGCCTACGCGGTCCGCTTCACCCAGGTCGCCCTCAAGTACGAACTGGCGGTGACCGCGCCCGACCGGCAGATGATGCTGGACCAGTGCGAGGGATGAGGAGAGGGCGAGGGCGAGGGCGGGGAGACGGGACGGGGTGAGGGCGGGCCACCCGAGCCTCGGCTCCGGCGGCCCGCCTCTACTGCCGGCCCACTCCTACTGACCGCCCACTCCTACTGACGGCCAGGCCGGCATCTTGCCGGGGATTTCTGCCGCCCGTGGGGCAGGGCGCCGGTGTTCAGGCCCCGCGCTTGAACTGCTGGTTGGTGCCAGTGCCGCAGGTCCACTGGATGAGCTTGGCGTTGTCGGCGGTGGACTTGTCCGCCACGTCGAGGCACTTGCCGCTGAGGCGTGAGACGAGGCGGACCCATCCGTCACCGGCGTCCTGGAGCTGCCACTGCTGGTTGGTGCCGGTGCCGCAGGTCCACTGGATGACCGGGTTGCCGTTGGCGGTGGAGTTGTTGGCCACGTCCAGGCACTTGCCGCTGTGCCGGGCGGCCAGCTGGACGTATCCGCTGCCCATGTCCTTGAACCACCAGGCCTGGTTCATGCCGCCGTTGCAGGTGTACTGCGTGATCTGGGTGCCGTCGTCCAGGGACCTGCTGGGCACGTCGAGGCACTTGTTGCTGTGGCGTGCGGTGACTGTCTGCCATGGCCCGCCGACGCCGTCGACCTTGCCGGCCGCGGTATCGATGTTGATCTGGGCGAACCAGTCCATGGTCATGGTGGTGTCGGTGGGGAACTCCAGCGGCAGCCAGACGTACTGCGAGGCGTTGACGTTCTGGCCGAAGGAGTTGCCCCAGCGGTCGCCCAGGTAGAGGTATTCGGTGCCCGCGCTGCCCTGCACGGGCAGGACGAACGTGGTCTGGGAGCCGTACCCGGTGGAGTCTCCGACGTTCTGCAGGCTGCTCCAGGTGCCGGTGATGCTGGAGGCGGTCGCGTACATCTGCTGGTTGGGCCGCCATCCGGTGGCGCCGGAGGTGAGCAGGAAGTAGACGCCGTTGCGCTTGAACAGGGCGGGAGCCTCGCGCAGTTGCCCGGCCCAGAGCAGCTGCACCCGGGTCTCGACGGTGAGGTAGTCGGGGCTGAGGCGGTAGATGTGCAGGTCGCGGTTCTCGCGGGCGGCCGAGATCATGTAGCCGGTGCCGTCGTCGTCCGTGTAGACGGTGATGTCACGGGACATGTGGCCCAGCGGGCGGAAGCTGCCCTGCCAGGCGTAGTCGCCGTCGACGGTGTCGGAGACGGCGACGGCGGCGCGGGCCTGGGTGTAGTCGGTGGCCAGTTCCTTGTGCATCCACATGACGAACTTGCCGGTGGACGCGTTGTACATGACCTTGGGGCGCTCGATGTTGGCCGAGGTGAGCTCCGGGTCGGTGGCCTGGGTCAGGACGTGGCGCCGGAACTCCCAGGTCTTCAGGTCGGTCGAGCGGTAGGCGGAGACATACCGGAAGGAGTTGTCCTCGTTGCGGTTCTCACCGAACCAGTAGTAGAAGGAGCCGACCTTGATCACACCGCCGCCGTGGGCGTGCACCACGGCTCCGGTGGGGTCGGTGAACTGGGTTCCGTTGGAGATCGTGACGGTCGCCGCGTGCGCGGTGCCGGCCAGGAGGGCCTGGGGGACGAGGCTGAGGAGCACGGCGAGTACAAGTAGCCAGGCACGGCGCATCGAGGGTTTTTCCCTTTCACTCGGCTGCCCTGGCGCTCCCGCGAAGGGAAACAAGGCAGACCACAATCAAACAAAATTCGGCTGAATCGAACGCTGGCGCACATCAGACTGCCTGCTACGGAAGTGCGTCAAGAGTTTCGACACAGATCGGCTCGCAGGGGCGATGTCGGGCGGAGGTGTGCACGCCCGTTCTGTCCGCCCTATTGACTTCAATTCGGGCGTGTCATTACCCTCGCGCAGAATTTCGAACGTCGTTCGATATGACGAACGTGTCGAATATGGCGTGTGCGACGGAGGACACCCCCTATGCACGACCGATCCCCCAGACGCGGCAGACCCCTGGCGGCTGCCCTGTCCAGCTCGATCCTGGCGGTGGCACTGCTGGCCGGAGGGCCCGGGGCGGGTACCGCTCAGGCGGCCGACGACCCCAACGCGGTGGCTCTCGACAAGGACGCGATCCTCGCTGCCAACCAGCTCGACGAGCCGCAGTGGTACAAGGACAACATCCCGTTCCTGGACACCCCCGACAACACCATCGACGAGGTCTACTACTACCGGTGGAGCACCTACAAGCGCGCGCTCCGCTACACCGTGCCGGGCACCGGATACGTGTCGACCGAGTACGACGTGCCGATCGGCTACGCCGGGAACCCGTACACCGCGCTCCCGGACGCCACCGGCTATCACCTCCTGGACGGGCGCTGGCTGCACAACCGCGACTACGCCGGTGACTACCTGGACTTCTGGCTGCGCGGGGCAGGCAACTCGGGCGCCCGGAACTTCAGCGAGTGGATCACCAGCGCCGCGTACCAGCGCTTCCTGGTCACCGGTGACGCGGCCGAGATCAAGGCCGAACTCCCGCAGCTCATCGCGCTGTACAAGAGGTGGGACTCGAACTTCACCAGCGACGTCACGGTGAACGGCACAGCCTCCACCAGCGACCTGTACCACCAGACCCCGCTGTCCGACGCCACGGAATACACCGAGACGTCGATGCACAGCAGCGACTGGTTCGGCGGCGGTGCCGGCTACCGGCCCACGATCAACGCGTACATGTTCGGTGCCGCCCAGGCGATCAGCAAGATCGCCACCATGACGGGGGACACCGCGACCGCGACCGAGTACAACGACAAGGCCGCGTCGCTCAAGGCCGGAGTGCAGAACTCGCTCTGGGACCCGCAGCGCCAGTTCTTCATGCAGGTCTACAACACGAACAACACCAACGGCACCCTCAAGCAGACCAGGACGACCTGGCGTGAGGCGATGGGCTTCGCCCCCTGGGCGTTCAACCTGCCCGACGCGCAGTACTCCACGGCTTGGAAGTTCCTGACGGACCCGAAGCGGTTCGGGGCGGCGTTCGGGCCCACGACGCTTGAGCGGGTACACGACTTCGAGGCCGAGCAGGCCGCCGTCACCCACGCGAACACCCACGACGCGTCGACGGCCTCCAACGGCAAGTACGTCGGACAGATCGACTTCGCAGACAGCGCGGCCACCTTCACCGTGGACGCGCCCGGCGCCGGTACGTACCCGGTCACGGTCCACTACGCCAACGGCACCACCAGTACGTCGACCCACAACGTCGTCGTGAACGGCGACACCGCCACCCCGGTCACCGTCAGCTACGCCCCCACCGGCAGCTGGGGCCAGTTCTCGGAGTCGAAGTCCGTCACCGTGCAGGTCCCGATGAAGGCCGGCGCCAACACGCTGAAGTTCACCAAGGGAACGGGCTTCGCCGAACTCGACCGGATCGCGACGAATCCCTACTTCAACTACCAGGCGATCCCCGCCGAGCAGAAGCGCGACGACGCCAACTGCTGCCACTGGAACGGCCCGAGCTGGCCGTTCCAGACGAGCCAGATCCTGACCGGCATGGCGAACCTGCTCCAGGACTACCCGGCGCAGAACAACGTCACCAAGCAGGACTACCAGTCCATGCTGAGCCAGTTCGCCAAGCTCCAGCACAAGGACGGCAAGCCCTACATCGCCGAGGCCGCCAACGGTGACACCGGCGACTGGATCTACGACGGCTTCAACTTCAGCGAGCACTACAACCACTCCAGCTTCAACGACCTGGTGCTCTCCGGTCTGCTGGGCATCAAGCCCCAGGCGGGCAACACGCTGGTCCTGAAGCCGCTGATCCCGTCCGGCTGGGACTACTTCGCGGCGGAGAACGTGCCCTACCACGGGCACACCCTCTCGATCCGCTGGGACCGGGACGGCACGCACTACGGCAAGGGCACCGGCCTGCAGGTCTTCCAGGACGGCGTACGCATCCACCAGTCCGCGACGGCCGGCAACACCACCGTGAACGTGGCCGCACCCGTCACCCCGGCGCAGCCCGCGCGGATGATGAACGTGGCGGCCAACCCGCTGACCGCCGAGCAGGACTGGCTCGGCCGCACGGTCACGCAGCCCTTCCCGAAGGCGTTCGCCTCCTACACCAACACCGTCTCCAACGGTCCGCACTGCCACAGCGGCCAGACCTGCAAGCCCACCACCTTCGACGCCCCGCTGCGGGCCACCGACGGCTGGATCCGCTACGACAAGATCCCCGACAACCGGTGGACCAACTCGGGCTCCCCGAACGCCACCGACCACCTCGGGGTCGACTTCGGCGCGCCACGCAAGATCAACGAGGTCAAGTTCTACACCTACGACGACGGCGCGAACATCCGCGTTCCGGCGAGCTACACCGTCCAGTACCTGAAGGACGGCGCGTGGACGTCCGTCCCCAGCCAGGTCAAGAGCCCGGCCACACCCAGAGCGAACAACGCGAACGAGGTGACCTTCCCGACGATCACGACCTCCCAGTTCCGGGTCGTCCTCACCCCGCAGGCGGGCAAGTTCGTCGGCGTCACCGAGCTGGAGTCCTGGTACCCGGAGACACCGCCGGTGCGGATCGTCAACAAGAACAGCAACCTGGAACTCGGCATCGCAGGCTCCTCGATCGGCGCCGGAGGCGCTGTCCAGCAGCAGACGGCCAACACCACGGCCAACCACCGATGGACGGTCGTCCCCGCCGAGAACGGCTACTACAAGATCTTCAACACCAACAGTGGCCAGGTCCTCGGCATCAAGGACGCCTCCAAGACGGCCGGTGCCACTGCTCTGCAATGGGGTGACACCCTCACCGCGGACCATCTGTGGTCCGTGGTGGACGCCGGCAACGGCTACTGCAAGCTCGTCAACAAGAACAGCGGCATGGTCCTGGGCATCGACGGGATGTCCACCTCGTCCGGGGCCGCGGCCCTGCAGTGGGACGACACCGGCACCGCCGACCATCTGTGGCGGCTCGTCACCGACGACGGCGCCACACCGTTCAACCCCTAGCCGGTCTTAGCCGGTCCCAGCCGGTCTCAGCCGGTCTCAGCCGGTCTCAGCCGGTCTCAGCCGGTCCTAGCCGGTCTCAGCCGGTCCTAGCCGGTCTCAGCCGGCGGACCAGCGCCCGGAGCCGGGCCTCGGGATTCCCGAGGCCCGGCTCCGGATGCCTCACACCTGTGTACGGGGAAGGGGGCCGGGGTGCCGCGACGCGCTGGACACCGCCTAGAGCGTGCGCAGGCCCCAGAGGGAGAGCCGCGTAACCGCCCCCGAGGATCGGGCCCGCAGAGCGCAGCAGGCGCCCGCCTGGATGCCTCCACGCCCCTCGCCCTCGCCCTCGCCCTCGCCGAGAGCTTCCAACGCCTGATGCGCCGGTACGAGCGGTGAATTCGGCCGAGCTGGGACGGACGCGGCGTCGAGGCGACCCATCGCGCGTCTGCGGGCGTCCGCGCGCCCTCCGGCGTGTCGTAGGCCGCCCGCGCGACAGCTCAGCCCTGCCCGGCGGTGTGCGGCCGGTGCCGGGGGCCCGCGCGGAACCAGCCGCCGCGTGTGCAGCCGCGGGACGCGGTCATGCGCGGGCTCGGTGCTACGGGTGCCGTGCGCGCTTCGTCGAGGCCGCGAGGCCGCCGACGGCTGGGGCACGGCGAGGGGAAGGATCGGACCAGTACGGGTTTCGGTCGGGCTGACGCGCTGTCACACCACTGAGGTGCGTGCCGATGGATCGACCCGGCGTCGGCCTGTCCCATGTGGTGGTGGAGCAGGCGGCCAACGGCCCGGCAAGGTCGCGGATGTTCCTCCGGTGGTGCCCATGAACAACGCCCACATTCGGTATTTCGGACGTGGTTCGAAGTTTCGTTGCTGAAGATAGGGTCGCTCCGCGGGTGCGTCAACCCCTTTTGGCCACGGCGTTTGCCGCGGAGGGCCGGTTCCGCCGGTGTCGGTGATCGTTGCGAGCCCGGCCGTACCGGCACGTTATTTAACCGTGACGACTTCCCGCTGCAATCCTCTTGACCGCCAGGAATTGTTAGCGCTCACAATGACCTCCACGCCCAACAGTCGGCGAAAGCGACCCACCGCGGAGGTGCGACCACATGACCACAAGGCCCCGGCTCGCCTCCCCGGCAGGAAGCGACGGACCGCACGGACGGTTGCCGGCCCGTCGGTCGGCACGGCTGTCACAGGGGCCGCCGTGAACCCGTCCACGCGAGAACATCGGCACGCATTTCAGGTCTTATCGGCAGACGACAGCCAAGGAGGTACGGCCGTGGCTCAACCGCAGCTTCGGCCGCCCACCATGGCCGACGTCGCACGGCTGGCGGGCGTGTCCCACCAGACCGTGTCCCGGGTGCTGGCCGACCACCCCAACGTCCGGGACCAGACCAGGGCCAAGGTGCTGCGCGCCATCGAGGAGATGGGTTACCGTCGCAACTCCTCCGCACGAGCACTGGCCACCCGCCGCACCCGCACCCTGGGTGTGGTCGCCTCCGACACCACCCTCTACGGACCGGCCAGCACCCTGTTCGCGCTCGAGGAGGCGGCACGGGCCGAGGGGTACCTCGTCTCCACGGTCAGCGTGCGCAAGCTGACCGTCGACACCCTCTCCGAAGCCCTGGACCACCTCGGCGACGGCGGGGTGGAGGGAGTCGTCGCCATCGCCCCCCAGCGATCGGCGGTCGAGACCCTGGCCGGACTGCGGCATCCGTTCCCGGTGGTGATCGTGGGCAGCGGGACCGGCGTGGGCATCCCCTGCGTCGCCGTGGACCAACACCTGGGCGCACGGCTGGCCACCGGGCACCTCCTGGCGGCCGGTCACCGCACGGTCTGGCACCTTGCCGGGCCCGACGACTGGCAGGAGGCCGCCGACCGGGCGGCCGGCTGGCGGGCGACCCTCGAAGCGGGCGGGATCGAGCCGCCGTTGACACTGCGCGGAGACTGGAGTCCGCTGTCGGGATACCGGGCCGGCCAAGAACTGGCGGGCTGGGTGGGACGAGGGCTGACCGCGGTCTTCGTCGCCAACGACCAGATGGCGCTGGGGGTGTTGCGGGCCCTGCGGGAAGCGGGTGTGCGCACACCCGAGGATGTCGCCGTGGTCGGCTTCGACGACATACCGGAGTCGGAGTTCTTCGCGCCCCCGCTCACCACGGTCCGGCAGGACTTCTCGGCCGTGGGCAAGCACAGCATCGCCCTGCTCCTGGATCTCATCGAGGGCCGGGCACACCCCGGGGCGCCCCGGATCGCCATCGAACCCCAACTCGTCGTCCGCGCCAGCACCTTCCCTCACACCCCTCAACACACCACTCGGAGCATCACCCCTGTACCGGAGGGTGCTCCCACCTGAACCGGCACCGACCGTTTCCACCTCTTGGTGCGGTCGATATCCCGAACGATGATCGACAGGCTGGACGCAGTGTGGCCCGTCCCATCGAGTACGAGCGGTCCGTCCGGACCGGCACTTCAAAGGAGAAGAACATGCTCAACAGACGGAACTTCCTCACTGCGGCGGTCGGCGTGGCAGCTGCGGGCGGCCTCGCCGCGTGCGCCAAGGAGGACGACTCCTCCGGCTCCACCTCCGCCGGTGGCAGCAAGACGATCACCCTGGGCTTCTCCCAGGTCGGCTCGGAGAGCGGCTGGCGCAGCGCCAACACCGACTCGGTGAAGTCGGCTGCCAAGGAGGCGGGCTACAACCTCAAGTTCTCCGACGCGCAGCAGAAGCAGGAGAACCAGATCTCCGCGATCCGCAGCTACATCACCCAGGGCGTGGACGTCATAGCCTTCTCGCCGGTGGTCGTCACCGGCTGGGACGCGGTGCTGAAGGAAGCCAAGGCCAAGAAGATCCCCGTGGTCCTCACCGACCGCTCCGTCGAGACCTCCGACGAGTCCCTGTTCGTCACGCTCGTCGGCTCGGACTTCACGGACGAGGGCCGGCGCGCGGCCAAGATCCTGGAGAAGGTGCTCGAGAAGGCCGGCCACAAGGGCGCCGTCAAGATCGCACAGCTGGAGGGCACCACCGGTGCCGCCCCCGCGATCGAGCGAGCCAAGGGCTTCAAGGAGGTCATGGACGCCGACCACGCCGACGACTGGAAGATCGTCGTCAGCCAGACCGGTGACTTCACCCGCGCCGGCGGCAAGCAGGTCATGGCCGCCTTCCTGCAGTCCAACCCGGACATCAACGTGCTCTTCGCGCACAACGACGACATGGGCATCGGCGCCATCCAGGCCATCGAGGCGGCCGGCAAGAAGCCCGGCAAGGACATCCTGATCGTCACGATCGACGGCGTGAAGGACGGCTTCGTGGCCATGTCCGAGGGCAAGATCAACGCCATCGTCGAGTGCAACCCGCTGCTCGGCCCCCAGCTGATGGAGGTCGTCCAGAAGGTCAAGGACGGCGAGACGGTCGAGCGCTGGATCAAGACCAAGGAGAGCGACTTCATGCAGGACCAGGCCAAGGCCGCGCTCCCCACTCGCAAGTACTGACCGACCGCACCCACCGGCAGGGAGCCCTCCGCCGACCGAATCCCTCGGTCCAGGGGGCTCCCTGCGGGCCTGAACGAAATCCATGAGGAGCGCTGCCATGGCAGAGCCGCTGCCCGTCCTGGAGATGACGGGCATAGTCAAAGAGTTTCCGGGGGTACGGGCTCTGTCGGGTGTCGACTTCCGGCTCTTCCCCGGCGAGATCCACGCCCTGATGGGCGAGAACGGGGCCGGGAAGTCCACCCTCATCAAGGTGCTGACCGGCGTCTACTCGCTGGACGGCGGCACGGTCACCCTCGACGGGCAGGCCGTGCGGATCGACAGCCCGCTGCAGGCGCAGCAGGCCGGCATCAGCACGGTCTACCAGGAGGTGAACCTCTGCCCCAACCTGTCGGTGGCGGAGAACATCTTCATCGGACGTGAACCCACCCGCGCCGGCCGCATCCTGTGGAAGAAGATGCGCAAGGACGCGGCGGAGCTGGTCGACCGGCTCGGCCTCGACATCGACGTGACCGCGCCCCTGTCCTCGTACCCGCTGGCCGTACAGCAACTGGTCGCGATCGTACGGTCGGTGGGCACCGGCGACAGCGACGGCGCGGGCGCCGGCACCAAGGTGCTGGTCCTGGACGAGCCTACGTCCAGCCTCGACCGCGACGAGGTCCTCGAACTGTTCCGCCTGATGCGGCAGCTCAGGGACGAAGGCGTCGCGATCCTGTTCGTCTCGCACTTCCTGGACCAGATCTACGAGATCTGCGACCGGATGACCGTCCTGCGCAACGGCACCCTCGTCGGCGAGCACATGGTCGGCGACCTCGACCAGGTCGGCCTCGTCCAGCTGATGATCGGCAAGGCCCTGGACCAGCTGGAGGAGCTGCACGACCACCAGCTGCGCGCCGATGTCGGCGAACCGCTGGTGCGCGCCGACGGCCTCGGCAGGACCGGCGCCATCGCCCCCTTCGACCTGGAGATCAAGAAGGGCGAGGTCGTCGGACTGGCCGGCCTGCTCGGCTCCGGGCGTACCGAACTCGCCCGGTTGCTCTTCGGCGCCGACCAGCCCGACAGCGGCAAGGTCAGCATCGGCGGCAAGCCGGTCTCGATGAGCGCCCCGAACGACGCGATCGGCGCGGGCGTCGCGTTCTGCTCGGAGAACCGCAAGGCCGAGGGCCTGGTGCCCGACCTGACGGTGCGGGAGAACATCATCCTCGCCCTGCAGGCCTCGCGCGGCTGGACCCGGCCCATCCCGGCCGCCCAGCGCGACGAACTCGTCGCCAAGTACATCAAGGCGCTGGACATCCGCCCCGCCAACCCCGAGGCCCGCGTCGGCCAGCTCAGCGGCGGCAACCAGCAGAAGGTACTGCTCGCCCGCTGGCTCATCACCCAGCCGAAGCTGCTGATCCTGGACGAGCCGACGCGCGGCATCGACGTCGGCGCGAAGGCGGAGATCCAGAAACTCGTGGTCTCGCTCTCCGAGGAAGGCATGTCCGTGCTGTACATCGCGGCCGAGCTGGAGGAGGTGCTCCGGCTCAGTCACACCATCGGCGTGCTGCGCGACCGCAAGCTGGTCGCACAGATCGCCAACGGGCCCGAGATCACCCCCACCCGGATCCTGGAGACCATCGCGAGCGGAGAACACCAGTGACCACCACCCCCCGATGGCGAGCGCTGACGCAGCATCACCTGTTCTGGCCGGTCGCCGTGCTGGTCGTCCTGCTGCTCATCAACGTTCCCTTCACCCCCGACTTCTTCGCGATCAAGATGACGGACGGCCACCTCTACGGCAGCCTCGTCTCGATCGTGCTGTTCGGATCGCCCCTCATCCTGGTGGCGGTCGGCATGACCCTGGTCATCGCCACCGGCGGCATCGACCTCTCGGTCGGCGCCGTGGTCGCGATCACCGGCGCACTGACCTGTTCCTACATCAGCGACCAGGCCGACCAGAGCGCCCTGTCCGGGGTGCTGCTCGCGATGGGCCTGGGCCTGCTGGCCGCGGTCGTCTGCGGCCTCTGGAACGGCTTCCTGGTCGCCCGGATGGGCATCCAGCCGATCATCGCCACGCTGATCATCATGGTCGCCGGACGCGGTGTCGCCCAGCTGATCACCGACGGCCAGATCATCACGATCAACAGCGAGCCGTACAAGCTCATCGGCGGCGGCTACTGGCTGACCCTGCCCTTCTCGATCTTCGTGGTGGCCGCGGTCGTCGCCATCACCGTCGCCCTGACCCGCCGCACGGCCCTCGGCCTGCTCGTCGAGTCGGTCGGCGGCAACGCCGAGGCCAGCCGCCTGGTCGGCATCAGGTCCCTGCGCATCAAGATCATGGTGTACGTGTTCTGCGCGCTGTGCGCGGGCATCGCCGGCCTGATGATCAGCTCCAACACCTCGGCCGCCGACGGCAACAACGCCGGCCTGTGGATCGAGCTGGACGCCATCCTCGCCGTCGTGATCGGCGGCACCTCGCTGCTGGGCGGCCGGTTCTCCATCGGCGGCACGGTCATCGGCGCCCTCGTCATCCAGACCCTGACCACCACGATCTACACCATCGGCGTACCCACCCAGACCAACCTGGTCTTCAAGGCCGTCGTCGTCATCGTCGTCTGCCTGCTGCAGTCCCCGAAGTTCCGCGCCAAGGTCTTCGGCACGAAGGGCCTCAAGGGGCGCCGGTCCGCGGCTCCGACGGACACCGCCGCGACGCCCGAGGCCGCTCCCACCATGGAGGTGTCGCGATGAGCGCGACCACCAAGACCCGTCCGGCACCGGCGCCGGAAAGCCGTACGGCGTCCAAGGCCGCGCGTCTGCTCGGCGACCGGCGCCTGCCCGTCCTGGTGACGGCCGCGCTCTTCCTGGCGATGTACGTCGGCGGACTGAGCCGCTACGCCAACTACGGCTTCGGCGAACCGCAGGTCTTCCTGAACCTGTTCATCGACAACGGCTACCTGCTGGTCGCCGCCGTCGGAGCCACGTTCGTCATCCTGTCCGGCGGGATCGACCTGTCCGTGGGCTCGGTGATCGGCTTCACCACCATGTTCACGGCCTGGCTGGTGGAACGTCAGGGCCTGCCGATCCTGCTGGTGATCCCCATGGCCCTGGCCGTGGGCGCGCTCGGCGGTTTCGTCATGGGCTACGTGATCCACAACTTCGAGATCCAGCCCTTCATCGTCACCCTCGCCGGGCTCTTCCTCTTCCGGGGCCTGTGCCTGGTCATCAGCAAGGAGTCGATCTCCATCGGCGACTCCTCGGTGAGCAGCATGGCCCAGGCACAGGTGTCACTGGGCGGGGCCTTCCTGTCGATCGGCGCGATCGTCGCCCTGGTCGTCCTGGGCGTGGCGTTCTACGTGCTGCACTACACGCGCTTCGGACGCCGGGTGTACGCCATCGGCGGCAACGAGCAGTCGGCCCTGCTGATGGGTCTTCCGCAGGGCGGCACGAAGATCGCCGTGTACACCGTGAGCGGCTTCTGCTCGGCCCTGGCCGGCCTGCTGTTCACCCTGTACATCCAGTCCGGTGACCCGCTGCACGCCACCGGCATGGAGCTCGACGCGATCGCCGCGGTCGTCATCGGCGGCACGCTGCTGACGGGCGGCTCCGGCTATGTGCTGGGCACCCTCTTCGGTGTCCTGGTGCTGGGCCTGATCAAGAGCATCATCCAGTTCGAGGGCACGCTCAGCTCCTGGTGGACGAAGATCGCCACGGGTGTGCTGCTGTGCGCCTTCATCCTCATCCAGCGCGCCATGACGGCCCGGAAGAAAACCTGACCGCTCCGGGGCGCTCCCGGCCCTCTGCGCACCCGGCCGCTTGCCCCGCCTCCGCACACCTGGAGGCGGGGCAAGCGGCCGACGCATGTGGTGCGGTGCGGCGAGAGCGCCCGGCCGGATCAGCCGGCCAGGGCGTCCAGGTCCACGATGTCGCCGCTGGGGCGCTGCGCCGGGACAGGCTCGTCGAAGTCGGTGAAGGTGAGGGTGCCCGCGTCCTTGCCGGACGTGTTGTCCACCCGCAGCAGATACGGTTCG
Organism: Streptomyces sp. AC555_RSS877; assembly: GCF_019049245.1. Classification (GTDB taxonomy): domain Bacteria; phylum Actinomycetota; class Actinomycetes; order Streptomycetales; family Streptomycetaceae; genus Streptomyces. The sequence goes on along the minus strand of NZ_JAGMUK010000216.1, from coordinate 128,273 downwards.
CCCTCGGTGGCGACGTACAGCGTGTAACGGTCCTTGCCGTCCTTCTCCCGCAGGACGATCGCGGGCGCACCGTCGACGGTGGTGGTCTTGCCGCGGGTCGCGTCCGAGCGGCCGTCCTCGGCGTCGCCGAGGACCGTGGCCAGGTCGCAGAAGCTCGCGATGTCCTGGGCGTCCTGGCCCTTCGCGGACATCCTGGTCCACTTGCCGGCCAGCAGCTCGACGGCCGCTTCGGTGTCCGCCTGGGATTCGCCCTCGCTCTGGGCGCGCAGGAACGCCTCGTCGTACTTCATGTAGACGGTGTCGCCGGTCTTGATCAACTCGGCCTCGCCCTGGCCGCCGACGCTCATCGTGCCGGCGCACTCGCCCTTCTTGTCCAGGGCCATGTCGATCTGGAGCGTGCCGCCGCTCTCCTCGTCGGGGATGTCGCCCTTCATGCGCAGCGACGAGGCACCCGTGGTCGCCTCCATCGCCCGCTCGGCTATCTCACCGCCGCTCAGTCCGGCGAAGGGGTCCTTCGGCGTGGCCGAAGCGCTCGACCGGGCCGGTGTGTCCGGCTTGCTGTCGGCCTTGTTCTGGTCGGGGAGGCAGCCGGTGAGTCCGGTGGTGGCCGCGGCGGCGAGGCAGAGGGCGGCAAGTGTGGTGCGACGCATGGGAATTCCTTCGTGGGGACGGCGATGGGGTGCGGTGAGCTGAGGCGGGGCCGGGCGACGAGTGGTCGCGCTTCGCGCGGTCGCACGTCGAGAGGTCGCGCGCCGAGAGACCGTGCGCCGAGTGGCCGTGCGTCGGGCACATGCGCGTCAGGCGGATGCGGTCGGGCGGATGCGCCGCGCCCCGGGCAGCAGCGGATGCCTTACGCCGCCGCGGCCGTGTGGTGTGCCGTGGCTGCGAGGCGGGGGACCGGAGTCAGGCGGTCTTCTTCCAGTCCTTGCAGCCGGCCGTCTTGAAGTAGGCGTCCGAGGAGCTGATCGTCACGACGGCCGTGCCGTTCACGTTGTTGTTGGCGACGATCGAGTCCATCGAGTGCTCGGCGTCCTTGTCGCGCTCCCAGTAGCAGGAGTCATCGGCATTGCCGGCGGACCTGTAAGTGCCGGGCGCGATGTCGGCGCCGACTCTGAACATGCCGCCGTCGCCGGCCATCCTGGAGGCGGGGGAGCCCTTCGCCTTCACGTCGACGGCCTCCCAGTCGTTGCAGTCGCTCGACTTGAAGAGCTTGTCGGTGGCCTTGACGGTCACGTAACTGGTGCCGGTGACGTTGTCGTTGGCCAGCAGCGAGTCCATCTCGCCCGAGGCGTCCTTGGCCCGCTCCCAGTAGCACAGGCCGTCGCTGTTGCCGGTGGTGCGGTAGGTGCCGGGCTTGAGGTCCGTACCGACCTCGAAGTCGCCGTCCCCCGAGAACGCGACCTTCTTCTCCGCGACCTTCGTCGTCCCCGCGTCCTTGCTCTTCTTCCCGCCGGGCTTGCTCTGCGCGGAGGCCGAAGAGCCCTTGCCGCTCTTGCTGCTCTTGCCGGATCCGCTGTCGCTTCCGCCGTCTCCGGCGTTCGCCGACACGGCGCCGATCACGACGACTCCGACGACGGCGCCCAGCGCGATCTTGCCCTTCATGCCCATGGTTGTGTCCCCTCCCCGTGACGGCGACTGCCGCCGTTCGGCTGTCGCTCGTTCGCTGGGTCAATAAGAACAGACCTTGTGAACTGAGTCAACACGATTCACGCACTGTCGTGTGTACACGGCCGTGAAGGGGTAGATCTTGAGTACGTCGGTATGCTCGGCGCCACACACACGGGACCGTGGGAAGCAAGACGACACGGGACGACGAGGGGAGCCGGCGGTGCAGGACAACGCGACAGAGGTGACCGCCGCCGGGATCGCACGGCTCGCCGGCGTGGGCCGCGCCGCCGTGAGCAACTGGCGACGCCGGCACGCCGACTTCCCCAAGCCGGTCGGCGGCACCGAGACCAGCCCGTCCTTCGCCCTTGCCGAGGTCGAGGCCTGGCTGCGCCACCAGGGGAAACTCGCCGAGGTCCCGCTGCGGGAACGCGTCTGGCAACAGCTCGCAGGACATCCCGAGGGCCCGGTCACGGCACTCACCCACGCCGGCTGTGTCCTGCTCCTGATCCACGACCGGCCCACGGTCTGGCTGGAGGTGAGCGCCGGCTCCGACGAACGGCTGGCCGCGATGCTGCCCGGCGCCCTGGAGCAGGTGCTCGTGCCGCGCTTCGGGGCGCTGCGGGGCAGGCGTGGTGGTAGCGGCGGAAGTGGCGGCAGCGGCGTCGGGGGTGCTGGCGGGCGGGGCCCGCAGCCGGGTGTGAACTCGCCGCAACCCGTGAACAGCCCAGGTGCTGTGAACACCCCGGCGACCGCTCACGCCGCACCGGCTCCCGGTGGCCCGCACACGGCAACCCCGGTTCACGACTCCAGCGCTGTGAACTCACCGGGTGCCGTGAACACCGGCGGGGGTGTCAACGCGGCCGGGGCCGTGAACACCGGTGGCGGCACGAGCCTCGCCGGAGGCGTGAACTCCGCATGGGGCGTGAACTCCGCCGGAGGCATGAATTCCGCCGGGGCCGTAAACGCCGCCACCCCCGCCATTCACGCCCCCAGCGGCCCGGCCCTCCTCCCCTCCGCCCCCCTCCTCCGCGGCGCCGCCGAGCTCGCCGCCGAGCTGGGCGCACGCCAGGCGTTCGAGTTCCTGCTCGGCCGGCACCTCGACGCCAACCCGCGCCAGTACACGCTCACCCCCGGTGAACTCGCCGGTCTCATGGCCGACCTGGCCGGCCCCGCGCGTACCGTCCTCGATCCGGCCTGCGGTACCGGCGCCCTGCTGCGCGCCGTCACTCCGCGCCCCGACCAGGAGCTGTACGCCCAGGACAGCGCCCCGGACCTCGCCGCGCTGACCGCGCTCAGGCTCGCGCTGCACGCCCGGGTGAGCGTGCGCGCCGCCGCCGGCGACACCCTGCGCGCCGATGCCCACCCGGGACTGCAGGCCGACGCCGTCCTGTGCCACCCGCCGTTCAACGAGCGCAACTGGGGTCACGACGAGCTCGCCTACGACCCGCGCTGGGAGTACGGCTTCCCGGCGCGCAACGAGTCCGAGCTGGCCTGGGTGCAGCACGCGCTCGCCCGCCTCAAGGACGGCGGCACCGCCGTCCTCCTCATGCCGCCCGCCGCGGCCTCCCGTCGTTCCGGCCGCCGTATCCGCGCTGACCTCCTGCGCCGCGGTGCGCTGCGGGCCGTCCTCGCGCTGCCGGTCGGTTCGGCACCGCCGTACAACATCCCGCTCCATCTGTGGGTGCTGCGCCGGCCCGAGAGGGCGCCCGCGCAGCCCGAGGTGCTGCTCGCCGACGCGGGGCAGTTCGCCACCGAGGGGCGCGGCGGGCCGGACTGGCGGGCGGTGCGCGACGCCCTGCTCGACGCCTGGCGTGCCTTCGACAAGGCGGGCCGCCTCCCCGAACGTCCCGGCCTGGCCCGTTCCCTGCCCGTCATCGAGCTCCTGGACGACGACGTGGACTTCTCCCCGGCCCGTCACCTGCCGCCCCCGGCGGCGGCCGACGGCGCCGAGGCGCTCAGCGCGGTGCGCGAGCGCCTGGGCGAAACCCTGCGCCTGACCGCCGACCTCACCCCGCCCCCCGCGACCCCCGCACAGCCCGCACGCTGGCCGCTCACCACCGTCGGCGAACTCGCGCGCGGGGGAGCGCTGGTGATGCGGACCGGCGGAAACGGCGGCCACGCGCGCGTGCGCGTTCTCACCGACCATGACGTCCTCGCCGGAACGGCACCCTCCGGGACGCTTCCCGAGAGCGACGAGGAGGCCGTCCTCATGGAGGCGGGCGACGTCGTGGTGCCGGTGCTCGGCGGCGGCTCGGTGACGCGCGTGATCGACGGCGCCACGGCCGGCGCCGCCCTGGGGCGCAACCTCGTACTCCTGCGCCCCGATCCCGCGGCGCTCGACCCGTGGTTCCTGGCCGGCTTCCTGCGCGGCACCGCCAACAACCGTCAGGCCAGCAGCTACGCGTCCACCGCCACGCGCCTCGACGTGCGCCGCCTCCAGCTGCCCCGGCTGCCGCTGGACGAGCAGCGGCGCTACGGAGCGCGCTTCCGAGCCCTCGACGAATTCGAGGGGGCGATCCGGCGCGCGGGCCGGCTCGGGGAGCAGCTGGTGCGCGGGATGTACGACGGCCTGACGGACGGGACGGTCGCCCCCGGCTGAGCCGGAGTGATCAGCATGACAACGGTTCGGTACAACCCAGGACCGCTTGTCCGTGTCGGCCTATACGCTCGAAGCCACAATCGTGCGACCGGCGTTGCCCGACGCCGGCCGCCTTGGTGCGCTCGCCTCGGTGCGCCCGCCTCAGACATCAGGAGCTGTCATGCATGGCCACGGCTACACGCAGCCGGTGAGGAAGCCACCTCCGACGGGGTGGCTGGTCTTCGTGCGCGTGCTGTTCGTGGCGATCTCGGTCCTCACCATCGGCATCCTGGCCTGGACGATGCTGCTGCGCCTGGCGATCGTCACGCGCAAGGGGCTCGACTGGGGTCTGTTCGTGGCCGCGGGCGTGGCCGACGTCCTCTCGCTCGTGCTGCTCGGCACCGAGCCGGGCGAGGAGGTCCACACCGTGGGCGGCTGGACCGGGATAGGACTGCTCCTGGGCACGCTCGTGGCCGCGACCGCGTACTACCTCGCGGCGGACGTACGCCACTTCCACCAGCTCCGCTACGGCGTTCACGCACCGCAGGGCGCACCGCCACACGCACCGGCCCAGACGTACGGCTACCCGCAGCACGCGACGCCAGGACCGTCGCCGTACACCGCGGCGACCGTGCCGCAGACGCCAGGGCCTCTGCAGAGGCCGCAGACGCCACCACCCCCGCAGCCGCCCCTGCCGACCTCTCCGCCGCCCCAGCGCCCCGCGCCCGCCCGCATCGACCAGGTGCGCGCCGAGCTCGACGAGCTCAGTGACTACCTGCGCCGCCAGGACGGCCACCACGACGGCAACCACGAGGGCGGAAGGTGAGCGTGGCGACGGGACGTGTCGTCGGCGGCCGCTATGAACTGTCCACCCTCATCGGGCAGGGCGGCATGGGCCAGGTCTGGACGGCCTACGACCAGCGGCTCGACCGGCGTGTGGCGGTGAAGCTGCTGCGCCCCGACAAGGTGGCCGGCCAGGAGGCGGACGAGCTGCGGCGCCGCTTCGTGCGCGAGTGCCGGGTGACCGCGCAGGTCGACCATCCCGGGCTGGTCACGGTCCACGACGCGGGCAGCGAGGGCGAGGAGCTGTTCCTCGTCATGCAGTACGTCGACGGCGCCGACCTCTCCGACCATCTCGCCGAGCACGACCCGTACCCGTGGCAGTGGGCGGTCGCCGTCGCCGCGCAACTGTGCGCCGTGCTGAGCGCCGTGCACGCCGTGCCGATCGTCCACCGCGACCTGAAGCCGCGCAACGTGATGGTGAAGCAGGACGGCACGGTCACCGTCCTCGACCTCGGCGTCGCCTCCGTCATGGACACCGACACCACCCGTCTCACCCACACCGGCTCGCCCATCGGCTCGCCCGCCTACATGGCCCCCGAGCAGGCCATGGGCGGCGCCGTAGGCCCGTACACCGACCTGTACGCGCTCGGCGTACTCCTGCACGAACTGCTCAGCGGAGACGTCCCCTTCGCGGGCTCGACGGCGCTCGGTGTGCTGCACCGGCACCTGTACGAGCCGCCGCTGCCCGTGCGCCGCATCCGCCCCGAAGTCCCCGAGCCCCTCGAAGCGCTCGTCCTGCGCCTGCTTGCCAAGGACCCGCAGCACCGCCCGGCCTCCGCGCAGGACGTGTACGAGGAGCTGTCGCTGCTCCTGCCCGCGCGCGGGATGCCCACAGGGGCGCCCCTCGACCCCACACGCCCCTTCCTGCGCCCGCACGCCCCCTGGCCGGACCGCGCGCGCACGCCCGCGCCGCAGCCCGCCCCCGCCGCACCGGTGGCGCCCGACGCCGAGAAGCCGGACGTCGCCCGGGCCGTCGACGAGGTCAAGCGCCTCCTCGGCGAGGGCCGCATCACCCAGGCCGTCGACATCCTCGGCGCGATCCTGCCCGCCGCGGCCGAACAGCACGGCGAGCACTCGCCGGTCGTCCGCACTCTGCGCAAGCAGTACGCGGCCACCCTCATGGACGACGGCCAGTACCGGCGCGCACTGCCCGAACTGCGCCGCCTCGCCGAAGAACGTGCCGCCGAGGCCGGCCAGTCCGACCCGCAGTCGCTCCGCTTCCGCTACGAGGCCGCCCAGTGCCTGGAGCAGCTCGGCGAACCGGCGGCGGCGCTCGCGGAGTACCGGGCGCTGCTGCCGTACTACGAGAACCAGTACGTGGCGGGCGACCCCGAGCTCGCCCACGAGGTCCGCCGCCGCATCGGACACCTCCTCCTCGCCCTCGGCGACCGCGCCGCCGCCCACGACACGCTGGTGCGGCTGCTGCACGACACGGAGCGGCTACGCGGCCCCGGGCACCCCCTCGCGGCGGAGATCCGCCGGACCCTGGAGTGGCTGGGACAGGTGCGTGGCTAGGTGTGCGGCTGGGTGTGCTGCCAACAGCCAGTCAGCGATTTTGCCGAACGCATAGGTGAGGCGGGATAGGTTGCGATCCGCTGCACGCGCGCCGTCTGCGCGCGCCCAGCGCGCGGCAACGCGTCGCACAACCAGTCGGTAGAACCGGTCGATACAGCCAGTCCGGTACAGCCAGTCCAGGACAGCCGGTTCGGTACAACCAGGGGTGGGTCACACACATGTCCGGGCATCGTCAGTCCACGAAGCGCAGATACCTCACGTGGGCCGTCGCGGGAACCGCCGTCGTCGCCGGAGCCGGCATCGCCGCGCAGACCTCGACGGCCGCCACGACCTGGCCCGCGCAGCGCACCTACACCGGCCGGGCCTTCGACACCTGCGCCGCACCGTCCCTCGCCGCGATGAAGGCCTGGCACACCGGCTTCTACGGCGCCGCCGCGGTCTACATCGGCGGCAAGAACCGGGGCTGCTCGCAGCCCAACCTCACCGCCTCCTGGGTGAAGTCCGTCAGCACCGTCGGCTGGAAACTCATCCCGCTCTACGTCGGCGCCCAGCCGCCCTGCCAGACGGGCTCCAGCCCCGAGAAGATCACCGCGAGCACCGCCGCCTCCCTCGGCGCGGGCGACGCCGCCGACGCCGTGGCCAAGGCTTCCGCGCTCGGCATGAAGGCGGGCAGCCCGGTGTTCCTCGACATGGAGCCGTACGACATCACGAACACGGCGTGCAACGACGCCGTCCTCACCTACGTCCGGGCCTTCGACAAGGCGCTGCGCGCCAAGACGTACCGCACCGGCTACTACGGCTTCACCGGCTCCAGCGCGAAGGCGATCGCGAAGGCCACCGACAAGACCGATCTCCCCGGCAACATGTGGTACGCGCTGTGGGACAAGCAGAACACCACGACCGCGGACTGGCCCTTCGGCGCGACCCAGTGGACGAACCACAGCCGCGGCCACCAGTACATGGTCAACAGCAAGGAGAGCCGCGGCGGCTACACGATCACGGTGGACCGGGACGCCTGGGACGGACCGGTGGCCATCACCGGCTGACGGTCGCCGGGGCCGCGGAGCCGCGGCGGTGCCGGAAGTCCTGGTGAATCGTTGGTCGAATGGGTTGGCCAGAGCTTGCCCACTGCCTACCATCGATCACCGCAAGACCTTGTGCACCGCCGCACAAACTCCTCGGGAGGCTTCCTTGCACCGCCGCCGTCGCACCGCGCTCCTCCTCTCCGCCGCGATCGTCGCGGCCCCCCTCCTCACCGCCTGTGGAAACGGTGCGCATCCCGGCGCGGCAGCCGTCGTCGGCGGCCAGCGGATCACCGTCTCCCAGCTGGAAACCCGGGTGAGCGAGGTGCGCGCGGCGCAGCGGGCGGCGGTGCCGGACGACGCCCAGTACGAGCAGGCCATCGCCAAGACCGGCACGCTCACCCGCGACACCCTGCACAACATGGTCCTGGAGCGGGTGCTGCAGCGCGCCGCCGAGGACGCGGGCGTGACCGTCAGCCGCAAGGAGATCCAGCAGATGCGCAGCGGCCTGGAGCAGCAGACCGGTGGCGCCGAGGCCCTGGAGGCGGCCTGGCTGCAGCAGTACGGCATCGCCCCCGAGCGCCTCGACGAGAACCTCCGCCTCCAGCTGGAGGCCCAGAAGCTCGCCACCCAGCTCGGCACGAACACCGGCGACCCCGCCTTCTGGAACGCCCTGGCCAAGGCGTCCAAGAAACTGAGCGTCGACCTCAACCCGCGCTACGGCGCCTGGGACGTCAACAAGAGCAGCCGCGTCGACACGAAGACGCCGTGGCTGCGCGAGGTCACGGCGACACAGACGGCATAGCAGCAGGGCGGGGATCATTCATACGATCGCACTGCACCCCTCCGCCCTGTGGATAACTGATCGCCTCGTCGGCGGCGTGCGTTAGCTTCGAATCGTGAACGCAACCAGCCCCGAAGCCGCCACCGGCCGCATCGTCCTCCTCACCACCAGCCACCGCGTTGCGCCCGGCCTGCTGTCCTGGCCCGCCTGGCAGGCACTGCAAGCCGCCGACCGGGTACTGTGCGCGGACGGCGCGCACCCGCAGCTGCCATACCTGCGCGAGGCGGGCATAGCGGTCGACGAGGCGTCGCCGACCGCCGAGGAACTGGTCGACGCGTGCGCCGGAGGGCGGACGGTGGTCGTGGTCGCCACCGGCGAGGGCGAGCCGGCCCTCACGGACGGACTGTCCCGCCTCGCGGGCTCCGGCCGCGTCCACATGCCCGAGCTGGAGCTGCTCCCCGCCTCCTACGACCTGCCGGGCGCCCGCCTCCTGGACCTCGTCCAGGTCATGGACCGCATCCGCGCAGAGTGCCCCTGGTCGTCCCAGCAGACCCACAAGGGCCTTGCGAAGTACGGCATCGAGGAGGCGTACGAACTCGTCGAGGCCATCGAGGAGGGCGACCGCGACGAACTGCGCGAGGAACTGGGCGACGTCCTGCTCCAGGTCGTCTTCCACTCCCGTATCGCGGAGGAGGACCCCGACGCCCCCTTCTCCGTCGACGACGTCGCCGGCGGCATCGTCACCAAGCTCATCCACCGTCACCCGCACGTCTTCGGCGACGAGACGGCCACGACCCCCGAGGAGGTCAAGGAGCACTGGCTGCGCACCAAGGCGACAGAGAAGCAGCGGGAGTCGGTGACGGACGGCGTCCCCCTCGGCCAGCCCGGCCTCGCCCTGGCGGCGAAGCTGGCGTCGAGAGTGCGCACGGCAGGTCTGGAAGTCCCACTGCCCCCGACCGAGGGCATCGGCTACGACCTGCTCGCGCTGGCGGTACGGGCGGAGGCGGAGGGCGTGGACCCGGAGGCGGCACTGCGCGTCGCCGCACGGGCGTACCGGGATGCGGTGCGGGCGGCTGAGGGGCTCGGCGACTAGCCCCGACGCCTCCTCGGGACTCTGACCTGCCCACCGGGCTGCTGCCGCGAAAGCAGGCGGCCAGGGCAGCCAGGGCAGCCAGGGCAGCCGAGGAAGCAGAGGGGAAGGCAAGGAACAAGCGCACAGGGCCCCCTCCGCGGACCTCATCGCCCCCCGAAGCGCTGCCCAGCCCTCAACCCCGGCCCTCACCCGGCGTCCCCCCGCCCTCACCTGGCGTCCCCCCGCCCTCACCCGGCGTCCCCCTGCCCTCACCTGGCGTCCCCCCGCCGGCTCTCCGGATACCGTCAAGGAGTGACCGACCAGCCCACCCCCTCGGACCCTGCCCCGGAACTCTTCACCTGGGAGTTCGCGACGGATCCCTATCCCGCCTACGCATGGCTGCGTGAGAACGCCCCCGTGCACAGAACCAAACTCCCCAGCGGCGTGGAGGCCTGGCTGGTCACCCGGTACGTGGACGCCAAGCAGGCCCTCGCCGACCCGCGTCTGTCGAAGAATCCGGCGCATCACGACGAGCCCGCCCACGCCAAGGGCAAGACCGGCATCCCCGGTGAGCGCAAGGCCGAGCTGATGACCCATCTGCTCAACATCGACCCGCCGGACCACACGAGGCTCCGTCGGCTCGTCTCCAAGGCGTTCACCCCGAGACGGGTCGCCGAGTTCGCCGACCGGGTCCAGGAACTCACCGACCACCTCATCGACCAGTTCGCCGAGAAGGGCAGCGCCGACCTCATCCACGAGTTCGCCTTCCCCCTGCCCATCTACGCGATCTGCGACCTGCTCGGCGTCCCCCGCGAGGACCAGGACGACTTCCGTGACTGGGCGGGGATGATGATCCGTCACGGCGGAGGGCCGAGGGGCGGCGTGGCGCGGTCGGTGAAGAAGATGCGGGGCTATCTCGCCGAGCTCATCCACCGCAAGCGGGAGGCGCTCCCGGAAACCGCAGCCCCCGGCGAGGACCTCATCTCCGGCCTCATCCGCGCCTCCGACCAGGGCGAGCACCTTTCGGAGAACGAGGCCGCGGCCATGGCCTTCATCCTCTTGTTCGCCGGCTTCGAGACCACTGTCAACCTCATAGGAAACGGCACGTACGCCCTCCTCACCCACCCCGAGCAGCGAGACCGGCTCCAGAAGTCCCTCGCCGCCGGTGAACGGGGTCTGCTGGAGACCGGGGTGGAGGAACTGCTCCGCTACGACGGCCCCGTCGAGCTCGCCACGTGGCGGTTCGCCACCCAGCCGCTCAGCGTCGGTGGGCAGGACATCGCGGCCGGCGACCCCGTTCTCGTCGTACTCGCCGCCGCGGACCGGGATCCGGAGCGGTTCGCCGATCCGGACACCCTCGACCTGTCCCGCCGTGACAACCAGCACCTCGGATACGGCCACGGCATCCACTACTGCCTGGGCGCGCCCCTCGCCCGCCTGGAGGGCCAGACCGCCCTCGCGACGCTCCTGACGCGTCTTCCGGACTTGCAACTCGCGGTGGAAACGGCCGATCTGCGGTGGCGGGGCGGTCTCATCATGCGCGGTCTGAGGACGTTGCCCGTCAAGTTCACGCCGCGTGTCTGACTCCTCCCACCTGCGTAAAGGTGACCCGCCCTCAACTCTGTGACTTTCACGTGATCTACGCGGCATTAACTTGTGACAAGTGTTCGACTGCCTATACGTTCACGGATCAACGCGGCGCCGAGCCTCACCCGCCGCGCTGATCACCGTTGTCTCGCGAAAGGTTTCCGCATGCTCTCCGGGAACGGCCGTCATCGTCGCCCCCGCCAGGCTCCGGCCCTCCTCGTGGCGGCCGGAGTGACCGGCTCCGCCATCGCGATCCCGCTCCTCGGCGCCACCGGTGCGAGCGCGGCGACCGGCACCACGTGGGACCAGGTGGCGAACTGCGAGACGGGTGGGTCCTGGAGCGAGAACGACGGCGACGGGTACTTCGGCGGGCTCCACATCGCCCAGGAGGACTGGGAGCGCTACGGCGGTCTCGACTTCGCCTCGCGCGCCGACCAGGCCAGCCGCAACCAGCAGATAGCGGTCGCCGAGAAGATTCTCGCGGACAAGGGCGTCGGCTACTGGTCCACCTGCGGGCTGCTCAACGGGCTCAGCAAGGACTCCGCGGCGGCCGACGTCGACACGGGCGTGGCGGACGGCGCGACGTCGGACGGTAGCGAATCGCCCGACTCGCCCGGCTTGTCGGACTCCTCCGAGTCGTCGGCGGACTCGTCGGCGGACGCGCCCTCGGACGTGTCGGCGTCGCCCACTCCGTCCGGCTCCGGCGCCCAGTCGGATAGTTCCGGCAAGGCCGACAAAACAGACAGGTCCGGCTCGTCGCCCGATGCGGGCTCGGGTTCCGGCGACGCGCAGAACTCGCAGGGTTCCGACAGCTCCTTCACGGGCGACACGAAGCAGGACGACTCGGACAAGTCCTGGCAGGAGGGCGGCTCTTCGGCCCTCGTGGACACCGGCTCCCTCAGCGCCGGCCGGCACCGCGGCGGCAGCGCCGACGAGACCGCCGCCGACAGCGGCGCCGACGAGGCCGGCAGCGGCACCTCCACGGGCCGTCACGCCGTCCGCGCCGACTCGTACACCGTCCGCGCCGGAGACACCCTCGCGTCCATCGCCGACTCCCTTGGCCTCCAGGGCGGGTGGCGTGAGCTCTACGCCGAGAACAAGCAGGCGATCGGCGTCGACCCGAGCGTCATCGCGCCCGGTCAGACCCTCTCTGTCGGTGTCGAATCGGGCGAAAACTAACGGGAGTTCACGTCACACTTCGCGCTGAATGTCCGTTTTGGCGAAAGTGTGGGATGACTCTCAGAAGCCTTGATCGTCTTTGAAATTCCGCGGATCGCGTGTCTACCGTCGTGACCGCTCGCCAACACGAGCCCCGGCTGCCGCAACGCCGAATCCTGCCAGCGGCCGTACGGGAACAGTCGTCGCGTCAAGCGCCGTAGGCAGGAGCGGGGGACCCAAGGTAAGTGCCGGGACCAGCAGTTGAGCTGGGTCCGGCTTGGGGTGAAGCCGTGCCGCGCACGCAACAGTGCGCAGCACGGCCGGGCAACTCAACCGGCCCGAACCCGACAGCTCACCTCGTAGGCGTCGGTGAGGGGATCCACCATGCTGTTTTCCAGCAAGGGCAAGCACCGCCGTCCGTCCAAGGCCACTCGTGCCATCGCCATCGCCGGTGTCACCGGTGCCGCCGTCGCCGCCCCGCTGATGGCGGCCGGCAGCGCCTCCGCCGCCACCGCCTCCGAGTGGGACGCCGTGGCCCAGTGCGAGTCCGGCGGCAACTGGTCCATCAACACCGGAAACGGCTACTACGGCGGCCTGCAGTTCTCCGCCTCCACGTGGGCCGCGTACGGCGGCACCCAGTACGCCTCGCAGGCCAACCAGGCCTCCAAGTCCCAGCAGATCGCCGTCGCCGAGAAGGTCCTCGCCTCCCAGGGCAAGGGCGCCTGGCCGCACTGCGGCGTGAACCTGTCGAGCTCCGCCTACAACGGCAGCACCGACACCTCGTCGAACAGCTCCAGCGGCTCCAGCAGCTCGAGCAGCGACTCCTCGGAGACCTCGACCCGTTCCTCGGAGCAGCAGGCGTCCCGTTCCGCGGACCGTCCGGCCGCGAAGAAGACCGTCACCACCCCGACCGGCAAGAAGGTCAAGAAGGGTGACGGCGAGTACAAGGTCGCCAAGGGCGACACCCTCAGCTCGATCGCCGAGGAGAACGACGTCAAGGGCGGCTGGGCGAAGGTGTTCGAGCTGAACAAGGACATCGTCGAGGACGCCAACCTCATCTACCCGGGCCAGCAGCTGCACCTGAAGTGACACGCGGCTCGTAGTCGAACCACAGCGCCCTCCTGTGCGAGGCCTCCACAGTGGAGGCCTCGTGAGGGCCACCCCCGTCCCCACGGGCTCCCCGCTCCGGTGCGTCTTCCCCCGTACGCACCGGGGCGGGGCTCTTTCATGCGGGTTGTGCGGGTTTCCGCACACGTTGCACGGGGCTCTTTGTTCCGTTCGGAAACAATTTACTCTCGGTTCTGTCCATCGGGTGGTCGACGGGCTGGCCGATCGCCCGGAGCCGGTTAGGCTCGTCTCGCAGTACCCACCGCGGTCCTGCCAGCCCGCGTCACATTGAAGAAGGAGATGCTCGTGCCGTCCATCGACGTCGTCGTAGCCCGGGAAATCCTGGACTCCCGAGGCAACCCCACGGTCGAGGTCGAGGTCGGCCTCGACGACGGCAGCACGGGTCGTGCCGCCGTTCCGTCCGGCGCCTCCACGGGTGCCTTCGAGGCCATCGAGCTCCGCGACGGTGACCCGAACCGCTACCACGGCAAGGGTGTCGAGAAGGCCGTCCTCGCCGTCATCGAGCAGATCGGCCCGGAGCTCGTCGGCTACGACGCCACCGAGCAGCGCCTGATCGACCAGGCGATGTTCGACCTGGACGCCACCGACAACAAGGGCTCGCTCGGCGCCAACGCCATCCTCGGCGTCTCCCTCGCCGTCGCCCACGCCGCCTCCGAGGCCAGCGACCTCCCCCTCTTCCGCTACCTGGGCGGTCCGAACGCGCACCTGCTGCCCGTTCCGATGATGAACATCCTGAACGGCGGCTCGCACGCCGACTCCAACGTGGACATCCAGGAGTTCATGATCGCGCCGATCGGCGCGGAGTCCTTCTCCGAGGCGCTGCGCTGGGGCACCGAGGTCTACCACACGCTCAAGAAGGTGCTGAAGAGCAAGGGCCTGTCCACCGGCCTCGGCGACGAGGGCGGCTTCGCCCCGAACCTCGGCTCCAACCGCGAGGCCCTCGACCTCATCCTCGAGGCCGTCAAGGAGGCCGGTTACACCCCCGGCGAGCAGATCGCCCTGGCCCTGGACGTCGCCGCCTCCGAGTTCTACAAGGACGGCGTCTACTCCTTCGAGGGCAAGGACCGTTCCGCCGCCGAGATGACGGAGTACTACGAGGAGCTCGTCGCGGCCTACCCGCTCGTCTCCATCGAGGACCCGCTGTTCGAGGACGACTGGGCCGGCTGGAAGGTCCTCACGGGCAAGCTCGGCGACAAGGTGCAGATCGTCGGCGACGACCTGTTCGTCACCAACCCGGAGCGCCTGGCCCGCGGTATCGACGAGGGCGCCGCCAACGCCCTGCTCGTCAAGGTCAACCAGATCGGTTCGCTGACCGAGACCCTGGACGCCGTCGAACTGGCCCAGCGCAGCGGCTTCAAGTGCATGATGTCCCACCGCTCCGGCGAGACCGAGGACGTCACCATCGCCGACCTCGCCGTCGCCACCAACTGCGGCCAGATCAAGACCGGCGCCCCGGCCCGCTCCGAGCGCGTCGCCAAGTACAACCAGCTGCTGCGCATCGAGGAGATCCTCGACGACGCCGCGGTGTACGCCGGCCGCAGCGCGTTCCCGCGGTTTCGTACTGCCTGACCAGTAGCCACAGCGCTCCGCGACTGCTGAGCACGGCAAGGGCTGACCCAAGCGGGGTCAAGCCCTAGCCAGTCGTACGTACGTCCCCGTACCCGGTCCCGTACCGTGTCCGGGGACGTACGTACGTGTGAGACGGGAGGCGGGGGAACATGGCCGTGAAGGACCGGGACCGTTTCTCCACCGCGACCAGGATCAAACTGCTCGGTGAGCAGACCGCGGCCCGTGTCTACCGCTCCCAGACCAAACGGCAGGCCCGCCGCTCCCGGCTCACCGGCCGGGCCGCGCTGCTCGCCATGGTGCTGTGCACGCTGATCGTGGCGCTCGCCTATCCCATAAGGCAGTACGTCTCCCAGCGCGCCGAGATCGCCGACATTCGGCGCCAGCAGGAGCAGGCGCGGCAGCGGGTCGAGCAGCTGCGCGACCTCAAGGCGCGCTGGCAGGACGACGCGTACGCGGAGCAGCAGATCCGGCAGCGGCTGCACTACGTCATGCCGGGCGAGACTGGTTACATCGTCATCGACCCGGACGCGGCCCGGCAGTCGCGCGCCGACCTCGGCGCGGCCGACCGCCCCTGGTACGCGAACGTCTGGGACGGCGTCGACAAGTCCGACGCCTCCGACCAGTGAACCGACCGATGGAAAGACAGGCATGCAAACGCCCCCGCCGACCACCCCGCGCACCGAGCCCACCGACGCGGACGTCGAGGCCTTCAAGCAGCAGCTCGGGCGTCCGCCGCGCGGTCTGCGCGCGATCGCGCACCGCTGTCCGTGCGGCCAGCCGGACGTGGTCGAGACGGCCCCCCGTCTCCCCGACGGCACCCCCTTCCCGACGCTGTACTACCTGACGTGCCCGAAGGCGAACTCCGCCATCGGCACCCTGGAGGCGAACGGCGTGATGAAGGAGATGACCGAGCGGCTGGAGACGGACAAGGAACTCGCCGCCGCCTACCGCGCCGCGCACGAGGACTACGTCCGGCGCCGTGACGAGATCGAGGAGCTGAAGGGCTTCCCCAGCGCCGGCGGCATGCCGGACCGGGTGAAGTGCCTGCACGTCCTGGTCGCCCACTCCCTGGCGGCCGGCCCCGGGGTCAACCCGCTGGGCGACGAGGCGCTGGAGATGCTGCCGGAGTGGTGGCGCAAGGGGACGTGCGTGACGTCCGTCCAGGGCGGCCAGGACGCTCGTGACGGTCAGGACGCTCAGGTTCAGGAGGAGGCCAAGTGACCCGGGTCGCCGCCGTCGACTGCGGTACGAACTCCATCCGGCTCCTCGTCGCCGACGCCACGGCATCCGATGGCGCCTCCGGCGCGGGGGCGACCGGCACCCTGGTCGACCTGGACCGCCGTATGACGATCGTCCGCCTCGGCCAGGGCGTCGACCGGACCGGCCGGCTCGCCCCCGAGGCCCTGGAGCGGACCTTCGCCGCCTGCCACGAGTACGCGGCGATCATCAAGGAGCACGGTGCGGAGCGGCTGCGTTTCGTCGCGACCTCCGCCTCCCGGGACGCGGAGAACCGGGAGGAGTTCGTGCGCGGGGTGCTGGACATTCTCGGTGTCGAGCCGGAGGTCATCACCGGCGACCAGGAAGCGGAGTTCTCCTTCACCGGCGCCACCATGGAACTGACCGGCCGCGACGACCACGCCAAGCCCTACCTCGTCGTGGACATCGGCGGCGGCTCGACCGAGTTCGTCGTCGGCGACGACCACGTGCGCGCGGCGCGCTCGGTCGACGTGGGCTGCGTCCGGATGACCGAGCGGCACCTGGTGCGGGACGGGGTGGTGAGCGACCCGCCCTCGAAGGAGCAGATCGCGGCGATGCGGGCCGACATCGAGGCGGCCCTCGACCTGGCCGAGCAGACGGTCCCGCTGCGGGAGGCGCACACACTGGTGGGCCTGGCCGGCTCGGTGACGACGGTCTCGGCGATCGCCCAGAACCTCCCCGCGTACGACTCCACCGCCATCCACCACTCCCGCGTCACCCACGACCGGGTCCGCGAGATCACCGAGTGGCTGCTCGCCTCCACCCACGCCGAGCGCGCGGCGGTCCCCTCCATGCATCCGGGGCGCGTCGACGTCATCGGGGCGGGCGCCCTCGTCCTGCTCTCGATCATGGAGCGGATCGGCGCGCAGGAGGTCGTCGTGAGCGAGCACGACATCCTCGACGGCATCGCCTGGTCCCTCGCCTGACCCTCACTTGCTCGCAAGGAGCAGCGGCCGTCGTGACCACCTGCACCGGTGCCGTCTTCGACAACGGGATCGTGGCGGGCCTCCTGGAGGTCCTCGCCTCGGCCCGCGAGCGAGGCGGGACGGCACCGTTCGCCGACGAGATCGCCCGCGTCAACCGCACGCTCGACAGCTGCGCCGCCGCGCGGTGGGCCATGCCGAGCGCCACCTCGGCAGCCCTCCTCGATCTCCTCGCCGAGGATCTGCGCGCCGCTCCGGGCCGGGACCTGCCGCCGGGCTTCCTCCAGAGGCTCGACGAGGCCGCAGGGGGCCGGAACCGGTCGGAGTTCCTCACGGACACGGCCCTTCGGCTGCGTACCTCGCAGCGCGAGGGGATCGCCCGGTTCGAGGACCTTCCGATGTCCGCCTGGGAGGCGGAGCTGAGGTACGCCCACCTGCGGGACTTCTCCTGGTGGGTCGAGTCGGACGAGTACGGGACCTTCGAGGAGGGCGCGCTCGCGGGCGTGACCAGCGAGCACCCGGGCGGCTGCGCCCACCTGCTCCCCGCGCTGATCGCGGAGCTGCACGCGGCTCTGCTCCTCGACGCGGACGCGCGGTCCGTCGCGGGGCTGCGCTCCGTGGTCCCCTGGGCCACTCCGCCGATCCTGCGGGAAGTGCTGCGACTGGCCTCCGCGCATCTGCTCGACGCGCACTGAGCATCGCCTCGACGCACGCGAACGAGAGGGCTCCGCGCGTCGGTCGCCCCCGCTCGGTGGCACTCTGCTGAGCAGGTCGGATGCCCGTATGAGCATGCCTGAGGGGCCGTCGTGGGGCACTCCGTGCCACTCCGCCGAGAAAGTTCGTGAAGTTCTTCACAAGGAATTCGGCCCTACTGAGGGACGAAGATGTCGCCGTTGACCCTTCCGGGGCCTCGACGCCCGTGTGAACGTGTTCAAAAGGGGTGGGCGTGGGTGTGTGACGGAGATGCTTGAGGGGTGCGTTTCGGGGGTCTCACGAAGTGGGTTCGGGGCCAGAGAAGCAGCTCACGCGGCATTGACAACGCCATGCCCTACACGCTGGTTCCCACTCCGCGCCATGATGTGGATCACGCGAGCGGCGGAGGATAGCACACACGGCCAGGAAGCTTGTGAAGGGGCGCACGAGCGACCCCCCTGAGACGGGTGGATACTCGATGGCATGAGCACCACGGAGCGTCCCAGGATCCTCGTAGTAGGCGGTGGGTACGTAGGCCTGTACGCAGCTCGGCGCATCATGAAGAAGATGCGCTACGGCGAGGCGACCGTCACGGTCGTCGACCCCCGGTCGTACATGACCTACCAGCCCTTCCTCCCCGAAACCGCCGCCGGCAGCATCTCCCCGCGCCACGTCGTCGTCCCGCTGCGACGCGTGCTGCCCAAGGCGGAGGTCCTCACCGGTCGGGTCACCACCATCGATCAGGACCGCAAGGTCGCCACGATCTCCCCGCTGGTCGGCGAGGCGTACGAGCTGCCCTTCGACTACCTGGTCATCGCGCTCGGCGCGGTCTCCCGCACCTTCCCGATCCCCGGCCTCGCCGAGCAGGGCATCGGTATGAAGGGCATCGAGGAGGCCATCGGCCTGCGCAACCACGTCCTCGAGCAGCTCGACAAGGCCGACTCCACGAACGACGAGGAGATCCGCCGCAAGGCGCTCACCTTCGTCTTCATCGGCGGTGGCTTCGCGGGTGCGGAGACCATCGGCGAGGTCGAGGACATGGCCCGCGACGCGGCCAAGTACTACAACAACGTCTCCCGCGAGGACATGCGGTTCGTCCTCGTCGACGCCGCCGACAAGATCCTGCCGGAGGTCGGCCCCAAGCTCGGCCAGTACGGCAAGGAGCACCTGGAGGGCCGTGGGGTCGAGGTCTACCTCTCCACCTCCATGGACTCCTGCGTCGACGGCCACGTGGTGCTGAAGAACGGCCTGGAGGTCGACTCCAACACCATCGTGTGGACGGCCGGCGTCAAGCCGAACCCCGCCCTCACGCGCTACGGCCTTCCGCTCGGCCCCCGCGGTCACGTCGACTGCGAGCCCACGCTCCAGGTCAAGGGCACGGACTACATCTGGGCCGCGGGCGACAACGCCCAGGTTCCCGACATCGCCGCCCGCAAGGCCGGTAACGAGAACGCCTGGTGCCCCCCGAACGCGCAGCACGCCCTCCGTCAGGCGCGCGTCCTCGGTGACAACGTGATCTCCGGTATGCGTGGCTTCCCGCAGAAGGACTACGCGCACGCCAACAAGGGCGCGGTCGCGGGTCTGGGCCTCCACAAGGGCGTCGCGATGATCGTCATGGGCAAGATGAAGATCAAGCTCAAGGGCCGTCTCGCCTGGTACATGCACCGTGGCTACCACGGTCTGGCCATGCCGACCTGGAACCGCAAGATCCGCGTCTTCGCGGACTGGACGCTCGCCATGTTCCTCAAGCGCGAGGTCGTCGCCCTCGGTGCCCTGGAGACTCCCCGCGAGGAGTTCTACGAGGCCGCCAAGCCGGCGCCGGTCGCCGCCGCGAGCAAGGCGGAGGACAGGCCCAAGGCCGAGGAGAAGCGCAAGGCCGAGCAGGCCAAGGCCTCCTGACCTCGGGTCACCGAACACCGAACGCCCCGAAGGGGCCGCCCGCCATCCGTGGTGCGGGCGGCCCCTTCGGCGTGTTTCGGCTCTGTCCTCTGCGTACCGGTGCTCATGTCCCTTGTCTCGTGCGGGTGTTGGATGTGTGCATGTCCAAGACAGGGCGGATGCTCATCCGCAGGATCGCCGATGAGCTGAAGGTCCGCCCGCAATGGGTGGAATGGAAGGGCGAGGGTGCCGACGCCTTCCGCACCTGGAGCGCGGATCTGGCCAACTCCACCCTGAGACCGGGCGACTTCAGCGAGGGGGGCGGGGAAGTGGCTGGCCCAGGCGTCGAACGCGATCGCCCAGGCCTAGGTGTCCATCCCGCGGGACGCCGGGAGCGCCCAGGCGAACCTCGATGCGGCTCAGGCGGCGCACAACGACGCGGACGCGGCGTCCGTCGCAGCCAAGTCCACGAGCGAGCTCGCCGCACTGACGGCGCACAAGGAAGAGGTACGGCAGCAGGCTGCGGCGCAGATACCGCCAGCCTTGCCGCCCCCGGCTCCTTCGCCGACCCAGTCCCGGCAGCCCAGCCGTCCTCCAGCGGCGCCCCCGCCACCTCCCGCCGCGGCTCCTGCCCGACCGCGGTCTTTACCGCCGCCACCATGCACGCCGCCCCCGACGACCCCGCCGCCCATCACCCCAACCTCGTAACGGCGTTCGCCGTGCCCGGAGCGCTGCCGCCGGGTGGCCTGCCTCACGAACTGAGCGCGTTCATCCGTACGTGATTGGCACGTTCACCAGGCTCATCGGGGGATGCCGGAGTCCTCGTCAGCCCGCCGACGAGCAAGCGAAACGCGGCGGCGCTTACGGTGAACCCCTTTTGGCCGGAGGCTTTGGAATCGCGTATGCCCACTCGCGGCAAGCAGTGAGCCACCTCCACGCACTCGTTGTCCGCTGCGCTGTAGCTGCTCTTGAACCAGTTTCCTGCCATGAGCTGGGCTGTGGCTGGCGTTTCGCTCATCGGGTGAACTCCTGTCGTGCTGTGGCCAGCAGCTCAAGGCTGACCGACGGCGTGGACCTCGATGTCCGTGACATCCACGCCGTACTGGGGGCAGCGTCATGAACGAGGAAGCGGACCGCGTACGACTCCTGCCCTGGACCGGTGCCCACGGCCGGCCCTGTCTCCTCCTCACGGACGAAGAGGGTGGCGTCGCCTCCCGGTTGGCCGACCGGATCGAGAGCGTGCAACTCGGGCTCGCGCAGAGGCTTCTGGGGCGGGCGCGGGACGGGCTCTCGGCATCCGGGCCGAGTGGTGCCAGCGAATTCACCTGCCTGGCAGGTCAGTTGGCGGACGCACTCCAGGATGTGCTGCTCATCGCCGTCTCGCGGGGTACCCGGCTCGGTGGGGAGCGGCGGTCCCGAGGAGGCGGATCGGCCTCCGCGCCGTCCTCGGTAACCGTCCTTCATGACGCCCTGTACAGCGCGAACGCCCCCCGAGGCTTCGGCCTGCTCACCCTCCCCGGCCGTGACCTGACCGCCGCCGGCGCCGCCCGGCGGTACGTGCGCGACACGGCCGGGGCGTGGGGGCTGCCACCCGAAACGACGGACGATCTGGAAACGATCACCGGAGAGCTCGTCGCCAACGCCCTGGAGCACGCCGACAGCCACACCATCACGATCACCTGCGCCCTCACCGCTCATACGGTCACGATCGGCGTCACCGACGAGGGCAGGGGGAACCCGCAGACGGTTTCTCCCGCCCGGGCGGGACTGCCGACTCCGGAGCAGGAGCACGGCCGCGGTCTGCTGATCACCGAAGTGCTGGCCGACCGGTGGGGTACGCGGCGAACCGGCAGTGGGCTGACCGTCTGGGCCGACCTCGCCCTCGCGTCGGCGGACGCTGCCGGATGACCTTCGCCGTCACCTCCGAACCGGCGTTCGTACCGGCGTCCGTACCGGCATCCGAACCGGGCGGCATCGTCGGTTCGCCGTGGTCTGCGCAGGGAAGGACCGTCGCCCCCATACTGGGGGCGGGGAGGAGCCATGACTCATCAGACCCTTTACCGGCGGCTGCGCCACCGCCGTGATCGCATCACCCCGCCTCCGGGTTTCGCCTGGCCAGAGATCAGTGATGGACAGCTCGTGATGATGATGAGCCCGCGACCTCGCCACCGGTTCACGGCGAAGTTGGACCGTCGTCCTCGACCGCCGCAACGGCCCCGAGCCCGACATCTCGGTCGTCCGCGCCGAAGCCGTCACCAGCAGGGAGCAGACCCGCTTTCAGGCCGCCGACGTCCTGCTCGCCGTCGAAGTGGTCTCCCCCGACTCCGAAGCCCGCGACCGCGACACCAAGCCCCACAAGTACGCCGCCGCCGGCATCCCGCACTTCTGGCTGGTCGAGATGACCGGATCGAACCAGCGTCCCGTGGTCCGTGTGTACGAACTCGATCCGGTGTCCAAGGCCTAGCCCTCACCGACACCCGCCGTGACCTGCTCAAGGTCGACGTCCCGTACGGCATCGACATCACCCCGGACGCCCTCGACGCGCTCTGACGGTCCGGCGCAAGACTCATGGCCCGTACACACATTTTGCCCAGCCGTAACGCGAACGGGGGACTGCGGCCCGGCCCCGCAGGTGTTTACGTGGGTGTTGGACATTTCGGGTCCCTCGTCACGGAGGTGTACGCCATGGCAGACGCCGCGCTGCGGCTGAAGAGTCTCGTCGAACAGTTGCTGGGTGTACCGCTGGCCTTGCGCATCCGCGCCTGGGACGGTTCGCAGGCGGGGCCGCCGGGCGCGCCGACACTCGTCGTGCGCAATCGCCGGGCCGTGCGCCGGCTGCTGTGGAAGCCGGGTGAACTGGGCCTCGCCCGCGCCTGGGTCGCCGGGGACCTGGACGTCGAAGGGGACCTCTACACCGCCCTCGGCCTGATCTCGGGCCTCGTCTGGGAGCGCGACGAGGACACCCGCGGGGCCGGCCAGGCCCTGCGCGACCCCGAGGTGCGGGCCGCCGTACGCGGACTCGTCGCCCTCGCGGGCCCTCCGCTGCCGCCCGCCCCGCCCCGCGAGGAGGTCCGCAGACCCCGCCGCCGCCTGCACACCAAGCGCACCGACAAGCGCGCCATCAGCCACCACTACGACGTCGGCAACGACTTCTACGAGATCGTCCTGGGCCCCAGCATGGTGTACTCCTGCGCCTACTGGCCGGCCCCCGAGGCCGACGGCGGCACCCTCGAAACCGCCCAGCGCGACAAGCTCGAACTCATCTCCCGCAAGCTCGACCTGGCACCCGGCCTGCGCCTCCTGGACGTCGGCTGCGGCTGGGGTTCGATGGCCATCCACGCCGCCCGCGAGCACGGCGTGAGCGTCGTCGGCATCACGCTCTCCCAGGAGCAGGCCGCGTACGCCCGTAAGCGCGTCGCCGACGAGGGACTCACCGACCGGGTCGAGATCCGCGTACAGGACTACCGGGACGTGACCGACGGACCGTACGACGCGATCTCCTCCGTCGGGATGGCCGAGCACGTGGGTGCCG
Source organism: Streptomyces sp. AC555_RSS877 (assembly GCF_019049245.1). Taxonomy (GTDB): domain Bacteria; phylum Actinomycetota; class Actinomycetes; order Streptomycetales; family Streptomycetaceae; genus Streptomyces. Next base: position 105,126 of record NZ_JAGMUK010000216.1, on the reverse strand, counting down.
AGCGGTACCTGGAGTACGCCGCTGTCCTGCACCGGCTGCTCAGGCCCGGGGGGCGGCTGCTCAACCACCAGATCGCCCGCAGGCCCGAGCGGGAGGGGTCGACGTACAGCGTCGACGCGTTCATCGACTCCTACGTCTTCCCCGACGGCGAACTCGCGCCCGTCGGCACCACCGTCACCCAGCTCGAACGCGCCGGGTTCGAGGTGCGGGACGTCGAGTCGATCCGCGAGCACTACGCCCTCACCCTGCGCCGCTGGGTCACCAACCTGGAGGGGGAGTGGGCGCGTGCGGTGGGGCTCGCCGGTGCCGGGCGGGCCAGGGTCTGGCGGCTGTACATGGCCGCCTCCGCGCTCGCCTTCGAGCGCAACCGCATCGGCGTCAACCAGGTCCTCGCGATCCGGACTCCCCAGTCCGGCCTCTCGGGGCTGCCGTTGCGGTCCCGGACCTGGAACTGAGGACACGACAGGGGCCCCGTCCTCACCGAAGGACGGGGCCCCGAGCGCCGTACCGCTACTCCGCCTTGATCGCCGCCAGCATGTTCAGCCGGGCCGCCCGCCGGGCCGGCCACAGCGCCGCCAGGACGCCCACGGTCGCCGCCAGGAGCAGGAAGACCGCCATCCTCGCCCACGGCAGGACGAGTTCGTACGTCGCCAGGCTCGCGCCGAGGAGTTCCCCGGCCGCCCAGCCGAAGAACACACCGAGGCCGATGCCCAGGATCCCGCCGAACAGGCAGATGACCAGGGACTCCAGACGGACCATCCGCTTGATGCCCTTGCGGTCCAGGCCGATCGCGCGGAGCATGCCGATCTCCTGGGAGCGTTCGAAGACCGACATGGCCAGGGTGTTGATGACCCCGAGGACCGCGATGAGCACGGCCATGGCCAGCAGGCCGTAGAGCATGTTCAGCATCAGCGTGAACATCTGGGCGATCTCGTTGGAGAGATCCTTCTTGTCCTGGACCTTGATGGCCGGGTTGGCGCCGAGGGCCTTCTCCAGCTTGTCCTTCGTCGCGCTCGACGCCCCGTCGGACGTCTTGACCATCACCTGCATGTCGGCCGGGTCCGTCTGGTGCGGGGAGAGCGTGGCGTTGTCCAGGATGATGCCCTGGATCATCTCGTTGCCCTCGTAGACCCCGGCGACCCTCAGTTCCTGCTTCTTGCCGTCCTCGTAGGCGACGGTGAAGCGCGAACCCGCCTTCCAGCCGTGTGAAGTGGCCGTCCTGTCGTCCACGACGACCTGCGTGCCGCCCACCTCGAAGGCGCCGCTGTCGACCTTCAGGTCGGTCAGTTCGCGGATCGTGCCGCCCGTGACGCCGGTGAGGTACTCCGTCTCGCCGTCGATGCGGGACGGCGCGTTGCGCAGCGGGCTGGTGGCGGTGACGTCGTCGACCCGGCCCAGCTTCTTCTCGACGTCCAGGGACAGTTCGTTGCCGTTGGCCATGGAGACCACGTAGTCCGCCCGGATCGCGGACGCCGCCATCTTGTCGATCGACTTCTGCAGGCTGCCGGCCATCACCGTCATGCCGGTGATGAGGGTGAGGCCGATCATCAGCGCGGAGGCCGTGGCGGCCGTACGGCGCGGGTTGCGCACCGAGTTCTGGCGGGCCAGCTTGCCCGAGACGCCGAACACGCGCAGGAGAGGTGCCGCGGCCGCGATCAGCGGGCGGGACAGCAGCGGGGTGAGGATGAAGACGCCGATGATCAGGAGGACGGCGCCCAGACCCATGGGGGCCTGACCGTCCGAGCCCGACATCGTCGTGGCCGCGAGGACGACCGCGACACCCGCTCCCGAGAACAGCGCCCCCAGCGTGTTGCGCAGCACCAGCGACTTGGCGGTCGCCTGTGCGTGCACGCTGCTCATCGCCGCCACCGGCGGGATCTTCGCCGCCCGGCGGCCCGGCAGCCAGGCCGCCAGCATGGTGACGAGGACACCGACCGCGAGGGCCGCGAGGACGGTGCCGGGCGTGACGATCAGCGGCCCGTCCGGGACGGTCGCGCCGAGCGAGCCCATAAGCGACCGCAGTCCCGCGCCGATGCCGACGCCGGCGGCGAGGCCGGTCACCGCGGCGACCACGCCGACCACGAACGCCTCGACGAGGACGGAACGGGTGACCTGCCGGCGCGAGGCACCGACGGCCCGCAGCAGCGCCAGTTCCTTGGTGCGCTGGGCGACCAGCATGGTGAAGGTGTTGGCGATGATGAACGTGCCGACGAACAGCGCGATGCCCGCGAAGACCAGCAGCCCCTGCTTCAGCCCGGACATCGAGGCGGAGATCGCCTCCGCCTGACTGTCGGACAGTTCCTGCCCGGTCGTCGTCTCGACGGTGTCCTTCGGCAGCGCCTTGTCCAGCTCCGCCTTCAGCGCCGCCTGGCTGACGCCCGCCTTCGCCCTGACGTCGATCTGGTCGTACGTGCCCGCCTTGCCGAACAGCCGCTGGGCCGTCGCCGTGTCGAAGAGGGCGAGGCTGCCGCCGGCGGCGACGTTGCCGTCGTCGGTGGTGAAGATGCCGGTGATCTCCGGGTCGAGCACCGGGCCGTCCACCGAGATCCGTACGGTGTCGCCGACCTGGTATCCGGCGCGCTTCGCGGTCTCGGAGTCGATGAGGACCTGGCCCGCGCCGCTCGGCGTGCGCCCGCTGACCAGCGGATACCGGGGGTCCTTGGTGCCCCAGTAGTTGCCGCCCTGGGACTGGAAGCCGCCGCCGATCAGCTTGCCGTCCTTGTCGGCGATGGCGGTGAAGCCGTTGACCACGCCGATGGCGGAGGCGGCCCCCGGCACCTTCGTGCTCTCGTCGAGCAGCGCCTGGGTCAGCTCGGCCCGCTTGCCGACGGTGTCGCCCTTGTCCTCCTGGAGTTCGGCCTCCACGGCCACGTCGACCTGGTCGAAGCCCTTGGCCGAACTCTTCTGGTAGGCCTCGGAAATGGTGTTGGTGAAGACCAGGGTCCCCGACACGAAGGCCACGCCGAGCATCACGGCGAGCACGGTCATGAGCAGTCTGGCCTTGTGCGCGAGTACGTTGCGCAGGGCGGTGCGGAACATCAGCTGGTACGGCCCTTCGCGTCGAACTGCTTCATGAAGTCGAGGACCGACTCCGCAGTGGGGCCGTACATCTCGTCGACGATCCGCCCGTCCGCCAGGAACACCACCCGGTCCGCGTACGCCGCCGCCACCGGGTCGTGGGTCACCATCACCACCGTCTGCCCGAGCTCCCGTACGGAGTTGCGCAGGAAGCCCAGCACCTCGGCGCCGGAGCGCGAGTCGAGGTTTCCGGTCGGCTCGTCACCGAAGACGATGTCGGGCCGGGACGCCAGGGCGCGGGCCACGGCGACGCGCTGCTGCTGGCCGCCGGACAGCTGGGAGGGGCGGTGGCTGAGACGGTCGGCCAGGCCGACCATCCCGATCACCTTCTCCAGCCACTGCTTGTCCGGCTTGCGGCCCGCGATGTCCATCGGGAGGGTGATGTTCTCCAGGGCTGTCAGGGTGGGCAGCAGGTTGAACGCCTGGAAGATGAAGCCGATCTTGTCCCGGCGCAACTTGGTCAGCTGCTTGTCCTTCAGCGAGCCCAGCTCGGTCTCGCCGATGCGCACCGAACCGGAGGAGAAGGTGTCCAGGCCGGCCACGCAATGCATCAGCGTGGACTTGCCGGACCCGGAGGGGCCCATGATCGCGGTGAACTCGGCCTGCCGGAAGTCGACGGAGACCCGGTCCAGGGCGACCACCTGGGTCTCGCCCTGTCCGTAGATCTTCGACAGATCCGTGGCGCGCGCGGCCACGGTGGTGGCCCGGCCGGCGATGGATGCGGTGGTCACGAGTGGGCACTCCTGAAGGACGAGGGGTGGTCGGAGGGACGACATCCATCGTCCGTGCCGCCCGCCGCCGTGTAGTCACCCGCTGTTCCGGTTCTGAAGGCAGACTCGGGTCGGACCAGGGGCCGCCGCGTCATACCTGGGGATGACGGCCACCCCTGACAGATGCAGAGAACAGGTGGAGCCCCCTCGTTCGGGCGGTGAAATTCCGTCATTCCGCATGCGAGGCCCGAGGGCACGCGCAAGGCTATTGGCAAGTGCGGATGGCCTGTACCGGGTGCTGATGCACCCTCAGGCATCAATAAAATAAGACAACATGGGGCCGCCCTCCCGATGACGGGGGGAAGGAGCCCGATAGGCTCGGAACCTCGATGCGGAGCCCATGGCCTGCCCGGATGGTGGAATGCAGACACGGCGAGCTTAAACCTCGCTGCCCCTTCGCGGGCGTGCCGGTTCAAGTCCGGCTCCGGGCACTTCCGAGACCTGTGCACCCTCCATTGAAGAGTTCACCGCTCGACCGTTGACAGCGGGCGCATGCGGTCGGAAACTCATGTCGCGAAGCAAGTGAAGAAAACTTCACTATGCGAACATGAATCGAAAGGGAGGCGGGTCGATGCGCACCACCGTCGGCATCATCGGAGCGGGCCCCGCCGGCCTCCTGCTCGCCCGGCTGCTCCACAACGCAGGCATCGGCTCGGTCGTCCTGGAGAGCCGCGACCGCGCCTACGTCGAGCAGCGGCAGCGGGCCGGAATCCTGGAGCAGGGCACGGTGGACGTGCTGCGCGCGGCCGGCGCCGGCGAACGCATGGACCGCGAGGGCCTGCGCCACGACGGCATAGAGCTGCGGTACGCCACGAAGCGCCACCGCGTCGACTTCCCCGCCCTCACTGGCGGCCGGTCGGTGATGGTCTACGCCCAGACCGAGGTCTGCAAGGACCTCATCGCCCTCCAGCTCAAGGAGGGCGGCCCGCTGCTGTTCGAGGCGGAGGCGCTGGCCGTCGAGGGTGCCGACACCGGCAGCCCGCGCGTCCGGTTCCGGCACGAGGGCGTCGAGGACGTCCTGGAGTGCGACTACGTCGTCGGCTGCGACGGCTTCTGGGGAGTCGCGCGCCAGGCGGTCCCCGCCACGCTGTCCCGGACCTTCGAGCGGTCGTACCCCTTCGGCTGGCTCGGCATCCTCGCCGACGTCCCGCCCTCCCACGACGAGCTGGTCTACGCCCACCACGACCGCGGCTTCGCCCTGCTGTCCATGCGCTCCCCGTCGGTCTCCCGGCTCTACCTCCAGGTGCCGGAGGGCACCGACGCCGAGGCGTGGCGTGACGACGACATCTGGGCGGAACTGGAGCGCCGCTTCGAGACCGCCGACGGCTGGCGTCTGAAGCGCGGCCCGATCACCCAGAAGTCGGTCACCCCGATGCGCTCCTACGTCCACGAGCCGATGCGGCACGGCCGCCTCTTCCTGGCCGGGGACGCGGCCCACATCGTGCCGCCCACGGGAGCCAAGGGCCTCAACCTCGCTGTCGGCGACGTCGTCACCTTCGCGAGGGCCCTGGCGCATGAGCAGGAGACCGGCTCGGCCGAGCTGCTCGACGCCTACTCCGAGACCTGCCTGCGCCGCGTCTGGCAGGCCGAACGGTTCTCCTACGACATGACCACCCTCCTGCACCGGGCCCCCGACGCCACTGCCTTCGAGGACCGCCTCCAGCTGGCCCGGCTGGAGCGGCTCGCGTCCTCCCGGGCCGCCGAGACCGACCTGGCCGAGGGGTACACGGGGTTCCCGTTCGGGTGAGGCAAGAGTGAGGACCGCCGTGGCCGGGAATCATGGGGCCGCGTAGCGTGTTGCGCAGCACAACAAGGGAAAGATCCTCCCCAAGCACTAGGGTCATTCCTTTGCCTACCTATTACTCTTGAGCCCAAGGCCCACACACGGTGGCCATGGAGGAGTGAAATGAGGAGCAGCAACCCGGTCTTCTCGCGACGGGGGTTCAGCCGCGACAACGGCTACGCGGGCTTCAACACCGCGCCGCAGGCCGGGGGCGCAGCTGTAGGCACCCAGGGCAACCCGTACGCGCAGCCGCAGGCCGGCAACCCGTACGCGCAGAACCCTTACGCGCAGCAGGACCTTCAGCACGGCGCGCCGCCGCAGGCCCCGGTCACCACCGGCCGCATGACGATCGACGACGTCGTCCTGCGTACCGGCACCACACTCGGCGTCCTGATCGTCACGGCCGCGCTCGCCTGGGCGCTGCTGCCGATCGACGACGCCAACATCGGCCGTTCGTACGGCATCGGCATCGGTGCCGCGCTGGTCGGCATGGTCCTGGCCTTCGTCCAGTCCTTCAAGCGCAAGGCCTCGCCCGCGCTGATCCTGATGTACGCCGCGTTCGAGGGCGTCTTCCTCGGCGTCCTGTCCAACATCGTCGACAACCGCATCGCGGACGGCGCGGCCATGCAGGCCGTGATCGGCACCATGGCGGTCTTCACCGGTGTGCTGGTGGCGTACAAGGCGGGCTGGATCCGCGTCAACCGCCGGTTCGTCGGCTTCGTGATGGCGGCCGCGCTCGGCTTCGTCCTGCTGATGATGGTGAACCTGCTGTTCGCCGTCTTCGGCGGCGGTGACGGCCTCGGCTTCCGCAGCGGCCCGCTCGGCGTGATCTTCGGCGTCGTCGGCATCCTGCTCGGCGCCTGCTTCCTCGCCCTGGACTTCAAGCAGGTCGAGGACGGCATCGCGTACGGCGCGCCGCGCGAGGAGGCGTGGCTGGCGGCCTTCGGGCTGACGCTGACGCTGGTGTGGATCTACATGGAGTTCCTGAGGATCATCGCGATCCTCAACAGCAGCGACTAGTGGCAGCGACTGGTAGCGACCAGCACGCACCGCGTGCGTGAAAGGGCCCCGGGTTCCGTCCCGGGGCCCTTTTCGTGTGCGCGCCTAAAGGAGTTTGCGCGCCGCCCTCCTCAGGTCGTACTCGTGGACGATCGCCTTCGCGTGGCCGTACGCGAGGTCGTGTTCGTGGCGAAGCCAGCTGACCTTCTCCTCGAAGCGGAAGAGAGAAGGGCCTTCTTCGACAGTGCGCAGCCAGTCGGAGACTTCACGACCGGTGCAGTGGGGGATGCGGGCGAGCATGTTGCGGTGGGTCTCCTCGGAGAGGACGTGGGACATCGGCGCCTCCGGACGCAAAGGGGATGTAAGCCGGTCCTTCAGGTCACCGTGCCTGAGCGTTCGCCCGTTGGCAACAGTCCCGGTGGGGCGCGTACTCTCGCGGCGTGGTGGATACGACGCGTCTGTGCCGTGCGGTGGATCACTTTGCCGATCGTCTCCGGGCCGCCCCGCAGAGCCGGCTGCAGCGGGGCGCTGCCGCTGAGGCTCTGGGGCTGGCCAGGGAGTTCGCCCGGTGGGCGCAGGAAGTGGAGGAGCCCGGGGCCGAGCCCCGGGAGATGCCCGACGCGGGGATGTTCGCCGCCGCCGATCAAATCACCGTCGCTGTGCATGACTTGGCCCTCGTACTTACGGACGAGGGCCAGGTCGATGATGCGGTGCGGCTGGTGGAGGAAGCGCAGAAGAGGGCGGGCGTGTGAGCCCGGGTGAGCCCTAGAGGGACGCTATGACCCGGTCGGCCAGGATGTAGACGTTCTCCTCGCCGCACGCGAAGGTCAGGGTGTAGGCCCCGGAGACGCCCGAGCCGCCCAGCAGGGTCGGCGTCTCACCGGCGTGCAGGGCCGACGCCAGGCGCTCCGCCGTCTCGCGGTGCCCCGGCGTCATGCAGAGAGTGGTGCCGTCGGCGAAGACGTAGACGTCGAGGGTGCCCAGGGGGCCCGGGCGGACGTCGGCGAGCTCGACCTGGGACGAGGCCAGTTCCTCCAGCGTCGCCACCGTGCGCTCGTGGTCGTTGACCACCGGTGACGAGACCGGCACGAAGTCCGGGTGGGAGGGGTGGCGGCGGCGGGCCGCGGCCAGTTCCGCGGACTCTCCCCCGAAGGAGGGGGCCCCGGCGGACTCGTCGGCATCGGCGCCGTGCTCGGCGACCGGCTCCAGGCCCACGAAATCGGCCTGCCGGGGCAGGAACAGCTCGCTGTCGGGCAGACCCAGCAGTGAGGGCGCGTCGGAGGCGTCACGGGCCTCCTGCGCGGCCCAGAAGGCGCGGGCCTCGGCGAGCTCGCGCTCACGCTCCTCGGCGAGGGCCTCGGCCACGGCGGCACGTATCTCGTCGACGTCGGCGGAGTGGCGGGCGGCCGGCACGCGGCCCCGCGCCGCGGCGGCGTTCCCCGCGGCGAGTTCGGCGTGCAGGGCGGCGACCTGCCGGCGCAGCACCATGAGGGTGCGCAGGACGGCGACGCCCACGGCGCCCGTGGCGACCGTGGTGACCAGCAAGGCGATCGGCATGGCGCTCACTGACGTACTCCCGGTTCAAAGTCGACCCCCGACTTCCTACATCAGCTTGAAGGGCGGACTAACCCGCTGTCAGTGCGTAACGTCACGAAACGGACATGATTTTGGGGCTGTTGTTCGGGGGTGAAGTAGCTCTGACCTGCGCACCTCCCTCTCGGAAGGGAGATAGGTCACATCCTGAGGGAGATTGGATCACAAATCGGCCCAGAACCCTGGCGGTTCAAGGGTTCTGGGCCTGACGGTGACGGTGGGTCCCCGTGCGACTACGGCAGGTTGGTCAGCTCAGGCGCTCGATGACCATCGCCATGCCCTGGCCGCCGCCGACGCACATCGTCTCCAGGCCGAACTGCTTGTCGTGGAACTGGAGGGAGTTGATGAGCGTGCCGGTGATGCGGGCGCCGGTCATGCCGAAGGGGTGGCCGACCGCGATGGCGCCGCCGTTGACGTTCAGCTTCTCCGGGTCGATACCGAGGTCGCGGTAGGAGGGGATCACCTGCGCGGCGAACGCCTCGTTGATCTCGACCAGGTCGATGTCGCCGATGCCGAGACCGGCGCGGCGCAGCGCCTGCTGGGACGCATCCACCGGGCCGAGGCCCATGATCTCGGGGGAGAGGCCGGAGACGCCGGTCGACACGATGCGGGCGAGCGGGGTCAGGCCGAGCTCGCGGGCCTTGGTGTCGCTCATGATGACGAGGGCGGCGGCGCCGTCGTTCAGCGGGCAGCAGTTGGCGGCGGTGACCATGCCGTCGGGGCGGAAGACCGGCTTGAGGCCCTGGACGCCCTCCAGGGTGACGCCGGCACGCGGGCCGTCGTCCTTGGAGACGACCGAGCCGTCGGGGAGGGTCACCGGGGTGATCTCGCGCTCCCAGAAGCCGTTCTTGATGGCTTCCTCGGCGAGGTTCTGCGAGCGGACGCCGAACTCGTCCATGTCCTGGCGGGTGACGCCCTTCATGCGGGCCAGGTTCTCGGCGGTCTGCCCCATCGCGATGTACGCGTCCGGGACGAGACCGTCCTCGCGCGGGTCGTGCCAGGTGGTGCCCTCCTGCTGCGCGATGGCCTCGGTGCGGGCCTCGGCCTCGGCGAAGAAGGGGTTGTGCGTGTCGGGAAGGCTGTCGGAGTTGCCCTTCACGAAGCGGGAGACCATCTCGACACCGGCCGAGATGAACACGTCGCCCTCGCCGGCCTTGATGGCGTGCAGGGCCATGCGGCTCGTCTGCAGCGAGGAGGAGCAGTAGCGGGTGACCGTGCAGCCGGGGAGGTGGTCCATCCCCATCTGTACGGCGACGATGCGGCCCAGGTTGTTGCCCTGCTCGCCGCCGGGCAGGCCGCAGCCGAGCATCAGATCGTCGATGTCCCTCGGGTCCAGCTCGGGGACCTTGGCCAGGGCGGCCTGGATGATCGTGGCGGTCAGGTCGTCGGGGCGCAGGTCCTTCAGGGAGCCCTTGAAAGCGCGGCCGATGGGGGAGCGGGCGGTCGAGACGATCACGGCTTCGGGCATGACGGCTCCAGTCAAGAAGGGGCGGCGCGCAGCGCCTCGTTGAGGGGCGGTGGTCGGGCGAGGGGTGGGCGTACGAGGGTTGTGCAGGGCTGTGTGGGAAGTTACCCGTACGTATGGTCAGGGTCACGCTTAGAGCAGTGTGACCCTGACCGCAATTTACTAAGCGCTTGCTTGGGTCTCCGGTTCGACTGCCGCGACCCGCCGCCTACGGCGCCGCTTGAGCAGTGCCCACGGCCCCTTCGGCCCGGTCGGCATCGCGGCCGCGACCTCCGTGCCCGGCTCCGACGCCGCCTCGGCGGCCGCGCGCGCGACCGGCAGGAAACCCTCGCGGCGGGAGGCGTCCGGACGCTCCTCCTCGGCCGGCCACAGGCCCAGCGCGGCGCACACCGTCGGCAGGACGGCCATCGCCGCGGTGGCGTAGCCCTCCGCCGAGGGGTGGTAGTTGTCCGGGCCGAACAGCTCACGCGGATTCGCCGCGAACTCGGGACCCAGCAGGTCGCCGAGCGAGACGGTACGGCCGCCCTGCTCGACCGCGCCGATCGTCTGGGCGGCCGCCAGTTGCCGGGACGCCCGGCGGGCCAGCCAGCGTAGCGGCTGCTGCACGGGAGCGATCGTGCCCAGGTCGGGACAGGTGCCGACCACCACCTCCGCGCCGGCCGTGCGCAGCCGTCGTACCGCCGACGCCAGATGGCGTACCGAACGGGTCGGCGGCATCCGGGTAGTCACGTCGTTCGCGCCGATCATGATCACGCAGATGTCCGGGATCCGGGCCGGGTCCGCCAGGACCAGCGCCACCTGGCGGTCCAGGTCGTCGGAGGTCGCCCCGGGAAGGGCGACGTTACGCAGTACCACCGGTCGTTCGGCCACCGCCGCGAGCCCCGACGCCAGCAGCGCGCCCGGCGTCTGGCCGCTGCGGCGGACTCCCTGGCCGGCGGCCGTGGAGTCGCCCAGCATCACCAGGCGCAGGGGCGGTTCTCCGGGGGCGGTGTAGGAACTGCCGTACCGGCCCTCCGCCTGTGGGACGTGCGGCGCCGTCCCGTTGCCCACCTGGCGCTTGGCCAGCTGCACCTCCGCCAGCACCAGGCCCATGGCCGCCGCGCCGACCAGACCGATCCCACCGCCGCCATACGCGGCGCCGGCCGCGATCCGCCGGGCCACCCTCGCCCTCGACATGCTCGTCATGCGTCGCCGCCACCTCCTTGTGTCCGTACATCCACTCCTTGCCCCGTACGGACGGTCGCCCAATCTCAACGGGGAGTGAACGACCGTCACGGATCCCTGGGAGGCCATAGGCTGGCGGAACCAAACAGGACCACTTTTTTGCAAGCATCCGGAGACAACGGTGCAATTCCACGACTCGATGATCAGCCTCGTCGGCAACACCCCGCTGCTGAGGCTCAACAGCGTGACCAAGGGCATTCGGGCGACCGTCCTGGCCAAGGTGGAGTACTTCAACCCCGGCGGTTCCGTGAAGGACCGCATCGCCCTGCGCATGATCGAGGCGGCCGAGGAGAGCGGAGCGCTCAAGCCCGGCGGCACGATCGTCGAGCCGACCAGCGGCAACACGGGTGTCGGGCTGGCCATCGTGGCCCAGCAGAAGGGGTACAAGTGCATCTTCGTGTGCCCCGACAAGGTGAGCACCGACAAGATCAACGTGCTGCGGGCGTACGGCGCCGAGGTCGTCGTCTGCCCGACCGCCGTGGACCCGGAGCACCCCGACTCCTACTACAACGTCTCCGACCGGCTGGTCCGTGAGACGCCCGGTGCGTGGAAGCCCGACCAGTACTCCAACCCGAACAACCCGCTCTCCCACTACCACTCGACCGGCCCCGAGCTGTGGGAGCAGACGGAGGGGAAGATCACCCACTTCGTGACGGGCGTGGGCACGGGCGGCACCATCTCCGGCACCGGCCGCTACCTGAAGGACGCCAGCGACGGCAGGGTCAAGGTCGTCGGCGCCGACCCCGAGGGCTCCGTCTACTCCGGCGGTTCCGGACGGCCGTACCTCGTCGAGGGTGTCGGTGAGGACTTCTGGCCCACCGCCTACGACCGGACCGTCGCCGACGAGATCGTGGCGGTGTCGGACAAGGACTCCTTCCAGATGACCCGCCGGCTGGCCAAGGAGGAGGGCCTGCTGGTGGGCGGCTCCTGCGGGATGGCCGTCGTCGCCGCGCTGAAGGTCGCCGAGCGGCTCGGGCCCGACGACGTCGTGGTCGTCCTTCTTCCCGACAGCGGGCGCGGCTACCTCAGCAAGATCTTCAACGACGAGTGGATGGCCGACTACGGCTTCCTGGAGGACGAGGGCCCCAGCGCCCGCGTTGCCGACGTCCTCAACGACAAGGAGCACGGCGCCATGCCGTCCCTCGTCCACATGCACCCGGACGAGACCGTCGGCCAGGCCATCGAGGTGCTGCGCGAGTACGGCGTCTCGCAGATGCCGATCGTCAAGCCCGGCGCCGGTCACCCGGACGTGATGGCCGCCGAGGTCGTCGGCTCCGTCGTCGAACGTGAACTGCTCGACGCGCTGTTCACCCAGCGGGCCTCGCTCGACGACCCGCTGGAGAAGCACATGTCCGCCCCGCTGCCCCAGGTCGGCTCCGGCGAACCGGTCGCCGACCTGATGTCCGTACTGGGCGTGGCCGACGCGGCGATCGTCCTCGTCGAGGGCAGGCCGACCGGCGTCATCAGCCGGCAGGACCTGCTGGCCTTCCTCGCCAAGGGCGGTAAGTAGGACCCCGCGTTCACGGCGGGATCCGCCGGGCGGGGCCCGGGCGGAAACGCCCGGTGAACTGCGGGTGTCCAGGGCGGACTTGCGGTTCGCCGGCCGAAGTTCGGACTTCGCAGAAGTGGTACGAGGGCGTCACGTCCACGCAGCACACGCTTAACACGGGTCCGGCACATTAGTGGTTGTCGGCAGGGCGGGAGCGGCTCCCCGCCCCGGCCGACACCGAAAACGGCGTCACGGACCTCCGGAGCGGCTCCCGGACCTCCACAGACGCCCAGGACGCGGAGTCTGGCCCTGACCCGGCCCGCGTCCCTCGCGGGGACCGCCGTCGTCCCGCCCCCCGGCAACGGGGGTGCGGCGGTCCCCGCGCATAGCTTTTTCGCGGGTCTTCTTCAGCGGGTTCCTCAGTGAGTTTTCCTCAGCGGGCCTGACTGGTCGACCAACTTCCCAGCAGTGCCAGCCGCTCCGCCGTCTCCGAACCGGGTTCCGGCGTGTAGACGACGATCGTCTGCTCCGGGTCCGCCGGAACCGTGAGCGTCTCGTACGGAAGGGTGAGCAGGCCCGCCACCGGGTGGCGGACGCGTTTCACCCCGAACCGGCACTCCCTGATCTCGTGGTCCGCCCACAGCCGGCGGAAGTCCTCGCTCTTGAGGGAGAGCTCACCGATCAGGGCGGCCATCCCGGGCTCGTCGGGGTGGTGGCCGGCGTTCAGATGCAGCTGGGCGACGGTCTGCGCGGCCACCGCGGACCAGTCCGGGAACAGGTCGCGGGCGGCGGGATCGAGGAAGACCTGACGGGCGACGTTGCGCTCGCCGGCCGTCATCAGACCGAAGCCGCTCAGGGCGTCGGCGAGGGCGTTCCAGGCGAGGACGTCCAGGCGGCGGCCGACGACGAACGCCGGGACCCGTTCCATGCCGTCCAGGATCAGCTGGACGCCGGGGCGGACGCGGGGCGCCGCGGGGCGGCGGCTTCTGGTCCGGGACGGCCGGGCCACCGTACGCAGGTAGGCGTGCTCCGTCTCGTCCATGTGCAGGACGCGCGCGATCGCGTCCAGGACGGCGTCCGACACGGACGGCCCCCGCCCCTGTTCCAGCCGGATGTAGTAGTCGACGCTCACTCCGGCCAGTTGCGCCACCTCCTCGCGACGCAGTCCCGGGACCCGGCGGCGCCCGTACGAGGGCAGCCCCACCTCCTCGGGCTGGATGCGGGCCCGACGTGAGCGCAGGAAGTCTCCGAGTTCGCCGTCCATGGGGGCGAGCCTAGGCGAGGGCGGGACCGGGAGCCTGGTACTGGCAGACCCAGGACAAGCTCATCCCTGGGTGGCCCGGGCGGGGCGGACGAGTGTGGGTGTCGTCGCCGGACGGACCGGAGGCGAGTGAACACCCGAGGAGTCCTTCATGTCGTACGAGAACCTGGCCGGACGTACCGCCGTCGTCACCGGTGCCGCCAGCGGGATCGGCGAGGCGGTCGCCGTGCTGCTGGCCGGGCAGGGGGCGCGGGTCGCGCTGCTCGCCCGGCGCTCGGAGCGGCTGGAGGCGGTCGCGGAGAAGATCCGGGCCGACGGGGGACAGGCGCTGGCCGTGGTCGCGGACGTCACCGACGACGCGTCGGTGGAGGCGGCCGCGGCCCGGATCCACGAGGCGTACGGGCCTGTCGACCTGGTCGTCAACTCCGCCGGCGTCATGCTGCCCAACCCGATCGAGGCGGGCCGCATCGACGAGTGGCAGCGGATGCTCGACACGAACGTCACCGGCGTCCTCAGGGTCGTCCGCGCCTTCACCGGCGACCTGGTGGCGACGGCCGCGGAGGGCCGTACCGCGGACCTGGTGAACATCTCGTCCGTCGGCGCGCACCTCTCGTTCCCCCACTACGCGGTGTACTGCGCCACCAAGGCCGCGCTGACCCACCTCTCCCAGTCGCTGCGCACCGAGTTCGGGCCGCGTGACGTCCGGGTCACCAACGTCGAGCCGGGGCTGACGGACACCGAGCTGAAGACCCACATCGACAACGCGGAGCTGTCCGGGCAGCTGGACGGGATGTTCGACACGCTGGGCGGGCTGGCGTCCGAGGAGGTCGCGGATGTGGTGGCCTACGCGGCGAGCCGGCCGCGGCGGGTCAACCTGCGGCAGATCATGGTGCTGCCCACCCGGCAGGCCTGAACCCTGGCCGCTCGGTCACTCCTCCCAGTCGCTGTCCTGGGACGATCCGCGCCTGCGGGGGCGGAACAGGCCCGGGTTGGCGCGGGCGGCCTGGACGGCGTTCACCCCGACGATGCCGATCCAGGCGACGATCAGACCCGGCAGGTGGGCGACGCCGCCGCCGATCGCGGACAGCGGGATCGCCAGCACCAGCGAGACGAGGCCGAAGCCGAAGCGCTCGCCCCAGGAGTCGGTCGGCTTCGGCGACCGCGAACCCCGGGCCACCACCATCTGCTGCTCGGCCATCTGCCGGCGCACCCGCCGCTCCACGGCGCCGTCGATCCGCTGGTCGACCTTCTCCAGGAACGAGTCGACCAGCGCGGACTCGTACTCCACGCCCAGTTCCCTGCGCGCCTGCAGGGTGGCGTCGAGTTCCTTCTTGAGTTCCGTGTCCTGCGCGTCCATTCCGGTCATGCGATCCACGGTAAGGAGCCGGAACGGCTGCCGCACTGGGGTTATCCCCCCGGTTCGGTGGGGGGTGCTCAGGCCTTCCGCGTCAGGCCGTGTTGCTCGGCGTACGCGTTCGCCACGTCCTCGGGGTCCTTCTTGTCCTTGTCGACCTGGCGGTTGAGCTCGGTGAGGTCTTTTGTGGTCAGGATGTTGCCGAGCTCGGCGAGGGCCTTGCGGACCGTGGAGTCGGCCTTGCGGTCGGCGATGAGGGGGACGATGTGCTGGCCGGGGATGAGGTTCCTCGGGTCGGTCAGCACGACCCAGTCGTTGGCCACGATGTCGGTGTCCGTGGTGAAGAGGTTCGCCACGTCCACGTCGCCCTTCTTCAGGGCTCCCTTGACCAGCGGGCCGGAGGAGTCGAGGGACTTGAACTCCTTGAACTCCACCCCGTACACGTCCTTCAGGCCGATCACGCCGACCTCGCGCTTCTTGACCTCGGGCGCGGCGCCGATGACCAGCTTGCCGTTCTGCTTCCTGAGGTCGGCGAGGGAGGTCAGGCCGTACTTCTTGGCGGTCTCCTGGGTGACGGCGAAGGCGTCCGAGTCCTCGGCCATGCCGTACGGCAGCACCTGGAGGCCGGCGGGCAGGGCGATGGCGAGGGCGTTCTGCATCTCGCCCTCCTCGGTCGCGGTCGCCTTCGGGGCGAGGTAGTGCAGGAGGGCGCCCTGGTACTCGGGGAGGAGGTCGATGTCGCCGCCCTTGAGGGCGGGGATGAGGATCTCGCGGGTGCCGAGGTTGGGGCGGACGGTGGTCTTCACGCCGGCCGCCTGCAGTACGGCGGCGTACAGGTATCCGAGCACCTGGTTCTCGGTGAAGTTGGCGGTGCCGATGGTGATTCCGCCCTTGCTGGAGCCGCTGCCACCGGAGGTGGAGCCCTGGCTGTCGAGGGACGTGATGCCGCTCGCGCAGGAGGAGAGGGCGGGGACGGAGGCGGCCGCGAACAGGCCGCCGAGGAGCGTACGACGATTCATTCGGGGTTCCCTAGGCGGTGCGGTGGGTGCGGTGGCGGAAGAGGAAGCGCTGGAGGCCGGCGAGGCAGAGGTCCAGGGCGACGGCCACCGCGGCTACCAGCACCGCGCCGCCGAGCACCTGCACGAGGTCGCGCTGGGCGAGGCCGTCGAAGACGTAGCGGCCCAGGCCGCCGAAGGAGACGTACGCGGCGATCGTGGCCGTGGCCACCACCTGGATGAGGGCCAGGCGCAGGCCCGTCATGATCAGGGGCAGGGCGAGCGGGAACTCCACCTGGAGCAGGACCTGGTGGCCGCGCATGCCCTGGCCCCGCGCCGCGTCCTTCACGTCCGGGTCGACGGCGGTCATCCCGGCGTAGGTGTTGGTGACGATCGCCGGGACCGCCAGGGCGACCAGGGCGACGTACACGGGCAGCATCGACAGACCGCCGGCCAGGAAGACCAGGACGACCAGGCCCACGGTCGGCAGGGCGCGGCCGAAGGACGCGAGGTTGATGGCGAGGAACGCGCCGCGGCCGGTGTGGCCGATCAGCAGGCCCAGCGGGAGGCCGATGACGGTCGCGATGAGGGTGGCCAGGAGCGAGTACTGGAGGTGTTCGGCGAGGCGGTGGCCGATGCCGTCCGAGCCGGACCACTGGGCGCCGCTGGTCAGCCAGCCGCCGAGGTCGGAGAAGAGTTCGTACATCTCAGGCTCGCCGCCTCTTCCACGGGGTGAGGACGTACTGGAGGGCGACCAGCAGGGCGTCCGCTACGACGGCGAGGAGGAGGGTGAGGACCACTCCCACGATCACCGGGGTCGGGTAGTTGCGCTGGAAGCCGTCGGTGAACAGCTGGCCGAGGCCGCCGTCGCCGATGTAGGTCGCGACGGAGACCAGGGAGATCGACATGACCGTCGCGATCCGGACGCCCGCCATGATCACGGGGAGCGCGAGCGGGAGCTCGACGGTGAGGAGCGTGCGCAGGGGGCGCGTGCCCATCGCCTTCGCGGCCTCCTTCGTCCTCGCGGGCACCGAGTCGAGGCCCTCGACGGTGTTCCGGAGCAGGACGACCAGGGTGTAGACCGTCAGGCCGATCACGGTCGTGGTGCGGGTGAGGCCGCTGACCGGCAGCAGCAGCACGAAGACCGCGATCGACGGGATGGTGAACAGGACGTTCGACGCGCCGAGCAGGAACCCGCGCAGGAAGCGGACCCGGTGGGCGACCACCGCGAGCGGGAGCGAGATCAGCAGGCCGAAGAAGACCGCGCTCAGGGCCGCCCGGAGGTGGGAGACCGTGAGGGTGGTGAGGTCGTCGGTGTGGCCGGATATCCACGACCAGTCGATGGTCACGCGGCCGCACCCGTCTCCGCGCGGGCCTCGGTGTGGGCCTGGCCGGCGTGGGTGTGGATGTCGTCGCGGGACGAGACGCCGGTGAGGACGCCGTGCGCGTCGACCCGGGCGATCAGGCCGCCGGGGGAGGCGACGGACTCGTTGAGCGCCGCGAGCAGGGAGTCGTCGTCCTTGAGCGGCCGTACGGGGATCTCGGCGTCCTTCGACGCCCAGTGCAGTGGCCTGCTCGTCTCGTCGACGACGAGGGTCCAGGGGCCGCCCTCCGGTGCCGGGCCCTGCGGGACGTTCGTGAGGGTCTTGAGCGACAGCAGCTTGAGGCCGCGCTCGGCGCCGAGGAAGTCGGCGACGAAGTCGTCGGCCGGGCGGGCCAGGAGCTCGGAGGGGGTGGCGCACTGCACCAGGTGGCCGCCGGTGCGGAAGATCGCGATCTGGTCGCCGAGCCGTACCGCCTCGTCGATGTCGTGCGTGACGAAGACGATGGTCTTGTTCAGCTCCTTCTGGAGCCTGAGCAGTTCGTCCTGGAGCTGGGTGCGCACCACCGGGTCGACCGCGCCGAACGGCTCGTCCATGAGCAGCACCGGCGGGTCGGCGGCGAGCGCCCGGGCGACACCGACGCGCTGCTGCTGGCCGCCGGAGAGCTGGTGCGGGTAGCGACGGCCGGCCTCGGCGGTGAGGCCGACGGTCTCGAGGAGTCCGGCCGCCCGGGCCCGTGCCCTGCGGCGGCCGTGGCCGAGCAGCAGCGGCACGGTCGCGATGTTGTCGAGCACCGTGCGGTGCGGGAAGAGGCCCGACTGCTGGATGACGTACCCGATGGAGCGGCGCAGTTCGGCCGCGTCCTGCCGGGTGACGTCCTTGCCGCCGACGCGGATGGTGCCGGAGGTCGGTTCGACCATCCGGTTGATCATCCGCAGGGTG
The DNA here is from genome assembly GCF_019049245.1 of Streptomyces sp. AC555_RSS877. GTDB lineage: Bacteria > Actinomycetota > Actinomycetes > Streptomycetales > Streptomycetaceae > Streptomyces. The sequence goes on along the minus strand of NZ_JAGMUK010000216.1, from coordinate 86,851 downwards.
GTCGTCTTGCCGCAACCGGAGGATCCGACGAGGACGGTCACGCCGCCTTCCGGCATGTCGAGGGTGAGGTCGTGGACTGCTGTCGTGCCGTTGGGGAAGCGCTTGTGGACCGCGTCGAACTGGATCATGAGTTGTCCCTTGCCCGGCTGTATAACGTCATGCAGAGTTCTCCGTAGATGAATAGGTTGTCAACGGCCCGGTGTTAATCCGAGGTAACGGATGACCGAGAAGCAAGATCAGGTGTCCGTATCGAGGAGGTTTTGGGCTTGATGTCGTCTCGGATCGTGGACACACCGTGGATTGCGGGCCCGGGGCTCGTCGTCCTCGACGGGGTCGGTCTCGGCGTCACGGACGTCGTGCGGCTCGCCGACGGTGCCGCCCGGCCGGTCCCGGGGAGCGAAGCGGTGCGGCGCGTCGAGGATTCCTGGGACGCCGCCCGCCGGATCGCCGCCACCGGACGCGTCTACGGCCGCTCCACCGGCGTCGGCGCCAACCGGAACGAGGACGTGCCCACCGACGCGGCCGCTGAGCACGGTCTACGACTGCTGCGCAGCCACGCCGGCGCCATCGGCGAGGAACTCCCGGCCCGGCAGGTGCGCGCCATGCTCGCCGTCCGCGCCAACCAGCTGCTGGCCGGCGGCGCGGGCCTGAGGCCCACCGTCGTCACGGCCCTGTGCGAGGCGCTGGAGAGCGGGGCGTACCCGGTCGTGAACGAGTTCGGCTCGGTCGGCACCGGCGACATCGCCGCCCTCGCCCAGGCCGGCCTCGCCCTGGCCGGCGAACATCCCTGGCGGGGCACGGGCGCGCCCGACGCCCAGCCGCTCGACAACAACGACGCCCTGGCCTTCATCAGCAGCAACGCCCTCACCCTCGGCCAGTCCGCCCTCGCCCTGCACGAACTGCGCGGGCTGCTGGAGGCCACCCAGATCGTCGGCGCCCTCTCCCTGCTGGCCGTGGACGGCTCGCACGAGGCGTACGCCGCCCCCGTGCACGCCGCCCGCCCGCACCGCGGCTCCAGCGAGGTGGCCCGCCGGATGCGCGAGCTGATCGGCGCCGCCGACCGGCCCACCCCGCCGCTCGGCCGCATCCAGGACCCGTACGGCTTCCGCTGCCTGCCCCAGATCCACGGCCCGGCCCACGACGCGGCCGACGCCCTGGAGCAGGTCCTCGCGATCGAGATCAACGCGGCCGCCGAGAACCCCCTGATCTGCCCCGAGGATCTGGCCGCCTATCACCACGGCGGCTTCTACCAGGCCCAACTGGCCCTCTCCCTGGACCACTTCAGGCTGGCAATGACACAGGTGGCGCGGCTTTCCACGTCCCGCCTGTCGTCTCTGAACGAGCCCGCCTTCACGCGGCTGCGGCCCTTCCTCGCCGGCCAGGAGGCCGCCTCCTCCGGCGTGATGATCCTCGAGTACGCCGCCGGAGCCGCCCTCGGCGACCTGCGGGCCTTCTCCGCGCCCGCCTCCCTGGGCCACGCTGTACTCTCCCGGGGCGTCGAGGAACAGGCCAGCTTCGCCTCGCTCGCCGCACGTCAGACACTGCGCGCGTGCGGCGCGTACCGTCTCGTCGTCGGCTGCGAACTCGTCGCCGCCGTACGGGCGCTGCGCCAGCGCGACCTCAGGCCCGACCCGGACCTTCCGGTGGGCCGCGCGCAGGAGCTCGCCGAGTCGGTGCTCGACGAGGACCCGGCCGACCGGCCGCTCACACACGACGTGACGACCGCGGCCGCACTGCTCGACCGGTTCACGGACATCTGGAGGGGGAGCGAGGCATGAGCGCGGACACGGAGACGGGTGCGGTGGGCGCGGAGTCGGGTGCGGTGGCCCGGGAGTCGGGTGCGGGTGTGCCGGACGCGGGTGTGTCCGTGCCGGACAGCCCCGCCGCGCGGCTGCAGGCGCTGTTCGAGGGGCACCGGCTGACGCCGACCCAGCGGCGCATCGCGCACAGCATGGTGCGGCGGGCCGCCGACGTGCCGTTCCTGTCCAGCGTGGAGCTGGCCGAGCTGGCCGGGGTCAGTCAGCCCTCCGTCACCCGCTTCGCGGTCGCCCTCGGCTTCGACGGCTACCCCGCTCTGCGCAAACACCTGCGCGAGGTCGCGCCCACCGAACAGACGGCCGCCTCGGCGTCGTACAACGAGTACCAGCAGGCCGTCGAGGCCGAGATCGAGAACCTGCGGCACCTCGCGGAGGTGCTGGCCGACCCACGGCCCGTGCAGAAGGCGGGGCGGCTGCTCGCGGCCTCGCGCCCGCTTCCCGTGCTCGGGCTGCGGGCGGCGGCCTCCCAGGCGTACGGCTTCGCGTACTTCGCCGCCAAGGTCCATCCGGACGTACGGCTGCTCAACGAGGGCGGCACGATGATCCACGACCGGATCGACGCCGCCGTACGCGCGGGCGCCTCGACCCTGTTGTGCTTCGCGCTGCCCCGGCACCCGCGCGAGGTCGTGGACGCCTTGGCGTACGCCAAGGAGGCGGGCCTGACGGTCGTCAGCGTCGCCGACTCGGCCTTCGCGCCGGTCGCCAAGGTGTCCGACCTGCTGCTGCCGGCCGCCGTCGGCACCGGGCTGGCCTTCGACACGGCCTGCGCGCCGATGCTGCTGGGCCGCGTCCTGCTGGAGGCGATGTGCGACGACCTGCCGGACGCGCAGGCGCGACTGGAGGAGTTCGACGCGCGGGCGGCGGCGCGCGGGTTGTTCGTGGAGTGACGGTGACCGCGTGACCGCGTGACCCGTCTCCGCCCGACGACTCGCCGTCCGTCCGGGCCCAGCCTCTCAGGGGGGCGATTCGCGGATCGAGCGCCTGTTTCGCCGTGCGACTCGGGCGAGATCTTGTGGGTGGTGTGGGCTTCGTGGCGTGCTACACGCTGGAAGGCCGCTCACGCCGTCCCGGCACCCTTGGCCGCCGGTGCCGGAACGGGTCGCTCAGTGGCCTTCACGCCCAGAGCGGTCAGCCGCTCCCGCTGCTGGGCGGAGAACTGCGCCCGTCGTCCGGCCGTCATCGCCACCGCCCGCGGCGATACCGACGTCGGTCCCGTCAGACGGGCTCGCCGGGGCCGTTCCGGGCCACCGAGAGGATGACCTCCCGCATCTGCTCGGCATACAGCCGCATGTTCTTGTAGGCGATGTCGGTGTCCGGGTAGCGGGTGGCGAAGTACAGCCCCTCGTGGAGCCTGTTGAACCAGGCGCACACCCTGTCCCCGTAGGACACTCTGACCAGGCCGTACGCCTTCAGCTCGGTCCAGCGTGCCGATCCGGGGATGTGCCGGGTGTCGATGTACGAGACGATCGAGTACAGGTCGGGCGACGTCGGGCGGAAGTCCGAGCCGAGCAGGCGCAGCACCCGGCCGATGGGCATGCGGGCCATCGACCTGTTGGCGTGCACCGCGGTGTGCACCATGTCCAGGAGGCACTGGAAATCGCCTGCCTGTGCCGTGTGGATCTCGATCGGCGCGCCGCCGACGTACCAGCCCACGGAGTCCCGCCATTCGGACTTCGCGCGTGTGTGGAACGGCACGACTGTCCGGAAGGCGGGTTCGCCGCCGATCTTGTGGACGACGAGGCTCGTGGCAGCCAGGAGGCCGACCGGAACTCCGCCGAAGGGCCGGCAGGCCTCGTCGAACGCGGCGATGTCGTCGGCGTCGACGAGCATGTCGTGCATGAGTTTCTGCGTGGGCAGAGGGCCGCCGGGATCCAGGCCGAGATCGACGGGGAAGTTCGGCAGGTCACCGCCACACAGGTCGATGAACTGCCGCCAGCGGGCGACGATTTCGTGCGTGCCGTCGATCCGGTCCGCGTCTGCCCGTTCGATCTCGCAGAAGTCCACGTAACTGCCGACCGGTGCCCATTGAACGGGACGGCCCTCGACAGCCGCCGCGCAGAGCTCGTGGATCTCGGCGGGGATCTGTTGGACGGAGTACCCGTCGACGTTGCTGTGGTCGAAGGCCATGTACACACTCGTGCCGTCGTCCCGGACGATCGCCGCGTAGATGAAGTTCGGCCAGCTGAGCGCGTTCGCCGCGACGTCGAAGCGGTCCTGGAGGCGCTGCACGAGTCTCTCCACGTCGGAGAACTCGCCGACCACCTCGCGATGAAGTACGACGGCCTCGGCATCGAGCGTGAACCGACGCAGTTCGTCGTCGGCCCAGCGGAAGCCGCTGCGCAGCGTCTCGTGCCGGAGGGTCCAGGTCCGCAGGGCGTCCTGCAGTACGTCGAGATCGATCATGCCCGGGATGTCGAACGTCGTGCCGAGCCAGGTCGGAACGAACAGGCCGTCCTCGCGCACCGACTTGGCCGTCCGGATGTGCGACTCCTGGACATACGCCGGCGGTCGGGAATCTTCTGGCAGACCGGTCGCTGTCTCGATGGCCTCCTGATCGAGCGTCCACTCGATGAGGAGGCCCGGCCGGGCCTCGCAATGCTGGATGTCGGTCATTCGCACGGCAGGCATCTCCGTTCACAGGGGTGCAGGGGAGCGGTGACTCGGACCGGACCGTCTCTTCGCCGGCGTCAATGCGGTGCGGCCCTGCCGCGACACCAGCGAGCCCAGGCGTTCACCTGCGCGGCCCGGTGAGAAAGAGAAGAGCGGGCGGACCCCACCGCCGATGCGCCCCGCGCAGGCCCATGGAAGGCGATGACGGCACCCGCCAGGACGAGGCGCCCACGTACGAAGGGGTGACTGCCGGGGTCTTGGCCGGTCCCGGAGGCTCGTCGGCGGTGTGAGGGAAGCGGCGCCCGGCTGAATACAGCTCTGGAACCGCTTCCGCTTCCGACGATCTCCTGGTGGTGGGAGCAGTTGGACATCGCGTCACCGACTGTTCCCGTGCGGCGAGGGGTCCTTGGCCGCACCACCGGCCCGTCAGCTTCCGCCACAGCGAGGGCCGCCGCCTGTTCTCCCCCGGTTGTGGGATGAAGCGCACCGCGAGCACCAGCAGGTGACGGAACACCAGAGAGCCGGTGGGGTATGGCTGTCGTGCGAGCGCCACTCGGTGTCCGGGCCAGCGGCCCGGTGTTGCCGCTCGGTGCGGGCGGCGCTGTCGTTCCGTCCGGACCAGCCTTTGTCGGCTCGGCTGTCAGAGGGTGCAGACCGTCGTCGTCTCTCCGTCGGCCTGCAGTGTGGCGCACACGCGCGGCACGCGGGGGATGGTGAGGGTGAGGCGCTCTTCCACATTGGCGCGCACGGTCTGCTGCAGGTCCAGCAGCACGGTCTCCCCGACGGTGATCCTCGCTCCCACTGTCTTGTCCACGTTGCAAACGACCGTGAGGGTGACCGTGCTGGTCAGGTCACCGTCTGTCTTCTGGATGTCGGCTTGGCAGGGCAACTGTTGCTGGGGAGCGGCCTGCGCGGGCACGGCCGCGAAGAGGGGCGTGGCAGCCAGCACGAGGGTGGCGGCTGAACGGAGTATGAGGTGAGACATCTGGTCCTCCCAGGGGCCTGGCAGGCCGGGTCGGGGCGCGGCCTGCCCTCTAGTTGCCACGGCGGAATATCCTCTTTGTGGCATTCGGGAAGATATGATCACGCCCCTGGGGAGCCTGCAACACGGATGCGCCATAAGGCTCCTGACCGAAGGACCGCCACTTCGAAGCGCTCCACTGCGCTTGGTGGCACCCGGCTCACGCTGTTCCTCGGCCCGGCCACCGACGGCATCCACGACCTCCCGGGCAGCGACAGCACGACAGGCCACTACTCCCACGGGGCCACCGGCCCCATGCCCGCCCAGCGGAAACGCCATCCTCAACTCCGGAAGGACAACACTTCTCAGACTCGTCTCACGATTCCTCGCTAATCTGTGCGCCCAGAAATCGTGCTGAGACGACGAGGAGGCGGATCGTGTCACGCGGAGTTCGCGAGGGGCGCGGAGGGCAGGGACTGGCTCGGGTGGCCGTCGTGGTACGGGCGGGAGCAGCGCCGATGTGGTGGCTCGGCGTGTTCGCGGCGGGCATCGGCCTAGCGGTGCCGGGCATCACGGGCCGGCGGATCGGGGTGATGGCCGGGGCCGTCCTGTTCGTCGTCGCCGCGGCTGTCGTGTCGTACCGCGGCCGCAAGCGGTACGCCGCGCTGGCGAGCTCCGCCGTCCGCGCCGGGAAGCACGACGTGCTCCAGGACCGTGCGGTGAGCGCGCGCAACTGGCGCCGGGGCCACCTCTGGTGGCTGCTGCTCGCCTTCCTCGCCGCGCTCGGCAGCGCGTTCGCCGTGCCCGCCGCGGGCGGCATGCTGCTCGCCGGATGCGGTACGGGGCTGTGGCTGAAGGCCGCCTGGCTGGGGCGGCGCGAGCAGGCCGGGGACGCGCTGCTGTGGGTGCGTGTCGACTGGCTCGCGGCGAACGGCGGCCGTCCGGCCGGCAAGACGGTCAAGGCCTATCGCAGTACGGGCATCGCGGCCGGCGACGCGGCCCCGGGTGGAGCGCGCCGCCGCACCGCGGCCCTGGTCTAGTCAGGCCCGGTCAGACCTCCAGGTCCTCTTCGATCCTCTTCAGCTGGTGGCGGGCCATCGCCAGGTTGGCCCGCTTGGCGTCCAGCACCAGATAGAGGAAGAGACCGTTGCCGCCGCGGCCGCTGATCAGCCGGATCAGGTGGTACTGGTCGGAGAGGGTGATCAGGATGTCCTCGATCTGGGCCTTGAGCCCGAGGTGTTCCATGGTGCGCATCTTCGAGCGGACGACGTCGGTGTTGCCGGCGGCGGCGACGTTGAGGTCGAAGCCCTTGCTGCCCCCCAGCGTCCCCAGCGCCATGCCGCTGGTGTAGTCGACGAGCGCGACGCCGGTGGCGCCCTCGATGGAGGCGAGTGCTTCTTTGAGTGTGGTTTCGGTGTTGGCCATGACTGTTCCTCGGTTCCTTTCAACTGTCGCTTGTGGTACGTGCGTTGGTGGTCGTGGTCGTGGTCGTGGTCGTGGCGGTCGTGGTGGCCCGTGGTGTGCGCGGGGCTCTGCTCCGGGCGGCGGTCGCGGCCTTGGCGGGTGCCTTGGCGGGAGACTTGGCGGGAGTGGCCGGGTCGGCCCGAGGCGCCGGGGGTGCCGTCGCGGTGTCGACGAGCTCGCCGATACGGGCGCCCGACCGCCGGCCCTCCAGGTGCAGGCGGCCGACGTTGACGCGGTCCTGGGCGAGCAGCGTCAGCACGGCGCCGTGGCCCGCCGCGTAGGTGGCCACATAGCCGTAGACCCCGCGCACGAGCAGCTCGCGGAAGTCCCCCTGACCGGTCACGTCGGCCAGCTGTGCGGCGAGGCCCCGGGCGGTCGTGACGAGCGTGGCCACGTCCGCCGGGTCGACGCCGGGCGTGTCCTGGGCCAGGACGAGACCGTCGGCGCCGGTCGCGAGGGCGCCGGTGAGCTGGGGCACGCGGGCTCTGAGCCGGCGCAACTCCTCCAGGATGTCGGGCTCGGCTGCCATCAGGTCGCTCCTCTCGGCGCGGGTCCGCTGCTGCTGCCGTTGCCGTTCAAAGGGCCTCCAGCGCATCCCTGAGCCTCTTCAGCAGCGTGATGTGGGGGTCGGTGACGTCGACGGGGATTCCCGCGAGCGGGTCCGGTGCCGCGGGTGCTTCCGGTGTGCCGGGCGCCTCGGATGTCCCGGGCACCTGGTACGTGCCCGGTGTCTCGTGCGTGCCGGGTGACTCGGCGGGGACAGGCGGGCGGGGTCGGGGTCTGACCACGCCGGCCGCCGCCAGGCGCCGAAGGTCCACGAGCGTGTGGAACGCCGGGCGGCCCAGCTCCCGCGCGATGTCCGTCGCCGTGCGCACGTCGTCCAGCTCGGCCAGGACCGCCCGCTGGCGGGAGGTGGGCGCCGGGGGCGCGGCGCGGTGCGTCCGGGCCAGCGGGGCCTCGTCGGTCGTCGGGTCGGGCCAGATGCGGTGCAGCATGTCCCGGCGGCGCAGGGTCTCGCGCTCCAGGGCGGCCACGGGCACCGGGCACCCGCAGGCGGGCGCGGGCCCCGCGTCCTCGCCGTCCTCGCCGTCCTCGGTGCCGTAGCGGAAGCGGCCCGGCGTGCTGCTGGGTGCGAGGGCGAAGTACGCGGCGTCGTACAGCGCGGTCAGCCGGCACAGCTCCAGCGCGCCCGGGGTGAGGTGTCCGTCGTCGACCAGGAGGTGGCCGGCGCGGTGCCGGTCACCGGTCTCGGCCAGCGCCTGCCGCCAGGCGCCGGCTTCCAGGGTGCCGCGGGCGGTGAGCAGGACGTCGAGGCCGGGGGCGGACGGGCTGTCGGCGTGCACCACCCGGCCCTCGGCGAGGTGGAGCGTGCCGCGCTCGCGGACCAGGACGCCGGTGGCCCGTTCGGCCGCCAGCCGGGTCAGCATGGGCGAGACGCCGCCCCACCCCCGGTCCTGGACCGCCGCTCTCTCCCGCACCGGCAGCCGGGGTGGCGGGGTGGTCTGTACGGCGGTCATCCCAGCACCAGCCGTCCGGCCATCTCGCCGAGCCGGATGCGGGCCAGCGCGAGGTTGCCCTCCGAGCGGGCCAGCCACAGGTGCAGACACACGCTGCTGTCGAAGGGCGTCCGCACGAACCGCAGCACGTGATAGCTGTCCCGGTTGCTGATGATCAGGTCCTCGACGGGCGGATCGATGCCGTCGTCGTGTCGTGACCCGCCGGTCCTGCCGTCCTCTGCGTCCGCACCGGTGTCGGGTGCGAAGGCGTGCTGCTCGGCGGCGAGCCGGGCGAGCTCCGCGGCCTCCACCGCGGCCGTCTCCTGGTCGCCGCCCGGGGATTCCCCGACGACGCCCAGGGCCAGCCCGCTCGTCCAGTCGACCAGTGCGGCGCCCCGGGCACCGGGCAGCCGCATGGCTTCGAGCAGGCACTCGTCGATTCCGGGCACCGTTGTTCCCCTCCCGCCTGGGGTTCGGCTGAGTGACGCCGAAGCTACGCAACGTGTGCGTGCGGGGTGAGGGTTCTGGCATTTTCCGGTGGAACATGCGGCGAGTGACTAAGGTGGGTCAACTGACCTTTTTTCCCTGGCCAGTTGATCACCAGATCCCCCGGAGCGCGTCAATGGCGTCCCGGTGTGCGGAGTGTGGTGAGTGCGCCCGCGTGCGCCCCTCCCGACTCGGCCACGATCTCCTCGACGGTCTGCGCCTCCCGCACGATCGCGAAGGCGGTGCCCCCGGCCCCGTCCGGCGCGAAGCCGTAAACCCCCGGCCGGGCCAGGGAGTTGTACGCGTAGTGGTGCGCGAAGTAGTACGCCCCCGTGTCCAGGGCCGCCGCGTAGTCGCCCTGTTCGAGGAGCGGCAGCGCATACCCCTGGGCGAGCAGGTCGCCCGCGAAGCACGCCGGCCCGGCGACGTCCTGCGCGACCTCGGGCCCCTCCTTCGGCCGCCCCTTGCCGTCGTACGCGGCGATCCTCAGCGGCCACGCCCCCGGCGCGTACACCGTCCGCGTCGCCACCTGCACGCCCGCGTGCGTCACCGCGACCGGCCGCCCGCCGGCGCTCTTGGCGTACTCGACGCGCGCCACCACCGTCCCGTGCTTGGCCAGCAGTGACCGCCCGAACTCGGTCACCAGCCCGTACCGCCCGTCGAACAGCCCCGGCACCGCCTTCTTCAACACCCGCGCGTAGTCCGCGTACGTCGGTGTCGTCACGTCCGACGTGAAGTTCACCGGCAGCCCGCCGCCGATGTCGATCGTGTCGATCTGCGGGTGCCCGATCCGCCGGTTGATCTCCTCCGCGAGCGCGTACGTCGCCGCCACGCCCTCGGCCATCAGCGACAGCGGGACGCCCTGCGACCCGGAGTGCGTGTGCAGCCGGGACAGCCAGGGGCGCTCGGCGTACGCCCGCACCACCCACTCGCGCGCCCCCTCGTCCCGCAGCGCCACCCCGAACTTCGAGGTCGCCGTGGCAGTGGAGAGCGCTTCGATGGCCCCGGCCCCGACCTGCGGGTTCACCCGGATGCCGAGGGGGGAGCGACTGGCCGCCGACCTCATCAGAGCGTCGATGCGGTCCAGCTCCTGCGGGTTGTCGGCGTTGACGGCGATCCCCAGCGCCAGCGCCTCCCTCAGCTCGGCCGGCGTCTTGGCGGGCGAGTCGAGAACCGTCCGGTCCGGCGGCAGCCCCGCCGCCCGCGCCAGGGCCAGCTCGCCCGGGCTCGCCACCTCGACGCCGATGCCCTCCTCGCGCAGCAGCCGCAGCACCGGCACCAGCGGGGTCGCCTTCACCGCGAAGGCGTGCAGTACGGGCGTACCCGGCGCCGTGACCTCGTCGAACGCCGCCCGCAGGGCCGCGGCCGACTCGCGGATCCCGGTGACGTCGAGCAGGCCGACGATGGGCGCGTCCGGCCGGAGCAGCCCCTGCTCCACGGCCGCGCGAACCGCCTCGTCCCGGCGGACGACCCGTTCCCCGTCGGTGTCGCCGCTCGGATCACCGGTACTGCTGTTGTCCTGGTCCACGACGTCCCCGTCCTGTCGCCGCCTGCGCCCGCGTGCCGGGCCGGCTGCCGATGTGTGTGTCCCTGTGTCCCTGCGTCTCCCTGTCCCTCTGTCCAGCGAAACATCCGTGCCCTCACCCATGCCGACGCAAGAACGTATTGACTAGTTCTATTCAGAGAGTCAGGATGTGAATATCGACAGTAAGAATCCGTCGGGAGCAATCCACCAGGAGCCAGGAGGCAGACCATGTCAGGACCCCGCCCCGTACGAGCACCGCGCGGTACGGAACTGAGCGCCCTGGGATGGCAGCAGGAAGCCGCCCTGCGGATGCTGCAGAACAACCTCGACCCGGAGGTAGCCGAGCACCCCGACAAGCTCGTCGTCTACGGCGGCACCGGCAAGGCGGCCCGCGACTGGCGCTCCTTCGACGCCATGGTCCGCACGCTGCGGACCCTCAAGCAGGACGAGACGATGCTCGTCCAGTCCGGCCGCCCGGTCGGCGTCATGCAGACCCACGAGTGGGCCCCGCGCGTCCTCATCGCCAACTCGAACCTGGTGGGGGACTGGGCGAACTGGGAGGAGTTCCGGCGCCTGGAACAGCTGGGCCTGACCATGTACGGGCAGATGACCGCCGGCTCCTGGATCTACATCGGCACCCAGGGCATCCTCCAGGGCACCTACGAGACCTTCGCCGCCGTCGCCGCGAAGAAGTTCGGCGGCACCCTCGCCGGGACGATCACCCTCACCGCCGGCCTCGGCGGCATGGGCGGCGCCCAGCCGCTCGCCGTGACCATGAACGACGGCGTCGCGATCTGCATCGACTGCGACCCGCGTGCCATCGAGCGCCGCATCGAGCACCGCTACCTCGATGTGAAGGCCGACTCCCTGGAGCACGCCCTCCAGCTCGCCGTCGAAGCCCGCGACGCCCGCCGCCCCCTCTCCATCGGCCTGCTGGGCAACGCGGCCGAGCTGCTGCCGCGCATGCTTGCCGAGGGCGCCCCCGTCGACATCGTCACCGACCAGACCTCGGCGCACGACCCCCTGGCCTATCTGCCGGCGGGCGTCGACTTCGACGACATGGCGTCGGCCGCGGCCAAGGACCCGGCCGGTTTCACCACCCGCGCCCGCGAGTCGATGGCCCGCCACGTCGAGGCCATGGTCGGCTTCATGGACGCCGGCGCCGAGGTCTTCGACTACGGCAACTCGATCCGCGGCGAGGCCCGGCTCGCCGGGTACGACCGCGCCTTCGCCTTCCCCGGCTTCGTCCCCGCCTACATTCGCCCCCTGTTCTGCGAGGGCAAGGGCCCCTTCCGCTGGGCGGCCCTGTCCGGCGACCCCGCCGACATCGCCAAGACCGACAAGGCGATCCTCGACCTGTTCCCCGAGAACGAGTCCCTCGCCCGCTGGATCAAACTGGCGGGGGAGCGGGTCCACTTCCAGGGCCTGCCCGCCCGCATCTGCTGGCTCGGCTACGGCGAGCGCGACAAGGCCGGTGAGCGGTTCAACGACATGGTCGCGAGCGGCGAGCTGGCGGCACCGCTGGCGATCGGCCGCGACCACCTCGACGCCGGGTCGGTGGCGTCGCCGTACCGCGAGACCGAGGCGATGCTCGACGGCTCGGACGCTATCGCCGACTGGCCGCTGCTGAACGCCATGGTGAACGTGGCGTCGGGAGCGTCCTGGGTGTCCATCCACCACGGCGGTGGCGTCGGCATGGGGCGGTCGATCCACGCCGGGCAGGTGACCGTTGCCGACGGCACGAAGCTGGGCGGGGAGAAGATCCGCCGGGTTCTCACCAACGACCCAGGTATGGGTGTCATCCGGCACGTCGACGCGGGGTACGACATCGCGGAGTCGGTCGCGGACGAGCGCGGGGTCCGGGTCCCGCTGCGTGAAGGTGACGACGCGTGACCTTCCACAGCATGTGGACGGAGCTGCTGACGATCGGCCGCAGCTCCGCCTCCGGCGGCTACCGCCGCTTCGCCTGGACCAGCGCCGATGCCGAGTGCCGGGCCTGGTTCAAGGCGCAGGCCGAGGCACGCGGGCTGACGTACGAGCTGGACCGGAACGGGAACCAGTGGGCCTGGCTCGGGGATCCCGCTGCCGGGGACGCCGTCGTCACCGGGTCGCATCTCGACTCCGTGCCGGACGGCGGAGCCTTCGACGGGCCCCTCGGGGTCGTGTCCTCCTTCGCCGCGCTGGATGAACTGCGCGCACGGCGGGCCGAGTTCACCAAGCCCCTCGCGATCGTCAACTTCGGTGACGAGGAGGGGGCACGGTTCGGGCTCGCCTGTGTCGGGTCGCGGCTGGCCGCCGGGGAGCTCGGCGCCGAGCAGGCGCACCGGCTGACCGACGGGGACGGCGTGACCCTGCCGCGCGCCATGGAGGCCGCCGGGTACGACCCCGATGCCATCGGGCCGGACCCGGAGCGCCTCGGCCGTATCGGCGCCTTCGTCGAGCTGCACGTGGAACAGGGGCGGGCGCTCGACCTGAGCGGCGACCGGGTCGGCATCGCCAGTGCCATCTGGCCGCACGGACGGTGGCGGTTCGACTTCCGGGGCGAGGCCAACCACGCCGGGACGACCCGGCTGGTCGACCGGCGCGACCCCATGCTGTCGTACGCCGAGACCGTGCTCGCCGCCCGCCGGGAGGCCCAGCTCGCCGGTGCCGTCGCCACCTTCGGCAAGATCGCCGTCGAGCCGAACGGCGTCAACGCCGTCCCCTCCCTGGTGCGCGGCTGGCTCGACTCCCGGGCCGCCGACCAGGAGACCCTGGACACGGTCGTGGCCGGGGTCGAGAGGGCCGCCCGCGAGTACGCCGCCGCTCACGGCGTCGACCTCGACGTCGTCCGTGAGTCCTTCACGCCGGTCGTCGAGTTCGACCACGCCCTGCGCGACGAACTCGCCCGCATCCTGGGCAGGGACAGCGGCAAGGACACCGGCCTCAAGGTCCCCGTCCTGGGCACCGGTGCCGGACACGACGCCGGCATCCTCTCCGGGAGCATCCCGACCGCCATGCTGTTCGTGCGCAACCCCACCGGCGTCTCGCACTCCCCGGCCGAGTACGCGGCGGAGGACGACTGCGTGGCGGGGGTTGTCGCTCTCGCCGACGTACTGGAAGGGCTGGCCTGCACGTGACCCCGACGGAGCGGACTCGTACGTACTGGCTGGAGCACGCCTGGCTCGACACCCACGTCGAGCCGGGGGTCGCCGTCGAGGTCACGGACGGCCGCATCACCGCCGTCCGCATGGACACCCCCAGTCCGCCCCGCGGCGCCGAAACCCTCCGCGGCCTGACCCTCCCGGGCCTGGCGAACGCCCACTCGCACGCCTTCCACCGCGCCCTGCGCGGCACCGTCCAGGTCGGCTCCGGCACCTTCTGGACCTGGCGCGAGGTCATGTACTCCGTGGCCGACCGGCTCACCCCGGAGACCTACCACGCGCTGGCCCGCGCGGTGTACGCGGAGATGGCCCTGGCCGGTGTGACGGCCGTCGGCGAGTTCCACTACCTGCACCACGCCCCGGGCGGCACCCCGTACGCCGACCCGAACGCCATGGGCGAGGCCCTTGTCGACGCCGCCTCCGAAGCCGGTGTCCGCATCACCCTCCTCGACGCCGCCTACCTTTCCTCCGGCTTCGGACAGCCGCCCAACACCCACCAGCTCCGCTTCTCGGACGGGAGCGCGGACGCCTGGGCGGAACGCTGTTCAGTTCTCAAGGACCGGGATCACGCGCGGATCGGGGCCGCCATCCACTCCGTACGGGCCGTGCCCGCCCGGCAGTTGGCTACGGTGGCGCGGTGGGCCGAGGAGCGGCGGGCCCCGCTCCACGTGCACCTGTCCGAGCAGACCGCCGAGAACGACGCCTGCCGGGAGGCGCACGGCTGCACGCCGACGCGGCTCCTCGCCGAGCACGGGGTGCTGGGCCCGCGCACCACCGGCGTCCACAACACGCACCTCACCGACGAGGACATCGCCCTGCTCGGCGACTCGGGAACCGGCACCTGCATGTGCCCCACCACCGAGCGCGACCTGGCCGACGGCATCGGCCCCGCAGCCGCCCTCCAGAAAGCCGGCTCCCCGCTCTCCCTCGGCTCCGACAGCCACGCCGTCATCGACCTGCTCGAAGAGGCACGCGCGATGGAGCTCGACGAGCGCCTGCGCACCCGCACCCGCGGTCACTGGACGGCGGCCGCCCTGCTGCGGGCCGCCTCCGCCGACGGCCACGCCGCCCTCGGCTGGGACGAGGCGGGCACCATCGAACCCGGCGCGCTCGCCGACCTCACGACGATCGCGCTCGACTCGGTCAGAACGGCGGGGCCGCTGCCCAGGCTCGGCGCCGAGACGGCCGTATTCGCGGCGACCGCAGCGGACGTACGGCACACGATCGTGGGCGGGCGGCACGTCGTCCGCGACGGGGTGCACGCCCTCGTACCGGATGTGCCGCGGGCGCTGGCGGCCGCGGTCCAAGCCCTGCGTTCCTGAACCCCACCGACGCCCAAGCCCACGCCCACGAGGACACGATGAGCAGCACTGTCATCACCAACATCGCCACGCTGGTCACCAACGACCCCTCCCTCGGTGACGGCTCTCGCCTCGGTCTGATCCAGGACGCGGCCATCGTCATCGACGGCGACCGCATCGCGTGGACCGGTGAATCAAGCAAAGCACCCGCCACTGACAACCACCTCGACGCCGCCGGCCGCGCGGTCCTCCCGGGCTTCGTCGACTCCCACTCCCACCTGCTCTTCGCGGGCGACCGGACGGCGGAGTTCAACGCCCGCATGTCGGGGCGCTCGTACACCGCGGGCGGTATCCGTACGACGGTCGCGGCGACCCGTGCCGCTACGGACGCCGAACTGGAGGCCAACCTCACCCGCTACCTCGCCGAAGCCCTCCGCCAGGGCACGACCACCTTCGAAACGAAGTCCGGCTACGGCCTGACCGTCGCCGACGAGTCCCGCGCCCTGCGCATCGCCGCCGCCCACACCGACGAGGTCACCTACCTCGGCGCCCACATCGTCTCCCCCGACCATGCCGACGACCCCGCCGCGTACGTCGCCCTCGTCACCGGCGAGATGCTCGACGCCTGCGCCCCGTACGCCCGTTGGATCGACGTCTTCTGCGAGAAGGGCGCCTTCGACGGCGACCAGGCCCGCGCCATCCTCACGGCGGGCAAGGCGAAGGGGCTCCACCCGCGCATCCACGCCAACCAGCTGTCGTACGGCCCCGGCGTGCAGCTCGCGGTCGAACTGGACGCCGCCAGCGCGGACCACTGCACGCACCTGACCGACGCGGACGTCGCCGCGCTGGCGAGCGGACGTACGGTCGCCACGTTGCTCCCCGGCGCCGAGTTCTCCACCCGCGCCGAGTGGCCGAACGCCCGCCGCCTCCTCGACGCGGGGGTCACGGTCGCCCTCTCCACCGACTGCAACCCGGGCTCGTCCTTCACCTCGTCCGTGCCCTTCTGCATCGCGCTCGCGGTACGGGACATGGGAATGACGCCGGACGAGGCGGTGTGGTCGGCGACGGCGGGCGGCGCGCAGGCGTTGCGCAGGGAGGACGTCGGCCGCCTCACGCCGGGGGCGTACGCCGACGTGACCCTGCTCGACGCGCCGAGCCATGTGCACTTGGCCTACCGGCCGGGGGTTCCGCTGGTCAGCGGGGTGTGGCGGCGGGGAGAGCGCGTGGCGTGATGCCACTCAGACGCGGAACAGACCCGACTTCACGCCGCGTATGAGGTGGGCCAACGGGACCGTGGCGGTGGTGAGTTCGGTGTCGGGGGTGTCGCTTTCGCGGAGGTGGAGGGCGGTGGGGGTGGCGGCGAGTTCGACGCAGGTGTTGCCCTCGCCGCCACCCGAGAACGTGGACTTTTGCCAGTGCAGGACATGGGTCATGGCGCCTCACAGCTCCTTCGTCAAGCGGTGGATGAGGTCCCGTGACGCCGCCGGGTCCAGCGACGCCGTCTCCACCTTACGGAAGAGCGTTCGAAGCCGTTTCAACTCTGCTTCCGCATCTATGAACATGGTTCCGGTGGAGGCGTCGAGAAGGCCGGTGTCCAGCTGGGGCAGTGGACCGCCCATGTACATCATCGAAGCGTCGGCACCGCCAAAGCCGTCCTGGTCGGTCGGGATGACGCGTACGGTGGCGTGCCCTTGGTCGATCTGGTCCAGGATCCGTCGGAGTTGCACGAGGGATGCCTGGCGGTCGGCCACACGGATGCGTAGCGCGAACTCGTGCAGGATCGTCTCGTAAGGGGTGGGGTTGTCCCCCTCGATGACCGCACGCCGCCGAATGCGGTGTTCGACGCGGGGCGCCAGTTCGCTCTCGGGCAGCTCCGGACGCATGTACTGGAACACAGCTCGGGCGTAGTCGGGAGTCTGGAGCAGCCCCGGAACGTACGTGATGACAACCTCGCGGAGGAACGTCGCGTGGTGCTCCGCCTCTGCCACGTCCAGGTTCACCTGAGGCAGGACCCCTCGGTATTCGTCCCACCAACCGCGCGTGCGCTCGGCTGCCATCGCCACGAGCGCCTCGATCAATTCCTCGTCCGTGCAGGCACAGTGCGCAGCCCATCTACGGAGGCGCTGCTCGCTGATCGCCGAACGGCCGGCCTCGATCTGGCTCATGTGCGCCGAACTCGACCCGAGGAGTTCGGCCAGCTCTTTGGCCGGTTTACCGGCGGCCTCTCGTAGTTTGCGCAGCTCCGAGCCCAGGCGTACGTGCCGTGCAGTGGGCTGGTTCCGCATGGTCATCCGAGTTAACTGCCTCTCTGGGACTCCTCGTTCGGGGGTCAGATTACGCGAGCCGGTTGGGAGGGTATGAATTTCTACCCTACCGTCGGTGATGCGACGAACACGCTGCGGAAGCGCACCACTCCGTCCTGCCGTGACGGCTGCGGCAATGCCACCGCCTGCGTCCACTCACCAACCCCGCCCCTGGAGCTGCCGCATGCCTGCTCACCGCCTGCTCCGACCTGTTCATCCTCACCCGCTCGATGAACCTGGCCTCCACCGTCACCGATGCGCAACAGCTGTTCGGCGAGACCTCCTGAGCCACGCGACTGCGCGGCCAAGGGCTGTCACCCCGCCCCCGCCCGCCACCGCTGCCCCGCACTCCCGGTCAACGGCTCCAACGACAGCCCCCCGCCCACCGGCGTGAGCGCCGTCGCGATGGCGATGTCCGGGCGGATCACGCCGTCCTCGTCCACCGTGAACCTGAGGTTGTCGCCGTTGCGGCCCTCCAGGGACGCGCAGTCCCAGATGCCGACGCCCTTGTCCACGCCGCCGCGGCTGTCGAGGCAGAAGTCGGGGTCGGCGGACGACTGAAGGACGCCGCGGTCGGCGTCGACACGCCAGCGCTGGGTGGGGGAGGCGTCGCACGCGGCCGTGACGACGTCCGTGCGGTTCTCGAAGGGGCCGGAGACGTCCAGGCAGCGACCCGAGGCGAGGTTCACCACTTGGGCGTACGTCCCTCCCGGTGGGCGGAACGGCGGCTGCGACTGTGTCCGGGACGGTGTCGGGCTTGCCGACGCCGTCCTCGTCGGGGAGGGCGACGGCGACTTGCTCGTCGCCGAGGGTGATGGTGACGGTGTCGCCGAGACCGTCGCCGTCACCGTCACCGGAGGAGGGCTCGACGGCGTCGTCACCGCCGCGCCCGTCGACTCCTGCGGCGCCGAACCACCGCCCTGCGTCAGTAGGAACACCAGCAGCGGTGCCACCGCCACGCCGAGCGCCGCCGAGGTCAGCACGAAGCGCCGGGACGGCTGCCAGGCGCCTGCGCCGGCGCCGGACGGCGGCTTACGGGGTTCCACACCTCGTGCGCGTGCCTCGCGTGCCGCGTACGCCGTCCCCGCCCACGGCAGCAGCCCTTCCGCCAGCGCCGTGCGCGGCGCGTCCCGCAGGGCGGACAGTTCCTCGTGCGCCGTCGTGCAGTGGGCGCAGTGCGCCATGTGGGCGTGCAGGTCAGGACTCTCACGCGGGCTGTCCGGTCGTACGGACTCCTCGATGAGCCGGCGGAAGTCGCCGCACCGCGGATCGTCGGAGGCGGAGAGGCGGGAGCGCAGACAGGCGCGGGCCAGCAACTGCAGGGCCTGGTCCGTGCCGTACGTCACGTCCTCGCGCGTCAGGTCCAGGTAACCGGCCGTGATGACCGGGCTCTCCCGCTCCACCACCCCGTACCAGATCAGCCCCTGGGCCCGCGACGGCAGCGACTGGAACGGGCCGAGGAGGGGTGGGACCGGGCCGTCAGCGCCTGCCGTGTTCAGGACCAGGAGCAGGCCGGCGTCGAGGCCGGCCGAGCGTTCGTCCGAGGCCCAGGACGCGGCCACCCTGCCGGTCAGCAGCAGGAGCCGGTGTCGCCACGGGACGCCGGGGTCCATGCCGCGTGCCGTCTCGCGGGCCGCGAGCGTGAAGGCCTGCGCGGCCAGCTGGCGGGCGGCGGATTCGCCGGTGGCGCACAGGCGGGCGTAGGCGAGGACCGGGGCGCGGTGGCGAGCGCGGAGTTCCTGGAGGGCCAGGTACGCGGTGCCCGGGTCGGCGCGCAGCAGTTCGGTCAGGCGTGCGTCGGACACGCCTGTGTACAGGCCACCCCCGACCGCGTCGCCGTCGTCGACCCCGTCGGCCCCAGCCATCCACCCGCCTCCTCGCCCCCGCGAAGCCAGCCACCCCGGACATCCTGACGTACCGGCCAGTCTGTGAAGGGTGCCCATAGTGATGGACGGGGTCCCGCGAGGAAAGAGGTTCCTCGGGGTAACAGCAAGCTTTCGGCCGCGCCCCGCTGTCGTCGCACAAGCGCCGCGAGTGCCGCTACCGCCACAAATCACCGCCACCGCCACAACCGCCGCAACCCGGCCCATACGGGCCGGGTCGCTCAGTCGCCGTCGGCGGCGCGTGGCGGCGCCCGCCGTCACTCCTCGACCGTCAGACCCTTCCGCAGCCGCACCAGCGTCCGCGACAGCAGTCGGGACACGTGCATCTGCGAGATGCCGAGTTCGTCGCCGATCTCGGACTGGGTCAGGCCCGCGACGAAGCGCAGCGAGAGGATCTTGCGGTCGCGGGAGGGGAGCTCGGCGATGAGCGGCTTCAGCGACTCCACGTACTCGATGCCTTCGAGCCCGTGGTCCTCGTAACCGATGCGGTTCGCGAGGGCACCCTCGGAGTCGTCCTCCTCGGGCTGGGCGTCGAGCGACGAGGCGGTGTACGCGTTCGACGCCGCCATGCCCTCGACGACCTCGTCCTTGGACAGGCCGAGGCGCTCGGCGAGTTCGCCCACCGTGGGGGCGCGGTCGAGCTTCTGGGCCAGCTCGTCGCCGGCCTTGGCCAGGTCGAGCCGGAGTTCCTGAAGCCGGCGCGGTACGCGCACGGACCACGACGTGTCGCGGAAGAAACGCTTGATCTCACCGACGATGGTTGGCATCGCGAAGGTGGGGAACTCCACACCACGGCTGAGTTCGAAGCGGTCGATCGCCTTGATCAGGCCGATGGTGCCGACCTGGATGATGTCCTCCATCGGCTCACTGCGGGAGCGAAAACGGGAGGCGGCGAACTTGACCAGGGCGAGGTTGAGTTCGACGAGCGTGTTGCGGACGTACGAGTACTCGTGGGTGCCCTCCTCCAGCGACTCGAGGCGCGCGAAGAGGGTTTTGGAGAGGGCCCGTGCGTCCATGGGCCCCACCTCGTCGTAGGGCGGGATGTCCGGGAGTCCTGCGAGTGGGTCGTCCTGCCCGATGGGATCCAGATGTTCCGGGAGGGATGCCGACGTCGCCTGCTGGGTATGCGATGCGTCGAGCCGGGGTGACATGATGTCCTCCATCGTTCTCGGCATATGGCTGCCGAAGCCAGTTCGTGCACTGCGGTGTGCGGCGCCTCCAAAGCCGGCCGTGTCGAGTACGTGTCTCTACTAGCCCTACCCGGTTCCCCGAGGACACCGCAAGTGCGTTATGTGCGGTTGTGTCCGTTTGTGGTGATTGTTCGGGTGTCGGAGAATGTGGAGAAGGCGTAGTGTTCGGGGGCGTCAGTCAGCAGCCACGGATGTCGGGAGAGAAGACGGCATGGACCGCGGGACAGTCGGCAGCGCACAGTCGGGCCGGCTTCTGGTCGAGGTTCGCGAAACGGGCTCCAGTGCCGTCGTGACCCCGGCGGGTGAGTTGGATCACCACACCGCCGATTTGTTGCGCGAGCCACTTGAGGACTGCCTCGACAAGGGATTCAGTCGACTCGTGGTCGACTGCTCACGCCTGGAGTTCTGTGACTCCACGGGGCTGAACGTGCTGCTGGGCGCACGACTGAAGGCGGAGGCGGCCGGGGGTGGCGTGCATCTGGCCGGGATGCTGCCCGTGGTCGCGCGGGTTTTCGAGATCACGGGGGCCGAAGCTGTGTTCACCATCCATGACACTGTCGAAGCCGCCCTGGCCGACGAGCCGGGCGAGACCGGCTGAGCCGGCGGGTCCAGCCTGACCATGGAGACCGTGCCCCCCTCGCCCCCCTGTGACCGGCGTTTTTCAGGCGCCACGGCTTTCGTGCCGAATACAGGGGTGTTCTGCCGGTCCGGTCGGGCAGGAGACTCCCGTACCGAGTGTTCGGTGACCGGCTGCGCAGAAACGGACTGGGCAGGATTTTGAATCGTGAACTGGTGAATCGGTGAGGTGAAGCGCTGATGAGCACCACCCGGCCTTACCCGCCGGGCGACCGCCGCCCGGAGCCCAGCGGCGCTTCCGGGGCGTCCGAGGGGGGCGCGCCCACGACCGGCGCGCCCGACGGGGGCGCTGCCGTGTCGTCGGAGGGGCGCGGGCGTCAGGTCCGCAGACTGGACTTCGACGGCCAGAGTGGTGTCGTGCCGCTCGCCCGGGACTTCACCCGCCAGGCGCTGTACGCGTGGGGCTGGCTGCCCGCCGCGACCGCCGACCAGCGGGCCGCCGCCGAGGACGTGCTGCTCGTCGTCTCCGAGCTGGTCACCAACGCCTGCCTGCACGCCGAGGGCCCGGACGAGATGTGGATCACCTGCGACAACAAGGTGATCCGGATAGAGGTCTCCGACAAGGGCACGGGCCAGCCGGCCCCGCGCACCCCGCACCGCGCCGGACGCCCCGGCGGGCACGGCATGTTCATCGTGCAGCGGCTGTGCCTGGACTGGGGGGTCGTCCGCACCCCCGGCGCCTCGGGCAAGAAGGTCTGGGCGGAGCTGGGCGCACCGGCGTAATTGGCGCGCCGGGCGGAGCTGGGCGCACCGGCGTAATTGGCGCGCCGGGCCGAGTTGGGCGCACCCGCGTAACACGCGCGTCCGGCCGGTCTGAGCGCAACCGCGTACTCGCGCGCGGGCCGAGGTGCGCGCAACCGCGTAACCCGCGCGGCAGATCCGGTGCGCACTTTGTCTTCCCTCTCCACGACCCCGGGCGTACCTTGACGGCCGATCTGATGTGCCGTCAGGAATGAGGGGACAGTGGGCACCGTGTCGAACCGGACGTACCAGAAACGAACCGCCGCCCTCGCTTCCGCCGCGGCCCTGGCCGGCTCGGCGGTGCTGATGGCCGCCCCCGCGGCCCACGCCGAGGTCGTCGACGTCAGCTACCAGTGCAAGACGCCGATCGGCGACAAGAGCGCCGTCTCGCCCATCGACATCGAGGCCGTCAAGAGCGGCAGCGGCTACAAGGTGACGATGTCGTGGCAGAAGGGCGTCTCCTCCAGCCCCGTCGAACTGGGCAAGGGCGCGATGAATCCCAGCGCCACCATCAAGCTCGGCGGCGCCGACAGCGGGACCCTCACGGTGACCGGCCCCGCCAACCAGGCCGCGCTCCCCGCCAACACCCCCATCAAGATCAACGACCTGTCGGGCACGTACACGCCGAAGAAGACCGGCAAGGTCACCTTGACCGCGGGCGTGCTGACCATCAAGGCGCTGGGTACGACGACGACCTGCACACCGACGAACAGCCCCGGGCCGTCGCTGAGCCTGGACGTCACGGCGGCCGGCGGGGGCGCTCCCCAGAGCGGCTCCGACTCGGGCGGCGACTCCGGTGCCGGCTCCGGCGGCGGCCTCCCGCAGACCGGCCCCGAGGACTCCGCGATCGCCCTCGGCACCCTCGGCGGCACGGTACTGCTCGCGGGCGCGGCGGGCACGCTGTGGCTGACCCGGAGGAACCAGGCGGCACGCCGCTGACGGATCGACGCCGTACGACTGGGGGCCCGCGACCGCCCGGCCCCCCGCCCTGGACGCCGGGGGTGCGCCGGCGGCTCTGGGGGGCCTCCTCCTCGTCGCACGACGACCTGGGCACCGTGGCGGCGAGGTGGCCGAACCTCCGCGTACGGGCGTCGATCCGCGTACGGACGTCGAGATGACGGGAGCCATGACGTGAGCGGCACGATGCGGATTCCGGCGCTGGTGGTGGCGCTCGCGCTGGTCCTGCTGCCCTTCGCGGGGACCGCGACGCCGGCCGACCGGCCGAGCGTGGAGCTGTCCGAGTCGCAGGCGGGGACCGGGGGTTCGGTCACCGTCAGCGGGGACGGCTGGCGGGCGCGGGCGCTGCTGATGATCCTGATCTGTGGGCAGTCCGTGCCCTCGCGGGGTGTGGTCGGCGGCACCGACTCCTGCGCCAACGCGGACGGCAGGGCCGTGACCACCGACGCCGAGGGGCGTTTCCGCCGGGAGCTGCCGGTCGCCGAACCACCGGTGCCGTGTCCGTGCGTGGTCCACGTGGCGACGGTGGAGGGGGCGAAGGCGGCGGCCGACGCGGTCTTCCAGGTTGCCGGGCACGCGGTCGAACCGCTGCCCGCCGAGCCCTCGGGCGGACGTCTGTCGGTCCTCACCGACACCCGGCTCGACGGAGCGAGCGGGCTGCTGACCTGGTTCGGGGCGCCGCCCGCGCGCACCCTCGTCCTCACCGTCGGCAATGCCGGCACCTCCGCCGTCAAGAACCCCGTCTTCCACGTCGGCACCTCCCACGGCGTGTTCGCCCCGCACTGGGAGGAACAGCAGTGGCGCGGCACGATCCGGCCGGGGAAGAAGGCGCGGATCGAACTGCCCGTCGAGCTCCCGGGCGGCGCGCACGGCGACTACACGGTGTCGCTGAAGTACGGCGGGAAGGTCCTCGCCGAACAGCCCTGGGGCGTGGGGCGGCCCTCGGGCGTGACCCTGTTCTGGGTCCTGGTCTTCCTGGTCGTGCCGGCCGCGGTGTTCCGCGCCGGCATGGCGGTGGTGGACCGGGTACGGCCGCGGCGCCCGAGCGGCACGCGCGGCGGTCGCCGTGGGCTGCCGATGGCCGAACTCTCCTTGCGCCTGCCGGGGCTGCCGGGGCCGAAGTCCTCCCGGGCCCAGCCGCCCCCCTCCGCTTCGACCCTGCCGTGGTTCACCCCGGACGCCGATCCGGGGACGGCCGGTCGGCTCTCCACACCGCACCACGACAGCCCGACGCGTCCAGCGACTCCCACCAGGAAGGGACCCGACTGAGCAGGTGAAGGGGAGCCGCCGACGGTGGCCTGGGCGGCGCCGACAAGAGCACGGTGCGCGTGGAGGGCCCGCCAAGCGGCGTGTCCGGCGGCTTCGCGGCGTCGGGCACGGCGGGCGGCGGATCGTCGACGAACGGCGGCCCTGGCAGAGACCGGCGCCGCGGACGACGGGGCCCTCAAGGCCCTGGGACCGGTCGCCTCGCCGGTGCGGCCGTCCTGCTGGGCGGCGCGGTGTCCACGTTCCTGCCGGGCAGGCCGACGCGGCAGCGGAGGGCCACCGCACCCCGTGGTGCGGTGGCCCTCCGTCGGTCACATCCGGTCCGCGGACCTCAGCGGACGCTGCCCATGAGGTCCTTGACCTTGTTGCGGTACATCCAGACCGCCACACCGGCGATCACGGCGAGGGCGGCCTCCAGGGCCACGACGCCGGTCTTGTTGAGGTCGACGCCGGCGATGGACAGGAGGCCGGTCGTGGCGTCGCCCGCGGTGACGGCGAGGAACCAGACGCCCATCATCTGGGAGGCGTACTTGGCGGGAGCCATCTTCGTGGTGACGGACAGGCCCACCGGGGAGAGCAGGAGCTCGCCGACGGTCTGGACGAAGTAGATCGCCACCAGCCACATCGCGGCCGCCTTGTGACCGCCCTCGGCGATCGACAGCGGGGCCAGGAAGAGGAAGAAGGACGCGCCGACCAGGACCAGGCCCGAGGAGAACTTCACGATCGTGCTGGGCTCCTTGCCGCGCCGGTTCAGCGCGAGCCAGAACCAGGCGAAGACCGGGGCCAGCGCCATGATCAGGACCGGGTTGACCGACTGGTACCAGGAGACCGGGAAGTCCCAGCCGAGGACGGAGTTCTCGGCGGAGGAGTCGGCGAAGATCGACAGGGTCGAGCCGCCCTGGTCGTAGATCATCCAGAAAACGGCCGCGGCCACGAAGAACCAGATGTACGCGGACATCGACCGCTGCTCGGTGCTGTCCAGGTCCTTGTCGCGCTTGATGCGGGTGAGGACCATCACCGGGATGATCACGCCGAGCAGGGTCAGCGGGACCAGGAGCCAGTTCAGCGTGTAGTGGCCGGTGAAGCCGACGATCCCGTAGAAGACGACGGCGATGCCGGCCCAGATCGCGGCCTTGCGGAGGGTGGCGGCCTTCTCCGCTGCCGACAGCGGCGTCGGGACGACGCTGGAGCGCTCGGCGAGGTGGCGGCTGCCGATCAGGAACTGGGCGAGCCCCAGCGCCATGCCGAGTGCGGCGAGCGCGAAGCCGAAGTGCCAGTTGACGTTCTCACCGATGGTGCCGATGACCAGCGGTGCCGCGAAGGCACCGAGGTTGATGCCCATGTAGAAGACGGTGAAGCCGCCGTCGCGGCGCGGGTCGTCCGGGCCGGAGTACAGGTGGCCGACCATCGTGGAGATGTTGGCCTTCAGCAGACCCGAGCCGATGGCCACCAGACCGAGGCCGGCGTAGAAGGTCCCGGAGGACGGCAGGGCCAGCGTGAGGTGGCCGAGCATGATGACCGCGCCGGCGACGGCGACGGTTCTGCGCGGACCCCAGACGCGGTCGCCGAACCAGCCGCCCGGCATGGCGAGCAGGTACACCAGCGACACGTACACGGAGTAGATCGCGGTCGCCGTCGCGGCGTTGAGGTGCAGGCCGCCCGGAGCGACGAGGTACAGCGGGAGGAGTGCCCTCATGCCGTAGTAGGAGAAGCGCTCCCACATCTCGGTCATGAAGAGAGTGGCCAGTCCGCGGGGGTGGCCGAAGAAGGTCGTGTCGGAACCGGGGGTGCCCGGAGTCACCGAGTCCTTCGTCAGGCTGGACGCCATGGTCGTTCCTTGCTGGTCGGGACGCGCCTGGGGTGGGGGCACACACAAAAGAGACCTTCAGCGTCAAATCCTCGCCAAAGGTCCCCGCAGTGCTACAGGCGTCCATTCACCATACGGCAGGACAGAGCCGGAAATGGAAGGACTTGAGACAGGGATCACAGGTGACCGGGGAACCGTACACACCTTTTCCAAGGTCCTTGTGCAGTTGCTCCCCCACACACAGAGGTTCGTGCCGATACGCCCAAAGGTAAGAATCACTCACCGCCGATCACACCCCAGCTGTGGTCACGGGCGGTCTACCATCACCTCATGACCCGTGTACTGCTGGCCGAGGACGACGCGTCCATCTCGGAGCCGCTGGCCCGCGCACTGCGCAGGGAAGGCTATGAGGTCGAGGTGCGCGAGGACGGCCCCACCGCGCTCGACGCCGGCATCCAGGGCGGCATCGACCTGGTCGTGCTGGACCTCGGTCTGCCCGGTATGGACGGCCTGGAAGTGGCCCGGCGGCTGCGCGCCGAGGGCCTCGCCGTCCCGATCCTCATCCTGACCGCGCGCGCCGACGAGGTGGACACCGTCGTCGGTCTCGACGCGGGCGCCGACGACTACGTCACCAAGCCCTTCCGGCTCGCCGAACTGCTCGCCCGCGTCCGGGCGCTGCTGCGGCGCGGTGCCTCGGAGCCCGCGCAGCCGCCCGCCACGCACGGCGTGCGCATCGACGTGGAGTCGCACCGGGCGTGGATGGGGGACGACGAGCTCCAGCTCACGGCGAAGGAGTTCGACCTGCTGCGGGTCCTGGTGCGGGACGCGGGGCGGGTCGTCACGCGCGACCAGCTGATGCGGGAGGTCTGGGACACGACCTGGTGGTCGTCGACCAAGACGCTCGACATGCACATCTCCTGGCTGCGCAAGAAGCTCGGGGACGACGCGGCGAACCCCCGGTACATCGCGACGGTGCGTGGCGTGGGCTTCCGCTTCGAGAAGAGTTGAGCTCCCGCCCGCCCGGCGGGCGTCCGACAGGTAAGAGAACATGCGCCGTCGCCTGATCCAGTCCACCCTCGCCGTCGTGCTCGTGGTCATCGCGGTTTTCGGGGTGTCGCTCGTCATCGTCGAGACCCGCACCATCAGCAACAGCGCCCAGGAGCGGGTGGAGCTGGAGGCGGCACGGCTGGCCAGCATCGTGGACAGCCGCCTGCTCGGAGCCGGCAACGTCAACGCGGCGGTCCTCAAGGACCAGGTCACCGCGGACCGGTACGCCGTGATCCGGATCCCGGGGGAGCCGGTCATCGAGGTCGGCACCAAGCCCACCGGTGACGTGATCCGGGGCGAGGCCACGGGCGAGGAGGGCGAGACCGTCGTCGTCCAGGAGCCGCGCTCGTCGGTGACCCGTGAGGTCGGCCGGACGCTGCTGATCATCGGGCTGGTGGCGCTGCTCGCGGTGATCGCCGCGGTGCTGCTCGCGATCCGGCAGGCCAACAAGCTCTCCTCCCCGCTCACCGACCTCGCGGAGACCGCCGAACGCCTCGGCTCGGGCGACCCGCGGCCCCGGCACAAGCGGTACGGCGTCCCCGAGCTGGACCGGGTCGCCGACGTCCTGGACTCCTCCGCCGAGCGCATCGCCCGCATGCTGACCGCGGAACGCCGGCTCGCCGCCGACGCCTCCCACCAGCTGCGTACGCCGCTGACCGCGCTGTCCATGCGCCTGGAGGAGATCACCCTCACCGACGACCCGGACACGGTGAAGGAGGAGGCCAACGTCGCGCTCACGCAGGTGGAACGCCTCACGGACGTGGTCGAGCGGCTGCTGACGAACTCCCGCGACCCGCGCACCGGCTCCGCCGTCACCTTCGACCTCGACGAGGTCATCCAGCAGCAGCTCGCCGAGTGGCGGCCCGCCTACCGCGGTGTGGGCCGGGCGATCGTCAGCTCCGGCAAGCGGCACCTGACGGCGGTCGGCACGCCGGGGGCGGTCGCGCAGGTGCTGGCCGCGCTGATCGAGAACTCCCTCATGCACGGCGGCGGCACGGTCGCGCTGCGTACCCGCGTCACCGGCAACCAGGCCGTCATCGAGGTCACCGACGAGGGGCCGGGCGTCCCCGCCGACCTGGGCGCCCGCATCTTCGAGCGCGCGATCAGCGGCCGCAACTCCACGGGCATCGGCCTCGCGGTCGCCCGGGACCTCGCGGAGGCCGACGGGGGCCGTCTGGAGATGCTCCAGACGCTGCCGCCGGTGTTCGCACTGTTCCTGTCGCGTACGCCGCTGAAGAAGACGACGGCGCAGGAGGACGAGCCGACGGTCCGCTAGGACGCGTCCCCCTGCCCGGCTGTACTGCCCGGCTGTCCGCAGCTGTAACGGGTCTACGGCACGTGCTGCCCGGAGCGCGGCTTCTTCGCCTCGGTGGCCACGATCGACTCCGCGTCGGCCACCGCTTCCTCGGCCGGAAGTGCGCGGAACACCCAGCTGCGGTACGCCCAGAAACGGAAGAGCGTGGCTATGCCGATGCCGACGAACTTGAAGATGTTGCTCTGCAGCGGGCTGTCCCAGCCGAAGCCGTAGGTCGCCGCGTAGAGCACGCCGTTCTCGATGACCAGGCCGGCCATGCTGAACAGCAGGAACCGGGTGAGTTCCCTGGTCCGGCCGGACTTGTCGCGGTCACGGTAGGTGAAGTACCGGAACCCGACGTAGTTGAAGGCGATCGCCACGACCGTGGCTATGACACTGGCCCGCACGACCTGGAGGTCGGTCGTGTGCCGCATCAGGTTGAACACGAGGAGGTTGACCAGCACACCGGCCCCGCCGACCGCACCGAACTTGGCGGCCTCCCGCACAAGCCGGTCGACGCGCTGCCGCGCCGGGGAGCGAGGTGTGGCCGTTCGAGACCCTGAGGAACCACGTTCCATGGCTGTTCAGGCCCCCGTCCGTTGGATTCGTCAACCCAGCCATGCTATCCACCCCCCTTCGTGATCGCCTGTGGATGAGCCCACAGCCGGGCAAAGGACCGGCTCGCGGGAGGTGAAATCGGCCACCCTCGCGTGGCCGATACCCTAGGGACGTGACGTTCCCGGTAGTCGGCATGGTCGGCGGGGGTCAGCTCGCTCGTATGACGCACGAAGCAGGCATCCCGCTCGGCATCAGGTTCAAGCTCCTCAGTGACACCCCTCAGGATTCCGCGGCGCAGGTGGTGAGCGATGTCGTCATCGGCGACTACCGCGACCTCGACACGCTGCGTGACTTCGCGCGGGGCTGTGACGTGATCACCTTCGATCACGAACACGTCCCCACCGAGCACCTCAGAGCCCTGGAGGCGGACGGCATCCCCGTCCGCCCGGGCCCCGACGCGCTCGTGCACGCCCAGGACAAGGGCGTGATGCGGGCGAAGCTCGACGCGATCGGGGTGCCGTGCCCACGGCACCGGATCGTGAGCGACCCGCAGGACGTGGTGGCCTTCGCTCAGGAGGGCGACGGCTTCCCGGTCGTCCTCAAGACCGTCCGCGGCGGCTACGACGGCAAGGGCGTGTGGGTCGTCGACAACGCGGCGGAGGCCGAGGACCCGTTCCGCGCGGGCGTTCCCGTCCTCGCCGAGGAGAAGGTCGACTTCGTCCGGGAGCTCGCCGCGAACGTCGTACGGTCGCCGCACGGCCAGGCCGTCGCCTACCCGGTCGTCGAGTCCCAGCAGGTGAACGGCGTCTGCGACACCGTGATCGCGCCCGCCCCCGGCCTCGACCGGGCGCTGGCCCTGCGCGCCGAGGAGATGGCGCTGCGGATCGCCAAGGAGCTGGACGTCGTCGGCCACCTCGCCGTCGAGCTGTTCGAGACCCGCAATGACGACGGGTCTTCCGGCGTCCTCGTCAACGAGCTCGCGATGCGCCCGCACAACTCCGGTCACTGGTCGATGGACGGCGCGATCACGTCCCAGTTCGCCAACCACGTCCGGGCCGTGCTGGACCTCCCTCTCGGTGACCCGCGCCCGCGCGCCGAATGGACGGTCATGGTCAACGTCCTCGGCGGCGACTACCCGGACATGTACTCCGCGTACCTGCACTGCATGGCCCGCGACCCCCAGCTCAAGATCCACATGTACGGCAAGGACGTGAAGCCCGGCCGCAAGGTCGGCCACGTCAACACCTACGGCGACGACCTCGACGACGTGCTGGAGCGCGCCCGTCACGCTGCCGGCTACCTGAGAGGCACGATCACCGAATGAGCCCCGTTGTTGGCATCGTGATGGGTTCGGACTCCGACTGGCCCGTCATGGAGGCCGCCGCCCAGGCCCTCGACGAGTTCGAGATCGCGTACGAGGTCGACGTCGTCTCCGCGCACCGCATGCCGCGCGAGATGGTCGCGTACGGCGAGCAGGCCGCCGAGCGCGGCCTGAAGGTGATCATCGCGGGCGCCGGGGGCGCCGCACACCTCCCGGGCATGCTCGCCTCGGTCACCCCGCTGCCGGTGATCGGCGTGCCCGTGCCGCTGAAGTACCTCGACGGCATGGACTCGCTGCTGTCGATCGTGCAGATGCCGGCCGGTGTGCCCGTCGCGACCGTCTCCGTCGCCGGTGCCCGCAACGCCGGACTGCTCGCCGCCCGCATCCTCGCCACGCACGACGAGGAACTCCTCGGCCGGATGCGGGAGTTCCAGCAGGAGCTGAACGACCAGGCCACCGAGAAGGGCAAGCGGCTGCGCGCCAAGGTCGACGGAGCGGGCAACGGCTTCGGCTTCGGGAAGTGACGGCGATGACCTCGCTGGAGGCGGCCCGGGAACTCCTCGCCGAGTTCCCGGTCGCAGACGGGCACAACGACCTCCCCTGGGCGCTGCGCGAACAGGTCCGGTACGACCTCGACGCCCGCGACATCGCCACCCACCAGGGCGCCCACCTGCACACCGACATCCCCCGCCTGCGCGAGGGTGGGGTCGGCGCGCAGTTCTGGTCGGTGTACGTCCGCTCGGACCTGCCCGACGCGGTCCCGGCGACGCTGGAACAGATCGACTGCGTACGGCAGTTGCTGGCGCGCTACCCGCAAGACCTGCGGCCGGCCCGGACGGCCGCGGACATGGAGGCGGCGCGCGCGGAAGGCCGTATCGCCTCGCTGATGGGTGCGGAGGGCGGCCACTCCATCGCCAACTCCCTCGCCACGCTGCGGGGGTTGTACGCCCTCGGTGTCCGCTACCTGACCCTCACCCACAACGACAACGTGGCCTGGGCGGACTCCGCGACCGACAAGCCGGGCGTCGGCGGGCTGTCGGCCTTCGGCCGTGAGGTCGTGCGGGAGATGAACCGGGAGGGCATGCTCGTCGACCTCTCGCACGTGGCGGCCACGACGATGCGGGACGCGCTGGACACCACGTCCGCGCCGGTGATCTTCTCCCACTCCTCCTCGCGGGCCGTCTGCGACCATCCGCGCAACATCCCGGACGACGTCCTGGAGCGGCTGCCCGCCAACGGCGGTGTGGCGATGGTGACGTTCGTACCGAAGTTCGTGCTCCAGGCGGCCGTCGACTGGACCGCCGCGGCCGACGAGAACATGCGCGCGCACGGCTTCCACCACCTCGCCACCACCCCCGAGGCGATGACGGTGCACCGCGCCTTCGAGGAGCGCACCCCGCGCCCCGTCGCGACGGTCTCGACGGTGGCCGACCACCTGGACCACATGCGCGAGGTCGCGGGCGTCGACCACCTCGGCATCGGCGGCGACTACGACGGCACCGCCTTCACCCCGGACGGCCTCAGCGACGTCTCCGGCTATCCGAACCTCATCGCCGAACTGCTCGACCGCGGCTGGTCGAAGCCCGACCTGGCCAAGCTGACCTGGCAGAACGCGGTACGGGTGCTGGGCGCGGCGGAGGACGTGGCGCGTGACCTCCAGGCCACGCGCGGGCCGTCCAACGCGACGATCGACTCGCTCGACGGCTGACCGGGCCGGCCGGATCCAGGTGCCCGCGAACCCAAGTCCCCCGAGGCCCGGAGGCAGTCGTGCGGATCGGTGAACTGGCCCGGCGTACCGGGGTGAGCGAGCGGTCGTTGCGGTACTACGAGCAGCAGGGGCTGCTGGCCGCCGGGCGCACGGCCGGCGGCCACCGCGACTTCGCCGAGGCGGCCGTCGACCGGGTCATCCGGATCCAGGAACTGTTCGCGGCCGGACTGCACAGCGCGAAGATCGCGCGGCTGCTGCCCTGTATGCGGGACGCGGACGGCGGCCCCTCCGTCGTCGCCACCCCGAGGCTCGTCGCCGACCTCACCGAGGAACGTGACCGCATCGACCGGATGATCGCCGAGCTGGTGCGGTCCCGGGAGACGCTCGACGAGGTGATCGACGCGGCTCGGGAGCCCTGAGCCGTGCGTCAGCCGCGCGGCATGGTGTAGCCGACGCCACGCACCGTTCTGATCAGCGACTGGTCCTCGTCCTTCAGCTTGCGGCGCAGGTAGTAGACGTACGTCTCGACGGTCCCGGTGCGGAACGGCACGCCCCAGACGCGGTCCAGGATCTGCTTCTTCGTGACGACCTGGCCCGCGTTGTCCAGCAGGTAGCCGAGGAGCGCGAACTCGCGGGCCGACAGCTCGATGCGGGCCTCGCCCCGCCAGACCTCGCGGCGCCACGGGTCGACCGCCAGGTCCCCGTGCCGCAGCAGCCGGCTCTCGTCGGCCCGGTCGCGGGCCAGGAGTGCCCGCACGCTCGCGATCGCGCGGGGGAGCTCGAAGGGCTTGGTGACATGGCCGTCCGCGTCCGTCATCAGGCGCCGCGCCCGCGCCCCGGCCGCGCTGTCGTCGCGGGCGGAGAGGAACAGCAGTGGCGCGTGGACGCCGACGGCGCGCAGCCCGTCGTACGTCTCGACGGCGTCGCCGTCCGGCAGGGCCATGTCGAGGACGACGAGGTCGGGCCGTACGGAACGGCCGACGGGGGTCGCGAAGCGGCCGCGGCCGGCCGCGTACGTCTCGAAGCCGAGTTCGCCGAGCGCTGCTATCAGGGGCCGGGTGCCGGGGTCGGCGTCCACGACGAGGACACGGACCGGTCTAGGAACGTTCACAACCTGAAGGACGAAGATCCATGGCCAAAGGTGCCCGTTCCTCATACCCCGAACGCCCCGCCCACCAGGAAGGCGCCCCGCCTCCGTGCGACGGTGACCGTACGGCGATCAGGACGATCACGACGTACGGAGCCCGCCATGGCAGACCTCCAGGACGAACTGCACACCACCACAGAGGTCGGCGAGTTCGACGACCTGCCGGAGCCCCTTCCCGAGCCCGTCCCGGCGGAGCCGTACGTCCCCGTCGCCGTCCCCGGCTCTACCCGGCTCGAGCAGGCCCGGGCGATCCTCGGGGCCCACCCCGTCGCCGACGGCTACAACGGCCTGCCCTGGGCGCTGCGCCACCTGCCCTGGTACGACCTGGAACTCGGCGAGAGCGCCGTCGACACGGACGTGCCGCGGCTGCGCGAGGGCCATGTCGGCTCACTGCTGTGGTCGCTGCACCTGCCCGAGGGTCTCGACGGAGACCGGGCCGTCGGCGCCACCCTGGACCAGCTGGACCTGGTCAACACGGTCGTGCGCAACCACCCCGAGGGCCTGCGCCTCGCCTGCACCGCCGGCCAGATGGCCGACGTACGCAACTGCGGCCGCGTCTCCGTCCTGCTGGGCCCCGCCGGAGCCGCCGCACTCGGCGACTCCCTCGGCATCCTGCGCGCCCTGCGCGCCCTGGGCCTGCGCTTTCTCACCCTGACGGGAGTGTCCTGGGCGAGCGAGCCCGGACTCACCCGGTTCGGCGAGGAGGTGCTGCGCGAGATGAACCGGCTCGGCGTCATCGCCGACCTCTCGGGCGCCTCCGCGGACACCGTCCGCCGCGTGCTGGCGGCGTCCAAGGCGTCGGTGGTGTGGACCCGGTCCGCCGCCCGCGCCCTGCGCCCGCACCCGGCGAACCTCCCCGACGACCTGCTCGCCGAGCTGGGCGAGGCCAAGGGCCTGTGCATGGTGCCGCTGACCGCCGAGCAGACCGGCCCGACCGTCCGGGACGTCGCCGACCACCTCGACCACGTCCGTAAGGTCGCGGGCGCGGAGTGCGTGGGCCTGTCCGGCACCTTCGACGTCGGCACCGCCCACCCCCAGGAGCTCGGTGACGCCTCCTGCTACCCGCAGCTCATCGCCGAACTCCTGCGCCGCGGCTGGCCCGAGGCCGACATCGCCCTGCTGACCTGGGGCAACTTCCAGCGCGTGCTGCGCGGCGCGGACTTCACCGCCCGCGCGGCACAGATGCGCCGGGAACCGTCCACGGCGAAGATCGCCGACCTGGACGGATAGACGGGACGGACAGACGGGACGGACGGACCGGGGCCCGCGACCTACAGCGGGTCGATCCGGCAGAGGCAG
The DNA here is from genome assembly GCF_019049245.1 of Streptomyces sp. AC555_RSS877. Taxonomy (GTDB): domain Bacteria; phylum Actinomycetota; class Actinomycetes; order Streptomycetales; family Streptomycetaceae; genus Streptomyces. Next base: position 52,891 of record NZ_JAGMUK010000216.1, on the reverse strand, counting down.
AAGGGGTGGCCCGCCGGATCGGCGTACACCCGGAAGTCCTTCTTCTCGAAGTCCTCCCGGTCCAGGATCCGCGCCCCCAGGGCCAGCACCTTCTCCTCGGCCGCGTCGATCTCCTCCCAGGTGGTCCCGCCGTCGAAGTCGACGTGGAACTGCTGCGAGTTGCGGTCCGCGCGCGGCCACTCCGGCGGGATGAAGCCGGGCGCCCGCTGGAAGGCGAGCCGAGGCCCGTCCGGGATCCGCAGGACGACCCAGTCGTCGTCCTCGGCCTCCGGCGTGCCGCCGCCGACCTGGGCGTAGAACGCGGCGAGCGCGTGCGGGTCGGGGCAGTCGATCACGACGGAACGGAAGCGGGCCACGGGTGCCATGGAATCCTCCTGGCTCGACGGAACGATCAGGGCGTCGATGGGTCGGTCAGCCGGCGCAGAGACAGAACGGGTGCCCCGCCGGATCCGCGTAAACCCGGAAGCTCCGCGAGCGGTCCTCCGCGTCCAGCGGCTTCGCACCCAGCGCCAGCACCTCCTTCTCGGCCGCGTCCAAGTCCGGCACGTCCAGATCGAGGTGGAACTGCTGCGAGTGGTCGGGTGCGGGCCACTGCGGCGGTACGTACCCGGGGGCGGCCTGGAAGGCCAGCGTCTGGCCGTCCGGCAGCTTCAGGTCCACCCACTCTCCCTCGTCCTTGACGGTGCCGCCGAGCACGTCGGCGTAGAAGCCGGCGAGGGCGCGCGGGTCGGGACAGTCCAGGACGACGCAGCCCAGCTTGGCGAGAGCCATGACTTCCTCCTCGAAGTCGGAGTTACCCCCCTCGGGGGTTACCTGTAGAGCAGAGTAACCAGTAACGGTTACTGCATGCATCCCTATTGGCGGTAACGTCGCTGGCATGAGTGAGAGATCCCCCGCGCCCGGGGGTCTGGCCCTGATCCAGTCCCTGGTCAACACACTGGACATCGAGTCGGGCGTCGACTCGCTGGGCGGGGCGGAATTCGGGCTGCCGGAGGACGGTCTCCCCGCCGCCCGCGAACTGCGCGAGTCCCTGCGCGCGGCCCTGCTCGCCCACGCGGGCCACCCGCCGCACCGCACGGTGACCCCGCTGGGCGAGCTGCTCGCGCGGGCGCCCCTGGTGGTGACGGTCGACGAGGGCGACGGCTCCGCCGCCCTCGCCCCGGCCGACGAGGGCCCGCTGCTCTCACGGGTCGCGGCAGCCGTCGCCCACGCCCTCGTCGAGGGCACCTGGACCCGGCTGAAGGCCTGTGAGGCCGCCGACTGCCACTGGGCGTACTACGACCGCAGCCCGGCCGGCCGGGGCCGCTGGTGTTCGATGCAGGTGTGCGGGGCCCGCGCGAAGATGCGCCGCTACCGGGCCAAGGACTGACCTACGCCCCCGCCTCCTCCTCACCCCGGGGCACCGCCGCCCGGGACCCGACGACCAGCAGACACAGCACGGCGACGCCGGCGACGATGCCGGCCAGCACGAGCAGCGGGTCGAGCGGGCGGACCGAGGAGGCGGCGGCCTGGGGCTGGGCCAGCTGTCCCGGCTGCGGTGACGTGGGTGCCTGCGGTACGGCCGCCCCCGGGGCGGTGGACGCCGGCGACGACGCCGGCATGCTCATCGTCGGCGTCTTGCCGCCCGCCGTCGTACGGCTGGGTGAGGACGCCTCGTGCTCCGCGTGACCCGCCGAGGAACCCGAGGAACCCGACGTACCGGATGAGCCGGATGAGCCGGATGACTCCGAGTGGTCGTGCGTGGGCGCGGCCGTCGTCGCTGGTGCCGCCGCCCTGACCGTGATCCGGGCTGTCATGTCCGGATGGACCGTGCAGTAGTAGCCGTAGGACCCTGGCGTGCCGAAGGTGAAGCTCCAGCTCTGCCCCTTGTTCAGCATGGGCGAGTGGATCGAGACCGGGCCCGAGGTGGTCTTCACGTCGTGCGGTGCCGTGTCCTGGTTGGTCCAGGTCACCGTGGACCCGACGGGGACGCTCAGGGCCGCGGGCGAGAAGGCGTACCCCTTCATCGCCACGCTGTACGAGGCCGCCGACGCCTGCCCGGACGGCAGCAGCGGCAGGGCGAGGAGGGCGAGGGCGGCGGACGCGGCGGCACCGCGGGCCGTACGCCGTGTCATGAGCCGGGCCGCCCTCACGCGAACTCCGCCGCGACGAGCAGCCGCAGCCGGGTGGCCGGCAGCCGCCACGGCAGCCGGAAGCCGGTGGCCCGGCGCAGCAGCCGGTACGGCAGCCGGGCGGTGCCCACGGTGAGCAGCCGGTCGTCGGCCCGCTCGACCACGCGCAGCCGCAGCAGGACGGGGAAGGCGACGCCGTCGAGGTCGAGGTCGCCGGTGACCTGGAGACGGCCGTCGGACTCGTCGACCCGTTCCGAGGCGAACGCGGCCTTGAGGTGCGGGCCGTCGAACCCGAAGCGGAAGAGGGGGGTGTCGGCTTCGGTGAAGACGGTCTGCGGGTCGATGCCGGACCGGGGGTCGGACACGGTGAGGGAGGCCCCGGTGAGCGGGACACGACGACGTCGGGTCGGCAACGGGCCGTACCAGGCGGTGAGTTCGACGAGTGAGCGGCCGGGGGCGACCGTGTACCGGCCGGGCAGGGGCAGCAGCCGGCCGGTGCCGGCGCGGGCTTCCGGCGGGGGAGGGACGGTGGGCAGGGTGACGGTCGTCATCCCGGACTCCTTGGAAAGCGGTTCCCGAAGCGTGGTGAAGGCGTGGAGAATGGGAGGGCGCCGCTCCGGCCGGCTGAGCCCCGGCCGGAGCGGCGTCCCCGTGTCACGGATCGTCAGCAGCTGGTGGTGAGGAAGTCCGTGGTGGGCGTGAGCATCTGCCCGGCCCAGACGGTGTGCATCTTCACGTAGCTGTCGACATCGAGCAGGTCGGTGACCTGCTGTCCGAGCGATTCCTCCAGGTGCGCCTTGTTGACGTGGTTCAGCAGCACGCCGAGCGTGTCGTCGAGCACCGAGCCGCCGCCTTCGAGGGCCGGCTTGAGGATGCTCTCCACCCACACCGTGTGCATCTTGAGGTACGAGTCGAGCGCGAGCGCGTCCTGCACCTGCTCGCCCGGCGACCGCTCCAGGTGCGCCACGTAGAGGTGCTGGAGGATCGGCAGCAGCACGTTCTGGACGCTGGCGCACTGCTCGTCGTCACCCGAGCCGCCGCCGGAGCCGCCTGTGGGAGTGGGAGTGGGAGTAGGTGTGGCGGTCGGCGGCGTCGTGGGTGTGGGGCCGGTCGTGGGCGGGGCCGTGGGGGTCGGCGTGGGCGTGGGGGCCGGTGTCGACCCGCCGCCGTCGCCGGCGACGACCTTCACGGACGCCACCATGTCCGGGTGCACCGCGCAGTAGTACTCGTACGTCCCCGCCTTGGTGAAGGTGTAGGACCACGAGTCGCCCTGCTCCAGCGTCCCGGAGTCGAACTTCACCGGGGCCTTGGTGGTGGTGACCGTGTGCGGCACGCTGTCGTGGTTGGTCCACTGGACCGTCTGGCCGACCTCGACGACGAGTTGCTTCCCGTCGCCGAACTTGTTGCCCATGATGTCGACCTGGTAGTCGGCCTTGGCGGCCGCCACGGGCTGCGCCTCGGCGGCGGCAGCGGGCGCCTGAGCCGCGCCCGCGGCCTGCTCCGAGGAGCCAGTGGAACCCGAGGCCGCGTTCAGCAGCCCGAGACTGAGCACGGCGGCCAGCGCCGCGCCGAGTCCGGCGACCAGCAGGCCCCGGTTCCCGGCCGGCGGCCTGCGCCGCCGCTCACCGGTGTTGTTGCTCTCTTTCACTTCGACTCCTTTGTGCATGGGGGAAGTTCAGCGGCCGGGGTCGGCCGTGACCAGCAGACTCGTCACGACGAGCACGACGAGGACGAGCCCCGTCTCGGCCGCGACCGAGTAACCGAAGGGCCGCACGGTCGCGGCGTCACCGCGCAACAGCACGGCGAGATCGAGGCGCGTACGCACCCATTGACGGCTGGCGTACGCGGCGAGGAGGACGGTGGCGAGGACGGCCGTCTTGATGAGCAGGAGGTGTCCGTACGAGCTGTGCAGCAGGGCGTCGTACGACCCCACCACCTGCCAGGTGAGCACCAGCCCCGCGGCGACGATGCCCGTGACGCTCACGGCCGCGAGCCGCGAGTAGCCCGGCAGCACCGCGGCCAGCTCACCGACCCGCCGGCGCGGCAGCACGGCCAGGGTGAGCATGGTGAGCCCGCCGATCCACAGCGAGGCGCCGAGCAGATGGACGAAGTCGGCGACGGCGCCCCAGGTGGGCTCGCTGCCGTCGGAGTTGTGGCCCGCCATGCCGGTCGTCCGCAGCAGCCCGAACGTCACCGCGAGGGCGCCCACCCGCCAGCCGGGGGAGCGGGAGGTGCCCGGACCGCCCTGCATCAGCGCGCCCAGCACCACGGCCGCCAGCACCCACAGCAGGCCGCGCGCGGCGAGCACCACGCCGGGTTCGGTGGCCAGCACGTCGGCGTACGCCGCCGGGCGCAGCGCGTCCCGCAGGCCGCCGAGCGCGGTGTACGCGCCCTGCAGGCCGACGGCGGCGACCGTCGTCAGCATGCCGCCCGTCCAGGCGAGCGTGAGCAGTGCCCGGGCCCGTGGCTCGTGCGCGCCGCGCGGCCACAGCAGGGTGACGAAGGCCAGCCCGCCGACGAACAGCGCCAGTGACAGGTAGCCGGCCCATCGGACGGCGACGAGGCCCTTGCGGACCGAGGGGGACGGTGCGGGAGCGGGGGACGCGGCCTCGTCACCGGCTTCGGCGGCCACCGGCTGTGCGCCGACGCCGAAGGCGATCCGGCCGGAGGAGGCGTGCCCGTCCTCCTCGTCGACCACCGACCAGACGACCGCGAGCCGGCCTCCCGCCGGGGCGGCGAGGGCGACCTGCACGCTGTCGGTACCCGCGCCCGGGGTCCGGGACACCGGAAGCCGGTTGCCGTCGATGGTCAGCACGCGCACGTCGGCGAGGTCGACGGGCTCGTCGAAGGTGAGGGTGAGGTGGCCGGGTGCCTCGGCGAGTTCGGCGCCGTCCTTGGGGGAGGAGGCGACCAGGTCGGTGTGGGCGGAGGCCGCCTGGGGCGCGCCGGCCAGGGCGTACAGGAGCGGGGTGAGGACGAGCAGGAGCAGGGCGCGGCGGAGGTTCCGGGTCACGGGGTCGCCTCCGGCAGCGGGGAGGCGCTGATGCCGAGAAGCCCGGTGACGGAGACGGGGGCGAGCCCGACACAGGGAGAGGGCTGCGGCTCGGGCGTTTCCTCGGTGCCGGTGCCGGTGCCGGTGCCGGTGTCGATGCTGCCGCTGCCGTTCAGGATGCCGAACAGGGGCTCGGAGAGTCCGTCGAGGAGCGGCCGTACGAGGGTGACCTCGCCGTCCTGGCAGGTGCCGGCGTCGGGGACGGTCGGCGACAGGGTGGGCGTGGGGGTGGGGGTGGTGCTCCCGGGGGGCGGCGAGGTCTCGTGACCGGAGTGGCCGGAATCGCCCGTGCCGCCGCCGGTGTAACCGCCCTGGCCGCCGGTGCCGTAGCCGGTGCCTGGGCCGACCCCGCCGACGCTGCCGTGCGACGGCAGCTCACCCGTACCGAATCCGCCGCCCGAGCCGGTGCCGGTGTCCTGCGCGCCGGAGCCGCCCGGAGCGACAGGGCTCGCCGGGGCCGTGGCCGCGGGTGGCGAGGTGGGGGGAACGGCGGCCTCGGCGGTTCCGGAGGGGGCACCGATGCCCGAGGCGTATCCCAGCACGATCACCACGGCGCCGACGAGCGCGCCCGCCACCACTTCGTCGCGATGGTCGCGTGGCCACTCCACCCTGCGGAACAAGGGCATGAATCACTCCTGGCATGGTCTGGTCAAGCCAATGGAAGGTGTGGCGAATGACGACCAGTGGAGTGGAACGTAAATTCCGCTTGGCTACGCGTTTGTTAAGCCGCCGTTGCTTACCTCTCTTTCACAGGGGCCCCCTGTGTGAGAACGGTCAATTCCGCATGGTGCTCGAAAGGGAATCGAACTCGTGTTGAGGATTTCGGGGACGACGGGCATATGCGGCCCTCGGAAAGCGTGCACACCATGTGGGACATGGTCCGGGCGGGGGTCGGTGCGGGGCCGTGGACGGGGTTTCCCGCGACGGTCCTCCAGAAAATCACCGTAATTGCAGCCGGTCCTTCACCGATCCTGTGGGAATTCCCGGAGTTTCATCGAACCCGTCCGGAATTCATGGAACCGGCCTTTCGGGGCCCGAATTCCTTTCAGGCGGTCGGCCGGCCCATCGCCCGGTACCGCCACCCGGCCCGCCGCCACACCTCGGGGTCGAGCGCGTTGCGCCCGTCCAGGATCACCCGGTCCGTCGCGACCTCGCCGAGCGCCGCCGGGTCCAGCTCGCGGAACTCGCGCCACTCGGTGAGGTGGAGGACGACATCGGCGCCGCGCACGGCGTCGACGGCCGAGTCGGCGTACCCGAGGGTCGGGAAGAGCCGGCGGGCGTTGCCCATGCCCTTCGGGTCGTACACCGTGACCTGGCCGCCCTGGAGGTGGATCTGCCCGGCGACGTTCAGCGCGGGCGAGTCCCGGACGTCGTCCGAGTCGGGCTTGAAGGTGGCGCCGAGCACGGCGACCCGCTTGCCCAGGAAGGAGCCGCCGCCCAGCGCCTGCCGGGTCAGCTCCACCATCTGCCCGCGCTGGCGCATGTTGATCGAGTCGATCTCGCGCAGGAAGGTCAGCGCCTGGTCGGCGCCCAGCTCACCGGCGCGGGCCATGAAGGCGCGGATGTCCTTCGGCAGACACCCGCCGCCGAACCCGATGCCCGCCCGCAGGAACTTCTTCCCGATCCGGTCGTCGTACCCGATCGCCTCGGCCAGCTTGGCGACGTCGCCGTCGGCGGCCTCGCACACCTCCGCCATCGCGTTGATGAAGGAGATCTTGGTGGCCAGGAAGGAGTTCGCGGACGTCTTCACCAGCTCGGCGGTCGGGAAGTCGGTGACCACGAAGGGCGTGCCGTCGGAGAGCGGCGTCGCGTACACCTCGCGCATCAGCTTCTCCGCCCGCTCGCTGCGCACGCCCGCCACGATCCGGTCCGGGTGCAGCGTGTCCTGCACGGCGAAGCCCTCGCGAAGGAACTCCGGGTTCCAGGCCAGCTCGGCGTCCTCGCCGGCCGGGGAGTTCTCGGCCAGGTAGCGGGCCAGCCGGTCGGCGGAACCGACCGGGACGGTCGACTTGCCGACGACCAGCGCGGGACCGGTGAGATGCGGTGCGAGCGAGGCGATGGCGGATTCCACGTACGACATGTCGGCGGCGTACTCGCCGTGCCGCTGCGGAGTGTTCACGCAGACGAAGTGGATGTCGCCGAACGCCGCCACCTCGGCGAAGTCCATGGTGAACCGTAGCCGCCCGCTGGACCCCTCGATCCCGGCGACGTGCTTGCGCAGCAGATCCTCCAGCCCCGGCTCGTACATCGGGACCTCGCCCCGCTGGAGTTTCTCGATCTTCTCCGGTACGACGTCCAGCCCCAGCACCTCGAACCCCAGTTCGGCCATGGCGGCGGCGTGCGTGGCGCCGAGATAGCCGGTGCCGATCACGGTGATCTTGAGGCTCATGTGGTGCTCCAGGGGGACGGCCGGGGGGTGCGTCGGGTGCGCGGGAAGAGCATAGTCGGGGCATGGCACGGCCTCTCGGCGGGCAACTTTCCCCTTGTCGCCAAGCTCACGTATCACTCCGGTGGGCGGGCCCTTAAAATTTGAGTTACTTAACGGTAATTAGCGCCAGCACCGCAGCGTTTTTTGGAGCGTGAGCACCTTGGCCGGATCGGCTGACTTCGACCTGTACCGCCCGTCCGAGGAGCACGACATGCTCCGTGACGCGATCCGTTCGCTGGCCGAGGCGAAGATCTTGCCGTACGCCGCATTGGTGGACGAGGAGTCCCGCTTTCCCCGGGAGGCGCTGGAGGCCCTGGTGGCCGGCGACCTGCACGCGATCCACGTACCCGAGGAATACGGCGGCGCGGGCGCGGACGCGCTGGCCACGGTGATCGTGATCGAGGAGGTGGCGCGGGTGTGCGCCTCCTCCTCCCTGATCCCGGCCGTGAACAAGCTGGGCTCGCTCCCGGTGATCCTCTCCGGCTCCGAGGACCTGAAGAAGAAGTACATGACCCCGCTCGCCAAGGGCGACGCGATGTTCTCGTACGCCCTCTCCGAGCCGGACGCGGGCTCGGACGCGGCCGGCATGAAGACGAAGGCGGTCCGCGACGGCGACCACTACGTCCTGAACGGCGTGAAGCGCTGGATCACCAACGCGGGCGAGAGCGAGTACTACACGGTCATGGCGGTGACCGATCCCACCAAGCGCTCGAAGGGCATCAGCGCCTTCGTGGTCGAGAAGTCCGACGAGGGCGTCTCCTTCGGCGCCCCGGAGAAGAAGCTCGGCATCAAGGGCTCCCCGACGCGCGAGGTCTACCTCGACAACGTCCGCATCCCCGCCGACCGCATGATCGGCGAGGAGGGCACCGGCTTCGCCACGGCGATGAAGACCCTCGACCACACCCGCATCACCATCGCCGCCCAGGCCCTCGGCATCGCCCAGGGCGCCCTCGACTACGCCAAGGGCTATGTCCAGGAGCGCAAGCAGTTCGGCAAGCCCATCGCCGACTTCCAGGGCATCCAGTTCATGCTCGCCGACATGGCCATGAAGATCGAGGCGGCCCGTGCCCTGACGTACCAGGCCGCGGCGAAGTCCGAGCGCGTCGACGCGGACCTCACCTTCCAGGGCGCGGCGGCGAAGTGCTTCGCGTCGGACGTGGCGATGGAGGTCACCACGGACGCGGTTCAGCTGCTGGGCGGGTACGGCTACACCCGTGACTACCCGGTCGAGCGCATGATGCGCGACGCGAAGATCACCCAGATCTATGAGGGCACGAACCAGGTCCAGCGGATCGTCATGGCCCGCAACCTGCCCTGACGCCCGCCCGTCCGCCGTACCCCGTCGCCCTTCGCCTCCCATCGAGGCGGAGGGCGACGCGCGTGCGGCCCCCGCTGCGGAATTTCCGCGCCCGCCCGATGGCGCGGTCCGGTGGACAGGCGTAGGACGGAAGGGCACGGGGCCCGCCCCGGGCTCCCGCACCCCAGGAGGAGCCATGACCCAGCCCGGAACCACCACGGCGATGAGCAGGCAGATGCAGGATTGCGTCGAGGCGTGCATGTCCTGCCACACCGTCTGCGAGGAGACCATGAGCTCCTGCATGCAGATGGGCGGCCAGGCCCAGATGCAGATCATGCGCACCCTCATGGACTGCGCCGAGACGACCCGCATGTGCGCGGACATGATGATGCGCCGCTCGCCCATGTCGGCTCAGATGTGCGCGATGTGCGCCGAGGCGTGTGCCATGTGCGCCGAGGCGTGTATGTCCATGCCGGACGATCCTCAGATGATGCGCTGCGCGGAGGCGTGTCGCCGCTGCGAGGCAAGCTGCCGCGCCATGGCGGGCGCCACGATGTGATCCCCGCACCCGACCGCGTTCAAGGGCACCCGCGCACGGGTGCCCTTGTCCGGGGCGCTTCAGCCGTCAGCTGCCCTGACCGTGACCTTCTCGTCGTTCTTCAGCTCGTCCACCAGGGTCTTCAGCTTGGTCTTGTCCCAGATGAGGTTGCCGGAGCTGGTGGAGCCGGAGGTCGGCATGTTCATCGACGTGCCGTCGCCGCCGTTGACGCCCTTCATCGCCCAGAACATCGAGGCCAGGTCGTACAGACCCATGTCCTTGTCGACGATCAGCGAGTCCAGGCCCGAGCCCATGGTCGGGTACAGCTTGAACGGGTTGAGGATCGTGCTCGGGGTCGCGACCTGGTTGGCGAGAGCGTTGAGGAACTTCTGCTGGTTCTTCGTCCGGTCCAGGTCGGAACCCTTGAGCGCGTACCGGGTACGGACGAAGGCGAGCGCCTGCTCGCCGTCCAGGGTCTGCTTGCCCGCCTCGAAGTCGGCGCCGGACTTGGTGTCCTTCATGCCGCCCTTCGGGATGTCGATCTCGACGCCGCCGACCGAGTCCACGATGTTCGCGAAGCCGGCGAAGCCGATCTCCACGTAGTGGTCGATGTGCAGGCCGGTGTTGAACTCGACCGTGCGGACCAGCAGTTCGGGGCCGTCCTCGGCGTAGGCGGCGTTCAGTTTCACGTGACGGCCGGTGCCCTGGTACGTCTTGCCGGACTCGGATCCCTTGAACGTCGGGATCTCCACGTCCGAGTCACGCGGCAGCGAGATCAGCGTGTCGCCGTTGCTGCCGACGTGCAGGATCATCATCGAGTCGGTGCGCTTGCCCTCGGCGGAGCCGGTGTGCAGCTTCTTCTTCTCCTCAGCGGACATACCCGCGCGGCTGTCGGAGCCGACGATCAGGTAGTTCGTGCCCTCCCCCGCGTCCGGCCGGTCGATGACCTTGGACAGGTCGACCTCGCGGTTGAGCTTGGAGTCGGCCCAGAAGTACGTGCCGACGGTCGTCACGACCAGCACGGTCAGCACGATGACCGTGGTCAGCTTGATCCGGCGGCGCCAGTTCGGCGCGGGGCGCGGGCCACGGCCGCCGCCGACGGGACCGCCGGGGCCACCGCCGCCGTAGACCTGGCCCGTGTTGTAGCCGCTGTTGTACCCGTCGTCGTAGACGGTGTCGTCACCGCCGTTGACGTACGACGGCTGCTGCGGGACGCCGCCGTACGGCGGGGCGGGGGCGCCGGGGCCCCCGTACCCGCCCTGCCCGGGCGGAGCCGCCTGGCCGCGGCGGACCTGCCGCATGACGCGGGCGCTCTCGGGCTGCGCGCTCGAGCTGCCGCGTCCGTACCGGCTGCCGCGGTTGTCGTCGGACCATGCCTCGGGCCAATCGTTCATGGGCCCCAGTGTGCAGGGCACTGGTATGTCCCTTACAAGGTTCGTCGGAAAATAAGGGCACTGCTGTTGCGAAGCTGACACAAAATCCCCGGTTGTCACCTCGGCATAAGGTGGAGGCCATGACAGACCAGGCCTCCACAGCGGTATCGGAGACTCCGGATATCCCGGGCAAGCCGACCTCGGCGTCCCGGACCACGCTCAGCCACATCATGACCAACGCCGACACGAACCTCCTGGGCACCGTGCACGGCGGCGTGATCATGAAGCTGGTCGACGACGCGGCCGGTGCCGTGGCCGGCCGGCACAGCGGCGGGCCCGCCGTCACCGCGTCCATGGACGAGATGGCGTTCCTGGAGCCGGTCCGGGTCGGCGACCTCGTCCACGTGAAGGCCCAGGTCAACTGGACCGGCCGGACCTCGATGGAGGTCGGGGTGCGGGTGCTGGCCGAGCGGTGGAACGAGTCCAACCCGGCCACCCAGGTCGGCTCCGCCTACCTCGTCTTCGCCGCCGTCGACGCAGACGGCAAGCCGCGCCGGGTCCCCCCGGTACTCCCGGAGACCGAGCGTGACAAGCGCCGCAACCAGGAGGCCCAGATCCGCCGCACCCACCGTCTGGCCCGCCGCCGGGCGATCATGGAACTCCGTGAGCGCAGGGCGGCGGACGGCTTCGAGGACTGAGCACTACCCGTCGCCCCGGGCCTCCGCCGACTCCCGGCCCGTCCCCTGACCGCCACCCCATGATCGTCGGCCCCCCGCAAGCACCGCCTGCGCCCCCCATGACTCCCAGGCCACCCGCGACACCGAGCCATCCCATGTCCGCCCTGGCCGCCAGTCCAGGCCGCCCCGAGTCACCACGACCGCCCGAGCCCTCCATGCCCCGGGGCCACCAAACGCCCCGCCCGGACCGCCTACGACCGACAGGGCCACCCGTTGCTCCCGGGCCATGGAGCGTCCGCCCCGGCCCGCCACCCCATCCGGGCCACGTAACGACCGCCCGGGCCAACTCCCGGGCCCCCTGACGACCGCCCAGGCGCCTGCGACCGCCCGTGCCGTTCAAGACCCCTGGGCCGCCTACCGACCGACCGCCCAGGCCACTCCACGACTGCCCAGGCCACCCGCAACCACCCCAGCCGAGTCGCAGGGCAGTACGCCGCCGAGGTCCATGACCCAGGCCGCCGACCTACGGGCACAGCGCCTCGTCGCCCCGCATGACCCCGAACGCGCCCTGCGCCGGATTCACCGCCCGCACCCTGCGCACCTCTCGGAAGTCCGTCCCGGCGATCACCTTCAGCGTCGCCCCCAGCCCTTTCACCGCCCGCAGCTCGCTGCCCGGCAGCGCGGCCGCGAGGGACTTCGCGGAGCGGTCCCAGCCGGGGTCGTAGGCGACGACCGTGCGCTTCACCGTGCGCTTCACCGTGCGGTCGGCCGCGTTGACCGGCAGGCGCGTCGTACGGAAACCGGTCGCCGCCAGCGCCGCGTCCACGCGCTTGCCGAGGCCGGCCGTGGCGGTGCCGTTCTCGACCTGGACGCGGATCTGCTGAGGGGCGACGTCCACGCGCAGGACCTTGCTCTGCGGCTTGCGTGCGGACAGCGGCTTGTCCTCGCGGAGGGCCCGGAAGAGGCGGCCGGCCTTGCGGGCGTCCCATTTCAGCGTGGAACCGACGCCCTTGACGGCGTATCCCATCTGCCCGATCGGCACGGTGGTGAACTCGGAGGAGGAGGGGGAGAAGCTGCGCATGGCCCGGCCGAGGTCGAGCAGCTCGTGCGTGCCGAAGCCCTTGTCGGCTCGTACGGAGCCCAGCACGGCCCGGGTGATGTCCCGGAACTTCATCGGGTTCAGCAGGATCCCGGAGGACGTGGCACGGTCGATCAGGGCGGCCATGAAGCGCTGCTGGCGCTGCATCCGGCCGAGGTCGGAGGTCCCGTCGACGTGACGGGAGCGGACGTACTGGAGGGCCTGGCCGCCCTGGATGGTGTGGGTGCCGGGCGGGAGGTCGAGGCCGGTGTAGGTGTCCTTCAGCGGCTCGGTGGTGCAGATCTCGACCCCGCCGAGCACGTCCACCGTCTTCATGAAGCTGGTGAAGTCGACCTCCAGGTAGTGGTCGATCTTCACCCGGGTCATGCTCTCGACGGTCCGCACGGTCAGCTGCGGGCCGCCCTCCGCGTACGCCGCGTTGAGCTTGAGCGGATGTCCGTGGTGCCGTTTGCCGGTCGTCCGGTCGGTGTGCGCGGGCGTCACGGCGTACGAGTCGCGCGGCAGGCTCACCACGCTCGCCCGCTCCCGGTCCTCCGAGATGTGCACGATCATCATCGTGTCGGTGCAGCGGCAGGGGGCGCCGCCGAGCCGGTACTTCCGCCGCTCGTCCTCGCTGATCTTGTCGCGGCCGTCCGTGCCGACGAGGAGGACGTTCATGCCGTGACCGGCCCTCGGGCGGTTCTTCATGTCCTTGAAGGGGTCGACCCGCGTGATGTCCGCGTCGAGGCTGGTGACCACCGCGTGGCCGATCCCGGCCGCGGCGAGCACGACCACGGAGAGGGTCGTCACCGCCCGCATGGCCCAGCGCGGCTTTTTCCGTCGTACGGGGGGTCGCACCGACCGCGGTGGCTGCGGGCGGCGCTGGGGCCGGGCGGCGGGGGAGCGGGGCGGCGTGGGCATGGGGGGACACCTCCGCGTGCGTGGGATCGTGAGCACCGTAGGCCCATACGATCTGCTGCCCGGTGCACCGCCCCGGGCAGGGCGCACTCGTGTCCCCCATTCGCGGTAACGTTTGGGCCCTATGAACGCCAAGCCCGACGTGCAGCTCCCCGCCGTGTCCGTGATCATGCCCGTCCTCAACGAGGAGCGGCATCTGCGCGGAGCCGTCCAAGCGATCCTCGCGCAGGAGTACGCCGGCGAGATGGAGGTCGTGATCGCCCTCGGTCCGTCCACGGACCGTACGGACGAGATCGCGGCCGAGCTCGTCCGCGAAGACCCCCGCGTGCACACCGTGCCGAACCCCACCGGCCGTACGCCGGCCGCGCTGAACGCCGCGATCAAGGCCTCCCGGCACCCGATCGTCGTGCGCGTCGACGGCCACGGCATGCTCTCGCCGAACTACATCACCACCGCCGTACGGCTCCTGGAGGAGACCGGCGCGCAGAACGTCGGCGGCATCATGCACGCCGAGGGCGAGAACGACTGGGAGCACGCGGTCGCCGCCGCCATGACCTCGAAGATCGGCGTGGGCAACGCCGTCTTCCACACGGGCGGGCAGGCCGGCCAGGCCGAGACGGTGTACCTCGGGGTGTTCCGACGCGAGGCGCTGGAGCAGCAGGGCGGGTACAACGTGGAGTTCATCCGCGCCCAGGACTGGGAGCTCAACTTCCGGATCCGGGAGGCGGGCGGGCTCATCTGGTTCTCGCCCGAGCTGAAGGTGTCGTACCGGCCCCGGCCGAGCGTGCGCGCCCTCGCCAAGCAGTACAAGGACTACGGCCGCTGGCGGCACGTCGTCGCCCGCTACCACGAGGGCTCCATCAACCTGCGCTACCTCGCCCCGCCGACCGCGGTGTGCGCGATCGGCGCGGGAATCGTGCTGGGCGCCCTGGTCAGCCCGTGGGCTCTCGTCGTCCCCGGCGGCTACCTCGCGGCGATCGTCCTCGGGTCCGTCCCCGCGGGCAGGGGACTGCCGCTGAAGGCACGGCTGCAGATCCCCGTCGCCCTCGCCACCATGCACATGTCGTGGGGCTGGGGCTTCCTGACCAGCCCGCGCTCGCTCGCCCGCAAGGTGATCGCGAGCCGGCGCCCCGCGGTCCACGCGGGCGCCGGCGAGCTCACCGCCTGAGGCAGACTCAGGGCCCCGGCTGGGGCCCGGCGCGGGGCCCGGCTCAGGACCAGGTGAACCCCGGGTTCACGTGCATGCAGGCGTCCTCGTCGGCGCCGTTGAGTGCCTGCGCCGACTCCGGGGTCCTGTCGTCCTTCTCGGGCGCCTTGTACGTCGTACCGTCACGCCAGTCCGCGCCCACGACGAGCGTGACCCCGGAGACGTCCGTCGACCGCTCCACCGAACCCGCCGGAATCCCGAGGGACGTGGCGACCCGCTCGGCGTCACCCTGCAGCTCGGCGCTCGGGTAGCGGACGACCGTGCGGTCCTCGCTCAGCGCCGACGTGGTGTCCGCGTCCGCCTTGGTGAAGCCCTTCTCCACGAGCAGCCCGGCCACCGTGCTCGCGCGTCCGGACGCCGCGCGGAGCGTGTCGGTGCGGGTGCCGTTCTGGACGAGGACCCCGATCTCGTCGTCGTCGGCGGCCTGGTCGCCGGACGCGGTCGCCGACGGGGCCGGGCTCGCCTTCCCCGCGTCCTTGCCGTCCAGCGCGATGTCCTCCCTCACCAGGCGGAACAGCTGCTCGGCGTCCTCGGTGGGCTCGACGCGGGCGCCCACGTACCGGTTGGGCATCGTGGTCATGGTGATGCGCTCCGGCTTCACCTTGCGCAGCTCGTTGCTGAGGTCGTAGAGCTTCTTGACGGTGTCGAGGCCCGGGTCGACCGTGAGGGCCTCGGTGGCCTCCTCGGCGAGCTTGCGGAGTTTGTTCGGGCTGCTGAGGGTGGCGTTCTCGCGCAGCGTCCGGACCATCGAGTTCATGTACATGTGCTGGGCCTTGGCGCGGGCGAGGTCGCTGCCGTCCTCGAAGCCGTAACGCGTCCGCAGCCACTGCAGTGCCTGCTCGCCCTTCACCGGCGTGGTGCCCTTCTCCAGCTTCAGACCGGAGCCGTGGCCCTGGCTGTCGCGGGAGAGGATGTTGGCGTCCACGCAGACCGGGACCCCGCCGACGGCGTCCGCCATCGACACCACGCCCGCGAAGTCGACCATCACGAAGTGGTCGATGTGGATGCCGGTGAGCTCCTGCCAGGTGGCCACCGTGCAGCCGGGGCCGCCGTGGCCGAGGCTCCGGTTGGTCATGACGCGGCCCTCGCTCGCCGGGTACTCCTTGTCGTCGTCCGGGTCGGTGCACTTCGGGATCTTCACGAGGGTGTCGCGGGGCATGCTGACGACCGACATGTTGGAGCGGTCGGCGGACAGGTGCACCAGCATCTGCACGTCCGCCAGCGGCGTCGAGCCGAACGTCTCGCGGGCGCCGCCGAGTTGCTGGTTCTCCTCGGTGTCGCGGGCGTCAGAGCCGATGAGCAGGAGGTTCAGCGGGGTCTGGCCGGCGGCGTTCGGCGTCGGCTCGGCGACCTTGTTGTCGCCGAGGTTGAGTTCGTCCTTCTTGATGTTCCCGTTGAGATGCCGGTAGTAGAGGTAACCGGCGGTGGCCGAACCCAGTATCAGCACGGCGAGGGTCGTCGCGGACCAGCGCAGCAGCCGGCGCGCCCGCGGTGAGCGGCGTGCGCCGTGCCGGCTGTCGCCGACGACGCCGACCTTCTCGGCGACTGGTTCGACATCCCGAACACTGTTCCGCGTCACTTCGAGTCCTCCCCGACCATCCCGCCCTCGCGCCATGGCGCGGCCCGCCGTACGTCCTGGAGACATACGACGGGCCCGTCAGGTTGCTCTGTTTCGTCAACTAACGCGCTTGAGCCGTCAAGGAACGCGCTTGAGCCTCAGCCAACTCGCCTGAGCGGTCAACTGACGTGCACGGAGCGTCAACTCGCGCACACGACCTTGTCGGCTGTGGACCTCTCCACGTCCGGCGTCTCGGCCGAGGCGCCGTTGATCTTCACGCCCGCACCCTTGAAGTCCTTGCCGAGGATCAGGGTCATCGTCGGCTGGCCCTGGGAGTTGGTCACGCTCTCGCCGGGCTTCATCGCCGAGCCCGACAGGCCCATGATGTCGGCCAGCCGGCGGGCCTGGTCGGCCTGGTCAGGCGCGTACTCGAGGGTCGTCTTCGCCTGGTCGACGTCCGCGTTGCCCGCGTTCTCCGACTTGACGACGCCCGCGCTGTTCTGCAGCCAGTCCAGCTGCTTCTGCGCGCTGCCGGACGCGGCACCGCCGTTGAAGACCTGGACCCGCACCTCGGAGGCGTCCGCCTTGGTGCCCTTGAGACGGGCGGCGACCGCGGCGGCCTCCTTCTTCTTCTGCGCCTTGACCTCGGTGAACGACACGTCGTTGACGATCATGTCGAAGACCTGGGGCGCCCTGGTCTCGTCGACGACCACCGTCGCCTTGATCGCCTCGGCGGGGTTGTCCACCACCGGGATGGTGGCGAAGGTGATGTTCTTGGTGGGCACCTGCTTCAGCTCCAGGGCCATGTCCTTGAGCGTGGTGACGTTGCCGATCGCGGAGTCCACGGTGAGCGCGCTGGTGGCCGCCTCGGCCAGCTTCAGCAGCTTCTTGGGGTTGGTGAGGGTGTCGCTGGAGGACATCTTGCGCATCAGCGACCCCAGGAACTGCTGCTGCACCTTGATGCGGTCGAGGTCGCCGCTGTTGCCGAAGCTCTTGCGGGTGCGCAGGAAGGCGAGGGCCCGCTCGCCCTCGACCGTGGACTCGC
Source organism: Streptomyces sp. AC555_RSS877 (assembly GCF_019049245.1). GTDB lineage: Bacteria > Actinomycetota > Actinomycetes > Streptomycetales > Streptomycetaceae > Streptomyces. The sequence goes on along the minus strand of NZ_JAGMUK010000216.1, from coordinate 35,609 downwards.
CCTTGGGCAGGACGAGCTTCGACTGCTTGTCGTTGACGGCCTCGGTCACACACACGTCGACGCCGTCCACCGCCGTCGTCAGCGTCTTGACCGCGTTGAAGTCGGCCATCATGAAGTGGTCCGGCTGGATGCCGGTGGCCTCCTTCACCGTCCGCATGGTGCAGCCCGCGTCCCGGCCGCTCTCGCCGAGGCTCCGGTTGAAGCGGACACCCCGCTGCGCCGCCACGGTCACCTCGGTGCCGTCGTCCTTCGTGGCCGGGCACTCGGGGATGTCGACGATCAGGTCACGCGGGATGCTCAGCGCGGTCGCGTTCGAGCGGTCCTTGGCGACATGCAGCAGGATCGTGGTGTCGGCGTGGCCGACGCTGCCGGCGTCGCCGTAGCCGTCGTTGCCCTCGCCGGTGCGCTTGTCGGTGCCGATGACGAGGACGTTGAAGGCCTCGTCCTTCTTGAAACTGCTCGCGCCCGCGTCGCCGACGTCCGTTGTCTTGACGTTGCCCTCGAGGTGCTTGAGGTAGAAGTAGCCGGCGCCCGCGGTGGCGACCAGGACGAACGCCATGGTGCCGCCGGTCCACAACAGGCTCTTCTTCGCCTTCGACGTCTTCTTGACCGGGCGGCGGCCACGCCGCCCCGGCAGCGGTTCCTCGGGGACCGGCCCCCGCCTGCGCGGGGGCGGGACCTCGCGTCTGGGGGCAGCGGGAGGCGCCGAACGGCCGCCACGCGGCTGCGGTACGGCCCGGCGTGGTGCGGCGGGCGTCAGCCGCAGTTCGTATTCGCCGGTGTTCGGATTGAGTACCCACTGGTCTGCGGGATCGACGTGCTCCGCCCGCTCACGGCCTGGTGCGTCCAAGGTTGTCCGAATCCTCCGTCAGGGCAAGCGCCTTCCCCACTGGATCGCTCACACTATCCGCACGATTCGGCGGCGAGTGAACTTTCCCCGCTTTCTTCGATCGGCGCAGGGCGCTACCAACGGTACGGCGGGTACACGTCCATGCACTTGGTCTCCGAGCCGTTGAGAGCGTCGGCGTTGCTCGGCAGGTCCCCGGCCCGAGGCGTCTTCTGCTTCGGATAGGTCGTACCGGAACGCCAGTCGGCGCCGACGGCGACGGTGACACCGGAGACGTCCGTCGACTTCTGCACCGAACCCACCGGAATCCCCAGGGACTTGGCCACCGCCTCGGCGTCGCCCGCCAGTTCGGCGCTCGGGTAGCGCACCAGGGTCCGCGCCTCGGTGAGCGCTGTCGAGGTGTCCTTCGTCGCCTTGGTGAACCCCTTGCCCACGAGCGCCTGCGCGATCTCGCCCGCCCGGCCGCTGACCGGGCCGAGGGTGGCGGACTGCGTGGCGTTCTGCACCAGCACGCCGATCTGGTCGTTCGCCGCGGCGGGGTCGTCGGTGGTCTTGGCGCCGGCCGCACTGGCCGTGCTCGCTGCTTCGGCGTCCGCCTTCGCGCCCTTGCCGCCCTTGGCGCCCTTGTCGTCGAAGGGCACGTCGTCGCGGAGCATCGCCCACATCTTCTCGGCGTCGGCCCCGGCCGGCAGCAGGTGGTTCACGTCCTCGTTGTCCTCGACGGTCGGCATCGTCGTCATGGTGATGCGGTCCGTGGGCACCGTCTTGAGCTGCATGCCGAGGTCGTACAGGTCCTTGACGGTGCCGATCTCCTCCGAGACCTTCAGGGACTTGGTGGCCGCCTCGGCCAGGTCCATCAGGCGGCCGCCGTCGGTGAAGACGTTCTGGTCCTTCAGCGTGCGGATCATCGAGTTCATGTACATGTGCTGGGCCCGGGCCCGCAGCGGGTCGCTGCCCCAGGCGTGCCGGGTGCGCAGCCACTCCAGGGCCTGCTTGCCCTCGACCTTCTTCTTGCCGGCCTTCATCTTCAGGCCGGAACCGCCGGGCACGCCCGGGAGCGGGTGGTCCCACACGTTCTGGTTCACGCAGACCTCGACGCCGCCGATGGCGTCCGCCATGCTCACCACGCCCGCGAAGTCGATCGTCATCCAGTGGTCGATGTAGATCCCGGTGAGGTTCTCCCACGTGGTCAGCGTGCAGCCGGCCCCGCCGCGGCCCAGCGTCCTGTTGATGATGTCGTTGGTCGCCGGGTACGTCTTGCCGGTGTCCGGGTCCTTGCACGCCGGGATGTCGACCCGGGTGTCCCGCGGAATGCTCACCACCGCGGCGCTCTTGCGGTCCGCGGAGAGGTGGATGAGCATCTGCACGTCGGCCAGCGGCGGGTTGCCCCGGGTGTCCTTGCCGCCGCCGAGCGCCACGTTCGCGTCGGACGCACGGCTGTCCGAGCCGAGCATCAGGATGTTCAGCGGCGTCTGCCCGTCGGCGTTCGCCTCGGTCTTGCGCGCCTTGGAGTCGCCGCCGCTGCGCCGGCCCTTCTCGATGTTGCCGTTGAGGTGCTGGTAGTAGAGGTATCCGGCGCCGGCCGTCCCCAGTATCAGCACCGCGAGGGTCGTCGCGGACCAACGGAGCAGCCGGTGCTTGGCCTTGGCCCGGCGCCGGCTGCGCCGCCCGCCGTGCCCGCCCCCCGGGGAACCGTCGGGTCTGCCGGAGCCGTCGCCGTCGTCCCCACGACGGCCGTCCTCCCGCCCTGCCCCACTCGCGTGCCGGACGCCCGGTCGCGTCCCCTCCCCGTGCACACTGCTGTGCGTCATCCCCTGTCTCCCCACCCTCGCGCCATCGAACGGGCCGGCCTCTGCGCCCTGTGAGACGTGAGGCAGGCCCGTCAGGTCACTTGGCGCACTCGACCTTGTCCGCGGTGGACTGCTGAACCCCCTCCGGCGCCTTCGTCGGAGTGGTGAGCGACTCGCCCGCGCCCTTGAAGTCCTTGCCCAGGGTCAGCGTCATCGTCGGCTGGCCCTGGGAGTTGGTCACGCTCTTGCCCGGCTTCATCGCCGAACCGGAAAGGCCCATGATGTCGGCCAGCCGACGCGCCTGGTCGGCCTGGTCGGGAGCGTACTCGAGCGTGGTCTTGCTCAGCTCGGTATCCGCGTTGCCCGCGTTCTCGGACTTCAGCACGCCCTCTTCGTTCTGCAGGTACTCGAGCTCGGTCTGCGCACTGCCCGCCACCGCACCGCCGTTGAGGATGCGCACCCGCACCTCGGAGGCGTCCGCCTTGGTGCCCTCGAGACGGGCGGCGACCGCGGCGGCCTCCTTCTTCTTCTGCGCCTTGACCTCGGTGAACGACACGTCGTTCTTGATCATGTCGAAGACCTGGGGAGCCGACGACGGGTTGACCACGACGGTCGCCTTCACCTTCTCCGCCGGGTTGTCGATCACCGGAACCGTGGTGAACGTCAGGTTCTTGACGTTGAGCTTGCCCAGCTCCAGACCCAGGTCCTTCAGCTTGTTGATGCTGTCCAGCTGGGAGTCGACGGTCAGCGCCTTCGTCCCCGCCTCGGCCAGCTTGATCATCTTCGCGGGGTTGGTCAGCGTGTCGTTGGACTTCAGCTTGCGCATCAGCGCGCTGAGGAACTGCTGCTGCAGTGTGATCCGGCTCAGGTCGCCGCCGAACCCGACCGCGTGCCGGGTGCGCACGAACGCGAGCGCCGTCTCGCCCGAGATGTGCTGCGTCCCCTTCTTCAGGTCGAGGTGCGAGTCCGGGTCCTTGATGTCCTTGGCCAGGCACACGTCGACCCCGCCGACCGCCGTGGTCAGCGTCTTGACCGCGTTGAAGTCGGCGACGATGAAGTTGTCGGGGGTGATCCCGGTCAGCTCGGTGACGGTCCGCATGGTGCAGCTGGGCGTACGGTCGTCCTGGCCCAGGCTGGTGTTGAAACGGACGTCGGTCGTGCCCTTGATGACGTCCTGCGAGCCGTCCTCCTGGGTGGTCGGGCAGTCCGGGACGTCGACGATCAGGTCACGCGGGATGCTCAGCGCGGTCGCGTTGGAGCGGTCCTTGGAGACGTGCAGCAGGATCGTGGTGTCCGCGTGGCCGACGCTGCCGGAGTCGCCGTAGCCCTCGTTGCCCGAGCCGGTGCGCTTGTCCGTGCCGATCACCAGGATGTTGATGGCCTTGTCCTTCTGGAAGCCACCGGTGCTCGCGCCGTCGTCGGCGACGGAGGTGATGTTGCCGTTTAGGTGTTCGATGTAGAGGTACCCGGCGCCCGCCGCGGCCACCAGGACGAATGCCATGGTGCCGCCGGTCCACAGCAGGATCTTCTTCGCCTTGGACTTCTTCTTCACCGGCCGGCGCCCGCGCCGCCCCGGCAGCGGCTCCTCGGGCACGCCGCGCCGTCTGCGCGGCGGCGGCACCTCACGGCCGGGGGGCGCGGGAGCCGCCGGGGCTGCTGTACGACCGCGCGGGGAGGCGCCCGCTCTGGCGGTGGCCGCTCTGCGGGGTCCGGGAACAGCCGACCGCGGTGATTGCGGTGCGGAAGGGGTCAGTCGCAGTTCGTATTCACCAGTGCTCGGGTTGAGTACCCACTGGTCTGCGGGGTCGATGTCGTCCGCCCGCCCACGGCCTTGCGCGTCCACGGTTGTCTGAACCCTCCGTCGGGGCCACGCGGCGCCTTTCCCCTCCAAAGGCGCTCGGGTCTCGGTCACACAGTGCTCGACCCCAGGACGGACCTCTGGCCGGATGCACCGGATCGCTCACACTAACCGCCTTGTTCGCCTGCCAGCGACGCCGGTGATTAATTCCACTTCCCTACAACCGGGCAATACGCCCATTTGATCGGCCAGCGGTTCATCACCTTGACAAGCGCTTTACGTGCACGTGTCCTCGGCCGCCGTGTTACCCCGGAACGTCGGCGCGGGTGAATTGACGGCAGAGGGCTCGCCGTCCTGCTCACTGCCCGCCCCTTCATCCCTCTCCTCACCCGCGCTCTCGACGCTTTCCCCGTCATTCTCGGCCGGATTGCGGCTTTTGGTCGTCGACTCCGTTGATTCCGCCGAGTCCCGGGGCGCGTTCCGCGTCACCTCCACGGGCGCGTCCGAGCGCAGCCGTTCGAACAGCCTTTCCGCTTCGGGTTCCACAAGCTGGTCGCGATTGGCGTTGTAGACGTACGACTCCCTCGGGACCGTAAGGAATTGCACACGTTCGGTGGGGATGTCGCGCAGCCCGCGCACGAGTTCGTACAAACCGCGCAGGCTCGCCAGATCCGGGTCGGTCGTGAGGGCGGAAGTGGCCGCGTCCAGCACCGGATAGAGCTTCACCGGATTCAGCAGGACGTCATTGCTCTGCACCTTGTTGACCAACGCGCCGAGGAACCGCTGCTGACGGTCCATCCGGTCGGTGTCGCTGCCGTTGCCCAGCGACTTGCGGGCCCGCACATACCCGAGGGCCTGCTCACCGTTGAGCGTCACCCGCCCCGCCGGGAGCCTCAGCTTGGCCGCCTTGTCCCGGATCGGTTCCGCCAGGCACACCTCGACGCCGTCGACCGCGTCGACCATGTCCTTGAACCCGTGGAAGTCGACGACCACGTGATGGTCGACACGGATGTTCGTCAGCCGCTCCACGGTCCGGATCGTGCAGGCCGTGCCGCCCACCTGGAAGGCGTAGTTGAACATCGTGAACATGGGCTCGGTACGGCTGCCGTCCGGCCGTGTGCAGCCCGGCACGTCCACCATCAGATCCCGGGGCAGCGACACCGCGGTGGCACTGTCCCGCCCCGCGGCCAGATGCAACAGGATGGTGGTGTCGGACCGCTCGGTCCCCGAATCCCGCCCGTACCGCCGGTTCCCGGTCCCGGACCGCGAGTCCGAACCGATCACCAGGATGTTCTGCGCGCCCCGCACCAGCGAGGTGGGCCGGTCCCTCTCGTACCGGGCCAGTTCGGCCGCCGCCGCGTTGTCCGACGTGATGTTCCCGTCCAGCTTCGCGTAGACGGCCCACCCGGCCCCGCCGGCCGCCAGCACCAGGACCGTGACCGCGATCCCGGCCCCTCGCACACACCGTCGGCGGCGCCGCCGTATCAGCCCCCCGCCGGTCGCCGAGGCCCCCGCCCCCGGCCCGAGCGGTCCGGAGGGCGCGGACGGCGCGCCTGCGGTGTCGGTCACGTCGGAATCCACCCCTCATGGCGAACGAGTCACGTGGCGTACGAGCGTGTCGTGCGAGCTGCTCCTACGACCATGGCGTGGATGAGGGCCGGGGGGCGGGTGGAGGGGGCCGAATGGGGGACGCGCTGGTGCGGAGGCCCGGGGCAAGACCCCAGGGTGGGTGCAGGAGTCCGGTACCTGAGAGCGGACGGTGCCTACCGAGCCGTGGCCGTGACCCGCTCACTCTCGATCCGCTTGGCCAGCGCCTCCTCGCCCAGCCGGTCCAGATTCCGGCACAGCACCACGGACCCACCGGTGGCGAGCGGCGCGTACAGCCCGGCGTTCAACCCCTCCCAGGTGTCGTACGGCAGCCCCGACAGCAGCCGGGACCCGGGCCCCGTGAGTCCCACCCTCGTCGCCTCCGCCCCGGCCCGCTCGACGACCTCCGCCGCACTGAACTCCCGCCCGGCCACGATCAGTGCCGGCTCGTCGGGATCCACCGGCGCGAACGGCACGAACCGGTCGCCCTGCCCCGGCACCTCGACCGCGTAGTCGGCGAATCCGGCCGGCGGCTGCGGAAAGCGTCCGCCGAGCGGCCGCAGGGCCAGCGCGACCCGTTCCCCGGAGCACGCCCGCGCCGCCTCCAGCGCATCCGGCCCGCTCACCACCACGTCGGCCACCGCCGCGTCACCGCCCACGTCGGCGATCACGCCCACCGACGAACACGCCAGCAGCCACACCGCGGTCTGCCAGTGCGCGGGCAGCAACAGCGCGACCCGGTCGCCGGGACCCGCGGCGAGGTCGCCCTGGAGGAGGTTGGAGGTCTTGGCCACCCAATTGGCGAAGGTGGCCACGGACAATTCGACACGTTCGCCCGTGGAGTCGTCGTAGAAGGTCACCAGCGGGCGTCCGGGATCCGCGGCGAGCGCGGAACGCAGCAGGTCGGCAGGGGTGCGGTCGGTGGCGTTCACCCGAAGAAGCGTACGCGGGCCCGCGACCGCCCACCGGCGGGCGGGGCCACGGATCGCCGCCGGTACACCACCGGTTCGGCGGAGCACGGCCCGACAGCCCGTCAAATCCCCGATGGACAGATATGTATGACTATGTCCAAGATCAGGGGCATGCACGGATTCCTTGCTTCCTCGATCGGCGTCACCTGTGCGGCCGCCCTGGCCCTTCCGCTGACCCCGCCCGCGGCCGCGGCGAACCTGCCGGCCACGGCGGCTGTCCTGTCCGCAAGATCGCCGGCGGTGAGCACGCCGGCCAAGGCGAGCGCGAGACCGGCGGGGACCGCGGAAGCGCCGGGCAGCACCCAGTCGCTCCCCCTCGTGCCCCTCATCCGGGACCGAGCGGGCGGCCTCGCCCCCGAACAGGGCCTGACCCGCCGGGACGTACGGCACTTCTCGCTCGTCGGCGTGATCTGGGACGACCCGGACGTCGAACTCCACGGCCAGGTCCAGGTCCGTACCCGCGAGGCCGCCACCGGCACCTGGTCAGGCTGGCAGGACGTCGAGACGCACAACGCCGACCACGCGGCCGACCCGGACACTGCCGAGCGCACCTCCGGCCGGGTGCGCGGTGCGACGGCACCGCTGTGGGTGGGGGACTCGGACGGCGTGGAGGCACGCGTCCGCGCGGACGCCGAGTCCCCCGCCCACCGGGTCGAGGAGACCGCCCGCGGCCCCCGTACGGCGACGGCCGCCACCCCGCTCCCCACCGGTATGCGCCTCGAACTGGTCAACCCGGGCGAACCCGACGACCCGCCCCAGACGGTTCCGGCCGACGCCGACGATCCACCCCAGGCCGTTCCGGCCGACGCCGCCGGCGCTCCGCGTGCCGGCGTCCCGACCGCCGAGCCCGCCAAGGCCCTGGCCGCCATGGACGCGTCCGCCGCCAACACCGACCTCGCCCCGCTCGGAGCCACCGAGATCCCGGCCCTGACCCGCGCCGAGACTGCGCGGGAGCTGTTCACCCCGCGGATGACCGAGCCGGCGGAGGGACCGCGGGTGAAGCCGAAGATCGGCCCGCGTCCGCGCATCGTCACCCGGCGCGGCTGGGGCGCGAACGAGAGCCTTCGGGAGAGGACCTTCGTCTACACGAAGAAGGTCAAGGCGGCCTTCGTGCACCACACCGCGTCCGGCAACGGGTACCGCTGCGCGCAGGCTCCCTCCGTCATCCGCGGTATCTACCGCTACCACGTCCTGAGCATGGGCTGGCGCGACGTCGGCTACAACTTCCTCGTCGACAAGTGCGGAAACATCTACGAGGGGCGCGCCGGGGGCGTGGCGAAGCCGGTCATGGGCGCCCACACGCTGGGTTTCAACACCAACAGCATGGGGATCGCCGTCCTCGGCGCCTTCGGCTCCAAGAAGCCGTCCGCCGCCGCCGTGAAGGCCATCGCCCGGCTCACCGCGTGGAAGCTCGGCCTCCACGGCGCCAATCCACGCGGCAAGACATATCTGAAGTCAGGCGGTGGCAACCTCTACCCCAAGGGCAAGAAAGTACGACTGAATGTGATCTCCGGTCACCGGGACGGCTTTCCCACGGCCTGCCCCGGCTATCAGCTCTACCGCAAGCTCGGCACGGCCCGTTCGACCGCCGCCCGCTACCAGGGCCGGTAGCGCCGGGACCTGCTGAACCTGCCCGGGAACCGTTCGGACGCCACCGGAGTCTGTCCGGCCGTAGGACACATTCACCGCCGTCGGGGGGCAAGGGGCGGAATGCCGCACGGCCGTCGAAGGCACCGCGCAACGGTCTGCATACACTGGCCGGCCGAAAGACAGTTCGGCCGGTCCCGGCAGGAAGCAGAGACGACAGGTGACAGAAGCGATACTCCTGGTCGGCGGCAAGGGCACCCGGTTGCGCCCGCTCACGGTGCACACACCGAAGCCCATGGTCCGCGCGGCCGGGGTCCCGTTCCTCACGCACCAACTGGCGAGAGCGAGAGCGGCGGGCGTCGACCACATCGTGCTCGCCACCTCCTACCTGGCCGAGGTCTTCGAGCCGTACTTCGGGGACGGCTCCTCCCTCGGACTCCACATCGAGTACGTCACCGAGGACGAGCCCCTCGGCACCGGCGGCGCGATCCGCAACGTCGCCTCCCGCCTGCACTCCGCCCCCGACGACCCGGTCCTCGTCTTCAACGGCGACATCCTGACGGGCCTCGACATCAGGGCGCTGGTGGAGACCCACGAGCGGACGGCCGCGGACGTCTCCCTCCACCTCACGCAGGTCACCGACCCGCGCGCCTACGGCCTGGTCCCCACCGACGGGACGGGCAGGGTCCTGGCGTTCCTGGAGAAGCCGCAGACCCCCGAGGAGATCGTCACCGACCAGATCAACGCGGGGGCGTACGTCTTCCGCCGCTCGGTCATCGACACGATCCCGCACGGCCGCCCGGTCTCCGTCGAGCGCGAGACCTTCCCCGACCTCCTGGCGGCAGGAGCCCACCTCCAGGGCATGGTTGACTCGACGTACTGGCTGGACCTCGGCACCCCGGCCGCGTTCGTCCGCGGCTCCGCCGACCTCGTCCTCGGCCGCGCCCCGTCCCCGGCCGTCCCCGGCCGCTGCGGCGACCGCCTCGTCCTCCCGACGGCACGGGTCGCCCCCGACGCGAAACTCGCGGGCGGCACGGTGGTGGGCGAGGGCGCCTTCGTCGCCGAGGGCGCCCGCGTCTTCGGCAGCACGATCCTCCCCGGCGCCGTCATAGAACCCGGCGCCGTCATCACCGACTCCCTCATCGGCACGCGGGCCCGCGTAGGCGAACGCTCCGTCCTCACCGGCACGGTCATCGGCGACGGCGCGATCATCGGCCCCGACAACGAGCTCCGCGACGGCATGCGCATCTGGTGCGACGCCCAGATCCCCCGAGGCGCGGTCCGCTTCTCCTCGGACCAGTGACCCACGACACCAACGCCGGGCAGCCCACCGAATCCTGCCCGGCACGGGCGACCCAGGCTCCGGCCGCTCTGGCTCCGGCGGCCCTGGCTCCGGCGGCCCAGGCAGTGACGGCGTCGGCACCGACCGTCCTGGCATCGGCGGCCCTGGCACGGGCAGTCTGGGCATCGGCGGCCCTGGCACGGGCGGCTCTGGCTCTGGCTCCGGCGGCCCAGGCAGTGACGGCGTCGGCACCGACCGTCCTGGCATCGGCGGCCCAGGCTCCGGCAGTCTGGGCATCGGCGGCCCTGGCACGGGCGGCTCTGGCTCTGGCTCCGGCGGCCCAGGCAGTGACGGCGTCGGCACCGACCGTCCTGGCATCGGCGGCCCGGGCACGGGCAGTCTGGGCATCGGCGGCCCTGGCACGGGCGGCTCTGGCCCTGGCTCCGGCGGCCCAGGCAGCGACCGCCCCGGCGCCAGCCGCTCCGGCCCCGACCAAGGCCCTTCACCCGACCGACTTCCGGACGGCCCTCTGCGACGCCGACCCACGCGCCTGAGCCAGCCCGTCGTCCGGGGACGGGGACGGGGACGGGGCCAGCGGTGCCGAGCCCCCGCCCACCCGCTGGGGGCGCCCCTTGCGAGGCCGGTCCGCTTCACCCAGCCCGTCCGGCGTTTGAGGACGAGGCCCGTTCAGGGCCGACAGCGGGGGGCTGGGGGCGCAGCCCCCAGGGCGAGGTCCACCTCTCGACCGACCGAGTCGGGTGGCAGCGTGGGCACAGGCCCGGGGGGTCTGGGGGCGGAGCCCCCAGGACGGCACCGAGACGCCACCCACGTCACAACCGGCCGATGTCCCCCCGGGGCATCCGCGGCGCCCGCCTCGCCGGAACCCTCCCGCTCAACAAGATCAACCGAGCCGCCCGATGCCGCTGCCCGGCATAAGGCTCCAGCAGCTCCAACATCACCGCGTCATCCGCGTCCCGGTCCCCGGCCAACGCCCACCCCACGATCCCCGGCAGATGCAGATCCCCCACCGTCACCGCATCCGCCGCCCCGTGACTGCGCTGCACAACCTCCGCCGACGTCCACGGCCCCACCCCCGGCACCACCTCCAGCCGAGCCTGCGCGGCCTCCGGCTCCATCCTCACGGCCTCCTCCATCCGCGCGGCGACCCGAACCGCCCGCAGGATCGTAGAGGCCCGCTTGTTGTCCACCCCGGCCCGATGCCACTCCCACGACGGAATCAACGCCCATGTCCGTGGCACCGGCATCACCCAAAGCCGCCCACCCGCAGCCGACCCCGCCCCCGCAGGCCCCGGCGCCGGCTCCCCGAACTTCCGCACCAGCAACCGCCACGCCCGATACGCCTCGTCCGCCGTGACCTTCTGCTCCAGAATCGACGGAATCAACGACTCCAGCACCAGCCCGGTCCGCGTCAACCGCAACCCCGGCCGCCGATGCCACGCCCCTGCCACCACCCGGTGCCGAGGCGTGAACGCGGCCGGATCGTCCTCGGCCCCCAACAGCCCCGGCAACCACTCCAGCAGCCACTCGGCCCCCGGCCCCCACGCCTCCCCGCGCACCGCCCCACCGGCCATGGCGACCCGCAGCGTCCCGGGCCCGCCGGGCGTGAGACTGGCCCGCCACACCGACCCGTCCGGCATCGCCCGGAACGTCGGATCCCCCGGACCCCGCCGGAGCGGCCCGAGCACCAGCCCGAGATCGAGCGGCCCGTCCGGCACATACGTCCGCACGAGCCCCGCTGCCGAAGCAGGCCGCGAGGCCCCGCGCGCGGCAGGCACACCGACCTCCCCACCGCGCACAGTCGTACGCGTGGGCCGGGGAGCGAATCGTCCTGCCACGAGTGAAGTCCCGGAGAAGTCGAAGTACCAGTCGGTCGTACAGCACCGGCGGCGGCCGTGCGAGCCCGGCGGCGGCCGTACGAGCCCGGCGGCGGCCGTACGAGCCAGGCGGCGGCCGTACGAGCAAAGCCGCCCTACGAGACTAGGCGCCCGTACGACGCCACAGCGGCGGTATGACCAGGCTCACCGCACCTCGATGAAGGCCCCCGCCTCCCGCTCGGCCCGAGCCGGCGGCTCCTGTGCCGCATGCCCGACCGCCACGGCCCCCATCGGATCCCACCCCTCCGGCAGCCCCAGAACCTCCCGCACGACCTCCCGGCAGAACATCGTGGACGACACCCACGCCGACCCCAGCCGCTCCCCGGCCAGTGCGACCAGGAAGTTCTGCACACCGGCCCCCGTGGCGACCACGAACATCTCCCGCTCGGCAGCGTCCCGCCGCGTGTCCCCGTACGTGTGCGACCCGTCCATCACCAGACACGGCACCACCAGGTACGGCGCCTTCCGCAGCACATCCCCCCGGCGCACCCGCTTCGCGATCGACTCCTCGCTCTTCCCGTCCCGCCGCAGATCCGCGACCCAGGCATCACGCATGGCGTCCAGCAGCCCGGTCCGCGCGGCCTGCGACTCCAGCAGCACGAACCGCCACGGCGTCGTGTGGTGCGGTGCCGGCGCCGTGACCGCCGCGGCCACCGCGCGCCGTACGGCCCCGGGGTCGACGGGCTCGTCGGTGAAGGCCCGTACGGTACGGCGCTGCGTGACCGCCTCCCGTACCGCCTCCGAGGTCCCCAGCCGGAACATGTCGTCGTGCGCGCCGCGCACCATGGCCCGCGCCCCCTCGCCGTGGTCCTCGGTCAGCACGTGCGACAGTCCGCGCACCACGGCGACGGGCAGCCCGGCGGCCTTGCCCTTGACCAGATCACCGGCCGCGGCCAGTTCGTCGGCCGTCGCCACGACCGTCGCGCTGAGCGGATTGCCGTACGCGTCCGTGCCCCCGCGCAGATCGTCCAGCACGTGCACCCCGGCGGCCCCGATCGCGACGTCGGTGAGCCCCGTGCGCCAGGGCCGCCCGAAGGTGTCCGTCACGACGACCCCGACGTCGACCCCGAGGGCGTCCCGCAGCCCGTCACGGATCGCCCGCGCGGACGCGTCCGGGTCCTCGGGCAGCAACAGCACGGTCCCCGAAGGCGTGTTGGAGGCATCCACCCCGGCGGCGGCCATCACGAGCCCCTGCCGGTTCTCGACGATCCGCAGCGCACCGCGCCGCGCCACCACGCGCACGCTCTCGGCGTCTATCGCGGCCTCCCGGTCCACCGCCTCGACGATCCGCCCCTCCGCCTTGGACACGATCTTGGAGGTGACGAGCAGCACGTCCCCGTCCACCAGACCGGGCTCGGCGGCGGCGATCAGCTTGGCGAGATCGTCCCCCTGCTGCACCTCGGGCAGCCCGGGCACGGCCCAGACCCGGTAACCGTCGACCGTTACGCCGCTCACAGCGCCCGCACCTCCTCCGCCAGCACCAGCGCCTCACGCGCCATCTGCGCGGACGCGTCCACGTCGGTCATCATCAGCGGCACGGCCCGGCACAGGATTCCGGCGGCCTTCACCCGGTCCACCACACCGGCGTCGACGGTGTCGACCAGCCAGCCGTCCAGCAGTCCCGAGCCGTAGTGCTCGGCGACCGCCGCGGCCGTCGACTCCACGCCCACCGCCGCGAGCACCTTGTCGGCCATCCCGCGCACGGGCGCGTCCCCGACGATGGGGGACAGCCCGACCACCGGCACTCCGGCGTCGGCGATCGCCTCCCGGATGCCGGGCACGGCGAGGATGGTGCCGATGGACACGACCGGGTTGGACGGCGGGAACAGCACGACGTCCGCCTCGGCGATCGCCTCCAGCACGCCCGGCGCCGGCTTCGACTGCTCCGCACCCACCGGCACGATCGCCTCGGCCGGCACGGAGGCCCGCAGCCGCACCCAGTACTCCTGGAAGTGAACGGCCTTGCGCTCCCCGTCGACCTCGACGGCGACATGCGTCTCGACCCGGTCGTCGGTCATGGGGAGCAGCCGTACGCCCGGCCTCCACCGGTCGCACAGTGCCTCGGTCACCGCGCTCAGCGGATACCCGGCACCGATCATCTGCGTCCGCACGATGTGTGTGGCGAAGTCCCGGTCGCCGAGCCCGAACCACTCGGGCCCCACGCCGTACGCCGCGAGCTCCTCCTTGACGTGGAAGGTCTCGTCGGCCCGCCCCCAGCCCTGTTCCTCGTTGATGCCGCCGCCGAGCGTGTACATCACCGTGTCGAGGTCCGGGCAGACCTTCAGCCCGAAGAGGTGGATGTCGTCCCCGGTGTTGCCGATGACCGTGACGTCCGCGTCCGGCGCGGCCTGCTTCAGACCGCGCAGGAACCGGGCACCACCGATGCCGCCTGCCAGAACCACAATGCGCATGGGAGCAAGTCTTGCAGGCGGGTACGACAACGCGTCAGGCGGTTACGACGACCCACGCCTCCATGCGTCAGGCGGTGACGACGTCCGCCTCGTCGTACGCAGCCGGGGCCGAGCACTGGGGCGCGTGCATCTGCATCTCGGTCAGGCCCGGGTAGTAGACGTGCAGGCTTACGGCCGGCTCCAGCGTGTCGTTGACCACCTCGTGCACGTACCCCGGCGCGAACACCCGCTGCGCGCCCGCCTCCAACGCGCGCGTGCCCCGCCCGGTCCGCTCGGTCAGCTTTCCGTCCAGCACGGTCAGAACACCGGAGGACCGGCCGTGGTCGTGCAGTCCGCTGCCCTGTCCGGGTACCCAGGACAGCAGCCACACCTCGTAGCCGGGGCCGGTGCGCAGCCGGTGGTACCAGCGGGTGGTCGCGTCGTACTGGACGAGGTGCTCCCACTGGGCGCGGTCGGCGGCGATGGAGCGGGACAGCCCGGCGAACTCGGCGACGGTGGCCGGGTGCTCGCGCGCGGGCTGGAGCAGGTGCGGGACTTCGAGGATGTCGCCGGCGATCTGGAGGTCGCTGTCGCTGTTCATGGAGTGCGGTGGTCCTCGGCGGAGAGTGTGGGGGATGGCTGGGTGTCACGTACCGTCCGCCCGGGTCACAGGAGGACAGAGGAGCCCTGGTCCGGGCGTGGAGAACAGGCAGCCGAGTCGCGGTGGACTCAGAGGCAGCCGGAGCGCGCTTGGCTCAACAGCTGGGACGGCAACAACAGCTACAGCGAGCGTGGGCAGCACCGGGGGACCCGGCGGAGCGGGTCGAGGTGAGTGCCAAGTTCGCGAGCATGCCCACAAGGACAGCGGTTCACACGTTGACTGTCAACTCGACGCCCGGTATGTGGGACATGTTTCACCTCATCCGGTTCATCTCCCAGGTGAAAGGTTTGTTCACGCGGACGCGGGACACATGGCGCACAACCAGGCGCGCGAGCCTCGGAACGAGATCGAACTCATGGGCGTCCTTCTCCGTACAAGCCCCCCAAGGAGCGGTGCGGGAACGGAGCCCTTCAAGGGTCTCCTCTGCTTGTCAAGGTTTATGCCGATTTGAACACTTTCCGCTAGGCCTTGGTTCCGCAGAGTGAATAAGGGGCCCAATAGCAGATCTCGGCTTGACTCGCCCGGAGCAGCACACTTGTAATTTCACTCGTGTCGTTCAGCCGATATCGGTACGGCTACATCACGGGGACGCGAAAGACAGACGAGGGGCGCACATGACCGAGACGGTGCAGCAACTGCTGGTCGACGACGCGGACGAGGAACTCGGCTGGCAGGAGCGCGCGCTGTGCGCCCAGACCGACCCCGAGTCCTTCTTCCCCGAGAAGGGCGGCTCCACCCGCGAGGCCAAGAAGGTCTGCCTCGCCTGCGAGGTGCGCTCCGAGTGCCTCGAGTACGCCCTCGCCAACGACGAACGCTTCGGAATCTGGGGCGGCCTGTCCGAGCGCGAGCGCCGCAGACTGAAGAAGGCCGCGGTCTGACCCGAGGGGCATGTCCCGCGTCCGCCCACGCATACGTTACGAACGGCTCGTCGCAGGTGGGTTATCCACAGGCGGCGGGCCGCCGTCATGCCCAGCCGCTAGTGTGGGCGCTCGTCCGAGACGCCCCGCTGCCCCCTGGGGGCACAGGCGTCCACCACAGTCCACCGAACCGGGGCCCGTACCTCGATGTCCGTGCACAGCCACACGGCAGCCCAGCAAGACACCGCTGCCACCCCTGAGTTTCCGCGTCACGTGGTGACGGCGGTCCTCGTCTCCCACGACGGCGCCCGCTGGCTGCCCGACGCGCTCGCCGGGCTGCTCGGCCAGGAGCGCCCCGTGCAGTTCGCCATGGGCGCCGACACCGGCAGCGCGGACGACTCCGCCCAGCTGGTCACCGACGTCCTCGGCGCCGACCGCGTGCTGCACCTCGCCCGGCGTACCGGCTTCGGCCAGGCCGTCGAGGAGGCGGGCCGCACCGCCCCCGTCCTCACCCCGGACGAGCTGCCGTACCTGAAGCGGCCCAGCGGCTGGGACCCCGTCACGCGCACGTGGCGCGACGACGCCTACGACATGCCGGAGCTCCCGCACGGAGAGCCGGTGCAGTGGCTGTGGCTGCTGCACGACGACTGCGCCCCCGAACCCGACGCCCTGGCCCAGCTGCTGCGCGTCGTGGAAACCGAGTACGACCTGGGCCGGGACGACGTGGCCGTCGTCGGCCCCAAGCTCCGCGGCTGGTACGACCGGCGGCAGCTGCTGGAGGTCGGCGTCAGCATCGCCCACTCCGGCCGCCGCTGGACCGGCCTGGACCGCCGTGAACAGGACCAGGGTCAGCACGACCACGTCCGGACGGTGCTGTCCGTCTCCACCGCCGGCATGCTGATCCGCCGTGACGTCTTCGAGCAGCTCGGCGGCTTCGACCGCCGACTGCCCCTGATGCGCGACGACGTCGACCTGTGCTGGCGGGCGCACGCGGCCGGCTACCGCGTCCTCATCGCCCCGGAAGCCGTCGTCCGACACGCCGAGGCCGCCTCGCGCGAGCGCCGCGCCGTCGACTGCGCGGGCCGCACCACCGCCTCCCCGCACAAGGTCGACAAGGCCGGCGCCGTCTACACCCTGCTCGTCAACTCGCGTACGGCCCTGCTGCCCTGGGTGCTGGTGCGGCTGGTCCTGGGCACCCTGCTGCGAACCGTCGCCTACCTCGTCGGCAAGGTCCCCGGACAGGCCGTCGACGAGATCCGCGGCCTGGTGGGCACCCTGCTGCGGCCCGAGCGCATCCTCGCCGGGCGCCGCAGGCGCGGCCGAGCGGCCGTCGACAAGGACGAGATGCGGCCGCTGTTCCCGCCACCGGGTGCGACCGTCCGCGCCACGGTCGAGCAGGCCGCGACCAGCCTCTTCGGCAGCTCCGACCCCGAGGTGACCTCCGGGGCGGGCCGGCACGGCGGCGCGGTCGAGTCCGGGCCCGGCGGCGACGACGCCGACTTCCTGGAGGTCGAGCAGTTCGTCCGCATCAAACGCATCGCCCGCAAGCCCGGCCCGGTGCTCTTCCTGGTGCTGCTGCTGGTCTCCCTGGTCGCCTGCCGGGCCCTCCTCGGCGGCGGCGCGCTGGCGGGCGGCGCCCTGCTGCCCGCCCCGGCCGACTCCAGCGAACTGTGGTCGCGCTACCTGGACGCCTGGCACGCGGTGGGCACCGGGGGCACCCCGGCCGCACCGCCGTACCTCGCGCTCGTCGCGATGTTCGCCTCCGTGCTGTTCGGCTCGACCGGCCTCGCGGTCACCGTCCTGATGGTCTGCTCGGTGCCGCTGGCCGGGTTCGCCGCCTACTTCGCCTCCCGCCCGCTCGTCGAGTCACGCCTCCTGCGCGCGTGGGCGGCCGTCGTCTACGCCTTCCTGCCCGCCGCCACCGGTGCCCTCGCCGGCGGCCGCATCGGCACCGCCGTCCTGGCCATCCTGCTGCCGCTCATGGCGCGCGCGGGCATCGCGGCCAGCGGCCTGGCGCACGGCTCGGGCGCGCGGGGCAGCTGGCGCGCCACCTGGGCGTATGCCCTGCTGCTGACCATCACCACCGCGTTCACGCCGATCGTGTGGCCCATCGCGCTGATCCTCGGCATCGGCCTGCTGGCCGTGCGCCGCACCGAGATCACCGCCTACGGCCCGCGCTTCGTGGCCCAGCTCGGCACGCCCCTGCTGATCCTCGCCCCGTGGTCGCTGTCCCTCCTCCCGTTCGGCTTCTTCCAGGAAGCCGGGATGGAGTACGGCGCCTCGACCGCCTCCGCCCTCGACCTGCTCGGCATCAGCCCCGGCGGCCCGGGCACGGTCAGCGGTCTGATGCTCATCGGCGTCGTCCTGGCCGCGCTCGCCGCCCTGCTGCGTTCCGAGCGGCAGTCCGGCATCCGGACCGCCTGGGCCGCCGCCCTGGTGGGCCTCGTCTTCGCCGTCCTGTCCAACGCCTCCACCTGGGCCGGCCCCGCGACCCTCGTCTACGGCCTCGCCCTCCTCGCCGCCGCCGCGCTCGGCGCCGACGGGGCACGCGCGCGCGTGGCCGAGCAGAGCTTCGGCTGGCGTCAGCCGGTCGCCGCCCTGATCGCCTTCGCCTCGGCCGCGGGCCCGCTGCTCGTCGCCGCCGGCTGGATGCTCGGCGGCGCCGACGGACCGCTGGAGCGCCGCGACCCGGTGCAGGTGCCCGCGTTCGTCGCCGAGGAGAGCGGCACCCGCGACCAGGCCCGCACCCTCGTCCTCGACAGCGACTCCGCCGCCCACGTCGGCTACATGCTGGTGCGCGGCTCCGGCGCCCGCCTCGGTGACGCCGAACTGGCCGCGGCCGACGGCGAGAACAGCGACCTCGACAAGACCGTCGCCAACCTCGTGGCCGGCTCCGGCGCCGACCAGGCCGATCAACTCGGCAAGTTCGCCGTGCGGTACGTCCTGGTCCACAAGGGCGCGCCCCGCGAGGTCACCCGCATCTTGGACGCCACACCCGGCCTTTCCCGGCTCAGCCAGCAGGACGGCAGCGGCCTGTGGCGGGTCGACCAGGAGGTCGCGCGCGCCACAATCGTCCCCCCGTCGGGTGCTCCGCAGCCCGTCGCCGCCGGCCCCGTCGAGATCCACACCACGATCCCGCCCGGCGCCGACGGCCGTGTCCTGCGCCTCGCCGACACCGCCGCCGAGGGCTGGACGGCCACCCTGGACGGCAGGCCGCTCACCCGCACCACGGTCGACGGCTGGGCCCAGGGCTTCGAACTCCCCGCCTCCGGCGGCACGCTGGACGTCACCTTCGACGACCCGATCACCCACACCGCCTGGCTGTGGGCCCAGGGCGCCCTGGCCGTCGTCCTCGTCGTCCTGGCCCTGCCGGGCCGCCGCCGCGACGTCGACGACGACCTCCCCGAGGAGCCGGACGTGCCCGCCCAGGCCGTCGCCGGCGAGGGCCGCCGCGCCCGCCGCCTGCGCGCCCAGGCCGAGGCCGAGGGCGAAGAGGGCGGCCGGCCCGAGGAGTTCCCGCCTCCCCCTCCGGAGGCGGCCCCCGCCGTCCCGCAGCAGCAGTCCTACGGCGAGACCTCGAGCTACGCGGGCACCGAGTACGCCGGAGGCTACGGCGAGCAGCAGTACCAGGGCGTCCAGCAGCACTACCCGGCGGGCGGCTACGACCAGCAGCCGTACCAGACGGACCCGTACCAGGGCGGTCAGTACGACCCGTACGCGTACGGCGGCCAACCCCAGCAGGCGCCGTACGAGCAGGGCTACGGCCCGCAGTATGACCAGCAGGGCTACGACCCGGCGTACGACCCGACGCAGCCGCCCCCGCACGGCAACGGCAGTGAGCGCCCCGACGGGAGTCAGCAGTGAACCGCACCACCCTGTCCCTGATCGCCGGCACCGCCGCGCTCGCCGCCGTCACCGGATTCGCCGTGCTCACCACGCCGGACGCCGCCGGCACGGACACCGCCGAGGCGGCCGCCGTACTCCCCGTGGAGCGCACCAGCCTGCTGTGCCCGGCGCCCAGCCTCTCCGACCTCGCGGACACCTCGTACACGTCCTTCACGCCTGTCACGAAGGGCACGGAGAGCGACGGCAAGGCCGAACTCCAGTCGGCCGCGGAGCAGTCGGCGGACGACAGGAGCGAGGGCAAGAAGAAGGCCGACAAGCCGGTCCTGACTCCGAAGGAGCCCGGCACCCCGGTCACCGGGGACACCTCCGGGGGCGACGCGCCCGCGCTCGTCGGTACCGCCGAGGGGAAGTTCGCGCCCGGCTGGACCGTCCAGGAGACCACCGAGGTCGCCGCGGGCAGCGGCCGCGGTCTCCAGGGCGTCAACTGCACCGCGCCGGACACGGAGTTCTGGTTCCCGGGAGCCAGCACGGCCGCCGACCGCACCGACTACGTACACCTGACCAACCCCGACGACTCCGCCGCCGTCGTCGACATCGAGCTCTACGGCAAGGACGGCGCCCTGGAGTCCACGGTGGGGGAGGGCATCACGGTCCAGCCGCACTCCAGCGAGCCGGTCCTGCTGTCCACGCTCACGGACGAGAAGCAGGAGAACCTCACCGTCCATGTGAACGTCCGCAGCGGGCGGGTGGGCGCCGCCGTACAGGCCCTGGACGACAAGCTCGGCGGCGACTGGCTGGCCGCGTCCACCGACCCGACGGGCAGCCTGGTCCTGCCCGGCATCCCCAAGGACGCCACCGCGGTGCGCCTGGTCGCCTTCACCCCCGGCGACTCCGACGCCGACCTGAAGGTGCGACTCTCCTCGCCGTCCGGACAGATCACCCCGGCCGGCAACGAGACACTGCACGTCAAGGCGGGCATGACCAGCGCGGTCGACCTCGGCGACCTCACCCGCGGCGAGGCCGGCTCCCTGATCCTGACCCCCACCGACCGGTCCGTGCCGGTGGTCGCCGCGCTGCGGGTCGTCCGCGGCAAGGGAGAGAAGCAGGAGACGGCGTTCATTCCCGCCACCCGCCCGGTCGGCACGCGCGCGACGGCCGCCGACAACAGCGCCAAGGGCACCACGCTCGCCGTGGTCGCACCAGGCCGGACGGCGCAGGTCAAGGTCACCGCGTCGGCGGGCAGTGACGGCGGTACGGCCGTCTCGAAGACGTACACGATCAAGGCGGGCACGACCCAGAACATCGAGGCCCCGGCCCCGAGCGGCGGAAAGGGCACGTACGCCCTGACGATCGAGCCGGTCTCCGGCGGCCCGGTCTACGCCTCCCGGACACTGACGGCCACGGAGGACGGCGTCCCGGGCTTCACGATCCAGACCCTCCCGGACGACCGGGGAACGGTGGCGGTGCCGGAGGCGGACCAGGACCTGTCGGTGCTGCAGAAGTAGGCCGGGCGCGCGATCCGCGGGCGGTCAGTCCTCGCCGTACCGCGGATCCACGGTCTCCGGAGTCAGCCCCAGCAACTCGGCGACCTGCTCGACCACGATCTCGTGCACCAGGGCTGCGCGCTCGTCCCGCCCTTTCGTGCGGATCTCCACCGGGCGCCGATAGACGATCACCCGAGCGGGCCGTCCCTCGCGGGAGGCGATGGTGCCGCCCAAGGGGACCGTCTCGTCGCTCCAACCCTCGCCGGGCGCGTCCAGCTGAGGTACCTCGAGCACCAGGAAGTCGATGTCGGCGAGCTGCGGCCACCGCCGCTCCAGACGCTCCACGGAGTCCTGCACCAGATCCGCGAACACCTCGGCACGGCTTGCCGCCAGCGGCACCTGCGGGGGCGCGATCGGCCCGCGCATGCCCCGGCCGTGTCGATCACGACGGCGGGGCCCGGGGTCGGCGGCACGGGGCGGTACGGGGTTGTCCATCACTGGTGAAGCGTAGTCCCCGCCCGGGCCGCACGCCCCGCCCCACGCGGCATCATGGGCCCTGGGCGTCAGTCCTGTACGGCACGTCGGCAGTTGACCATTCAAGCCAAGGTTGGGCTCGATTCCATGTCTCCCCGAGACCGTCGTCCGCAAGGCAATTGCCATGGTTTGTGCCAAGTGGTGACCGCTTTCAGAACCGCTCGGTCTCTCGGTCGCCTCTGTCCATGCAGGTCAGGCCGGTGTGCCCGGAGTGATGTGTGGGGCGTTTCACAACGCGACACGGTGGAGTGACCTGAGGGGGAGTCGTCGCGGCCCGCTCAAGAGTGCGGTACCGTCCAACGTCGTGAGCCCTGTACGTCGCTGTTCGCGCACCGCTTGCGGCCGTCCCGCCGTCGCGACGCTGACGTACGTCTACGCCGACTCGACCGCGGTCCTCGGCCCGCTCGCCACCTACGCCGAGCCCCACTGCTACGACCTGTGCGCCGAGCACTCCGAGCGCCTCACCGCCCCGCGTGGCTGGGAGGTCGTCCGGCTCCTCGACGCCTCGGCCCCCGCCCGGCCCAGCGGTGACGACCTGGAAGCGCTTGCCAACGCCGTACGCGAGGCGGCCCGTCCGCAGGAGCGGGCGGCCGGCGGCGGCGGGGGACGCGGGGCCGACCCGATGGAGGTCGCGCGCCGCGGTCATCTCCGGGTGCTGCGTTCCCCGGACAACTGACCTTCTCCGCCCCGTTCTTGCGAAAGAGGTTTCATCGTGTGATGCCCTCCCGCTGAACGGGCGGTTGGCGCCGACGCGGCCATGCCGTCTACGCCGATACGAGAAATCGCTTTCCGCGTGTCGTCCAGGAACCTCAACCGGTCGCCGACTCGCTCGGCTTGTCCGCCCTGATGGAGGCCCTCCCCTCGTGATCGACCTCGTCCTGCTCGGCGGTGTCCCCGTGAAGGCGCACCTGGCAGGCCTCACGGGGCTCTGGCAGCCACGCCGGTCGCCTGGCTTGCCTGCGGGCACGCCGCTGGGTCAGGCCGTCTCCAGAGCCGCCCAGGGCGCCGGGCAGCAGGACTTGGGGCCGGTGTCGCCGCGTCTTCGGCGTCTTCCTCATCCTGTGGCTCGTCGTCAACGCCCCCTGGGTGTACGGATGACGGTCCGCACCCGGCACTTCGACACCCAGCGCCGCTCCTTCGGACGGCTCTCCGACGACCCGCGCAACAGGCCCTCGTCGTCGCCTTCTGCTTCGGGGCCCTCCTGGAGGCCTGAGCCCGGTCGCGCACACCGCACCGGCCGCCTTCGGCGCCAGGGGCACGCCGGTCGTGCTGCGTGCAAGGGCCCGCCCTGACCGCCCCGTTCCGCTTCTGACCTGAGGTTACGGCTCGGAGTCCACTCGGCTACCGCACGGCTCCCTGTCCGCGGGTGCGAGTAGTTTGTGGTGACCAGAGGACTTTCAGAAGGGGTGGCCGTGGCCGCTGATCTCTCCCAGCTCGTGAAGGCGTACGACGTGCGGGGGGTCGTTCCGGACCAGTGGGACGAGCCCCTCGCCGAACTCTTCGGGGCCGCGTTCGTCCAGGTGACCGGCGCGAGCGCGATCGTGACAGGGCACGACATGCGGCCCTCGTCGCCCGGGCTGTCGGCCGCCTTCGCGCGCGGGGCAGCGGCCCAAGGCGTGCACGTCACCGAGATCGGCCTGTGCTCGACCGACCAGCTGTACTACGCCTCCGGCGCGCTGAACCTGCCGGGCGCCATGTTCACGGCCTCGCACAACCCGGCCCAGTACAACGGCATCAAGATGTGCCGCGCGGGCGCCGCCCCGGTCGGCCAGGACACGGGCCTCACCGAGATCCGCGAACTCGTCGAACGGTGGAGCGAGTCGGAGGCCCCGGTCCCCGCGGCCACGACCGGCACGATCACCCGCCAGGACACACTGGCGGACTACGCGGCCCACCTCCGCTCCCTCGTCGACCTGACCTCCATCCGCCCCCTGAAGGTCGTCGTCGACGCGGGCAACGGCATGGGCGGCCACACCGTCCCGACGGTATTCGAGGGCCTGCCCCTGGACCTCGTGCCGATGTACTTCGAGCTGGACGGCACCTTCCCCAACCACGAGGCCAACCCCCTCGACCCGGCCAACCTCGTGGACCTGCAACAGCGTGTCCGCGAGGAGGGCGCCGACCTCGGCATCGCCTTCGACGGCGACGCGGACCGCTGCTTCGTCGTCGACGAGCAGGGCGACCCCGTCTCCCCGTCCGCGATCACGGCCCTGGTGGCCTCCCGTGAACTCGCCCGGCACGGCGGCAAGGGCATCGTCATCCACAACCTGATCACGTCCTGGTCGGTGCCGGAGGTCGTCAAGGAGAACGGCGGCACACCGGTACGCACGCGCGTGGGCCACTCCTTCATCAAGGCCGAGATGGCCAGGACCGGCGCGATCTTCGGCGGCGAGCACTCCGCGCACTACTACTTCGCGGACTTCTGGAACGCCGACACGGGCATGCTCGCCGCCCTGCACGTCCTCGCCGCCCTCGGCGGCCAGGACGGCACCCTCTCCGCCCTCGTCGCTCAGTACGACCGCTACACCGGCTCCGGCGAGATCAACTCCACGGTCGACGACCAGACCGGCCGCCTGACCGCCGTCAAGGCCGCGTACGAGAGCCAGGAGGACGTCATCCTGGACGAACTCGACGGCCTCACCGTCACCGCCGCCGACTGGTGGTTCAACGTCCGCGCCTCCAACACGGAGCCTCTCCTGCGCCTGAACGCCGAGGCGAGGGACGAGGCGACGATGGCGAAGGTACGGGACGAGGTGCTGGGCATCATCCGGGACTGACCGTCGGCAGGGGTGCCCCCGTGACGTGCACGGCGGCACCCCGCCCGGCCGAACCCCACCGCCCCACCCCCACCGGCGGTACGCTGACCAGGCACATCCGCACAAGCAAGCGCACGCGACCCCGCCCCCGAAGGGAAAACCCCATGCCGCTCGAAGCCGGCCTCCTGGAGATCCTCGCCTGCCCGGCCTGTCACGCCCCCCTCAAGGAGCAGGACGCCGAGCTGATCTGCACCGGCCAGGACTGCGGCCTGGCGTACCCCGTCCGCGACGGCATCCCCGTCCTCCTCGTCGACGAGGCCCGCCGCCCCGCGTAAGCGACGACCTGGCGACCCGGAGACCCGCGAAACCGACGACCCGGCGACCGGAGGCTGCCCGCCCATGCTCGACGAATCGCTGCTCGACAACCCCGAGGCACTCTCGGAGGCCGACCACCGCGGCCTGCTCCGTGGCGCCGCCGAAGCCGGCGCCCGCGTCCGCACCGCCGCCCGCCACGCCGCCGAGGCCGGCGTGGGCGACCTCAAACCCGACGGCCGCCCCCGCGCAGTCCTCATCGCGGGCCCCGGTGCCGCCGCCACCCACGCCGCCGACCTCCTCGGCACGCTCGCCGGCGCCGGCAGCCCCGTCACCCGACTGGCCCCCACCGGCGTCGCCCCCGCGGCGGGCGCCATGCGCTGGGAGTTGCCCGGCTGGGCCGGCTCCGTGGACCTGCTGCTGATCGCGACCCCCGACGGCAGCGAGCCGGGCCTGTCCCTGCTCGCCGAACAGGCCTACCGCCGAGGCTGCAGCGTCGTCGCCGTGGCCCCGTCCCACTCGCCGCTCGCCGAGGCGATCGACGGCGCCCACGGCCTGTTCGTACCGATGGCGACCGCCCCGTACGACCAGGACGAACCCCTCGCCGCGTCCGCCCCCGGCGTGCTGTGGGCGCTGCTCACGCCGCTGCTCGCGCTCCTGGACCGCACCGGCCTGCTGACCGCCCCGCCCGACGCCCTGGGGAAGGTCGCCGACCGCCTCGACCAGATCGCCGAGCGCTGCGGGCCCGCCATCGCCACCTACAGCAACCCGGCCAAGACCCTGGCCGCCGAACTCGCAGACGCCCTCCCGGTCATCTGGACCGAGGGCACCTCCGCGGGCCCCGCCGGCCGTCGCTTCGCCGCCGCCCTCGCCGAACTCTCCGGCGCCCCGGCCGTCGTCGCCGAACTGCCCGAGGCACTCGCCGCGCACAGCGCCCTGCTCGCGGGCCGGCTCGCCGCGAGCGCCGACCCCAACGACTTCTTCCGCGACCGCGTCGATGAGCCGCCCGCCCTGCACGCGCGCGTGGTGCTGCTCCGCGACCGCCCGATCGGCGGCCTCACCGCCGCCCCCGCCGCCCGCGACCTGGCCCTCGGCCACGACACGCCGATCAGCGAACTGGAGCCGGAGACCGGTGGCGAACTGGAGACCCTCGCGGAACTGATCGCCGTCACGGATTTCGCCGCCGTTTACCTGGCGCTCGCCTCAAGGGCCTGATCTGGTCCCGCGCCTTCCGACCAGAGCCCGCCGAGCAGCGTACGTACGGAGACAGAGACACAGCATGGACCGCCTCGACAACACCGTCCGCCCCTACGCCTGGGGTTCCACCACAGCGATCCCGAAGCTGCTCGGCACCGAGCCGACCGGCGAACCGCAGGCGGAGATGTGGATGGGCGCCCACCCGGGTGCCCCCTCGCGCACCGCCCGCGGCACGCTCGTCGACGTCATCGAGGCGGCCCCGGAACGGGAACTGGGCGAGAAGGCCGTAGCCAAGTTCGGCCCCCGCCTGCCCTTCCTCCTCAAAATCCTCGCCGCCGGCGCCCCGCTCTCCCTCCAGGTGCACCCCAACCTCGCCCAGGCGAAGGAGGGTTACGAGGACGAAGAGCGCCGCAACATCCCCGTGGACGCCGGGCACCGCAACTACAAGGACGCCAACCACAAGCCCGAACTCATCTGCGCGCTCACCGAGTTCGACGGACTGTGCGGCTTCCGCGACCCGGCGCAGGCCGCCGACCTCCTCGACCAGCTCGGCGTCGACTCCCTCAAGCCGTACGTCGACCTGCTGCACGCCCACCCGGAGGAGGCCGCCCTGCGCGAGGTCCTCACAGCGGTCCTGACCGCGGACCCCGAGGAGATGGCCCGCACGGTCGCCGAGGCCGCGACCGCCTGCACCCGACTCGGCGGCGACCACGCGTCCTACGCGGACATCGCCCACCACTACCCGGGCGACCCCGGCGTCATCGCCGCGATGCTCCTCAACCACGTCCGACTCCAGCCGGGCGAGGCCCTGTTCCTCGGCGCCGGCATCCCGCACGCCTACCTGAGCGGCCTCGGCGTCGAGATCATGGCCAACTCCGACAACGTCCTGCGCTGCGGCCTGACCCCCAAGCACGTCGACGTCCCCGAACTCCTGCGCGTCGTCCGCTTCGAGGCCGGTGACCCGGGCGTGCTGCGCCCGGAGGCGTCCCCCGACGGCGAGGAGGTCTACGCGACCCCGATCGACGAGTTCCGGCTCTCCCGGTACGTCCTCCCCGAGGGCGCCACCGGCCGCGACCTCACCCGCGCGACCCCGCAGATCCTGCTGTGCACGGCGGGCACGGTCCGCGCCGGCGATACGAAACTCGCCCCGGGCCAGTCCGTGTTCGTACCGGCGGGAGAACACACAGAGGTGTCCGGGACCGGCACGGTCTTCCGGGCGACCGTCATCGTCTGAACGACCACTTGGCGCCCTGGCGCGCCACCGTCCTGCCGGGCTGCAACAATGGCCCACCGCAAAGGACGGGCAAAGCCCGGGACGGCGTACGAAGGGACAACGCGAACACATGAGCGCGTCAGGCGGCACCAAGGCGATCGTGGCGGCACTCGCCGCCAACCTCGCGATCGCGGTAGCGAAGTTCGTGGCGTTCCTCTTCAGTGGATCGTCATCGATGCTCGCCGAGTCCGTGCACTCACTCGCGGACTCCGGCAACCAGGCCCTGCTGCTCGTCGGCGGCAAGAAGGCCCAGCGCGAGGCCACGCCGCAACACCCCTTCGGCTACGGCCGCGAGCGGTACATCTACGCCTTCCTCGTCTCGATCGTGCTCTTCTCGGTCGGTGGCATGTTCGCGATCTACGAGGGCTACGAGAAGATCAAGGACCCGCACGAGATCGAGCACTGGTACTGGCCGGTGGGCGTCCTCGTGTTCGCGATCATCGCGG
Source organism: Streptomyces sp. AC555_RSS877 (assembly GCF_019049245.1). Taxonomy (GTDB): domain Bacteria; phylum Actinomycetota; class Actinomycetes; order Streptomycetales; family Streptomycetaceae; genus Streptomyces. The sequence goes on along the minus strand of NZ_JAGMUK010000216.1, from coordinate 8,096 downwards.
AGACGTTCTCCTTCCGGACGGCCATCAAGGAGTCCAACCCGCTGCGGGCCGGGAGGTCGTGGAAGGACTTCGTCCGCCATGCCAAGGCTCCTGAACTGCCCGTGGTCCTCCTTGAGGACCTGGGCGCCCTCGTCGGCCTGATCCTGGCCCTCGTCGGTGTGAGCCTGGCCCTGGCGACCGGCGACGGCGTCTGGGACGGCATCGGCACCCTGTGCATCGGTGTCCTCCTGATCCTGATCGCGCTGATCCTGGCCGCCGAGACCAAGTCCCTGCTGCTCGGTGAGTCCGCGGGCATCGAGGACGTCCACAGGATCGAGGCGGCCATCGTCGACGGCGACACCGTCACCGGCATCATCCACATGCGCACCCTCCACCTCGGCCCCGAGGAACTGCTGGTCGCCGCCAAGATCGCCGTACAGCACGACGACACGGCCACCGAGATCGCCGCCGCCATCAACGCCGCCGAGTCCCGCATCCGCGCGGCCGTCCCGATCGCCCGCGTCATCTACCTCGAACCGGACATCTACAGCGAGACCGAGGCCGCCAAGGGCGCCGACCGCGAGGCCGCCCCAGGCGGCCCGACGCCGCACGACGCCGGCCACTGATTCCGAACGTCTTTCCCGTACGGACATCTCGTACGGCGGTCTCGTCCGTAGCGGGGTCCACCGAGTCGCTCGGTGGACCCCGCCGCGCGTTTACCGGATCTCGCCGAGCACGCCGAGAACGGCCGCCTCATCGGCGGCCGCCGTCAGCCGCGCACGGAACCCGGCGTCCATCAACTTCCGTGACAGCAGCGCCAGAATCCGCAGATGCTCGTCACTCGCGTCCGCCTCCGGCACGGCGATCATGAAGACCAGCTTCGCCTTCGTCCCGTCCAGGGAACCCCACTCGACCCCCTCGACGGACCGCGCGAACCCGACCACGGGCGCGGTCACCGCGTCCGTCTTGGCATGCGGAATCGCGATCTCCTCGCCCAGCCCGGTCGTGCCCTGCTCCTCGCGCCGCAACGCCGTCCGCACCAGCTCGTCCCCGTCCGCCACCTTGCCGCTCCGCGCGAGCAGACCTGCCATCTCCCGGACGGCGGCCTCCTTGTCACGCGCGTCGAGCGAGACCTTCACGGTCCGCCCGGTGAGGTAGCCGGAGAGGACCGGGCCGCCGCCGTCGGGGTCGTCGGCTGCGGGCGGCGCGGCCCCTGCCTTCCCCGCGGTCCCCGCTGCCTCCCCGGCGGAGGCGCTCACGCCAGTGGCAGCGGCCCCGGTCATGGCCTGCTGCGATACGGCGGGATCGACGCCCGCCCCGACCAGCGCGGGCTCGGCCCCCGGCGCACCTCCGCCGGCGACCGCCGCACCTCGCCGCTTCCGCTCGCTGATGTCGACAAGCGTGACCGTCGTCAGCGCGGTGACCATCGTGCCGATCACCACAGCCACGAAGAACATCGGCACGCCGCTCACCGCGCCCAGCACCGCGACGACCGGTCCGCCGTGCGGCACCGCGTCCTCCACACCGGCGACCCCGGCGACCGCACCGGCCACCGCGCCGCCCAGCATGTTGGCCGGGATGACCTGTGCGGGCCGCGCCGCCGCGAACGGGATCGCACCCTCGGAGATGCCGAAGCAGCCCATGAACAGCGAGGCCAGGCCGGTCTCGCGCTCCTGCTCGGTGTACAGCCGCTTCCGTATCAGTGTGGCCAGCCCCTGGCCCAGCGGCATGACCGGGATCGCTGCCGCGCACATGCCCATGACCGTCTGGTTGCCGGTCGCGATGAGCCCGGAGCCGAAGAGGAACGCCGTCTTGTTGACCGGTCCGCCCATGTCGAAGGCGATCATGAGGCCGAGAATCGCGCCGAGCAGGATCGCGCTCGTGCCCGTCATCCCGCTGAGCCAGTCGGTCAGGTGCTCGAACACCCACGAGATCGGCTTCCCGATGACGTAGACGAAGAACAGCCCGAGCGTCGTGGTCGCCACGATCGGGATCACGATGATCGGCATGATCGGCTGCACGAACTTCGGGACCTTGACCTTCTTGATCCACAGCACCAGATACCCGGCGAGGAACCCGGTCACGATCGCCCCGATGAAACCGGCGCCCGCCTTCGAGTCGTACAGCGACCCCGTGTTGGCGATCCAGCCACCGATCATGCCCGGCACGAGCGCGGGCCGGTCCCCGATGGCGTAGGCGATGTATCCGGACAGGATCGGCACCATCAGCGTGAAGCCGATGACGCCGATGTTGTTCACGTCCATCCAGAAGGAGTCCTCCGGGATGACGAGGCCCCCGGAGGGGTCGGTGTGCCCGCCGAGCGACAGCGAGACGGCGATCAGCAACCCGCCGACCACCACGAATGGGATCATGTAACTGACCCCGTTCATCAGCGCCTTGTACGCGACACTCCGCTCCTTGCCGCCTTCCTGGGAGGCAGGCCTGACCGGATCACCCCCGGTGTGAACCGGCGCCGACCGCACCCGCTCGATCAGCCGCTCGGGGTGGCGAATGCCCTCCGCCACGCCGACGGTGAGGACCCGCTTGCCCACGAAACGGCTCAGGTCCACATCCTTGTCCGCGGCGACGATGACACCGTCCGCATGATTGACATCGTTGTCATCGAGTACGTTTTCAGCCCCGATGGATCCCTGCGTCTCCACCTTCATGTCGATACCGCGGCTCTCGGCGGCCTGGGCGAGTTTCTCCGCCGCCATGTACGTGTGCGCGATGCCAGTCGGGCACGCGGTCACCGCGAGCAGCTTCAGCCGCCCGCGCTCGCCATCGCCGCTGCCCGTGGGGGGAGGGCCGGCCGGAATGGTCACATCGATCTCCTCACGCCTTCGTCACGCGAGACGCCGTCCCTGACGCCCCGCCGGATCGATCAGAGGTTCCGATCTCCTGGCATCCTGCAACACCCGCACCCAGGCTCAAAGGCGCGAGAGCACCCCTTGTCCTGGTCCGCTGCCTCCTGTCCTCCCCTTCGTGAGTGTCCTGTTACCGCCCCTGCGCCAGCCGATCACCGACGCCTGCGCCGATCGGTGATCGGCGCAATGTGTTCGGAGGCGGACTGGGGACGGCCGGGCTCACCGTGTAGCTTGGGTGGGAGCCAGACGTCGCTGCTGATGGCGGTCGGGCGGTCCCACCGCGGACCGGCCGAGGGAGAGAGGGCCTCCGACGGACTGCGCTGCGCGCACGCGGGCATGCTGTGTCCTCCTTCGGGGCACCCCTGTGTCCGCCGCCGCGCAGGCCAGCCGTACCCACCTCGCCCCAATCCCGAGGAGCAGCTCGAATGACGACTGTCGAAAACCGACAGGACTTCAAGGTCGCCGACCTCTCCCTGGCCGAGTTCGGCCGCAAGGAGATCACCCTCGCCGAGCACGAGATGCCCGGCCTGATGTCGATCCGCAAGGAGTACGCGGAAGCGCAGCCCCTGGCCGGCGCCCGTGTCACCGGCTCCCTGCACATGACCGTCCAGACCGCGGTACTCATCGAGACCCTCACCGCCCTGGGCGCCGAGGTCCGATGGGCCTCCTGCAACATCTTCTCCACCCAGGACCACGCGGCCGCCGCCATCGCCGTCGGCCCGAACGGCACGCCCGACAACCCGCAGGGCGTCCCGGTCTTCGCCTGGAAGGGCGAGACCCTGGAGGAGTACTGGTGGTGCACGGAGCAGGCGCTGACCTGGCCGAACACCCCCACTGGCGGCCCGAACATGATCCTGGACGACGGCGGCGACGCCACGATGCTCGTCCACAAGGGCGTCGAGTACGAGAAGGACGGCAAGGTCCCGGACGTCGAGACCGCCGAGTCCGAGGAGCACGGGGTGTTCCTCCAGCTGCTGACCCGCACGGTGGCTGAGAGCCCGCAGAAGTGGACGCAGGTCGCCTCCGAGATCCGCGGCGTGACCGAGGAGACCACGACCGGTGTCCACCGCCTGTACGAGATGCAGCGCGACGGCACCCTCCTGTTCCCGGCGATCAACGTCAACGACGCCGTCACCAAGTCGAAGTTCGACAACAAGTACGGCTGCCGCCACTCCCTGATCGACGGCATCAACCGCGCCACCGACGTCCTCATCGGCGGCAAGACGGCGGTCGTCTTCGGCTACGGCGACGTGGGCAAGGGCTGCGCGGAGTCCCTGCGCGGACAGGGCGCCCGCGTCATCATCACCGAGATCGACCCGATCTGCGCCCTCCAGGCGGCGATGGACGGCTACCAGGTCACGACCCTCGACGAGGTCGTCGACAAGGCCGACATCTTCATCACCACGACCGGCAACAAGGACATCATCATGGCCTCGGACATGGCCAAGATGAAGCACCAGGCGATCATCGGCAACATCGGCCACTTCGACAACGAGATCGACATGGCCGGCCTCGCCAAGATCCCCGGCATCGTCAAGGACGAGGTCAAGCCGCAGGTTCACACCTGGAAGTTCCCCGACGGCAAGGTGCTCATCGTCCTGTCCGAGGGCCGCCTGCTGAACCTGGGCAACGCCACCGGTCACCCGTCGTTCGTGATGTCCAACTCCTTCGCGGACCAGACCCTGGCCCAGATCGAGCTGTTCACCAAGCCCGACGAGTACCCGACCGGCGTCTACGTGCTGCCCAAGCACCTCGACGAGAAGGTCGCCCGCCTCCACCTGGACGCGCTGGGCGTGAAGCTGACCCAGCTGCGCCCCGAGCAGGCCGCGTACATCGGCGTCGAGGTCGACGGCCCGTTCAAGTCGGACCACTACCGCTACTGAGCCCGTACCTCGGCTCGCGGCGAGCACGTCCGTGCACTGACGCGCTCCCGCAACAGCAGGTTTTCAGAGGCAGGCCCCCGCACCCCCGTGTCGGGGGCCTGCCCCTTTGCCCGCCGAGGCCGGACCAGCCCGTCAAGCCCCACGACCAGGACCCCCATGCCCCGCGGCCGTTATTCGCTCCACGATCCGCACGATCACACCCCCCTCGCAGAAGAGCACTTCCACTGCGCCCCCGGCCCCTCCGGCTGGCGCTACGTCTCCCAACTCACCACCCCCTCGGGCGACCACAGCGGCTCCGTCGACCTCACCCTCGACCAACTCGGCCGCCCCATCCGCCTGGAACTGCATGCCGCGAGCTGGCAGGTCCGCGGTGCCGCCCTCGACGGCGTCACCTGGGTCCGCACGGACCCGTCCGGAACGCATGCGACTGAAGGCAACGTCGCCGCCCACGCCTTCACCGGCACATCCCCCGCATTCCTAGTCGCCACCACCCGTCTCCTCCGCCTCACCCCTTCCGCCACAGCAACGCGCGTACGCCTCGTCGCCTTCACGGACCCGGTCCTCGCACCGCGCACCGTGGACCAGTCCTGGGCCTTGCTGAAAAGAGAAGCACACGGCACTGACAACGGCCCTTTGACCGTGGAGGAGTACCAGGTCACAGCCCTGGACACGGGCGAGCAGCACACCGTTCACATCGCCGGCGACGTGGTGCTCGCGGCACCCGGAATCGAGCTGGAAGACCTCGAGTCCCCGCCGTCGGCATCGACCTGAGCATGGGCTGGCCGCACAGGTCGAGACGGCCGGCTGACCGAGCGACACGCCACCCTCAACCGCTGCTCTCCACCGTCAGGCGGGCGGTACGAACCCGGTGCCGGGCCGATCGGCAGCCGGCGTCTGCTGTGGCGTCTCCTGAGGCTGGGGCGGCCGCACCGACGCAGTCCCACCGACAGCCCGACTGCTCGGGGCCGGAGCCACGGTTTCCCCCTCCCCTGTCGGAGCGGACCACGCGCTGTACGGGGCGGGCTGAGCGACGGCCGCCGAGGGCTGCGCCGCCGGAGGCCCGTACATACCCGGCGCACCAGCTACGTGCGGCGCACCGCCGGCGCCCAGCGCACCACCACCGCCCGGCGAGCCACCCGGATACCCCGCACCAGCGCCGAAGGCGCGGCGAACCTCCCGCGCCTGCCGCTCCTGCACCACCGCCGCCAAAAACACGGCCGGCGGCACGCCCTGCGGCGCCGGAGCTCCCGTACGAGCTGTGAGATCAGCGGCGAGCCGCTCCGCCATGGCCCAACCGACCTGCGGATCCAACTGCTGCATCCGCGTCAGGTACTGGCGGATCGCCAGCCACAAGCCGTCCGGCACCGCCGACAGGTCAAGCGCCGAGAAACGCCCGGTCAGCCAGGGCGGAGGCGGGGGAACGAAGCCTGTCCGCGCGGCCGGCACCCGTTCCCGTACGACCAGAGTCCCCGCGAACACGTCACCGAGCCGACGCCCTCGAGCCGAGACGAGGGAAGCGATACAGGCGACGACCCCGAACGTCATCAGAATCTCGACCGCACCGATCGCCCCCCGCACCAGCGCATGCCGGAACCGGATCGGCCCACCGTCGTCCCGCACCACCCGCAGCCCGCACGCCAGCTTCCCGAGCGAACGCCCATGGCTGAGCGTCTCGACCGCGATCGGGGCCCCCACCAGCACGAGAAGAAACGCCGCGATCGACAACGCGACCTGCGCCGCCTCGTCCAGGGAAGCGGTGGCGGCAACCAGAGCGATGGTCACGACGACATAGGCGGTCACGGCCACGAACAGATCGATCAGTACCGCCAACCCTCTGCTGGGCAGCTTCGCGGGGCGCAACTCAAGCGCCACCGCCTCGCCCGTCACCAGATCACTCACGTCAGTCCGCCGTCCTTCCCCTGGCCTGCCCCGAGAACCGCCAGTCTGCCAAGCTGAGGGCGCGGCGCACCGCAGTACGACAAGCTGACCCCGCGACGAACCGCCGACGACCAGCCGAGGAGCAGGCAGACCGATGGACCTCGACGTCTTCGTCACCGCCCACCGGGCCGAATGGGACCGCCTCGACGCGCTGCTCCGGCGTCAGCGCCGTCTCACGGGCGCCGAGGCCGACGAACTCGTCGCTCTCTACCAACGCACCGCCACCCACCTGTCCCTGATCCAGTCCAGCGCCCCCGACCCGCAGCTGACCGGTCGGCTCAGCCAACTGGTGGCACGCGCGCGTAGCGCCGTCACAGGAACCCGCCGCGCCTCTTGGCGCGACGTCACCCGCTTCCTGACCCACGGTTTCCCGGCCGCGGTCTACAAGTCGCGCCACTGGTGGGTACCCACAGCGCTTCTGTCGACGGCCGTGGCGGCCCTCCTGGGCTGGTGGATCGGCACGCATCCCGAAGTACAGGCCTCGATCGCGGCCCCCACCGAACTGCGCGAGCTCACCCGCCCGGGCGGCCAGTACGAGACGTACTACTCAAGCCACCCTGCGGCCTCCTTCGCAGCTCAGGTCTGGACGAACAACGCCCAGGCCGCAGCCATGTGCCTGGTCCTGGGGGTCTTCCTGGGCCTTCCGGTCCTGTGGATCCTCTTCCAGAACATGCTCAATATCGGCGTCGGGTTCGGCCTGATGTCCTCAGCGGGGCGCCTCGACACCTTCCTCGGCCTCATCCTCCCTCACGGCCTGCTCGAGCTCACCGCAGTCTTCGTCGCGGCCGGCACAGGACTGCGCCTCGGCTGGACGGTGATCGACCCGGGCCCGCGCTCCCGACGCTCGGCTCTGGCCGAGGAGGGCCGAGCCGCCGTGGGCATGGCGATAGGCCTGGCGCTGGTCCTCTTCGTCTCCGGCGCCATCGAAGGCTTCGTCACCCCTTCAGGCCTGCCCACCTGGGCCCGCATCGGCATCGGAATCGCCGCTGAACTGGCCTTCCTCGCGTACGTCTATGTCCTGGGCGCCCGAGCGGTCCGCGCCGGAGACACCGGCGACGTCCAGGCAGCCGAGAGCAGCGCCACCGTGCCGACGGCTGCCTGATGTGCGCGCACCTCCGTTGAGCTGCTACTATCTCCTTCGCCCCGGAAGAGCCGTTGACACGGAGCTGGCGGGGAGGTAGATTCAAACAGTTGTCTGGAGCTCGGTAGCAATCTGGCTCGGCAACAGTGAGTGTCTGTCTGCTTCTAGAAACCTTGATTTCGAAGAAGCCCCTTCCCGATGAATCGGAAACGACGGCCGGTCAGACCGGCTCAAAAGTTCTGATAATGTTGGAACCGCCGGAAAGGGAAACGCGAGAGCGGGAACCTGGAAAGCACCGAGGAAATCGGATCGGAAAGATCTGATAGAGTCGGAAACGCAAGGCCGAAG
>NZ_JAGMUK010000215.1 GCF_019049245.1 Streptomyces sp. AC555_RSS877 | reverse complement strand
CGTGCTGAGGGCGTGACGGTGTTCATGGTGCTGCAGGCGGCGCTCGCGGTGACGTTGCATCGGCTGGGTGCGGGGACGGATATCCCGATCGGGTCGGCGATTGCCGGGCGGACGGATGAGGCGCTGGATGATCTGGTCGGCTGCTTCGTGAACACGCTGGTGGTGCGTACGGACCTCTCCGGTGATCCGTCGTTCACCCACTTGCTGCAGCGGGTGCGGGAAACAGGTCTGCAGGCGTACGCGCATCAGGA
>NZ_JAGMUK010000029.1 GCF_019049245.1 Streptomyces sp. AC555_RSS877 | reverse complement strand
ACCACGGCGGCCCCCGCGCCCACGGCGAGTTCGCGCACCAGCCGGTCGTGGGTGTGGGCGTTGCCGAACACCCAGCCCGCGCCGTGGATGTAGATGATCACCGGCAGGGTGCCGGAGGCACCGGCGGGCTTGACGATCCGCGCCCGGACACTGCCCGTCGGACCGCCCTGGACGGTGATCCACTCCTCGTCGGTCTCCGGCTTGTCGATCTCGCCGGACTGCACCTCGTCGACCGCCTTGCGGCCCTCCGCGGGCGGGAGGTCGAAGAGGTACGGCGGATTCGCGGTCGCCTCGGCGAACGCGGCGGCCGCGGGCTCCAGGACCGGCTGAACCGGAAGGGCGGCGTCGGACATGTGACTCTCCTGAAGTGTCGTGCTGAAACGCGGGTTCTCTCACCGCGGGTACTCCGCCCAGCACGCTAGTTCCGGAAATCCGACCCGCCTTGCCCATGAGCGCACCGGCGCTGACCTCACAGCGCACCGTTGCGCCCCCTGTGAGGGACATGCGGCCGGTGCAGAAGGTCAAGCCGGGGGCGCCGACGGCCCTGCTGGCGCGGGCCGGTCTGTGAGAAGGGCGGCCCGTGCGGCGTCGGTGGTGTGGCTGAGGTGGGTCAGCACGTGAGGTCGCCGGTGAGCCCCGGCTCGTTCGCGCCCGTGGAGAGCAGGATCTGCTTGACCTTCCCGGTGTAGGCGCCCACCGCTCCGTCGTCGGTCGCGCCGTCGGAGTAGTAGATGGCGTGTGCCCATGGTTCGGCGTCCTTCTTGACCTCGGCGACCACGCTTTCCAGCCGCTCGCTACCGAAGTTGACGTTCAGACAGCCGCCCTCCAGATACGACCAGTCGGCGTTGATTCCCTCGGTCTCCTCGTCCGCCGAGGCGTCGGACGGGAGAAGGGCGAGCACGGCGTCACGGGCCCGGGCCTCGCCGACCGGCGAGGCGAACACGACGTCCACGTTGATGAGGTGCTTCTTGAGGCTTTTCGCCGGCGGCACGGTGGCGCAGACGACGGCGTCGTCGGAGAGCCGGTAGGCGACGGGCTCTCCCGTCGGCTGCCCCGTCTGGGTGGCGCAGGCCTTGGACCAGGAGACCCGCTGGTAGCGGGCCTCCCACCACGACAGCGGGGAGGCGAGACCCCGTCCGCCCCGAGGGTCCTGGGCGGGGCCGCCCAGCGTCTGCTTCGGCAGTGCGGCCTCTTCGTAGGGGGCGACATGGGGGCAGAACTCCTCCCGCAGGAAGTCCGCCATCGCGGCAGCCTGCTCCTCGGACGCGCCCGCGCTCACGTCCGAGGCCTGGAGCCCTTCCCAGGTGCGGTGTCCCACGGCCACGTTCCGGCACGTCTCGACCTGCGTGCTCGCCAGCCTGCGCCGGGCCTCCAGGTCGGTCGCGACATCCACGCCCAGGCCGTAACCATTGGCGTCACCGACCTCGCCGAGCCGGTTCACCAGTGCGTCGTCCACATCAGCGGTACGGAGGAAGTCGACGACCGACGTGTCGTCGTCCGCGGCGGGCTCGGCCGCCTCGGGTTCGTCCGGCTCGGCTGAGCGTGCGCCCGCTTCCTCGGCGGTCGACGAGGCGGTCCCGGTCGAAGCGTCGTCATCGCTTCCGCAGCCGGCGAGCGTGAGTGCCGAGACCATCAGCAGTGTGGTGGCGAGGGTATGACGGGTACGGAACACCGGGCTGGACTCCGAGGCGCTGGTAACAGGACGGGGCGTACGGCAGGCAGGGTTCGGGGGCTCGGGGCTCGGGGGCCTACGCTCCGCCGAGGCGCCGTACAGCTGCCTTGATCGCACCGAGCTCGCTCATGAGCCGGTCGACGGCGGCGTCCAGGAGCAGTACCGGGTCGTGCGCGGACCAGAAGCGGACGACCTCGACCAGTTCGTCGTCCCAGTAGGTGTCGGGGTCGTTCACCGGCAGTTGGAGATGCCGGGCCAGTTCCACGAACCCCGGGCCGGGAACCCGCGAGTCCTGTGCCACGACCAGAGCCGAGAGCATGGGCCTACCGTGCTCCACCTCGTACATGCTGACGTGCCCGAGCGCCGGGAACAGCGTGCGGAAGGGCGGCCGACTCATACCGCTGTGGTGACCCTCGGGGTCGATCAGCAGTCCCAGTTCCTTGTACGTCAGGCACGCTGCGCGCGGCTTCGCCAGGTCGGCCTCTCGTGCGCGGGTGCTCAGGACACGGTGAATGTCGCGTTCCGTCGGTGTCAGGGTGATCACGAAGACTCCCGGAGTCAGAACGGCCCGTGGGCCGTGCGTTCGTAAACGGTGGCCCGTAGGCAAGCGGCAACTGTAGGCCCTGGCGCATCAGTGGGGAAGTAGGGCCATTTCATTTCAGGGGATGTTCGGGCCGCGTCGGAGGGGAGCCGAGCCGGGCCGGACAGGCCCTGGCCCGCACCTGCCCGACGGTGGCCCCCTACCTCCAATGGCCCCCGCCACCTGGGGACACCCTCGCACCCGTGCCTATGTTCGCCTCGGTGTGTCCGACCGGAAGGCTCCCCATGGACCAGCAGATCGTGCAGCTGAAGATCCACCCCGGCCTGCTCCGTGTCGACCTCGACCGTGAGCCCTTCTGGCAGCCACCCTCCACCCTGACCTCCCTGGGCCTGACGGACGACGACGCCTGGCGGCTGGTGCAGGAACTGCTGCGCACCGTGCGCAATCAGGGTGCCCTCACCATGCCCGAGGACGTGGACGCGGGCGACGAGGTGTTCGCTCCCCGCCGCGGACCCGTGTGGGTCCGCTCCAAAGGGTCCGACCCCGCGCGGAAGGTGATCAGCTGGCTGCCCAGCGCCGCGGGCGTGTCAAACCGCCGCGTCGACTACCTGGAGCGGGTGCTCGACGCACTCGGTCACCCGGGTGACCGGCGAGCCGCCGCGCTGGAGACACTGAGCCGCCTATGGACCGACCTCAGCACCGGACACCTCGCCGACTGGCTGCCGGGGGAGAGTCAGCCCGGGATCGGCGCGGTCCGCCGCCTCGACCATGCCTGGCTCCGGCTGCGGCCCGTCACCGTGGAAAGCGAACCCCTCCACGCATGTGACCGCTGCCGCCGCGTGGTCGCCGTGTCTGTGCGGGGAGTCTGCCCGACACTGCGCTGTACCGGCCGCCTTGAGGAGTACAAGCCCACCAACGAGTCGGACGGCGGCCACCTCCGCCGCCTCTACCTCACCTTCGACCCCGTCCCGACGCGAGCCCAGGAACACACAGCGCAGTGGACCGACGAGAAGGCCGCGGAGATCCAGGGCGAGTTCGTCCGCGGGCAGGTCAACGCCCTGTCCTGTTCCACCACCTTCGAACTCGGCGTAGACGTCGGAGTTGCAGGCCGTCGTCCTGCGCAACATGCCACCCTCCACGGCCAACTATGTGCAGAGGGCTGGGCGGGCCGGGCGGCGTGCGGACTCCGCCGCCCTTGTCCTCACCTACGCCCAGCGACGCCCCCACGACCTCTCGCGGTACTCGGAACCCCAACGGATGATCCGCGCAGGGGAGGTCCGGGCCCCGATCGTCCCCGTCGACAACGTTCGGATCGACCGCCGCCACGCCCACTCCATCGCCCTCGCCGCCTTCTTCCGCGCCATGAAGGAGGAACGGCGCCGCATCTGGCGTACGGCGGGCGAGTTCTTCCTGCCCGACGACACCACCGGAGAGATCGCTGCCCACGCCGTGCGCGACTGGCTGACGCCTGTTCCGGGCAGCGTCACCACCTCTCTCCGCAGGGTTCTTCCCGAGAACGTCCAGGACGAGATCGGTGTGGAAACGGACGCTTGGGTCGGCGAACTGGACCGTCTTCTGAGGGCCGCGCAGCAGATCCTCGACCAGGACGTCATCGCCTACAGCGAACGCCGTGACCAGGCGGCCGCCACCCGCAAGTACCGGCTGGCGGAGGTGTACCAGAAGGTCATCCACACCCTGACGAAGCGCGACTTGCTCGGCGTGTTCGCCAACCGCAATGTACTCCCCAAGTACGGATTCCCCGTGGACACCGTCGAACTGCGCATCCCGCAGGACGGCGGCGCCGTCGCCGGCCAACTCGAACTCACCCGCGACCTGAGTGCCGCCGTCCATGAGTACGCGCCGGGTGCCGAGATCGTGGCCGGCGGCCGCCTGTGGTCCTCCGCAGGCGTCTACCGCCTGCCCGACCGCGAACTGGTGAGCCGTCACTACACGGTGTGCGGCGCCTGCGGGCGCTACGGGGAGGCCACCGAGCCCGTGGATCCCACCTGCACGGCCTGCGGCGCGGTGTCCACCACCGCTCCGCGCCGGTACATCGAGCCCGTCTACGGCTTCGTGGCCGCACGCGGGGCCCAGCGTCGGCCGGGGCAGGCCCCGCCGCGACGGTCCTGGTACGGCGACGTCCACATGTCCACCGCCACCGCCGACGTACGGGACGGGGTGACGGCTTTCGCCTCCGGGCACACCACGGCCTGGCCGGCGGGAGCACGGGGCGAGATGGTCGTCGTCGCGGAGGGGCCGGGCGGCGCAGGCTACGAGATCTGCGACTGGTGCGGCTGGGGCCGTCCGCACGCCCGGGCGGGCAACCGGCGTGCGGGTCACCCGCACCTGTTAAAGGACGCCCAATGCACCGGTCCGTTGCGGGTCGTCTCTCTCGCGCACCGCTATCAGACCGACTTCCTCCAGGTCCACCTCGACCCGTTCACCGCCCTCTCAGCACCGCAGGAACGTCTGCGTTCCGGCGTCTACGCCCTGCTGGAAGGCGCGGCGACCCACCTGGAGATCAGCCGAGACGACATCGACGGCACGGTCCACACGGGCACCGACGGAATGCCGTCGCTGCTGCTCTTCGACACCACACCGGGCGGCGCGGGGAACGTGGTCCGGATCGGAGATCATCTCGACCGGGTCGTAGAGGCCGCGCTCTCCCGCGTGAGCGCCTGCGAGTGCGGCCTGGAAAGCAGCTGTTACGCATGCCTGCGGAGCTTCCGCAACGAGCGATTCCACGAGCTGTTGAGTCGCCGTGAGGCCATCGAGCTACTCGATGCCTTGGCAGGCGCGAGGGTCCGTTGAACGGGGCGGAGCAGTGTGTGACCAAACGACTCTCGGACAGCCGGGGTGCCGAAGAGGTGTCACGGCACGCTCACCTGACGGGGCTCTCAGTGCGATCCGAAGCGCCAATTCGCAACCCGAGCATGTCGACAGCTCCATCGTCCACCATGATCGAGCCCTGGGCGACACGTGCCTGGAGAAGGATCTGGCCGCCCATAAGACCACCAGCGAGATGGAGCCCGAACCGATCCCGCCGGCCTGGAACATCACTAGTCACCCCTTGGGGAGGGCATGGCCCGGCTTCCTCGCAAGGTCATTATCAGATATCAATGTGGAATTCAACCGCCTTTTCGAAGGTTGCCCCAGCCTTCTCGCTGCGGGTGTCCACGCTATGAGAGTTCTCAACCTCGGCCCCGGTGGTGCGGGCCGCATTGATTACCGACTCCGGTGACGGGCCCCGGCAGCCCGGTGCTTACGGCATTCAGACCCTCTCGTTCGGGAGCCCTCGCTGGATGGCGTTCAAGTGCTCCCATGCCGCAGTTGAACGCCAACGCCCATGCGGCACAAGGGGGATCGCCCCTGTGGCGCTTGCGGATGATTCGTTCCCACTATGGAGTAGATTGCGAGATTGGAGGTTGATCGTCCGGTAAGCGCGATATCCCGCCACGGACCCGAAGGAGCGAAGCGACGCCAACCCTCGACAGATCCGCGCGGACGACGGACCATGTGATCGTGTTCGAACGGGAGTTGGATGCCTCCGTGGACTCGCGGAGCAGCGCTGTCAGGGGAGACGGGTCGCCGACCCGTGTGGCGACCGCGTGCGCGGTGCGGGGTGAGTGTGGTGCTCGATTTCGGCGCATTCGATTGCGATGGGGTATTTGTCGCCCACGGGGAGTGGGGCCGCTGTAATCCTGCTTCGCATTCCGCTCGAATGCCCCGAATACCCCGAATGCTAATTCGTGCATGCCCGTAGGTAGTGACGGGTGCGGTTGTTCCATCTGTGAAAGCATTTCGCAGCAAGTGATGCTTATCGTCAATTCCGGGCGGGGGAGTAAGCATGAGACGATACGATACGATCGATCTTTTAAAATCCAAGCCGAAAGGTGGGAGTGCCGACCTGGCCGAATCGGCATCGACTGCCGGGAGTAGCGAGCGAGCGATCATATCGGTTCCCATTTCGTTACTACTTCCCGGTGATTCCCCTCGCCTTGGAGGTCATGATGCGGATCACGTCGCGCGGCTGGTGGAGCTGGACACCAAACTTCCGCCCATCCTCGTACATCGGCGGAGCATGAGGGTGATCGACGGGCTTCATCGGCTCATGGCTGCCTTCCTGAAGGGCGATGAGACGATCGATGCCGAGTTGTTCGACGGCACTGCCGACGACGCGTTCCTGCGGGCGGTGCAGGCGAATGTCACGCACGGTCTTCCGCTTTCCAGGGAAGACCGCCGGGTCGCAGCCGCGCGGATCATCTCTTCCCACCCTGAGATGTCGGACCGTGCGATAGCACGGGTCGCGGGCCTGGGAGCGAAGGCCGTCGCCGCGGTCAGACGCAGCGCGCTCGACACTCCGTCGGTGCGGGCGCGTATCGGCCGGGACGGCAAGGTGCGCCCGCTGAACAGTGAGGAGGGCAGGAAGCGCGCCGCTGAGCTGGTTGCGGAGAATCCGCAGGCGTCGCTGCGCGAGGTGGCGAGGCGCGCCGGTATCTCGCCGGCGACGGTGAGCGATGTCAAGAAGCGGCTGCTGTCCGGCGAGTCCCCGCTGCCTGAGCGAAGACCCCAAGCGTCCAGGGACGAAGCTGAAGAGTCTGTTGCAACGCTTCCTCAGCAGTTGACCGAGCAGAGTGCCGGACGGAAAGTGCGGCACATCCAACCGGATCCCGCCTCCTTGGTGGAGCGGCTCCTGCGTGATCCGTCGCTGCGGCACAAAGAGGAAGGGCGGCACCTTCTCAGGGTTCTGCAGCAGAATGCCATGGTCGAACAGCGCTGGGCGAGATTGGCTGCTGCCGTTCCCTCGCACTGCGGTGGGATCATCGTCGATCTTGCCCGGCAGTACGCCGAGACCTGGACGGAGTTCGCCAGTGAACTGGACAGCCGTATTGTCGGTGACTCCCCTCAACGAGGAGCCAGTTCGTTAGCGCCTAGAGCATAGATTTCGCTACGGCAGGGGAGCGAACACGGCGCGAGTGACCTTCGAATGCGCTGGGTTCGTTTCCCTGTTTTCTTATGTCGCGGTTCCGAAATGCGGGCGACCTTGACGTTCCAGCGCCTAGCGTGCCAGCGTACGTTTCCTGCGGCCAGTCGCCGTTTCTGCTAATTACCGGTTCTCGAACTCGAGCGCATTTGGAGAGGTGCCCGCATGCAGGGTGATTCGTCTCAGAAGGCACCCCGGATCAATCTGGTGGATCCCGCGCTGTATGCGGACGGCGACCCCTTTGAGCAGTGGCGCTGGCTGCGTGCGAATGCCCCGGTCTACTGGCATCCGCCCACCGAACTTCCCGGGTTCTGGGCGCTCACCCGATACGAAGACATACGGACGGTCTACCGCGATGCGGCGACCTTCAGCTCCGCAAGGGGAATTCTGCTGCGGCCGGCCGAGCACGGGGAGGATCCGGGCGGCGGGCGCACGCTGGCGTTGACGGACGCACCGCGGCACCGGCAGCTCAGGGGGCTGGTCGACGAGTGGTTCGCGCTCCGCTCAGTGCGGGGCTTCGAACCGGAGATGACGGAGGTCACCCGTCGGGTCGTGGACGAGGCCCTGGAGTCGGGGACGTGCGACTTCGTGACAGACGTCGCCGCCCGTGTGCCGCTGTACGTGATCTGCCGCATGATGGGCGTGCCCAGCTCCGACTGGGACCACCTGTTCAAGCTCACCAGTCAGGCGTTCGGGGCCAGCGATCCGCTGACCCAGAGGTTCGCCCATCTGGACATCATGAGCTACTTCGAGGAACTGCAGGCGGCGAAGGCGGCGAATCCAGGCGACGACCTGGTGAGCATTCTGGCTACGGCCGAAATCGACGGGGTGCGGCTGACCCCGGACGACATCCTCCTCAACTGTGACAACCTGCTGGTCGGCGGCACGGAGAATACGCGAATCGCGGCAGCCGGCGGCATGCTGGCGTTCCTGGAGCACCGGGACCAGTGGGAGGCGCTGGCGAAAGAGCCGGAGCTGCTGCCCTCGGCGGTGGAGGAGGTGCTCCGCTGGACGTCCACCGCGACGCACATCATGCGCACCGCGGTGCGCCCCATAGAGATCCACGGGAACCAAGTGGCCGCAGGTGACCGCGTCACGCTGTGGCTGCCGTCCGCGAACCGCGACGAGAGCATCTTCGACCGTCCCGACGAGTTCGACATCCGCCGCAAGCCGAACCGGCATCTGGCCCTGGGTTTCGGTGAGCATTTCTGTCTGGGAAGCGTGCTGGCCCGGACCGAATTGCGGATGCTGTACCACGAGTTGTTGCACCGCGACATGCAGATCGAACTCGTGGACACACCGACCCGCCTGACGTCGATCGTCGTCAACGGCCCCGAGACGCTGCCGGTCCGGCTGACCGCCGGCCCGGGCGCGCGCCCGCAGGCGGCGACTGGATAAGCCGGCGAGCGAGGCGGTGAAGGTGAACGAGCCGTCCGCCGCACCAACGCCGCCTGTTCGAAGATCCACTGTTGACCGTACAGACGCGGGCCTTGAGACTGTGTGGTGTCGGAGTGTGAATTCCGAATTCGTCGGATCGCGCACTGCGACATGTCTCCGAGGCCCGCACTTCCATGTTCAACTGCTGCCGGAGCGCAGTTGAACATGGGGGGCGCTGATCACCAGGATTGATTGGGCATGCGGACTGGCCCATGGTGAACTGGGTCCGCCCGAGGCTGCCGCATGAACCTTTGTGGTCGACCGGCAGGTCGTCGCTGCCTGGCCGGGGAGTGGTCGAAATGAACTGGCTGCATGGAGAGTAAGTGCATTCGATGATGGACCTGCCAGTTCGGTTCTTACTTGCCTCGATTACAAGTTGCCCCTGAGGGTTCGCCCTATCTGAGACGCGGTGTGAGCCCTGCCGCGGTTTTTTGTAAACAGGAGGAATTCCGATGATCCCGTTGTCGTATGCGCAGCGCCGGTTGTGGTTCATCGGGCAGTTGGAGGGTCCCAGCGCGACGTACAACATTCCGATGGCGGTGCGGTTGTCGGGTGGGCTGGACCGGCGGGCGTTGGAGCGCGCGCTGTTGGATGTGCTGGGGCGGCATGAGGTGCTGCGGACGGTGTTTCCGGTGGCGGACGGGGAGCCGTATCAGCAGATCCTGTCGGTGGAGGAGTGTGGCTTCGAGCTGGCCGTCACCGAGGTGAGTGAGGACGAGCTCGGCGGTGCGGTGTTGGAGGCGGTCCGGTATGCCTTCGATCTGAGTGCTGAGATTCCGCTGCGGGCGAGCCTGTTCGGGGTGGGTCCGGATGAGCATGTGCTCGTGGTGGTGGTGCATCACATTGCGGGTGATGGCTGGTCGATGGGGCCGTTGGCGCGGGACGTCTC
>NZ_JAGMUK010000214.1 GCF_019049245.1 Streptomyces sp. AC555_RSS877 | reverse complement strand
CCGCCGACACAGTGCACACGTGTCACACGACCAACGCGTGCGGCATCGCGCGGACACGGCTCACGTCAGCGCCGGTCCTGTTCGACACACGGCGCGGCCCGTCCACTCCCCGCAGGGAGTGGACGGGCCGCGCCGTGTGTGTGGGCGTCGGAACGACTCAGCAGGACCGCGCGGCGGCGAAGTCCGCGAACGCGTCCTTGGTCTTCGGTCCGGCGATCCCGTCGACGTCAAGGCCGTAGCCGCGGGCGTTCAGGAAGCGCTGCAGC
>NZ_JAGMUK010000213.1 GCF_019049245.1 Streptomyces sp. AC555_RSS877 | reverse complement strand
AGTGGCTGCACACCTACAATCACCACCGAGGACACACCGCTCTGAAAGGCCAACCACCCGCCAGCCGCGTCCCCAACCTCACAGGGCAGTACACCTAGGCCGGCCCCTGTTCAGCCCAGGGGCCGCGGCTGGGTCAACTCGTCGTAGACACTGAGGACCTGGGCGACGGTCTCGTCCTCGGTCGGCCAAGTCGCCGCCTGGCGCACGCCCTTGTCCCGCAGCAGTTCCTGGCGCCCGGGATCACGGAGCAGCCGTACGACGGCTTCGGCGAAGGCCTCCGCGTCCCCGTCCGGGACGAGCTCGGCCGCGTCGCCGACGAGTTCGGGGACACCGCCCGCGTCGGTGGCGACGAGCGGCACGCGCGCGTGGAGGGCCTCCTGGGCGAGGACGTCCCGCGACTCCCCGCTGCTCGGCAGCAGTGCGAGGTCGGCGGCCGCGAGCAGCTCGGTGACGTCGTCCCGTCGCCCGATGAGCCGGACGGGCAGTCCCTCGTCCTCGATCCGCCGCTGCAACTCCCCGCGCAACGGCCCCTCCCCCGCGATCACCACCAGCGGCGCCGGGTCGAGGCGGAGCCACACGCGCGTGGCGTCCAGCAGCAGGTCGTAGCCGCGGTGCCGGTCGAGGGAGCCGACGGCCATCAGCAAGGGGCGTCCGGTGGCGCCGAGTTCGGCCCGGACCTTGGGGCGCAGCCGGTCGGGGTCCTCGGGCTCGGCGGCCTTGCGGGGTCCGGGCAGGGCGACGGCGGCGAGCCGGGCGTCCCGCGCCCCGGTCCGGCGCGCCCGGTCCACCAGGGCCGAGGTGGTGCCGAGCACGACGGCGGCGGCCTTCACCACCCGCCGCTCCAGCAGGCGCAGGAAATGGGCGCGGGCGCCCTCGGCGTACGCCCGGTCGTGCCAGGTGACGACGAGCGGGGTACGCCGCCCGCTCAGCGCGAGCACCGCGCGGAAGGAGGCGTGCAGCCCGTGCGCGTGCACCAGGTCGGCGTTGGTGCACGCCATCCGCAGCGCGGCCACGGAGCCCGGGTCGCTGCTGCGCGGCACGTGCACGTGCTCGGCACCGGCCCCGGTGAAGTCGTAGGCGCGATCCGCCTCGACGGGGGCGCACACCGTGACCCGCACGCCCCGCGCGACCAGCCCCGAGGTCAGGGAGCGCACGTGCGCGCTGCTGCCGGCGTTGCCTCCGCCCAGCACCTGTACGGTGCGCAGCGGCGACTGGCCGTGCGGTGAGTGGCTGCTCACGGGGGTCACGTGGCCGGGGCTCCTGGTTCGGCGTCGGGCGGTCACGAGGAAACGTACAGAAGGTGTCGGGCGGAGGGGTGTACCGCGCGCTTCCTACGCGTTACTGCGTTCCAGGCCAAGGATGCCAGTACGTACGGGTGTTCCGGGAACGCCGGGTGCCGGCCGGCGCGGAGGCACGGCGGGTCGAGTCACCCACACGAGTGAAGGAGGGCCACGTTCCGCACATATGTGCCCTCACTGTTCCACCTGAGAGAAGGGCATGATCCCTTCGTCGGCACCCCGTCACCTGCCGCCCACCGAGCGCGCCACCTCGCTCACCCTGTCCCCGTACACGGCCGCGGCCACCACCGCGGCGGCGTGCGCGAGCAGCCCGGCGCGCCCGTTGCCGGCGACCACGGCGGCGCCCAGGGCCGCACCCAGCGCGTGCGCGCCCGTGTCGCCGATCATCGCGCGCTCACCGAGGTCGTCGGGCAGTACGGCCACGGCAGCACCCACGGCGGCCGCGGACAGCTCCGCCCCGGGCCCCGCCCTCAGCAGTCCCGGCGCGCCGAGTACGACGACCGCCGCGGCCGCCCTTCCCGGCCGTACGTCCACGAGGTTCACGAAGTGCGCGGCCCCGGCGATCACGACCCCCGCGAGCACCTTGTCGACGGCCCGCTCCTTCAGCAGGGCTCCCGCGACGAGCCCTGCCGCGGAGACCCCGAACAGCTTCACGGCCCCGCTGGTGACCTCGCCGTCCAGGAGAGCGGACAGGTGCGCCCTGAACCCGCGCCGAAGGTCACCGGCTCCGGCGACATCGTCGTAGGCACCGCAGACACCGGCGGCGAGGACTGCGAATCCGGCGGCGGGACGGACCCGGGCCGCCCCGAGCGCGGCCGCTGCGACGCACGCGGGACCCGCGTACAGCTCGACGGTCCGGCCGGCGTAGTTCTTCCGCTCCCAGCGGTCCCGGCCGCCTGGGGCCAGTGCGCGTAGTCCCGCCGTGGTCGCCCGGGCCAGCCCGGCCGCCAGGACGAAGCCGGCGCTCCTCCTCATCCGCGTGATCATGCCGCCACCTTAGGGAACCAGCGGGGCACCAAGAGCGCGGGGCGGCGAGGCCTGTCAGCGGGGTGCCGGTACCGGACCGGGGTCTCCGCGATGCCGGGACGAGCTCGTCACCCGTCCGCCCTGGCCGTCGCCAGCAGTTCCTCCGCGTGCGCCCGAGCGGTCTCGGAGTTCTCCTGGCCGGCGAGCATCCGGGACAGTTCCCGGATGCGGTCCTCGCCCTCCAGCACCTTCACGCCGGACCGGGTCACGGACCCGTCGTCGGTCTTCTCCACCAGCAGCTGCCGGTCGGCGAACGCGGCCACCTGAGGCAGGTGCGTCACCACCACGACCTGCGCGGTCTTCGCGAGCCGGGCCAGCCGCCGCCCGATCTCCACCGCTGCCTTGCCACCGACCCCGGCGTCGACCTCGTCGAAGAGATAGGTCGGCACGGGATCGGTCCCGGCGAAGACCACCTCCACCGCCAGCATCACGCGCGACAGCTCACCACCGGACGCGCCCTTGGCGATCGGCCGGGGCGGCGCACCCGGATGCGGGGCCAGCAGCAGCTCGACCTCGTCGACACCGGCCGGCCCGTACGCGACCGCACGCCCGCCGACCTCGACGCCTTCGGGGTCCTCGGTCTGCCGGATGTCGAAGGACACGCGTGCGTGCGGCATGGCCAGCGAGGCCAGCTCGGCGGTCACGGCGGCCGCGAACCGCTCGGCGGCCTCCGTCCGCGCGTCCGTCAGCGCCTGCGCCAGGCCGCCCAGTTCGGCCCGCAGCCCGTCCCGCTCGGCGGTCAGCTCACCGATCCGGTCGTCGTCACCGTCCAGCTCGGTGAGGCGCTCGGCACTGCGCTCGGCCCAGTCCAGCACCGAGGCGACGTTCTCGCCGTACTTGCGCGTCAGCGCGGTCAGCGCGGCCCGCCGCTCCTCGACGGCCGCCAGCCGCAGCGGATCGGCGTCGAGGTCGTCGGCGTACCCGGCGAGCTCCCCCGCCACGTCGCCGAGCAGGATCCCGATCTCCCCGACCCGGTCGGCGAGCCCGGCCAGCGCCGGGTCGTACGACCGCACGGCGTCCAGGGCGCGCTGCGCGCCCGCGACGAGCGTGGCGGCGTCGATGCCCTCGGGATCCTCCGGATTGCCGGCGACCGCGGCGTGAGCGGCCGTGGCGGCGGACGCCAGGGCCTCCGCGTGCCCGAGCCGCTCCGCCTCCTCCGCGAGCTCCACGTCCTCCCCGGCGCGCGGCTCGACGCCGGCGATCTCGTCGAGCCCGTAGCGCAGCATGTCGGCTTCCTGGGCCCGCTCACGCGCACGCGTGGTGATCTCGTCGAGCTCGACGGAGACGGCCCGCAGCCGCCGGTACGCCGCGGTGTACTTGGCCAACGGCCCGGCCACCGCGTCACCCGCGTACCGGTCGAGCGCCTGCCGCTGCCGGGACAGCTTCAGCAGCCCCTGCTGATCGGTCTGCCCGTGCACGGCCACCAACTCGTCGGCGAGTTCGGCGAGCACCCCCACGGGCACACTCCGCCCGCCCAGGTGCGCCCGGGACCGCCCTTCGGCGGAAACGGTACGGCTGATCAGCAGCGCACCGTCGTCGAGCTCGGCCCCGGCCTCCTCGGCCCGGACGGCGGCCGAGTCGCCCGCGGACACACTGATCCGCCCCTCCACGACCGCGTTCTTGGCGCCGATCCGCACGAGCGCCGCGTCGGCACGACCACCGAGCAACAGCCCCAGGCTGGTGACCACCATGGTCTTGCCGGCACCCGTCTCACCCGTGACAGCGGTGAACCCGGGTGACAGCTCGACGACCGCGTCGTCGATGACACCGAGCGACCGTATCCGCATTTCCTCCAGCACGGACACGACCTTACGAGGTCGGGGAGGAGGAGTGCGACGGCCCCCGCCCCTGACATGTGAAGGTGCAGGTAACGAATGCGCACAGGCCTCACTCGTCACCCGGGCGAGTGGATCTGCCTCAGGGGCGCGGGGAACTGCGCGACCAGCCACGGACGACCCGCAGCCGCGCGAACAACCCCGCACCCCCTCTGGCAGCGCTAGTGCGGCGCCCCCCGCCAACCAGAAACCGGCAACGCGAACTTCGCCACGAGCCGATCAGTGAACGACGCGTGATGCAGCCGGGCCAACCGCACCGGCACGGCCCCCCGCCGCACCTCGACCCGCGCCCCCGGCGGCAACTCCACCGTCCGCCGCCCGTCACACCACAGCACGCCCGGCGGGATGTGCGGCAGCACCTCCACCGCCAGCACGGAGTCCGGCGAGGTCACCAACGGCTTCGCGAACAGCGCGTGTGCACTGATCGGCACCATCAGCAGTGCCTCGACCTCGGGCCACACCACGGGCCCGCCCGCCGAGAACGCGTAAGCCGTGGACCCGGTCGGAGTGGACAGAACGATCCCGTCACATCCGAACCCGGTGACCGGCCGCCCGTCGATCTCCAGCACGACTTCGAGCAGCTTCTCGGCGGAGACCTTCTGCACGGCGGCCTCGTTCAGCGCCCAGTCGGTGTGCACGATGTCCCCGTTGCGATGCACGACGACATCGACGGTCATCCGCTCCTCGACCTCGTACGCCTTCGTCGCCACGCGCTCGACGACCCTGTCGAGGTCGTCCCGCTCGGCCTCCGCGAGGAAGCCCACCCGCCCCAGGTTGACGCCCAGCATCGGCACCCCGGACGCCCGCGCGAACTCGGCGCCCCGCAGCAGCGTCCCGTCACCCCCGAGCACGATCAACAACTCGCACCCGTCGAGGCACTGAGGGGTCGCCTCCTTGACCAGCTCCACCTCTTCCGGCAGCGGCAGATCCAGCGCCTCCGCCTCCAGGACGCGTACGCCGATGCCCTCGCGCAGCAGTCCCTTCACCACCAGTTCGGCGCTGCGGATCGCCGCGGGCCGCCCGGTGTGGGCGAGCAGGAAAACAGTACGAGCTCGGTTCTGGCTCAACGCGGCCCCTCCGCCACTGCACGGTCAACGTCGGCCGGGTCCAGTGGGGGTGCCCCCGACCGCAGCCACAGAAAGTATTCGACATTCCCGGACGGCCCGGGCAGCGGACTGGCGGTGACACCCTTCACGCCGAGCCCCAGTTCCCACGCCCGCCGCGCCACCGCGCTCACGGCCTCGGTCCGCAGCTGCGGACTTCGTACGACTCCCCCACTGCCCAGCCGCTCCTTCCCCACCTCGAACTGTGGCTTGACCATCATCACCAGATCGGCATCCGGCTTCACGCACCGCACCAGGGCGGGCAGCACCAGGCCGAGCGGGATGAAGGACAGATCCCCCACGACAAGATCCACAGGCTCCCCATCGATCGCTTCGAGCGTCAACTCGCGTACGTTCGTACGGTCCTTGACGGTGACGCGTTCATCGCTCTGCAGGGACCACGCGAGCTGTCCGTAACCGACGTCGACGGCGACGACGTGCGCCGCGCCCGACCGCAGCAGGACGTCGGTGAAACCCCCGGTGGACGCGCCGGCGTCCAGCGCCCGCCGCCCTTCGACGACCAGCCCCTCCGGCACGAACGCCTCGAGCGCGCCGGCGAGCTTGTGGCCGCCGCGCGAGACGTAGTCGGGATCGCCGTCGTCGACCGCGACCAGGATCGCCGCCGCGGTCTCCACCTGTGTGGCGGGCTTGGTCGCGACGGCCTTGCCGACGGTGACCCGCCCTGCGGCGATCAACTGGCTGGCGTGTTCGCGCGAGCGCGCCAGCTTCCGGCGGACCAGCTCCGCGTCGAGACGACGGCGTGCGACTCCTGCCACGTTCGGTTCAGCTCCTGCTCTGGTAAGGCGCGGGGGGCGCCGGAGGTCCCGGGCGGGCGTCGAGCGCGGTCAGCGCGTCACGCAGCCCCCGGTGTACATCCTCGTACACCTCGAGGTGTCCGTCGGTGGCGAGGTGGTCGGCATCGGCGAGCCGCTCCAGCAGGGCGTCGACCTCGGCGTTGCCCGTCGGGCCGCGGGGCACGTTCAGCGGGGCGGGGGCGGCGGGGTCGTGGTCGGGCTCCACCGGCGCGTCGTGCGGTGCCTCGCTCTCCGGCACTGTGTCGCTCATGCCCAGACGCTACCTCGTAGCGCTGGGGTACCGTCGAGCGCGATGGCAACGATCGAGGAGTGCCGCGCCGCACTCGAGAAGCTCTCGGACAACATGCAGAGCGCCGAAGGGGACGTCCGCACGGCGGCGGCCCTGGACCGCTCGGTGAGCTGCCGTATCACCGACCTGGACGTCACCTTCGTCGGCCGCATGACCGGCGGCCGGATCCGGGTGACCGACACACTCCAGGGCCCTCCGCCGGACAAGGCCCAGATCAGACTGACGATGGCCGGCGACGACCTGGTGGCGCTGGTCGCGGGCGAACTCAACTTCGCGAAGGCCTGGGGTTCGGGCCGGGTGAAGCTGGAGGCCGGCCTACGGGACCTGCTCCAGCTCAGGAAGCTCCTTTAGCCACCACCGTCGCTCCGGCGGCCCCGGCCTTCGCTTCCGCCGCCACGACCTTCGCCTCCGTACGCGCCTTCCGTGCCGCCGGCACCACCAGCGGCGTGCCCGTCTCCGGGTCGTCGATGACCTGGCAGCGCAGCCCGAAGACCTCCTCGACCAGTTCGGCCGTGACGATGTCGTTCGGGGCGCCCTCGGCGATGATCGTGCCGTTCTTCAGGGCGATCAGGTGCGTGGCGTACCGGGCGGCGTGGTTGAGGTCGTGCAGCACGGCGACCAGGGTGCGGCCCTGCTCCTCGTGCAGCTCGGCGCACAGGTCGAGGACGTCGATCTGGTGCTGGATGTCGAGGAAGGTCGTCGGCTCGTCGAGCAGCAGCAGCGGGGTCTGCTGGGCGAGCGCCATCGCGATCCACACGCGCTGCCGCTGACCGCCGGACAGCTCGTCGACATAACGGTCGGCGAGTTCGGCGACCCCGGTCTGGGTCATGGACTCCTGGACGACCCGCTCGTCCTCGGTGGACCACTGGCGCAGGATGCCCTGGTGCGGATAGCGGCCGCGGCCCACGAGGTCGGCGACGGTGATGCCGTCGGGCGCGATCGACGACTGCGGGAGCAGTCCGAGGGTGCGCGCGACCTTCTTCGCCGGCATCGACTGGATGACGTTGCCGTCGAGGAGCACCCGGCCCTGGTTCGGCTTCAGCATCCGTGACAGTGCCCGCAGCAGCGTGGACTTGCCGCACGCGTTCGGGCCGACGATCACGGTGAAGGAGTTGTCGGGTATCTCGACCGACAGCTCCTCGGCGATGACCCGCTGGTCGTAGGCGAGCGTCACGTTCTCGGCGGACAGGCGGTTCACAGTGCTCCTTCGGGGGTTCTCGTTCGCCGTGCCGCGCGTCTCGGGCCGGGGTTTTCTCTGCGGGCTCGTCTCCGGCTTCCGCGGGCTCATATCCGGCCCGCCTTGCGCTCGCTGACCAGCAGCCACAGCAGGTAGACGCCGCCGAGGACACCGGTGACCACGCCCACGGGCACCTGGTCGGCACCGAAGGTGCGCTGCGAGACCCAGTCGGCGGCGACCAGGAGGGCGGCGCCCATGCACAGGGACGGCAGCAGGTTCGGGCCGGGCGAGCGGGTCAGGCGGCGGGCCAGCTGCGGTGCGGTGAGCGCCACGAAGCTGACGGGGCCGGCGGCCGCGGTGGCGGTCGCGGTGAGCAGGACGGCGGCGACCAGCAGCAGCAGCCGTACGCGCTCGACGCGCACCCCGAGGGCGTAGGACACGTCGTCGCCCATCTCCATCATCCGCAGCCCGCGCGCGTTGGCGAGGACGAGCGGCACGAGCACCGCGCACAGCGTGAGCAGCGGCCAGACCTGCTCCCAGTCACGCCCGGCGAGCGAGCCGGTCATCCACACGACCGCACGGGCGGCGTCCACGATGTCGGACACGGTGAGCAGATAGCCGTTGATCGCGGTGACGATCGCGGAGACACCGATACCGACCAGAACCAGTCGATACCCGTGCACACCCCGTTTCCAGGCGAGCAGATAGATGGCGAACCCGGTCGCGAGTCCGCCCACGAGCGCGCCCAGGGTGACTTGCGCCGCGCTGCCGGAGAACAGCACGATCACCACGAGCGCGCCGGCCGTGGCGCCCTGCCCGAGTCCGAGCACGTCCGGACTGCCCAGCGGATTGCGGGAGATGGCCTGGAACAGCGCACCCCCGACGCCCAGCGAGGCGCCGACCAGGAGCCCGACGAGGACCCGCGGCAGCCGCAGTTCGTTGACGATGAACTCCTGTCCCGCGTTGCCGTCGCCGACGAGCGTCTTCAGCACGTCGGCGGCCGGGATCGGGAAGTCGCCGGTGCCGATCAGCACGACGCTCGCGGCGAGCGCGGCGAGCAGCAGCAGGCCCACGACGGTGACGGCACGGACGTCCACACGGAGCGAGAGCCCGCCCGGCGTCCTGATGGCACGGTTGGTCTTCACAGCTGCGCCGTCCTCCGCCGTCGTACGAGATAGATGAAGACCGGGCCGCCGAGGATCGCGGTGACGATGCCGACCTGGAGCTCCGAGGGCCGGGCGACGATCCGGCCGAGGACGTCGGCACCGAGCAGCAGCACGGGCGACAGGACGGTCGCGTACGGCAGGATCCAGCGCAGGTCGGGCCCGGTGAAGGACCGTACGACGTGCGGGACCATCAGACCGACGAACACGATCGGCCCGCACGCGGCGGTCGCCGCCCCGCACAGCACGGTCGCGGAGAGCATGGCCAGCGCCCGGGTGCGGTTGAGGTTGGCGCCCAGGGCCTTGGCGGTGTCGTCGCCCATCTCCATGGCGTTCAGCGGCCGGGCGAGCGCGAGCGCGAGGACGGTGCCCACCGCGAGGAACGGCAGCACCTGGAGGATGGCCGCGTTGTTCGCCGAGGCCAGCGACCCGACGGTCCAGAAGCGCATCCTGGACAGCGCCACGTCATCCATGATCATCACGGCCTGGAGATAGCCGTAGAGCGCGGCGCTGATCGCGGTGCCGGCGAGCGCCAGCCGCACCGGGGTCGCTCCCCGGCTGCCGCCGAGGAACCAGACCATCGCCCCGACCGCGGCAGCACCGACGAACGCGAACCAGACGTAGCCGCTCAGCGAGGTGACGCCGAAGAAGGTGATGGCGGTGACGACCGCGGCGGACGCGCCCGCGTTGATGCCGAGCAGGCCGGGATCGGCCAGCGGATTGCGCGTGAGGGCCTGGAGCACGGCCCCGGACAGGCCGAGCGCGGCACCGGCGAGCAGCCCCAGCACGGTCCGCGACAGCCGGTCGGCGACCACGACGTCGCCGTACGTCCCCGAATCCTGGAACAGGCCGTGCCAGACCTGCCCCATGGACAGCGCCTTGGCTCCGATCGCGATGCTCGCCGACGCGACGACCACCAGGATCACCACGGAGACGAGCAGCCCAACGGCGCGTATCGCCTGGCGGTTCGGGGGCGCGGGGGCACTCTCCGCGCGCTGTTCGGGGGGAATGTCGACCAACACGTGGTTAGGTTAGCCTACCCTCGCATTCAGCCACGATCCCGTGTCACGGGTGCTCGGGTAGCCGCCCCGACAGCTCACAAACCCAGCCGTGCCAGCGCCTTCCCTCCGTCCAGCGCGCACACACCCTCTCCGGCCGCCGTCCAGGCCGCCGCGCACAGCGCGCGCAACCCGTCCAGGGACTCGCCCTCACCGTCGAGTTCCAGCCGCTCGGCACCCGCCACGGCCGTCCAGCCACCGCACCGGAACCCATCGCCCTCCTCGGTGACCTCGGGCTGCCCGGTGAGCATCCCCCGCAGATCGGCGTCGACATACGTCGGCCTGTGCTGCGGCGGCGCGGCGAGCAACTGCGCGCCGTCCGTCACGCCGGTGAGGACGAGCAGCGAGTCCACCTCTCCGTTGAACGCGCCCTCGATGTCCGTGTCCAGCCGGTCCCCGACCACCAGCGGCCGCTCGGCGCCGGTGCGCAGGATCGTCTCCCGGTGCATGGGCGGCAACGGCTTGCCCGCCACCTGCGGCTCGGCACCCGTGGCGATCCGTACGACCTCCACCGCCGCGCCGTTGCCCGGCGCGATCCCGCGCGCGCTGGGAATCGTCAGGTCGGTGTTGGACGCGAACCACGGCACCCCCCGCGCGACGGCGTAGCTCGCCTCCGCGAACCGGCCCCACGGCAGCTCGGGCCCGCCGAACCCCTGCACGACCGCCGCCGGATCGTCGTCCGCCGACTCGACGGGCTCCAGCCCGTGTTCGCGCAGCGCCACCCGCAACCCCTCCCCGCCGATCACCAGCACCCGCGCCCCCGCCGGCACCTGCTCGGCGATCAGCCGGGCCACCGCCTGCGCGGAGGTGATGACGTCCGACGCCTCCGTCGGTATGCCCAGCTCCGTGAGGTGGTCGGCCACGGCGTGGGGCGTCCGCAGCGCGTTGTTGGTGACGTACGCGAGATGCATCCCGCCCGCCCGCGCGGTCGCGAGCGACTCGACGGCGTACGCGATCGCGTTACCTCCCGCGTACACCACCCCGTCCAGATCGAGCAGCGCCGTGTCGTACGCCTCGCTCAGGGCCTGTCCCATGCCCTCGGGCTTCGTCCTCACGGCCTGGCTCATTCCGCATCGCTCCTCGTTAGCTCGCTTTCCCCCGATCATCGCGCATGCCACCGACACCCGTACGATGCCGGGATGAACACAGCAGGTCACTCGGAAGCAACGGCGCGCCGAGGCCTGGAACTCACCCCGTTCCGAGGCCTGCGCTACGACCCCGACCGGGTCGGCAGCCTGGCCGCCGTGACCTCACCGCCGTACGACGTCGTCGTCCGCCCCGACGGCCTGTACCACCTCCAGTCCGCCGACCCGTACAACATCGTCAGGCTGATCCTGCCCCAAGCCGCAACCCCCGACGTCCGCAACGAACAGGCCGCGGACACCCTGCACCGCTGGCTGTCCGAGGGCGTCCTGACCACCGACCCCGAACCGGCCCTGTACGTCTACGAGCAGCGCGACGGCGACGGCGTGCTCCAGCGCGGCATCATCGGCGCCCTGCTCCTGTCGGAACCGTCGGAGGGCGTGGTCCTGCCCCACGAGGACGTCATGCCGCACGTCGTCGCGGACCGCGCGGCCCTGATGCGCGCCACCTCCGCGAACCTGGAGCCCCTGCTCCTGACGTACCGCGGCAACGGATCCGCGTCCGCGACCGCCGAGGTGGTCGAACGCACGGCCGCACAGCCTCCCCTGCTCGCGACGACCACGGAGGACGGCTTCAGCCACCGCCTGTGGTCGGTCACCGATCCCGGTGACCTGGCCGGCATCCGCTCCGACCTCGCCGACCGCCAGGCCCTGATCGCCGACGGCCACCACCGCTGGGCCACCTACCGGCGTCTACGCGCGGAGCACCCCTCCCCCAGTCCCTGGGACCACGGGCTGGTCCTCCTCGTCGACACGGCCCGCTACCCGCTGCGCGTCCGCGCCATCCACCGCCTCCTGCACCACCTGCCGGTCACACAGGCCCTGGCGCCCCTGGAGGGCCTCTTCCGCGTCCGCCACCTCGACGTCCCGCTGGCCGACGCCCTGGACACCCTGGCCGACGCGGCCCGCGCGGGCAACGCGTTCCTGCTGGCCGGCGACGGCGCCTTCCACCTCGTCGACCGCCCCGACCCCGCCCTGCTGGCCCGCACGATCCCCACGGACCGCCCGGCCGCCTGGCGCACCCTGGACGCGACGGTCCTGCACGCCACCCTCCTCGACCACGTCTGGCACATCCCCGAGGACTCCCCCGCCCACATCGCCTACATCCACGACACGGCCGCCACGGTCGAGAAGGCGGAACGCGACGGCGGTACGGCGGTCCTGATGCACCCTGTCCTCGAGGAGGTCGTACGCGACCTCGCCCGCCAGGGCGTCACCATGCCCCGCAAGTCGACGTCGTTCGGCCCGAAGCCGGCCTCGGGCCTGGTGCTGCGCTCACTGAACGCCTGACATGCGAAAGGGCGGGACCCCATACCCGGGGTCCCGCCCTTTCACTCGAGAACATCAGTCCTTGTACTCGCCCTTGTCGCCGTCGGCGTCCTCGTCGTCCTCGTCGTCCTCGGTGACCTCGACGGCTTGCTCGGGGGCGTCGTGGGACTCGACGTCGTCGTCAGCCTCGACTTCAGTGTCGACCTCCGCCTCGACCTCCGCCTCGCTCTCGTCGAAGGCGTCGACGAACTCCACCCCGTCCAGCTCGGCGAGCCGGTCCGAGGCGTCCGTGCCGCCGTCCTTGTCGGCCTCCGCGGACTTCGCGAACCACTCCCGGGCCTCGTCCTCGCGACCGGCCGCCAGCAGTGCGTCGGCATAGGCGTACCGCAGTCGCGGGGTCCACGGCTGTACGGAGTTGGAGGCCAGCTCGGGGCTCTGCAGCGTCACGATGGCCGCCTCCAGCTGCCCCATGTCGCGCCGGGCGCCGGCCGCGACCAGCCGCATCTCGACCTGCCCGGCCTTGTCCAGCTTGCGCACCTCGGGCGCCCTGGCCATCTCCAGCGCCTTCTCAGGCCGCCCGAGCCCACGCTCACAGTCCGCCATGACGGGCCACAGGTCGACACCGCCCGTCATCCGCCGCGCGGCCCTGAACTCGGCGAGCGCCTCGCTGTACTTCTGGTTCGCGTACGCCGCGAACCCGCCGGCCTCTCGTACGGCAGCCACGCGCGACGCCAGCCGCAGAGCCACCTTCGAGTAGGCGTAAGCGCTCTCGGGCTCCTCGTCGATGAGTCGCGCGACCATCACCAGGTTCTTGGCAACGTCTTCGGCGAGCCCCTTCGGCAGACTCTGCAGCTCCTGCCGTACGTCCTTGTCGATCTCCTCGCCGGTGACGTCCTCGGGGATCGGCAGCCGCTTGATCGGTTCGCGGTCCCGGTCGCGCTCGTCACGGAAACGCCCGCCACCGCGCCGGTCATCACTTCCACGGAAGCCGCCGGGACGTCCACCACGGTCGTCACGCCGAGGCCCACGGGGCCCGCCACGGTCGTCCCGACCACGGAACCCACCGCGCTCACCGCCGCGGTCGCCACGGCTGTCGTCACGCCGGTCATCCCGACGGTCGGCGGGACGGAACCCACCCCGGTCGCCCCGGTCACCACGGCTGTCGTCACGCCGGTCATCCCGACGGTCGGCGGGACGGAACCCACCGCGATCGCCGCGATCGTCACGACGGAAACCCCCACGGTCACCGCGGTCGTCGCGACGGAAGGGAGGACGGTCATCGCTGCGGACCCCGCGGTCACGCTCGTCACGACGGAACCCACCGCGGTCGCCGCTGTCACGGCGCTCTGCGGGGCGATCGTCCCGCCGGTCATCGCGGCGAGCGAAGCCACCACGGTCGTCACCGCGACGGTCGTCCCGCCGAGCGCCGGACCCGCCACGGTTGTCATCGCGACGGAACCCACCGCGGTCCCCACGGTCGTCACCCCGACGCTCTACGTGCTCCCCACGGTCGGGACGGTCGTCACGGCGGAAGGGAAGACGGTCACCCTCACGCCGGAACGTGGGACGGTCACCATCACGCCGGAAGCCACCGCCGCGGTCGTCTCGACGCGGCCCAGTAGGACGGTCGTCCCGCCGGAACGCCGGACGAGGTCCGCGGTCGCCGCCGACTCGACGGTCAGCAGGCCGATCGTCACGCCGGCCACCGGGGGCGCTCCGACTGTCGTCGCGACGGAACCCACCACGATCCCCACGGTCGTCGCCGCGACGGTCATCACGGCGGTCATCACGGCGCGGGCCCCCGCGATTGTCGTCACGGCGGAAGCCGCCTCGATCACCGCCGACGCCGCGATCATCGCGACGGTCGTCCCGCCGGTCATCGCGGCGGACGAAACCCCCGCGGTCGTTACCACCACGATCGCTACTGCCACGGTCATTGGCACCGCGGCTTTGGGCACCGCGGTCGTTACCACCACGACCACTGTCGCGACGGTCGTTGTCCCGGCGGACCCCGCCACGGTCTCCGCCGCGGTCCCCGCGGTAGCCGCCTCGGTCGCCCCGATCTCCGCGGTCACCACTGTCCCGTCGCCGCTGGTCGCGCTCCGGTCGGTCGTCGGGAGAGTTGGTGGACATCGGTGACTCCTGTCTTCGGTACTGCAAGTCATTCTCGCGCAATCGGGTACCCGACGCGCTCCGGAAAAACAAAAAGGACCCCTGGCCCCAGCTGAACGCTGGGGACCAGGGGTCCTTCCAAAAATTGTTCGGCGGCGTCCTACTCTCCCACAGGGTCCCCCCTGCAGTACCATCGGCGCTGTAAGGCTTAGCTTCCGGGTTCGGAATGTAACCGGGCGTTTCCCTCACGCTATAACCACCGAAACCCTATTGGTTTCGAGCGAACAAGCACACTTTTCAGTTTTGCGTTCAGCTCTAAGCCGGCAACAGTCGTTGCCTCAGAACTAACACAGTGGACGCGAGCAACTGAGGACAAGCCCTCGGCCTATTAGTACCGGTCAACTCCACACGTTACCGTGCTTCCATATCCGGCCTATCAACCCA
>NZ_JAGMUK010000212.1:1099-1427 GCF_019049245.1 Streptomyces sp. AC555_RSS877 | reverse complement strand
GGCGATGTGATGCACCACCACCACGAGCACATGCTCATCCGGACCCACCCCGAACAACCACGCACGCAGCGGAATCTCAGCACCCAGGTCGAAGGCATACGCCTGCGCCTGCGCCACTGCCCCTGCCAGCTCTCCGGCATCCGTCTCGGTGACGGCCAGCTCGAATCCGCACTCCTCCACCGGCAGGATCTGCTGATACGGCTCCCCGTCCGCCACCGCGAACACCGTCCGCAGCACCTCATGCCGCCCCAGCACATCCAACAGCGCGCGCTCCAACGCCCGCCGGTCCAGCCCACCCGACAACCGCACCGCCATCGGAATGTTGTAC
>NZ_JAGMUK010000212.1:727-1089 GCF_019049245.1 Streptomyces sp. AC555_RSS877 | reverse complement strand
CCCGCGCCAACGGCCCCATCGACCAGCCATCACCCGCAATGTGATGCACCACCACCACGAGCACATGCTCATCCGGACCCACCCCGAACAGGCTCGCCTGCAGCGGAATCTCCGTCGCCAGGTCGAAGGCACATGCCTGCGCTTGCGCCACTGCCCCGGCCAGCTCTCCGTCGCCTATCTCGGTGACGGCCAGCTCGAAGCCGCACTCCTCCACCGGCAGGATCTGCTGATACGGCTCCCCGTCCGCCACCGCGAACACCGTCCGCAGCACCTCATGCCGCCCCAGCACATCCAACAGCGCGCGCTCCAACGCCCGCCGGTCCAGCCGGCCGGTCAGCCGCAAGCCCACCGGCTGGTTGTAG
>NZ_JAGMUK010000212.1:390-717 GCF_019049245.1 Streptomyces sp. AC555_RSS877 | reverse complement strand
CCCGCCGGCGTCGGCACCTCGAACAACGTGCGCAGCCCCACCTCCACACCCAAAACCGCACGCACCCGACTCACCAGACGCGTCGCCAACAGCGAATGGCCGCCCAGCGCAAAGAAGTCGTCATCCACGCCCACCTGCTCCAGGCCCAGAACCTGCGCGAAGGCCTGGCACAGAATCTCCTCCTGCACCGACGCCGGCACCCGGCCCCCACCCGCCCTGAGCACCGGAGCGGGCAG
The DNA here is from genome assembly GCF_019049245.1 of Streptomyces sp. AC555_RSS877. Taxonomy (GTDB): domain Bacteria; phylum Actinomycetota; class Actinomycetes; order Streptomycetales; family Streptomycetaceae; genus Streptomyces. Next base: position 481 of record NZ_JAGMUK010000212.1, on the reverse strand, counting down.
CGCCTTACGGTCCAGCTTCCCGTTCACCGTCAACGGCAACTCATCCAGCACCACCACCGCCGACGGCACCATGTACTCCGGCAACCGGCCG
>NZ_JAGMUK010000212.1:0-380 GCF_019049245.1 Streptomyces sp. AC555_RSS877 | reverse complement strand
GGAGCGGGCAGCGCCTTACGGTCCAGCTTCCCGTTCACCGTCAACGGCAACTCATCCAGCACCACCACCGCCGACGGCACCATGTACTCCGGCAACCGCCCCGCCGCAAAGTCACGCAGCTCGGAGCTCGTCACCTCACCGACCAGGCCAGTCGGCACAGCGTCCTCGGCCCGCACCGGCACGACGTAGGCGACGAGGCGCTTGTCGCCCGGGGTGTCCTCCCGCACCACCACCGCCACCTGCCCGACGCCTGGATGCCCAGCCAGAACGGACTCGGTCTCGCCCGGCTCGATCCGGAAACCACGGATCTTCACCTGCTCATCCGCACGGCCGACGAACAGCAACTGCCCCTCCGCCGTCCAACGGGCACGGTCCCCCGT
>NZ_JAGMUK010000211.1 GCF_019049245.1 Streptomyces sp. AC555_RSS877 | reverse complement strand
ACGGGGGACCGTGCCCGTTGGACGGCGGAGGGGCAGTTGCTGTTCGTCGGCCGTGCGGATGAGCAGGTGAAGATCCGTGGTTTCCGGATCGAGCCGGGTGAGGTCCAGGCGACTCTGGCCGCTCACCCGCAGGTCGGGCAGGTGGCGGTGGTGGTGCGGGAGGACACCCCGGGTGACAAGCGCCTCGTCGCCTACGTGGTCGGTGACGCTACGAGTTCCGAGCTGCGTGATTTCACGGCGGGGCGGTTGCCGGAGTACATGGTGCCGTCGGCGGTGGTGGTGCTGGGTGAGTTGCCGTTGACGGTGAACGGGAAGCTGGACCGTAAGGCGCTGCCCGCTCCGGTGCTCAGGGCGGGTGGGGGCCGGGTGCCGGCGTCGGTGCAGGAGGAGATTCTGTGTCAGGCCTTCGCGCAGGTTCTGGGCCTGGAGCAGGTGGGTGTGGATGACGATTTCTTTGCGCTGGGTGGGCATTCGCTGTTGGCGACGCGTCTGGTGAGTCGGGTGCGTGCGGTTTTGGGTGTGGAGGTGGGGCTGCGCACGTTGTTCGAGGTGCCGACGCCGGCGGGGCTTGCGGGTCGGTTGGGTCAGGGGGGTGTGGCGCGTCCGGCTTTGGTGGCGGGGGTGCGTCCGGAGCGGGTGCCGTTGTCGTTCGCGCAGCGCCGGTTGTGGTTCCTTGGGCAGTTGGAGGGATCGAGCGCGACCTACAACCAGCCGGTGGGCTTGCGGCTGACCGGCCGGCTGGACCGGCGGGCGTTGGAGCGCGCGCTGTTGGATGTGCTGGGGCGGCATGAGGTGCTGCGGACGGTGTTCGCGGTGGCGGACGGGGAGCCGTAT
>NZ_JAGMUK010000028.1 GCF_019049245.1 Streptomyces sp. AC555_RSS877 | reverse complement strand
CGCCCGCAGCCCCTGCGCCCCCCGCCGCTTCCACACCCGGTCCGCGAGATACCAGGCCGTCGTCTCCAGCGCCCCGCGCTCCACCCACCGGTACAGCTCGTCCAGGCGTACGGCGGGCTCGCCCCAGTCCCCGAGCGGAAACACCCGCCCCGTCAGATCGCCCGGCCGCAGCCCGGCCGCCCCCTCGCCCCGCCCGTCCTGAGGTGGACCCTCGGGCTGCATCTCCGGCTGACCCACCCGGCACTCCCTACCTGATCCCGACCGATCACGTTGCGTGACGCCTGTTGCTGCTGCGTCGGCCCCCTTCCTACCGCCCAATGGGTGGCTAAGGCGTAGCTTTGGTCTCTTTTCCGCCCGGAAGAGTCTCTTGATCAGGTATAGGATTCGCGGCCCACTCACTCGAAAGAGTGCTGGGGCGATGCCTGCGCCGAGCACGTAGGCTCGTGCTGACGGGAACTCCGTACGGACCAAGGAGCTGATCGTGATCCCCGGTGGTGGCCAGCCCAACATGCAGCAGTTGCTGCAGCAGGCCCAGAAGATGCAGCAGGACCTGGCGAACGCGCAGGAGGAACTGGCCAGGACCGAGGTCGACGGTCAGGCGGGCGGCGGCCTGGTGCGGGCCACCGTCACCGGCGCCGGCGAACTCCGCGCGCTGAAGATCGACCCGAAGGCGGTGGATCCGGACGACACCGAGACCCTCGCCGACCTGATCGTGGCGGCCGTACAGGCGGCCAACGAGAACGCGCAGACGCTCCAGCAGCAGAAGCTCGGTCCGCTGGCCCAGGGCCTCGGCGGCGGCAGCGGCATCCCGGGCCTGCCGTTCTAGTCCCCTCACCTCGCACCATTCCAGTGCCCGGCCCGCCTTACTAAGACGGGCACCGGGCAACTACCGTACGTACAGAAGGAACCCAGGAAGGACGGGCAGTCCGTTGTACGAAGGCGTGGTCCAGGACCTCATCGACGAATTGGGGCGGTTGCCCGGCGTCGGTCCCAAGAGCGCGCAGCGGATCGCCTTCCACATCCTGCAGGCGGAACCGACCGACGTACGGCGTCTCGCGCAGTGCCTGATGGAGGTCAAGGCGAAGGTCCGCTTCTGCGCGACCTGCGGCAACGTCGCGCAGGAGGAGCTGTGCAACATCTGCCGCGACCCCCGCCGCGACCTGTCCGTCATCTGCGTGGTCGAGGAACCGAAGGACGTCGTGGCGATCGAGCGCACGCGCGAGTTCCGCGGCAAGTACCACGTGCTCGGCGGGGCGATCAGCCCGATCGAGGGCGTCGGCCCCGACGACCTGCGGATAAGGGAACTGCTCGCGAGACTGGCCGACGGGACCGTCACGGAGCTCATCCTCGCCACGGACCCGAATCTCGAGGGCGAGGCGACGGCCACGTATCTCGCCCGCATGATCAAGCCCATGGGCCTCAAGGTCACCCGCCTGGCCAGCGGCCTCCCGGTGGGCGGCGACCTGGAATACGCGGACGAGGTGACCCTCGGCCGCGCCTTCGAGGGGAGACGACTCCTAGATGTCTGACGCCACGCTGCACGAACGCAGCCAGAATCCCGATGACTTCGCGGTCCAGATCGCGGACCAGATCGAGAGCTTCCTGGTGGCCGTCACCGAGGTGGCCAGGGGCGACGAGCCGGACTCGGCGGTCCCCTTCCTCCTCCTGGAGGTCTCCCAGCTCCTGCTGGCCGGCGGCCGCCTCGGCGCGCACGAGGACATCGTCCCCGACGAGCGCTACGAGCCCGATCTGGGCCCCGAGGGTGACGTGGACGACCTCCGCGAGAATCTGGCCCGGCTCCTCGACCCGATCGACATCTACTCCGAGGTCTTCGACCCCTACGAGCCCCGCAAGGCGCCCGTTCCGGCCCGGATCTCCGACGACCTCGCCGGCGTCATGACCGACCTGCGCCACGGCATGGCCCACTACCGCGCCGGCCGCACCTCGGAGGCGATGTGGTGGTGGCAGTTCTCCTACTTCTCCAACTGGGGCTCCACGGCGTCGGCGAGCCTGCGCGCACTCCAGTCGGTGGTCGCCCACGTCCGCCTGAACCAGCCCCTGGAGGAGCTCGACGGACTCGACACGGACCAGGAAATCGGCGACGAGACCCTGGAGTTCGAGGCGGGCCGGGTGATGGCGAAGGAGATCGGTGGCCCGCTGGGCCTGCACCAGGCCGAAGCCAAATAACTCCGGAGAACTCCTTCCTGACAACTCCGGCTCATCGGCCGGAAGCGCCCGTCCAACTCCCTGCGCCCCGGCCGCCACGAGCGCCATGATGGCCCCATGACGGGGCAGGCGAAGGCGTCGATGTGGACGGGGACCGGCCTCTGTGCCGGGGGAGCGGCGGGGCTTGTGGGGCTGGCGCTCACCGTCTACGCCCTCTTCTCGGGCGGTGGCGGCACGTCGTCGGTCACCGCCGGCGGTGCGCGGTCCGTCGAAACGCGGGCGGGAGCGTCAACGTGGCGGTGACGGTGACGGGCGACCGTACCGCGGTGCCGGCGCCACCCGCGCAGCCCCCCGCCCCCGCCGCTGCCCCCGCTCCGCCCGCTCCCCGAGCTGGGAACGTGACCGCCTCCGGCGATCGGTCGATCTCCGCGGGAGGTGACATCGGCTCCGTCGACCGGCGACGGGCGATGAGTTCGTCGTCGGCGGATGCGTCCGGGGACCGGTAGATCGGCCCCCGCAGGTCGTCCTCCCGCCTGATCCCCTGGGCGCGGCCCCCACAACATCCCCGCCCGCCTGGGCTTCGTAGGCCGTTGCCACGAACTCGCGCTGCTCGACGAGGTGTTGAGCGCCGCGCGCGGTGTGATGGTCCAGGCGCTTCGCGGGCTCGGCGGCATCGGGAAGTCCGCGCCGGCCGCGCACTGAGCGGATCAGCGGGCCCGGCAGTACTACAACGGGGTGTGGTGGATCGGTGCCGAGAGGCGGGCCGACGTAGGTGTAGCCCGCTCCACCACGAGTCCGGGAGAGCACTCCCTCGTGGCGGTCGCCGGAGAGCGGAATCGTGGAGGGCACAAGGTCAACCGGCCCGCAACGGCCCTCACACCCCAAGGGAAAACGCCATGAAGTCGCTGCTCTCCTCCAAGCCCGCCCTGTGGTTCCTGTTCCTGTTCAACCTCGCCGTCGCCGTGGCCGCGCCGTTCGTCGTGGACGGGTCGCAGGGTGTCATGACCGCCGTCGGGATGGGTGTGGTGTCCCTGGGAGCCGGTGTGAGCCTGCTGCGCGGACGGCAGGCCGCAGCCGCCTGAACCGTGACCGGGCGCTCACAGAACGTGAATTGGGTCCTTCCTGGCTGTGCCCTGTATCTCGCCTGTACGGGGCCTAACCAGCGAAAAGAGAGTCTGGAGTCACTCCACACCGCACAGCACGCGGAGGGAGGAAGACCCGCCTCGATCGCAGGAGACAACGATGACCCGTCGTTCCATGTCCAAGCGCGCAGCCATCGTGACCGCCACCGCCGTCGTCGCCGTCGGCACGGTCGCCGCCGGTGTCAGCCTGGCCGGCCAGGACTCCCCGAAGAACGCGAGCGAGAAGCAGATCGCCTCGCTCTTCGACACCTGGAACGCCGCCCTGCAGACCGGTGACTCGGAGAAGGTCGCCGACCTGTACGCCAAGGACGCGGTCCTCCTGCCCACCGTCTCCAACCAGGTCCGCACGGACCGCGCCGAGATCGTCGACTACTTCGACCACTTCCTGGAGAACAAGCCGGTCGGCAAGAAGACCGAGACGATCGTCAACGTCCTCGACGCCGACTCCGCGATCGACACCGGCGTGTACGAGTTCACGCTCACCGATCCCGACACCGGCAAGAAGCGCGTGGTCGAGGCCCGCTACACGTACGCGTTCGAGAAGATCGACGGCGAGTGGCTGATCGCCAACCACCACTCCTCGGCGATGCCCGAGGGCTGATCCCGAGAGCAGGTCCCGAGGGCGGATCCCCGAGGCGCCGCCTGAAGGCCCCGCGGCCGGTCAGCCGCCCGCGCGCAGGCGGATCTCCACGCACAGGCCGCCGCCGGGAGCGTCCCGGAGCGTCACGGTCCCGCCGTCGTCCGTCACCAGCTGCTTGACGACGGCGAGGCCAAGACCGGAGCCGGACCGGCCGGTCAGGCCCTGGCCGCGCCAGAAGCGGTCGAAGGCGCGGGACTTCTCCGGATCCGACATGCCGGGACCCTCGTCGAGAACCGACAACACCACTTCGTCGCCCCGTGTCTCCATCCGTACGGTGATCGTGCCGCCGTCGGGTGACACCTCCAGGGCGTTCGAGAGCACGTTGTCCAGCACCTGGTCCAGGTGACCGGGGCTGGTCAGCACCAGCAGCCGGCCGTCGGCACTCCCCCCGAGCGCGACGGTGACTCCGCGCTCGTCGGCGGCCGGCCTCCACACCGCCAGCCGGTCGTTCACGATGTCCGACAGGGACAGCGGCTCCGCGGCCGTCACCTTCGCCTCGGCCCGTGCCAGCACCAGCAGTCCGTTGACCAGCCGGCTCATGCGGACCACCTCGGCGGTGGCCTGCTCCACGTCCTCCCGTACGAACTCGTCGTCCACGCCGTCGGCGATGTTGTCCAGCGACAGCCGCAACGCCGTGAGGGGCGTACGGAGTTGGTGGGAGGCGTCGGCCACGAAGATGCGCTGCGAGGCGATCAGGGTGTCCAGGCGTTCTCCCGCCTGGTTCAGGGTGCGGGCCAGGGTCTGCGTCTCGGTCGGACCCGTCACCGCGGAACGCGCGGTCAGGTCGCCGTCGCTGAACCTGCTCGCCATGGCGTTGAGTTCGCGCAGGGGCGCGGTGATGCGGCGGGCGGCGACAGCGCCGATCGCGGCCGCCGCGGCCAGCACGAGCACGGCCAGGCCGGCCCTGAAGCCCCAGATCTGCCAGAGCCTGCCGGTCATGTCCGAGGTCGAGTACACGATCCGTACGGCGCCGCCCCGGTCGGAGGCCCGGGCGGGGACCGTGACCACCAGGTCCTTGCCCCAGATGAAGTCGGCGCCCCAGTCGGGCTCGGGCTTCTCGCCCTTCAGGGCCCGGGCCAGGGCCTCGTCGTTCTCGGGCCGGGGCAGCTTCGGTACGCAGCCGTTGGTGGGGGTCGCCTCGACCTTGCCGGGCGTCTCGGCGCGGTACGCCTCGGCCATCTGCTCAAGGGCGTCGCACGAGGTCCGGTCGCCGTTGCCCAGCAGCAGCGCCATGGTCTTGGCCTCGCGGAGGACCGACACCCCGGTGTCGTCGCGCAGTTGCTTGGTGAGCGTGAAGGCGACCGGCACGGTGAAGAGGAAGATCGCGACCGCGACGAGAAGGATGTAGCTGCGGATGAGCTGGCGGTTCATGAGGCGCCGCTGTCCTTCGTGCCGTCACCGCTCTCGCCGTCGTCCTTGACGATCTCCAGGCGGAACCCGACCCCCCGCACCGCCTCGATCGTGATCGCGCCCTTCAGCTTCCGCCGCAACGCCGCCACGTGCACGTCCAGGGTCTTCGTCGGGCCGAACCAGTTCGCGTCCCAGACCGCCTCCATGATCTGCTCGCGCGACATCAGCGCGCCCGGCTCCTCGGTGAGGAAGGCCAGCAGGTCGTACTCCTTGGGCGCGAGGGCGACCTCCTCGCCGTCCAGGCGGACGCGGGCGGCCTTGCGGTCGACGGCCAGGCGGGTGCCGTAGCGGTCGGGGCCGGCCGCGGCGGCCTCACGTGGCTGCACGCGCCGCATGACCGCCCTTATCCGCGCGATGACCTCCCGCACGCCGAAGGGCTTGGACACGTAGTCGTCGGCGCCGAGCTCCAGGCCGACCACCCGGTCCGTCTCGTCACTGCGTGCGCTGATCACGATGATCGGCACGCCGCCGCGCTCTCTGAGGGCCCTGCAGACGTCGAGGCCGTCGGTGTCGGGCAGGCCGAGATCGAGGAGGACGACGTCGTAGGGCTCGGGGTGGGCCAGGGCGGCGGCGCCCGTGGCGACCCAGTCGACCTCGAAGCCGTAGCGGGTCAGGCCGCGGCGCAGGGACTGGGCGACCGGTTCATCGTCTTCGACGAGAAGTACGTGCACAGGCCGAACCCTAGTGCTTGAGACTTCACTGACCGGCAGGACCTGTGACGCTTGGCACTTTTCCGAAGGCCCTCAGGTGGGCATGCGCTGACCTGGGCGCCCGAGTCTCACGATGCGATACCTCAGAGGCGAAATTCGGGCGCTCGATAGACTGAGCCGACCGCAGTACATATGCGTATGTGCGGATAGAGACTGACTGAGCGAGGAGCGCACGTGGGCCTTGTCGTGCAGAAGTACGGAGGCTCCTCCGTAGCCGATGCCGAGGGCATCAAGCGCGTCGCCAAGCGAATCGTGGAAGCGAAGAAGAACGGCCACCAGGTGGTCGTGGTCGTTTCCGCGATGGGCGACACGACGGACGAGCTGATCGATCTCGCCGAGCAGGTATCCCCGATGCCGGCCGGGCGTGAGTTCGACATGCTGCTGACCGCCGGAGAGCGGATCTCCATGGCGCTGCTGGCCATGGCGATCAAAAACCTGGGTCACGAGGCGCAGAGCTTCACCGGCAGCCAGGCAGGCGTCATCACCGACTCGGTCCACAACAAAGCGCGGATCATCGACGTCACGCCCGGCCGGATCCGGACGGCTCTGGACGAGGGCAACATCGCCATCGTCGCCGGGTTCCAGGGCGTCAGCCAGGACAAGAAGGACATCACCACGCTGGGACGCGGCGGGTCCGACACCACGGCCGTGGCGCTCGCCGCCGCCCTCGACGCCGAGGTGTGCGAGATCTACACCGACGTCGACGGTGTGTTCACCGCCGACCCACGGGTGGTGAAGAAGGCGAAGAAGATCGACTGGATCTCCTCCGAGGACATGCTGGAGCTCGCCGCCTCCGGCTCCAAGGTGCTGCTGCACCGCTGTGTGGAGTACGCACGCCGTTACAACATCCCGATCCACGTCCGCTCGTCCTTCTCCGGACTGCCGGGCACCTGGGTCAGCAACGAGAAGCCCGAGTCACAAGGGGACCAGCAGGTGGAGCACGCCATCATCTCCGGAGTCGCCCATGACGTCTCCGAAGCCAAGATCACGGTTGTCGGCGTCCCGGACAAGCCGGGCGAGGCCGCGGTGATCTTCCGCGCCGTCGCGGACGCCGAGATCAACATCGACATGATCGTGCAGAACGTGTCCGCGGCCTCCACCGGTCTGACGGACATCTCCTTCACCCTCCCCAAGACCGAGGGCCGCAAGGCCATCGACGCCCTGGAGAAGGCGAAGGGCTCGATCGGTTTCGAGTCGCTGCGCTACGACGACCAGATCGGCAAGATCTCGCTCGTCGGCGCCGGAATGAAGACCAACCCGGGCGTCACCGCCTCCTTCTTCCAGGCGCTGTCCGACGCGGGCGTGAACATCGAGCTGATCTCGACCTCCGAGATCCGCATCTCGGTCGTCACCCGCCAGGACGACGTGAACGGGGCCGTCCGCGCCGTGCACTCCGCCTTCGGGCTCGACTCCGACAGCGACGAGGCCGTCGTCTACGGGGGCACTGGCCGCTGATGACCGTGGGTGCCGGGCGAACCGGCAGGCCGACGCTCGCGGTCGTGGGTGCGACCGGAGCCGTCGGCACGGTCATGCTCCAGATCCTGTCCCAGCACGCGGACATCTGGGGCGAGATCCGTCTGATCGCCTCACCGCGTTCGGCCGGCCGCAAGCTGGCCGTGCGCGGTGAGCAGATCGAGGTGCTGGCCCTGTCGGAGGAGGCCTTCGACGGGATCGACGTCGCCATGTTCGACGTACCCGACGAGGTGTCCGCCCAGTGGGCGCCGGTCGCCGCCGCCAAGGGCGCGGTGGTGGTGGACAACTCGGGCGCCTTCCGGATGGACCCGCACGTGCCCCTGGTCGTGCCCGAGGTCAATCCGCACGCGGCCCGCGTCAGGCCGCGGAACATCATCGCCAACCCCAACTGCACGACCCTCTCCATGATCGTGGCGCTGGGCGCGCTGCACGCCGAGTTCGGACTGCGCGAGCTGGTCGTCTCCTCCTACCAGGCGGTGAGCGGGGCCGGGCGCGCCGGTGTCGAGACGCTGCGCCAGCAGCTGTCCCTGGTCGCCGGTACGGAACTGGGGACCAGCCCCGGTGACGTGCGGCGGGCGGTCGGCGACAACACCGGGCCGTTCCCGGAGCCGGTCGCGCTGAACGTCGTGCCGTGGGCCGGATCCCTGCGCGAGGACGGCTGGTCGTCCGAAGAGATGAAGGTGCGCGACGAGTCGCGCAAGATCCTCGGACTGCCCCGGCTGCCCGTCGCGGTGACCTGTGTCCGGGTGCCGGTCGTCACCACGCACTCGCTGACCGTCCACGCCCGCTTCGAGGACGAGGTCACCGTCCGCAAGGCGCGCGAGATCCTCGCCACAGCGCCCGGCGTCGTCCTGTTCGACAACCCGGAGGCGGGGGAGTTCCCCACGCCGGCCGATGTCGTGGGCACCGATCCGACCTGGGTCGGACGGGTGCGGCGGGCGCTGGACGACCCGACGGCGCTCGAACTCTTCGTCTGCGGGGACAACCTGCGCAAGGGGTCCGCGCTCAACACCGCGCAGATCGCCGAGCTGGTGGCGGCGGAGTTGCGGTGACGTCCCAGGTCGCGGGGCCGGTGTGACGTTTCGGCGGCCTCGTACGCTTCATGCCGTGTGTGACGTGTGTTGAAGCAAGGGGTTACCGCCGGAAAAGTCCTCGCAGAAACCGCGTACATTTGTAGGATCTGTATGAGAAATGTGAGCCGGCCGTTGGTCCGGACCACTTGAACCGAGCCGCCTCGGCATCCGAAGATTTGGCTCCCCGTCCTCCGCAACCGCGCGGAGGGCGGGGAGCGTCTTTGCGAACGCCCTTCGGGGGTGCGGGGACGCATGACGGGGCGTGGGGACGCCCTGGCCATTCAGGACACAGGGGAAGAGCGGGTTGGGCATGAGCGCGTTTGACGCACGGTCAGTTGTACTGCCTGGCAGAAGACGGTCGGTCGCGTACAACCATGACGGGGGGAAGCGTGTCCAACTGGCGTGGCAGAGGTTCTCGACTTCAGAGCGGCGACGCGCGGCACGGCCCTTCGGCCGCCCCGCCCGTCCCTACGACCCCGCATGGCCGGTACGCCCGGTGGCATGCCGGTGATCGCCCCCATGCCCGCAGCGCGGCCCGCCCGCATCCCCGGACAGCGTGACGGCGCCGAAGAAGTCGTGGCCGCCGGCACGACCGTCGACCATCTCACCGAGACCTACCGGGCGCACTACCGCTCGCTGCTGGGTCTCGCCGCCCTCCTCCTCGACGACACCGCCTCCTGCGAGGACGTCGTCCAGGAGGCCTTCATCCGCGTCCACTCCGCGCGCAAACGCGTCCGTGACCCGGAAAAGACCCTCGCGTACCTGCGTCAGACGGTCGTCAACCTCTCCCGCTCGGCCCTGCGCCGCCGCATCCTCGGCCTCAAGCTGCTCTCCAAGCCGATGCCGGACATGGCGAGCGCCGAGGAGGGTGCGTACGACCAGCTGGAGCGCGACTCCCTGATCAAGGCGATGAAGGGCCTGCAGCGCCGCCAGCGCGAGGTCCTGGTCCTGCGCTACTTCGCGGACATGACCGAGGCGCAGGTCGCCGAGACCCTCGGGGTATCGCTGGGTTCCGTCAAGGCGTACGGCTCGCGCGGCATCGCCGCTCTGCGGGTCGCCATGGAGGCCCCGGCATGACCGGAGACAACGACGGACGACGTCATCTGCACGTCCCCCACGAGCCCTATGAATGGCGCGAGCCGACACAGTCGTCGGACGAGCAGGCGCCGAAGCAATCGCACGCTGGGAACGGAACTGTGAACCACGGCCCCGACGATCAGAGCTCGCCCGGGCTCGACTCGGACGAGCTGGCACTGCGCAGCCTGCTGCACCAGGCGGTGCAGGAGATCGAGCCGAGCGACGGCACGCTGGACCATCTGCGCAAGGCGGTACCCGCCCGGCGGGCGCGCAAGCGGCAGGCCGTCGTCGGCATGGCGGCCGCCGCCCTCTTCATCGGCACCGCCATCCCGGCCCTCGTGCACGTCTCGAACTCCGCCGGCGCCGACGCCGACCCGTCCATGGCAGGGCATTACTCCCAGACGCAGGGCGGCGCCGGCGAGGGCAAGGGCCCCGACGGCGGCGAGAGCACCTCCGGCGGCTCCGCCGGCAAGACCGAGGACCAGGGCAAGGGCGAGCAGAAGGAAGAGGACAAGGGCAAGAGCACCGGCAGCAGCACCGGGGCCGGCAGCAGCGCCGACCCCTCCGCCACCAGTGCGGCGGGCGTCCCCGTCTGTACGGCCGCCGAGCTCGGCTCGACCACTCAGAGCGTCGACGCCCCCGACTCGGTCGGCGCGGTCTACGGCACCTTCCGCATCACCAACACCTCCGCCATCAGCTGTTCCGTCAACGGACCCGGCTCGGTCACGCCGACCCCGCAGGGCGCGGCGGACGCCGCCAAGATCACCACGGCCCGGCACGTCGCCGGGGACGCGGCGGCCTCGCTGCCCGACCCGGCCCTGGAAGTGGCCTCGCTGGTGCTGAAGCCGGGCGGTACCTATGACGTCAAGTTCGCCTGGGTGCCCTCGGAGACCTGCCCTACGACCGGCGACACCACGGGCGGCGACACGGGCAACCCGACGACCGACCCCACGCCCACGGACGAACCCTCCGCCGACGGCGGCACCGGCACGACCACGGGCGGAGACACCGGTACCTCGACCCAGCTCCTCACCGAGGACGGCACGGCCGACGGCAGCGTGATCGTCACGAACACCGCGGAGGGCGGGGCGCCGTCGATCTCGGCGCTGGTGTCCAACGCGTGCGCGGGGACCGTGTACTGGACGGGCGTGCTGGCGGGGGCCTGAGGGCGCCGCGCGTCGGTGCCGGTCTCAGACCGTCACCCGGCCCGCTTCCTCTTCCCGGTCCTCGTCCGGCAGCAGCCCCAGTTCCGCGTCCCTCAGGAACTCGATCTCCCGCCGCAGCAGCCGGAACCACATGAACACCACGAACCCGGCGAACACGAACCACTCACCGGTGTACCCGAGGTTCTGGAACGCCTTCAGGTCCAGTCCCGTGTCCGGCGGTGCCGCCGCCGGCACCGCGGTCATGCCCGAGTCCGCCTCGGCGAGCGTGACCCACGCGTCGTACACGTCGTACGGCACGAGGTTCACCAGCGACGCCGCGCTGATCGCCGCGGTCTGCCCGGCCGGCAGCCCGCCCTGCGCACTGACGCCGTTGCTGCCCGGCGACTCGGACGCCTGGAGGGCACCGGTCACGGTGACCTCACCGGTGGGCGCGGCCGGGGCCTTCGCCGGGTCGGGGGTGCCGGGCAGCCAGCCCCGGACGACGGGCAGGGCCTTGCCGCCGTCGGTGCGCAGCAGCGTCAGGACGTAGAAGCCCTCCTTGCCGTCCAGTTCGCGGTCCGGGACGAGGAGCTGGCGGTCGTACCTGCCGGTCGCGGTGACCGGCTTGCCGGAGGTCACCTTGTTCACGGGGAGCAGCTCGGCCAGCGGCCGGGCGCTCTCCCGCTCGCCTGACCCCGCCTCGGCGCTCGCGGCCTGATGGTCCTGCATCCGGTCCTCGAAGCGGCTCAGCTGCCACGACCCCATGAAGATGCAGAAGGGGATGGCGAGCAGCACGAAGACGTTGATCCCCCACCAACGGGGCGTCAGCAGAAACCGGTACACGCCATCAAAGGTACGGGGCTCCGGCGGGGGCCGGCCCTCGGGGGTCAGTACCGCTCGACGAGGTGTTCCCGGCCGGCCGGTGGCTCGTACGGCTCCGGCCAGAAGTCGGTGACGGCGGATATCCGGCCGCTCTCGTCCGCCGTGAAGAACGAGATGCCGTGCATCTCCTCCGCTCCCACCGTGACGTGGACCCAGGTCACCACCTGTTCCGGCTCGGCGACGATCCGCTCGACGCGCAGGTGCCAGTCGCCCGGATACTCCCGGTTGAACCGGACGTACTTCTCCCGTCCGCTGATCCGCTCGCGCGTCTGCGGCAGCGTGTACACCACGTCCTCGGCCAGCGTGTCCGCGAACGTGTCCCAGTCCCGGGCCTCGGCGGAGGCCCAGAAGTTCTCGACTGTCCTGCGCAGATCGGTCATGCCGGAGAGTCTGCACCCCGCCACTGACAACGGACCGGGAGCGCCGAGGGAGGCCGGTGCGGCGGGGAGAGGGGGCGGGCGGAGGGGTGGGCGGTGCGGCGCAAGTTATCCACAGGCTGGGGACCCTGGTCGGCGCGTTGTCGGCCGGTGCGGGCAGTATGGGGCCATGACTGAGAGCAACGGGTCCGCCGCGGCCGAGCGCAACGAGGAGATGCCGGACTGGGAGAAGCGCTTCCGGGCGCCCCGGGTGTCGCTGCCGGACTGGGCGGAGGACGCACCGGACCGCTCCCTGTTCGTGTCGAACGCGACGGGGACGTACGAGTTGTACGCCTGGGACCGCACGACGGGCGGGCAACGCCAGGTGACCGACCGGCCGAACGGCACGACGGACGGTGTGCTCTCCCCGGACGGCACCTGGGTGTGGTGGTTCGACGACAAGGACGGCGACGAGTTCGGCGTCTGGCGCCGCCAGCCCTTCGAGGGCGGGGAGGACGAGCTCGCCACGCCCGGGCTGGAGGCGTCGTACCCTGCGGGCCTGGCGCTCGGACGGGACGGCCGGACCGCGGTCGTGGGCCGGTCGACCGACGAGGACGGTACGACCATCCATGTCGCCCGCACCGGCGAGGCCCCGGTGGAGATCTACCGCCACCGCGAGTCGGCGGGCGTCGGCGACCTCTCCCACGACGGCTCGCTGATCGCGATCGAGCACACCGAGCACGGCGACGCGATGCACTCGGCCCTGCGCGTCCTGCGCCCCGACGGCACACCGGTCGCCGAGCTCGACGACACCAAGGGCGGCACCGAGGAACTGGGCCTCGAGGTGCTCGGCTTCGCGCCGGTGGAGGGGGACACCCGGCTGCTCATCGGGCATCAGCGGCGCGGACGCTGGGAGCCCCTGGTGTGGGACGTGGCGACCGGCGTGGAGAGCGACCTCGCCCTGGAGCTGCCCGGCGACGTGAGCGCCGAGTGGTACCCGGACGGCACCGGGCTGCTCATCGCGCACAGCTTCGAGGCCCGCAGCGAACTCTTCCGCTACGACCCGGCGACCCGCGACCTGGTCAGGGTCCCGACCCCGGCCGGCACGGTCTCCGGGGCGACGGCCCGCCCCGACGGCAGCGTGGAGTACCTCTGGTCCTCGGCCGCCGAGCCCTCGACCGTCCGCTCGACGACCGGCAAGGTCGTCCTCGACCCGCCCGGCATGAAGTCCCCGGGGTCCGTCCCCGTGCAGGACGTGTGGGTGGAGGGTCCGGGCGGCCGCATCCACGCCCTGGTCCAGAAGCCGGCGGGCGCGACCGGCCCGCTCCCCACCGTCTTCGACATCCACGGCGGCCCGACCTGGCACGACAGCGACTCCTTCGCCGCGGGCCCGGCGGCATGGGTGGACCACGGGTACGCGGTGGTCCGCGTCAACTACCGCGGCTCCACCGGCTACGGCCGCGCCTGGACCGACGCACTCAAACACCGGGTCGGCCTCATCGAGCTGGAGGACATCGCGGCGGTCCGCGAATGGGCGATCACCTCCGGCCTCGCCGACCCCTCCCGCCTCATCCTCACCGGCGGCTCCTGGGGCGGCTACCTCACCCTCCTCGGCCTCGGCACCCAGCCCGGCGCGTGGTCCCTCGGCATCGCGGCGGTCCCGGTCGCCGACTACGTCACGGCCTACCACGACGAGATGGAAGCCCTGAAGGCCCTGGACCGCACCCTGCTGGGCGGCACCCCGGAAGAGGTCCCGGAACGCTTCGAGGCCTCCTCACCCCTCACGTACGTGGACCAGGTCAAGGCCCCGGTCTACATCTCCGCCGGCGTCAACGACCCCCGCTGCCCGATCCGCCAGATCGACAACTACGTGAAACGCCTGGAGGCGAGGGGTGCGATCCACGAGGTCTACCGCTACGACGCGGGCCACGGCTCCCTCGTCGTCGACGAACGGATCAAGCAGGTCCGACTGGAACTGGACTTCGCTGCGAGGCATGTGACCGTGTGACCGGGGGCGGCCGACCCCGTCGGCCTGCGGACCGTCGTGCCTCCCTGGCGGCACGGGCGGGCGGCACGGGCGGGCGCAGGCGGCACCCCGTAGCGCCGGGCTGCGCGAACCCTCGCGCAGCCCGAGCGGCGGGTGCCGGCTACGCCCCCGCCCGCTCCCGTTGTGCCCGCCTGCCCAGCAACTCCGCCAGCCCTCGACGGGTCGCCGCCAACACCACCCGGTCCGACGCCCGCAGGACGTACGTGTCGGGCAGGTCCCACACCAGCCCGGACGACGCCCCCGACGACCGCACGTCCTCATAGGCCTCCTCCGCGGCCGGCTCCTCCCGCTCACCGGAGGCCGCCGTGTCCAGTGCGAGCACCCGCCACGCCCCCGCCCGAAACGCCTCCCCGACCGTCTTGCCCTCCAACTGCGGATGCCCGCCCACCTCCACGGCGGCGAACAGCAACACCCGCCGCTCGACCGGGATCGCCCCCAGGATCTGCCGCCCCATCATCGCCCCGGCGAACGCGGGCGCCGCCAGATGCGACACACTCCGGCTCCGCGTGGACGCCCCCGGGTGCGCGGCCCGCAGGGTGCGGTACACGGCGGTCGCGAAGTCGTCGTCGTACAGCCGCAGGACGACCCGCAGGTCGGGCCGTACGGACCGCGCGTACAGCACGGCCTCCAGGTTGGTGGTGTCCGCGCTGGTCACCGCGAGCAGCGCGTTCGCGCGGTGGATCTTGGCGGCCTCCAGGACGCCCTCCTGGGTGACGTCACCGAGCACGACCGGCACTCGCAGCCGCCGCGCCGTGGCGAGTCCGCGTGCGTCGGGGTCGGACTCGACGCACACCACGGGAATGTGCAGTTCGCGTAACCGGGTCAGCACGCGCGTCCCGACCTTGCCGAGGCCGAGCAGCACGACGTGTCCGCCGAGCCCCCGCGGCGGTTTGCGCAGCGCGGACGCGCTCCGGAAGGTGCCCAGCGCTTCGAGCACCGCCGCGAGCAGCACCGGCAGGAGCAGCAACCCGACCAGACCGGAGAGGAGTTGGAGGACCTGGCGGCCGGTGGACGCGCCGACCGCGGGGTCGTTGATGGCGAAGAGGTCGAGCAGGGTCAGGTAGGTCGCGTGCAGCGGATGGTCGCCGGTGACCAGGGTCAGCGCGACCGCGAGCGCGACCACGGCCCCCACCAGCCCGGCCAGCGACCACCGCAGCCGCCGTGAGAACAGCGAGGCGAACGGCGGCACGATCCCGCGCCCGGCGGGCAGCGCGGGCCCGGAGTACGACACCTGTTCCAGTACGACGGTTCCGCGCCCGGCGGCGGCCCGTACCGTCGCCGCGTCGGGCAGCAGCAGCGGCCCCTGCTCGCCGCTCTCGGGACCGTGCGGGTCGCCGGCCGGGCCGCTGTTCGAGTCGATGGGCGTCGCGGACAGCAGCGCGAGCGTGGCCAGCCCCGGGTCGGCCGTCTCGCCGGGCCTCGGTACCGGACGCTCCACCGCGCGCAGCATCAGCCCGTCGGTCTGTACGACCTTGCTGGTGCCGACGACGGCGCTCGCGGCCAGCGCGGGCGCGGCCGTGTCGGCGTCGGACATGACCGTCGTGGAGGCGTCGAAGACCGCGGCGGGTCCGGTCGTGCCGCCGGTCGCCAACGCGGCGGCCTGGTCGAGGAGTTCTTCGATGTGCTGTCCCAACCGCCGGTTGTACAGCCGCAGGACGAGCCGCAGGGTGGGATGGAGGCGCCGAGCGGTGAGGGCGGCGCGGATGTTGGTCTCGTCGTCGTCGTACACGAGGGCGAGTGCGGCGGCCCGCTCCACGCCGGCCTCGGCGAGCACGGCCTCGGTCGCCTCGGCGGCCTCCACGAGCACCGGATCGAGTCCCGGGGAGTCCGGGGGCGGAGCGCCGGCGCCCCCGGCCCGGTTGACGGCCGCGTTCACCACCCGGTCCAGCAGTGCCGAGGCCGCGCGGGCCCGACCGACGACCGGCGGCCGTACGGAGCGCTCGGCAGGCGGCACGACGAGGGTGACCTGCTCGCCGTACACCCCGCGCAGTTCGGCGGCCAGCCGGTGCGCGAGCCCGTCGTCGCCGCACACCACCATGTGCGCGGCGGTGGTGCCACCGGGCGGACTCTGATTCGGAACGCTCCCCACGAGGGGCAAGACTGCCTCACTGGTACGGGTGGTTGCACGGCCGGGTCCGGACCGAGGGGGACATGATCCCGCGCGGAGTTGAACGGCGGGGGCAGAATCCTCGTACAGGAGTAAAGGGATCGACCCCGAAGCCCGGAGGTACCTCGCCCGTGGCCATCACCAAAGCCGCTGAGCGGCGGACGGGCGACGCCCCGATCCCTTCGCCGCCCGGCAGAGACGAGTGGCGGCTCAACTCCCAGCTCGCCCTCACCCTGTTGCTCGTCGTGATGGTGCTCGGCCAGGGGCCCGTGCGCCGGGCGCTCTCGGCACCCGTCATGCAGAGCTGGATGACCGTCTTCGTCGCCGTGATGGTGCAGGCACTGCCCTTCCTCGTGCTGGGTGTGCTGCTGTCGGCGGCGATCGCGGTGTTCGTGCCGGCGTCGTTCTTCGCGCGGGCGCTGCCCGGACGGCCCGCTCTGGCGGTGCCGGTGGCCGGGATGGCGGGGGCGGTGCTGCCGGGGTGCGAGTGTGCGTCCGTGCCCGTGGCGGGGGCGCTGGTACGACGGGGGGTCACGCCGGCCGCGGCGCTGGCGTTCCTGCTGTCCGCGCCGGCGATCAACCCGATCGTGCTGGCGGCCACGGCCGTCGCGTTCCCCAACGACCCCGAGATGGTGCTCGCCCGCTTCGTCGCGAGCCTGCTGGTGGCGTGCGCGATGGGCTGGCTGTGGCTCAGGCTCGGCCGTGCCGACTGGCTGCGCCCGCCCGCCCGGGAGGCGTACGAGGGTCAGGGCAGGGGCGCCGCGTTCTGGGGCTCGGTCCGGCACGACGTGATGCTCGCGGGCGGGTTCCTGGTGGTGGGGGCGATGGCCGCCGCGACGCTCAAGGCGGTGGTGCCGGAGCAGTGGCTGCGTCTGGCGGCCGAGCATCCGGTCGTGTCCGTGCTGGCGCTGGCGGTTCTCGCCGTACTGCTGTCGATCTGCTCGGAGGCGGACGCGTTCGTGGCGGCCTCGCTGACGCAGTTCTCGCTGACCGCGCGGCTGGCGTTCCTGGTCGTCGGGCCGATGATCGACCTGAAACTGTTCGCGATGCAGGCGGGGACGTTCGGGCGGGGCTTCGCCGTGCGGTTCGCGCCCGCGACCTTCGTCCTCGCCGTCGCGGTGTCGGTGCTGACCGGGGCGGTGCTGCTGTGAACCGGCAGGCGCAGGCGGCCGTGCTGTTCCTGCTCGGCGCGGCCCTGCTGCACGCCGGCTTCACCGACCTCTACCTGCGGTACGTCAAGGCCGGGCTGCGTCCGATGCTGCTGGCCTCCGGCGTCGTCCTGGTCGCGGCGGCGGTGGCGACGGTCTGGTACGAGTGGCGGGCGAAGAAGGAGAAGGAGGCGAAGAAGGACACGAGAGGCGAGCCGGCGGAGCCCGGGGAGGACGGCGCTCACGACGGGCACGGGGAACACCGTGAGCCCCGCGTTTCCTGGCTCCTCGTTCTTCCCCTCCTCGCCCTGATCCTCGTCGCCCCGCCCGCCCTCGGCTCGTACAGCGCCCTGCGCACCGGGACGGCCCTGCAACAGCCGCTCGGCTATGCCGCCCTGCCCGCCGACGGGCCGCTCCGTCTCAACCTCGTCGACTACGCGGGCCGGGCGGCCTACGGTCACGGCCGTTCGCTCGGCGACCGGCAGGTCAAGGTCACCGGGTTCGTGGCACTGGACGGTACCGGGACGCCGTACCTGGTCCGGATGGCCCTCAACTGCTGTGCCGCCGACGCCCAGCCGGTCAAGGTCGGCCTGACCGGCCGGATCCCGCCGGTGCTGCAACCGGACACGTGGCTGGAGGTCACCGGCACGTACACGGCCAAGCGGACCCGGGATCCGGTCAACGGCAGGCCGATCCCGTTCATCGAGGTCAGCGGTGCCGTTCCGGTCAAGGCGCCCAAGGATCCGTACGACGAGACCTGGAACAACTGACCGTCGGCCGAGGCGGTGGTCAGTCCTCCCCGTCCAGCTCCTCTTCCTCCTCGCCCTGGCCCTTTCCCTGACCGTCCTTGCCCTTCGTCCCGTCGTCCGTCGCGGTGGGGGCGGGGGTGAGGGCCGGGGGCGTCGAGGTGACGACGGGGACGGGCGAGGTGGGTGTGGGGGAAGGCTGGGGCGGGTCGGACAGGTTGGTTCCGGACGCCTGGGACGTGGCCGCCGCCGGGGCCGTGACGGAGCCGCCGCTGCCGCCGCTGCCGCCTGTGCCGTTCGCGCCGTCGCCGCTGCTCGTACTGCTCGTGCCGGTGGTGCCGGTCGGCGTACCGCTTCCGGGGCTCTCCGCCGAGCTGTTGTCCGGTGAGAACCAGAGCACACCGGCGAGCATCGCGGCCAGGAAGACCAGAACTCCGGCGGCCGTTGCCACCACCCTCGGCCGGTGGGCGGCCGGGCCCCGGGCGCCCGGCCGGGCCGCGCGTCCCGCCCCGCGGGACCGGGACGGCCGTACGGCGGCGGACGGCAGTGCGTACGTCGTCGCGGAAAGGGCGGGTGCCGGTGTGGGTGCGGGAGCGGGTGCGGGAACCGGTTCCGGCAACGGGGCCGACCGTCCCTGCCACGCCCCGCCGCCGAACCACTCGGCGATCTGCGGCGCGGTGGGACGGTCCTCGGGCCGCTTGGCGAGGAGTCCGAGGAGGAAGTTCTCGAAGGCGGGAGGCAGTTCCGGTCGGTCCTGCCGGGGCGACGGGGGAGCCGCGTCGAGGTGCTGGTGCAGGATCGCCACCGCGCTGTCGGCCTGGAACGGCGGACGCCCGGTGAGGAGTTGGTAGAGCAGACACCCGAGCGCGTACACGTCCGCGGCCGGACCGGCGGCCCGTCCCAGGGCGCGCTCGGGGGCGAGGTAGAGGCTGGTGCCGACGATCTGGCCGGTGGTGGTGAGCGCGCCGGACGGGTCGTCCACGAAGCGGGCGATGCCGAAGTCGCCGATCTTCAGGGTGCCGTCGGCGTCCAGCAGCAGGTTGGCGGGCTTGATGTCGCGGTGCACGATGCCCTGCTGGTGGGCGGCGGCGAGCCCGGCGGCGGCCTGGGCGGCGATCCGGGCCACCTGCTCGACGGGGAGCGGTCCGGCGGCGCTGAGCCGGCGGTCGAGGCTCTCGCCCTCGACCAGTTCCATCACCAGGAAGAGCCGGCCGTCGTACTCGCCGAAGTCGTAGACCGCCACCACGTACGGGTGGTTGAGCCGCCCGGCGGTCTGGGCCTCCAGGCGGAAGCGCGAGGTCGCCGTCGGGTCGGAGTCGTGGGGAAGGAGGAGCTTGACGGCCACCGTCCGGCCGAGCGTCTCGTCGAACGCCCGCCAGACCTCTCCCATCGCACCGCGTCCGATGGGGTCGTGCAGCCGGTACCGGCCCGCTATCAGCACCTGTGTTTCATCCTCATGCCGTAGAACGTCTCGACCGCCGCAGGACTCAACACACCTCGTTGGCGGGGGTGTTGGTGGGGGGTGCCGCAGCCGACCCAGCTTACCGGGGGACGGCAGCCCCGTTTCTCACCCACGGCCCGCCGGCCCTCGCACGGACGCACGATCACGGCGGTGTGTATTGCTGCCGTCGAAGCCTCCCCCTACGCTGAATCTGATGGGTCGTCAGATATCTGCGCCGGACAACCGCGCCGGACAGCGGAGCCGGACAACCGCGTCAGGTAACCGCGTCGGATCAACGCCGAGGAGTCGGCAGGCAGCAGGGGGCAAGCAGTGGTCAGTGTCAGTGTCGACAACAGCGGCGCCAGGGAACTGCCCAAGGTCATCAGCGTGGACGATCACGTGATCGAGCCAGCACATCTGTTCGAGACGTGGCTTCCGACGAAGTACCGGGACAGGGGGCCGAAGCCGCTCACCGCGGGCATCGGCGATCTCCAGTACGTCGGAGGGAAGTACCGGTTCACCACGGATCCGGACGGTCAGATCACCGACTGGTGGGAGTACGAGGGCGCCCTCTTCCCGTACAAGCGCATCATCGCGGCCGTCGGCTTCTCGCGGGACGAGATGACGCTCGACGGGATCACGCGGGAGCAGATGCGGCGGGGCTGCTGGGACCCGAAGGCCCGGCTGGAGGACATGGAGATGAACCATGTCGAGGCCTCGCTGTGCTTCCCGACGTTCCCGAGGTTCTGCGGGCAGACCTTCGCGGAGGCCAAGGACAAGGAGGTCGGGCTCGCCTGCGTGCGGGCGTACAACGACTGGATGGTCGAGGAGTGGTGCGGCGACAGCGGCGGCCGGCTCATCCCGCTGTGCCTGATCCCGCTGTGGGACATCGACCTGGCCGTCGCGGAGATCCGGCGCAACGCCGAACGGGGCGTACGGGCCGTGACGTTCAGCGAGATCCCGACGTATCTGGGGCTGCCGTCGATCCACTCCGGCTACTGGGACCCCTTCTTCGCGGCCTGCGAGGAGACCGGGACCGTGGTGAACATGCACATCGGGTCCTCGTCGCAGATGCCGGCGGCGTCCCCCGACGCGCCCCCGGCCGTCCAGGCCGCGCTGAGCTTCAACAACGCCATGGCGTCGATGATGGACTTCCTCTTCTCCGGCGTCCTGGTCAAGTTCCCACGACTGAAACTGGCGTACAGCGAGGGCCAGATGGGCTGGATCCCGTACGCCCTGGAGCGCGCCGACGACGTCTGGGAGGAGCACCGGGCGTGGGGCGGGGTCAAGGACCTGATCCCGGAGCCGCCGTCGACGTACTACTACCGGCAGATCTTCTGCTGCTTCTTCCGCGACCGGCACGGCATCGAGGCGATCAAGACGGTCGGCGAGGACAACGCGACCTTCGAGACGGACTACCCGCACGTCGACTCCACCTGGCCGCACACCAAGCAGGTCGCCGAGGAGCACGTGGCCGGCCTCTCCGACGAGGTCACGTACAAGCTGATG
Source organism: Streptomyces sp. AC555_RSS877 (assembly GCF_019049245.1). Taxonomy (GTDB): domain Bacteria; phylum Actinomycetota; class Actinomycetes; order Streptomycetales; family Streptomycetaceae; genus Streptomyces. Next base: position 199,714 of record NZ_JAGMUK010000028.1, on the reverse strand, counting down.
CGGGGCAACGCCATCCGGATGCTGGAACTGCCCTTCGACCGGTGAGTCCGGCACGCAACGGAAAGGCCCGACCGCTGGCGACGGGGGATGCACCAGCGATCGGGCTATGGCCCACAGTAACAAGGCTGCTTGTCCGGCGGGAGACGACTGATGAACCCCCGCATGGAGTTGTGAGCGGGATCACGCGGCCGGGCGGGCGTCCGAGGCGGCTGCGCTCACTGGTCGCACGGGGGCTCGTACGACAGACGCGGCAGGTACTCGTGCCACTTCTCCGGCGTGAGAACGCCCCGGGTGGTCGAGCAGATGTGGCTGATCGCGTCGTCGACGTCGAGGTTCCACAGCCGGACGGTGTCGGTGCCGCTGGACACGCCGAGCATGTGGCTCTTGGGGCTGAAGGACAGGAAGTTGCCGGTCTTGGCGTTGGGGCTCATCGACTGGCCGATGGGAGACGCGTGGGCGGGGTCGCCGACGTCCCAGAGCCGGACCGTGTTGTCGTTGCCGCCGCTCGCCAGGGTGTCGCCGTCCTGGTTGAAGGTCAGCGACACGACCGCCTCGGTGTGGCCCGTGAGGGGCGAGCCCTGAGGTGCTACTGCGGAGGGGGCGGTGACGTTCCAGAGCCGGACCGAGTCGTCGTCGCTGCCGCTGGCCAGCGTCCGGCCGTCCGGACTGAAGGCGAGCACGTTGACGGGCCCGCGGTGGCCGGTGAGCGGTGTGCCGAGGGCCTTCGCGCGGCGAGGGGCGGTCACGTTCCAGAGCCGGATGGTGCCGTCCGCACTGCCGCTGGTGAGGGTGCGGCCGTCCGGGCTGAAGACCAGGGACAGGACGTAGCCCTTGTGGCCGGTGAGCGGCTTGCCGAGCGGAACGACACGCGACGGGTCGCTGACGTTCCACAACTGGACGGTGCGGTCGTCGTAGGGGGTGGCCAGGGTGCGCCCGTCCGGGCTGTACGCCAGCGCGTCCGGGCCCATGTACCGGGTCCGCAGGGTGACCGGCGGCCCGTGGGGGACGGGCCGGGCCGGGTCGGTGACGTTCCACAGGCGCACCGACCGGTTCCCGGTGAGCACCGCGAGGCTGTTGCCGTCGGGGGAGAACGCCAGCGAGCGCTGGCCGCCGTCCCCGGCCAGGAACGGTTCGCTCAGCGACACCGGCCGGCCCGGAGTCTCCACGTTCCACAGCCGGACCCTGCCGTCGCGCCCGGCCGTGGCCAGCACCCGGCCGTCCGGGCGGAACGCCCCGCTGCGGCCGACCATGTCCGACGTCGGTATCGACCACAGCCGGACCTTGCTGTCGCCGCTCCCGGTGGCCAGGGTGCGGCCGTCGGGGCTGAAGCCCAGGGCGTACATCTCGCCGCTGCTCCCGGCGAGCGGCTCGCCGACCTGCGAGGGGTAGGCCGGATCGCTGACGTTCCACAGGATCGCCGTGCTGTCCGCGCTGGCGGCCGCGAGCATGGAGCCCTCGGGGCTGAAGGCCACCGACCAGATGGGACCGGTGTGGCCGGTGAGCGGCGAGCCCAGCGCCTGTGCGTGCCGGGGGTCGGCCACGTCCCACAGCCGTACGGTGCTGTCCGCGCTGCCGCTGGCCAGCGTGCGGCCGTCGGGGCTGAACGCCACGGAGTGCACGAGATCGGTGTGGCCGGTGAGCGGCGGGGCGAGCGCGCGTGCGTGCCGGGGGTCGGCCACGTCCCACAGCCGGACCGTGTCGTCGTCGGCCCCGGTCGCCAGCGTCCGCCCGTCCGGGCTGTACGCCACCGAGCGTACGGCGGCGGAGTGGCCGGTCAGGACGTCGAGCGGCTTCGGCCGGCCCGGGTCGGCCACGTCCCACAGCCGTACGGTCCGGTCCTCGCCGACCGAGGTCAGGGTTTGCCCGTCCGGGCTGAAGGCGACCAGGTAGATCGTGCCGTCATGGCCGGTCAACGGCTTGCCCAGGGGACTGGGGCGGCTCGGGTCCCGTACGTCCCACAGCCGGATCGTGCCGTCGTCCGAGGCGCTGGCCAGCGTGTGGCCGTCCGGGCCGAAGACCGCGCTGCTCACCCAGCTCTTGTGCCCGGTGAGGGGCTTGCCCAGGGGTGTCGGGCGCGTCGGGTCCTGCACGTTCCACAGGCGTACGGTCCGGTCGTAGCTGGCGGTGGCCAGGGTGCGCCCGTCCGGGCTGAACGAGGTGAGGTAGACGGCGCCGGTGTGGCCGAGCAGCGGGGTGGCGAGCGGCGCGTTCACGATCGAGAGCAGCCGGTTGTTCGTCCCCTCGTCGCCCGGCCGCAGTTCGTGGGCCACCAGGTCGAGCTGGGCGGACAGCGACGGGTCCGTGTACAGGACGCGGTCCGCTTCGGCGACCACCTGCTCGAACACCGCGTCGTTGCGCTGCTGCCACGCCATCACCGCCGCGCCGACGGCCACCATGGACAGCACGACCAGCGCCGACACCGCGCCGCGGCTGATCCAGACCGTGCGCCTGCGCAACCTGACCGAGGCGGCCAGGAAGTCCACCGCGCTGCGGGTCAGGAAGGTCTCGCCGGCGGACTTCGCCCAGCTGTGGGCCTGCTCCAGCCGCGAACCCCGGTAGAGGAGGGACGTGTCGCGGTGGGAGCCCTCCCAGGCGCGGCCGTCCTCCTCGAGGCGCTGGCGCAGCAGATGGTCGCCGCGGCCCTCGTCGATCCAGTCGCGCAGCCGGGGCCAGGCGGTCAGCAGCGCCTCGTGGGTGATCTCCACGGTCTCCGCGTCGAGCGTCACCAGCCGGGCGCGCACCAGCGCCTCCAGGGACTCCTCCGTCTTGCCCGGGTCCCTCGACTCCTCCGCCAACTGCCGTCGCGTCCCGCGCCGACGGGTCGCGTGGGTGTCCTCGCCCAGCCGGACCAGCCGCAGCAGCAGCAGTCGCGCGGCCGTGCGGGCGGCCGGGTCGAGCCCGGACCAGGCCTGCTCGGCGGTCGCCGCCACCGCCCCCTGCATGCCGCCCGCCGCTCGGTACCCGGCCAGCGTCAGGCGGCCCCCCTTCCGGCGCTGCCAGGTGGCGAGCAGGGCGTGCGACAGCAGCGGCAGCACTCCCGCGTCGTGCGCCCCGCGCGGCCCGTCGGCGCTCACCTCCCGCACGATCAGCTCCGCCAGGCCCGGCTCCATCTCCAGCCCGACAGCCTTGGCGGGCCCGGTCACCGCCTCCCGCAACTCCGCGGTGGTCAGCGGCCCGAGCACCATGTGCCGGTGCTGGAGCGCGTCGGCCAGTTCGGGATACCCGAGGCACTGCTCGTAGAAGTCGGCCCGGATGCCGAGGACCACGAGCACGGGGGCCTGCCCGCCCGGGCCGGCGGGCGTGCACGCGGCGTGCAGGAACCGGATGAACGTACGCCGGTCCGCCTCGTCGGAGCAGAGGGTGAACGTTTCCTCGAACTGGTCGATGATGACGACCGGAGCGGCGGTGTTCCCGCGCTGCGTCGCCCACGCGGTCACGGCGTCCCGTACGGCGTCGGGATCCTCCACGGCGGCCGTGAGCTGCGCGAGTCGGGGTATCCGTCCGGTCAGCTCCGCGAGCGGATCGGCGCCCGGCACGAGCTGGAGCACCTCCCGCGCCGGGGCGTCGCTCTCGTCGCCCAGCGCGCCGCGCTCCAGCGCCGGCACCAGGCCGGCGTTCAGCAGGGAGGACTTTCCGGCCCCCGAGGCGCCGACGAGCATCACCAGGCCGCCCGTTTCCTCCGCCGCACGCAGCTGGAAGACCAGGGCCTCGGTGCTCCGCTCCCGGCCGAAGAACCACCGGGCGTCCTGCTGCCGGTAGGAGGCGAGCCCGCGGTAGGGGCAGACGCCGGCCCGCTGTTCCTCCTCCTTCTCCGGAGCGGCGGCGGGGCGCTCTCCGGCCGGATCTGCCACCGCCCGCTCCCACAGCCGCTGCCACTGGGCCAGGTCGTACAGCCCGGGCGCCACCGGCGCGGGCCGCTCGCGGCGGGCGTGGGGAATCAGGACCTGCAGTACGGCGGAGAGGGCGGCGAACTGGGCGGGCACGTTCTTGGCCCGCCGCCAGTCGCTGATCCGCTGGGCGGACACCCGTACGGCCCGCCCGCGCTCGTCGACCCGATGGAGTCGTACGACCGCTTCGGACACGCTCTTGAGGGGAGGGTTGCCGGCCTCCCGGTACAACAGCGCGAGGCGTTCCGCGAAGGCCGTACGTGCCCCTGAGTCGGAACTCAAGGCGTCCACCCCTTACTTCCTTCGCGTCGGGACATCCGTACCACCGGGCTGTTCGAGCCACCGGTCCGTCCGGACCACTGGACCGCTCGGCCCGCTCGGACCACCCGACCCTCCCGTGGCACCGGTCCGTCCAAGCCACTGGACCGTCCGGACCGGAAAACCCATTTTATACGGCTGACCTGCGGTTAAGGATCCGGACGGGAACCGGAACCTCCCCAGCGGCGCCCCCTGCTGGCAGGATCACGACGCAACAGCGCAGCAAGCGGACGTCGTCCAGACAGGCCACCAGCTCAGCGCTCGGAGAGACCCTTCATGGCGCCGTACGTTCTCGGTCAACTTGCGCCGGAATCACGACACGGCGCGTCGGTCTCCTCCCATGAGCTCCAGAGCCCCGTGGAGCCGGTCCCATCCGGACCGCGCGCACACCGGCCACGGGCCCGGCCTTTCCACGATCCACGCCGACACGGCGTGGATCGACGCCGTCCGCAGGGTTCGGCACCGGTCCCCACGAGGGGAGGGACCGGTGCCGGACGACGCGTGTCGGCTGCTTCCCGCCTCAGGGGTCCTTTCACTCTGCCCGTGCGGGTCGCGCGGCCTGGCACCGCACCTCGCCGCGTTGCCGAAACGCCCACGTGGCTCCTCCCCCACGCTCGAACAACCTCGCGTGGGGGGACCCTCATCGCGGCCGCTCCGGCGCCTTGCGATGCACGGCACCAGACCACGCGACCTGATCGGACGCTCATAGTGAAAGGACCCGTCAGTCCAGCTGGAGGCGGTCGGCCAGCCCGGCGGTGGTGAACGCCTTCACGACGTCCTCGCGGCTCTCGGTGAAGTGGGCCCAGCTGTCGCAGTGCACGGGAACCACCCGGCGCGCGTCGAGGATCCGCGCCGCCTCGGCCGCCTGGGCGCTGTCCAGGACGAGCGGTTCGCCGTCGAACAGCACCGGGAAGCGTGGCGCCCCGGCGAACAGGACGGCGGTGCCGACCGGGCCGAAGCGCTCGGCGATCCGCCGGACCGCGTCGAGCGAGGCGTTGTCGCCGCTGACGTAGACGGTGGGCAGGTCCGCACCGGTCAGGACGAAGCCGACCACCTGTCCGGTGAGCGGTACGACCTCCTCGTGCGTCCCGGGCCCGTGGATCGCGGGCACGCCGGTCACCGTGACCGTGCCGCCGCCCGGGCGGTCCAGCTCGACGGACTCCCAGTCCTCAAGTCCCTTGGCGCTGCCGCCCAGGCGCTGTCCGCCGGCGGGCGTGGTGAGGGTGAGCGGGACGTCGGCGAGCAGGGCCCGGCCGGAGCGGTCGAGGTTGTCGGCGTGCTCGTCGTGCGAGAGCAGGACCACGTCGACCCGGCCGAGATCGCCGGGGGCGACGGCCGAGGGCGCGGTCTTGGTCAGGAGCGGACGGCCGGCCTCCGGGTAGTCGCCGGGCGCGTCGAAGGTGGGGTCGGTCAAAAAGCGCAGGCCGCCGTACTCGAAGAGGGCGGTGGGGCCGCCGAGGACGCGGACGGGGAGCTGCTGGTCGGTCTGCCGGTCGTTCGTGCGGGCAGCAGTCATGAAGGAAACACACCTCATGGATGGAATGGGTCTATCCGTGAGAGACGGTAGTCCTGTCTCACGGATAGCCGCAAGCCGTACCATGAGATCCATGCAGGAGACCGTGACCGCCGAGCCCGTACCGCCGCCCGCGCCGGGCGCGGAGCAGTACCTCGCCCTCGACTTCGCCAACACCGCCATCGCGCTGCCCGGCGGCCAGTTCCTCGACCTCCTCGGCACCCCCGCCGCCGCCCAACAGTGGCTGGTCGAACGCGGCCTCGCCCCGGCGGACGCCGGACTGCGGGAGATGTGCGCGGCACAACTGCGCTCTCTGCGCGAAAACATCCGGGCGCTGCTCGCGTCCCGGGTCGCCGGGCTCCCCGCCCTGCCCGCGGCACTCGCCGCCGTCAACGACGCGCTGACCCGGGTGCCCACGGCGGCCCTGCTGCACTGGGACGAGAAGAACGGCCCCTACCGCGCCGCCCCGCACCCCACCACGCAGATCGTCGACCACGCCCTGGCGACCCTCGCCGCCAACACGGCAGACCTGCTCACCGGCCCCGACGCCGAACGCCTCACCGCCTGCGGCTCCCCACCCTGCAGCCGCTACCTGCTCAAACACGGTCGCCGCCACTGGTGCTCGACCCGCTGCGGGGACCGAGCCCGCGCGGCCCGCGCCTACGCGCGCCGCACCGGCCGCGAAACGACGGACTGAACGCCCCTGCTCGAACAGGTCGTCACCCGCAGCGGCGTCGCAGCCAGAGGCGCGGCTAGAGGCGCAGCAGCCGCTGGGTGATCTCCCGGTACTGCCTCAGCGCGAGGCGGAGTTCGGTGGAGTCCGTCTCGGGGTCCCGGCCCTCCCAGCCCTCGCGAAGGAGACGCCGCTGTTCGGCGAGAGCGCTGACGATCTGCGCGGCGGCCTCGTCGAAGGCGCCCTCGGCCTCCTCCAGCGAATCCCGCGGGGCGTCGGCGAAAGCGTTGACGGCGTGTCCGAGGCGCACGCCGATCCTGTCCCGCTCGTCCGACGGGACCAGCGGTTCCGGGCCCTGGGTACGCCGCTCGGAACGGCCCGAGGTGCGGTCCGCGGGCTGCTGGGCGCGTGTCTGGTCGTACATCATCGGTGCCGCTTCCTGTTCGTCGTGCCGGATGTTCCGGAGCGGCATGGCTGCGAGCCGTGCCGCCAGTCAACGTCCGGCATCTGCCCGTGTCAACGCACACGGAATACGGTGGACTGGACGAAAACTCTCCGTATGTGGTGCTCACACCGGTCACGGACCGTCTTCCCGTTTCCGAGTGAGTCCACCCCGGCCCGCTCCTCCACAGCACGTCGCCCGTCCTCACAGGGGCAGCCCGTGTAGCGGGCAGATGACAACCCCCACGTCCACGACGGCGGCGATTCCGTCTCCTTCGGACCATACCCCGCCGTCCCACCCCCATGACGGCATGGTCGACTGGCACCGCGGCCCTCCCCACCCCCGCTGAGGCAGGGGGCGAGGAGGGCAGGGGACGTCAGGAGGCCGAAGGCGTCCAGTCGCCCAGCCAGTCCGCGACCTCCTGGCCCGCGGCCTGCGCGTCGGTCAGCAGGGGGCGGTCGGTGCTCGCGGCGCCCGCGCCCGCCCCGGTGTTCTTGTACTCGGCGAAGCGGTCGTCCTTCCACGAGAAGCCGCTCATGTCGGTCCAGGGGGTGGTCCGGATCGCGGCGCTGAGGCTGGTGTTGCGGACCGTGGTCTGCGGGTCGAGGGCGGCGTCGCCGCCGGCGTGCCAGGGGCGGCCGAGGTAGAAGGTGCGGTCGGAGACGTCGCCGTTGACGGTGGAGTTGGCGATCAGGATGCCCTTGCGGCCCGCCACCGTGCTCGGGGCGGTGACGTAACCGGCCGAGGTGCCGTTCCAGCGCTTCTTGAGGGTGATGACCGACCGGTCGATCACCGCGGTCGCCCGGCCGAAGATAAAGTCGACGTTGCCGATGACGTAGGAGTTCGCCATGTAGACGCGACCCAGCTTGTCCTTCGCCGCGGTGTCCACCAGCAGGGTGTCCTGGTCGCCGCTGACGATGACGGAGTCCAGGAAGACCTTGTCGGCCGCGGTGCGCAGGGCGACGGCCTGGTGGCCGGAGAGGGACTGGTTGGCGGCCTCGTCGAAGTCGTTGGAGATGGTCAGGTTGCGGGCCTGGAAGTCGTCCGCCTCGACGGCCACCGTGGCGCTGCCCCCGGTGCCGTACGTGCCCCCGCCGGGCTTGGGGGTGCCCGACGCGTTGTTGTAGACGATCACCGTGTCCTTGCGGCTGCCGCCCGTGCCCTGGATGGTGACGTGCGGCTTGTTGGCGGGGACCTTGACGAGCTCGCGGTACGTCCCCGGCTTCACGGAGATGACGACCCGCGAGGGGTTGTTCGCCGGTACGGCGTTCACCGCGGCCTGCACGGTCGCGTACTGCCCGCTGCCGTCCTTGGCGACGGTGAGGGTGGTGGCAGCGGCGGCCGCGGCGCCGGCGGTCGTGGCAGCCGTCGAGGTGCCGATCGAACTCCTCGGGCCCACCCCCGACTTCAGCAGCGCGGGCACGTCCGCCGTCTTGTCCGGCGTGTAGGCGTAGTACGTCTTCGGGTCGAAGGCGGTACCGCCGCTCTCGTTGCGTCCGCTGGTCCCGACGAACGTGTTGCCCTTCTGGACGATGCTCGCGGTGCTGTCCTTGATGACGGGGTTCTTCATGCCCTGGAAGTAGGAGTTCTCCAGGACCATCTTGGTCGCGCCGCGCGAGTAGTTGCCGTAGGAGGAGTTGATGCCGGTGCCGGCGACGTCCTCCAGGAAGTTGTTGTAGAGATGCGCGTGGGCCGCGTTGTCGGTCGACGGGTTGCGCTGCTCGGTCTCGCGGATCCAGTTGTGGTGGATCGTGATGTCGGTGACGACGTTCTCGGTCCAGCCGATGCCGAAGGCCTTGTTGTCCTGGCTGAGCTTGTTCCAGGACACGGTCACGTTCGTGGTGTCCTTGCGGACGTCGATCAGCCCGTCGGCCATGTTCCGCAGGTCGTTGTGGTCGATCCAGACGTGGTGGGCGCCGTCCATCTGGATGGCGTCGAAGTCGTGGTCCTTGTCGTTCCAGACGCCCTGGTACGCGTCCCGGATGGTGAGGTTCCGGATGATCACGTTGTGGACGCCGGTGCCGAGGAAGAACCCGCCGCCGACGATGTGCCCGGAGGTCCCCGCGCCGACGATCGTCTTGTCGGAGGCGACCTTGATCTCCTTGCCGACCGGGTTCATGTTGATGGTGGCGGCCACGACGATGACGTACGGCTCGGCGGCGGTCGCGTACTTCTCCAGGTCCGCGAGCGTCTTCACGGTGACGGTCCTGCCGTCCCGGCCGCCGTACGTGCCGTTCTGTCCCAGGGCGTTGACGGAGGCGAAGCCGTCGGCGGTGGCGGTCGCCCAGGCGGGGGCCGCGGCGGCGGAGGCCGTCCTCTGAACGTCCTGACCGAAGACGCCGAGGTCCGTTCCGTAGGCGAGAGTTCCGGCGGCGGTCAGCGCCAGGGGGACGCCGACCGCCAGCGCGGTCTTCCTCCTGCGGTGGCGGGGCTTGCTGCGGGTTTCACTCACGACTGCATCCGATCGAGTCAAGTGACAGGGGGATCACATCACTTGCTGGTCGGAGCTGGTGGGCAAAAGGTTGCCGCGAAAGGCCTCAGGCTCCGGTCAGGCGCAGGTCTTCCAGACCCCGATCACGCGCAGGTCTTCGGGTCCAGCTTCTGCTCCCACTTGTCCTCCCGGCCGTCGGGCTGGCCGTTGGGCAGGAGCTTGTCGGAGGTGCCGTCGATGTAGTAGCCGTAGGAGTAGACCGTGTTGTAGCCCCGGTCGCGCCAACTGTGCACGGTCTTGCGGCCGTCGCCCTTGTCCCACTCGTAGTCCTCGACGTAGAAGACCGGGTTGACGCGCACCACGCGCTGGTACGGCGTCCAGGTCACGGCGACCTGGGTGCACGGCGGGATCGTCTTCTCGCTGCGGCGCTCGAAGGACGAGGTCTTCTCCCAGCCCCACTCGTAGCCGGCGCTGCCACCCGCGGTACCCGAGAAGATGCTCTTGGCGAGGGAGAGGCTGATCGAGGCACCGACGCTCTTCTTCGCGAACGTCTTGGTGCTGTAGCTGCTGACGAAGGTCTCCTTGTCGTCCTTCGAGCCCCGGTTGCCGATCCAGGGGGAGACGCGGACCGGCTCGCCCTTGGTGGACCAGGTCGAGGCCTGTGCGTAGCCGCACCAGCCGCGGAAGACCTCCCACGGCCCGGCGGGTATCCACAGCGGGACCACGTCCCGCAGGTACTCGTCGCGGGTCTTGAACTCGCCGGTGTCGACGTTGAGGGCGCCGTAGACGCCCGTCAGGCTTCCCTCCTGCTCACAGAGCCGCTCGATCATCAGGTCGGTGTTGCCGGGGTCGGTGCCCCGGATGTTCGTCGCTCCGCCCGGGCCGCTGCCGGCCGCCTGCGCGGAGCCGGTGCCGGCCAGCAGGCCGGTCAGGGCGAGGGCGGTTGAGGCGGTGATCAGGGCGCTCTTCCTGAGTGCCTTGCGAGGTGATGTGCGGATGAGTCGCATGGGGGGTGGCTCATTCCTGAGTGCAGTGCACAGGTGCGTGGGGCACCTGTCTGACAGCCCAGGAAGATTGCAGAGAACTCACGAGTAGGGTCGGAAGTGCGTGAGGAATGACAGGACATTGACAGGGAGGCGGGGCTGCCTGTCGGTCTTTGCCCGCTTAGGGCCTGTCCGGCGGATCATGCCGCAGACGCGGGGCCTGGCGCCGATCTGCCGCGTTGTCGTCGGTTGCCGACTCCTCGCTCGAGCGGGGGGACCCTCATCGCGTCGACGCCCTCCTCCGCCTTGCAGCTCGACGCGCCAGGCCCCGCTCACCTGCGTCGACGAGGCGCTGCGGATGTCCTGCGACTTGATCCGCCGGACAGGCCCTAAGTGAGCAACTCCGCGAGCGCGTCCGCGAAGCGGACGAACCAGTCCCGCCGAGCCCCTCCGCGAGCGACCCGGAATCCGTGCCGGCGTCCGTGGAACGCGGTCCGGACCGCGTGGAACTGGGCCCACCGCCGGACCCGTTCGCGGTCGAGCTCCGCCGCCTCGGCGAAGACCTCCAGAGCGCGGTGCGCGGCCTTGGACAGGTCGTCGGCGGCCAGCAGGGCGAGGGCACGCGACTTCAGCAGGGTGCCGCCGTCGTAGGCGGGATCTCCCGCGTACCCCTTGGGGTCGACGGCCAGCCACGGCTCACGGTCGGCGCGCAGGATGTTCCGAGCGTGGAGGTCACCGTGGATCAGGGTGTCCGGCTGGACGCGTCCCAGCTCGCGCACGGTCGCGACGGCGGCATCCAGCACGCGGCCCGGCAGGCCGTGTTCCAGCTCGCCGGCGTCCCGGCGCAGCTCTTCCTCCCAGCCGTCGGCCTGCTCCCGCAGCCGGGGCAGCCCGGGCGGCGCCGGAACGGCCAACCTGCGGTTGAGCCGCCCCGCGACGGTGACGATCCTGTCCTCGTCCCCGTCCTCGACCTCTCCCAGGGACTGCGTCCCGACCCGCTCCAGCAGCATCGCGAACCGCTCGTCGTCGCGTGCGTACAGCAGGACGGCCCCCCGCCCGTCCCACGCGGCGAACGCGTCCGGCTCATGGACGTTGCCAGGATGCGGGAACGACACCTTCAGTACGGCGCCCGGCCCGTCGCCCCGTCTTGGCCGCACGGGGACGATCACGCCGACGCCGCCGTGCAGCACCTCGCCGTCCGGTACGCGGTTCCAGCGATCGAGCAACTGGCCGACGAGGTCGGGCAGTCCGGCGATCCACGCCGCCCCTGCCTCCCCCTCGCGCTCCACGGTGCACCGTACGAACGTCTCCGGTACCGGAATCATCCGGGCACCCTACGGCAGCGGGGCCGCCACCGGCTCGGCCGGCGGAGGCGTCGGCGCCCCCGGCAGCCGTACGGTCGCCACCGTGCCGCCGCCCTCCGCGCGGGCCAGGGTGACCTCGCCGCCCGCCTGTTCCACGGTGCGGGCGACGATCGACAGGCCGAGACCCGAGCCCGGCAGGGCCCGCGCGCTGGGGGAACGCCAGAAGCGGTCGAAGACGTGCGGAAGTTCCTCGGCGGGGATGCCCGGGCCGTGGTCGCGGACGGTGAGCACGCCGTCGGTGAGCTGCACCTCCACGGTGCCGCCCTCGGGACTGAACTTCACGGCGTTGTCGAGGATGTTGACGACCGCGCGCTCCAACGCGGCAGGTTCCGCGCGGACGAACCAGGGCTCCAGGTCGGCGGTGATGGTCAGCTCGGGCCCGCGCAGCCGCGCCCGGCGCAGGGCCGACTCGACGGCGTCCTCCAGCGCGACCACCTGAAGACGCTCACCCCGCTGCCCCTCCGAGCGGGACAGCTCCTGAAGGTCGCCTATGAGAGCGGCCAGCTCGGTCATCTGCGCCTTGACGGAGGCGAGGAGCGCCTTCCGGTCGGCCTCCGGAATGGGGCGGCCGGTCTCCTCGCTGCGGGTGAGGAGCTCGATGTTCGTGCGGAGGGAGGTGAGGGGGGTGCGGAGTTCGTGACCGGCGTCCGCGATGAGCTGCTGCTGGAGCTCGCGGGAGTTGGCCAGGGACGACGTCATCGAGTTGAAGGAGCGGGAGAGACGGGCGACCTCGTCCTCCCTGTCCTCGTCCACGGGGATGCGGATGCTCAGGTCCTCCGTGCGGGCCACGTGTTCGACGGCCTCGGTGAGCTTGTCGACGGGGCGGAGCCCGGCCCGGGCGACCATGAGTCCGGCGGCGCCGGCGCCGACGACTCCGACGCCGGAGACCAGGAGCAGGATCAGGGCGAGTTCGTTGAGGGTGGACTGGGTGCTCTTCAGCGGTACGGCGACGACGATTCCGACGTGGGGTCCGGCCTCCCCGGTGACGGTCTTGGTGGGGCCCAGCGGCCGGGTCATCACGCGGACCGCGTTGCCGTCCCCGTCGGTGCCGTTGCGGAAGTAGATCCGGGACAGGTCCCCGTTCTCGATCTGGTCCTTGTCGGACTGCGTGACCTTGATCGTGCCCGTGGAGTCGTCGGTGACGCAGATCTTCCCGTCCTCCGTGACCACCTGGGAGTAGCTGCTCCTGAAGAAACCGGTGCCCTGCGGGGTCGCGGAACAGTTGGCGAGGGCGAACTCGGCCTGCTGGATCTGCGCCGGCCCTTTCGTTCCCCTCTGCAGATCGCTGTTCAGCTGCTCGTACAGCTTCCCCTGCACGATGAACCAGCAGGTGACCGAGACCGCCGCCACCGCGAACGCCACCGCGGCCGCCACCAGCATCGCCAGCCGCGACCGGATCGGCAGTGACCGGAACCGGCGTACGACCTTGTTCACTCCGCCCCGCCCTGCCGCAGCACATACCCCACGCCCCGAACCGTGTGCACGAGCCGCGGCTCGCCGCCCGCCTCGGTCTTGCGGCGCAGGTACATGACGTAGACGTCAAGGGAGTTGGAGCTCGGCTCGAAGTCGAAGCCCCAGACCGCCTTGAGGATCTGCTCACGGGTCAGCACCTGGCGTGGGTGTGCCATGAACATCTCCAGCAGCGTGAACTCCGTACGGGTCAGCTCCACCGGCCGCCCGGCCCGGGTGACTTCCCGCGTCGCGAGGTCCATGCGCAGATCCGCGAAGGTCAGTGCCTCGTCCGCCTCGACCGCGCCCGCCCCGGCCGCCGCCGCGTACGAGCTGCGGCGCAGCAGCGCGCGGACGCGGGCGAACAACTCGTCGAGTTCGAAGGGCTTGACCAGGTAGTCGTCCGCCCCCGCGTCCAGTCCCGTCACCCGGTCGCCGACCGTGTCGCGGGCCGTCAGCATCAGGATGGGGGTGGTGTCGCCCGCGGCGCGGATCCGGCGGGCGGCGGTCAGGCCGTCCATGCGGGGCATCTGGATGTCGAGGACGACCAGGTCGGGCTGGTACACGGCCGCCTTCTCCAGGGCGTCCGCGCCGTCGACCGCGACCTCCGTGCCGTAGCCCTCGAAGGCGAGGCTGCGCTGGAGCGCTTCGCGCACCGCCGGCTCGTCGTCGACGATCAGGATGCGCTGGGTGTCACGGTCGCCTTCGGCGGGGCTCATGGGCTTGGGATTCCTCGGGTGCGGTGTGAGAACAGGGGGGGCTGCGGGGTGCTGAAGGCTTTCAGCCTCGCATGCTTCCCGGCTGGCGCTGAAGGACGAGCTGGGCGGGATCAGCCGCGTACGGTACGGCGGCGGCTGCGCGCGGCACTCGCGCGGCGGCCCGCGCCGTGGGCGACGGCGGCCACCTCCGGCGCCCGCGTTTCCGGCGCGTGCAGCTCGTACGCCACCTCGAGGGCCAGGGCGAAGCCGGCCGGGTCGGTGCCGGTCACCGCATGCGAAACCTGCTTGATCATGACGTACTCCCTACGGACGGGGTCGGATCGGGCTCAGCTGTCGGAACCGCCGGCCCGCAGCGTGGCCAGGTCGGACTTGACGGTGTTGATCGGGATGGCGAAGCCGAGACCCACGCTGCCGGCGCTCGACGAGCTGGTGGCGTCGGCGGCCGAGTACATCGCGGAGTTGATGCCGATGATGTTGCCGTTCATGTCGATGAGCGCGCCGCCGGAGTTGCCGGGGTTCAGCGAGGCGTCGGTCTGGAGCGCCTTGTACGTGGTCGTCGACGAACCGGTGTCGCCGTTGAACTGCCGGCCGCCGAACTCGAACGGCCACTGGCCGCCGCCGCTCTGGCCCTGGCCCTGGCTCTCGTCGGTCGAGACGGTGACGTCACGGTCCAGAGCGGAGACGATGCCGCTGGTGACGGTGCCGGTCAGGCCCTCGGGGGAGCCGATCGCCACGACCGTGTCGCCGACCTGGACGCCGCTGGAGTCGCCGAGGGTGGCCACGGTCAGGCCGGAGGCGTTCTCCAGCTTGATCAGGGCGAGGTCCTTCTTGCTGTCGGTGCCGACGACCTTCGCGGTGTACGTCTTGCCGTCGCTGGTGCTGACCTTGATCGAGGAGGCGCCGGACACGACGTGGTTGTTGGTGATGATCTCGCCGTCGCCGGTGATGATCACGCCGGAGCCGGTGGACTCGCCGGCGTTGGAGGCGGCGTTGATCTCGACGATGCTCGGGCTGACCGCCTTGGCGACCCCGGCGACCGTGCCCTTGGCGGCGGACGGGATCACGTTGGTGCTGGTGCTGCTGGTGGCGACCGTGTCGTTGCCGGTCAGCTCCTGGATGCCGTACGCGGTACCGCCGCCTATGGCCGCGGCGACGATCGCCACGGCGGCGAGCAGGGCGAGCGGACCACGGGTGCGCTTCCTGGGCGCCGGGGCCGCGTGCCCGGCGGGCACGGCCGTACCGCCGCCGTTGCCGTCACCGCCGCCGTAGGCACCCTGGGCCGCGAATCCGGCCGGTGCGGACGCCTGCGAGGCCTGGGACGGCCACACGGTGGTGCCCGGCTCGACGGTGACCGGCTGCACGGGCTGGTGCGCCGGAGGGGGCGGCCACTCGGGGTTCACGGGGGAGGCGGAGGCCTGCTGCTGGGGGTACGCCGACTGCAGGGGGTCGGGAGTCTGGTCGCCGTGACCCTGGGGGTTCTCGTACTCGCCGCTGCGGCGGAAGCTCTCGGTCATGACAGGTAGCCTGTCCGCCGACCATGAGAGCTCCCTGAGCGCTTGCTGAGAACCCCGGCAGAACCTCGTACGTCCGATGTGAAGACGTCTCTCGCAGCTCGGCGACGTCTCTCAGAAAGTCTTCACGAAGGCCCTTCGGACCTCACGCGCAGCCGCAGGACTGCCGCACCACGAGCCGCGAGGGAAACACCTTCAGCCGCTCCCGACGGGAGCCCGCCACTCGCACCCCGTCGTCGAGGACGAGGTCCACGGCGGCCCGCGCCATCGCGGAGCGGTCCGATGCGACCGTGGTCAGGGGCGGGTCGGCGAGGGCCGCTTCCTTGATGTCGTCGAAGCCGACCACCGCCAGCTCGCCGGGGACGTCGATACGCAGCTCGCGCGCCGCGCGCAGCAGGCCGATCGCCTGGTCGTCGGTGGAGCAGAAGATCGCGGGCGGGCGGTTGGGCCCGGCGAGGATCTTGAGGGCGGCCTGGTAGGCGTCGTAGCGGTTGTACAGGGCCTCGAAGAGCCGGCCCTCGGTGGGGATCCCGGCCTCGGCCATCGCGCGCCGCCAGCCTTCCACGTGGTCGGAGACCGGGTCGCCGACTGACGGGGTCTCGGCTATGCCGCCCATACAGGCGACGTACGCGTAGCCGTGTTCCAGCAGGTGGGTCACGGCGAGGTGGGCGCCGCCCAGGTCGTCGGTGACGACGGCGACGTCGTCGATGGCCTCGGGCCGCTCGTGCAGCAGCACGACCCTGGCGTCCCAGGCGTCGATCTCGGCGGCGGCGTTGTCGTTGAGGGCGTGGCTGACGAGGATGAGTCCGGACACGCGCATTCCGAGGAAGGCGCGCAGGTAGTGGACCTCGCGTTCGCCGATGTAGTCGGAGTTGCCGACGAGCACCATTTTCCCGCGCTCGGACGCCGCCTGTTCGACCGCGTGTGCCATCTCCCCGAAGAAGGGCTGGCGGGCGTCCGGCACGATCAGGCCTATGAGGTCCGTGCGACGGGACGCCATCGCCTGGGCGACGCGGTCCGGCCGGTACCCCAGTTCCTTGATCGCGGCGAGGACACGCTCGCGCGTGGCCGGGGCAACCGGCCGGGGTCCGTTGTTGATGACATAGCTGACGACGGCAGTGGACGTCCCCGCCAGTCGTGCTACGTCATCCCTGGTTACCTTGGCCACGGGCGGAGTCTACGCGGATGGACCCGCTCTGGGCAGGGCGTCAAGCAGGCTCCCTGTGCGGAAGCCGTGCCCGGCCCGAGCGGCTGGGCGTGCGTCACGCCTCCGCGGGGATCTCCGCGCCGTCCAGGGCGGCCGCCTCGTCCGCATCCTCCGGCTTTGACTGGGCCGCCTTGGCCTTCGCCTCGTCGGTGGCGCGGTCGCCCTTCTCCGGAGTAACGAATCGATAACCGACGTTCCGGACGGTCCCGATCAGCGACTCGTGCTCGGGTCCGAGCTTGGCGCGCAGCCGTCGTACGTGGACGTCGACCGTGCGGGTGCCGCCGAAGTAGTCGTAGCCCCAGACCTCCTGCAGCAGCTGGGCGCGCGTGAAGACGCGGCCCGGGTGCTGGGCGAGGTACTTCAGGAGCTCGAACTCCTTGAAGGTGAGGTCGAGGACGCGGCCCTTGAGCTTGGCGGAGTAGGTCGCCTCGTCGACCGACAGGTCGCCGTTGCGGATCTCCATGGGGGAGTCGTCGTTGACGATCTGCTGGCGGCCCATGGCCAGTCGCAGACGTGCCTCGACCTCGGCCGGTCCGGCGGTGTCGAGGAGTACGTCGTCGATGCCCCAGTCGGCGGTGACGGCGGCGAGGCCGCCCTCGGTCACGACGAGGATGAGTGGACAGCCGGGCCCGGTGGACCGCAGCAGCTGGCACAGGCTGCGGACCTGCGGGAGGTCGCGGCGGCCGTCGATGAGAATGACGTCGGCGCCCGGGGTGTCGACGAGGGCGGGGCCTTCGGCCGGAGCCACCCGCACGTTGTGCAGCAGCAGGCCGAGGGCGGGAAGCACCTCCGTCGACGGCTGGAGGGCATTGGTCAGGAGCAGCAGAGAACTCATACGTCTGGTTCCTCCTCGGTCCCTGCGAGGACGTTTGCGGCACTGCGGCACTGCGGACTGCTCTGCATTCCCGGGGCCCCGTACACCTGCGGTTATCCGCTCGTATACAACGCGTCCGAAAGCACAAAAGGACCCGGGGGCTACGCTGCCCGAGTCCTCTGCCTAGGAGAATAGCCCACATGAGCACTGGTCGGGCAGGTCATGTGGCGCGTTCCACCATTCGTCCGCACTCCGAGACGAGTAGACGCGCACCTATCCGGACGTTTCTGCACACGGCCGACGGTATTTCCATTGATTCCGTATACGACCCGGGTGCGGTCGTATACGACGCCGGAAGGCCACCTTCCCGTGACCTCGTGTTCGTGATCGCGCACGGTTTCACCGGCGACGTGGACCGCCCTCACGTACGCCGGATCGCGCGGGCGTTCGCCCAGTACGGGGCCGTGGTCACGTTCTCCTTCCGTGGCCACGGCGCCTCCGGCGGGCGCTCCACGGTCGGTGACCGCGAGGTGCTCGATCTCGCCGCTGCGGTGGCGTGGGCGCGTTCCTTCGGGCACGCGCGCGTGGCCACCGTCGGCTTCTCCATGGGCGGCTCGGTGGCGCTGCGGCACGCGGCGTTGCACCCGCCGGAGGGATCGGGGCGCGCGGGGCGCACGGAAGCGCACACCGACGCGGTCGTTTCGGTGAGCGCTCCCGCCCGCTGGTACTACCGGGGCACGGCCCCTATGCGCCGTCTCCACTGGCTGGTAACGCGCCCCGAGGGCCGCCTGGTGGGCCGCTACGGACTGCGGACGCGCATCCACCACCGGGAGTGGGAGCCGGTACCGATGTCCCCGGTGGAGGCGGTGCCGCAGATCGCCCCGAGGCCCCTGCTCATCGTCCACGGCGACCGGGACGGCTACTTCCCGCTCGATCACCCCCGCATGCTGGCCACCGCCGCCGGTGACCACGGCGAACTGTGGCTGGAGCCCGGCATGGGGCACGCGGAGCACGCGGCCACCGACGAGCTGCTGGCCCGGATCGGGGACTGGGCGGTCTCGCGGCCGGGCTAGCCTGGCCGTGTACACCGCCGATTGATTGAGGAACCGATGCCAAAGGTCACGGTGCGCTACTGGGCCGCCGCGAAGGCCGCGGCCCAGATCGCCGAGGAGCCGTTCGACGCGGCCACGCTCGCCGAGGCGCTCGACGCCGTACGCGGGCGACACCCCGGCGAGCTGGTGCGCGTCCTGCAGCGATGCTCGTTCCTCGTCGACGGTGACCCGGTCGGCACCCGCGCACATGAGACGGTACGGCTGGCCGACGGCGGCACGGTCGAGGTGCTGCCGCCGTTCGCAGGAGGGTGACGATGAGCGACCAGCCGTATGAGGGCGGTACTCCGTACCGGCCCCAGCAGGGGCACGACGGACACGAGGGACAAGAGGGGTACGACCCCTACTGGCAGCAGGCCTACGAGGAACAGCAGGCCGCCCAGCAGTCGCAGCAGTGGCAGGGGCAGACCTGGGAGACGCAGGTGCAGCAGCCGGTGTCGGCCGCGGAGACGGCGTACATGCCGCAGCAGACCCCGGCACAGTCGACGTACGACGCCTACGGAGCTCATCAGCTCCCGCAGCCGACGCCTCAGCAGCCTCAGCAGCCCCAGCCTCCGCAGACACATGCGCATGCGAGCGCACCCCAGGAACCGGCTCCCGGCTACGGCCCCGCCACCGCGACCGGCAACGCCCGCGTCAGCGACGCGCAGCGGGCCCGTCTCGAGGGGCGTTCCCCGATCATCGAGCCCGGTATGCAGCCCGCCGCGCTCACCGCGCTGCTCGGCCTGCTCCTGTCAGGTACGGCGGCCATCGGGTCCTACGCCCTCCTCGTACCGCTCGTCCTCCTCCAGGCGGTCACGGCGGCGGGCTGGTTCCGGCTCAACGGCATGTGGCCCGCCCGGCAGGGCATCGCCCTCGCCTTCCTGGGGGCGCTGGTCGCGGATGCCGTGCTGCTCGCGGCCGGCCGCGAGAACGGGCCCGCCGCGATCCTCGGCACGCTGGGCGTCTGGGTCCTGCTGTCCCTCGTCCTCCAACTGCGTTCGCACGCCGACCCGGACGAGCGGATGTACGGCCTGATGGCCACGGTCGCCTCCGCGGCGCTGGCGATCGTCGCGGCCGGCCACCTCGCCGCCGACCCGGACGCGGTCACGGTCGGCGCGGCCGCGGTGGCCGTTGCCGTCCTCGCCCGCGCGCTGCCCCTGCCGACGCCGGCCTCCGTGATCGTCTCCCTGCTCGCCGCGGCGGGCGCGGGCATCGCGGTCGGCGCCATGACGGGTCTCGGCCCGGACGGCGCGCTGCTCGGGGCGGGCGCGGCGGTGTGCGCGCTGATCGGCCACCGGGTCGCGAGTTACGACTACCCGTCGCGCTTCGTGCACTTCACGGCGGGCGTGGCCCTCCCCCTGGCGACGGCCGCACCGGCGGTCTACGTGCTGGGACGGGCATGGGGGTAAGCCGGGGACGGTCGGGTCGTCGGCGCCCTTCGTCTGCGGCTCAGTTCCCGTGCGGCACCGGCCCCTCCCCTCCTGTCACAGCTGATCGACAATTTTCCGGCCCCCGCCCGGCTCGGGGTTACTCTCACGCTCGATGGCCACCCGGCCGTCAACCGACCGTCGTCCGACCGCCGTCGTGGGGAACACCGCATGCGCGCACTGCGAATACTTCTGATCCTCGTCGTCATCTTCGGCGGCCTGTTCGTCCTCGCCGACCGCCTCGCGGTCAACTTCGCGGAGGACGAGGCGGCGGGCAAGCTGAAGACCACCGAGGGTCTGGCCGTCACCCCCGACGTCTCCATCAAGGGCTTCCCGTTCCTCACCCAGGTCGTCGGCGGTGAACTCGACGACGTCGAGGTCGGCATCAAGGACTACGAGGCGGACACCGGCAACGGCGACCAGACGATCCGTATCGACGACCTCAAGGCGAACATGAGGGGCGTCGAGTTCTCCGGCGACTACAGCTCCGCCACCGCGAACAGCGCCACCGGCACCGCGTCCATCACGTACGACGAGCTGCTCAAGACCGCCAAGTCCGAGCCCACCCAGCTGGCCCCCGGCGTCACCGCCAACGTTGTCGGCCTCTCCGACGGCGGCAAGGGCAAGATCAAGGTGGAGATCGAGGCGACGGTGCTCGGCACCAGGCTGCCGGAGCCGGTCTACGTCCTCAGCACGGTCACCGCCGAGGGCGACATGGTGAAGGTGCACGCCGACACGCTGCCCACGTTCGGCGGCGTCGACCTCGCCGAGAGCCGGGCCCGGACGGTCACCGACTTCGAGCAGAAGATCGACGGACTGCCCGGCGGCGTCCAGCTCGACAAGGTGCAGGCGGCGAAGAACGGTGTGGAGATCACGGTGCAGGGTTCGAACGTCCGGCTGGCCGGGTAAACAGTCCTGAGCTCATGGGACGGGGCTGTCCGACTCGCGAGACGCCGCCGTCCGTACCGCAGATGTGATGACGGATACGTCCGCCCGGGAACCGTGCAGCCACGGCCCGGGCAGCCTTGTGTTCTCACATCGCGGACGATCGCGTCTCAAAATACGACACACCGGTGACATGCGCGCCTGTCCGTCCCTACGATCGAGGCCATGAAGCGACAGGCGGATCTCACGAAGCGGCGGGCAGTGGACCTGTGCCGCGTCTCCGCCATGCTCTGTCGCACTTTCTGAGCGGAGGCGCAGCCCTCCGCATCCCCCGCCCTGCCCAGGGCATCCGTGCGCACGCGCCGTCCGACGGCATGCACGCGCACGCCTCTCACTTGCACGCCCCGCCGTAACTGCCCCGGAGGAGAAAGAGCATGAGCCGCAGCGACGTCCTGGTCGACGCCGACTGGGTCGAGGCCAACCTCGACAACCCCAGCATCGCCATCGTCGAGGTGGACGAGGACACGTCCGCCTACGAGAAGAACCACATTCGCAACGCGATCCGGATCGACTGGACCGACGACCTCCAGGACCCGGTCCGCCGTGACTTCGTCGACCAGGAGGGCTTCGAGAAGCTCCTCTCCGCGAAGGGCATCGCCAACGACACGCTGGTGATCCTCTACGGCGGCAACAACAACTGGTTCGCGTCGTACGCCTACTGGTACTTCAAGCTGTACGGCCACGAGAACGTCAAGCTTCTCGACGGCGGCCGCAAGAAGTGGGAGCTGGACGCCCGCGAGCTGGTCGAGGACGTGCCCGAGCGTCCCACGACCGACTACAAGGCCAAGCCGCAGAACAAGGCCATCCGTGCCTTCCGCGACGACGTCGTCGCCGCGATCGGCTCGCAGAACCTGGTCGACGTCCGTTCGCCCGACGAGTTCTCCGGCAAGCTGCTGGCCCCCGCCCACCTGCCGCAGGAGCAGTCGCAGCGCCCGGGTCACGTCCCGTCCGCCCGCAACATCCCGTGGTCGAAGAACGCCAACGACGACGGCACCTTCAAGTCGGACGAGGAGCTCAAGGAGCTCTACGCCGAGGAGCAGGTCGACCTCGCCAAGGACACCATCGCGTACTGCCGCATCGGTGAGCGCTCCGCGCTGACCTGGTTCGTCCTGCACGAGCTGCTCGGTGTGGAGAACGTCAAGAACTACGACGGCTCCTGGACCGAGTACGGCTCCCTCGTGGGCGTGCCGATCGAGCTCGGCGCCAACAAGTAATCCGACCTGAACGACCTCTGGAGACAGACATGTGTGGAGCGAAGGCCGGCGGCCCGGACGCCTCGACGATCAAGCCCGGTGAAACCACGATTCAGGGTCAGGTGACCCGCGACGGGGAGCCGGTGACCGGTTACGTCCGTCTGCTGGACTCGACCGGTGAGTTCACCGCGGAGGTCCCGACGTCCGCGACGGGCCAGTTCCGCTTCTACGCGGCGGAGGGCACCTGGACCGTTCGCGCCCTCGTGCCCGGCGGCACCGCCGACCGCACGGTCGTCGCGCAGCAGGGCGGTCTCGCCGAGGTCGCGATCGCGGTCTGAGGCAGAACCCGACGGCTGAAGGGCCGCACCCCACGGGTTGGACACCGGGGGTGCGGCCCTTCGGCATGGGCGGGCCCCGGACCTACCCTGGAGCCATGTACGCACGGCGGCGACACACGTACTTCGCCATGATGGGGACCTGCATCGGCCTCTTCGTCCTGGCCTGGGGAGTCGTACGCCTCTGGTCGGTCCCCGTGGCGGTGGGCATGTGCGTGGTGGCCATGGTCATCCCCCCGGTCGCCGCCATGATCGCCAACCGCCGAGGCCCCGACGACCGCTGGTGGGACGACCCCTCCGGTGACCCGAAGTCCGACGACTGGTGGGACGAGCTGGACGGGAAGTGGCGGCGCCAGTAGGAAGAGGCGCATGTCGCCTGTGAGGCTGTCCACCGTGGTGCTCGACGCGCGGGACGCGCACGAGCTGGCCGGGTTCTACCTCCGCCTGCTCGGATACGAGGTCCGTGCCGAGGAGCCGGACTGGGTCCTCATCGGCCCGCCGCCCGGCGCCGGGGGCACAGCGCTCTCCTTCCAGGCCGAACCCGACTACGTCCCGCCCGTCTGGCCCACCCGCCGCAGGCCCGGCGAACAGCAGATGATGCTGCACCTGGACATCGAGGTCGACGACCTGGACGCCGAGACCGCGCGGGCCGTCGCCGAGGGGGCGCGGCTCGCGGAGTACCAGCCCCAGGACGACGTACGGGTGCTGTTCGACCCGTCGGGGCACCCTTTCTGCCTGTGGGTGCAGGCGTCTCAGTAGACGAGCGCCTGCGTCTCGTCCGCCAGGGCCTCCTGGACGAACACCTGGGCTCCCGCGATGCGGACGCCCTTGATGACGTCGTTCTCCGTGATGTCCCGGCGGGCCGCGCACTGGGTGCACAGGGTGATGCGGCCCGCGGTGAGGATCGAGTCGAGGAGGTCGGGGAGGGGGGCCGCGTGGGGGAGGTCGAACTCGGCGGCACGGCCCGGGAGGGCGAACCACGCGGACTCGCCGGTCAGCCACAGGGAGACGTCGACGCCGCTGGCCACGGCCACCGCCGCCACCGTGAACGCCTGCGAGCACCGCTCGGGGGCATCCGCCCCGGCCGTCACCTTGATCACGAGCTTCTTTGCCATGGCCGAATCGTAATCAACTCCGCTACAACTCGGTGCTCTGACCACGAGTCTCCTGTGAGCGCGCATACGGAATGCGCACTTCACGTTCTGTGGGGGGACGTCTTGGAAGTACCCGAAGAAGTAGCCGACGCCCCAGTCGCCCCGGTTACTCCGGTAAACCCGACGGTCGCGCCCCGGCCCCGCCGGCGCGGGCGTACCGCGCTGCTGATCGCCGGCGCCGCCGTCCTCGGCCTGGTCGCCGGCACCTGCGCCGGCTACCTCGTGCAGGCCGACCGCGAGCCGACGAAACTGCCCTCGCTCTCCCAGCCCACGCTGCCGCAGGCGAAGGGCAAGGACCCCGAGCCGCTGTCCGCCGCCCGGGACCGCCGGGTGAGGACCGACGGCGACCTGCGCAAGCTCCTGCTGAAGAAGCCGGGCGGTGCGAAGGACGCCGACTGGCTGTCCGGCGCCGACGGCTGGATGGACCTGGCCGCCTACGCCGACCTGTACAACTCGCCGGACGACATCTTCGGCGACCTCGTCGGCGACGAGTTCCGCCGCGCGGCCGTCACCGGCTGGGAGTCCGGCACGTCCACGCTGGAGATCCGGCTGATCCAGTTCCGCCAGGAGGAGGCCCCCGCGGCCGCCGACACGGTGGACGACAGCCAGTACTGGGCGGACGCCGAGGACGCCACCGAGAGCTGGACCGTCCCCGGCACCGGCAACGGCATGGCGTACGTCCACACGGAGCCCGAGCGGGAGGCCGGGTACCTGCCGCTCTACAGCGCCGAGGCCCACGCCTGGCGCGGCGACATCGTCATGGAGATCTGGATGTACGACACCAAGCCGATCTCCAAGAAGAAGATCATGGGCCTGGCCGAGCGGCAGATGGAGCGGCTGTGACCGAGAACGAGAACGAGCCGGTCCCGAGCACGCCAGACGGTGACGTCGGTCAGGTGGGGCCGGTCGAGTTCGTCGAGCCCCCGGCGCCCGCCGCGTTCGACGCCTACGGCGTTCCCGTCCCGCCGCCGCCCGGCAAAAAGCCGTTCCCGCGTGGCCGTATCGCCGCCGTGGCCGGATCCCTGGTGCTCGTCGGTGCCGTCGTCGCCGGTGTCGGCCAGACCGTCGTGACCGTGAACGACGCGGACCGCGACGCCGGTGCCCCGGTCTGGACGTTCCCGAAGACCACGGCCGAGGACGAGAAGGCGGCCACCGCCAAGGGCCTCGCCGGCGTCCTCGTGCCGTACGGCACCGACGGCTGGAGCCGCGGCCCCGACCTCGGCGAGTTCGGCTCCGACGCGGAGCTCAGCGGTGCCCAGGCGACCGCCCTGCGCAAGGAGTCGCTGAGCGACCTGCCCCGCAGCCAGCGCAGGAAGCTGGAGAAGGAGATCGACCGGCAGCGCGTCAAGGGCATGGCGATGCGCAGCTACCTCAGCTCGGACGCCAGTGCCCTCAGCGAGAACGAGGGCACCTTCGCGGTGAGCATCGTGCTGGCGCAGATGGAGAGCCGGGCGGCCGTCCGGGACATGGCCACGTTCCAGAACCGGTTCCTCGACGCCCTGGACGTCTTCCGCAAGGGCCCCGAGGTCAAGGGCCACAAGAACGCCGAGTGCTTCCTGCCGCCCGAGGACGACGACACGGACCTCGACACCATGTACTGCTCCGCCTACCAGGGCGACGTCCTGGTCACCGCCACCGCGGACGGCGTCAAGCCACTCGACACCAAGGGGGTCGCGATGCTGCTGAGCGAGCAGCTCGACCGCATAGCCGAGCCGGGGGAGGCGGTATGACCGAGCAGACGCAGACCACGGAGCAGACGGCCACGGAGCAGTCGGCCACGGAGCAGTCGGCCACGGAGCCGACGGCCGCTGAGACGGAGATCACGGAGCCGGAGATCACGGAGCCGGAGATCACGGAGCCGGTGACAACGGAACCGCAGGCAGTCCTGACTCCGCCCGCACCTTCACCTCCGCTCCCGCCCCCGCCGCTCCACGCACCCCTCGTGTCCCCCACATCCCCCGCCCCCAGGGACCGCCGAGTCCTGCGCGCCGCCCTGCGCTGGACCGCGGCCGTCGTGGTCTTCGCGGCGGTCGGGGCTTCGGCCGCGTACGGCATCACGCGGATGGAGCGGACGGACGTACCCGGCCTGGCGACGGAGTCGGACGGGCGGTGGGACTACCCGGAGCTGAAGAAGCCGCCGCTGCCGTCGGGCAGCCCGGAGCCCTTCGCCGAGGCGAACAAGGCCGGCGCGCACTACGCCGACCTGCGTGCCCTGCTGCTGCCGGCCCCCGCGGGGGCCACACAGGACAAGGCGCTGCGCGGCTCGGACGGCTGGCTGGCGACGAAGGACTTCCTGGCGGAGTACGAGCCGCAGGAGCACGGGGAGTTCCGGCAGGAGCTCGTCGACGACGGCCTGCGGCACATCGCGGCCCGCGGCTGGACCACCGAGGACGGCACGCACACGCGGATCTACCTCCTGCACTTCGACACCGCGGCCGTCGTCGACGAGGTGTTCTCCGGCGACATCGGCCCGTACAGCGGACCCGGCCGCATGGTGCGCGGCGCCGAGGACTCCGTCGCCGACGAGGACTTCCCGGAGCAGGCCCGCGTCGACGACGTCCAGCGCTCCGTGTACACGGAGACGAAGCCGTACGGCGCCGAGCAGGTCCGGCAGGCGTACCTGGCCGCCGGTGACGTCCTCGCCGTGATCATCCAGTCCCGGAAGGGCACGGCGAAGGCCGTTCCGTTCCAGCAGACGGTGACCCTGCAGAGCCAGCTTCTCGGGTGACCTCGGTGAGGGCACACCTCACGGAGAGGGCCGGGCCCCGGCCGCGTAAGCTGGGGCCCGGCTTTTGTGTACTGCCATCCCACTGTGTACTGCCATCCACGATCGTCCGAGGAGCACTCCGTGCTTGAGGTTTTCTTCGAAGCCCTGCTGGTCCTGGTCTGCGTCGGCGTGCTCGCCTTCGCCGGACTGACGGTGAAGAAGCTGTACCAGGGCCAGCGCTGACCCACGTCTAGGAACTGCTGCTCATGATCGAGATCCCGTCCGACCTCCACAAGGACCTGGTCCCCCTCGTCTTCCTGCTCGGAAACTGGGCGGGCGCGGGCGTGCACGACTTCCCCGGCTCCGAGAAGTGCAACTTCGGACAGGAGGTCACCTTCACGCACGACGGTCGGGACTTCCTGGAGTACCACTCCCACACCTGGGTGCTCGACAACGACGGCAACAAGGTCAGGCCGCTGGAGTCCGAGTCCGGCTTCTGGCGGATCGACGCCGACCGCAAGGTCGAGGTCACCATGGTCCGCGACGACGGTGTCGTCGAGGTCTGGTACGGCGATCTGGCCGCCAAGAAGCCGCAGATCGACCTGGTCACGGACGCCGTGGCCCGTACGGCAGCCTCCGGCCCCTACACCGGCGGCAAGCGGCTGTACGGCTACGTCAACAGCGACCTCATGTGGGTCGGCGAGAAGCAGACCCCCGAGGTCGAGCTGCGCCCCTACATGTCGGCCCACCTGAAGAAGGTCGTCACCCCGGAGGACGTCGAGCGCTGGGCCAAGGCCCTTCCCGACGACATGCCGGACGACGGCATCGCGTTCTTCAAGTAGACCTAGACTCTCTGGTGTGGTGAGCACCGACTGGAAGAGCGACCTCAGGCAGCGCGGCTACCGGCTGACGCCGCAGCGGCAACTCGTGCTCGAAGCCGTGGACACGCTGGAACACGCGACCCCCGACGACATCCTCATCGAGGTGAGGAAGACCGCGTCGGGGGTCAACATCTCGACCGTGTACCGGACGCTGGAGCTCCTGGAGGAGCTCGGGCTGGTCAGCCACGCCCACCTGGGGCACGGTGCGCCGACGTACCACCTCGCGGACCGGCACCACCACATCCACCTGGTCTGCCGCGACTGCACGAACGTCATCGAGGCCGACATCTCGGTGGCGGCCGAGTTCACCGCCAAGCTCCGCGAGGAGTTCGGCTTCGAGACCGACATGAAGCACTTCGCGATCTTCGGCCGGTGCAAGGACTGTTCCCGCAGGGCCGACCAGAGTTCCGCGCTCAAGGGTTCAACTACCGAGTCGTAGGCTGGTCGTATGAAGAGCCCCCTGCTGTCCCTGTCCGGCGCCGTCCCCGCCGAGGGTGTGGACGAAGGCGTCGCCGCCCACTACGGCGACCTGTTCCGCGAACAGCGCGCCCTCGCCGGCGGCACCGGATTCGTCGATCTCTCGCATCGCGGGATCGTCACCGTCACCGGTGAGGACCGGCTGAGCTGGCTGCACCTGCTGCTCACCCAGCACGTCAGCGACCTGCCCACGGGGCAGGCCACCGAGGCGCTGATCCTGTCCGCGCACGGCCACATCGAGCACGCCCTGTACCTGGTGGACGACGGCGTGACGGTCTGGGCGCACGTCGAGCCCGGCACCCAGGACGCGCTGGTCGCCTACCTGGAGTCGATGAAGTTCTTCAACCGGGTCGAGGTCGCCGACCGCACGGCCGACTTCGCGGTCGTCCACCTGCCGGCCGGTTCCATCGCCGAGGTGCCCGAGGGCGTCGTGGTCCGCGAGACGGCGTACGGCCGTGATCTGTTCCTGCCGCGCGAGGACCTGGAGTCGTACGCCGAGAAGACCGGCCCCGCGGCCGGGATCCTGGCGTACGAGGCGCTGCGCGTCGAGCAGCACCGCCCCCGCCTCGGCTTCGAGACCGACCACCGCACCATCCCGCACGAGCTGGGCTGGATCGGCACCGCGGTCCACCTCCAGAAGGGCTGCTACCGCGGTCAGGAGACCGTGGCCCGGGTGCAGAACCTCGGGAAGCCGCCGAGGAGGCTCGTCTTCCTCCACCTCGACGGCAGCGAGGTCCACCTCCCGGTCGCCGGCACGGACATCCGCCTCGCGGACGAGGGCCCCGACGGCCGCAAGATCGGCTTCATCACGACGTCCGTGCGCCACCACGAGCTGGGGCCGGTCGCGCTGGCACTGGTGAAGCGGAACGTGCCGGTGGACGCCCGGCTGACGGCCGACACGACGGCCGCCGCCCAGGAAGTCGTCGTAGAGCCTTAGGGGTCCTTTCACTCTGCCCGTGCGGGTCGCGCGGCCTGGCACCGCACCTCGCCGCGTTGCCGAAACGCCCACGTGGCTCCTCCCCCACGCTCGAACAACCTCGCGTGGGGGACCCCCATCGCGGCCGCTCCGGCGCCTTGCGATGCACGGCACCAGACCACGCGACCTGATCGGACGCTCATAGTGAAAGGACCTCTTAGCCAAGCCCTCGTTCAGATCTCGATCAGCACGGTGAACGGGCCGTCGTTCGTCAGCGACACGCGCATCTTCGCGCCGAAGCGGCCCGTCTCCACCGTCGCGCCCAGGGAACGCAGTTGGGCGACCACCTCGTCGACGAGCGGTTCGGCGACGTCGCCGGGGGCGGCCGCGTTCCAGGTGGGGCGGCGGCCCTTGCGGGCGTCGCCGTAGAGGGTGAACTGGCTGATGACGAGGAGCGGGGCGTCGAGGTCGCTGCACGACTTCTCGTCGGCCAGGATGCGGATCGACCACAGCTTGCGGGCGAGTTGGGCCGCCTTCTCCTTGGTGTCCTCGTGGGTCACGCCGACCAGGACGCACAGTCCCTCGCCGTCGATCTCCCCGACTGTTTCCGGACCGTGTTCCCCGTCCACGACGACGCTCGCGCCGTCCACTCTCTGCACCACTGCACGCATACGACCATCATGCCGGGCGGCGGGCGGTGCTCCGCACGTGCCATTTTTTGATGCCTAACCGCCCATGTGGGGCCGTTCGGGGGCACTCGGTCACATAGCGGCCACTTGGGGTGGCACGATGCTTCCACATCCGGTCGAGGGGACGGTAGAGGCACATGAGCACACCGAGTATCGGGGGGCGGCTGGGAATTCAGCGCCCGCCCGTCCAACGCATGGGCAGCCCGCTGCCCCCGGATCCGACCGAACCCCACCTGTTGCTGCTGAGCCTGCCCGAGCTGCGCACCCTGCGCCGGGACGCCCAGCGGGACGAGGCCGATCTCAGCTACGTACGGCGGCTGCTCCAGGGCCGTATCGACATCCTGCGGGCGGAACTGGCCCGGCGGTCCCCCGCGGGGGCGGCGGCCGTCGTCGACCGGCTGTCGGAGATCCTCACCGACGCGCCCGCCCGGCACCGCTCCTCCGCCCGCCATGTGACGCTGGGCACCCCGTACAGCGAGGAGTACCGGCTGCTGGCCGCGGAGATGCTCGCCGAGGTCGAGCTGTCGGACCTGGCGGCGCGGACCGACCTGGAGCTGAGCACCGCGATGGGCCGGCTGGTGCGGTACGAGCAGCAGGTGTCCCGGCGCCGGCAGCGGCTGCAGCGCACGGCCGACGACTGCAGTGCGGAGATCGCCCGCAGGTACCGTGAGGGGGAAGCGCAAGTCGACGATCTGCTCACCTGAGGCGGCGGCCGTACCGGTGATCCCGGGGCCCGCTGTCGGGGCGGGTCACCTGATCTCCGGAGGCCACCGCCGATGTCCGAGTCCCGTTCCGCTGCCCTGCCTGCCATACCGCCCGTCCTCGCCGAGGTCGTGCGCTCCGGGTTCGTCGAAGGGCGGCACCGGGGCAGTCTGGTCCTGCTGGACGCGGACGGGTCGGTGGAACTGGCGCTCGGCGACGTGACGTCCCCGGTCTTCCCGCGCTCCTCCAACAAGCCCATGCAGGCGGCGGGCGTACTGCGGGCGGGCCTGGACCTCGCGGGCGAGCGTCTGGCGCTGGCCGCGGCCAGCCACTCCGGGGAGCCCTTCCACCGCGACCTGGTCCAGAAGATGCTGGACGAGCACGGGCTGAGCGAGGCCTCGCTCCAGTGCCCGCCGGACCTGCCGCTGGACGCCAAGGAGCGGGAGACCTACCTGGCGTCCGGCGCCGTGCGCTCCCGCGTGACCATGAACTGCTCCGGCAAGCACACGGCGATGCTGGCGGTGTGCGCGCTGCGCGGCTGGCCGCTGGAGACGTATCTCGAGCCCGGTCATCCGCTGCAGCGGCTCATCCACACGGTGGTGGAGGAGGCGTCCGGCGAGGAGGTGGCCGCGGTGGGCACGGACGGCTGCGGGGCGCCCCTGATGGCGATCAGTCTCACCGGCCTGGCCCGCGCCTACCGCACCTTCGTCCTTGCCGACCCCGGCACGGCGGAACGCCGGGTCGCGGACGCCATGCGCGCCCACCCCGAGTACGTCGCCGGCACCCGCCGCCCCGACACCTGGCTGATGCGCGAGGTCCCCGGCACCCTCTCGAAGATGGGCGCGGAGGCGGTCCAGGCAGTCGCCCTGCCGGACGGACGCGCCCTCGCCTTCAAGGTGGAGGACGGTGGCGGCCGCGCCCTGAGGCCGGTACTGGGTCGGGCGCTGCACCTCATGGGCGTGGACGCGCCGGTGGTGGAGCGCATCGGGCGGGCACCGCTGGAGGGCGGGGGCCGGGTGGTGGGGGAGATCCGGGCGGCGTTCTGACGGGCGGGACGGTTGCGCCGCGGGGTTTCCCGAGGCGGGGTGTCTGCGGGCGGGGGCTTCCTGGGTGGAGTTTCCGCGGGCCTTCCCAGGGCGGGCGGCTGGGCCGGGCCTCCCCGGCCGAGTTCCGCGGGGCTTCCCAGGCGGGCGGGCGAATCTTCCCAGACGGAGTCTGCGCACGCGGAGTCTCCCTGGGCATCTCTCCGGCCCAAGTCTTCCCAGGCGTAGCGCGTAGCCTCCCCGGCCGGGGTATTCAGGGCGAGGGTCCGCGGGTGGGGTTTGCTGGGCCGGGGGCCTGCGGGCGGAGTCTGCGCACGCGGAGTCTCCCTGGGCATCTCCCTGGCCCAAGTCTTCCCAGGCGTAGCCTCCCCGGCCGGGGTATTCAGGGCGAGGGTCCGCGGGTGGGGTTTGCTGTGCCGGGGGCCTGCGGGCGGAGTCTGCGCACGCGGAGTCTCCCTGGGCATCTCTCCGGCCCAAGTCTTCCCAGGCGTAGCGCGTAGCCTCCCCGGCCGGGGTATTCAGGGCGAGGGTCCGCGGGTGGGGTTTGCTGGGCCGGGGGCCTGCGGGCGGAGTCTTCGCAGGTGGATGCTCCCCAGGCGGAGCCTTTTAGGGCGCAACTCCCCAGGGGCTTTCCCAGAGAGTCTTCCCTTCCCAGGGGGCTTCCGAGGTGGCCAGGAAATTCCGAGACACCTCACAGGCGGGCGCCTACCGTGACTGCATGAGCAGCCCGCACTCCGCCATCGACGTCCGGCCCATCACCGAGTCCGAGTTCCCCGACTGGATC
This sequence comes from Streptomyces sp. AC555_RSS877, assembly GCF_019049245.1. Classification (GTDB taxonomy): domain Bacteria; phylum Actinomycetota; class Actinomycetes; order Streptomycetales; family Streptomycetaceae; genus Streptomyces. The sequence goes on along the minus strand of NZ_JAGMUK010000028.1, from coordinate 168,059 downwards.
CGCGCGGTGAACACCGGCTTCCTGCGCGAGCCCATCCCCTCCGAGTCCGAGCTCGAAGCCCGTCGGGCCCAGTTCGAGAGTGGCGACGCCGGGCGCTACCTCGGCGCCTTCGACAACGGCCGGTGCGTCGCCACTTTCAAGTCCTTCCCCCAGGAACTCACGGCCGTCGGCGGCGCGGCCGTCCCCGCCAACGCCGTCACCGGCGTCACGGTCACTGCCACCCACCGCCGCCGCGGCCTGCTCACCCGCCTGATGGCGCACGACCTGGCGGCCGCGAAGGAGCGCGGTGACGTCGTCGCCACTCTGATCGCCGCCGAGTACCAGATCTACGGCCGCTACGGCTTCGGCCCCGCCACCTGGATGACCGAGTGGACGGTCGACGTCCCGCGCACCGGCCTGGACCCCCGCCGCTCCGGCAGCCCTGAGGACGGCGGCCGTATCGACCTCGTGGACGGCGAGGACGTCCGCAAGCTCGGTCCCGACCTCCACGAGCGGGTACGCCGCGCCCAGCCCGGCGCCGTCAGCCGAGACGAGATGTGGTGGCGGGTCAACACCGGTGTCGTCCGGTTCGAGCCGTCCTGGCGGGAGCCGCACTACGCGGTGTACCGCTCGGCGCACGGCGAGGTGGAGGGCCTTGTCTCGTACGCGGCCGACGACAACTGGCACGGCAAGCTGCCGCACGACACGGTGTCCGTGCAGTGGCTGCTCGCGGCGACCCCGGCCGCCGAGCGCGCCCTGTGGCGCTACCTCTGCTCGATCGACTGGGTCACGAAGGTGAAGAGCGGCTGGCGGGCCCCCGACGACCTGCTCCCGTTCGTCCTGCCGAACCCGAGGGCGGCCACGGCCACCACGCAGGGCGACTGGCTGTGGGTGCGGATCCTGGACGTCGTACGGGCGCTGGAGGCGCGGACGTACGAGGGGGAGGGTTCGCTCGTGCTCGAGGTGGTCGACGGTGACGGGCTGACCGGCGGGCGCTACCGGCTGGACGCGTCGGAGGCGGGCGCCTCCTGTACGCCGACGCGGCAGGACGTCGACCTCACGCTCGACGTCGGCGACCTGGCGGCGCTGTGGCTGGGCGACGAGTCCGCGGTGCGGCTGGCGGCGCTGGGCCGGGTCCGGGAAGGACGAGCGGGCGCCGGCCGGTCGGCCGACGCCCTGCTGCGTACGTCCAGGCGCCCTTGGTGCCCGGACATGTTCTGAGACCTCCCTTCTGCCGGCGACAGCGCTGATTGCTGCGTGCTGCTTGCTCATGTCGTGCTTGCTCTGCATCCGTAGCGAGCTGTGAAGTTGTGGCTGTGCTGACAATGTTCAGTTGTGGCTGTGCTCGGTGGTGACGGTGTTCAGTTGTGGCTGTGCAGACCGACCGGGCTCCCGGCTCCCCTCCGGAGGAGAGCCCGATCAGCCGGACTGGGCGAGCAGCATCACGAGGATCACGGCGCCGATGCCGCCGATCGCGGCGCTCTTGGTCTTGACGCCGACGGTGAGAGCGACGAAGGCGACGATGCCCATGGCGCCCAGCTTCCACTGGACGAGCGCTTCGAAGCCGACCGCGAGGGCGGCGATGACGAGGGCGATGAGCGGCATGGCGGTCCCCCTGTTTTCGGGACGGTGGCCAACCTTGTGGAAGTTTGACCATGTTGCTCAAGTTGGCGACCAACTTCACTGTACTTCTCTCCACTTGGAAGCGACTCATAACCACCTTTCCTTGAACTGCCCAAAGATGGCGGGAAGTTGTAGTGTTTGGTCGTGGACCCGAAACACCCCGCCGTCAATGGGCGGAAGAGGTCACAGCGGCCACAGAGGACACATCGCGAGGTGGCCGACGAGCTGCGTGCCCGGATCCGGTCCGGGGCACTGCGGCCGGGCCAGCGCATGCCCACCCAGGCGAGGCTCGCCGACGAGTTCGGGGTCGAGCGGGGGGTCGTACGGCAGGCTCTGCACATCCTGCAGTCGGAGCACCTGCTGACCAACGTTTCCAAGGGCAGCCCGGCGACCGTGGCTCCCGACCTGGGCCCGGGCGGGTCGCCGACCGGTCCCGGGGCCCCGCCGCTTCCCACCACGGCGGCCCTCGCCCCCCGTATCGCGGCCGCCTTCGCGGCGCCGCACGTCGAGATCGACGCCCTCTGTCTGACCTCGGTCTCCCTCACGCTCGCCATCGGTGAGCCGCTGCGCCAGATCCACGCCGGGGAGCTGAAACCGGCCAAGATCGACGTCCGGGTGCTGCTGCCGAGCCGCGACATCGACCTCGCCTTCCCGGTCCCGGTCGAGGACCACGGCTACGGTCCGCCGGTCCAGAAGCTCTGGCTGGCCCACCGCAACGCCCAGGGCCAGGTGCTGAGGCACAACCTGCTGGCCCTGCGCACCACCCACGGCATCGACGTGCACGTCTCCTTCCGCGCGCTGCCCTTCACCCCGCCCGTGAAGCTGTACCTGCTCAACGGCGAGGAGGCCCTCTTCGCGTACTACACGCTGACGCGGCGCGCGGCGGAGTTCGACCACGAGCAACTGGAGATGTACGACGCCGAGGGCACACGGTCGATGCTGTTCGCCTTCGCGCAGGGCGCCGGTCTGCGCGACACGACGTTCGTGGAACAGTCCCACCTGTGGTTCAACGCACTGTGGGAGACGATCAGTTCGGAGCTGCTGCTCACGAGCTGATGTCTCCCACAGTGGCTGATCGGGGTACCGGTCGCTCATACGAGGACGTGGGTTCGGTCACAGGGCGGGCCGGGTGACCAGCAACGCGAGCATGACCGCCCCGACGGAGCTGACGGCCGGGCTCTTGGCCTTGATGCCTACGGTGAGCAGCAGCAGGCCGATGATGCCGGCGATGCCGTACTTCCACTGGACGGTCTGCTCGACGCCGACGACGAACACGGCGCAGAGGAGGGCGAGGACTGGCACGGTGGTTCCCCCTTCGGGCTTCCGGGGCGGGACGGACGGATCAGGAGGCAAAACTTCCGCCAACTCGACGAAGTTGGCAACCAACTATGGTTATGTTGTCCCCACTTGGCAGCTGTCCATAAACAACTTTCAAACAACTCCCCACAGATGGATCGAAGTTGTAGCGTTTGGTCGTGACCCAGGAGAACGTGGCAGTGAATGGCAGCAGAAGGCTCTCCCCCCAGGAAATCGCCGACATCCTGCGCGAACGCATCCGCGTGGGTGACCTCAAGGCGGGTCAGCGCCTCCCCACCCAGGCGGAACTCGCCGACGAGTTCAGCGTGGAGCGGGGCACCGTGCGACAGGCCCTGCGGGTGCTCCAGGAGGACGGGCTGCTCAGCAACGTGAGCAAGGGGAGTCCCCCGCGGATCGCGGAGGTCACCCCGGCCAGCGAGGAGCCCCAGCCGACCATGGTCGGCCTGGCCTCCCGCCTCACGGCGGCCTTCTCCGCGCCCGAGGTGCGCATCGACGCGGCGTGCCTCACGGCCGAGTCGCTGATGCTGGCCCTGGGAGAGCCGATCCGCCACATCCACGAGGGCCGCATCCGCCCCCGTACCATCGACGCCCGCATCCTCCTGCCGTCCCGGGACATCACCCTGGCCTTCCCGGTCCAGGTCGACGGTGGCGACGGTGGCGGCGACGACGATCCGGTCCACCAGCGCTGGCTGGACATGCGCAACGCCCAGGGTCACGTCCTGCGCCACAACCTCCGAGCCCTGCGCTCCTCGCACGGCATCGACGTGCACATCTCCTTCCGCGCCCTGCCGTTCACCCCGCCGGTGAAGCTGTACCTCCTCAACGGCACGGAGGCGCTCATGGCGTACTACATGGTCACGCGCCGCGAGGAGCCCTCGGACCATGGAACCCTCGACATGTACGACGTCCTGGGCACCGAATCCCTCCTCTTCTCCTTCGACAGCGCGGCCGGCCCGCGCGACGCCGCATTTGTGGAGGAATCCCAGAAGTGGTTCGACGCCCTCTGGGAAACCATCACGACGGACCTGACACTCTCCTAGTGACCTCTGATACGACGCAGACTGATCAGGCGACAGCGGAGACAGACGACAAGACCGAGAACCTGGGTGAACTGATCGCAGGTGCTCGGGTCGTGCTGTGGGACTTCGACGGTCCGATCTGCCGCCTGTTCGCGGGGCATTCGGCGGAGCGGGTGGCGGTGGACCTCGTGGGGTGGCTCCAAGGGCGTGGCCTGCACGGCCTGTTGAGCGAGTCCGAACGCAAATCCCTCGATCCGCATATCGTCCTGCGGGCCGTCGACCGCAGACACCCCGGCAGTGATCTGGTGGACGAGTTGGAGGAACGTCTCACCCAGGAGGAACTGCGGGCCACCCCCTCGGCGATGCCCACACCGTATGCGGACCCGCTGATACGCACCTGGATGGCGGTGGGTTCCCGGCTGGCGATCGCCACCAACAACTCCCCCCGGGTGGTGCGCACCTACCTCTCCGGTCGCGGCCTCACCTCGTGCTTCGCCCCGCACATCTACGGCCGCACCCAGGAACTGAACCGCCTCAAGCCGGATCCGCACTGCCTGAACCGGGCTCTGAACGCGATGGGTTCGGCACCCTCGACGGCACTGATGATCGGCGACACCCCCTCGGACCTGCTCGCCGCCAATGAGGCCGGCGTTCCGTTTCTGGGCTACGCGCGTAATGAGCACAAGGAAAAGCTTCTGAGGGACGCGGGCGCGACGGCGGTCGTCGACTCGCTGAAATCCGTGCTCGACCTGATCCGTACTCAGGCCTGAGTCATCAGCAGCGCGAACACCACGGCGGCCCCGATGGCGAGTCCGCCACGGCGCGCCCTTATGCCCACGCCGATCAGGAACAGGAGCACCACCCCGAGGGCACCGAGCTTCGCCTGCGCCAGCAAACCCAGGGAGAGCTCGCAGAGTCCTGTGAGTACGTGGAACACGAGCATGTCCATCCACCTCCCTTCCGCTTCCGGTGAAGCGCCCCAACTAGCCGTCCAATTGGACTGCCTTTCTTGAGGCTGGTCTGCCCCGTCCGATTGATCCCTTAACCAACAGGCCAATGCGACCGTCCAGTTGGCCAGTAATTGGTTTGGTGGTGGAGCGAAAGCGGTACGGTCCATACGTGGATGCACACCAGACCGGCGAGGGCGGCGGCAGGGAGTTCCAGCGGGTCGCCGACGAGTTGCGCGCGCGGATGACGGACGGGACGTATCCCCTTCGTTCCTTCCTGCCGTCACAGCGCGACCTGGCCGAGGAACTGGGAGTCTCCCGGGACACCGTGCAGCGGGCGCTGCGGGAGCTGGCCGACGAGGGCTGGGTCGAGTCACGGCAGGGCAGCGGGTCCCGGGTGGTCAAGACTCAGCGCATACAGTCCTCGGCGGCCAAGGCCACCAGATCGCGACACGGTATGACGCTGGGACCCCTCATCAGTGAGGCCTTCGAACAGGACGAAGTCACCCTGGACGTCTATACGCTGACGTCTGAATCCCTGGACGCGCACATCCGGCTCCAGGTGGAGCGCATCCGCAGCGGCGCCATCACGCCCCAGCACATCGCCCTGCGCATGCTCCTGCCGGACGTGACGCTGCCGCTGCCCTACCCGCGCGTCAAGAACGACAAGAACGACCCGCGCCTGCGGGAACGCCTGCGCACGATCACCGAGTTGCACACGGAGTCACTCGAGGGGTTGCTGAGAGATCTGCAGACCGAAGGGCTGGTGCCGTTCGTCGACGTACAGATCCGTCACGCGCCGTTGACCCCGGCCTTCAAGCTCTACCTGTTCAACGGCGTCGAGGCACTGCACGGGCCGTACGAAGTGATCGAGCGCAAGATCGTACTGGACTCCGGCGAGGTCACCGCGCTCGACGTTCTGGGCTTCGGTGCCACCCTCACTCACCACGTGAAGAAGGACGGGGACGCGAACTCGCCGGGCACCGTCTTCGTCGACAGCATGCAGAAATGGTTCGACTCGGTCTGGGACCTGCTCTCCGAATAGCCGGGTCTGGTCGAGGATGGGTCCGGCGGCTTGCTAGCATGCCCCGCACACTGAGCAAACGCTCGCCTTCGTCCGTATGAACGGCCAACAGGCCAACCACGAGCGACGTCGAACGGCTGGGCACGGACCTCGCGCGGAAGAGTGGCAAACCACCCGTTGTGGCCACGTCGGCGTCGCTCCGTCATGCGTGACTCTCGACGCGAGCTTACGGTTTGCCATAGCTTCCCCCTTCTCGTACCCGGAGCAGCCAGTGGGCGCACTTCTCGATCCCCGTCCTGTCGGGGAGCGCGCCACGCTCGACGACACCTACCAAGCCTTCGTGGGATGGGCCGCCGCGGAGGGCCAGTCGGCAAGCGGGTACCACAACCAGAACTACGTTCTGCCTCTGACGGAACCCATGGCGCGCGCGCTCCGGCGTCCGGTCGGCACGTCCGTCACCGTTCGGATCCGGCGCAGCGACGTGCTCCCCGTGGTGATCAGGACCTGGCAGGACGAGGGGGAGATCCTCGCCGCGATCAAGGGGGTCCTGCCGCACGTGCCGGAGTGCCTCGTCCAGCGGGAACACTTCGCGATCCACAGCCATGTGGAAGGGGTACCGCTCTCTGCCGTCTGTGCGAACGGCAAGCCGGTCGACACTCTGCTCATCAAGGCGCTGGCAGGCCTGCTCGCCCAGATGACCCAGGTGCGGCGCGGTGCGCTGCCGGCGCTGCCGTCGGTCTGGCCGCGCAACGACACCGACAGCCAGGGGTTCCTGCGGACCCTCGCGCATCTGGCGGACCGGCAGATCAGGCGGCCCAACCGGGCGGTCTTCGGAGGGCTGTTCGCGTCGCTCGGCATCCCCGAGGATGCCCTGCTCCGGCTGGCCGAACGGGTCCCCGCCATGGCCCGGCGACCGTACAGCCTGCTCCACGCCGACCTGCACCGCGACAACCTGATCGTGTCGTACGGCGGTGCGCCGCCGCTCATCTGCGTCGACTGGGAGCTGGCGACCTACGGCGACCCCCTGCACGACCTCGCGACCCATCTCGTGCGCATGCAGTACCCGCCGCACCAGTGGGACGAGGTGGTCGAGGCGTGGGCGGAGGCCATGCAACGTACTCGTCCCGCCGCCGTGAACGGCCTGGCCCGGGACCTGCGCCACTACGTCGCCTTCGAGCGGGCGCAGTCCGTCTACCCGGACGTGATGCGGGCCGCACGGTTCCTGGAGGAGACCCGCACCCAGAAGAGCCTGAACGAGGCGACGGCGGAGGTGCGCCGCGCCCTCGAAGCGGCCGCGGAGCCGTTGCGACTCACCAATCTGCCGGGTGAGCTGGAGATCGAGCGGGCTCTGTTCCGGTGGCTGACGTCCCGCAGCGGTGGTTCCTACGACGGTCAGGGACGCCTTGTGCAGACCTTCCGCTGGGAGCCGGACCGGCGTCTTCCCGAGCATCCGGACTTTCCCGTCTCCGCCGTGCGGGAGGCCCTGGTGGCTGAGGGGGCCGCTCCTGCGGGCCGCGTGTTCAAGGGGACCGCGCACCTCAACACCGTGGTCCGGGTGCCGAGCATCGATTTTCCCGTGGTCGTGCGGCGCAAGCTGCCCGACGTGTGCCGCCGGGAGCGCAGTTTTCTCAGTGAACACGCCGTGCTGAGGGCCATCGAGCAGGCCGACATCGCCGTGGCGGCGCCGAGGGCCCTGGCTCTGGGCGAGAGCTATCCGAACGACCGCTTCGCCATTCACACCTACGTCGGACCGCGGGACATCGACAAGCCCCTCCGCCATCCGGAGCACGGGCTGCTGCCGCACGAGGCGGACGCGCTCGTCGATCAACTCTGCGCTCTGACACGCGTGAAGTACAAGCAGGTCGACCCGACATCCGGGGAAGGCAACTTCCACCACTGGCTGAGGGGGCAACTTGTCACCCTGGTAGGCGAGTTGCCGAAGGAGTCGCAGCAACTCGCCCGGCTGCTCGGGCTGCCCGAAGCGGACCGCCTGCAGGCGATCCTGTCCCGGCACGAGGTGAGCCACCGAAAGCCGGCCCTGCTGCACGGCGACCTGAACCCGTGGAACCTGGTCCGGCGGGACGACCTCCTGGCGCTGACCATCATCGACTGGGAGATGGCCCTGGTCGGCGATCCGCTCTATGACCTGGTCCGGCACATGCACCTCACCCCGACACGACCGGAGATCCGGGACCGGATGTTCCGTCGCTGGGAGAAGAAACTGCCGCCCGAGTACACGCGCGACTGGCGCCAGGACTGGCGTGTGTACCGCTGGATCGAGATCGTCCGGTCCGCGTACATCGACCTCGACCGCATCGTGACGGGCGCGAGCCTGGACGCCCCCAACGTCAAGCGGGCGGTCGACTCCTACGCCGTGACCCTGGCGGTCGCCACGGGTTCCCTCGGCCTGCCGGTCCGCCCGACGGCGAACCCCCATCTTGCCCGGGCCCTGGCCTAGCGAGCCCATAGCCCGGCCGACCACGGGATGGTGCGTACGCTCACCGCATGGCTGAGAACGGCGAGGCGGGCGCGGTCGGGCTTCGCGAGCGCAAGAAGCAGCGGATGTACGAGACCGTGTCGGAGATCGCGATCCGCCTGTTCCTGGAGAAGGGCTTCGACGCGGTGTCCGTCGCCGAGGTGGCCGCCGCGGCGGAGATCTCGAAGCCGACCCTTTTCCGGTACTTCCCGGCGAAGGAGGACCTGGTGCTGCACCGGTTCGCCGATCACGAGGGGGAGGCCGCGCGGGTGGTGACGGGGCAGGAGGCGCCGCCCCTCGTGGCGCTGCGGCGGCACTTTCTCGCCGGGCTGGAGCGGTGCGACCCCGTCACCGGGCTCAATGACCATCCCCAGGTGCTCGCCTTCCACGCTCTGCTCTACGGGACGCCCGCGCTCGTCGCCCGGCTGTACGGGTTCCAGGAGCGGTCGGAGGCCGCGCTGGCCGAGGCGCTCGGCGGTGGGCTGGAGGCGCGGCTGGCGGCAGGGCAGATCGTGGCCGTGCAGCGGATCCTCGCGCTGGAGAACTGGCGGCGGATCGCGGAGGGGGAGCGGGCGGCGGACGTGCGGGGGGACGCGGTGGCCGCGGCGCAGCGGGCGTTCGGCGTGCTGGAGGCGGGGTTGCCGCACTTGGCGGGAGCGAGTCAGTAAGCGATACCGAGTAAAAAATTTAACTCGGTTACGTTATTCCGCTACGCTCGCTGGAATGACGTCACCCGACCCTTCCCTTCAGGACGCCCTCCGCCGCGAACGCGCCCACCACGACCGTTGCCGCGCCGCCCTGACCGCCATGGTCGACGGGGCCGGGGAACACGTCGTCACCGGCGAGGACGTCTCCGCCTCCGGTGCCGACGCCGAGGTCCTGGGGTACCGGCTGCGCAGCCGCGCCAAGGAGATGCGGGAACTGCCCGAGGGCCCGTTGTTCTTCGGGCGGCTGGACTTCGCGGGTGGCGAGCACGCCGGGCAGGAGTACCACCTCGGGCGGCTGCGGATCAGCGAGCACCCCGCCGCCCCGCCCCTCGTCGTCGACTGGCGCGCCCCGGTCTCCCGCGCCTTCTACCAGGCGAGCGCCGGCGACCCGCAGGGCGTCGCCGTCCGCCGCCGCTTCGGCTGGGCGCCCGGCAGCCGGGGCGACTCCGCCGACCTCACGGGGCTGGAGGACGAACACCTCGGCCGGGGCGAGAGCCGCGCGAGCGACATCGTCGCCCGGGAGATCGAGCGCCCCCGCGTGGGGCCCATGCGGGACATCGCCGCGACCATCCAGCCCGAGCAGGACGATCTCGTCCGGGGGGACCTGGCCGTGTCGGTGTGCGTCCAGGGCGCCCCGGGCACCGGCAAGACCGCGGTCGGCCTGCACCGGGCCGCCTACCTGCTCTACACCCACCCGCAGCGCATCCGGCGCGGCGGCCTGCTGATCCTCGGGCCCAACCGCACCTTCCTCTCGTACATCGCGGCGGTCCTGCCGGCCCTGGGCGAGACGGGCGTGCGGCAGTCGACGCTCCTGGAGGAGATCGCCCGGCACCCGGTCGGCGGTGCCGACGACGAGCGGACGGCCGTCGTCAAGCACGACGCCCGGATGGCGCAGGTGCTGCGGCGGGCGCTGTACGCGCGAGTGTCGGCCGAGGGGACGGCCGGGGAGCTCGCGGTGCCCGACGGGTCGTACCGCTGGCGGGTGCCCGCCGGCGAACTCGCGCGGATCCTGGAGGGCGTCCGGGCGCAGGAGCCGCCGTACGGCGTCGGGCGGGAACGGGTGCGCAGCCGGGTCGTGCGGTATGTGCAGCTGCGGGCCGAGCGGCGGGCGGGACCGCAGAACGCCGCCTGGGTGCAGCGGATCTCGCGGTCGCGGGCGGTCGGGGAGTACGTCGACGCCGTGTGGCCGCGGGTCCGGCCCGAGGAGGTGGTGACCGAACTCCTCACCGACCGCGAGGCGTTGGCCGCTGCCGCCGACGGGCTGCTGGACGCCGACGAGCAGAAGGCCCTGCTCTGGGCGAGGCCGCCGCGCTCGTGGAAGTCGGCACGCTCGTCGGCCGCCGACCTCGTCCTCCTCGACGAGGTCGCCGGGCTCGTCGAGCATCCGCAGGCCTACGGCCATCTCGTCGTCGACGAGGCACAGGACCTCTCCCCGATGGAGTGCCGGGCGATCGCCCGCCGGGCCTCCTTCGGCTCGCTCACGGTCCTCGGCGACCTCGCGCAGGGCACCACGCCCTGGGCGGCCCGGTCCTGGACCACGACCCTGCACCACCTGGGAAAACCGGACGCGGCCGTCGTACCGCTGGCGACCGGCTTCCGCGTGCCGAAGGCCGTCGTGGCCCTCGCCAACCGGCTGCTGGCGAAACTGGACGTGGACGTTCCGGCGGGGGAGTCGCTGCGCGGGGACGGCCGGCTGCGGATCCGCCCGGTTCCGGCCGGTGACCTGCTCGGCGCGGTCGTGGACGCCGTACGGGACGCGTCGGCGCACGAGGGGTCCGTCGGGGTGGTCGCGGCCGACGCGGACGTCGACCGGGTGCGGGGGGCGCTCGAGGCGGCCGGGATCCCGGCCGCGGGCCCGGACACACCGGCCGCCCGCGTGAGCGTCGTCCCCGCGACCCTCGTCAAGGGCCTCGAGTACGACCATGTCGTCGCCGTCGAGCCCGCCGCCGTCGCGGAGGCGGAGGAGCGGGGGCTGCACCGGCTGTACGTGGTGCTCACGCGGGCGGTGTCCCGGCTGGAGGTGGTGCACGCACGGCCGCTGCCCTTCTAGTGCCCCAACAGACAACGTTCGCCCCGTCGCGGCGCCCGGCACGCACTCTCGCCGCACCGGCCGAAAGCCCAAGTACGTCCGGTCCATCGACGGGGCCTTCCGGCCGGCACTCCCCCAGAGCACGCACCGGACGCCGCACCTTGACGGGCAAACGTTGCCTGCCGGGGCACTAGACGCCCGCCGGAGTCCCTCTCACGCGTCGAGAAGCGGGATCAACTGCTCCTCCTCGTACGTCAGATGGGCCTCCAGCTCCGCCGTCAGGCGCTCGACCTCGACGCGGGCGGCGGCCGGGTCCGCTTCCTCGGCGGTCACGACCCGGCGCAGATCCTCGACGAGGGCGGCGATCCGCTCGTGCTCCGCGCTCAGCCGCGCCAGCGTGGGAGCGGCCTCGGGGTGACGGTCGGCGAGGACCGGGAACATGCCGATGTCCTCGCCGGTGTGGTGGTTGTGCAGGCCGTGGCAGAAGGTCAGACAGTTGACGCGCAGTTGCGCCCCGAGCGTCGGCGTGCCTGAGCCGTTCGCGCTCATCTCCTGCCGGATCTGGGCGAGTTCGCGCCGGAAGGCGTCGTGGACGACCTTGATCGCCTCACCCATGGACCGGGCGTTGATGTTCGGCGGGCCGCCCTGCGCGATCTCGTACAGGGCGACCACGGGGATCACCCGCTCCGTCTTCTCCTGGTACGCCGCCCAGCCCGGGTCCGCCTCGACGGCCCGCGCGAAGGCCCGCTCCCGCTCCTCGCCCTCCAGTACGACGGCCCGCGCCTCGTACGTGAACGCGCCGCTCTCCACGGTCGCCCGGGGATGCGCGAGCAGGTTGGTGTACCAGTGCGGATGCCTGGGCGCGCCGCCCGCCGAGGCGATGACGAGGATGCGCTCACCGCCGTCGGGGAGGTAGCCGACGGGGGTGGTGTGCGGGCTGCCGGTACGGGCGCCGGTGGTGGTGAGCAGGATCAGGCGGGCGCCTTCGAAATAGCCGTCCACACGGCCCTTGTTGGCGCGGAACTCCTCGATGACGGGCTGGTTGAAGTCGTTGGGCATGGTGTTGTCTTCCTTCTCTGTCGCTGTTTCCGTCCTGGGGGATGCGCGGAAATACGCAGAGAAGAAGGCGGGCTCCTGGCCCGCCACGGCCTCACTCAGAGGCCGGGCACCCAACTCGCTCACGGCACGAGGCCGACCCGGCAGTCATGGGAGGGACGGTAGCGGCCCCCGCACGACTGCCGCCATCGGGTTTTCCAGGACGCCTCAGCGGCGGCCCAGCAACTCCGTGACGCGGATGAACCCGTCCGTGCCGTGGCCCAGTCCGACGACCCGGCGGGCCAGACCCTCGGTCGCGCGCATCACGCTCGCGTCGATGCCGTGGGACTCGGAGGCGTGGACGATGTGCGCCATCGTCGACACCGCCGAGGTGATCGGGTTGAGTTCGCCGGAGAAGGAACCGCTGTCGACGTCCCGCGCGAACTCCTCGAAGAGCGCCGGGAGGATCGCGGCGATGCCCTGGGCGAACGGAGCGAACTCCCGGGCGGTGATGCCCTCCGCCCGTGCCACCGCCAGGGCGTGCGCGTAACCCGACATCGCCGTCCAGAAGACGTCGAGCAGGGCGATGTCGTAGGAGGCGGCCCGGCCGATCTCCTCACCGAGGTGGGTGTGGGTGCCGCCCAGCGCGTCCAGCACGGCCCGGTGCTCCTGGTAGAGCTCCTCGGGGCCGCTGTGCAGGAACACCGCCTCGGGCGTCCCGATGGTCGTGGTCGGCGTCATGATCGCGCCGTCGAGATAGCGGATGCCGTGGTCGGCGGCCCAGCCGGCCGTGTCCCGGGCGCGGTCGGGGGTGTCGGCGGTCAGGTTCACGACGGTGCGGCCCTTGAGGGCGTCGGTGACCGCCTCGCCCCGCAGGACGGCGTCGGCCGCGTCGTAGTTCACCACGCAGACGACGGTCAGCGCGCTCGCGGCGACCGCCTCCGCCGCCGACCGCGCGGACACGGCCCCACGGTCGACCAGTTCCCGCTCCTTCCCCGGCGTGCGGTTCCAGACCGTGACCCGCAGCCCCGCGTCCAGCAACGCGCCGGCGAGGGCGCGGCCCATCGGCCCCAGTCCGAGGACGGTGACGGCAGACTGGTCGGTGGACTTGGACATGCTTGAACTCCTTTGTAAACACTGACGATTCACGACTGAGCGTGACGAAAGGGGCGAGGATGACGCGTGCGCGTGCCCGGGACCTGAACGTGTGTGGAGTGACCGCCGCGATCTCCGTGATCGACGGCAAGTGGAAGACCGCGCTGCTGTGGCTGCTGGAGTCCGGCCCGTACCGACCGGGTGAGCTGCGGAGACAGCTGCCCGGGCTCAGCGAGAAGGTGCTGACTCAGGCCCTGCGCGAGATGGAGGAGGACGGCTTGGTGCACCGGGAGGTGCACGACGTGCTGCCGCTCAGGACCGAGTACTCCCTGACCGGGTTCGGCCGTGAACTCTCCGAGGCTCTGGCCCCCCTTTCGGACTGGGGCCACCGTCGCCTGGAGAAGCTGGCGGGCCCGCTGGTGGCCGACGGCTGACCGGCCACCACCAGCCTCGGCCGTGCGGCCGGAGCTGCCAAGTACCCACAAAAAAGTGGGTACTTGGCGCCCCGTCCCAGCCGCGTCCGGGCATCGCGGGGTGCGCCTGCGCGGTCGGCCTGGCCGCCGCGGCTCGCGCGCTGCCCGCGCGGGAGCCGGTCAGGTGCCGACGTAGGCCGCGAGGTGCTCGCCGGTGAGGGTGGAGCGGGCGGCGACGAGGTCGGCGGGTGTGCCCTCGAAGACGATCTCGCCGCCGTCGTGGCCGGCGCCGGGGCCGAGGTCGATGATCCAGTCGGCGTGCGCCATGACCGCCTGGTGGTGCTCGATGACGATGACCGACTTGCCGGAGTCGACGAGCCGGTCGAGCAGGCCGAGCAACTGCTCGACGTCGGCGAGGTGGAGGCCGGTGGTCGGCTCGTCGAGCACGTAGACGGACCGACCGGGCTGGTCTCCGCCCTTCTCGGCCATGTGGGTGGCCAGCTTGAGCCGCTGCCGTTCGCCGCCGGACAGCGTGGTCAGCGGCTGGCCGAGGCTGAGGTAGCCGAGCCCGACGTCGGCGAGCCGGTCGAGGATGCGGTGCGCGGCCGGCGTACGCGCCTCGCCGGTGCTGAAGAACTCCTCGGCCTCGGTCACCGACATCGCGAGCACCTCGCTGATGTCACGGCCGCCGAGGTGATGGTCCAGGACCGATGCCTCGAACCGCTTCCCCTCGCAGTCCTCGCAGGTGGTGGCCACGCCGGCCATCATCGCCAGGTCGGTGTAGATGACTCCGGCGCCGTTGCAGGTGGGGCAGGCGCCCTCGGAGTTGGCGCTGAACAGCGCCGGCTTCACGCCGTTGGCCTTCGCGAACGCCTTGCGGATCGGGTCGAGCAGTCCGGTGTACGTCGCCGGGTTGCTCCGTCGCGAGCCGCGGATCGCGCTCTGGTCGATCGACACCACGCCCTCGCCGGCCGGGATCGACCCGTGCACCAGCGAGCTCTTGCCGGAACCGGCGACGCCGGTGATGACCGTGAGCACCCCGAGCGGGATGTCGACGTCCACGTCGCGCAGGTTGTTCGCCGTCGCGCCGCGGATCTCCAGCGTGCCGGTGGGCTTGCGTACCACCTCCTTGAGGGAGGCCCGGTCGTCGAAATGGCGGCCGGTGATGGTGCCGCTGGTACGCAGCCCCTCGACGGTGCCCTCGAAGCAGACGGTGCCGCCCCCCGTACCGGCGCCGGGACCGAGGTCGACGACGTGGTCGGCGATCGCGATCGTCTCCGGCTTGTGCTCCACGACGAGCACCGTGTTGCCCTTGTCCCGCAGCCTCAGCAGCAGGTTGTTCATCCGCTGGATGTCATGCGGGTGCAGTCCGATGGTGGGCTCGTCGAAGACGTAGGTGACGTCGGTGAGCGAGGAGCCGAGGTGGCGGATCATCTTGACGCGCTGCGCCTCACCGCCCGACAGCGTGCCCGACGGCCGCTCCAGCGAGAGATAGCCGAGACCGATCTCCACGAACGAGTCGAGGCTGTGCTGCAGCGCGGCGATCAGCGGCGCCACCGACGGCTCGTCGAGATCGCGGAGCCAGGCGGCCAGGTCCCTGATCTCCATCGCACAGGCGTCGGCGATGGAGATCTTCCCGATCTTCGAGGCCCGGGCACCCTCGCTGAGCCGGGTGCCGTCGCACTCCGGGCACACGGCGAACGTCGTCGCCCGCTCCACGAACGCGCGGATGTGCGGCTGCAGCGCTTCGATGTCCTTGGACAGCATCGACTTCTGGATCTTCGGGATCAGACCCTCGTACGTCAGGTTGATGCCGTCGACCTTGATCTTGGTCGGCTCCTTGTGGAGGAGGTCGTGCAGCTGCCGCTTCGTGAACGTGCGGATCGGCTTGTCCGGGTCGAAGAAGCCGCAGCCGGCGAAGATCCGGCCGTACCAGCCGTCCATGCTGTAGCCGGGGATCGTGAGCGCGCCCTCGTTGAGCGACTTGGAGTCGTCGTAGAGCTGGGTGAGGTCGATGTCGGAGACCGTGCCCCGGCCCTCGCAGCGTACGCACATGCCGCCCGTGCGGTTGAACGTCGCCTTCACCGCCTTCTTGGCGCCGCGCTCCACCGTGATGGCGCCGCTCGCCCGGACCGAGGCGGTGTTGAAGGAGTACGCGCTGGGCGGGCCGATGTGCGGCTTCCCGAGCCGGCTGAAGAGGATGCGCAGCAGCGCGTTGACGTCGGTGGCGGTGCCGACCGTGGAGCGGGGGTCGGCGCCCATCCGCTGCTGGTCGACGATGATCGCGGTCGTCAGCCCTTCGAGTACGTCGACCTCGGGCCGCGCCAGCGTCGGCATGAAGCCCTGCACGAAGGTGCTGTAGGTCTCGTTGATCATCCGCTGCGACTCCGCGGCGAGCGTGCTGAAGACCAGAGAGCTCTTGCCCGAGCCGGAGACGCCGGTGAACACCGTCAGCCGGCGCTTCGGGATCTCGAGGCTGACGTCCTTGAGGTTGTTCACGCGCGCGCCCTGCACGCGGATCAGGTCGTGGCTGTCGGCAACGTGCAGCGCCGGCGGCTGCGTGTCCGTCCTCGTGACCGTGCTCATCGGTCCTCCATCTGTTGGGCGGGGCGCCTTCGCGGTCTGTGGCGGGTGCGATCGCCGGTGCGGTGGCCGGCCGGGGCCGGGCTCACGTGGCGGGGCGCTGGTTGAAGCGCAGCATGTTGCCCGCAGGATCGCGGAAGGCGCAGTCGCGAACCCCGTACGGCTGGTCGAACGGCTCCTGCAGCACCTCGGCGCCCGAGGCCTGGATGCGCTCGAATGTAGCGTCGACGTCGTCGGTCGAGAAGATGACGCCGCGCAGCACCCCCTTGGCCAGCAGCTCGGCCATGGCCTGCTTGTCGGCCGGCGAGGCGTTCGGGTCCGCGAGCGGCGGCTCGAGGACGATCTCCACGTCCGGCTGGGACGGCGAGCCGAGGGTCACCCAGCGCATCCCCTCGAACGCGACGTCATTGCGCACCTCGAGTCCGAGCACGTCCCGGTAGAACGCGAGCGCCTGGTCGTGGTCGTCGACGGCGATGAAGCATTGTGAGAGTTTGACGTCCATGCGGCCACGCTACGGGCGGGCGGCGTCCTTCGCTTCTCCGTTTCTGACGGCTTCCGCGGGACCCGCCGGCCCGGCCTTCCCGGCCGTTTCCCGGTCGCCTGCCGACTCCGCGTTCCGGGCCGCCCGGGTGTGCCTGACCGGTCGCGTGTAGACCTTGGCGACGCAGGCGGGGATGGCCGCGCCCTGGTCGTGCCGGCGCGCCCGGTACGAGCTCGGGCTCTCCCCCACCAGCTCGGTGAACCGCGAGCTGAACGACCCGAGCGAGGTGCAGCCGACGGCGAAGCAGACCTCCGTGACCGACAGGTCGCCGCGCCGCAGCAGTGCTTTGGCGCGCTCGATCCTGCGCGTCATCAGGTAGCTGTACGGACTCTCGCCGAAGGCGGCGCGGAAGCTGCGGGAGAAGTGGCCGGGCGACATGTGGGCCGCGCGTGCCAGCGCCGGGACGTCCAGCGGCTCCGCGTAGTGGCGGTCCATCTGATCGCGGGCCCGGCGGAGCCGGACCAGGTCCGCAAGCGTCACCGGACCGGCATGGTACGGCCGGTGCGCCCACTCCTTGCCATGCTCAACGTATAGCGCACCGGGGGGCTTGCGGCAAGGCCCGGGTCGTGCCGCAGAATCGTCGGCCAAGGCCAGGACCTGCGGAAACGACGTCCTGGCGCGGTATCTCGCGGCACCTGGGGGCGCATTCATGACGGACGTGATCGTGGTCGGCGGCGGGCCGACCGGCTTGATGCTGGCCAGTGAGCTGCGGCTGGCCGGAGTGCGGGTGGTCGTGCTGGAGAAGCTGACCGAGCCGACCGAGCAGTCGCGCGGACAGGGCCTGCACGCGCGCAGCGTCGAGATCATGGACCAGCGCGGCCTGCTGGACCGGTTCCTCGCGGTCAGTGAGAAGTTCCAGGTCGGCGGTCTCTTCGGCGGCATCGCCAAGCCGTGGCCGGACCGCCTGGACACGGCGCACCCGTACGGCCTCGCCACCCCGCAGCCGGTCACGGAGCGGCTGCTCAACGAGCGCGCCCTCGAACTGGGCACCGACATCCGGCGCGGCTGCGAGGTCGTCGGGCTGAGCCAGGACGAGGAGGGGGTGACCGTAGAGCTGGCCGACGGCACGAGTCTGCGCTCGCGCTACCTCGTCGGCTGCGACGGTGGACGCAGCGTGGTGCGCAGGCTGATCGGCGTCGGTTTCCCCGGCGAGCCCGCCAGGGTCGAGACGCTGCTGGGCGACATGGAGGCGACCGAGGATCCGGCGACGATCGCCGCCGTCGTCGAGGAGGTCCGCAAGACCCAACTGCGGTTCGGCCTCGTCCCGCAGGGGGAGGGGGCGTACCGCGTCATCGTGCCCGCCGACGGTGTGGCCGAGGACCGGGCGACCGCGCCGACCTTCGAGGAGTTCCAGAGGCAGCTGCGGGCGGTCGCGGGCACCGACTTCGGCGTGCACTCGCCGCGCTGGCTGTCCCGGTTCGGCGACGCCACCCGGCAGGCCGAGCGCTATCGGGTCGGCCGGGTGCTGCTGGCGGGCGACGCGGCGCACATCCACCCGCCGACCGGCGGACAGGGGCTCAACCTCGGCGTGCAGGACGCGTTCAACCTCGGCTGGAAGCTGGCCGCCGCGGTCAACGGCTGGGCACCGGACGGCCTGCTGGACAGCTACCACGCCGAACGGCACCCGGTGGGCGCCCGCGTACTGGACAACACCCGTGCGCAGATCACGCTCCTCGGCGCCGATCCGGGTGCGACCGCGCTGCGGGAGCTGTTCACGACGCTGATGGACTTCGAGGAGGTCAACCGGTACGTGACCGGCATGATCACGGCGGTCGAGGTCCGCTACGACTTCGGCGAGGACCATGACCTGCTCGGCCGGCGGCTGCGCGACGTGAAACTGAAGCAGGGGCGCCTCTACGAGCTGATGCACGGCGCCCGCGGCCTGCTGCTCGACCAGACCGGCCGGCTCTCGGTGGCGGGCTGGGCGGACCGGGTCGACCACGTCGTCGACTCCGCCGAGGAACTGGACGTGCCCGCGGTGCTGCTGCGGCCGGACGGCCACGTGGCGTGGGTCGGTGAGGACCAGCGGGAACTGCTCGCCCGGCTGCCGAAGTGGTTCGGCGCCGCTGTCGGCTGAGCACGTGGCTGGGGAAGGCGGCGGCAGTGGCGCGGCACACTTTTGCAAGCGGGTGCTTGCAATAGTTAGCGAGAGTGGGGCAAGGTGGAGGCATGGCAACGCTCAACGTCGGCAATCTCGGTGAGTACCTGCGCGAGCAGCGGCGCAACGCGCAGCTGTCCCTCAGGCAGCTAGCCGACGCCGCCGGGGTGTCCAATCCGTATCTGAGCCAGATCGAGCGCGGGCTGCGCAAGCCGAGCGCGGAGGTGCTGCAGCAGGTCGCCAAGGCCCTGCGGATCTCCGCCGAGACGCTGTACGTGCGGGCCGGGATCCTCGACGCCGAGCGGGAGCTCGACGAGGTGGAGACGCGTGCCGTCATCCTCGCCGATCCCACGCTGAACGAGCGGCAGAAGCAGGTGCTGCTCCAGATCTACGAGTCCTTCCGCAAGGAGAACGGGTTCGGGATCGACACGGCGGGTGACGAGACGGAGACGCCCGACGCGGCCGTCACCGGTGCACGGACCGACGGTGCCATGGACGCCCAGGACGGCGAGAGCGCCGTACGGGAAACCCGCGCGGAAGGCGGACGCAAGCCCGCCGCACGCCGTGCCCGCACCACCCGCACGACCGGCGGCAATGACGCCGGCCCGCAGCAGACGGCCAGTTGAGCCGGACCAGGGCACCGACCGCCTGACTGCGGACCACAAAACCCTCAGCCGAAAGCGAATCCGGGAGGACCATCACCATGGCCATCACCGACGACCTGCGCAAGACCTTCAGCGACCCGACTCCGCTCTACTTCGCCGCCGGCACCGCCGACCTGGCCCTGCAGCAGGCGAAGAAGGTGCCCGGCCTGGTGGAGCAGCTGCGCGCCGAGGCGCCCGCGCGGATCGACGCCGTGCGCAACACCGACCCGAAGACCGTGCAGGAGAAGGCCCAGGCGCGCGCCAAGGAGGCGAGTGCCAAGGCCAAGGAGGCTCAGGAGAGCATCCAGACCAAGGTGGGCGAGTTCATCGGCACCCTCGACGGTGACCTGAAGAAGATCGGCACCACCCTCGACGCGGACCTGAAGAAGCTGGGCGAGACCGCCCAGGACTTCGCCCTCCGCAGCGTCGGCGTGGCCGCCGAGTACGCCGTCAAGGCCCGCGAGACCTACGAGAAGGTCGCCGAGCACGGCGAGCAGACCGTGAAGACCTGGCGCGGCGAGGCCGCCGAGGAGATCGAGGAACTGGCGATCGCCGTCGAGCCCCAGGCCGAGCCGGCGCCGGAGCCGGTCGAGGTCAAGGCCGTGCCGACGCCCGCCGAGACCGCCCCGGCGAAGAAGACCGCGGCCAAGAAGGCCCCGGCCACCCGCAAGACCACCGCCAAGAAGACCACGCCGCCCGCGAAGTAGTCGTCGCGGCGGGGATCACGGGTCGGGCACTCTCGGAGTGCCCGGCCCGTTGTGCGGGTAGGGCGCTTGCGGGAACGGTACGGTGACCGCGTGAGGACGAGCCGAGTCTGGTGGTGGACGTAGTGCTGATGCAGGGGTTCGCAGGCTTCATGTGGCTGCTGAGCATGGCGTTGATCGTGTTCAGCGGCTTCGCGCTGATCGACGCCGCCACGCGCCGCGAGGACGCCTATCGCGCGGCCGACAAGAAGACCAAGCCGTTCTGGCTGATCGTTCTCGCCCTGGCCTTCGTGGTGAACCTGATCTTCAACATCCTGTCGTTCCTGCCGATCATCGGCCTCATCGCGACGATCGTGTACATGGTCGACGTACGGCCCGCCCTGCGCGGTATGCCGGGCGGCGGCCGCAGCCGCCGGGGCGGCTCCAGCAGCGACGGCCCCTACGGCCCGTACAACGGCGGACGCTGACCCATCTCGTAAGGCGTCCGGCCCCCGGGCGTCCGGCCTACGGCCCTACGGCACCCGGTCCAGCAGCACGACCGCCACGTCGTCCGTCAGCTCGCCCCCGTTGAGGTCGCGGACCTCGTTCACCGCCGCCCGCAGCAGCTGCTCGCCGCGCAGTCCCTCGGAGAGCTGGCGCCGGACCATGTTCACCATGCCGTCCTGGCCGAGCCTTTCGCCGCTGTCGCCGACGCGGCCCTCGATCAGACCGTCGGTGTAGAGCATCAGGCTCCATTCGGCGCCCAGTTCCACCTGCATCCGCGGCCAGCGGGCGCCCGGCAGCAGACCGAGCGCGGGGCCGTTGTTGTCGTACGGCAGCAGCTGGGCCGGCCGGCCCGGGCGGGCGACCAGCGGGGACGGGTGGCCGGCGAGGCAGAGGCCCGCGCGGCGGCCGTCGGGCGCGATGTCGACCGTGCACAGCGTCGCGAAGATCTCCTCGTCGGAGCGCTCGTGCTCCAGGACCTGCTGGAGCGTGCCGAGCAGCTGGTCGCCGCACAGGCCCGCCAGCGTCAGCGCGCGCCAGGCGATGCGCAGCTCCACGCCGAGCGCCGCCTCGTCCGGGCCGTGGCCGCAGACGTCGCCGATCATGGCGTGGACGGTGCCGTCCGGGGTGCGGACGGTGTCGTAGAAGTCGCCGCCGAGCAGGGCGCGGGAGCGGCCGGGGCGGTAGCGGGCGGCGAAGCGGAGCGAGGAGCCCTCCAGCAGGGGGGTGGGCAGCAGCCCGCGTTCCAGACGGCGGTTCTCCTGCGCGCGCATCCGGCCCTCGGCGAGCCGTCGCTCGGCCGTGTCGGAACGCTTGCGCTCCACCGCGTACCGGATGGCCCGGCTCAGCAGCCGGCTGTCCAGCTCGTCGCGGAAGAGATAGTCCTGGGCGCCGACGCGCACCGCCTCGGTGCCGCGCTCGGCGTCGCCGGACGTGGTGAGCGCGATGACGGCGTGCCGGGGCGCTATCTCCAGCACGTGCCTGAGCACGGCGAGCTCGTCGTCGTCGCCGGGGCGTCCGGTCGCGGGCAGCGCGAGGTCGAGCAGGATGCAGTGGACGTCGTCGGTGAGCAGCCGCGCGGCCTCGGTGAGGTTGCGGGCCGTGCGGACGCGGATGGGCTTGCCGGCGGAGTCCAGCAGCTCGGGCACGACGGTGGAACCGCCGGGGTCGTCCTCGATCACCAGGAGGGTGAGAGGCGTGCCGGAGGTGCCGTGCGCGTCGCCCGCGGCGGCTGCGCCGGTCATGCCGTTCGTGTGGGTGGCAGCGGTACGGCCGGTGGCCCCGGCCGTCGTGTTCCCGGTCGGGTCCGCCTTGCGCGGCGCCTCTGCCTTGGAGGGGCCGCCGCCTGGGGACGCGGCCTGCGCCTGACCACTCTCCACGGCCGGGATCGCTCTCTGCCGCGGTACGGGTACGGGCATCGTCTTGGGTTCCTTCCCTCCCCCCGAGGGCACGGCAGGGCGAGGGGCCTCGACCTACCGACGGGGACCATAGCGGTAGTCGGCACCGCAACGGAATGGCGTGAGACACGCCGCGTGGCCGCTCGCCGCTGTCATATGCCGCGATCCCTACCGCAGTTGGACAGGCCGGTACCGGACCGGGGATGACGAACGTCACGTCCGCGGGGGGTTTGGCGGACTGTTGAGGGTGGGCCAGGTCACGTGGTGCGGGTCATGGACCACCGGGCTGTGGCTCTCACGGCTCGCAGACACCGCCGTTCGTCCCGCACCCTCGAACGCCGCCCCGCGCCCCGCCCACCTCAGGCCCCCGGCCGCACCACCCCGAGTATCGGCATCGACCCCGCCCCCGCGAGCGTCACCGTGCGGCCCGGTCGTGGGGCGTGGACGATGGCGCCGTCGCCCACGTACAGGGCGACATGGCTGGCGTCGTCGAAGTAGATGACCAGGTCGCCGGGGCGCATGTCCTCGACGTCGACCCGGGTGAGCTGCTGCCACTGCTGCTGCGAGGTGCGCGGGATGGGGCTGCCGGCGCTGGCCCAGGCCTGCGAGGTCAGGCCGGAGCAGTCGTACGTCTTCGGGCCCTCGGCGCCCCATTCGTAAGGTTTGCCGATCTGCGCGGTCGCGTACTCCACCGCCTTCTTGCCCTGTTCGGTCGCCTTGCCGCTGATCTCGTCGAGGACGCCGGAGTCGAGCCAGGCGGTCTGTGCCTTGAGCGCGGCCTGCTTCTCCAGCTCGGCGAGGCGCTTCTTCTCGCTCTCCTCCAGCTGGGACTCGAGGTCCTCGGCCGCCGAGATCCGCTCCTCGATCTTCTTCTTGGCCGAGGCCTTGGCCTTGCGGCCCGCCTCCAGCTTCTTCCACTGGGCCGAGGCGTCCTCGGAGTACTGCTCCAAGTCCTGCTGGGCGCGGGTCATCGCAGCGATCAGGCCCTTGGTGGCGTGCTGGCCCCGGAGCACCCGGCCCGCGCCGTCGAGGAAGTCCTGCGGGTCGTCGCTGAGCATCAGGTGGGCCTCGTCCGGCAGCCCTCCGCTGCGGTACTGGGCCCGGGCGGCGGCGCCGGCCCGCTCCTTCAACTCGCGCAGTTCTTCCCTGCCCTCGACGATCTTCTTGGCCAGCTCCACGAGCTCGGCGGACTGCCTCTGCGCCTTCTCCTCGGCCGCGTTGTACGCGTCCGTGGCGGCGGCCGCCTCGCGGTAGAGCTTGTCGAGTTTCTCGCGTACGGCCTCAAGGTCCTTGGTGGGCATGGGAGTCGAGGACGCGCTCGCCCCCGGTGTCGGTGTCGGGCTCGCGAACGCCGTGCCCGGTGCCGCCAGCACGGTGACCGCGCAGACCACAGCCACCCCCGACGCGATCAGGCCACGCTTGCCCGTCCCCATACCCCTGCCCCCAACTGATTAACCGTCAGTAACTTACGGACGCCTGGGGGATCGTGCCACGTACCCGCGCGAAACGACAGAGGTCGCCGCAGACGACGACAGAGTCAGTGCTTCCCCCCTTTCCGCCCCTCCACCCCCGGCATGACGATCTCCCCGCCGATGTGACGAACGACTCACCGAGATCGTTCCCGGCGACGGAAGTGCGACGGGCAGGCGACGAGGGGCCAGGGGGCTCACGCCCGCGGTGCCAACGCCCCCCACGCAACCGTCACTTCCCCCTGCCGCCACCGCGCCGGCCCGTCCGTCACCGGCCAGTCGGCGCCGAGGTCCCGCACCGTCCGGATCCACCGCTGGCGGGCGCCGTACGACGCGTAGGGCGCGGCCGCGGCCCACGCGCGGTCGAAGTCGCGCAGGAAGGCGTGCACCGGCTCGCCCGGCACATTGCGGTGGATGAGCGCCTTCGGTAGCCGCTCGGCGAGGTCCGAGGGCCGCTCCAGCGAGCCCAGCCGGGTCGCGAAGGTGACCGTCCGCGGCCCCTCATGGCCGAGCGCGACCCACACGTGCCGGCGCCCGATCTCGTCGCAGGTCCCCTCGACGAGCAGCCCGCCGCGGGAGGCGCCGGTCGCGGGGGCGAGGCGGGAACGCAGCCGCTCCCACACGGCGGCCACCTCGGCCTCGTCGTACTGCCGCAGCACGTTGGCCGCACGGACGAGGTGGAGCCGCCCGGGCACCGGGATCTCGAAGCCGCCGTGCCGGAAGACCAGCCCGTCGCGTTCGTACGGCTTCGCCGCGGCGACCCGCGCCGGTTCGATCTCGACGCCCACCACGCGCGCGCGTGGCGCGACCGTACGGAGGCGGTGCAGCAGTTCCACGGCCGTCCAGGGAGCGGCGCCGTAACCGAGGTCCACGGCGACGGGGTCCGCCGCCCGGCGCAGCTCGGCGCCGTACGCCGCGGCGATCCAGCGGTCCATGCGCCGCAGCCGGTTCGGATTGGTCGTCCCGCGTGTCACCGTGCCCACGGGGCGGGTGGCGGCGCGGGGAGTCATGCGTACGAGGGTATGCGGGCACTCGGAGTGGTGGACGGTCAGCACCCCTGGACGGTGCCACGCAGCTTGACCTCGAACGGTTGAGCGATCCCCGGTAATGATTCGGCAAATACCGGCCCGGCGGAAATGGAGCGGCCCCCTCCGGCGTTGCACCACCTTGGAGGGCGCCCCACACCCTCCGTCAGCCATGCCCGCAGCGAGGAGGAACGCCCCGTGAGCCAGTACGTCAGCAGGCTCGGGCGGCTCTCGTCGGCCGCACCACCCCGGCTCAGGCTGCACCGTAAGCCCCGCCGGGTCGCCATGCTCTCCGTGCACACCTCACCGCTCCACCAGCCGGGCACCGGGGACGCGGGCGGCATGAACGTGTACATGGTGGAGCTCGCACAGCGCCTCGCCGCGATCAACATCGAGGTGGAGATCTTCACGCGGTCCACGACCGCCGCCCTGGCGCCGACCGTCGAGCTCGCGCCGGGCGTCCTGGTCCGGCACATCGACGCCGGCCCCTACGAGGGCCTGGCCAAGGAGGAGCTCCCCGCCCAGCTCTGTGCCTTCACACACGGTGTGATGCAGGCCTGGGCCGGTCACCGCCCCGGCTACTACGACCTCGTCCACTCCCACTACTGGCTCTCCGGCCACGTCGGCTGGCTTGCCGCCCAGCGCTGGGGCGCCCCCCTGGTGCACGCCATGCACACCATGGCCAAGGTCAAGAACGCCAACCTGGCCGACGGCGACACCCCCGAACCCGCCGCCCGCGTGATCGGCGAGACCCAGATCGTCGCCGCCGCCGACCGCCTGATCGCGAACACGGCCGAGGAGGCCGAGCAACTCGTACGGCACTACGCGGCCGAGCGCGACAAGGTCGCCGTCGTCCACCCGGGCGTGAACCTCGACCGCTTCCGTCCCGGCGACGGCCGCGCCGCCGCGCGCGCCCGCCTCGACCTCCCGCAGGACGCCCTGATCCCCCTCTTCGCGGGCCGCATCCAGCCCCTCAAGGCGCCGGACGTGCTCCTGCGTGCGGTGGCCGTGCTGCTGGACGAGCGCCCCGGCCTGCGCTCCCGCCTCCTCGTGCCCGTCGTCGGCGGCCTCAGCGGCAGCGGCCTCGCCAAGCCCGAGGGCCTGCAGAAGCTCGCCGCGCGCCTGGGCATCGCCGACGTCGTACGGTTCCACCCGCCCGTCGGCCAGGAGCAGCTCGCCGACTGGTTCCGGGCCGCGTCCGTCCTCGTGATGCCGTCCTACAGCGAGTCCTTCGGCCTGGTCGCCATAGAGGCCCAGGCGGCCGGCACGCCGGTGATCGCCGCCGCGGTCGGCGGGCTGCCGGTAGCCGTGGACGACGGACGGACGGGGATCCTCGTACGAGGTCACAACCCCGCCGACTACGCGCGCGTGCTGGCCGACTTCGCCGACGACCCGCACCTGGCCCCCCGGATGGGCGCGGCCGCCGCCCGGCACGCCCAGTCCTTCGGCTGGGACACCGCGGCCGCCGCGACGGCGGACGTCTACACGGCCGCGGCCGTGGCCTATCGACGTCGCGTACGCTCCCACCATGGCTGACGCACAGAAGGCAGCGCAGGCAGCGCAGGTCATCGAGGGCGTGCTGAAGGACGCCGAACTCGAATGGGAGAGCCCCGCACCCGGCAACTTCGTCGTGAAGCTCCCCGGCACCCGCAAGCTGTCGACGACGGTGTCCCTGCTGGTGGGCCGGCACTCCCTCTCACTGAACGCCTTCGTCATCCGCCACCCCGACGAGAACGAGTCCGGCGTCCACCGCTGGCTCCTCGAACGCAACCTCAAGCTGTACGGCGTGAGTTACGCCGTCGACCCCCTCGGCGACGTCTACGTCACCGGCAAACTGCCCCTGCCCGCGGTCACCGCCGACGAGATCGACCGCATCCTCGGCCAGGTCCTGGAAGCGGCCGACGGCAGCTTCAACACCCTCCTGGAGCTCGGCTTCGCGAGCGCCATCCGCAAGGAGTACGAGTGGCGGGTGTCCCGGGGCGAGCCGACCCGCAACCTGGACGCGTTCGCACATCTGACGCAGCGGCCGGCCGACTGACCCCGGGAGGGTGTCCTAGGGCTTGTCGAGCTGGTCGGCGAAGGCCCGCAGCGCGTCGGCCAGTTCCTGCTTGGTGGGCAGCTGGTCGACCTTCTGGTCGAGTTCCGCGATCCGCCGGTTGAGTTCTTCCAGGTCGGCCGGGGCGGAGGGAGTGGCCGGAGGGTCGGAGGGCTCCTCCGTCGGTATCGGGGAGTTGGTCGACTGCGGCGGACTCGGGTCCGGATCGACACCGCCGGTCGTGCCGCCGTCGGTCGAGCCGCCTCCCGTCGAGCCCCCGCCGATCGTGCCGCCTCCCGTGGTGTCCTCGACCGGCGCGTCGCTGTACTCCGACGTCGGGGTGGGCGTGGGGTCGTCCTCCGAACTCGCCGCAAGGGCGACGCCGACGCTGAGGGCGACCAGGGCCGCGGCTCCCGCGACGGCGGTCGACAGCCGTCCGACCCGTAACGCGCGGGTCGTGGACGGAGAGTGCGAGTTCCGTGGCCCCTGGGCGTCCTGGGCGTTCTGCGGGTTCTGTGGGTTCTGTGGGTTCTGTGGGTTTTCCATGGAGGTGACGCTAATCGGCGAGGACCACAGGACGGACGGCTTCCGCCGATCCCTCGAACGAACGTCCGCTCACCTGCTGTTAGCCTGCCGCGGCCTGAACTCGCACCAGGCTCTTACCCAGACCCTGAAGCAACGAAGAGGTCGTGCATGCGCACAGGCAGATCCGGCTCCGCGGTCGCGCTCGCGGGAGCGCTCGCCCTCGGGGCGTTCACCGCACCGCCCGCGGAGGCCGCCGACACCGGCATCACGGTGACCAACCTGGTCCTGAACAAGGGCAAGCCCATCATCGTGGGCACCACCGCGGAGGTGACCCCCGACTTCACCTTCGACATGACCAAGCCCTCGGGCTACTCGTTCTCCGACGTCGACGCCTTCCCGTTCCTGTACCACGACGTCACGGCCCGTCAGGGCGCCGAGGACGGCGGCATCTACACGAGCAGCGTCACCTTCTACGACGACGGGTCCTGCGAAGGCGAGCTCTACATCGAGCCGCGCTACACCCTGGACTCCAACAACGACGCCACCACCTGGAAGATCGCCGTCTCCGCCCGGCTCTGGGGCTCGAACGGCCAGCCCAAGGCCGAGGAGTACCTCACCGGCTTCGGCACCGTACAGGTCAAGCGCGCGGCCCGCGCCACCGCCAACGCCTCCCCGGAGCCCGTCACCAAGGGCAAGCCGCTCACCGTGACCGGCAGGCTCACCCGCGCGGACTGGGTGAAGCACGCGTACACCGGCTACGGCGGCAAGTCGGCCAAGCTGCAGTTCCGCAGGGCCGGCACCACCACGTACACCACGGTCAAGATCGTGAAGGCGGACTCCGCCGGCGCCCTGAAGACCACGGTCACCGCGGCCACCGACGGCTACTGGCGCTGGACCTTCGGCGAGACCTCCACCACGGGCGGCGCGACGGCGGCCGGCGACTACGTCGACGTCAGGTGACATCGAGTCTCGTACGGCCTTCCCGGCCCCCGCTGCTCCGGTAGCGTCCCGGCGTCACCCCCACCAACTTCTTGAAGTGGCGGGTGAGATGAGCCTGGTCGTGGAACCCGGTGACGGCGGCGACGTCGGCCGGCCCGCGCCCCGCGAGCAGCAGGCGGCGGGCCCGGTCGACGCGACGGGCGTTCAGGTACTGGTGCGGCGCGATGCCGTACGCGCCACTGAACGCCCGTACGAGATGGGCGGGGTGAGCCTGGACGAGCTGCGCGGCCTCGCCGAGCGCGAGCCCCTCGACGACCCGTTCGTCGAGCAGCTCGCGCAGCCGCCGGGCGACGAGCGGATCGCGGCGCGGCACCGGTGCGGCGGCACTGGGCCGCAGTCGCGTCCGCAGCCGTTCGCCGACCAGCGTCAGCCTGCTCTCCGCCTCCAGCTCGTCCCCGGACCGGGCGAGCGCGGCGTGCACCTGTTCGACCCGCCGCCGCAGTACGGGGTCCCGCAGACCGGGCCCGTCGACGGCGGCACCGATGAGGTCGTCGGGGAGGTGGGTGCCGTCCAGGTAGAGCACCCGCTTGCGGAAGCCCTCCGGGGTCGCCGGGGAGCCGTTGTGCGGCACGTGCGGCGGCAAGAGGGACACCGTGTCGTGCGGGGTCCCGTGCTCGTGCCGGTCCAGGTCGTACCGCACGGCACCGTCGTCCACGATGAGCAGCGTCCACGCGTCGTGGACGTGCATCGGATAGGCGTACTCCGTGAAATGGGCGTGGAAGACCTCCACGACGCCCGGCACGGTCGGGCGCCAGGCGGAGACATCACGCCGAGCGGCCATGCAAAGAACGTACAAGACCGTGTCGTAGGGCGGACGGCAGTCTCGCCGCATGAGCACCGAACCCATCCGATTCGACACCAAGATCGCCGTGCTGCTGCGGGAGGACCTGGAGCCCTGGCAGCGCCTGAACGTGACCGCCTTCCTGGTCAGCGGCCTGGGCCCACAGGTCCCCGAGGTGATCGGCGAGCCGTACGAGGACGCCGACGGCGTGCCCTACCTGCCGATGTTCCGCCAGCCGGTCATGGTCTTCGAGGCCACGAAGGAGACGCTGACAGCAGCCCACGCGCGCGTGCTGTCCCGTGCCCTGCCGAGGTCCCTGTTCACGTCCGACCTCTTCTCGACGGGGAACGACCGGGACAACCGGGCGGCGGTGCGGGCGGTGCCCACGGGCGACCTGGATCTGGTCGGACTGGCCGTGTACGGGCCGCGCAACGCGGTGGACAAGGTGGTGAAGGGGGCGCGGATGCATCCGTGAGGACGCCCATGGTGCCGGCACCGTCCCCTGCGCAGAGGCCTTGTCACCTTGCGCCCGCCGGCCTCAGGCCGAACTGACCTCGGGCTTCGCCGCACCCGGCACGTCGACGACGGCCGGCTGCTCCGCGGGCAGCCGCCGCATCAAGGTCCCGAACCCCACCGCGGCGACCGTCCCGACGACCGCGCACAGCCCCCACAGCCAATCGGCGCCGAAGTGGTCGATGACGACGCCGGACATCACGGGGGCGATCAGGGCCGCGAGGGCCCAGGACAGGGTGTACATGCCCTGGTAGCGCCCACGGCCGTGGGCCGGCGACAACCGGACGACCAGTCCCGTCTGCGTCGGTGCGTTGATCATCTCGCCCAGGGTCCACACGCACACCGTGAGGGCGAAGACGCCGATCGACCCGGCGAAGGCGGTCAGCCCGAAGCCGTATCCGGCGAGCAGCGACGAGACGACCAGCAGTCGCTTGGCGTCCCGGTGTTCGATGAACCGGGTGACGGGGATCTGCAGCACGACGATCAGCACGCCGTTGACCGCGATCGCCAGTCCGTAGTCGGCGGGCGTGAACCCGGCCTCGCCCATGGCCACCGGAAGGCCGACCGCGCCCTGCTGGAAGATCAGCGCGACGAGGAAGGACAGCCCGACGACACTCATGAAGCGCCCGTCGCGCAGGACGGTGCCGAGGCCGACCTCGTCG
The DNA here is from genome assembly GCF_019049245.1 of Streptomyces sp. AC555_RSS877. Classification (GTDB taxonomy): domain Bacteria; phylum Actinomycetota; class Actinomycetes; order Streptomycetales; family Streptomycetaceae; genus Streptomyces. The sequence goes on along the minus strand of NZ_JAGMUK010000028.1, from coordinate 137,936 downwards.
TTCTTGGTCTCCTCGGACTTGTGCACGGTGGGCCGCGACTCCGGAAGCTTCAGGAACACCACGACCGCGCAGACGGCCGTCATCCCCGCCTCGATGAGGAAGCCCGCGCGGTAGCTGACCTCGGCGATGAAACCGGCGCCCATGGAGGAGACGGCGAACCCGAGGTTGATGGCCCAGTAGTTGAGCGAGAAGGCCCGCACCCGGTCCTCGGGCCGCACGATGTCCGCCATCATCGCCTGCACGGCCGGCCGCGAGGCGTTGGAGGCCATCCCGACGAGGAAGGCGACGCCGGCGATCGCGAGGGGATGGTGCACGAACCCGAGCAGGGCGACGGAGACCGCGGTGGAAGCCTGGGCGACGAGCAGCGTGGGCCGCCGCCCGATCCGGTCCGCCATCACCCCGCCGACGAGCGAGGAAACGACCCCGCCCAGGCCGTGCAGCGAGGCGACGAGCCCGGCGTAGGAGGCGGAGTACCCACGGTCGAGCGTGAGATAGAGGGCCATGAACGTGGCCACGAACGCACCGAGCCGGTTGACGAGCGTGCTGGTCCACAGCCACCAGAACTCGCGGGGGAGGCCGGAGACGGTCTCGCGGGTGGCACGTCTCAGGGCGGCGACGGACATGGCGGATCCCCCACGGATGCGACGAGTGTAAGCGGCCTGTAAGTGGCTCAGGCGGCGAGCACACATTACGATTCCGCTGTCGTCGCAGGCCACCCGATTAACAGATCCCGTCAACCGTCCGCCTGCCGAGCAGGCGTACAAGGCATCGACCCCTTGGATTACGCTCATACGCATGGCCGACGCACCGTACAAGCTGATCCTCCTCCGCCACGGCGAGAGCGAATGGAACGCGAAGAACCTGTTCACCGGCTGGGTGGACGTCAACCTCAACGAGAAGGGCGAGAAGGAGGCAGTCCGCGGCGGTGAGCTGCTCAAGGACGCCGGCCTGCTGCCCGACGTGGTGCACACCTCGCTCCAGAAGCGAGCGATCCGCACGGCCCAGCTCGCGCTGGAGTCCGCGGACCGCCTCTGGATCCCCGTACACCGCTCCTGGCGCCTGAACGAGCGCCACTACGGCGCCCTCCAGGGCAAGGACAAGGCCCAGACCCTCGCCGAGTTCGGCGAGGAGCAGTTCATGCTGTGGCGCCGCTCCTACGACACGCCTCCGCCGCCGCTGGACCGCGACGCCGAGTACTCGCAGTTCGACGACCCGCGCTACGCGACCCTCCCGCCGGAGCTGCGCCCCCGGACGGAATGCCTCAAGGACGTCGTCGTCCGCATGCTCCCGTACTGGTTCGACGACATCGTCCCCGACCTCCTCACCGGCCGCACGGTCCTGGTAGCGGCCCACGGCAACAGCCTCCGTGCCCTCGTCAAGCACCTCGACGGCATCTCCGACGCCGACATCGCGGGCCTGAACATCCCGACCGGCATCCCGCTGTCCTACGAACTCGACGCGGACTTCAAGCCCCTGAAGCCCGGCGGCACATACCTGGACCCCGACGCGGCCGCGGCGGCCATCGAGGCGGTCAAGAACCAGGGCAAGAAGAAGTAAGCCGAGCTGAAGAAGCCCCCTACCTGCGGTTTTCTCGCAAGATAGGGGGCTTGTTTCTGCACCGGGGCCATCGCTGGGCCCTGAAGGGGAAGGTGCCGCGTGGGCATCTGGGACGTGAAACAGGACCACGAGCGCGCGCAGTGGACGTTCATTCCGCATGTCAGTGCGGGACCGCTTCGCTTCGGGATCTCTCCCGACGAGGTAGGTGAAGCACTCATGAACACCGCCACCGTCAGCCGCCAGACATACGAGACATGGCCAGCCTCTGGCAGCCCCTCGCTCGTTGCAACTCAGTTCACCGAGTTGGGCGTCACTGCCTACTACGAGCGTGAAGGAGAGACATTGGCCGGTGTAGCCGTCGACGCCCTTGCCGGCCCACAGGTCACGCTGGACGGCACAGCGCTTGTAGCCCAGGTGCCGTCCGAGGCCGAGACGTGGCTTCTGAACCGCGCGGAAGCACACGAGCTGAACCTGCTCTACACACATGCTGCAGACCCGGGGTCGGCCGACCTCGGACTCATCATGCGTGCCCAACGGGCAGGAGACATCGTCCTCACCCGACCCCTCTTCCTCGTCCGAGAGTGGGCGGAGAACAGCTGGGACTGCATCCCTGGATCCGAGTGGTCAACATTCTGACGCCTTGGGTGCCTGACGGTCCCCGAGTACGCGATGCTTGGGCATGGCCCCTGAACCCAGCGCTGCTCCGTCGCTGATCACATACGTGAGTGCGGTGACCGACGGAACCACCAGAGTCTTCACATGGGAGGACGGTGCACGCATCGAGGTCCGCAACCTGGGCGGAGAGATCGTCATCGAGGCCAACCCTGCCGGGCTGAAGACTCTGGCCGGCCACCTCCTCACACTCGCCCAGGACGGCACCCCGGACGGTGCTCACCTCCACCTGGAGGAGAACAACGGACTCGAAGAAGGCTCCGTAGGCCTGGTCTTGGAGAGGTGCGACGACGAATGACTCGTGCTGCACCCCTTCGTCGCAGGTCAGGCCTGGAGCAAGCCCTGGATGTCCTGAGCTTCCCAAGCTCAGTGTGCGAACGGTGCTGACGCAGACGATGCCCTCCGATACGGTCCCGATCCATGGCGAATGGCAACGGTGTGCCGGAGAAGGTGGCGTGGATCCTGGTCCGGGACGACCGGGTGTTGGTGACGCGTAGTCACGGCAGAGATCGCTTCTACCTCCCGGGCGGTCATCGTGAGCCGGGCGAGTCCGACGGCGAGACCCTGGTCCGGGAGATCGACGAGGAACTGCGGGCGGCGATCGACCCCGGTTCCATGGTGCACTTCGGCACTTTCGAGATCGGCGAGGGACATCCGGACCACGGCCCCTTCCGGATGATCTGTTACACCGCCGATCACCGCGGTGAGCTGACCCCGTCAAGGGAGATCGCCGAGAAGGCATGGTTCCGCTACGCCGACCGGGACCGAGTCTCGGCCGTCGACGAGATGGCTTTCGACGCGCTTCACGAGGCCGGGCGGATTCCCTGATCCCGTGACCGCTGTACAGCAGTGGGGTACAGCAACCTTCCCGCCCGCAGCCGAGCGTCAACAACCGACGATGGCCGACTGACCAGCTGACCAGACCTCTGACTGCGTGGGTGGCAGACGCTGGCCGTCTTGGGCACGAGCGATACCAGGGCGAGACCTTGCCGCCGGGTGGCAACGGACGTACTTCGCTCAGGCCCTTATGGCCGCCACGCTCTACGAGTGACCGTCGTGTCTCCGAGGCGGCGCGAGTTCAGCTTCCCAAGATCCCCGACAAGTCTCCGCTGGTAGGGGGCTTCTCCCGGTGGCGCGGTGGAGGCGCTGGGGCAGTGGCTCGGTTGGAAGCGGCCCTCGCGCCATCCCCTACACGCCGTCCGCCTGGACGCCGAAGCGGCGCGTGACACCGCCTCAGATCGACAGCGGCACCCGGTGAATCTCGTCCGCCTTGTGGCCCGCCCGCTCGTGGACGCGCTGGACCGCGTCGGCGTCGGGGGCCTCGGAGAGGCAGTACACGACGCCGGACTCGGGGTCGGCCCAGGCCCGCTCGAAGTGCACGCCCTCCTCCTTCTCTATGGCGAGGTCGGCGTCGTGCGCCTGCCTCAGTTGCTCGGGGGTGATGCCCTCGAAGCCGTGGTGGACGTCCATGAACTGCGTCATGGCCTCGCACCTCCTTAGTTCTTTCCGAGTGCGCGAGTGGTTCGCCCGCTCTCCTTTCAGGGTGCGCCTGTGCGGCAGTCCGGGCCACCCGTGCCGCCCCCATGGCCTGGCCGCCCGTGGACGCGCGTCTGGCGTCCGGTGTCCGACAGCGGTGAAGGGCCCCGGCACACACACCGGGACCCTTCACCGTCGTACGAAACCGAGCCGTACGACAGTCACTCGTACGAAACCAGCCGTACGAAACCAAGCCGTACGGAACTCTCCGTGCCCTACCCCGCCGTCACCCGCACTGGCACGGGTTCCCCGACTGGCACCCGCATCCGCACCCCGACCCGCAGCCGCACGCGGCTATCAAGGTCAGGTTCCTGATCTCGGCGGGCTGTTCGGTCGGGCGTTCCCGCGTCGGGTCGGGCGCGGTACCGGGCGTGCTGGGGGATTCGGTCATGGTCCCTCCTCAAGGCTGGTGCCTGTGCCCATTGGATGCCCGTTCCGCTGGGCGCATCAACGGCGCACAGAGGCTCCCGCACGCCCTGAACGGGCCCCCGCACCTCCCGGAGCCCGGCGGTGAGACGCCCCCGACCCCCCCCGCAGGGTCAGGCCCCCTCCACCCCCGCCACCGACTGCATCTCCTGCTGCAGCTCGTCCGCGTGCTCGCCCGTCACCAGGTACACGACCCGCTTGGCGACCGCGACCGCGTGGTCGGCGTACCGCTCGTAGTAGCGGCCGAGCAGGGTGACGTCCACGGCCGTCTCGATGCCGTGCTTCCAGCGGTCGTCCATCAGGTGCTGGAAGAGCGTGCGGTGGAGGAGGTCCATCGCGTCGTCGTCCTGCTCCAGCTGGAGTGCGAGGTCGACGTCCTTGGTGATGATCACCTCGGCGGCCTTCGCCATCAGGCGCTGCGCGAGCTGGCCCATCTCGAGGATGGTCGCGTGCAGGTCGTGCGGAATCGCACGGGCCGGGAAGCGCAGCCGGGCGAGCTTCGCCACGTGCTGGGCCAGGTCGCCCGAGCGCTCCAGGTCGGCGGACATCCTCAGCGACGTGACGACGATCCGCAGGTCCGTCGCCACCGGCTGCTGGCGGGCCAGCAGGGCTATCGCCCTGGCCTCCAGCTCGTGCTGCAGGTTGTCGACCTTCTGGTCGCCCTCGATGACACTCTCGGCAAGCTTCAGGTCGGAGTCGAGGATCGCCGTCGTGGCGCGCCCGATCGCCGACCCGACCAGCCGGGCCATCTCCACCAGACCGTCGCCGATCGAATCAAGTTCCTCGTGGTACGCGTCCCGCATCAGGGGTTCCCTCTCGTACGTGATCTTCGGGGGTCACCGGGGCCGGGGCCCGGCGCGGCTGTCGCGTGCGAAACCGCGGCTTCGCACCCCACGCTCCCACGTTCCGCCCCGTACGCGTCGGTTTCCGTCCCCCCAAATGAACCATCACTGGCTCCAAGGTGAACTCTGGGCGACGAGTGTTCGAGCTCGCACTCGGACGGCTGTGGCCGGAGCCCATCCCATGCCTAACCTGGGTGCATGGACGTGAACGCGGCGGTCGCCGCAGCAGCAGCGATCGCCGGTGTGCTCACCGGCGTCATCGCCATGCTGGCGTTCCGCTGGAGCGAGCGGGAGCAGAAACGCCCCACCCGCACCTCGCTGCATACGGACCCGGTGCTTCCGCCGGGTGTGGACACCGTCCTGTCCGTACTCCGGTCCTCGGCCGTCGTACTGGACGAGGCGGACGCCGTGGTCAAGGCCAGCTCGGCCGCGTACGCCCTCGGACTGGTCCGCGGCGGCAAGCTCTCCGTCGAACCCATGCTCCAAATGGCTCGCGACACCCGACGCGACGGGGAGATACGCCAGGTGGAACTGGACCTCCCCAGACGTGGCACCGGCCGTGGCGAGGCCCTCGCCGTCTCCGCTCGCGTCGCACCCCTCGGCTCCCGCCTGGTGCTGCTCCTCGTAGAGGACCTCACCGAGGCCCGGCGCATCGAGGCGGTGCGGCGCGATTTCGTCGCGAACGTCAGCCACGAGCTCAAGACCCCGGTCGGCGCGCTCTCCCTCCTGTCGGAGGCCGTCATGGACGCCTCCGAGGATCCGGAGGCGGTGGAGCGCTTCGCCGGCCGGATGCAGATCGAGGCGACCCGGCTCACCAACCTGGTGCAGGAGCTCATCGACCTGTCGCGCGTACAGAACGACGATCCCCTCGAGGACGCCGAACCGGTCCGTGTCGACGAACTCGTCGCCGAGGCCGTCGACCGCTGCCGGCACCAGGCCGGCGCCAAGCAGATCACCATGGCTTCAGGAGGCACCGCCGACCTGCACGTCTACGGCAACCGTGGCCAGCTCGCCGCCGCGCTCGGCAACCTCGTCGAGAACGCGGTCAACTACTCGCCCGCCCGCACCCGCGTCGGCATAGCCGCCCGCCGGGTGACCGCGCCCGGCGGTGACATGATCGAGGTCGCCGTCACCGACCAGGGAATCGGGATCTCCGACAAGGACAAGGAGCGCATCTTCGAGCGCTTCTACCGCGTCGACCCCGCCCGCTCCCGTGCCACCGGCGGCACGGGCCTGGGCCTCGCCATCGTCAAGCACGTGGCCGCCTCGCACGGCGGGGAGGTCACGGTGTGGAGCTCCGAGGGACAGGGCTCCACCTTCACCCTCCGACTGCCGGAGACGGGCGCGGCCCGCGACCGCGCCCACCGGAACGTCGGCCACGACGGTCTCCACGGTCTCCACGATGAGGCCGACTCTTCGTCCCCCCAGCCATCTTCTTGTGAACCGCTCCCCTCCCCGGAGGTCCTTCCGTGACCCGAGTGCTCGTCGTCGAGGACGAGGAGTCCTTCTCCGACGCCCTGTCGTACATGCTCCGCAAGGAAGGCTTCGAGGTCGCCATCGCGACCACCGGGCCCGACGGACTCGACGAGTTCGAGCGCAACGGCGCCGACCTCGTCCTCCTGGACCTGATGCTGCCCGGCCTGCCGGGTACCGAGGTGTGCCGCCAGCTGCGCAACCGTTCCAACGTCCCCGTCATCATGGTGACCGCCAAGGACAGCGAGATCGACAAGGTCGTAGGCCTGGAAATAGGAGCCGACGACTATGTGACCAAGCCGTTCTCCTCCCGCGAGCTGGTCGCCCGCATCCGTGCCGTGCTGCGCCGCCGCGGCGAGCCCGAGGAGGTCACCCCGGCCGCCCTGGAGGCGGGCCCGGTCCGCATGGACGTGGACCGCCACGTCGTCACCGTCTCCGGCTCCAAGGTCGACCTCCCCCTCAAGGAGTTCGACCTCCTGGAAATGCTCCTGCGCAACGCGGGCCGTGTCCTGACCCGCATGCAGCTCATCGACCGGGTCTGGGGCGCCGACTACGTCGGTGACACCAAGACCCTCGACGTCCACGTCAAGCGCCTGCGCGCCAAGATCGAGCCGGACCCGGGCGCGCCGCGGTACCTGGTGACGGTCCGGGGCCTCGGCTACAAGTTCGAGCCGTAAACCGAACGCGCAGGCCGAACGCGCAAGCCCACACGCGGGCCGCACGCGCACTGACGCCGAAGGGCGGGACCTCCTGGTGAGGTCCCGCCCCTCGGCGTACGACGATCTCGTACGGCCGCTCAGTGGCCGGCGGCCGCGGTGTCCGTCGGCTCGCCCGCGTTCGGCGTGGCCGAGCCGGTCGGTGTGCCCGACGCGGGCTCGGAGGGGGAGCCCGAGGTGCCGGCGCCCGGCTCCTCGCTGGTCGTCGCGGTGGGGCTCCCCGTGGCGCCCGGCGTGGCCGGGATCTCGGTCGGGCCCCACGTGGAGAAGTAGCTCTCGGCCGGGACGACGAACGCGCGCAGGCTCACGTCACCGGTCTTGCTGAAGGTGAAGGTGACCTTTTGGGCGTTGCCGTTCTGGACGCTCTCGCCGAGGCCGTTCAGCGCCGCGGAGGCGTTGCCCTTGCCGCCGAGGATGACGGAGCCGTTGGCGGGGACGGTCACCTTGCCCGAGCCCTTGGCGGGCTTGAGCTCGGCGTTGCCGCCACCGGTGACCGTCACCGAGTCCAGCGTCTGGGGGGTACTGCCGTTGTTGTAGAGCGTGCCGGAGATCACGGCCGGTCCTTCGGCCGCGGCGTCCGGCTGGGTGATGATCACGATGCCCTGAAGCTCGAGGTCACCGATGGTCGTGGCAGCGTTGTCCGGCTTGATCTCCAGGGTCTGAGCGTTGTTGCCGGCCGCACACGCGGAGAGCGAGGCGATCGAGAACGCGATGGCGGTGGCGGCGAGGGCACCGCGTCGAAGGCTGCTGCTCACGGCGGCGGCAACTCCTTGACTCGAGCGAGGCGGCCCGTAAAGCCGCGCTAAGTGACTGTCAGCGGCCTTAGGTTACCGAGCCGTTCCGACGGCACCGCACCCGACCCTCCCCCGAGCCCTCTCCATCTGTCCTTCTTCCGTCCGCCTTCGCTCGGTCTCCGCTCTGTCTTCGCTTCGTCTTCGCCCTGTCTTCCGTTCGTCTTGCCTCGGGCGGGGCGTAGCCGCAGCGCTCACAAGTGCCTCCTGCGTCACATTGGTCGCGGTGCTTGTCCGGCATTCACATAAGTACCGCCGACCGTGCCCCGGGGATTTTTCGTGCAGGAATCCGGGAACCTCGGAATTGATCACTGTCCGGCCGGTCGGGCACCCCTGTGATCAATTCCGGATTCGTCTCGTACCCGACTCCGCGCACCGAACGGAGTAGCGGAAGTCGCACGCTTGGAAGCGGACATATGGGGACGTTCGGCCGCTCGGAGGGGCCTCCGAGTGCGTGTAACGTACGCGTTTCACCTCGACCGGACAGCCGCTCCGACCTGCGAATACATTCTTCCGCTCGCCTCGCGCAGCACGTTCCTGTTGCTGTTGTCAAGCCCCGAGATATGCCCTGACCTGCGGAAACGCCATTCAGAACCCGCAGTTTCCGTGTTACTCTGGATAGCCACGGAAGGGGTACCTGTCACATGACGTTCAAGGTTGGCGACACCGTGGTCTATCCCCATCACGGGGCCGCGCTGATCGAGGCTATCGAAACTCGCCAGATCAAAGGCGTGGACAAGACCTACTTGGTTCTGAAGGTCGCCCAGGGTGACCTGACGGTGCGTGTGCCAGCGGACAATGCGGAGTTCGTCGGCGTGCGTGATGTGGTCGGTCAGGATGGGCTGGACCGGGTCTTCGAGGTGCTGCGCGCGCCGTACGCCGAGGAGCCCACGAACTGGTCGCGTCGTTACAAGGCAAACCTGGAGAAGCTCGCCTCCGGCGATGTCATCAAGGTCGCGGAAGTCGTGCGTGACCTGTGGCGTCGTGAGCGCGAGCGCGGACTCTCCGCCGGTGAGAAGCGCATGCTCGCCAAGGCCCGCCAGATCCTGGTGAGCGAGCTCGCGCTCGCGGAGAACACGAACGAGGACAAGGCCGAGGCCCTGCTCGACGAGGTTCTCGCGTCCTGACGCCGGCGCAAGCCAGCCTCAGCACATTTGAAATGCCGCGGTGCCCGATGACGTATTTCCCGTCGCCGGGCGCTGCGGCATGTTCGCACTCCGGCGCCGTAAGCGGGTTCACCTCGGGGGAAACCCCCCCCGACACTCGGTGTGCCGGGTCCGGGTAACGGGCTCGACCAGGGTCACGGAAGGGTTCCGGTCAAGCTGTCGTACCCGGCACGCTGAGGCCATACCCACCTAGGCCGAGCACACAAACCTGACAGGAACCGATGTCTGACGTTTCGCCTCCTTCGCCCGCGCCCGCACGTACGGCTGCCCGCACGGCTGCCGTGATCCCGGCCGCCGGCCGAGGCGTGCGCCTGGGCCCGGGCGCCCCCAAAGCGCTCCGCGCGCTGAACGGCACCCCCATGCTCATCCACGCACTCCGCGCACTGGCCGCCTCCCGGGCCGTGTCCCTCGTGGTCGTCGTCGCCCCGCCCGACGGCGCCGCCGAGGTCAAGTCGCTGCTCGACGCGCACGCCCTGCCCGAGCGCACCGACTTCCTCGTCGTGCCCGGTGGCGACAGCCGCCAGGAGTCCGTGAAGCTCGGCCTGGACGCCCTGCCGCCCGAGTACGACATCGTGCTGGTGCACGACGCGGCCCGCCCCCTCGTCCCGGTCGACACGGTGGACGCCGTCATCGAGGCCGTACGAGACGGAGCCGTGGCCGTCGTCCCGGCGCTGCCCCTCACGGACACCGTCAAGGAGGTCGAGCCCGCTGAGACCCCGGGCGAGCCGGAGCCGGTGGTGGCCACCCCGCGGCGGGCCCGCCTCCGTGCCGTGCAGACCCCCCAGGGCTTCGACCGCGCCACCCTGATCCGCGCCCACGAGACGGTCACCGGCGACGTCACCGACGACGCGGGCATGGTCGAGCAGCTCGGCCTCACGGTCGTGACCGTCCCCGGCCACGAAGAGGCCTTCAAGGTCACCCGCCCGCTGGACCTCGTCCTCGCGGAGGCGGTCCTGGCCCGCAGGAGGCTCAACGATGGCTTCTGAGGCACCCCTGCTTCCCCGGGTCGGCATCGGCACCGACATCCACGCCTTCGAAGAGGGCCGCGAACTGTGGTGCGCCGGCCTGAAGTGGGAGGGCGAGGGCCCGGGCCTCGCAGGTCACTCCGACGCCGACGTCGTCGCCCACGCCGCCTGCAACGCCCTGTTCTCGGCGGCCGGGCTGGGTGATCTCGGGCAGCACTTCGGCACCGGGCGCCCCGAGTGGTCGGGTGCCTCCGGCGTCACCTTGCTCACGGAGGCGGCCCGGATCGTGCGCGAGGCGGGCTTCACCATCGGCAACATCGCCGTACAGGTCGTGGGACCCCGCCCGAAGATCGGCAAGCGCCGCGACGAGGCGGAAAAGCTCCTCTCGGAGGCGGCCGGCGCCCCGGTGTCGGTGTCCGGCGCGACCACCGACGGCCTCGGATTCCCCGGCCGGGACGAGGGCCTCATGGCGGTGGCGACGGCCCTCGTGGCCCGGACCGGCTGACCAGGCCGACCCACGTCACGAATGTGTGCCCCTTGGCAGAAACGGGCGCAGGGCACTGCCCTGCGCCTACTACCCTGGAGTCGTGACTATTCGCCTGTACGACACCAGCGCCCGGCAGATCCGTGACTTCGCCCCGCTCCAGCCGGGTTGTGTCTCGATCTACCTGTGTGGCGCCACCGTGCAGGCGGCACCGCACATCGGGCACGTCCGGTCCTACCTGAACTTCGACATCATGCGCCGCTGGTTCCAGTACCGCGGCTACGACGTCACGTTCATCCGCAACGTCACCGACATCGATGACAAGATCATCTCCAAGGGCGCCGAGCAGGGCCGCCCCTGGTGGTCCATCGGCTACGAGAACGAGCGCGCGTTCAACGACGGCTACAACGCCCTCGGCTGCCTGCCGCCCACCTACGAACCGCGCGCCACCGGCCACGTCACCGAGATGGTCGAGATGATGCGCGGCCTCATCGAACGCGGACACGCCTACGAGGCCGACGGCAGCGTCTACTTCGACGTGCGCTCCTGGCCCGCCTACCTGGAGCTGTCCCGGCAGGACCTGGACGAGATGCGCCAGCCCGCCGAGGAGGGCATCACCGGCAAGCGGGACCCGCGCGACTTCGCCATGTGGAAGGCCGCCAAGCCCGGCGAGCCCGACTGGGAGACGCCGTGGGGCCGGGGCCGCCCCGGCTGGCACCTGGAGTGCTCGGCGATGGCCCACAAGTACCTGGGCTCCGCCTTCGACATCCACGGCGGCGGACTGGACCTGATCTTCCCGCACCACGAGAACGAGATCGCCCAGGCCAAGGCCTACGGCGATGAGTTCGCCCGCTACTGGCTGCACAACGCCTGGGTCACCATGAGCGGCGAGAAGATGTCCAAGTCGCTCGGCAACTCGGTCCTGGTGTCCGAGATGGTCCAGCGGTGGCGCCCGATCGTGCTGCGCTACTACCTCGGCACCCCGCACTACCGCTCGATGATCGAGTACAGCGAGGAGGCCCTGCGCGAGGCCGAGTCCGCGTTCGCGCGGATCGAGGGCTTCGTGCAGCGCGTGGTGGAGAAGGCCGGGGGAGTCGTCGAGCCCTCCGCCGACGTTCCGCCCGCCTTCGCCGAGGCGATGGACGACGACCTCGGCGTCCCGCAGGCACTCGCCGTCGTGCACACCACCGTCCGGCAGGGCAACTCCGCACTGGCCGCCGACGACAAGGAAGCCGCGGTGGCCCGTCTCGCCGAGGTCCGCGCCATGCTCGGCGTCCTCGGCCTGGACCCGCTCGAGCCGCACTGGGCCGGCGAGGCCGACCGCGGGGACGACCTGCACGGGGTCGTCGACAGTCTCGTACGACTGGTGCTCGACCAGCGGGAAGCGGCCCGCGGCCGCAAGGACTGGGCCACCGCGGACGCCATCCGCGACCAGCTCAACCAGTCCGGCCTCGTCATCGAGGACGGGCCGCAGGGACCGCGCTGGAGCCTCGGCCCGCGCTGACCCTTTCTTGATCGATTGTGCCGCCCGGCCATCCGGGCGGCACACTGCATATACGTACACACGCACGCTTCGCCTTCGCAGAGAAGAGAAGCAGGGAACAGACAGGTAGGTCATGGCAGCCAACAACCGCCGCATGTCCGGCAAGAAGGGCGCGCAGGTCGGCAGTGGCGGCCAGCGGCGCAAGGGCCTGGAGGGCAAGGGCCCGACCCCGCCTGCCGAGGCGCGCAAGGGACACAAGAAGAACCGCATCTCCAATGCCAAGGCGAAGCAGGCGGTACGCCGCCCCACAGCGCGCGGCCGGGGCGGCAAGGGCACCTCGGAGATGGTCGTCGGCCGTAACCCCGTCGTCGAGGCGCTGCGCGAGGGCGTGCCCGCGGTGACGCTCTACGTCCAGCAGTTCATCGACAACGACGAGCGGGTGCGCGAGGCGCTGCAGCTCGTCGCCGAGCGCGGCGGCATCCACCTCATGGAGGCCCCCCGCCCCGAGCTCGACCGCATGACCAACGGCCTCAACCACCAGGGCCTCGTCCTGCAGGTCCCGCCGTACGAGTACGCGCACCCCGAGGACCTGGCGAACGCCGCCTACGACAAGGGCGAGGACCCGCTCATCGTCGTTCTCGACGGTGTCACCGACCCGCGCAACCTCGGCGCCGTCGTCCGGTCCGCCTCCGCCTTCGGCGGTCACGGCGTCGTCGTCCCCGAGCGGCGCGCGGCCGGCATGACCGCCGGCGCCTGGAAGACGTCCGCCGGTGCCGCCGCCCGGACGCCCGTCGCCCGCGCCACCAACCTGACGCGCGCCCTGGAGGCGTACAAGAAGGCCGGCATCACGGTCGTCGGTCTGGCCGCCGATGGCGAGTCCGAACTCGGCGACCTGGAGGCACTGTCCGGGCCCGTCGTCATCGTCGTCGGCAGCGAGGGCAAGGGCCTGTCGCGACTGGTCGGCGAGACCTGCGACCACCGGGTGCGGATCCCGATGCCGGGTGGTGCGGAGTCGCTCAACGCCGGTGTCGCGGCGGGCATCGTGCTGTACGAAACGGCACGACGACGCGCCTGACGACTGTTCGACGTAGTCACCCACACGGGGTGTTCCTGGCGTCGAGGACAACCTTGACGGGGTCCGGACAGATCCGCCCGGTCAAAGCAGTGTCCTAAGCACACGTCACTCGGTTAGATGAGTGTGGACACCAGAACACCCCGCACACCCACGGGGGACGACCCGTCGGGCTTCGACGACGCTCCCGCGCTGAGCATGGTGAAGGTGCCGAGCGATCCGGCGCAGATCATCGTCAATCATGCGAGCTTCCGCGTGCAGCTGGGCGCGTCGACGCGACGCACCCAATCCCCGCGGGTCGCCCGGCACTTGACCGCCGACGACACCGCCCGGATCCCCGCGGTCGGCGCCGCGGCCGGCAGACCCGGCGCTGCCGCGGGCGCCCGCCGCCGGGCCGTCGTGTGGAGCGGCAAGTCCGACCCCGACGACACCGGCGCCCACCGCCTGCTCCAGGCCGCGCGGGGCGGCAGCGTCCGCCACGGCGAGGAACCGGCGACCGCCGACGCCGGAGCGACCCAGGTCATCCCCCGTGTCGACGTCAACGGCGGCTACCGCGACGGCCGTTACGCCGACGACGGCTACGACGACCTCACCCAGACCGTCGAGACCCCCGTCGTCGGCGCCCAGCGCACACACGACTCCGACAGCACCCGATTCCTGCCCCACATGCGGACCGTGGACAGTGTCGACGACGAACCCGCCTACGTGGGCGGTGAGTTCGAGGAGTACGAGGACAGCGGCAGCGGCACCGACCGGAGTCACCGCGCCAGGCGCCACAGCGACGACCCCGCCCGGCACGCCTACTACCCGGGCCGCCGCATGAACCTCGGCGTCGTCCTCCTCCCGCTGCGCGTCTTCCTCGGCTTCATCTCCATCTACGCCGGCATGGGCAAACTCTGCGACCCCGTCTACTTCGACGGCGGCGAACGCGGCTCCATGGTCAAGTGGCTCAACACCCTGCACCCCTGGGAAGTCGCCGAGCCGCTGCGGCAGTTCGCCCTCCAGCACCCCGTAGGCGCCGGACTCGTCATCGCCTTCCTCCAGGTCATCGTGGGCGTCCTCACGATCCTGGGCTGCTGGCAGCGCGTCGCCGCGGTCGTCGGCGCCGGTCTGTCCGCCGCGCTCCTCGTGACCGTCAGCTGGAAGAGCGTCCCCGCCTACGACACCCCCGACATCATCTACCTCGCCGCTTGGTCCCCGCTGATCATCGCCGGCGCCCCCGTCTACTCCATCGACGGCCGTCTGGTCGGCAGCGCCTGGCGCCGCCTCGGACCCCGCGCCGACATCTGGGACCTGCGCCACTACGTCCTGCGCCGTGGCGCCCTCATCACCGTCATCGCCGCCGGTCTCACCCTGCTCGTCGGCTCGCTCCTCGGCGGTGCCGTCCGTGACGCCGACCGCGTCGTCGTCCCCGGCCCCGGCGAGGCCCCGCGCAACGAACTGCCCGGCTCACCGCTCCCGCAGGACCCCGCCAAGCGGCAGAAGAAGACCCCGTCGGCCCCCAGCTCGCCGACCCAGAGCGCCACGACCAGCCCCTCCGCCGGCACGGCTGCCACCCCGGACGCCACCCGCGACACCGGCACCGCCACCGGCGGTTCGCCCACCCAGACCCAGGGCACCGTCGGCCAGGCCCCAGCGCAGCAGTCCTCCCCGGTCCAGGAGGCCCCCAGCACCAGCTCCGGCCCCACCTCCGGCGGCAGCGCCAGCGCCAGCGGGGGCTCCTCAAGCGGCTCCGACGGCGGAGGCTCCTCCTCCCAGCCGGGCCTGGTGGGCGGCCTGTTGGGGTAACGGAGCCGGTGGGCGGAATCCTGGGCACGCCTGCCGGCTGAAACACCCCGGCCCATACGACGACGGGGGTCCCGCACTTCAGAAGCGCGGGACCCCCGTCGTCATGCTCCGGGCCGTCTCTAGCGGCCCAGCGCGGCCAGTTCCTTGGCCGCCTCCGTCAGATCCTTCGCCGTGTCGATGGCACGCCAATACGAACCCTGCGGAATGGGGAAGCCGGCCAATCGCCGCTCACGGGCGAGGTGGGGGAACGTCGTGCGCTCGTGGTCGCCGCGCTCGGGCAGCAGCCCGGCGAACTCCGGCGAGAAGACATAGACGCCGGCGTTGATGTCGTACGTCGTCGGCGGGGACTCGATGAAGTCCGTGACGCGCCCGAAGCCGTCCGTCGCCACGGCGCCCCACGGGATGCGGGGGCGGGCCAGCGCGAGGGTCGCCACCGCGTCGCGCTCGGTGTGGAAGTCCGCCATGTCGCGCAGCGAGAAGCGGGTCCAGATGTCGCCGTTGGTGGCGTACCAGGCCCGGTCCGGGTGCGGGAGATGCGCGGCGGCGTACTTCAGGCCGCCGCCGCGGCCGAGCGGCTCCGTCTCGACGACCGTCGTGACGTTCACCGGGAGATCGGCGCTCGCCAGCCACTTCTGCAGGACGTCGGCGAGGTGGCCGCAGCTGACCACCACGTCCGTCACGCCCTCCTCCGCCAGCCAGACAAGCTGATGGCCGATGATCGGAGTCCCCGTGCCGGGGATCTCGACCATCGGCTTGGGCCGGTCGTCGGTGTACGGGCGCAGCCGGGAGCCCTGGCCGCCGGCCAGAATGACGGCTTGAACAGGGCGGGACGCGGCGTTCGGATCGGTCATGACCGAACTGTACGTGGCGTCCCGCCCGCGGCCGGGGCCTGCAACCGTTCCTTAATCAGCCGTTACCACCCTCCCCCCGGTTGGTCCGCGATCAGCTGTGCGCCGCCGCGACGCCCGTCGCGAAGGCCGTGTCACAGACCGGGCGGGCGTACGACTGCGCACGCGTGGGCCCGTACACCTGGACCGCGGCACGGCCCAGGGCACGCGCGATGGAGACACAGTGCTTCGCCAGCGACGGACGGCCGTTGACCGCCTCCTGGAGGTGCGTGAGCGCGAGACCCGGGTTCTTCTCCTGGAGTTCGGTCAGGAGCTGGTCGCGCAACACGTCCTGCGGAGCACGGGCCGCGGGCGCCTTGGCGTCCGACAGCGTGGCGTCCGACGCGGTGAGCACGGAATTCGAGGGATTCCCCGACCAGTTGACCCGGGTGACCGCGAGGGTCCCGGAGAGCACCAGGACGACGGGCAGGACGAGGGCGAGGGTGCGGCCGATCCGGCGGGCGGGGCCCCGGCCGCGTCGCGGCTGTTGGTAAGTGGAGTGCTTCACGCGTGTGAGGGTAGCGCGGGGTGATGATTTGGCGACATTTAGTCACCGGTTCGGGGGATGAACTGGTGCCTTCTTCCGGGTACCGCGTTGACGCACACTGCTCGAAATGACCGGTCTGCCGGGGTATTTGTCGACAGCGAAGAGGGCCCCGCAGCAGGCTGCGGGGCCCTCTTCGTCAACTCGGGTGAATCTGCCCGGGTCGGTGGTTCTTTTCGCCTCAGTCGGTGAGGCGCTCGCCCGTGGAGGTCGAGAACACGTGGATCTCGCCCGGCCGCGGCACGACGTGCAGCGTGGCGCCCTTGTCCGGGACCGCGCGGCCGCTGACGCGGACGACCAGGTCCTTGAGGTCGCCGTCGACCTTGGCGCTGCCGTAGACGTAACCGTCGGCGCCGAGCTCCTCGACGACGTTCACGGAGACCGCGAGACCGGCCGGGGCGTCCTCGGTGTCCTTCGACAGGGCCGAGGCGGCGGCGCCGTTGTGCTCGACGATGTCGAAGTGCTCGGGGCGGACGCCGACGGTGACCGTGCGGTCGCCCTTGTCGGCGGCGGCCGCCAGGGCGTCCCGGCTGACCGGGACGACGCTGTTGCCGAACTTCACGCCGCCGTCGGTGATCGGGACCTCGACGAGGTTCATCGCGGGGGAGCCGATGAAGCCGGCGACGAAGAGGTTGGCGGGCCGGTCGTACATGTTGCGCGGCGAGTCGACCTGCTGGAGCAGACCGTCCTTCAGCACGGCCACCCGGTCGCCCATCGTCATGGCCTCGACCTGGTCGTGGGTGACGTAGACGGTGGTGATGCCGAGGCGGCGCTGCAGCGACGCGATCTGCGTACGCGTGGACACACGGAGCTTGGCGTCCAGGTTGGACAGCGGCTCGTCCATGAGGAACACCTGCGGCTCACGCACGATCGCGCGACCCATGGCGACACGCTGGCGCTGACCGCCGGAGAGCGCCTTCGGCTTGCGGTCCAGGTACTCGGTCAGGTCGAGGATCTTCGCGGCCTCTTCGACCTTCTGCCGGATCTCCGCCTTGTTGACGCCGGCGATCTTGAGCGCGAAGCCCATGTTGTCGGCGACCGACATGTGCGGGTACAGCGCGTAGTTCTGGAACACCATGGC
Organism: Streptomyces sp. AC555_RSS877; assembly: GCF_019049245.1. GTDB lineage: Bacteria > Actinomycetota > Actinomycetes > Streptomycetales > Streptomycetaceae > Streptomyces. The sequence goes on along the minus strand of NZ_JAGMUK010000028.1, from coordinate 120,453 downwards.
GATGTCCCGGTCCTTCGGTGGCAGGTGCGTGACGTCGCGGTCACCGATGCGGATGGCGCCGCCGTTCACGTCCTCGAGCCCCGCGAGCATCCGGAGCGAGGTGGACTTGCCGCAACCCGAGGGACCGACGAGGACGAGGAACTCGCCGTCCTCGATGTCGATCTCCAGCGCATCGACCGCGGGCTTGGTGGAACCCGGGTAGATCCGGGTCGCCTTGTCGAACGAGACAGTGGCCATGGTGAAGGGCCCCCTTCTACCGGCAGGAACGTGCCGGACGATCCGTTGTAGGAAGGTGGTGAGCCGCCCCGGACGAGGTCCGGGGTGGTGTAGTCCACGCGTGTGAACTGGGTCAGGACGGTACCTGGCGTCAACGTCATCTGTCAGTACCTGGGGGAGTGTGAACTTCGCCGAAATTTTCGAGAAGGGCACCGTGTGGCCTGGGTACACTGCACAGGCACGCCCTCACGTCACACGCGTGCAGGCCTCCTTAGCTCAGTTGGCCAGAGCAACGCACTTGTAATGCGTAGGTCGTCGGTTCGAATCCGACAGGGGGCTCTCGGCAAGGAAAAGCCCAGGTCAGTGGGTATCTGGCCTGGGTTTCCTCATGCCCGCGTCCCGAGCTCCGTCAGTGCCCCGTCCGTCAGGCGGTACACCGTCCACTCGTCCTGGGGCCGCGCGCCGAGCGCCTCGTAGAAGGCGATGGACGGGGTGTTCCAGTTCAGGACGGACCACTCCAGGCGTTCGTAGCCGCGCTCGACGCAGATCCGGGCCAGTTCGGTGAGCAGGGCCTTGCCGTGGCCGGCGCCTCGGGCGGTGGGGCGGACGTAGAGGTCCTCCAGGTAGATGCCGTGGACGCCGCGCCAGGTGGAGAAGTTCAGGAACCACAGGGCGAAGCCGACCGGTTCGCCGGTCGTGTCGTCGGTCGCGATGTGGGCGTAGGCGGCCGGGCGTTCGCCGAAGAGGGCTTCGTGGAGTTGTTCCGGGGTCGCCTTCGCCTCGGTCGGGGCCTTCTCGTACTCGGCCAGTTCGCGGACGAGGGCGTGGATGACGGGGACGTCGGCGGGAGTCGCGGTGCGGATCATGCCCGGAGGCTAGCTCCCGGCGTTCCTCAGGCGCTCGGCGATTTCCCGTTGCCGGGGCTCCGGCGGGCGGCCGTCCTCGACGTCCCACAGGGCGTTCTGGAGGAGCCGGCCCAGGGTCCAGGAACGCGCGCGTGCGCGGTCCAGACCGAGTACGTCGGTCATGGCGTCGAAGCGCCAGCGGACCTCGTCGGCGTCGAAGCGGTTGTCGAGGGCGGGCCAGAGTTCGAAGCCGGGGTCGCCGGCGAGCGGCTTGGGGTCGATGGCGAGCCAGGGGGCGCGGTCACTGGCGAGGACGTTCTCGTCGTGGAGATCCCAGTGCAGGAGGCGGTCTCCGGGTTCGTCCATCACTTCGCGTACGGCGGCCGCGCAGTCGGCGACCAGGCGGCGGGTGTCAAGGTCCGGGATGTGGCTGAGGGCCGACCGGGTCCGGTCGAGCATGGCCTCGGCGATGTCGCCGAGGCGGCGCATGCCCTGGGGGGCGGGCACGGCGGTGAGGTGGGCCAGGAGGCGGGCGATGACCAGGACGGCCTCGCGGGTGTCACCCAGGTGGGACAGCATGCGGGTGGGGTCGAGGCGTTCGAGGAGCATGGTGCCGGTGGTCTCGTCGCGGTCCAGGAGCCGTACGGCCCCGTCGCCGTCCCAGACGCGCAGGGCGACGGGCTCGCCCTCGCTCTCCTCGTCGAGGAGTTGCAGCTTCAGGACGGCCGAAGTGCCGTCCGCTCGGACGACCGGCACGACCAGTGCGGTGACGCCGTGCATCGGCCGTCCGTCGACGGTCAGTTCCCAGCGGTCCAGGAACTCCGCCGTCAGTTGCGGCAGGCCGGCGATGAAAGCGCGGCCCGCCTCCCCGTTGAACTCCTCCTGCGATGCGGCCAGCGCCTCCGGAATGTCGATCACGGTGCGGACCCTACTCGCGTGCGGGAATCGCCTCATGTGAATTGACCGGCGTATCCACAGGGTGTGGACATGCGCTACGTCCGCAGTGCCCCCGGCACCTGTGTCCGGCCCTCCGGGGCGGAGCGATTCGTGGGGTTCGTCGTCACCATCAGGCCGGCGATCAGGCCGGCCAGGAGCATGATGCCGGCGGCCCACCAGATGGCGACCGTGTAGCCGTGGACGACGGCTTCCTCGGCCATCCGGGCCCGGTCGCCCGGGTCGGCGAGGCGGGCGGTGACGTAGGCGGTGCTGCTGGTGGTGGCGATGGTGTTGAGGAGGGCCGTGCCAATCGAGCCGCCGACCTGTTGGGAGGTGTTGAGGGTCGCGGAGGTGACGCCGGAGTCCTGCGGGGCGATGCCCGCGGTGGCGGTGGAGAAGACCGGCATGAAGGTCAGGCCCATGCCGAGGCCCAGGCAGATCAGGGCGGGGAGGATGTCGGTCGCGTACGAGCTGTCCACCGTCATCCGGGTGAGGATCACCATGCCGGACGAGGCGAGGATCATGCCGGGGACCATGAGCATGCGGGGCGGTACGCGGTTGATCAGGCGGGCCGAGATCTGGGTGGAGCCGGTGATGATCGAGGCGGTGAGGGGGAGGAAGGCGAGGCCTGTCTGCACGGGGGAGTAGGCGAGGACGACCTGCAGGTAGTACGTCATGAAGAGGAACAGGCCGAACATGCCGATGACGGCGAGGCCCATGGTCAGGAAGCAGCCGGCGCGATTGCGGTCCTTGATGACGTGGAGGGGGAGCAGGGGCTTGGGGGCCCGGGTCTGCCACCACACGAACGTGGCGAGGAGCGCGACGCCTCCCGCGAGGAATCCGAGGACCACGGGGTCGGCCCAGCCCCGGGGTTCGGCCTCGCTGAAGCCGTAGACGATCGCGACCAGGCCGCCGCAGCCCAGGAGCACGCCGGGGATGTCGAGGCGGGCACCGGTGTGGCGGGGGCGGTCGCGGAGGAGGGCGAGGGCGCCGAAGACGGCGACGGCGGCGATGGGGACGTTGACGTAGAGGCACCAGCGCCAGTCCAGGTATTCGGTGAGCAGGCCGCCGACGATGAATCCGATGGCGGCGCCGCTGCCGGCCAGGGCGCCGTAGATACCGAAGGCCTTTCCGCGTTCCCTGGGGTCGGTGAAGGTGGTGGTGAGCAGGGAGAGGGCGGAGGGGGCGAGTACGGCGGCGAAGACGCCCTGGAGGGCGCGGGCGCCGAAGAGCATGCCGGAGCCGGTGGCGGCGCCGCCGAGCGCGGAGGCGGCCGCGAAGCCGACGAGGCCGATCACGAAGGCGCGTTTGCGGCCGACCAGGTCGGCGATGCGGCCGCCGAGCAGGAGCAGGCCGCCGAAGGCGAGCGTGTAGGCGGTGATGACCCATTGCCGGTCGCCGTCGGAGATGCCCAGGTCGTGCTGTGCGGAGGGGAGCGCGATGTTCACGATGGTCGAGTCGAGGACGACCATCAGCTGCGCGAGGGCGATGATCACCAGGCCCCACCAGCGGCGGGGGTCGGCGGCTTCGGGATCACCTGCTGGGGTCACGCTCATCCGGTCAGCAGACCATGGATCGAGGCCCTCCGCATCCGCTGGATCATGGTTCCAGGACGACCTTTCCGGTCGTGCCGCGGGTTTCCAGGGCCCGGTGTGCGGCGGCGGCCTCGGCGAGCGGGAAGCGATGTACGGCGGGGGTGAGGCGGCCCTCGGCCGCCTGGGTGAGGGCGCGCAGTTCGAGGGTGCGTACGGGGTCCGGGCCGCCGGCCTTCTGCATCATCAGCGGGCCGAGGACCTGCTCGGACACGCCGTCGACGAGGTAGGGCCCGCCGTCGTGGATGCCCTCCCCGGACCAGCCGAAGACGATGTGTTTGCCGCCGGGGCCGAGCAGGCCGACGGCCTCGCGGGCGACGTCGCCGCCGACGCCGTCGAAGACGACGGTGGCGGTGTCGCCGCCCAGGTAGGCGCGGACCTTGTCCGGCCAGGACGGGTCGTTGTAGTCGACGGCGAGGTCGGCGCCGTTCGCCTGGACGCGGGCGGTCTTCTCCGGGCCGCCGGCGAGGCCGACGACGGTGGCGCCGACGTGCTTGGCGTACTGGACGAGGAGGGTGCCGATGCCGCCGGCGGCGGCCGGGATCACGGCGACGGAGCCGGGGCCGAGCTCGGCGAACTGGAGGATCCCCATGGTCGTACGGCCTGTGCCGATCATGGCGACGGCCTGGGCGAAGTCCAGGTTCGCGGGGATCTCGTGGACGCGTTCGACGTCCGTGACGGCGAGTTCGGCGTAGCCCCCGGGAGCGAACCCGAGGTGGGCGACCACGCGCTTGCCGAGCCACAGTCCGGCGACGCCCTCGCCAAGGGCCTCGACGACACCGGCGACCTCGCGGCCGGGAATCGTGGGCAGGGTGGGCGGCGCGGGGAGGGGGCCCTGCATGCCCTCGCGCAGGGCGGTGTCCAGGAGATGGACCCCGGCCGCCGCCACGGCGATACGGACCTGGCCTGGGGCGGGCCGGGGGTCGTCGGTCTCCTCGTAGGTGAGGTGGTCGGCCGGGCCGAAGGCGTGCAGGCGGATGGCGTGCATGTGGGGTCCCCCATCGGTCGCTGATGTCGGCGCGTGGGCGCGTGGGCGCGTGGGCGCGTCGGCGTGCTGCCGGCCTGCCGCGCTGCCTTAGTGCCGTGCTGTCGTCGGGACCCACTCTTCAACCTCAAGCATGCTTGAGGTCAAGAGTGTTCCGGCCGAGGGCGAGTGAGACGGCGGTCAGGGCGCTGTTGAAGGAGACCTCGGAGAGGACGCCGGGTGCGGCGACCTGGTCGCCCGCCAGGTAGACGCCGTCGCCGCGGTCGACGGCGGGCCGGTCGCGCCAGCTCGTGCCCGGCAGGTCGACGGCGCCGGTACGGCCGTTCGCGACGGCCTCACGGCGCCAGGTGACGCGCCCGCGCCAGCCCTCGAAGGCGAGGTCGAGAAGCTGCTCGGCACGGGCGATGCCGTCGGCCTTCGTCTCGTGCGGAGCGATCGGGATCTGCCCCTGGATCAGCTGCTCGCCGGCGGGGGCGAGGGAGCGGTCCTGGGCGGTGAAGCGTTCGAGCCAGCCGGAGGAGTCGAGGTCGGAGACGGCGAAGGCGTCGCCGCGCCGGGTGCGTACGGCGAGGTCGACGAGGGTGGTGCGGCCGCCGGCCCAGGTCAGGGAGTCGTCGCCGAGGAGGCGGCGGGCGGCGTCCAGGGAGGTGGCGACGACGACGGGCGTGTCGGTGGGGAGGGTGTCGATCCGGGCGAGAGTCTCCATCCGGACTCCCAGGTTCCAGGCCCGGGAGGCCATCCGGTCGATGACACTGGCCCAGCCGCCGCGCGGGTACTGGGCCTCGGGCGGGAGCTTGGTGGCGCGACGCAGGCGTTCCTGCACGAAGGCCGCGGACAGGGAGCCGGGGTCGTGGTGGAAGAGGGCGACGGCCGAGTAGTGCGCGGCGGCGCGGGCGCCCTCCTCGCCGGTCTGTTCGGTCGCCCAGGTCATGAAGTCGACGTCGACGGGCGCCTGCCGGACGCCGGGGCGCAGCAGCTTGAGCATCGCGAAGGGCGGGGTGCGGCGCAGTACGCCCTTGTGGCGCAGCCGCAGCCGGGCCGCCTCCAGGGGCGGGATCGGCGCGAGCGGGCCGATGAGGTCGCGCTGCCTCAGCCAGGCCCAGTGCGGGCCGCCGCTGTAGAGGGCGTGCGGTCCTTCGTTCGTGCGGTACGGCCCCTCGGCGGTCCGCGCCCGCCCGCCGAGGGTGTGGTGGGCTTCGTAGACGGTGACCTTGGCGCCCGCCTCGGCGGCGGTGAGGGCGGCGGTGAGTCCGGCGAAGCCGCCGCCGATGACGGTGATGCGGTGCATGGTGGGGGTCTCCTTCGGTCGGTTCTGTGGATACGACCGTTGGAGGGCCCCGGAATGTGACATCGCCGGTGTTTGTGCAGGTCAGGGTGATTGTCAGTGGTGGGGTGCAGCATGGGGGCATGGCGAGGAGAGCGGTGGGCGGGACGGGTCGGGCGGGTGGGAGCGGGGTGAAGGCGGCGCGGCGCCCTGAGGTGCGGCTGCCTCCGCTGGAGCCGTACGACGGCGGGGGGCTGGAGCCGGACGGGGACTACGACGGGGTGGAGTTCGTGACGGCGGACTTCGCCGGGCAGGACGGACGGGGCGCCCGCTTCATGGACTGCGCGCTGACGGGGTGCGCGCTGGACGAGACCCGGCTGCACCACGCCCGCTTCCTGGACTCCGTGCTCACCGGCATCCGGGGTGTGGGCACCGACCTGGCCGAGTCGACTCTGCGGGACGTCGAGTTGGTCGACGCCCGGCTCGGCGGGACGCAGATGCACGGAGCCGTCCTGGAGCGGGTCCTGGTCCGCGGCGGCAAGATCGACTACCTGAACCTGCGCACGGCCCGCCTCAAGGACGTCGTCTTCCAGGGCTGCGTGCTCGTCGAGCCGGACTTCGGGGGAGCCCGGCTGGAGCGGGTCGAGTTCGTGGACTGCGAGCTGAAGGGGGCGGATCTCAACGCGGCCACGCTGAAGGACGTCGACCTGCGCGGTGCCGCTTCGCTGGAGATCGCTCGTGGCGTGGACCGGCTGGCGGGGGCGGTGATCAGTCCGGCTCAACTGCTGGATCTGGCGCCGGTGTTGGCGGCGGAGATGGGGGTTCGGGTGGAGGGGTGAAGGCTGTTCCAGCCCGCCGTAGGTGAGAGAGAAAGGGACGCGGCGGTTCAGGCCCGGGGGAAGCGCGCCTGGAGGGTCCAGATCGCCGGGTTCTCGCCCAGGTCGTCGTGCAGGTCGATCAGGTCGGCGATCAGGTCGTGCAGGAAGTCCCGGGCCTCCTTGCGGAGTTCGGCGTGAGAGAAGCTCAGCGGGGGCTCCTCGGCCGGCATCCAGTCGGCCTCGATGTCCACCCAGCCGAAGCGGCGCTCGAAGAGCATGCGGTCGGTGGACTCGGTGAAGTCGAGCTCCGCGCGCTGCGGGCGGGCGGCGCGGGAGCCGGCCGGGTCGCGGTCGATCTGCTCGACGATGTCGCACAGGGCCCACGCGAAGTCGAGCACCGGAACCCATCCCCAGGCCGTGGACAGCTCCCGGTCCGCCTTGGTGTCGGCGAGGTAGACGTCCCCGCAGAACAGGTCGTGGCGCAGGGTGTGGACGTCCGCGCGGCGGTAGTCGGTCTGCGGGGGGTCCGGGAAGCGGTTGGAGAGGGCGTAGCCGATGTCGAGCACGTACGAGATGGTGCCACGCGCGTCCTCGTAGGATCACCGGCGTGTCCCGATCCGCACCCGTTGCCCGGACCTGTACGTCCCGGCTTCCCGCCCTCGCCCTGGTCCTGGCCCTCACCCTGACCGCGTGCGGTGGCGGGGAGGCGTCCGGCGGCCCCGGCGATTTTGGTGCGGGCGACCCGTACTTCCCGAAGGCGGGCAACGGCGGGTACGACGTCACGCACTACGACCTGGACCTCGGCTACGAGCCCGGCACCGGCCATCTGACCGGCACGGCGACGATCAGCGCCCGCGCCACCCAGGACCTCTCCGCCTTCGACCTCGACCTCGAGGGGCTCGACGTCGGCGGGGTCACCGTGGACGGCGAGGACGCCCGCTGGGACCGCGCCGGGCAGGAGCTGACCGTGCGCCCACGCGAAGGGCTCGGCGAGGACGAGACCTTCCGCGTGACCGTCCGCTATTCCGGCACCCCGGTGACGATCACCGATCCGGACGGCTCCCAGGAGGGCTGGCTGCGCACCGCGGACGGGGCGCTCGCCCTCGGAGAGCCGACGGGTTCGATGGCGTGGTTCCCCGGCAACCACCACCCCTCGGACAAGGCGTCGTACGAGGTCACGGCCACCGTGCCGGAGGGGCTGCGGGCCGTGTCCAACGGCGAGCTGGTGGGCGAGCGGACCGGCGGGGGCCGTACGGCGTTCACCTGGCGCACCGCCGAGCCCATGGCGAGTCACGTGACCACGGTCGCCGTCGGTGACTACGACATCCGCCGCTCCACCACCGCCGACGGCCTGCCCGTGTACGTCGCCGTCGACCCGACCCTGGCCGCGGCGAGCCGGAAGGTGCTGCAGGGGATCCCCGAGATCATGGAGTGGGCCACGGAGATTTTCGGGCCGTACCCCTTTTCCTCCACCGGAGCGATCGTCGACCGCGCCGGCGACGCCGGCTACGCCCTGGAGACCCAGAACCGGCCCGTCTTCCCGGGCGTCCCCGACACCGGGCTCCTCGTCCACGAACTCGCCCACCAGTGGTTCGGCAACTCGGTCACGCCGAAGACCTGGCAGGACATGTGGCTCAACGAGGGCTTCGCGACGTACGCGGAGTGGCTGTGGCAGGAGGAGCACGGCGGCGACAGCGCCCAGCAGACCTTCGACGCGCTGTACGACCACGGCGAGGAGACCTACGAGGACCTCTGGTCCTTCCCGCCCGCCGAGCCGGCGAGCGCCGCGCACCTCTCCGACAGCCCCGTCTACGAGCGAGGCGCGATGGTCCTGCACCGGCTCCGTCAGACGGTCGGTGACACCGCCTTCCGCACCCTGCTGCGCGGCTGGGCCGCCGCCCACCGGCACGGCAACGCGGACACGGCCGACTTCACGGCGTACGTGGAGCGGCAGGCGCCGGGCAAGGACGTCGACGCGATCTGGGCGGACTGGCTGTACGGGGACGGGAAGCCGGCGCCCGCCCAGGAGTGAGGGGGCGGGTGGCGGGGACGCCGAAGCCCCCGGCCGTCACGACGGTCGGGGGCTTCGGCGGAGCTGCGGGTGGACGTCGGATCAGACGTTCACGCCGAAGTCCTGGGCGATGCCGACCAGGCCCGAGGCGTAACCCTGGCCGACCGCGCGGAACTTCCACTCGGCGCCGTTGCGGTAGAGCTCGCCGAAGACCATGGCCGTCTCCGTGGCCGCGTCCTCCGAGAGGTCGTAGCGGGCGATCTCGGCGCCGCCCGCCTCGTTCAGGATGCGGATGTAGGCGTTGCGCACCTGGCCGAAGTTCTGCGAGCGGTTCTCGGCGTCGTAGATCGAGACCGGGAACACGATCTTCTCGATGTCGGCCGGGAGGCCGGCGAGGTTGACCTTGATCGCCTCGTCGTCGCCCGCGCCCTCACCGGTGCGGTTGTCACCGGTGTGGATGATGGTCTGGTCCGGGGTCTGCTTGTTGTTGAAGAACACGAAGTGGCCGTCCGAGTAGACCTTGCCCTGCGTGTTGACCGCGATCGCGGAGGCGTCGAGGTCGAAGTCCGTGCCGGTGGTGGTGCGGACGTCCCAGCCCAGGCCCACGGTGACGGCGGTCAGGCCCGGAGCCTCCTTGGTGAGCGAGACGTTGCCACCCTTGGACAGGCTTACAGCCATTGTTGGGAGTCCTTCCCTCGTTAGACATACGGCAGCATGAAGCTACAGCTACCGGTATCAACGCGGAGAGGGGTACGCGAGGTTCCTGGTCTCTTTACTTTCTTTACCGAGCTGTTCCCCTGCCGCGCCGATAATCGCGTGACGTGGACCGGACAGCTCGGGGAACATGGACGTCATGTCCGGTCCCTACGTCATCCGCGGCTCCGTCTCGCTCCCCGAGGCCGAGCTCCTCTGGCGTTTCTCCCGGTCCTCCGGGCCCGGCGGACAGCACGTCAACACCAGCGACACCCAGGTGGAGCTTCGCTTCGACCTCGCCCGTACCGAGGCACTGCCCGACGTGTGGAAGCAGCGGGCCCTGGCCACGCTGGCCGGCCGGCTCGTCGACGGCGTCGTCACCGTGCGCGCCTCCGAGCACCGCTCCCAGTGGCGCAACCGCGAGACCGCCGCCGTACGCCTGGCCTCTCTCCTCGCCGAGGCGACGGCCCCGCCGCCCAAGCCGCGCCGGGCCACCCGGATCCCCCGGGGTATCAACGAACGCCGGCTGCGGGAGAAGAAGCAGCGCTCGGACACCAAGCGGGGGAGAACCGGCCGCGACTGGGGATGACCCCCGGGGCGTCGCTACGACAGGTCCAGCACCCCGACGATCTCCCCCTCGCTCGTCTCCCCGTCGGTACGGAAGCCGAGCTTCGGATAGAAGTTCTCGGGGGAGTGGGGACCGGTGTGCCAGGTGACGTACATCTCCTTGCCGCCCCTGCGGCGGATCTCGGCCGCCACCGACTCCACGGCGAACCGGCCGTAGCCCCGGCCCTGTTCGCCGGCGGCGATGTTCAGCCGCCACAGGCCGGAGCGGAAGAGGGTGCCGTCCTCCTTCCAGTCGATGCCGAAGAAGGCCATCAGGAAGCCGACGGGGCGGTCGCCGTCGACGATCAGGCGGGGCCAGGCGACGCCGGCGGGGTGGACGTACGCCTCGGCGAGGGACTGCATCACCGGGGAGACCGCGAATTCCTGTTCAGGGCGGACCTTTATGCCGGTGGCGGCCTCGAAGTTGTGGGGTGTGATCTCCACGAGGCGCGGTGCGGGAGTCGTCGTCATGCGCGCACCCTAGGCAGGCGGGCCGGGGGGAGGCGATCGAATTCCCGGCTCAGCCCAACTGCCGGTACCGGCCCCGGAAATACGTCAGCGGGCCGCCGTCCGCGCTCGGTACGGCCGCCGTCAGGACCCGGCCGATCACCAGGACGTGGTCGCCGGCCGGCACGCGCTGTTCCGTGCGGCACTCCAGCGTGGCCAGGGCGCCGCCCACCAGGGGAGCGCCGGACGCCTCGCCGCGGACGTACGGGATGTCCTCGAAGAGGAGACGGTCGCTGATGCGGTTCTTCATGGCGAAGCGGCCGGCGATGTGCCGCTGGCTCTCGGAGAGCACCGACACCGCCCACAGGGGCTGCTCGTCGAGCAGGTCGTCCATGCGGGAGCCCTCGCGCAGGCTGACCAGCACCAGGGGCGGGTCGAGGGAGACCGACATGAAGGCCGTCGCGGTCATGCCGACGTCCTCGCCGGTCGGCGCCTGCGGGTCGTCCGCGTCGAGCGACGCCTCCCGCGCGGTCACCAGGACCACGCCGGCGGCCAGCCGGGACAGGGCTGCTCGGAACTCGTCGTTGCTCACCCCCACAGCATGCCCGGCGGCGGGAGCGGCGAGGGTGGCGGGCGGGGCGGGGAGAGTGTTCGGCACGCTCGGAACGCTAGCCGTCGGTCCGTGCGCGCCGCATCGGGCCTCCGGCCGAGACCGGTCCTAGGACTCGCGGACGAGTTTCCGTGTGTACTCTCTGTGTTCCGTTCGTGGTGTTCCGTTCGCGGTCTTCCCCACGGTCATCACATTCACAAGAACTTTGCGTTCAGTAAACGCACAGGGAAAATGCAGAAACCCCACTCAATTGCTCATCTTTCGCTGTGACTTGAGTCACAAGAGAGACTAATTGTTGACCCTGTGTACCGAGTGGGCAGCGCGCTGTGATTCAGTGGCAGGGAAGCTGCCAGGACGATACGCCGATGAGAACCCTTGATTCGCTGCGAGGTCTCGGGGGGGGAGGGCGAGCATGGAGAGCGAGTCGGAGCCCTACGTCCGCCTTGCGTCCCTGCGGCAGCTGCACCAGGTCATGGCCGACATGAACACGGCCCGCAGCCTCGCCGACACACTGCAGACCGTGGCCGACGGCGTGGTCCAGGCCCTCGGGTACGAGCTGGCGTGCGTGAACCTCGTACGCCCCGACGGTGACCTCGTCGTCGCCGCCTTCGCGGGCAACGCGGCCGCCGAGGCGCTGATCACCGGACGCGTCGGTTCCCGGGACTCCTGGGAGCGCCGGCTGGCCATGGGTGAACACTGGGGCGACCTGGTCTTCATACCGCACACCGAGGGCTGGGTCCTCGACGACGACGACGTCCCGCAGTGGTACACCGACGGGCCCGCGCCCCGCTTCGAGGACGAGTGGCACCCCTCCGACCGGCTCTTCGCTCCCATGTTCACGCCCGGCCCGCCCGGCGGCGTGAGCGGTGAGCTGATCGGCGTGCTGTCCGTGGACCGGCCGCGCAACGGCCGCCGTCCGGGCGCATGGGGGCGCGAAGCGCTCCAGATGTATGCCTTCCAGGCCGCCATCGCGATCAGCAACGCGCGTCTACGTGCCAACATGCAGCGTGCACTGGTCAGGCTCGAAAGGGAGCAGCAGGCCCTGCGCGCCAGCGAGGAAAGCTTCCGGCAGGCCTTCGAGTACGCCCCCTCCGGCATGGCCATCGCCGAGATGGGCGGCGACCAGCACGGCCGGATCCTGCGCACCAACGACGCCCTGTGCCGGCTGCTGGGCCGCCCCGCCTCCGCGATGCGCCGCTACTCCTTCTCCGACCTCGTCCACCCCGAGGACATAGGCACCCTGCTCCGCACCTCCGCCGAGGGCGGCCGCGCGGAACTCCGGCTCGGCCGCCGCGACGGCACGTACATCTGGGTCCACCTGCGCAACTCCGTCGTCGCCGACGCGGCCGACGGCCCCCGCTTCCTCCTCACGCACGTCGAGGACATCGAGGAGCGCAAGCGCCGCGAACTGCAGCTCGCCCACCGCGCCTCGCACGACGCGCTCACCGGCCTGCCGAACTCCGCCGAGCTGCGCTCCCGGCTCGCCTCCCGCCTGTGCCGGCGCGCCGACCACGCGAGCGCCCTGGAGCCGGTGGACGCCGCGTACAGCCACCCCGTCTTCGACACGGGCGGCCACGGCTTCGACTTCCGGCCGGGTACCGAGGCGTACGACAACTACGACCACCACGTGCACACCGTCGCCCCTGAGGGTGAACATGACGACGGCACCAAGGGGCTCGCGGTCCTCTTCTGCGACCTCGACGGCTTCAAGTCGATCAACGACCGGTTCGGGCACAACTCCGGTGACGCGGTCCTCATCGAGGTCGCCCGGCGCCTGTCCCGGGCCGTCCGCGACGGCGACACCGTGGCCCGCCTCGGCGGCGACGAGTTCGTCGTGCTGGCCGACGGGCTCGGCCGGGCCGACGCCCAGGACCTCGCCGTACGCCTGCGCAACGAGATCATCCAGCCCATCCGGGTCGACGGACGGGCCATGCGGGTCGGCGCCAGCTTCGGCATCGGCTGGGCCCATTGCGGGATGACGGCGGACGAGGTGTTGAAGTCGGCCGACGAGCGGATGTACGTCGAGAAACGATCGCGTCCCAAACAACACAGACGCGCGGGATGATCCCCAGGTCAGCGAACTGATGCGATCCGAGTCACCCGTTTGGGCCATCAGGAGCGGGTAGGCTCGCCCTTCTCACCACACCAATCGCATCCGCACCGCACCTGTTGAGGAGACCAAGGGATGACGGCCGGCAACAACGGCGCGAGCACGCCCGAGGACGACGACCCGTTCGGCTATCTCTACGCCGACGGGCAGGCCAACGGCGCCCAGCCGCCCTCTGGTGCCGGCGGTTACGGCTATCCGGGCTCCGTCAACCGGGTGCGTGCGGTCGGCCAGCGACAGTACGGCCAGCAGGCTCCGGCCGCCGCGACCGCGCCCTACGGCCAGGTCCCGCAGCAGGGTGCCCAGGGCCAGGCGAGCGCCCACTACGCGGCGCCCGAGACCTTCCCGGGCAGCGCTCCCACCACCCACCAGCCGCAGCCGTCCTACGGCGGTGGCGGCGGCGGCCGGCGCGGCCCCAACACCAAGGGGCTGCTGATCGGCGCGATCGCGGTCGTCGCCGCGGTCGTCATCGGCATCGCGGTGGCGATGACGGTCGGTGACGGCAACGACGACGCGAGCGGGAACGAGGCGTCCGCGACGCCGACGGTTTCGCAGAGCGCGGAGCCGAGCCCGTCGAACAGCAACAGCGCGGCGAGCGAGGACGACCTGCCGACGATCGACGCGAAGGCGCTGGCCCTGGGCGGAACCGCCGCCACCGCCTCCGACGTCAAGGGCGCCAAGGCCGACGGCGGTGTCTACATCACCGGCTTCAACCAGGTCGGCTCCTCGGTCACCTGGACCGTCAACAACATCCCCAAGAGCGGCAAGTACAGCGTGTACGTCGGCTACAGCGTCCCCGGCAAGGACCAGAACGCCACCCTCACGGTCAACGGGACGGCCTCCAACACGCCGGTCGACCTGAAGAACTGGGCGAACGCCGCCGAGGGCGACTACGCGAAGGGCTGGACGCAGACGTACAACTACATCCAGCTCAACAAGGGCACCAACACGATCAAGGTCTCCTGCGAGCAGGGGAACCAGTGCGACGCCCTCCTCGACCAGATGTGGCTGGTGAAGGGCTGGGTCAAGTCGTAGCCGGTCACGCCGCGCCGACCTCCCCCGTCACCGTCACCCGCCCCACCAGCTCCTCATAGGCCTCCCGGTCGAACTCCCCCGCCACCGGCGCCAGCACCGTCGCCGCCGACAGGGCGACCGCGCGGGCCAGCCGGTCCGGCCAGGGGAGTCGTCCGACCAGGCCCGACAGCAGGCCCGCGACCGCCGAGTCGCCGGCGCCGGTCGGATTGCCGTGGACGCGGGCGGGCGGGGCGGCCCGCCAGCGTCCCTCCGGGGTGACGGCGAGCAGGCCCGCGGGGCCCAGGGAGGCGACCACGGATCGGGCACCGCGACGGCGGGCGTCCTGCGTGGCACGCGACGGCTCGTGGGAGCCGGTCAGCTCGGCCAGCTCGTCGGCGTTCGGCTTCACGATGTCGGGGCGGGCGGCCACCCCGCGCCGCAGTGCCTCCCCGCTGGTGTCGAGGAGGACGGGGACACCGGCCGCCTTCGCGGTCCGGACGAGCCCCGCGTACGCCCCGACCGGCACCCCCGGCGGCAGGCTCCCGCACAGAGCGACCGCGGACGCGGACAGGATCAGCTCCTCGTACGCCTCCTGGAAGGCGGACCACTCGGCGGGCGTGACCGTCGGCCCGGGCTCGTTGAGCTGGGTCGTGTCGCCGGTCGCCTCGTCCACGACGGCGATCGTGCGGCGGGTGGCGCCGGCGACCGGGACGAGGGCGTCCGTCAGGCCCGGCACCGCGGTGAGGCCGTCCTGGACGACCTGTCCCGTCGCGCCGCCGACGAAGCCCGTGACCGTCACCTCGTGGCCGAGGGCCGCGAGGACCCGGGCCACGTTCACACCCTTGCCGCCCGGCCGTTCGGTCAGGTCCGTGATCCGGTGGGAGGTGTGCGGGCGCAGGGACCCCACGCGATAGGTGATGTCGAGAGCGGTGTTCGGCGTGACCGTGAGGATCACCTGGCTCGACCTTCCCCGAGGAACAACGCAGAACGCGCTTGCCGTCCGTCTGCCCGAAGGGCCGGTCAGGCCAAACGGACGACGGTCCTCCCAGTTTGACAGGACAACCGCCGCCCACAACAGGCGGACAGATCACCCCAGTTGGGGATCGACCACCCATTCACCCCGGCGCATCACGCCCCTGAGCTCGAAGTCGGCGTCCAGGAGGACCAGGTCGGCGTCCTTGCCGGGCTCCAGGGAGCCGATGGTGTCGTCCAGGCCGAGCAGGCGGGCCGGGTTGGCCGAGAGGGCGGCGACCGCGTCCTCGACGGACAGCCCGTCGACCGTCACCGCCCGCTTGAACGCGCGGTCCTGGGTGAGGGTGGAGCCCGCGATCGAGCCGCCCTCCACCAGCCGGGCCACGCCTGCGGCCACCTCCACCTCCAGCGGGCCGAGCATGTAGCGCCCGTCGCCGAAGCCGGCCGCGTCCATCGCGTCCGTGATGAACGCCACCCGGTCCGCGCCCGCGTGACGGAACGCGAGCTGGAGGGAGGCCGGGTGCAGGTGCGTCCCGTCGTTGATGAGCTCGACGGTGATCCGCTCGTCCTCCAGCAGGGCGGCGATCGGGCCAGGGGCGCGGTGGCCGAGGGCCGGCATCGCGTTGAAGAGGTGGGTGGCGACCGTGGCGCCCGCCTCGATGGCCTCCACCGTCTGCTCGTACGTCGCGTCCGTGTGCCCGATCGCCGCGATCACGCCGTGCTCCGCGAGCAGCCGTACGGAGTCGATGCCGCCGGGCAGCTCGGTGGCGAGGGTCACCATCTTCGCCGTGCCCCGCGCCGCGTCGATCAGCTTGCGGACCTCCGCCGGGTCGGGGTCGCGCAGCAGCTCCTCGGAGTGCGCGCCCTTGCGGCACGGCGAGATGAACGGCCCCTCGAAGTGGATCCCGGCGATCTCCCCCTGTTCGGCCAGCTCGGACAGCAGTCCGGCCCGCTGGGCGAGGAAGTCCATGTCGCCGGTGACCGTGGAGGCGACGAGCGTCGTGGTGCCGTGCAGGCGGTGGGTGTGGATGCCCTGAAGGACCTCGTCGACCGTCCCGGAGGTGAACGAGGCTCCGCCGCCGCCGTGGTTGTGGAGGTCGACGAATCCGGGCACGAGCCAGTGACCGCTCACGTCGATCACCTGGGCGGCTCCCGGCGGGGCGTCGGCGGCGATGCGGGTGCCGGCGACGGTGACGCGGCCGTCGGGCACCGTGCCGGTGGGCAGTACCACGCGGGCGCCGGCGAGTACCCGCGGGTGCCGGTGCGGTGTGGCTGGTCGCGCAGTTCCCCGCGCCCCTGAGGGGGTTGCCATCAGGTTGCTACCTCCGTGCGGTCGGTCGGTTCGAGGAGGTCCCAGGCCAGCAGCCCGGCACCGAGGCATCCAGCCGTGTCCCCCAGGGCCGCGGGGACGATCGACGGCAGTTTCTGGAAGGTGACCCGCCGCCGCACGGCCTCCCGCAGCGGTGTGAACAAGGTTTCCCCCGCCTCGGCGAGCCCGCCACCGATGATGAGCGTGCGCGGGTCCAGCAGGGTGAGCGCGGTGACCAGTCCGTCGGCCAGGGCGTCGACGGCATCCCGCCACACGCGTACGGCCTTCGGATCGCCGGACGCGACGGCCTTCGCGCAGTCGGCCGCGTCCGCCCCGGCGTCCCCGGTCGCCGCCGCCCACGCCTGGCTCACCGCCGCCGCGGACGCGTACCGCTCCAGACAGCCGCGCTGCCCGCACGGACAGAGCGCCCCTCCGGGCCGTACGACGATGTGACCGATCTCGCCCGCGAAGCCGTGGGCACCCGACTCCACCCGGCCGCCGATGCCGATGGCGCCCGCGATGCCGGTGCCGAGGGGAACGAACAGGAAGCGGTCGGCCCCCTTGCCCGCGCCGATCCGGCCCTCCGCGAGGCCGCCGGTGCGGACGTCGTGGCCGAGGGCGACCGGGACTCCGCCCAGTCGCTCGCCGAGCAGTGCGCGCAGGGGTACGTCGCGCCAGCCCAGGTTGGCCGCGTAGGCGGCGACGCCCCGCTCCTCGTCGACGATGCCGGGGACGGCGACGCCGGCGGCGGCCGCGGGCTCGCCGAAGCGCTCGATGCCGTACGCGCGCAGCTCGGCGGCGAAGCCGAGGATGCCCTCGACCACCGCGTCCGGCCCGCGTTCGCGCCCGGTGGCGCGCCGGGCCAGGTGCAGCAGCTCGCCGTTCGCCCCTGCCAGGGCGGCCTTCATCCCGGTGCCGCCCACATCGAGGGCGATGACGTGTCTCACGGGGACAGTTTGACCCGTGGACCCTCAAGAGGTCTAGTCCACTCACGTGGTGTAGACCTTAGGGAAATAATATGTATGACTTTTCGAGAGTTTCGATGATCAACAATGTTGGAGCGATGGCAGTGCAGCGGGGTAGGGCGGGAACGATCGCGGCGGTGTCCGCACTGGGCCTGACGGCGGTCCTGGGCGGCTGCGGCCTCACCGGCGAGTCCGGCGAGGTGACGCTGAGGCTGGTCGCCGCCGACTACGGCGACAGCACGGCCAACAGCTCCCGGAAGTACTGGGACGCCCTGGTCAAGGAGTACGAGTCGAAGCACGACGGCGTGCACGTCGACGTGAGCGTCCACTCCTGGAACGACGTCGACCGCGAGGTCAAGGAACTGGTCGACGCCGGCAAGGCGCCCGACATGGCGCAGATCGGCGCGTACGCCGACTACGCGGACGCGGACCAGCTCTACAAGGCCGACGACCTCGTCTCCATCCCCGTCCAGGCCGACTGGATCTCGCAGCTGTCCAACGCGGGCGAGGTCAACGGCGTCCAGTACGGCCTGCCGTTCGCCGCCTCCACGAGGCTGCTCTTCTACAACAAGACCCTCTTCACCGAGGCCGGCCTCACCCCGCCGACGACCTGGGACGAACTCGCCGCGGACGCCGAGGCGCTCAAGGCGGAGGGCGTGAAGTACCCGTACGCGCTGCCCCTCGGGCCGGAGGAGGCGCAGGCCGAGACCATGCAGTGGCTGCTCGGCGGCGGTGGCGGATACACCGACACGCTCGGCACGTACAGCATCGACTCCTCGGAGAACGTCGACACCTTCACCTGGCTCAAGGACGACCTCGTCGGCAAGGGGCTGACCGGGCCGGTCGCCCCCGGCAGGCTCAACCGGGCCGACGCCTTCGCCGCGTTCGCGAACGGGGACGTCGGCATGCTCAACGGGCACCCCTCGCTGATGAAGATGGCCGAGAGGAAGGGTGTGAAGTTCGGCATGGTGCCGATGCCCGGCGAGGACGGCCAGAACAAGATCTCCATGGGGGTCGCCGACTGGATGACCGCCTTCAAGAAGAACGGGCACGCCGAGCAGATCGGCGACTTCCTCGACTTCGTCTACAGCGAGAAGAACGTCCTCGCCTTCTCCCGGGAGTACGACCTGCTCCCGGTCACCAACTCCGCGTCCGAGGTCATGAGCGCGGCGAAGCAGGACGCCGACCTCAAGCCGTTCCTCGACGAGCTGCCGCTGTCCGAGACGTATCCGGTGGGGGAGACGTCCTGGGCACGGGTCAGCGCGGCCGTGAAGAAGGGCATCGGGCAGGCCGTCGCGTCGGGCGGGAGCCCGGCCGCCGTGCTGAGCCGCCTGCAGACGACGGCCGCCCAGGCGCAGGCCGCGCGGTAGGCCACTGCCGGTGCCGGCTGCTCGCGGTGGGCCACTGTCAGTGCCGGCGGCTAGCGTGCGGGCATGGACGAGGAGCAGCGGCTGGACCGCCGGGAGCGGGAGATCCTCGCGCTGGAACGACGGGGCTTCAGCGGACCCGGCGTGAAGGAGCGGGCGATACGCGAGGAGCTGGGGCTGGCGCCGGTGCGCTACTACCAGCTGCTGAACGCGCTGCTGGACGACGAGCGGGCGCTGGCCTTCGACCCGGTGACGGTCAACCGCCTGCGCCGGGTACGGGAAGCGCGACGGGGCGAGCGGTAGGGCTTCGCCTCCTGGAGGCCGAGGGGTGTCGGGAGCGCGGGGCCCTTCGTGGATAGGGTCGAGGCATGGGCAGCCACGCGGAATCCATGGAACCGAACGTCACTGACCCGCTGCCGACGCCGGCGACCTCGGCAGGGCGGGGTGGGCTCGAGGCCCTGCTCGCCCACCCGGGGCGCGCGGTGATCGCGCTCGACTTCGACGGGACGCTCGCGCCGATCGTGGCGGATCCGGAGCAGGCCCGGGCGCATCCGGAGGCGGTGCGGGTGCTGGCCGCGCTCGCTCCGAAGGTCGCCGCCGTCGCCGTGGTCACCGGGCGTCCGGCCGCGGTGGCCGTTCGGCACGGCGGCTTCGCCGGGGTGCCCGGTCTCGAACACCTCGTCGTCCTCGGGCACTACGGCGCCGAGCGCTGGGACGCCCGTACCGGGACGGTCAGCGCACCCGCCCCGCACCCCGGTGTCGCCGCCGTCCGGGCGGAGCTGCCGGGCGTGCTCGGCGAGGCCGGTGTCCGGGAGGGGGCGTGGGTCGAGGAGAAGGGGCGCGCGGTCGCCGTACACACCCGCAGGGCCGCCGATCCGCAGGCCGCCTTCGAGGCCCTGCGCATCCCTCTCACCGAGCTGGCCGCCCGCCACGGACTGATCGTCGAGCCCGGCCGACTCGTCCTCGAACTCCGCCCGCCGGGCATGGACAAGGGCGTCGCCCTCCGGGAGTACGTCCGGGAGATCGACGCCACGTCGGTCCTCTACGCCGGCGACGACCTCGGCGACCTCCCCGCCTTCGCCGCCGTCGACGAACTCCGCTCCGACGGCACACCCGGCCTGCTGGTCTGCAGCGGCAGCGACGAGGTCACCGAGCTGCGGGAGCGGGCGGACGTGGTCGTCGACGGCCCGGAAGGGGTCGTAGGAGTACTGAGGGCTCTCGCCGAGCGGATCGGCAGGTCCTAGCCCAGGCGGCGCAGCGCGTCCAACTGGTCCAGGAACCATCGCGCCGGCGGCAGGGCGGTCGCCGCCGCGGTCAGCCGCTTCGTCCGCTCCGCGCGTTCGCCCGTCGGCATGGTCAGCGCCCGGTGCAGCGCGTCCGCCGTGCCGACCACGTCGTACGGATTGACGGCGATCGCGTCCTCGCCCAGCTCCTCGAAGGCCCCCGCCTCCCGGGACAGCACCAGCACGCATCCCTCGTCGGAGACCAGCGGCACCTCCTTGGCGACGAGGTTCATGCCGTCCCGGATGGGGTTGACGAGGGCCACGTCGGCGAGACGGTACGCGGCCAGGGAGCGCGCGAAGTCGTCCTTCAGGTGCAGCAGGACCGGGGTCCAGCCCGGCGTGCCGTACTCCGCGTTGATCTCGTCCGCCAGCCGCTGCACCTGCGCCATGTACTCCCGGTACACGGCGAGGTCCTGGCGGGACGGGTACGCGAACGCCACGTGCACCACCCGCTCACGCCACTCGGGGTGGTCGACGAGCAGCTGCCGGTAGGCGAGCAGGCCGCGCACGATGTTCTTGGACAGCTCGGTGCGGTCGACGCGGACGATGGCGCGGCGGCCCTCGCCGATCTCCGCCCGCAGGGCCACCATCCGCTCCTCGACGTCCGCCTCGTGCGACCGCTCGCGCAGGAAGTCCGCGTCCGCGCCCAGTCCGTGCACGCCGATCCGGGTGTCCCCGAGGCCCCCGGCGAACTCCGTACAGCAGGCGGTGAAGGCGTCCGCCCAGCGGCGGGTGAGGAAGCCGAGCCGGTCCGCGCCGAGCATGCCGCGCAGGATCTGCCCGGCGATGTCGTCAGGCAGCATCCGGAAGTACTCCGGCGGCGCCCACGGCGTGTGGGAGAAGTGGCCGATCCGCAGGTCCGGGCGCAGCTCGCGGAGCATGCCCGGGACCAGGGTGAGGTGGTAGTCCTGTACGACGACCGCGGCCCCCTGGGCGGCGTCCTCGGCCAGCGCCTCGGCGAACGCGCGGTTGTACGTCTCGTAGGACGCCCACTGCCGCCGGAACTCCGCGTCGAAGACCGGCTCCAGCGGGGTCTGGTACAGCATGTGGTGGACGAACCACAGCACGGAGTTGGCGATGCCGTTGTACGCGTCGGCGTGCACGTCGGCGGGGATGTCGAGCATGTGGACGCCCGGCTCGCCGACGCCGCGCCGCACGGCCTCGCGGTCGCCGTCGCTCAGCGCCGAGCAGACCCACAGGGCGCCCGCGTCGGGTCCGATGGCGGACAGACCCGAGACAAGCCCGCCGCCACCCCTCTTGGCGTGGAGCGAGCCATCCGCACCGTCCGGGCGTACCTCGTACGAAACCGGGCCGCGGTTGGACGCGACAAGTACCTCAGCATGGTGCGTGGAAGCCATACGCCTCAACTTAGCCTGGCCCGGAAACACTCAAACGTTCGGGCGGCTCCGAGGGCCGTAAACAGCCCTGCACGGCCTGTACGGCCCTCGGAGGCCGGGACACGCCCGGTCAGGCGACCTTTCGATGCGCGTACTCCGCGATCTCCACCATCGGCGGCCGCTCCTCCGTGTCCACGGAGTAGGTACGCGGCTCGAAGCCGTCCTCACCCCGTTCGAACTGGGTGAGGGAGGGCCGGACGAGGTGCCCGCGGGCCAGCCGCAGCTGGGCCGTGCGGTAGATCGCGGCGGACATCCGGCCCAGCGCCTGGCCGTCCTGGTGGCGGTGCTTGCGCACCCCCACGTCGACCTGGGCCAGTGCGTCGAGGCCCACCAGGTGCAGGGAGTCGATCAGCATGCCCAGCTCCACGCCGTAGCCCACCGGGAACGGGAGCTGTTCCAGGAGCGAGCGGCGGGCCGCGTACTCGCCGCCGAGCGGCTGGACGAAACCGGCCAGCTGCGGCCAGTGCATGTTCAGCAGCGGGCGGGCCATCAGTTCGGTGACCCGGCCGCCCTGTCCGGCCGTCCTGCCGGAGGCGGGCGAATCCAACTCAGTGCCGAGGGGACGGTCGTACATCCCCTTGACCAGCTGGACCCCGGGTTCGGTGAGCAGCGGCCCCACGATCCCGGAGACGAAGTCGGAGGAGAACTCCTTCAGGTCGGCGTCGATGAAGCAGATGATGTCGCCGTTGGTGGCCAGAAGCGAGCGCCAGAGCACCTCGCCCTTGCCGGGGGCGATCGGAATGCGGGGGAGTATGTCGTCGCGGTGGACGACCCGGGCCCCCGCGGCGGCTGCCACTTCGGAGGTGCGGTCGGTCGATCCCGAGTCGACGACGACGATCTCGTCGACGAGCGGGACCTGTTGCATGAGGTCGTGACGGATCACGGCGACGATGTCACCGACCGTCTCCTCCTCGTTGAGCGCGGGCAGTACGACACTTACCGACTGTCGCGTGGCGCGTTTCGCGGCCAGGATCTTGTGGAGCGGGCGATCGGTCTTCGACCAGGAGCGAGTGCTCAGCCAACGCTCGACCTCATTCAGCACGGTGCGCGGCTCCTCTGCGTTCTCTCGGCGAGCGGGTGATCCATGCTCTCTTGGGGGAACATGTGATCCATCTCGCGGTTCGGACGGCTATCTCAACTGTCCTGGCCTTCGGTTACAGTCTTGAACAACGCTGATGACCATCGCATGTCGGGGTCCGCGTTCCGTTTCAACGATCAACAACTACATACCGCTCATCCAGAGGGGCAGAGGGATACGGCCCGATGAAGCCCCGGCAACCCTCCAGTCGGTTCTCGTCACCAGCGAGGCTCCCGACTAGGGAAGGTGCCAAATCCGTCTCACGGCGAAGTGCGTCGTGAGGAAGATGAGGAGAAAGGGCCTCGCCTCCATGGCTGTGCAGACTGATGCAAGCACCACGAACACCGTAGACCTCGGCCCCGCCGCAGCGCTGAGCTGCCGCGAGTGCGGTCACCGCGTGCCCCTCGGCCCGGTCTTCGCCTGCGAGGAGTGTTTCGGCCCGCTCGAGATCGCCTACGACTTCTCCGCGTACGACACGGAGGAACTCCGCAAGCAGATCGAGGCGGGACCCGCGAACATCTGGCGCTACGCGCCGCTGCTGCCCGTCCCGGCCGACGTGGCGGACAAGCCCAACATCAACCCCGGCTGGACCAAGCTCGTCCAGGCCGACAACCTCGGCCGCGAGCTGGGTGTCGACGCCGGCAAGCTCTTCGTCAAGGACGACTCCGGCAACCCGACGCACTCCTTCAAGGACCGCGTCGTCGCCCAGGCCATCGAGGCCGCCCGCGCCTTCCACTTCACCACCCTCTCCTGCTCCTCCACGGGCAACCTGGCCGGTGCCGTCGGCGCCGCCGCCGCCCGCGCCGGCTTCCGCTCCTGCGTGTTCATCCCGCACGACCTGGAGCAGGGCAAGATCGTCATGGCCGCCATCTACGGCGGCGAGCTCGTCGGCATCGAGGGCAACTACGACGACGTGAACCGCTTCTGCTCCGAGCTGATCGGCGACCCGGCCGGCGAGGGCTGGGGCTTCGTCAACGTCAACCTGCGGCCGTACTACGCCGAGGGCTCCAAGACCCTCGCGTACGAGATCTGCGAGCAGCTCGGCTGGCAGCTCCCGGACCAGCTGGTCGTCCCGATCGCCTCCGGCTCGCAGCTCACGAAGATCGACAAGGGCCTGCAGGAGCTGATCAAGCTCGGGCTCGTCGAGGACAAGCCGTACAAGATCTTCGGTGCCCAGGCCGAGGGCTGCTCGCCGGTGTCCGTCGCCTACAAGGCCGGGCACGACGTCGTCCGCCCGCAGAAGCCGGACACCATCGCCAAGTCGCTCGCCATCGGCAACCCGGCGGACGGGCCGTACGTGCTCGACATCGCGCGGCGTACGGGCGGTGCGGTGGAGGATGTGAACGATGAGCAGATCGTGGATGCGATCAAGCTCCTCGCGCGCACGGAGGGCATCTTCGCGGAGACCGCCGGGGGTGTGACCGTGGGTGTGACGCGCAAGCTGATCGAGAGCGGTCTCCTCGACCCGACGAAGACCACGGTCGTGCTGAACACGGGGGACGGTCTCAAGACGTTGGACGCGGTGGCGGGTACGGGGCTGACTGCGACCATTCGTCCGAACCTGGAGTCGTTCCGCGAGGCAGGCCTCGTCTAGTCCGTCTTCGAGCTGCAGGCCGGTGGGGCTGGTCGCGCCCCGCGGCGGAGCCGCATATCGATACAGTCCCGCGCCCCCAGGCCCGTATCCCTGACCGGAGGTTTCAACCGTGAGCGTTACCGTCCGCATCCCCACCATCCTGCGCACCTACACCGGTGGCAAGGCCGAGGTCGCCGCCGAGGGGGCCACCCTCGCCGAGGTCATCAGCGACCTGGAGAAGAACCACACGGGTATCGCCGCCCGGGTGCTCGACGACCAGGGCAAGCTGCGCCGGTTCGTCAATGTGTACGTCAACGACGACGACGTCCGCTTCGAGCAGGGCCTGGAGACCGCGACCCCGGACGGCGCCGGTGTCTCGATCATTCCGGCCGTCGCCGGCGGCTGATTATTACCGTCGGTAACGCCGGTTACCGAGAGTTTCGTTGAATTGCCCCCTCCGTGAGAGAAGCGGAGGGGGCAATTCAATGTGGTTGAGCGCGGTACAGTTGGGGAACGCGATGCCGATCTCCGGGTCGGAAGCCCTTGATTTCCCCCTGGCACCCGATAAGAAGTAGCCAAAGTGTGTGCTTCTTTCGCGGCTTTTGTGCTTTTTGTGGGGCCCGACTTGCCCCGAATTCGGGTGAATTCTCACCACATTCCGGACCGTGCGCGTCCAGAATTCTCGTCCGATTGACCTGTTGCAGAGGGCAGTTGGACAGATACATTCGGCCGCGGTCGACGCGTTCCGGCGCACGCCCCCAACCATGTGGGGGGTGAGGTCTGACCCGGATCCGCGAAGTGTGGATCTGTGCAAGGGCCAGTAATAGGGGAGTTAGGCATGGCTCAGGGCACCGTCAAGTGGTTCAACGCGGAGAAGGGGTACGGCTTCATCGCGGTCGACGGTGGTGCGGATGTTTTCGTCCACTACAGCGCGATCCAGATGGACGGCTACCGCACCCTGGAGGAAGGTCAGCGGGTCGATTTTGAGATCTCGCAGGGCCAGAAGGGGCCGCAGGCGGACATGGTCCGACTGGCGACCGGCTGAAGCACGCGCCGACTGACAGCGACGTTCTTCTGTTCTTCGGAGGGCTCGTATCCCATGGGGAGTCATGGGTTACGAGCCCTCCGGCATGTCCGGAACAGGTCGCCGCGGCGCGGACCGTTCCCCGGTGGGCGCTTGCGCCCACCCGTCACCCGACCGCCACCCCTCAACGAGCCCGCTTCGCGGGCGCTTGCACTCTCGAGGGGCGAGTGCTAATCATTGGCGTTAGCACTCTGAAGGTGAGAGTGACAACGAGGACCGGGTCGGTGAGGCCCGCAGGCCAAGTGGGGCAAGGAACCACGAGGCAGGCAGGCCGTCCGTCGCGGGCGCCAGCGCGGTCCGGAGAAATCCACCCCCTGTCCGGGAGGACCACTTCACATGGCCAAGATCATCGCGTTCGACGAGGAGGCACGGCGCGGTCTCGAGCGCGGGATGAACCAGCTCGCCGACGCCGTCAAGGTCACCCTTGGCCCCAAGGGCCGCAACGTCGTCCTCGAGAAGAAGTGGGGCGCGCCCACGATCACCAACGATGGTGTTTCCATCGCCAAGGAGATCGAGCTCGAGGACCCGTACGAGAAGATCGGCGCCGAGCTGGTCAAGGAAGTCGCCAAGAAGACGGACGACGTCGCCGGCGACGGAACGACCACGGCGACCGTGCTCGCCCAGGCGCTCGTGCGCGAGGGTCTGCGCAACGTAGCGGCCGGCGCCAACCCGATGGCCCTCAAGCGCGGTATCGAGAAGGCCGTCGAGGCCGTCTCCGGTGCCCTGCTCGAGCAGGCCAAGGATGTCGAGACCAAGGAGCAGATCGCCTCCACGGCCTCCATCTCCGCCGCCGACACCCAGATCGGCGAGCTCATCGCCGAGGCGATGGACAAGGTCGGCAAGGAAGGCGTCATCACCGTCGAGGAGTCCCAGACCTTCGGTCTCGAGCTTGAGCTCACCGAGGGTATGCGCTTCGACAAGGGCTACATCTCGGCGTACTTCGCGACCGACATGGAGCGTATGGAGGCGTCGCTCGACGACCCGTACATCCTGATCGCCAACTCCAAGATCGGCTCCGTCAAGGACCTGCTCCCGCTTCTGGAGAAGGTCATGCAGTCGGGCAAGCCGCTGCTGATCATCGCCGAGGACGTCGAGGGCGAGGCCCTGTCGACCCTGGTCGTCAACAAGATCCGTGGCACCTTCAAGTCCGTCGCCGTCAAGGCCCCGGGCTTCGGTGACCGCCGCAAGGCGATGCTGAACGACATCGCCATCCTCACCGGCGGCGAGGTCATCTCCGAGGAGGTCGGCCTCAAGCTGGAGAACACCTCGATCGACCTTCTGGGCCGTGCCCGCAAGGTCGTCATCACCAAGGACGAGACCACCATCGTCGACGGTGCCGGCTCCTCCGAGCAGGTTCAGGGCCGGGTCAACCAGATCCGCGCCGAGATCGAGAACAGCGACTCCGACTACGACCGCGAGAAGCTCCAGGAGCGCCTGGCGAAGCTCGCGGGCGGCGTGGCCGTCATCAAGGCCGGTGCCGCGACCGAGGTCGAGCTCAAGGAGCGCAAGCACCGCATCGAGGACGCCGTTCGCAACGCGAAGGCGGCCGTCGAGGAGGGCATCGTCGCGGGTGGTGGCGTGGCCCTCATCCAGGCCTCCTCGGTCTTCGAGAAGCTGGACCTGGAGGGTGACGAGCTGACCGGCGCCAACGCCGTGAAGCTGGCCCTGGAGGCCCCGCTCAAGCAGATCGCCGTCAACGGTGGTCTCGAGGGTGGCGTCATCGTCGAGAAGGTGCGCAACCTGCCCGTCGGCCACGGCCTGAACGCCGCGACCGGTGAGTACGTCGACATGATCGCCGAAGGCATCATCGACCCGGCGAAGGTGACGCGCTCTGCCCTGCAGAACGCCGCTTCCATCGCCGCGCTGTTCCTCACCACCGAGGCCGTCATCGCCGACAAGCCGGAGAAGGCGGGCGCTGCCCCGGCCGGCGGCGGCATGCCGGGCGGTGACATGGACTTCTGATCCTTCCGAGGATCGCGAGTTCATCGCTGTACGACAGTGCGGCGCTGTACGACGCCGAGGGCGGTACTCCCTGGAGACAGGGGGTGCCGCCCTCGGGCGTGTCCGGGATCACAACCCAGGCGGAATGCCCTGGCCGGTGGCTCCGTTGGAACCTGCGTACCGTATATGCGCATGCACATACCGTCTGGTCTTATTGGAGCCCCCACGTGACCGCCACCACCACCGAGTCCACCTCCCGCGCGGCCCGCATCCTCTCCCGGCCGACCGCGATCAACGGCCTGACCGTCCCGAACCGCATCGCGATGGCCCCCATGACCCGCGCGTTCTCCCCGGGCGGCATCCCCGGCGCGGACGTGGCGTCGTACTACGCGCGCCGCGCCGCCGCGGGCGTCGGCCTCATCGTCACCGAGGGCACCTACGTCGGCCACGAGTCGGCGGGGCAGAGCAATGACATCCCGCGCTTCCACGGCGAGGAGCAGCTCGCGGGCTGGGCGAAGGTCGCAGCCGACGTGCACGCGGCGGGCGGCACCATCGTGCCGCAGCTGTGGCACATCGGCATGGTGCGCGAGCAGGGCCAGCCGCCCTACGCCGAGGCCCCCGCCGTCGGCCCCTCCGGTCTGCGCATCGGCGCCGACGAGCCCACCGGCAAGGCGATGACCCAGCGCGACCTGGACGACGTCATCGGCGCCTTCGCCGAGGCCGCCGCGGCCGCCGAGCGGATCGGCTTCGACGGTGTGGAGATCCACGGCGCTCACGGCTACCTGGTGGACCAGTTCCTGTGGGCCGGTACCAACCGCCGGACCGACGCCTACGGCGGCGACCCGGTGGCCCGCGCCAGGTTCGCCGAGGAGCTCGTGGCGGCGGTCCGCGAGACCGTCTCCTCCGACTTCCCCGTGATCTTCCGCTACTCGCAGTGGAAGCAGGAGGCCTACCGCGCCCGTCTGGCCGAGACCCCCGAGGAGCTGGAGGCGGTCCTCGCGCCGCTCGCCGCGGCCGGAGTCGACGCCTTCCACGCCTCCACCCGCCGCTACTGGCTGCCCGAGTTCGACGGCTCCGACCTCAACCTGGCCGGCTGGACCAGGAAGCTCACCGGCAAGCCCGTCATCACCGTCGGCTCGGTCGGCCTCGACGGCGACTTCATCAAGGGCTTCATGGGCGAGGGATCCCCGCTCAGGGGCATCGACGACCTGCTCGACCGGCTGGAGGCCGAGGAGTTCGACCTGATCGCCGTGGGCCGCGCCCTGCTCCAGGACCCGGAGTGGGCGGCGAAGGTGCTCTCCGACCGCTTCGACGAGCTGGAGCCTTACGACGCGGCGGCGCTGAAGACCCTGAGCTGAAGAGCCTGAGCCGAAGGCCCTGAACCGAACTCCAGGTCCCTCTAGTGTTCGAGAGATGCGGATACTGCATCTCTCGGACACCCACCTGGACCGGACCGCCACCCCCAACAAGGACGGCGTCGACGCCACCGAGTCGCTGCGCCTGATGCTCGCCGAACTCCAACACCAGCAGGACGTGGACGCGATCGTCGTGACCGGTGACCTCGCCGACGCCGGGGAGGTGGAGGCGTACGCGGCCGTGCGCGACCTGGTCGGGGAGCTCGCGCGGCGCGTGGGCGCGCCGGTCTTCTTCACCACCGGCAACCACGACGAACGTACGGCCTTCACCAAGGTGCTCGGCAGCGGCCACCTGACGGCGGACGGCACCGAACGCGCCGAGACGGTACTGGAGTCGGCCACCGGCGAGCGGGCGGCGGTGAGCACGGTCGGCGGCCTGCGTTTCGTCACGCTGGACTCGCTGGTGCCGGGGAAGGTGCACGGCCACCTGGGCCGGGCCCAACTGGACTGGCTGCGCCAGGTGTTGAGCGAGCCCGCGCCGCACGGCACGATCCTCGCCTTCCACCACCCGCCCATCGCGCTGGACGTCGAGACGCAGCGCGCCTTCGGCCTGCGCAACCCGGAGGACCTGGCGGCGGTGATCGGGGGCACCGACGTACGGGTCGTGCTCACCGGCCACTTCCACCTCCAGCTCTCCGGCTTCCTGGCGTCCGTGCCGGTCTGGGTCACCCCCGGTGTCGTCAACCGCATCGACCTGACGGCACCGCCCGGCACGGAACGGGCCGTGCGCGGGGCGTCCGCCTCCCTGGTGGAGCTGGGCGGACCGTCCGGCCCGCTGTTCCACACCTTCCACGCACGGGACCCGCGGGCCCACGAGACGGTGTGGGAGCTGGGAGAGGAGCAAGTGCGATCGATTGTCGAGAAGCATGGCTGAGAGCCGTGAATCAGCGGATCAACGATCAGGAGGAGCGCCGACGATGACGACAGCCGAGCCCCGAGGCCCCATGGCCGACTCCGCACCGCCCGTGGTCCGTACCCGCGCCGGTGCGGTGCGCGGGTGCCGGGAGGGCGGGCTGACCGTCTTCCGCGGCATCCCGTTCGCCGCCCCGCCGGTCGGCGAGGCCCGTTTCCAGGCGCCGCGCCCGGCCCCGGCGTGGGACGGCATACGCGACGCGTACGCCTTCGGCCCGCCGCCCCCGCAGGAGGCGGCGTTCCTGGGCCGCGGCGACGCACAGGACGCGTCCCCGGGTGACGACTGGCTGACGGTCAACGTGTGGACGCCCGACCCGGACCCGGCCGCCCACCGCCCGGTCATGGTGTGGATCTACGGCGGCGCCTACAAGCTCGGCCACGCCGGCAGCCCCGGCTACGACGCCCGGCACATCGCGCACGACGGCGACGTCGTGGTCGTCAGCCTGAACTACCGCGTCGGCATCGAGGGTTTCGCCCACCTCGACGGGGCGCCCGCCAACCGCGGCCTGCTCGACCAGGTCGCCGCCCTGGAGTGGGTCCGGGACAACATCACGGCGTTCGGCGGCGACCCCGGCCAGGTGACCGTCTTCGGCGAGTCGGCCGGCGCCGGATCGGTGGCGGCCCTGCTGGCCATGCCGAGCGCGTCGGGCCTGTTCCGGCGGGCCATCGCCCAGAGCGTGCCGGGCACCTACTTCTCCGACGCGCTGGCCCGCGACATCGCGACGGCGATCGCGGCGGAGGCGGGGCTGCGGCCCACGGTGGCCGACCTGTCCACGGTCGGCCCGCGCGCACTGCCCGCCGCGGGCGAGGCACTGGGCGCGAAGATGCTCCAGTACGTCGGCAGGTGGGGCCAGGCCGCTCCCACCATGACCCCCTTCTCCCCGGTCGTCGACGGCGAGGTGCTGCCGGTCACGCCCTGGCAGGCGCTGACCGCCGGGGCGGGCCGGGACGTGGAGCTGGTCGTCGGGCACAACCGGGACGAGTTCCGGCTGTTCCTGGCGATGGGCGGGCAGCTGGGGAACATCACGGAGGAGCAGGCGCGGTGGGCACTGCGGCTGTTCGCACCGGGGGAGGCGGGGGAGGACGGTTACCGTGCGGCCTTCCCCGACGCCTCACCGGATGAGCTGTTCGAACGCGTCCAGACCGACTGGCTGTTCGCCATGCCCAGCCACCACCTGGCCGAGGCGCAGGCCACGGGCGGCGGCCGAGCCCACCTCTACGAACTGACCTGGCCGGCGCCGGGCGGCGGAGGCGCCCTGGGTGCCTGCCACGCGCTGGACATCCCGCTGCTCTTCGGCACCTTCGCCGCCGATGTCGGCCTCATGCTGTTCCCCGGCGGCGAGGTCCCGCCGGAGGCCGAGGCGCTGTCGGCCCGCTTCAGGGCGTCCTGGACGGCGTTCGCGAGGACCGGCGACCCGGGCTGGCCGGCGTACGGCACCCAGGAGCGGCTGGTGCAGGTACTGGACGCGGAGCCGCAGGTGCGGGCCTATCCGGAGGAGGCGTCGAGGCGCATGTGGGAGGAGTACGAGTTCGCGCCGATGCCGCTGCTGGCGTGAGTGTGCCGCTGACGTGAGCGAGCCCTACAGGTTCCCGAGCGGCTCGATGTCGACGCGCACCGGGGTGCCCCAGACGCGCAGCACCTCGTAGTCGGTGAACTCGTGCACGAGCCGGTAGGCCATGGCCGCCCGGGGCCCGCGCCGCTGGGCGGCGAGATAGAGCTCGGCCTCGTGCCGGTCCCGGCGCGGGGTCCCGCACAGCTGCCACGCCTGTCCGTTCCACAGCTCCGGCAGCCAGCGCTGCTGGGGCTGCGGCCGGTCCTCGCGTACGCCGTACCGGGAGGGCGTGGGGTCGCTCGGGTGCGGTTGCGCGGAGGGCCCGTTGTACTCGGAGCGGCGGGCCGCGCGGCGCCGGGTCTCGCAGAGCAGACAGAGGTCCTGGGCGTTCTCGTCGACTGGGCCATTGGGGTGCTCGGGGCAACGCGTGGTGGGCACGGCCCCGGTGACGCTGTCCGCCAGCAGGTCCAGGGCGCGCTTGAGGTCCGCCTTGACCTCGTGCAGCCGGGTGTCGGGGGTGTCACCGGTGAGGGCCTCGCCGTGCTCTCCGAGAAGACGCAGGGCGCGGCCCAGCGCGGTGAGCTGGGCGTGGTTCATGGGGTGCGGCTCCGGTCTTCGGCGTCCAGCTGGGCAAGGAACTCGTCGTGGGACATCGATGGGCCGGACGGAGCAGCCTCATACGCGAGAGCTTCGGCGATGTCGGCCTCGTCGCGTTGCCGCTGGAGCTCGTCCCGAGTCTGCCATGGCTTCACGGGCTGACTCGTCTCCATCCTGGTGAGGCCGTCAGTCGGCGTAGTCCTTGAGCCTTTCGGTGTCGAGGGTGATGTCGACGGGGGAGGGTAGCTCGACGGTAGCGCCCCACGGGTAGGACGGGGACCGCTGGTAGCGGCCGTCCTTGGGTTCGCTGAAGACGGTGACCGTGTTGTTGTCGCGGTCGATGAGGAGGTAGACGGGGATGTCGGCTTCCGCGTAGCCGAGTGGTTTGTCGATGCGGTCGCGTTGGTTGGTGTCGCGGTCGCGGGAGGTGATCTCCACGGCCATGAGAGAGCCGTCGGGGTCAGACCACTCGCCGTCGCCACGGAAGTGGTCCACCGGCACGAGAGTCCCGTCCGTGCGAGCGCGGCCCTTGCGGTACGCCTCCGCCTTGACGCCTGACTCAGGCACGAGGTCCAGGTCAGGGCGATGCTGCATGCATTGACGCAGCAGCCACATGAAGATCGAGCGGTGGTTGCCGTCCGGCACAGCCTTGACCTCTACCTTTCCCTTGATGTACTCCAGCCGCACCGTCTCGGGGGCCACCGCAGCAAGCTCCTCGAACTCGTCCACATCGAGGGGCCCGTGCCGGATGCACAGCCGCCCTCCCAGGAACTCCAGCCTGTTCCGGATCTCCCTCGGAGCCCTGCGAACGAGTTCGTCGAAGTCTTCGACATCCATCTGCGGGCGGTCGGTCGTGTCTGGGGTCATGGCGTCGCCTCCTTCCGTCCATCGTGCCCCGAGCTGGTGGCGTCGGACCGTAGGAGCCGTCATGTGGGTGCCTTCTCTCGGCGCCGTTGGGACATCGCCGTGCGGATCTCGGCCGCGCGGGCGTGGATCGTGGGTGCGGGCACGGGCGCAGTGGGTTGGGCAGGGGCGCGTTCGCCCCTGCACGCGCTGCATCGGCCACCCGGCAACGCCTCCGGGCGGCCCGGGGTGCCGCACCTGGCGCACTCCAGGATGCGGAGGGGTGGGCGCGGGGCCGGTGCGGGCTCGGGCGGGAGCTTCGTGGTCAGGCGCCTGCGGACGAGGGCGGCCGGGTGGTGGACCGGGGTGGGCAGCCCGGCGGTCAGGGCCTGGAGTACGGCCTCGTCGGTGGCACCCCGCGCGAACCACTCCGTGAGCAGCGGGGCGAGGGTCGCGCAGTCGGCCTGAGAGAGGGAGAGAGCGGGATTCGTACGCCCCAGGGCGGCGAGCAGGATGTGGGCCCGGGACCGGGTCTGGCGGGGCGGGTCCGACGACGGCTGCTCCGGTACGTCGCCCCGCGTGAACGCCGCCCACCAGTCATCGTCGCGTGCGGTTCGGGAGAACCACGATCGGGTGATCCAACGCGAGCCCCCGTCGGACGCCGCCAGGTGCTCGCGGCCGCGGCGCAAGTGCCCTGCCGCCTGGAGGCGGTTGAGGGCCGTTCGGAGCGCGCACTGTCCGTACGGCAGCACCTTGGCCAGCGTCTTTACGGAGATGTCGGCGCCGTCCGGGAGCCGGTCGAGATACGCGGCGATGGCGGCTTCGCGGGGCGGGAGATGGGCGAAGTCGGTCGCGGTGCGTGGGCGTTGGTCGGGTGCGGAGCGTTTTCCGTAACCCGGACGGGCCATCGGGTGGGAGAGGGCGTGCGCGGGCAGGGAGGCAGCACTAAGCTGGGCATCAGCCATGGGGATCGAACTGTTCCTTCGATCTCGTAGGTCAAGCCCCCGCAGGTGTTGCTAGCACCGAGCGGGGGCTGTTTCGTTATCCGGGCACGCTAGACGATCGTGACTCTGCGTGGCAAGCCGAACGCGTCAAGTCAACACGCGGGGTGGGAGGGCGGGTTGAGGCCCTCCACCCATTCCTTGCAAAGAGGGCTCGGAGCTGGACGCTTGAGCTTCGGGGCCGGTCAGCCCATGCTCTTCGCGCCGTCCAGGGACTCGCGGATGATGTCGGCGTGGCCCGCGTGCTGGGCGGTCTCGGCGGCGATGTGCAGCAGCACCCTGCGGGCCGACCACCGAGCCCCGGGCTTGTTCCAAGGGGCCTTGGGCAGCGGGTGGGTGGCGTTCAGGTCGGGCAGGGTCGTGACGAGTTCGTCGGTTCGGCGGGCCGTCTCGTCGTAGTCGGCCAGCACGCCGGCCAGCGTCTCGCCGGGCAGCATCCGGAACTCGTCGGCCCGCCGGGCGAAGTCGGCCTCGGTCATGGCGGTGAAGTCGGGCATGGCCGACGGGCCGTTGAGGATGAAGTCCGCCCAGTGCCGCTCCACCGAGGTGACGTGTTTGATCAGGCCGCCCAGGCACAGCTCGCTGTCGGTGGTCCGCTGCCCGGCCTGTTCGTCGGTGAGGTCGCGGGCGGTGAAGCGCAGGAAGTGCCGGCTGTGGGCCAGCGTTTCCAGCAGGTCGGCGCGCTCGTCGGTGGTGATGGCGTGTGTGGTGTCGGTCATGAGGCCACGCTAGGAGTCATGGAGGTCAGATCCTGACCTCGATAACCGCCTCGACGAATGCCGACCAGGTCTGCGCCCGGAACACGAGCTTCGGGCCGTGGGGGTGCTTGGAGTCGCGGACGGGGATGAGGGCGGAGTGGCCATCGGCTACTTCGAGGCAGTCGTTGCCGCCGCCGCCGCTGTAGCTCGACTTGCGCCAGATGGTCGTGCTCAGGTCGTGCTCAGGGAAGTTCCTCATGGGCGTAATCCTGCGCCAACGTCTCGATCAGGGCCAAGGACTTCTCTGGCGAGAGTGCGGAGGCCGTGAGGAGTTCGAAGGTGAATCTCAGTTGGACGACAGTGGCGGGGTCGTCCTCCAGCCGTCCGGTGCCAGGCCCTTCGAAGTAGGCCAGCGGAGGGGCGTCTTCGAAGTCCATCAGTTTCAGCGAGCCGTCCATCGACTTGTGCGCGCCCGCGCTGAAGGGCAGTACCTGCACGATGACACGGCTCCGGCGGGCCAGGTCCGCGACGTGGTGCAGGGCCTCCGCCATCACCACTCGGCCACCGGTCTCCCGGCGCAGTGCCGCCTCGTCAAGTACCGCCCACAACAAGGGCTTTGTTGGATCGCCGAGTAGACGGGTCCGCTCCATCCGGCCGTCCACCCACTCGTCGATCGTCTCCTCCGGCGCCGTCGGGGCGAATGCGCGGTTCACGGCCCGCGCGTACGCGGCTGTCTGGAGCAGTCCAGGGATCAGCATCGGCGCGTAGTGCCGGATCGCCGTGGCAATCGCCTCCGCCTCCGCCGCCTCCGCGAAGTGTTCGGGATAGCGGGACTTGGCCGCCGCCCCACAGTTCCGCTGGAAGAAGTCCCCTGTGCCCAGCGCCTCGTCCAGCAGTCGCGCGTACTCCGGCTGCATCCGCCGCGTCCCCGCCTCCATCTGGCCGATGAACGTGCCGCTGACGAACAGCCGGTTCCCCAGGTCCTCCTGGCTGAGCCCCGCCTTCTCGCGCGCGTGACGCAACTCGGCGCCCAACAGCGCCCGCGGTGACGATGACGGGTCGAGGTCCTTAGGTCCAGGCATGGCGACTCCCGGTCAAGCAGCAGAGGTTGTTGGGCCGTCCCGTATAGCCAGGTTAGGGGCGTGACGGACACGCTGTGTTGCGAATGACCAACTCAGCGTGGAGGTAGGTAGATGACCGTGCGACCGACCGAAGAAATCGTGGCGTCCTTGCGGAAGGCCCTCGTGGGCGTCGGCATCATCCTGCCCTCCCTGCGCGTCGACCCCGTGACCGGCGCGAGCGACGAGCCGTTCGCCCTGGTCGAGCTCGGGCGCTGCAACGTCCGTACCGCCGAGCGGCTGGCCTCCGTCCTGCGCGGGGAGCGGCCCGCGATCGGTACGCATGTCGTGGACGTACGGGACGGGCGGCTCGGGGAGGTGATGGGGCACGTCGGCGGGCGGGTGCAGCTCCGGCCCGTCGTCGGCGGGCGGGAGTGGGATTGCCCACCGGAGTCGACGGGACCCGCGCCGCAGGAGGAACTGCTGCGGGCGCGAGTCCGCAGGGTCAACGAGGAGGGGCGGCTGCCCTGTTGAGACGGTCGTACTGCTCCCGGGTCAGCCGAATGTCCGCCGCCGCCACGTTCTCCTCCAGGTGCCCCGGGCTCGCCGTACCCGGAATCGGCACCATCACCGGTGAGTGCGCGAGCAGCCAGGCCAGGGCGACCTGTGTCGGGGTCGCCTCCAGTTCGGAGGCCACCGCCGTGATCTCGGGTTCCTTGTCCGCCGCGCCCGGCGCCACGGGCCGCCACGGGAGGAACGCGATGTCCGCCGCCTCGCATGCCTTCAGTACCGGCTCGTACTCGCGGTCGAGGACGTTGTAGCGGTTCTGGACGCTCGCGATGTCGACGATCGAGCGGGCCTCGGCCAGCTCCGCGACCGTCACCTCGGACAGGCCGATCCTGCCGATCTTGCCCTCCGAGCGGAGTTCGCCCAGCGCTCCCAGCTGGTCGGCGAGCGGGGTGTCCGGGTCGATGCGGTGGAGTTGGAGGAGTTCGATGCGCTCCGTGCGCAGGCGGCGCAGGGCTTCGTCCACCTGGGTGCGGAGGGAGGCCGGGCGGGCGTCGTAGGACCAGTCGCCCGACTCCGTTCGTACGACGCCGACCTTGGTGGTGACGAGGAGGCCGGCGGGGTAGGGGTGCAGCGCCTCGGCGACCAGTTCCTCGTTGGCTCCCCAGCCGTACAGGTGCGCGGTGTCGATGAGGGTGACGCCCAGTTCGACCGCCCGCCGGAGCAGCGCGACGGACGCGGCGCGGGCGTCCGCCGGCTCGGTCGGCAGTCGCATCGCGCCGAATCCGAGCCGGCGGACCTCCAGGTCCGAGCCGATACGGAACGTGGTCGTGGGCTTCATTCCGGGTCCTCCCCCTGGTCGAACACCCAAGCTAGCAAGCCCGGTTGGCGTATCAGTGGGCCGCCGCCAGCGCGACGCGCAGGTGTCCCTCCGACTCCGCCAGGAGGCGGGCGGCCGTCGCGCCGTCGACGTCGGCGAGGAGGGTCAGGATGGCGTTCTTCACCTCGCCGTCGGTGGCGGCGAGAGCCTGCTCGATCTCGTCGTCCCGGGCGCCGGTGGCGAGGGCGACGATGCGGCGGGAGCGGGCGCGCAGTTTCTCGTTCGAGGCGCGTACGTCGACCATGAGGTTCCCGTACGTCTTGCCCAGGCGGATCATCGTGATCGTCGACAGCATGTTGAGGACGAGCTTCTGGGCCGTGCCCGCCTTCAGGCGGGTGGACCCGGTGAGCAGTTCGGGGCCGACGACGATCTCGATGCCGTGCTCGGCGGCCGCCGCGAGCGCGCTGTTCGCGTTGCAGGCCAGGCCGATGGTCAACGCGCCCTGCTGCCGGGCGTGTTCCACCGCGCCGATGGCGTACGGGGTACGGCCGGAGGCGGAGACGCCGACCACGGTGTCGGCGGCGGTCAGGGAGAGGGCGTCGAGGTCGGCGCGGGCCAGCTCCGCCGAGTCCTCGGCCCCTTCGACGGAGGTGACCACGGCCTCCCGGCCGCCGGCGATCAGTCCGACGACCTGCTCCGGCTCGGTGTTGAAGGTCGGCGGACACTCGGACGCGTCCAGCACCCCGAGCCGTCCTGCGGTACCGGCGCCCGCGTAGACCAGCCGTCCGCCCCGCCCCATCCGCTCGGCCACGGCGTCGATCGCGGCGGCGATCTGAGGCAGCCGCCGCGCCACCGCGTCCGGCACGAAGGCGTCCTCGCCGTTCATGAGACGGGCGATGTCGAGGGTGGGCAGCCGGTCGATGTCGGCGAGCTCGGGGCGGAAGGCCTCGGTGGTGAGGGCTTCCAACTGGGCCTGGAGGTCACGGGGGTCGGAGGTGGAGGTCATGGGGTGATGGCTCTTTTCCACTGCGCTTTTCCACTTCGTTCTGACGGTCGGCCCCGCGGTCTACCGCCGGTGCCGGTGCGCGAGCGCCTCGTACGAGGCCGCCAGCGCCGGCGCCGCCGTCTCGTACGTCTGCTGCGCCACCCCCACCAGCAGACAGTCCACCACCAGCAACTGGCTGGTCCGCGACGACATGGCCGCCGGCCGGAGTTCACTCTCGCGAGCCGTGGACGTGGTCAGCACATGGTCGGCGTACTGCGTGACGGGACCCTCGGGCCGGCCGGTGATCGCCACCGTCGTCGCCCCGTGCTCGAAGGCGACCCGGAGCGGCTCGATGACGTCACCGGTCGAGCCCGAGTGCGTGATCGCTATCGCCACGTCCCCCGCCCGCAGTTGCACGGCGTTGGTGACGGCGAGGTGCGGATCGTTGTGGGCGTGGGCTATCAGCCCTATCCGCAACAGCTTCTGGGTGAGGTCCTGGGCGACCAGCCCGCTCGCCCCCACCCCGTACACGTCCGTCCGCCGCGCCCCCGTCAGCGCGGACACCGCCGCCCCGAGCTGTACGGTGTCGAGGCCGGCCGCCGTGTCGGCGAGGGTCTGCTGTTCGTCGCAGGCGAGTTTCGCCACCACGTCGGCGAGGGAGTCGTCCACCGCGATGTCCGTGGTGATCGCGGGCGCGCGGCCGGACTGCTGCTGGGCGGCGAGGCCGGCGAGGGCGAGGCGCAGATCGCGGTAGCCGGGGTAGCCCAGGACGCGGGCGGTGCGCACGACCGTCGCCTCGCTGGTGCCGGTGCGTTCGGCGAGACCGGTGACCGTGAGGGCGGCGCAGCCGGCCGGGTCGTGCGCGACGGCCTCGGCGACGCGCTGCATGGAGCGGGTCATCGAGGGGGCGAGGGTGCGCACCTTCGCGGCGAGACTGTTGCCGAAAATTTCCTTCACGTCCCGGGTCACATCTGAAAGATATTTTCGGCTCGGTGTTGTGGTCAAGAGTGCGCACAATGGGTGCATGGACCCCATCAGCCCCCTGGAGCAGGCGTTGCACGCGGCGCGCGCCCTCGTGCTCGCCGACCTGGCCGCGAGCGAGGTGGCCGCCGCGGACGTGGTGTCGATGGTCGAGGACTCCGTCGTGCAGCGGCGCTGGTGGGTCGAGCAGTGGCCGGAGGGCGCGGGATTCGTGGCCGGGCTGATCGCCCAGGACGTACAGGACTCGCTCCTTGACCGGTACGGCCGCTGGCCGCTGTGCCCGGTGTGCGGCACCGGCGACCCGCACGCCCTGGAGGTCGAGCCGGACCTCGGTCCCGACCCGCACTGGGTGTGCCACAAGGCGGGCGTGAAGGTCGCCGCGGTGGGGGCGCTCGGGTCGGCGACCGGCGGGACGCCGCCCTCATGACCGTGTACATCGACCCGCCCACCTGGTCGGGCCACGGGCGTCTGTGGTCCCACCTCGTCAGCGATGTCTCGTACGCCGAACTGCACACCTTTGCCGAGAAGTTGGGTGTGCCCTCGCGGGCCTTCGAGCGGGACCACTACGACATTCCGTCGGACCGGTACGCCGAGGTGGTGGCCGCGGGGGCGGTGGAGGTCGGCAGCCGCGAGGTGGTGCGGCTGCTGCACGGGGCAGGGCTGCGGAGGCGGAAGGGGCGGGATCAGCCGCGCAGTTCGTAGGCGAAGTGCTCGTCGTCGTCGGCCTCGCCGCTCACCTGGGTGAACCCGGCTCGCGAGATCACCCCCTGGGACGGCAGGTTGTCCCGCTCGATCACCGCGAACAGCACCCGCACCTCCGGGCGGGCCAGCGCCCACCGCGACAGCGTGCGCAGCGCCTCCGTGGCATAGCCGTTGCCGCGGGCGGACTCGGCGAGGTCGTAGCCGATCTCGACGCGGCCCTCCTCGTCCGGCGGCCCGTGGAAGCCCATCGCGCCGACCGCCAGGCCGTCCTCGCGCCGGACGAGCGCGAACATCCCCCACTCCGGCCGGTGCACGCCCGCCTCGTACGCCGTCACCAACAGCCCGGCACCGTCCCGGGTCCCCTGGATCGGTCCGTCCGCGACCCACGCGATCCCGCCCTCACCGCCCAGGCTCAGGTCGGCCGCGGCGGCGGGGGTGACGCCCTGCATGATGAGCCGGTCGGAGTGGATGCGAATCGGGGCGTCGCCCACGGAGGGTGATCCTTCCTGCGGAGGTCCGGGCCTGTGACGCTACTCCGGCCGGGCTCACCCCGTCAGCAGTTCCAGCTCGGCGGCGAGGTTGTAGCGGGCCGTCGCCTCCCACTCCGCCTGCCCGTACGGAGTCCTGAACAGCCTGGGCAGGTCGAGGAGTTGCCGCAGAACCGCGGCCCGTCCCGCGCGGAAGGCGTCGGACGGGACGAAGCCGTACTCCTCGCGGACGGCGGCCGTGTACGCGGCGTACGCCGACGGCGGGGCGGCGAGGATCGCCAGGTCGGCGTCGCACAGGACCTGCCCGTCCGGGTCGTCGTCGGCCGGGTCGTGGGTGGTGGTGAGCCGGACCAGGCGGGCGACCTCGGCGGTCCGGTCCGCGGCGACCCCCGCCTCGGGCAGGGCGCGTTCGGCGAGGCGGGCCGAGCGCTCCTCGTTCTCGGAGCGGTCGGGGAGGTAGACCGCGTCGTGGAAC
This sequence comes from Streptomyces sp. AC555_RSS877, assembly GCF_019049245.1. GTDB lineage: Bacteria > Actinomycetota > Actinomycetes > Streptomycetales > Streptomycetaceae > Streptomyces. The sequence continues at coordinate 80,305 of NZ_JAGMUK010000028.1, read as the reverse complement.
CAGGCGGCGAGGCGGACGACGTCCGGGTCGGCGGCGTACTTCTCCAGCACGTCGACGTGGTTGAGGACCGCAGTGAGGTGGGTGAGCGTGTGGTAGCGGCGCTGCGGCTCCTGCCAGCGCGCCAGCAGGTTGTCGGCGTACGGCGCCGGGTCGGGGCCGGCGGCCTCGCGGCCCCGGGCTCCTTCCAGGGCGCGGGCGAAACGGGTGCGCAGGGCGTCTGGATCGGCCATGTCTCCATTGTCCCCGCGAGCCGAGGGTGCCCCCTAGCGTTGTGCCCATGACTTCTGCCGACGTACGTGACCCGGACCTGCCCGGCCGACTTCTCACCGCCGAGCGGGACGCCCTCGTCCCGCTGCTGCGGGCCAGGCCCGACGAGGACTACGCCCTGCCGGCCCCCGCGTGCCCGGGCTGGACCGTGCGCGATGTGCTGGCGCACTGTTCGGCCGCGTTGATGCGGGTCGTGGAGAGCAGGTACGACAAGGACGTCTTCTCGCCCGAGTCGAACGACCGGGACATCGCCGAGCGGGCCGACTGGCCGAACGCGCGGATCGTCGACGAGCTGGAGCGCGGGATGACCAAGGCCGGGCCGGTGATCGCCCGCGCGGGCGGGGTGCTGGACGGGATCGCCCTGGGGGAGTGGGTGCACGCCGGCGACGTGCGCGAGGCGCTGGGGGAGCCGGGGGCGTACGCGGGGCGGGGGCTGCCGGACGCGCTCGCGCTGCTGGTGAGGATCACCCGGGAGCGGGACCACGTGCCCCTCCAGGCCGACCTCGACGACGTCGACGAGCCGCTGCGGCTGGGCGGTGTCCCCGGGGAGCGGCCGCCGGCACGGTACATCGGCGACGCTGCCACCCTCGTACGGCTGTACGCGGGACGTTCGGTGGCGGGAGCGGCGTACGAGCTGGCGGGGGCGAAGGAGGAGGAGCTGAACATCTACGGGTGAACGACTACGGCGACCAGGGGTGAACGTCTCCGGGTGTGCGGGGCCCCGTACAGGCGTGGTCGTACAGGCGTAGTCTGGATTGGACTAGACCTGTACTAGACCTGTACTGGACCTGTACAGGCACGCAGCCAGACCTGTAGCCGCCCGACGAATGGGGACCCATGAGCAAGCGTGCAGTCCTGGAGGTGATCGCCCTCGACGTCGAGGACGCCGTCGCCGCCCAGGCCGGAGGCGCGGACCGACTCGAGCTGGTCACCGACATCGCGGCCGACGGACTGACCCCGTCGGCCGCGACGGTCGCCGGGATCCGGGCCGCCGTCGACATCTCGCTGCGCGTGATGCTGCGGCCCGCGGACGGGTTCACGGCGGGAGCCGCCGAGGACGTCGACCGACTCGTGCGGGTCGCCGGGGAGATGCGGGCGGCGGGCGCCGAGGAGTTCGTGCTCGGGTTCCTCGACGAGGCCGGCGGAGTGGATCTGCCGGCCGTGGAACGGGTGGCCGGAGCGTTGGCCGGCTGCCGGTGGACCTTCCACCGGGCGATCGACCACTGCGCCGACCGGGACGCCCTGCGCAAGCAGCTCGACGGGCTGCCCGGCCTCGACACCCTCCTCACCGCCGGTTCGGCGTCCGGCGTGGACGACGGCCTCCCCGCCCTGCTCGCCGAGGCGGCGCGCAGGCGGGACGGGGAGCCGGGGTACGAGCCGCGGATCCTGGTGGGCGGAGGGCTGCGCCTGGACCACGTGCCCACACTCCGGGCCGCCGGGATCGACGCCTTTCACATCGGCGGGGCCGCCCGGCCGGACGGCTGGGGCCGCCCGGTGTCGGCGGCGGCGGTCGCTCAGTGGCGGCGGGCGCTGGACGGCGGGTGATGCCGGGAGTCCTCCCGCGCAGTTCCTGGGCCCTGTCGTCACCTCCCCGTCGGCCGCCCGAAGGGCGGGCCCCGCGGCGCGAGTGGGGAGACCTCCTACGCCCTTGAGGCAGTGGGGAAGGTGCATGGCGTCGCGGGGCAGGCGGGAAGGTGACGACAGGCGCTAGGGGGAGTTTTGGAAGTCCTGTGCGGTGCCCGCGGTGTTCGGTGCGTGCCCTCGGCGTGCCGGACGAAGGCCCTCGTACTGGACGTACTTGGGTCTTTGGCCGGTGCGGCGAGGGTGCGTGCCGGGCGCCGTGGGTGCTGTGCGGGACTTTCACAACACCCCCTAGCCGAGTTGGCCGGGCAGCGGCGCCGCGTGCGTCACGATCAGGCCCGACACCGCTCGGGTCAGGGCCACGTACAGGCGCCGCAGGCCGGTGCGTTCGTCGGGTTCGCCGTCGACCACGGCCTGGGGTTCGTCGAGGACCACGTAGTCGTACTCCAGGCCCTTGGCCAGTGAGGCCGGGACCAGGGTCAGGCGGGTTTCCGCCGTCGTCTCCTCGCCGGGGGCCAGATACCCGATGCCCGCCTCGGCCAGCGCCCCGGCCAGCGCCGGGACACGGGCGTCGGCGGCGATCAGGCCGGTGGAACCCTCGCGGCGCAGCAACTCCTCGCAGGCGGCGACCACGTCGGCGGCGCCGGAGGCCGCCCGGACGTCGAAGAAGCCCGGGTTCTCACGGACCGAGGCGACCGGGGTCAGGCCCGGGGCGATGTGCGGGAGGAGGCGGGAGGCGTACGTGATGACGTCGGTCGGCACGCGGAAACCGGCCGTCAGTTCCTCGATCACGCCGTCCGTCTTGCCGAGGTGGGCGAGGGCCTCGTCCCAACTCCGGGTCGCCCACGGGGTGGTGCCCTGGGCGAGGTCGCCGAGGACGGTGGCCGAACCGGTGGTGCAGCGGCGGCCGACGGCCCGGTACTGCATGGGGGACAGGTCCTGCGCCTCGTCCAGCACCACGTGCCCGAGCGAGTGCGTGCGCTGGATCAGGTCGTTCGCCTCGTCGATGAGCACCGCGTCCGCGGGCGCCCACCGGGCGGACTTCACCGACCGCACGTTCTTCGCCCACAGGATCGTCTTCTGCTCGTCCTCGGTCAGGACTTCGTCCGCGTGTACGGCGAGGAAGTCCGCGTCCGTGAGCAGCCGCAGCACGAGTTTCGCCGGGTCGACGGGCGGCCAGATCGCCTTGACGGCCGCCTTGACCGCGCTGTTGCGGGCCACCGCGTCCTGCACCCGGTCGTCCGGGGCCTCGCCGGAGCGTTCCATCTGGACCAGCACGGCGTGCGCGATGCGCTGCGGAAGGGCCTCGCGGGCGGCGCCGTAGCGGATGTCGCGGTCGAGCAACTCGCGCACGATCTCCTCGAGTTCGTACGCCGGGACCCGCCAGCGGCGCGAGCCGCGCACGACGACGACCGGCTCGGCCGGCATGCTCACGTGCGCGTACACGGCCCGCCTCAGCACCTCCGCCATCCTCGCGTCGCCCTTGATGACCGCCGCGGCCGCCTCGTCCGTACCCCGCACCTCCGCGGTCCGGGAGACCAGGTCGTCGACGGTGGCCTGCTCGACCGCCAGCTCGCCCAGCGCGGGCAGCACCTGCTCGATGTAGTGCAGGAAGGACCTGTTCGGCCCGATGACGAGGGTGCCGGTGCGGGCGAGCCGGTCGCGGTGGGCGTAGAGGAGATACGCGACGCGGTGCAGGCCGACGGCCGTCTTCCCGGTTCCCGGACCTCCCTGCACGCACACCGTCCCGCCGAGCCCGGAGCGCACGATCTCGTCCTGCTCGGGCTGGATGGTCGCCACGATGTCCCGCATCGGGCCCACGCGCGGCCGCTCGATCTCCTGCTGGAGCAGCTTGCTGGTGCCCGCGGCCTCCGCCGGGTCGGACAGGTGCTCGTCCTCGTACGCGGTGAGGTCGCCGCCCGTGTAACCGAAGCGGCGGCGCAGCGCGATGTCCATCGGGGTCTTCTTGGACGCCCGGTAGAACGGCTGCGAGACCGGCGCACGCCAGTCGATGACCATCGGGTCGCCGTCGTGGTCGTGCACGTGCCGGCGCCCGATGTAGAAGCGTTCCCCTTCGCCGCCCTCGGCCTGCTCGGAGCCGGGGGCGTGCAGGTAGTCGAGCCGGCCGAAGAACAGCGGGGTGTGGCTGAGGTCGGCGAGCGCCTTGATGCGTTCGCCGATCTGGCGCTCCAGGATCTGCGCGTTGACCCAGTTCGCGGTGACGTCGCTGATGTCCAGGGACTCGGCGTCCTCGCGCATGGCCCGCAGGGCGGCGCGGGAGCGGGCGAGGTGGGCGCGCTCGCGGGCGAGGGGGTCGTCGTCGACGGGCGTGGAGGGGCTGGACAAGGGGGTGCCTCCGGAAGGACCTGCGGGGTGGGTGGCGCGGGATACCGACCGGTTTCCGTCCGGGCGGCGGCACTCCGTGGGGAGGCGGGCAAGAGCGGAGATTGTAGGTGAGCCGCGCGTCCGGGAGCGAATGGTTTTCCCCATCCTGAGCGAACGGCTCCCGCCGCCCCCGAAGTCGTGGCTTTCGCAGCCCCCCGCCCGGTGGCTTGCGCCGCCCCCCGCCCGGTGGCTTGCGCCGCCCCCTAGGGGACGTCCCCTCCACCCTGAGGGTGGCCGGTCGCCCCGAAGTACTACGCGGCGACCGCCCGGGTTCGCTCCCCAGACCGATGCCGTCCTTACGCCCGGAAAGCCACCATGGAGGTATGAGCGCAGCAACCGTCAATCCAGCCCCGCGCCCGCCCCGTCCGGCCGGCGCCACCCCCGTCCTCGGCAGCCACCGGCACGTCCTCGGCGAGGCCCTGCGCGCCGTGAAGGTCTTCGCCCGCGCCGTCTTCGACGTCGTCATCCTCGGGGAGTACGGCGAGGAGGTGCACGTCCGCCGCAGGTGAGGTGCCCTCCTCCTGGGCGCTCAGCTGTCCGCGAGCAGCTCGTCCGCGTCCACGATCCGGTAGGCGTACCCCTGTTCCGCGAGGAACCGCTGCCGGTGCGCGGCGAAGTCCTGGTCGATGGTGTCCCGGGCGACCACGGAGTAGAAGTGGGCCTGGTGACCGTCCGCCTTCGGCCGCAGCACCCGCCCCAGCCGCTGTGCCTCCTCCTGCCGTGACCCGAAGGTCCCCGACACCTGGATGGCGACCGTCGCCTCGGGCAGGTCGATGGAGAAGTTGGCCACCTTCGACACCACCAGCACGCTGATCTCACCCTGCCGGAAGGCCTCGAAAAGCTTCTCGCGCTGCGCGTTGGACGTCTCGCCCTTGATCACGGGCGCGTCGAGGTGTTCTCCCAGCTCGTCGAGCTGGTCGATGTACTGCCCGATGACGAGGATCTGCTGCCCGGCGAACCGGCGCACGATCGCCTCCGTCACCTTCCGCTTGGTCACGGTCGTCGCGCAGAAGCGGTACTTCTCCTCGGTCTCGGCGGTGGCGTACGCGAGCCGCTCGGCGTCCGTCAGGTTCACCCGGACCTCGACGCAGTCGGCGGGCGCGATGTACCCCTGCGCCTCGATCTCCTTCCACGGCGCGTCGAACCGCTTCGGCCCGATGAGCGAGAACACGTCGGACTCCCGCCCGTCCTCCCGCACGAGGGTCGCGGTCAGACCCAGCCGCCGCCGTGCCTGCAGATCGGCCGTGAACTTGAAGACCGGCGCCGGCAGCAGGTGCACCTCGTCGTAGAGGATCAGGCCCCAGTCCCGGGAGTCGAAGAGCTCCAGGTGCGGGTAGACGCCCTTCCGCCGGGTCGTCAGCACCTGGTAGGTGGCGATGGTGACGGGCCGGATCTCCTTCCGCGTCCCGCTGTACTCGCCGATCTCCTCCTCGGTCAGGGAGGTCCGCTTCACCAGCTCGTGCTTCCACTGCCGCGCGGAGACGGTGTTCGTGACGAGGATGAGGGTGGTCGACTTGGCCTGTGCCATGGCCCCGGCGCCGACGAGCGTCTTCCCGGCCCCACAGGGCAGGACGACCACACCGGACCCGCCGTGCCAGAAGTTCTCCACGGCCTGCTTCTGGTACGGCCTGAGCGCCCATCCCTCCTCGGCCAGCTCGATCGCGTGCGCCTCGCCGTCGACGTACCCCGCGAGGTCCTCGGCCGGCCAGCCCAGCTTGAGCAGCGTCTGCTTGATCTGCCCGCGCTCGGAGGGGTGCACGGCGACGGTGTCGGGGTCGATGCGGTTGCCGACCAGCGGGGCGATCCGCTTCGAGCGCAGGACCTCCTCCAGGACCGGACGGTCGGTGGAGGTGAGGACCAGTCCGTGCGCCGGGTGCTTGGACAGGGTCAGGCGGCCGTAGCGGTCCATCGTCTCCGCGATGTCCACGAGCAGCGCGTGCGGCACCGGGTACCGGCTGAACTCCACCAGCGCGTCCACGACCTGTTCGGCGTCGTGCCCGGCCGCCCGTGCGTTCCACAGCCCGAGCGGCGTCACCCGGTAGGTGTGGATGTGCTCCGGCGCCCGCTCCAGCTCCGCGAACGGCGCGATGACCCGACGGCAGTCGTCCGCCCGCTCGTGGTCGACTTCGAGCAGCAGAGTCTTGTCCGACTGGACGATGAGTGGACCATTCACGCTCGGCACCCTTTCCGAAGGCCGGAGGTCAGGAGGTCACGGCCAAACGTCCAGTGTGCCTTACCGGCTGCGGATCGGGTGGGGGGTGCGTCACAGTGCGGCCCTGCCGGACGCGTGCGGGCCGCACTGTGCGGGTCGAAGGGGACGGTTGCCGGATGCGCCCCGCTACTTCAGCGAGGGCAGGTTGACGCTGTTGAGCAGGGGCCCTTCGACGGAGACGCCCTCCGTGACCAGTGGCTCGACGGCGGCGACCGGGAGGGGCAGCGGCAACGCGGCGGCCGAGGGAGCCAGCGCGCCCAGGACAGCGGCGGCGGCCACGGCGGTGGTGACGCCTGCGGTGACGGCGGAACGGGTGGGGACGGGGCACTTGGTACGCATGGGGACGTGCGGGCCTTTCACCTACGGGACGGAAGGGGCAACGGACGGAAGGGGACGGGCCGGCCCGGGAACGCCGGACCGGCCCGGGGACGAGCGCGGGTGCGTCAGATCTGCGGAGTTTCGAGGACCAGCCCCGCGATGTCGATGCCGACGGCGGCGGCCTGGGTGGCGAAGGCGCCGATCATCAGGGCGGTGGCGGTCAGAACGGCGGCGACACGACGGGCAGCACGCATGGGGGACTCCCTTTTTCTGTTGCACTCGCCCGGGCCGCCTGCGGGGCTGCTCGGGCGTGATCAGGACATCCCGTGGCTGCCCGGCGGCTCGCGCCGGAATGCGGGAGGCCGGGGAAGCTCCCTCATGAGTGGGAAGTGTCCGGCGTGGCGTGCATGATCACGGACGTACACCCGTGGGAGTGAGACAGCGGTGAGCCGCCCTCAGAGCTGGTCCTCCGCCAGCTCCGCGACCCCCGTCACCCGGTGCAGCGGATACGTCCGTACCTCGTCCGCCGTGTGGTCGAACGCCGTGACGAAGCCGCCCTCGACGCGGATCGGGGCGATGAGGCGCTGGGTGGCGGTGCCCTCGGCGTTGACGTAGCCGATCCACAGGGCCTCGCCGGTGAGGACGGCGGCCTGCATGGTGGCAAGGGTCTCGGCCGGGCTGGTGCGGGGGAGGTCGCCGCCGGTGGCGGGGGTGGCCGCCGTCGGCTTGAGGGGGGTCGTGGAGGCCAGGTCGCCGGCGCGGATGGCGCGGATCGCGGCGTTCAGGAGGGTCGCGTCGGGGACCGGGGGGCCCTCCGGAACCGGCGCGGGCGCGGTGCGCGGCGGGGTGCGGTGGGCGTGGGCGCGGGAGATCAGGACTTCGCCCTCGGCGGACTCGGCGGCCGGCGCGAACCCCATCGCGCGCAGCCCGTCGAGCAGGGCGGCGGGGTCTGCCTGGGTGGCCAGGACCGTGGGGGCCAGGCGGCGCAGGCGGAGGCCCGCGGCACGCTTGTCGGCGATGATCTCGTTGAGCAGCGCGTCGTCGTCGCAGCGGACGTAGGCGGAGGCGGCACCGACGCGCAGATGACCGTGCCTGCGCGCCACGTCGTCGATCAGGTACGACAGCGGCTGCGGAACCGGCGTACGGGAGTGCTCGGCCAGGAACGTGTGCAGGTCGGAGGCGGCCCGGCCGGAGTCCAGGGCGCGGCGCACCGAGCCCGGCGTGAACCGGTAGACGGTCGCCCCGCCCTTCGACTCCACGTCGGCGAGCACCCCCAGCGTCTCCGCCAGCGGCCGCTTCAGCGGCCCCGGCGCCACCGCCGTCAGGTCGGCCTGGAGCAGCACGTGGTCCAGCGGCTCGGGGAGGAGAGGGCCCAGAAGGCGGGCGGCCGTCGCGGAGGCGGTGGCCTGTTCGGGGGGTGAGAGGGGTTCGACGGCCGGCACGGGGTGGTGGTGGACGGGGAGCTTGTCGCCGGGCCCGACGGGTTCCTCCGCTGCCGCTTTCGGTGCCGGCGCGCCCAGCAGCGCCCGTCCCTGCGTCGACATCGCGCCCCGGCCGGTCACGCCCAGCAGCTCCGCCTCCGACAGCGTCCACCGGGCGAGCCGGGCCCGCAGGTCGTCCTCCCGCTGCGGTCCGCGCAGGGGGCGCTCCCAGCTCAGGCGGGCCAGCACCGACTCGGCGGACGGCGAGGCGCCCGCCGGCAGCCCGGCCAGCAGGGTCAGCACCCGGTGCCGCACCTCGGGCGCGGCCGAGCGGTCCAGCCCCGGACCCAGCGCCGACAACGTGCGTTCCTTCACGTCCCGACCGCCCACCAGCCCGGACGTCCGCGTGGCCGTCAGCCACGCCTCGGCGAGCCCGGCCCAGCGCTGGGCCGGGGGCTGCTCCAGCCACTCGTCGTAGGCCGGTGTCGCCGCGTACCGCTCGTCGGGCTCTCCGTCGGAGGCCAACAGGCCCGCCGCGTAGGCGAGTTCGATCCAGAACGCGGCGATGGGCTCGGACACGTCGAGGGCGACGGCGGTCCGCTTCAGGTCACGGACGCTGAGCCCGCCCGCCCGCAGCACCGCGGGCCCGCCCTCGTGCCAGTCCTTCAGCAACTCCTCGACGGTCGCCAGCGCGGTGTACGCCTGTCCGGCCGCCGCCGCGTCCACAACCTGTGGACGATGGGTGGCCGCGGCCTCCACGGGGGGCGGCAGCGGCTCGGCGGCCCGGTGCGCCCGGCCACCGCGCAGATGCAGGGCCACCTCCCGGGGCAGCACGACCGTCCCCGGCGCCGTCGGCAGCAGCAGACCCCGGTCGACGAGCCAGCGCAGATGGGCCGCGGGATCCGCGGTGACCTGGCCGTACGGCGGTCCCCAGACCAACCGGGCCAGCACCTCCCGCGACTGCTCCGGGGCACCGGCGAGCAGCGCCCCCATCCGCTTCCGGTTCCTGAACAGCGCGGTGAGCGCCGCCACCGCCGAGACCGCGTCGTGCGTGGACGCCAGCCCCGCCGCCGTCACGATGTCCTGGATACGGCCCGGCGACATGCCCGAGGTCGCCTCCTGGACCGTCGGCCCCAGCCCCGTCGGCGACGGATGCTGCGGCGAGGGTGCCAGCAGCTCCCGGGCCGTACGCACGAGCCGCAGCCGGTCGTCGCCGCCCCACACCAGCGCCTGCTCGCGCAGCGTCCCGAGGGCCCGGGGCAGGGCGGCCGTGACCGCCGGGTCCCGCTCGTCGCCCGCCATCAGCCCGAGCAGTTCCTCGTACGCCGCCGGGTCCGGCGCCACCGCCAGCGCCTCCGCCGTCTGCAACGCGAACCGGTCGAGCCGCTCCAGTGCACGGACGACCGACGCGCGGGTGCCGGCGCGGGTCGCGAGCTGGGTGAGGTCGGTGGGGACGGGCGTGATGAGGTCGGGACGGGCGCGCAGGAGTGCGGCCAGGGAGGCGTCGTCCCTGGCACGGAGTGCTTCGGCGAGGGAGCGCGGCGGTGCTGCCGGGTTGCTCATCCGACCCACGGTAGCGGGTGGGTACGACGACGGGGTCCGCGTGTACCTCCCGCTGCGGGCAGTCGTGCCGCTGGGGCGATGAGGGTCCCCCCGCTCGAGCGAAGTCGAGAGTGGGGCAGGGTGGGCGCAGCGGCACCCCGCGGCGCCGGGCTGCGCGACCCACCTGCTGGCCCACCCGGCCGACGCGGCCGCCCGCGGCTACGGCATATGTGCCCACCCGCGATACCGTCGTCCGACGAGGTATCCAACGCGCCAACCCCGGAGGGGACTTCGTGGGTATCGAGAGCGACCAGGTCGTCTACGAGTATCTGAGCCGCGTCGGTGACTTGGCGCAGCAGCGGCAGCTGCCGTCGGCCACCCGGATGCGCCTGGTGTCGGAGCTGCGCAACGAGATCGACCGGCGCCGCGCGAAGGCCACCGTCGACAGCCCCGCCGCGGTCCGCCGCATCATCGACCGCCTCGGCAGCCCCGACGAGGTCGTCCAGGCCGCCGGCGGGACCGGCGGTGCGCCGCAGACGCCGGCCGCCGGCGTGCCCGTACAGCGGGACCGGGAAGCGGAGGAGGGCGGTCGCACGAAGGGGCTGCGGCGGGTCGTGCCGCGGCCGCGGCCGGCCCAGGCGTCCCCCGACCCCGGTCCGTCCGACGCGCCGTCCCCGCCGCACATGGCGAGCACGCACGAGCTCGGGGACAGCGCCACGCAGCCGGACTGGTGGCGGGTGGACAGCAGCCCGTTCGGGGTGGGCGACAGCGTGCCCGGTTTCGTCGGCGGCGTGGAGATCCCGGAGCTGCTCAGGCCTCCGCCGCCGCAGGAGGAGCCGGCGGTCGAGAAGGAGACCGCCGAAGCGCAGCACGCGCTCCCGGTCCGGCGAAAGGCCGGGACCCTCGGGAAGCTGGTCCGGCTCGGGAAGACCGCTCCCGCGCCCGTCGCGGAGGCCGTGGCCGAGGCGCCCGCCGCCCGCCGCCGCTTCCGGCTCCTGGGCGGCGGCACCGGAGGCGACGGCGGCACGGGCGGCTGGACCAACCCCTTCCTCCTGCTCGCCGCCGGACTGCTCGTCGCCGGTGCCGTGCTCGGCAACTGGATCGTCCTCGTGCTGGGCTGGGGCATCGCCTACGCGTCGCGGCGGCTGAGCGACGCCGAGACGAAGTGGGCGGTCGTGATCCTGCCCGGCCTGTCCCTGACGGCCGGTGCGGTGTGGCTGTGGGGGCGGACCGAGGACCGGTGGGGCGACCCCGTCGCCGAGGGGCACATGAACGACGCGCTCGCGCAGACCTGGCCGTGGGTGGTGCGGGGGGCGGCGGTCGCGTCGGCGCTGTTCCTGGTGTGGCGGTCGCAGCGGCGGCGATAGGCCCCGGGTACGGGCAGGGCACACGGCTCGCCTGCCGGTGACCGCGGCTGGGCACAATGGCCCATATGGCCTCCACGACCTCTCCCGCGCTGACCGTCGGCTTCGACCTCGACATGACCCTCATCGACTCCCGGCCCGGCATCCACGCCTGCTACCTGGCGCTGTCCGAGCGGACGGGGACGTACATCGACGCCGATCTGGCGGTCACCCGGCTCGGGCCGCCGCTCGCTCAGGAGCTGGTCAACTGGTTCCCGGCGGAGCGGGTCGAGCCCATGGCCGACCTGTACCGCGCGATGTACCCGGCCATCGCCATCGTGCCGACACCCGCGATGCCCGGCGCCCGCGAGGCGATAGCGGCGGTGCGGGCCGCCGGCGGACGCGCCATCGTCGTCACCGCCAAGCACGAGCCCAACGCCGAGCTGCACCTGGAGCACCTGGGCATCGCACCCGACGAGGTCATCGGCGACCTGTGGGCGGAGCAGAAGGCGGACGCGCTGCGCGAGCACGACGCGGGCGTCTACGTCGGCGACCACGTCGGGGACGTACGCGGCGCGCGGAAGGCCGGCGCGCTCTCGGTCGCGGTGGCCACCGGCCCGTGCGACCCGGACGAACTGCGGACGGCGGGCGCGGACGTCGTGCTCGACGACCTCACCGGGTTCCCCGGCTGGCTGGCGGCCTACCTCCCGGCCCGCGCCTGACGGCGCCCCGCAGCGACCGACTGGAGCACTCCGGCACCGGCCAGCAGGAAGCCGACGCCCATGAGCATGCTCAGGCCGAACATGTACGTCGGAAAGGGCGTCGTACCGAGCAGCATCGGGGCCACCGTGACCAAAGTGGCCACGGCACCGATGAAGAAGACGAGCACACCGGCGCGGATCAGTCGGTCACCGGGCTCGGCGGAATTCGTTTGGGTTTTGTCACGCACCGGACCAGGGTAGTTCCCTGCGCGAAGGAACAACCGGGCGACGTCTTGTCACCGGCCTGAAGACCATTAGCCTGGGAACCGGCGGGTCCCGACGACCCGCCCCAGTGCTATCAAGAGCCGTTTCCAGAAGCAGTTTTCCGACGAGTACGAGGACGAGGACAGACGTGCCTACCGGCAAAGTCAAGTGGTTCAACAGCGAGAAGGGCTTCGGCTTTCTCTCCCGCGACGACGGCGGTGACGTCTTCGTCCATTCCTCGGTCCTCCCCGCCGGAGTCGAGATGCTCAAGCCGGGCCAGCGAGTCGAGTTCGGTGTCGTCGCCGGCCAGCGCGGCGACCAGGCTCTTTCGGTCACCATCCTCGACCCGACGCCCTCGGTCGCGGCCGCGACCCGCAAGAAGCCGGACGAACTGGCCTCCATCGTCCAGGATCTGACGACCCTCCTCGAAAACATCACGCCGATGCTCGAAAGGGGCCGTTACCCCGACAAGGCCGCCGGCGCGAAGATCGCCGGCCTGCTGCGGGCGGTCGCCGACCAGCTCGACGTATAGCCGTTCCCTCAGGGGAAATCCAGCGCGTTCGGGCCGAGGGGCGGTACCAGCCCCTCGGCCGCCGCGCGCGTGAGCAGCCCGCGTACGGCCGCGTAACCGTCCTCGCCCAGATCCGCCGTGAATTCGTTGACGTACAGCCCGATGTGCTGGTCGGCGACGGCCGGATCCATTTCCTGGGCGTGCTCCATGACATACGGGCGGGAAACCGCGGGATCGTCCCAGGCCGCGCGGACGGACGTCCGGATCGAGTCGGCGAGCAGCCTCAGCGTCTCGGCGCCCAGCGACCGCCTGGCGATGATCGCGCCCAGCGGGATCGGCAGCCCGGTCGTGTTCTCCCAGTGCTCGCCCATGTCCGCGAGCTTGTGCAGCCCGTAGTTCTGGTACGTGAAACGCGCCTCGTGGATGACGAGTCCCGCGTCGACCTTCCCGTCCCGCACGGCGGGCATGATCTCGTGGAACGGCATCACCACGATCTCGCCCACACCTCCGGGGAGCGTGTCCGCCGCCCACAGCCGGAACAGCAGGTACGCGGTCGACCTCTCGCTCGGTACGGCGACCGTACGGCCCGTCAGGTCCCCTGGCCCGCGGGTGAGGACGAGCGGCCCGCAACCCCGGCCCAGCGCACCCCCGCACGGCAGCAGCGCGTACGCGTCGAGGACGTACGGCAGCACGGCGTACGACACCTTCAGCACGTCGGACTCGCCGCGCTCGGCCATGCCGTTGGTGATGTCGATGTCCGCGAAGCTCACGTCGAGGGCGGGCGCGCCGGGGACGCGGCCGTGGGCGAGGGCGTCGAAGGTGAAGGTGTCGTTGGGGCAGGGCGAGTACGCGATCTGCAAAGGCTGCGACGGCTGCGACGGCTCACTGGTCATGTGGGTTCCAACTCTCCAGTACGGGTGTGAGCTTCCCGAAGGCCGTCGTCAACGCGCTCAGCGCGTCACCGATGCGCCAGGCGGCCCGGTCGCGCGGGCCGACCGGGTTGGAGACGGCCCGCAGTTCGAGGACCGGCACGCGGTGGGCGGCGGCCGCCTCGGCGACGCCGAAACCCTCCATGGCCTCGGCGAGGGCGCGGGGGTGGCGCTCGCGCAGGGCGGTGGCCCGGGCGGCCGTACCGGTCACCGTCGACACGGTCAGGACGGTGCCGGGGCGCGCCCCGGTCGCCGACACGACAGCTCGTACGAGTGTTTCCGGCGGACGGTGGGTGACGGTACCGAAGCCCAGCTCGGTCACCGGCAGGAACCCGTCGGCCGTCTCGGCCCCCAGGTCGGCCGCGGTGATCTCGTCGGCGACGACGAGTGAGCCGAGGGGTGCCTCCGGCTGGAAGCCGCCGGCGATCCCGGCGGAGACGACGAGGCCGTAGGGGGCGCCTTCGAGCGCGGCCGCGGTGAGGGCGGCGGCGGTGGAGGCGGCGGCGAGGGCGGGGCCGACGCCGGCCGCGAGAAGGTCGTACCCGCCGGGCACCGGGTGGAGCGTCCCGCCCGGTATCGGCACCTCACGGGCGGTGCCCGGGAACGCGCGCGCCACCGCGTCCCGTTCGACCGGGACCGCGGTGGCTACGAGGATGCGCATGGACGACGGCGGATCAGCTGTCCGCGTTCTTCAGCTTGAAGTTCCAGGCGCCCTTGTACACCTTGCTGGCCGTCGAGTCGGTCTTGTCCTGCTCGACGATGCTGATGTTCAGTTCCTTCGGCGCGGCCTGGCCCTGCTGGTCGGCGAAGAGGTCGACGCCCTCGAAGGAGTAGTACGTCTTCTTGTAGACGTTGGTGACCTGCTGGCCGTTGATCCACAGGGCCCAGCCCGTCTCGGCCACCTCGGGGTCGACACCGATGCGCAGCGTCTCGCTCTGCGGCACCTCGATCGTGTGCGACGCCTTCTTGACGGCGCACTTGGCGGCCTCTTCCCTGCCGAGGTCCTTGCCGTCGTCGTAGCAGGCGGCCTCGGCGCTCACCGAGTCCGAGCCGACCGTCACGGTGGCGCGCGGCGTCGGCTTGTCGCAGGCCGACAGGACGAGCAGTCCGGCGGATACGGCGCCGGCGGCGGCGACGACGCGGCGGCGTCGCACTACGGATTGCAGCATGGTCATGGCTGAAGGCTATCGGGCGTGCCCACCCACCCTCCTACGCGGGGGTGCGACGTGCCGTGCGTTACGCCACCCTCGGTCGCGCGGGGCCCCCGTGGCGGGCCGACGTCAGCAGGCCCCTGACGGTGGCCAGCCAGCCGGTGGCGACGATCGCGGCGCCCACGAACAGGCCCAGCGTGCCGTTGAGAGGCATCACGATGCCGACCGCGCCGCCGAACACCCAGGACACCTGGAGGATCGTCTCGGAGCGCGCGAACGCCGACGTCCGCACCTGCTCCGGCACGTCCCGTTGGATCAGCGCGTCCAGGGACAGCTTGGCGAGAGCCTGCGCGAACCCGGCGACCGCCGCCAGACACGCCACCAGGAGCGCGCCGAAGAAGATGGCCGCCGTGATCGCCGCGGCGATCACACACGCCACCACCGTCACGATGATGAGCTCCGGCGCCTTCGACCGCAGCCACGCCCCGACCGCCGTACCGAGCGCGTTGCCCGTGCCCGCCGCGGCGATCACTATGCCCAGCGACACGGCCGCGCTCTCCCCGGTCAGCGGATGCTCCCGCAGCAGGAAGGCGAGGAAGAAGATCAGGAACCCGGACAGGCAGCGCACCCCGGCGTTGGCCCCGAGGGCGTGCGTGACGGCGATGCCGACCGTGCGCAGCCCGGGCCGCTTGACCGGCTTGAGGTGCGGCCCGTGCAGGTGCGCCTCGTCCGCGGCCAGCAGCGCCACGTCCTCGCCCTTGGCCGAGTCGACCTTCGGCGGCAGGGTGAAGGACAGGAACGTACCCACCATGAAGATCACGAAGGCGCCGTAGAGCGGCCAGCTCGACCCGATCGACTGCAGCCCCGCCGCGATCGGCGCGGCGACGCCGGTCGCGAGCAGCCCGCCGAGGGTGACCCGCGAGTTGGCCTTCACCAGGGAGAAGCGGGGTGGGAGCAGCCGGGGCACCACGGCGCTTCTGACGACCCCGTACGCCTTCGAGGCGACGAGCACCCCCAGCGCCGCCGGATACAGCTCCAGGCTGCCGCTGGCGACCGCCCCGGAGAGGATCAGCGCGAGCAGCGCCCGGGCCAGCATCGCGCCCGCCATCGCCGCCCGGCGGCCGTGCGGGATGCGGTCCAGGAGCGGGCCGATCACCGGGGCGAGGACCGTGAAGGGCGCCATCGTGATCGCGAGATAGAGCGCGACGCGCCCCCGGGCCTCGTCCGTGGGGACCGAGAAGAACACGGTGGAGGCCAACGCGACCGTGATCATCACATCCCCGGCGCCGTTCACACCGTGCAGCTCGATCAGCTTGCCGAGCCCGGACTCGCCGGCCCCGTGCGCGTGCGTCGCCTTGCGGATGCCGCGAGCGGGACCCGTCACCGGCAGATGCAGGGCACGACCGATCGCGCGGAGAGGGCCTCCTGCCCGGCCCGACCCGCTTCCTCGGCCGCTCCCCTTGCTGCCTTTGATCTCTTTGGACATCCCTTTGGACCCACCGACCCCGGTGGCACCTTCGGGAGTCTTCGCGGCTGCCACCCCGTCATAGTGCCCCGAGAAAGCCGTGTGTAGTGCGGTTACCGCGCGTATGGAGGTGCACTTCTGAAAGCGAACAGACCCGTCGGTGTAGGCCAAGCGCACGCGAACAGGTAGCGTGCGTATCTCAGCCATCCCGCAGAATGGGTGGTACAGGTGCGCCCGAGTGTGAGTGGGCGCGGACGTCGACGCGGTCCTGTGGTCCGCTCCGTCCGCCCCGCCGCCGACAGGCAGACGCACCAGAGAGACGGCGTAGGAGAGAAGCGATACCTGTGAGCGCAGCGACCACGCGAAGCCGCACCCCCGACCGCCTGTGCGCCGAGGCCGTCGACCTCGCCCGCTCCGCCGCCGAGGAGGCCGCCGCACCAGGTGTGGTCGGCGAGCACTCGGGGCTGGTGTCCGAGGGCGACCGTGTCGTCACGCACTTCTTCGAGTGCAAGGAACTCGGCTACCGGGGCTGGCGCTGGGCCGTCACGGTCGCCCGCGCCTCCCGCGCCAAGTTCGTGACCCTGGACGAGGTGGTGCTCCTGCCCGGCCCGGACGCCCTCCTCGCCCCGGAGTGGGTGCCCTGGAGCGAGCGGCTGCGCCCGGGCGACATGGGCCCCGGTGACCTCCTCCCCACCGACGCCGAGGACCTGCGCCTGGAGCCCGGCTACACCGGTGAGGACGAGCCGCTGCCGAGCTCGCCCGTCTCCGAGGAGATGGCCGAGCTGGTCGAGGCCGAGGACGCGGAGGTCACGCCGGGCGCGCCCGCGACCCTGCCCGTGGTCCCGGCCCGCGGTTCCATCGCCGCCGTCGCCGAGGAACTCGGCATGCGCCGGGCCCGCGTCCTGTCCCGCTACGGCCTGCACATCGCCGCCGACCGCTGGGAGGAGTCCTACGGCGCGAAGACCCCCATGGCCCAGGCCGCACCCGCGGCCTGCGTCAGCTGCGGTTTCCTCGTGCCGATCGGTGGCTCCCTGGGCCAGGCCTTCGGCATCTGCGCCAACGAGTTCGCCCCGGCCGACGGGCGCCTCGTCTCCCTGTCCTACGGCTGCGGAGGCCACTCCGAGGCAGCGGTCATGCCGGCTCCGCCACGGCCGGCACCCCCGGTGATCGACGAGACGACGGTGGATCCGTTCCCGCTGCGGCCGGCGCGGGACTCCGGGTCGGTACCGGATGTCTCCGACGAGGATGCGGCGGAGCTGGGGCACTCGTAAGGGGCCCGGTGGGAGTCTGATCCGGACACGGCGCCAACTCGTGTCCAGGATCGGACTCGCTCGCTACTCACCCGTGGGTCGGTCCGCGGTCTCTGAGAGGACCTGTTCCGCCGAGGTGGCGGTGATGGCGCGGTCGAACCAGAGGTCGAGGACATCAAGGTCGTCGCACGACGTGACGCGCTCGCGGTCTGCGTCCGAGACCTCGACGCCACGGCGGTCCAGCAGGTGCAGGATGCCTTCGGCCTTTGCCTGGGCGCGGCCCTCGTCACGGATTTCCTCGGAGAGATACGACTTGTAGAAGGAAAGGTCCACGGCCACCAGGTTCCTCCAGAGTTCTCCGGCCCGGCGATTGACGCCGAGGCCCTGTGCGGTGAATTCGATGATGGGGTCGGCGACGGCTTCGGGCACGTCCTGCAGAGCGGTGGAGAGGGCCTTCAGTATCCCATCGACGGCCGGTTCCTTCGCGTGGGTGATGGCGGACAGTGTGGCCAGCGCCAGGTCGGCACGGGCCTCGTCCGGATCGTTGATCACGGGCATGTTGTGCGGACCGGCCACCAGCGGGTGGAGCGTGAGGGCGGCCCACCACCGGGGCCCGATGGGTACGGGCTGGGCGGCCCACTCGGCTGTGGCCCGGTCCTGGCAGACGACCAGCAGCAGGGGCGGGGTCTTGTACTTGGTGTGCAGGAAGGACAGGTAGTACGCCCAGCTGGCGGGCTTGTTCGGGTCCTTCGCGCTCTGCGCTTCGACGGCCAGCAGGACCGGCTCCTCGCCGTCGAACCGCAGGAGTGTGTCGACGCGGCGTTCGACGGGCTGGATCTCGGTGAGGTCGGTCGGCAGAACCGTGACGGACGTGGGCTGGATGAACGGCAGCCCGAGGGCCTTGGAGACGCCGGTGAACAGGCCGGGGTACTCCTGGAAGATGCGGTGCATCGCCTCGTGGGACGAGTTGACCATGCGGTTCCTTGAGCTTGGGCGGGTCTGTGGATCCTCAGACGGGGGCGGGTGACGGGGCCCGGCAGTCGCGGCAGTGGCCGGGTGCGGGGGAGCGGAAGGCGCGGTCGCAGGCGTCGCAGGTCTGGAGTGGGTGGCGGGTGGCCGGTGGTGGCGCGGTCGGTGTGCGGAACGGGGGTGGGGGCGGCAGTTGGGCGGTGAGGCGGTGGGCCAGGAGGGCGGCGGGGCGTCGTGGGCCCTCGGGTGGGAGATCCGCGGTCAGGGCGTGGCGTACGGCGGTGGGGGTGACGTCGCGTTCCAGCCAGGCGGCGACGCCCGGGGCCAGGTGGGCCGTGTCGCAGGTGGACAGGAGCAGGCAGGGGTCGTGGCGGCGGAGGTCGGCGAGGAGGTCCGTGGCCCTCTGGAGGAGGGCGGGGGCGGGATGCGCAGGGCTCGGGACGGCGGGGAGGGGCTTTCGGGGTGCCCGTTTCCTCGGGGCGGGGTGTGCGGGGTGTGCGACGGGCTCGTGGTCGGCGTCGCGGTGCCGTCCGGGCTGGTTGCAGGAGACGGTCCGGGTGATGATGCGGCCGCCGGGGGCGCGTACGCGGGTGCGGCGCAGGTAGCCGTGGGCCTCCAGCTCCCGCAGGGCGGCGGCGATGCGGGTCGCGCCCTCGGGGAAGCGGGCGGCGAGTGTCTTGATGTCGACGCGGGCGCCCTTGGGCAGGGACTGGATGTGGGCGCCGAGCCCGATCGCGAGGAGCGAGAGCTCGGGGTGCTGGGCGAGGTGGTTGCCGATCACCGTGAAGCGGGTGGTGTGGCGGGTGTGGTCGTGGTCCAGGCCGCCGCCGGGGTGGGCGTGCCGGTGGGGGTGGTTTTTGCCCGCGGGCCGGGACTGGGCGTGCGAGGGCACGCTAATGTCGTGCGTATCCATCAGGAAGGTGCTTTCTTCCTCGTTGGTCAGGCCCTCGCATTGGGATGCCAGTCCCGGCGGGGGCCGTCGCATGTCTGCGGTTGTGTTGCGCTGAGAGTAGGGCCGGCAACCTGCCGGAAAGCCAGCCGAGTTGGCGATGTTCACTCGCCCGGGTGAGGTGGCGTGCGGCGCGGCGGGAGGGTGGGGTGGGGCTTGGTGGGGGTGCTTTCACCTCGTGGTTCTTTGGGGAAGGCGCCCCTGTCACCGAAGCCCGCGTTTCTGGGTTCCGGTGGGAGATTCAGCTCCGCCCAGACGGTCTTGCGCGGGTGCGGCCCCCGGGTGACGCCCCAGCGGTCGGCAAGCGCCTCGACGAGGACGAGCCCTCGGCCTGACTCGGCGTCGGGGTCGGGGACTTGGAGGCTGGGCAGGCGGTCGACGCAGGTGTCGGTGACCTCGATGCGGAGGGTGTCGGCGACGACGTAGAGGCTTGGAAGTCCCGACCGGGGACGCGGCTGTGGGTGGCGGCGTTGGCGGCGAGTTCGGCGACGAGGTGGCGTGCCGGGTCCAGGGGGAGCTGCCACGAGCGCAGTTGCTCGGTGGCGAGCAGGCGGGCGAGGCGGGCTCCGCGGGGCGTGGGGGACAGCTGCACGCTGAAGTTGCGAGCGGGGGCGGCGGTTTCGTGGATCACGTCACTCAGAGTGGCCGTCCGCGCCTACCGTGAACAGTGACGACTCCGTTGCGTACGGTGACTGTCCGGACGTTGTCCGGTGGTGTCCGGGCTGTCCGGAACGGCCGTACGGGTAGGGGCGTCGAGGCACGGTCGTACGACGGAGGGGTGCGGGATGCAGCAGGTGGACGGTCACGCGGGGCGGCTCAAGACCGAGGCGGACGAGCCGGGTTGGGAGGTCGACCCGGACGACGACTGGGGTGTGGCGGTCGTCGCCACGGTGGGGCGGCAGCTGAGGCTGCGGCGGGAGGCGGTGGAGATGCGGGCCGCCGACTTCGGGGAGGCGGTCGGGTACGGCGAGGACATGGTCTACAAGATCGAGGCCGGGAAGCGGATCCCCCGTCCCGAGTACCTGGACAGGGCGGACGAGGTGCTGGCGGCGGGCGGGCTGCTCGCCGCGATGAAGGAGGACGTTAGGAAGGTCCGGTACCCGAAGAAGGTGCGGGACCTGGCGCAGATGGAGGCGAAGGCTGTCGAGCTTCAGCTGTACGACCCGCTGAACGTCCACGGGCTGTTGCAGACGCCGGAATACGCACGAGGGCTGCTGCTGATGCGGCGCCCCGCGTACACCGAGGACGAGGTGGAGCGGTTCATCGCCGCACGGGTGGCCCGCAAGGCGGTCTTCGAGCGGGACCCCGTGCCTGAACTCAGCTTCGTCCTGGAGGAGTGGACGCTTCGCCGCCCGCTCGGGGGGAGGGCGGTGCTGCGACGCCAGCTCGAACATCTGCTGGTCACCGGGCGGTTGCGGAACGTCGAGCTTCAGGTGATGCCGATGGATCGCGAGGAGCACGCCGGGCTTGCGGGCGGGATCGAGGTGCTGAAATTCGCCGATGGCTTGGCGATGGGCCGATCGCCGGCCGTGGCCAACGGCCGACCCGTGTCTGAGCCCAGGCAGCTCCGTATCCTTGAACTTCGGTATGGCATCATCCGGGCGCAGGCTCTCACGCCGCGTGAGTCCGCCGCCTTCATCGAGCAACTGCTGGGGGAAACATGAGCCGTAACACCTCGGCCGGGGGCGCGTCCGACCTGGCGTGGTTCAAGAGCAGCTACAGCAGCAGCAGCGAGGGCGACTCCTGCGTCGAGATCGCCCCGACCCTCGACACCATCCATGTCCGCGACTCCAAGCACACCGAGGGCCCGCGGCTCGCCGTCACTCCGGCCGCGTGGGTCGACTTCGTGACGTACGCGTCCGAGGGCTGACCGGGGTGCGCCTTACGTAGGGAACTCGCCCAGCCAGGCACGGTTCAGCAACTGGCTTGGGACGTAGTCGGATTCGACGTCGATCGGGAAACCGGCGTCATGGGCAAGACAGGCGATGGCGAGAGGGCCGAGCGCAAGGTAGCCCTCGACGGTTTTTTCACGTTCCTCGGACGCCGTCCAGAACGACTTGTGAAGTTCCAGTGCTTCGACAAGAGCTTGATTGAAACCTTCGTGATCTTTGCGAAGGAAGTACTGGAAGAGGTTGATCGGTTGGTACAGGATCTTGTCCAGGACTTCTCGGTCGGCGATCAGTGCGACATCCGGGGAGGACGTCTGAATCGTGGTGACGAGCTTGTCGCCGAGTCCCGGACGCTCCAACCAGTATGTCTGCAAGGAATCGATCCAGTGGTAGACGTACTCGTCGTAATCGGTGCCCGAAGTGCGCAGGGTGTCGAGTGAGATCTCGCACAACTGGCTCATGCGGTCCTGCTCGCGGCAGACGACGGACAACCAGAACGCCGTGAGCCAGTTACCCGGCTTGATGTAGGGCTGCCGTCCGGTTGACGGAATGATGCGCATCTCGTCGGCGATGCGGCATTCCACCACACCCTCGGTTCGACTCGACGCGGCGAACATTGCGGAGCTCACTTGCATCGCCGTGACGACTGCCTCCCAGGTTGCCAGCAGGGAGGCATCGGGATTGGCCGCGAGGCGGGCCTGCAGATGTGTCATCGCCTTGCTCAGCGTGAAGTCGAACATGTGTGGTTTCTGCTCGAGCATGGAAATGGACCTGGTGAGTCCGTCACCCAGTCGCTGCGCGTACGCCTGGTCGTCCGGGCCAGGGCTCCCGTGCCGATCCACCCTCACTGTCACCCCTTGCTCCCGTCACCCGATGTCGAACTGGTGCGTTTCGTAGCCAGCGTACTTGGCGCCGTCGGACTTCCCCATGACAAGGATGTAATCAAGCTTGCCTTCCGCAAGGGCCATCTCCAGTTCATCTGCCAACAGGTCTTCGCTGGGATGGTCACGGCCTCGCAGCCGCATCTCTTTGAGGATGTCCTTGAAGTATTCGCGCGTGCCTTGCATGGCTCTTCCGCCGCCATCCTCCGGGGGTATCCGGCGAGAGCCCAGATCTGTCGTGATGTCGGATTTCGCCTCCACGACCACGAACCCGCCGTCTTCGCGACGCCACACCTGGTCGAACTGATCGTTTCCATTGGCCGGCCCGTACAGTGTTTCTTTGGTGGAATTCGGGTAATGCTCGGAAATGAACTGACGTTCCGCGATCATCTCGCCGTAGGCTTCGGCCGCCTTGGTCCTCGAGTTCATTGCAGACCGGTATTCGTTTCCTGCATCGCGCTGCATCAGGTCCGAGTCGTCCAAACCCGTGATGCCATTCCTGTGTCGCTCGGCGCTCATGGAATAGTCGATCGAACTCCTGCGATGGGCTGCCGCCTCGTCCAACTGCTGCAGTGTTTCCGGGCTCAGCACTTCGTGCCGCCCTCGGCCTATCTCAGCGCCATCAACGTACTTCTGGGGGATGGGAGGCGGTGCATCGGACGCCGCGGTCTTGACCCCGGTGACGGGGTCCACGTGCAGTTGGACCGGCACAAGGGTGCTCTCGTCAGCGATGGTCGTCCTGATTCGACGACCGTCGTTGTAGTAGTAGCGCTCGAAGTATCCCGGCTCGTGATTGGCGCGGTAGACCTGAATTTCCTTGACCTGGTCCGGAGTGAGTGAGCCCTTCGGACCGTACGGGTTGTCGCCATCCCGCATGAAGGGGGGACGTTCAGGACTGGACGTGTGGCCAGGTGTCGGCTGGTCTTCGCCGTGCCTCCCTGCATCACCAAGCGCATCGTCGTCGGCCTTGCCGAGGTTGTCCAGGTTGCTGCCGCCTGGGGGTACCTCGTGGCCATGCCCCGGCAACCCGTCGGTGCCACTGCCACCCGGTACGTCGTGCCCACTGGATCTGGTACCACCATTGCGCAGGTCGTCGGTGTGGCCGCCGGGCAGACGGTCGCTGGTTCCTGTGCCGGGGATCGCCCTGTCCGGAGTTCCGCCCGGGCCACGGGGGTCGATGCTGTTCGTCGGGAGATGGTCGCCAACTCCGCCGCCTGGCAGGTTGTCTCCAGCGCTGCTGCCGGGAAGGTGGTTGCCGACGCCGCCGGAGAAATCATCTGCGGCATGGATTGCCGGGGTGACGGGGGCGTTGTCGCCTACGCGGCCGACGTCGCCGAGGTCGTTGCCCACGCTGGCACCCAGCCGCACCGGCTGGCCGGCTTGGTCGGCGGTGTGGGTGCCCGTGCCGACCAGGGCGGGTTCCTTCACGGGGGTGCCCACGTCGGGCACGTCCGCGCCTGCGGCCGGGGTGCCGGAGGCGGGCTTGTCGACGACGTCGGTCGGTGCGTTGTGGACGTTGTCGATCACGTTGCCGTGCTGGTCGAGGAGGTTGCCGTTGCCGTCCATGTAGTGGGCCGGGGAGCCGTCCACGCTCGGCAGTTTCGTCGTGCCCGGGGGGAGGGTCACGGTGTCGTGGGGGAGTTGGACGGTGCCGTCCGGCAGTCGGGTCGCGCCCTGCGGGATCGCCGTGCCCTCGGGCAGCCTCACCGTGCCGTCCGGGAGGGTCAACGTGCCCTCCGGCAGGGCGAAGGCGCCCTCCGGGAGAGGCGGGACGTGGATCGCGCCCACGCCCCGCAGTCCCTTGCTGATGTCGCCGATCTTCGACAGGCCCGCGCCGGCGGCCTTGGCGACGTAGGTCATGGGGTCCACGAAGTGGCTCGCCTTGCCCGCCACCGACAGCGCCTTCGCCGCCGCGCCCGCCTTGCCCGCGCCCGACACCCCGGCACCCGCACCACCCGTGAACACCGTCGTCAGCACGTTGAAGGTGACCGCTCCGGCGGCGCGGCCGGGGTTCCTGCCCCACTCGTCCCATGCCAGCAGGGCCTTGCCCGTCTCCTTCATCGCGGTGCGCGAATCGCGGATGGAGGCGGGGAGTTGGTCCTCGGGCAGCAGCCAGAACGCCGTGCCCAGGATCGGGTTCAAGGTGAGGCCGATGCCGGCGCCGAGTTGCGCGAGGCCCTTCCATGCCTGGCCCATCGCGTCCCAGCCGCCGAAGCCCACCAGCGTGCCCAGGCCTTTGACGGTGCCCCAGACGCCGTCGACGATGAACCCGTCCCACACGAACGACTTCACCCAGTGGCCGACCTCGTACCAGTGGTGCTTCTCCTCCACCGGGTCACCCCAGGGCACCTTGGCGTTCTTCATGTCGTCCGCGGAGAAGCCGTACTGGTCCTTGCGGTCGGAGCCGTCCCCGGCGACCATCTGCGTGCCGCCCCACAAGGCGGTGATCTTGTTGTGGCAGGTGCGTTCCGCCGCCCAGAACGCCGCCACCGTCGCGGTGATCTCGTCCCGGATCCGGTTGTGTTCGTCGACCTTGTCCTCGTCGTACTCCCACTCGTCGTCGTCCCTGACCGACGTCACGAACGTCCCGGCCCTGGCCTTGAGCTCCTTCAGTCTGGCCGCCAGGGGGCGGACCTCGGTGGCATACGACGACAGGGCACCGGTCACCGTCTCAAGGTCGTCGGCGAACGCGTCCGCGCGGTCCGCGACCGGCTTCGTCTTCGCGAAGAGCACCTCCGCCTCCGACGCGACGTAGTACGCCGACAGGCCCTGGAACCGGGAGTGGACGTCCTCGCCGGTCCTACGGACGTTGCCCGCATCCTTGTTCAAGTCCGCGCAGTCGGTCTCCAGCTGATCCAAGTCGCCCTGGAACTGCGGTATTTCCCCCGGCTTGAGCACCCCGCCACTCGCCCCCACTGCTCCCACACGCCACCGACTCGATCATCTGTATCAATCGGCGCGTTGCATCCGCAATCCGGTTCTGGCCAAAGGTTGCCGCCCGGGGGCTGCTCACTTACGTGCGGTCCCTGCTCCGGGGCCGCCCCCGGCACGCCGACGGCCCCGATCCGCCCAGGCGGCCCACGCACCCCCGCCCTCCGAGCGGTACCTTCATCGTCACGCCGATGAGGAGAGTCAACGTGAGTAAGTTCGTGCGGCCCGCGGCCGAGGGTGCTGACCCCTTCGGGACCGCCCGTCTCAGGCGAGGCGTACTCGACGCCTGGGCCACCAGCCCCGCTCGCTTCCGCGAGGACGCAAACGCCGAGGAGGATCTTGTCCTCGGCGGGTACAGGGACCGGCTCGTCGTGGAGCTCGCTCAGAATGCCGCCGATGCGGCTGCCAGGGCAGGGGTGCCCGGCCGGCTCCGGCTCACCCTTCGTGAGGGTGTCCTCGTGGCCGCCAACACCGGTGCCCCCCTCGACGCGGCGGGTGTGGAGTCCCTGGCCACCCTCCGCGCCTCCGCCAAGCGCGACACCCCCTCCATCGGCCGTTTCGGCGTCGGGTTCGCGGCCGTTCTCTCCGTCACCGACGAGCCCGCGGTCGTCGGGCGGCACGGCGGTGTCCGCTGGTCCCTCGCCGAGGCCCGGGAGCTGGCCGCGGACGTCGCCCGGCACAGTCCGGGGCTGGGAGACGAGGTCCGCCGGCGCGACGGGCATGTTCCCCTGCTGCGGCTGCCGTTCGCCGCCGAGGGCACCGCTCCCGACCCGTACGACACGGCCGTCATCCTGCCCCTGCGCGACCCGGCCGCCGCCGATCTCGCCGGACGCCTCCTCGCCGCCGTGGACGACGCCCTGCTCCTCGCCCTGCCGGGGCTGGAGGAGGTCGTGATCGAGGTCGAGGGGGACGCCCCGCGGACGCTGCGGCGTCGGACCGACGGCGACTTCACCGTCGTAGAGGACTCGCGGGACGGTACGACCCGCTGGCGTACCGCCGTGGGGCACGGGCCGCTCACGCCCGACCTGCTCGCCGACCGGCCCGTCGAGGAACGTTTGCGACCGCACTGGTCGGTCACCTGGGCCGTGCCGGTCGACGAGGACGGCACGCCCGCCCGGCCCCGCACCACCCCCTTCGTGCACGCCCCCACTCCGAGCGACGAGCCCCTGGGCGTCCCCGCCCTTCTCATCGCGTCCCTGCCACTGGACACGACCCGTCGGCACGCGGCCCCCGGTCCGCTGACCGACTTCCTCGTGCAGCGGGCGGCCGACGCGTACGCCGGACTCCTCGCCGACTGGCGCCCGGTGACCGCCGGCATCATCGGCCTCGTGCCCGGCCCGCTGGGCAAGGGCGAGCTGGACGGGGCGCTGCGCCAGGCGATCCTGGAGCGGTTGCCGCGGACCTCCTTCCTGCCGCCGGCCACAGAGCCCTCGGCAGATGCCGCAGCAGATGCCGCAGCAGAGCCCTCAGCGGATGCCTCAGAGGACGACGACCTGCCCGTGGCCCTGCGTCCCCGTGACGCCGAGATCGTCGAGGGCGCCGGATCCGACACCGTCCGTGTGCTGGCCGAGGTGCTGCCCACCCTCCTGCCCGCCGGGCTCGAACGGCGGGTGGAGCTGCGGACGTTGGGGGTCGCGCGGGTTCCGCTGACCGACGCCGTCGACCGGCTGGCCGGGCTGGAGAAGGAGCCCGACTGGTGGCGGCGGCTGTACGACAGCCTGGCCGGGGTCGATCCGGACCGGCTGTCCGGGCTGCCCGTGCCGCTCGCCGACGGCCGGACCACCATCGGGCCCCGGCAGGTGCTGCTGCCCACCGCCGACGCCGCCCGCATCGACCCCGAAGTCCTCGCCCGGCTCGGCCTCAAGGTCGCCCACCCGGACGCCGCCCACCCCCTGCTGGAGAAGCTGGGCGCCCTCCCGGCGACGGCCCGGGCCGTGCTCACGACCCCGCAGGTCCGGGCCGCCGTGGCCGCCTCCCTCGACGACGAGGGCGGACTGGACTGGGAGCAGGACGCGCCCGACGCCGAGGAACTGGCCGACACCGTCCTCGCGCTGGTCCGGGACGCGGACCTGGAGCCGGGCGACGAGCCCTGGCTCGGTGCCCTCGCCCTCCCCGACGAGGACGGGGAACTGTCCCCGGCGAGCGAACTCGTCTTCCCCGGAAGCCCGTTCCACCAGGTCATGCGCGAGGACGAACTCGCCTCCATCGACCCCGAGCTGGCCGACAGGTGGGGCGAGCAGCCGTTGGCCGCCTGTGGCGTCCTCGCCAACTTCGCCCTGGTCCGCGCCACCGACGTGGTCCTCGACCCGGACGAACTGGAGCCCCGCGACAGCGACTTCGCCGAGCCGGACGACGTCGGTCTGCTCGACGCCGTCGACGTGTGGTGCGAGGACATCCTCGACCGCTTCCCGGACACGCCCGTACCGCCCGTCGCCACCGAGCTGGTCGCCGTGCGCGACCTGGACCTGGTGGACGACGACAAATGGCCGCAGGCGCTCGCGCTCCTCTCCAAGCCGCCCTTGCGTGACGCGCTCACCCAGCAGGTGCGGATGCTGCTGCCGGACGGCACGCACGAGGTCGTACGGCCTTACACCGCTTGGTGGTTGCGCGGGCACCCGGTGCTCGACGGCCGCCGCCCCGCCGGGCTCCTCGCCGCCGGCGGCGACCCGCTTCTGCACGGGCTGTACGACGAGGCCGACGCGGCCGGGTTCGACGACGAGCAGGTGCTGCGGGCGCTGGGCGTACGGACGTCCGTGGCCGCGTTGCTCGACGAGCCCGGCGGCGCCGCCGAACTCCTCGACCGGCTCGCCGATCCGGACCGGGACGTCACCGGTGCCCAACTGCACGCCCTGTACAGCGCGTTGGCCGAGCTGGACCCTGAGCAGGTGACCCTGCCGGACGAGCTGCGCGCCGTCGTCGACGGGCGGGTCGAGGTGGTCGACGCGGCCGACGCCGTGGTCGTCGACTCGCCCGACCTGCTGCCCTTCACCGAGGGCGTCCCGCTGCTGCCCGTACGGCCCGCCCGGGCCGCCGAGCTGGCCGAACTGTTCCAGGTGCGCCGGCTGAGCGAGTCCGTCACCGGAGGAGTCGACTCCGAGGGCACCGAACACGACGTACCGGAGTCGGTGCGGCTGCTGCTGGGGGCGCGGACCCCTGCCACGTACGTCGAGCACGAGGAACTCTTCGTCGACGGCGTGGAGATCGACTGGCGCCTGACGAACGACGGCACCCTGCACGCCGCGACCCTGGAGGGCGTCGCCGCGGGCCTCGCCTGGGCGGCGGGGCAGTGGCCCCGGCGGTTCGAGGTGGCCGCGCTGATGGAGGATCCGTCGCGGACGGGGGAGCTGGCGCGGGATCGCTGGTTCGACTGATGCGATGACGTCTCATGACGTGACATGACGTGACGTGGCTACGGGGGCCGTCCTGCCGGACGGTCCCCGTAGTCATGTTTCCCGGAGGTCTTCTCCTGAAGGCCCGTCAAAAAATCTCCAAAACTTCGTACAACCATTCACATGCGTCGCGGATCTCATCACGTGAGCCAACAGGCTCCATCATCACTTGGGCCCCGTGCGACGACGAGCCGTAGGGAACGACCACTGCCGGGGCCCCTTCTCCACGTGGGGAACACATGCGCATTCGTGCCACCGTGGCCGCCGTCACCGGCGCCCTGGCCCTGTCCGCCCTCGTAGTACCGGCCGCACAGGCCGACAGCGCGTCGCCCAGCAAGTCCGACATTCAGAAGACCGTCCAGGCCGCGAAGTCGGCTTCCGGCAAGAGCGCCTTCGCCGCCGCCGACATCGGCGAGCCGTACGCGCTCGACCTGTCCTTCTCCGGCGTGAAGATCAACAACGGCAAGCCGATCGTCGCGGGCGTCGCCGCCCAGGTGACCGTCCCGGTGACGTACAAGGTCACGCACGCGGCGGACGTCAACCTCAACGCCTCCGACTTCCTGATGGACGTCGAGCTCTACCGCGGCGCGTCCTACGCGGACTACGACTACACCCTCTACGGCGACGAGTGGCCGACCTGCACGGCGACCTCGACCACCACCGCCAACTGCAAGGGCACCATCGACGTCTACCCGGACGTCGAGCTGATCAACTCCTTCGCCACCACGTGGAAGGTCGGCGGCTACGCCATCGCCCTGAACGGCGAAGACCCCGAGGCCGAGGACACCGACTGGAGCAAGGTCGGTTACGTCGAGCAGGACGGGCTGGGCACCACCAGGCTCCAGCGCCTCTCCAAGCTGACGGTCAACGCCTCGCCGGAGCCGGTCGTCAAGGGCAAGACCATCACCGTCACGGGCAAGCTGTCCCGCGCCAACTGGGAGACCCACAAGTACGCGGGTTACTCCGGCCAGCCGGTCAAGCTGCAGTTCCGCAAGAAGGGCTCCACCACCTACACCACGGTGAAGACCATCACGACGAACTCCACGGGCAACCTGAGCACGACCGTGAAGGCGGCCACCGACGGCTACTTCCGCTACAGCTTCGCGGGTACGGCCAGCACCCCGGCGGTCAGCGCCGCGGGTGACTTCGTCGACGTGAAGTAAACACCCAACGCGTTGCGGCCGGCCCCGGAATCCATCCGGGGCCGGCCTTTTCTCTGCGCTTCGCAAGGAGTTGGTATCCCGGACACAAAATCCGGATTCGACCGTACAACCAGGCACATGTGTCGCGGATCTGATCGCGTGAGTCAACAGACTCCTAGCTCACTTCTCCCCCTGGGGAACGCACATGCGCATTCGTGCCACCGTGGCCGCCGTCACCGGCGCCCTGGCTCTGTCCGCTCTCGTCGCGCCGGTCGCACAGGCCGCCGACACCTCGTCGTCCTACCGGACAGACGCCACGAAGGCCTTCGCCGCGGCGCACGCCGCCGGCTCCGGCAACACGACGTTCAGCACCGCCGCCGACGCGGCGGACCCGGACGTCACCTTCTCGAACCTCAAGATCGCCAGTGCGATCAAGGTCGGCACCACCAACGAGGTCACCACCTCGGTCACCTACACGATGACCCACGGCACGGACGTCGACATCACCTCCGACGACTTCGCCACCGGCCCCGTCATCTACAAGGGCTCGTACGACTCCCCGAGCAACGTGGTGGGGGGCGACTACCCGGCGACCTGCACCGCGACCTCGTCGACCACCGCCAGCTGCAAGGGCGACATCAACATCTACCCGGCCGACGCCTACCTGGTCAACGCCGACGCCGGCACCTGGACGGCCGGCGCGCTGGCCCTCACCTACAGCGACCAGGACGGAAGCGTCCAGGGCGAAACCGACCAGGGCAGCCTCGGCACCACCAAGGTCCAGCGCTACTCCAAGCTGACGGTCAACGCCGGCCCCGAGCCCGTCTACAAGGGCAAGACCATCACCTCCACGGGCAAGCTGTCCCGCGCCAACTGGGAGGACGGCCACTACCACGGCTACACCAACCAGCCCGTCAAGCTCCAGTTCCGCAAGGCGGGCACCACCACGTACACCACCGTCAAGACGGTGTACTCGGACTCCTACGGCAACCTGAAGGCCACCGCCACCGCCGGCTACGACGGCTACTGGCGCTTCAGCTTCGCCGGCACCACGACGACGCCGGCGGTCAGCGCCGTCGGTGACTACGTCGACGTGAAGTAACTCCCCTCGGCTCTACGCCGGGACGCGGCGGTCGACCACCCTCCACAGCACCTCCAGGGCGACCGCCGCCACCGCCGCGATGCCGACCGCGATCCACGGCATCGTCACGCCGACCAGCTTCAGCGCGAAGAACTCCTGCAGCCACGGTACGACCAGGACCAGCAGGAACCCGGCACCCATCGTGGCCACCAGCCCGATGCGCCACCAGGTGTAGGGGCGGGCGATGATCGCCAGCACCCACATCGAGACCAGGAACAGTGTCAGCGTCGCGGCACTGGTCTCCGCGTCCAGCGCGCCGCTGCCCGTGTAGTGGTGCCGGGCGAGCAGATACGTCGTGAAGGTCGCCGTCGCGGCCACCCCCCCGCCGGGGATCGAGTACCGCATCACTCGCCGTACGAAGTTGGGTTTCGCCCGCTCCTTGTTGGGCGCGAGGGCGAGGAAAAACGCCGGGACGCCGATGGTGAGGGTCGACAGCAGGGTCAGGTGCCGGGGCAGGAACGGGTACTCGACCTGCCAGCAGACCACCAGGATCGCCAGCAGGACCGAGTAGACCGTCTTCACGAGGAAGAGCGTCGCGACCCTCGTGATGTTGCCGATGACGCGCCGGCCCTCCGCGACCACCGACGGCAGCGTCGCGAAGCTGTTGTTGAGCAGCACGATCTGCGCGACCGCCCGGGTCGCCTCCGAGCCCGAGCCCATCGCCACGCCGATGTCGGCGTCCTTCAGGGCGAGCACGTCGTTCACGCCGTCGCCGGTCATCGCGACCGTGTGCCCGTGCGACTGCAGGGCGCCCACCATGTCCCGCTTCTGCTGCGGGGTGACCCGCCCGAACACCGTGCCCTCGTCGAGGGCCGTGGCCATCCCTTCCTGGTCGGCGGGGAGCCGACGGGCGTCGATGGTGGTTCCGCTCAGTCCCAGTTTCGAGGCCACCGCGCCCACCGACACCGCGTTGTCCCCGGAGATGACCTTGGCGCGGACGTCCTGCTCGTCGAAGTAGCGCAGGGTGTCCGCCGCGTCCGCCCGCAGCCGCTGCTCCAGGACGACCAGGGCGGTGGGCCGGGCACCCCGGCCGACCTCGGGATCGTCCAGGTCACGGGCGGCCCGCGCGAGCAGCAGCACCCGCAGCCCCTGCTCGTTGAGGCGCTCGGTCTCGGTCAGGGCCGGGTCGTCGGGTGCGAGGAGGACGTCGGGGGCGCCGAGGAGCCACGTGCTGATCTCGCCGTCGCCCTCGCTGAAGGAGGCGCCGCTGTACTTGCGGGCGGAGGAGAAGGGCAGGGACTCGGTGCAGCGCCAGTCCACGCCGTTCGGGTAGGCGTCGATGATCGCCTGGAGGGAGGCGTTCGGCCGCGGGTCCGACTCGCCGAGGGCGCCGAGCACCATTCGTACGTACGGCTCCTCGGCCCCCTGGAGCGGCCTGAGCTCGGTGACGTCCATGCCGCCCTCGGTGAGGGTGCCCGTCTTGTCGAGGCAGACCACGTCGACGCGGGCGAGCCCTTCGATGGCGGGCAGTTCCTGAACCAGGCACTGTTTCCGGCCGAGCCGGATGACGCCGATCGCAAAGGCGACGGACGTGAGCAGGACCAGCCCCTCCGGGACCATCGGGACGATGCCGCCGACGGTCCGGGCGATGGAGTCCTTGAGGTCGTTGTCCTTGACGAACAGCTGGCTGACGATCAGGCCGATCGCGGTCGGGACCATCATCCACGTCACGTACTTGAGGATCGTGGAGATGCCGGAGCGCAGCTCGGAGTGGACCAGCGTGAACCGGGAGGCCTCCTCGGCGAGCTGGGCGGCGTAGGCCTCGCGGCCGACCTTCGTCGCCTGGAAGGCGCCGCCGCCCGCGACCACGAAACTCCCGGACATGACCTGGTCCCCGGGGCGTTTCACGACCGGATCCGCTTCCCCCGTGAGCAGCGACTCGTCGATCTCCAGCCCGTCGGCCTCGACACACACTCCGTCGACCACGGCCTTGTCGCCGGGCCCTATCTCCATCAGGTCGTCCAGCACGATGTCGCTGGTGGCGACCTGGGAGGCGATCCCGTCCCGCCGCACGGTCGGCCGGGCCTCCCCGATCACGGCCAGCGAGTCCAGGGTCTTCTTCGCCCGCCACTCCTGGATGATGCCGATGCCCGTGTTCGCGAGGATCACGTAGCCGAACAGGCTGTCCTGGAACGGCGCGACGAACATCATGATCACCCACAGCACGCCGATGATCGCGTTGAACCGGGTGAAGACGTTCGCACGGACGATCTCGACGGTGGACCGGCTGCTGCGGACCGGCACGTCGTTGACCTGGCCGCGTGCGACCCGCTCGGCGACCTCGGCGGCGGTCAGTCCGGTCACCGTGGTCATGACCGTCGTCGGCCGCGCCGGGCCCAGTTCGGCGCTCGCGTCGATGTGCGTCATGCATTCGACGGTACGTGCGGATTTACGGCTTCACCCGGTGAGTGGGCGGAAGATCCGACTTGGGGATGAGGGGGAGGGGAGTGAGTGGTGCCGTAGTACTACGGGACGGTGGCCACTCGGCACCCGCCCCACCCGGCGGTCAACGCGGAGCCTTTTCCTCGCCCCCGCCGCCCTTACCCGTCCCATCCCCAGGGGCGCTGCCCCTTCGACCCCGCCAGGGGCTTCGCCCCTGAACCCCGCTGGGGCTGCGCCCCAGACCCCGCTTCGGCCCGAAGGGCCTCGTCCTCAAACGCCGGACGGGCTGAAAGGGGCTGGCCATTCGGCCGGCCGGGACGGGTGGTGGGTGGGCATAGGGGCGGAGTCCCCGGTTGGTTACTTGGGCTCGGCTGCCCGTTTGATCGCCGCTTCGCGCTTGCGGACGTACCAGATGCCGATCAGGCCCAGGCCGGCTCCGGCGAGGCAGGTCCACACCCACCACGTGTGGCCGTGGTCGTCGAACCAGCCGTAGAAGGGGAGCTGTACCAGGAAGAGGACGAACCAGAGGATCGTGCCCCCAATGACGGTGGGGACGATGGGGCCCTCCAGGGGCTCCGGCGCCTCGTGCTCGGGGGTCCACTTCTGCATGGGGACAGCTTACGAGGGCGATCAGGTCTACGCGCGGAGATGGCGCCGGCCGGGTCATATGTTCATACTGAATCTGTTTTTGTCCGGCCGCTTTCCGGCCGCTTCTCTTCGTACGAAACACCAAAGGTCACGCATGCCCACCTCGGCCCCCGCCAAGGTCCCCGCGCCCCAGCCGCCGGGCAGTACGCCCGCCTACGGCGTCCTCGACCGCCACTTCCGGATCTCCGAGCGGGGCAGCACGCTGTCCCGGGAGATCCGGGGCGGGTTCGCCACCTTCTTCGCGATGGCCTACATCATCGTGCTGAACCCGATCATCCTCGGCAGCGCGAAGGACGTGTACGGGCACCAGCTCGACAACGGCCAGCTCGTCACGGCGACGGCGGTGACCGCGGCGTTCACCACCCTGCTGATGGGCGTCGTCGGCAACGTCCCGATCGCGCTCGCCGCCGGCCTCGGTGTGAACTCGGTCGTCGCACTCCAGCTCGCACCCCGGATGTCCTGGCCGGACGCCATGGGCATGGTCGTCCTGGCCGGCTTCGTCGTGATGATCCTGGTCGCCACCGGCCTGCGCGAGCGCGTGATGAACGCCGTGCCCTACGGCCTCCGCAAGGCCATCTCCATCGGCATCGGCCTGTTCATCATGCTGATCGGCCTCGTCGACTCCGGCTTCGTCTCCCGCATCCCGGACGCCGCCCGGACCACCGTCCCCCTGCAGCTCGGCGGCGACGGTCACCTCAACGGCTGGCCGGTGCTCGTCTTCGTCCTCGGCGCGCTGCTGACCCTGGCCCTCATCGTCCGCAAGGTCTCGGGCGCGATCCTCGTCTCGATCGTCACGACGACCGTCCTCGCGG
The DNA here is from genome assembly GCF_019049245.1 of Streptomyces sp. AC555_RSS877. GTDB lineage: Bacteria > Actinomycetota > Actinomycetes > Streptomycetales > Streptomycetaceae > Streptomyces. The sequence goes on along the minus strand of NZ_JAGMUK010000028.1, from coordinate 45,832 downwards.
TGATCATCAACGCGGTCGCGGACGTTCCCTCCTGGGGCCTGACCACGCCCAAGTGGCCCGGGAACCCCGTCGCCACCCCCGACTTCGGTCTGATCGGCGAGGTCAGCCTCTTCGGCGGCTTCGCGAAGGTCGGCGTGCTGACCGGCGTCCTCTTCGTCTTCACCGTGCTGCTGTCGTGCTTCTTCGACGCGATGGGCACGATCATGGGCGTCAGTGACGAGGCCAAGCTGACCGACGCCCAGGGCCAGATGCCCGGCATCAACAAGGTCCTGTTCGTCGACGGCCTCGCCGTCGCCGCCGGAGGCGCGAGCTCCTCCTCCGCCACCACCGCCTTCGTGGAGTCCACGGCCGGCGTCGGCGAGGGGGCGCGGACCGGCTTCGCGAACGTCGTCACCGGCGGTCTCTTCACCGTGGCGCTCTTCCTCACGCCCATCGCCACGATGGTCCCCTCCCAGGCCGCCACCCCGGCCCTGCTCGCGGTCGGCTTCCTGATCCTGTCCGGCTCGGTCGGGGAGATCGACTGGGCCGACCCCACCATCGCGATCCCGGCCTTCGTGACGATGGTGATGATGCCGTTCACCTACTCGATCACCAACGGCATCGGCATGGGCTTCATCACCTTCGTGGTGCTGCGCCTGACGGCCGGCCGCGGCAGGGAGATCCCGGCCGCGATGTACGTGGTGTCCGCGGTGTTCGCGTTCTACTACCTGATGCCGGCGCTGGGTCTGACGTGAGACCCGCTCAGGTCACGTCGTAGAACCTCTCCGTCTCCTCGACGGCGGTCTGGAACCGCTCGTCGAAGTCGTCGCGAGCGAGCGTCCGGACCACATAGTCCTGGACGCTCATCCCCCTTTTCGCCGCATGGCCCCGGAGCCGCTCTAACAGCTCCCCGTCTATCCGCAGGCTGAGCACGCTGGTCCCCATGAACAGAGGGTCGCGGGCGGACCGGTGCGGCGTTCACTTTCCGCCGCCGACTCACTCGTACGGGTGATGATCGGGTTCAGTGGCGGGGGTCACGGGAATCCGGCCGCGCGCCAGCTTGTTTAGCGAGGGTAATGAGTTACCCTAAAGAGATGCCGGACCTTACCCATGGCGACGACGCTGCCGCCGTGAACTCCCTGCGCTCCGCCGTGATGCGGCTCTCCCGTCGGCTCAAGCACCAACGGGTCGACGAGTCGCTGAGCCCGACCGAGATGTCGGTGCTCGGCACCCTGTCCCTGCACGGCAAGGCCACCCCGGGCGAACTCGCCCGCAAGGAGCACGTCCAGCCGCCGTCGATGACCCGCATCGTGGCGCTGCTGGAGGCCAAGGGACTGGTCCGTCTGGAGCCGCATCCCGAGGACCGGCGCCAGAAGGTCGTCACGAAGACCGAGCAGGCCGAGGCGATGCTCGAGGAGAGCCGCCGCAAGCGCAACGCCTTCCTGGCCACCCTGGTCGACGGCCTGGACGAGGACGAGTGGGCGAAACTCCGCGCCGCCGCCCCCGTTCTGGAGAAACTCGCACACCTGTAAGCAGCGTTCACGAGGAGGCGACCCTTTGAGTTCGGGACCCGGAGCAGACTCCGCCCCCGCACCGACCACCCACGACTCCCTGTCCGATCCCCAGCGCGCGTCCATGTTCAGCTCCCTGAAGGTCAGGAACTACCGCCTGTTCTTCATGGGCCAGGTCGTCTCCAACATCGGCACCTGGATGCAGCGCATCGCCCAGGACTGGCTGGTGCTCAGCCTCACCGGCTCCGCCACCGCCGTCGGCGTCACGACCGCCCTGCAGTTCCTGCCGATGCTGCTCTTCGGCCTCTACGGCGGCGTCCTCGTCGACCGGCTGCCCAAGCGCCGCACGCTGCTGTTCACCCAGTCGGCGATGGCCCTCACCGGCATCGCGCTCGCCGCGCTCACCCTCTCCGGCCACGTCCAGGTCTGGCACGTCTACGTCGCCGCGTTCGCGGTGGGCCTCGCGACCGTCCTGGACAACCCGGCCCGCCAGACCTTCGTCTCCGAGATGGTCGCCCCCGACCAGCTGCAGAACGCGGTCAGCCTCAACTCCGCGAACTTCCAGTCGGCCCGGCTCATCGGCCCCGCCGTGGCCGGCGTGATGATCACCGGCGTCGGTACCGGCTGGGCGTTCCTCGCCAACGGCCTGTCCTTCGTCGCCCCCCTCGCCGGCCTGCTGATGATGCGCGCACGTGAGCTGCACGTCGTCGAGCGGGCCCCGCGCGGAAAGGGCCAGTTGCGGGAGGGCCTGCACTACGTCGCCGGGCGGCCGGAGCTGATCTGGACCATCGTCCTTGTCGGCTTCGTCAGCACCTTCGGCTTCAACTTCCCCGTCTACCTCTCGGCCTTCGCCGACGACGTGTTCCACGCGGGCGCGGGCGCCTACAGCCTCTTCAACATACTGATGGCGGTGGGCTCGTTGGCGGGCGCGCTGCTCGCGGCCCGGCGCGGCACGGCCCGGCTGCGGGTGCTGGTCGCGGGCGCGGTGGCCTTCGGCGCGATGGAGCTGGTGGCCGCGACCGCCCCCTCCCTGTGGCTGTTCGCCCTGCTCATGGTCCCCATCGGCATGTTTGGCATGACGGTGAACGTCACGGCCAACAGCAGCGTCCAATTGAGCACCGACCCGGCCATGCGGGGCCGTGTGATGGCCCTGTACATGATGGTGTTCATGGGCGGGGCGCCGGTGGGCGCGCCCATCGCCGGCTGGATCACGGACGCGTACGGCGTCCGGGCGGGCATGGCGGCGGGCGGTGCCGTCTCGGTCGCCGCGGCCGTGACCATCGGCCTGGTCCTGGCCCGCGTCGGCAACCTGCGGCTGTCGGTCGGCTGGAACCGCGGACACCCGCAGGTGCGGTTCGTGCCGCGGGAGCGGGAGGAGCTGGCCGCGGCGGCCTGAGCGTCCGTATCACGTCCGTCGTACGCCCCACTGGAACCCGGAGGGCTCATACCCTCCGGGCCAGTACCTGCCCCGGCCACTCGGACTCCCCGACCGTGAACGCCTCGGTGCGGGTGAAGCCGTTGCTCTCGTAGTAGCGGACGAGCTTGCCGTCGTCGCCGGCGTAACAGTCCACCCGCAGCAGCGAGACGCCCGCCCGCCTGGTCTCCTCGGCCGCGTGCGCGAGCAGCGCGCTGCCCACTCCGCGTCCCTTGAAGCGGCGGTCGGAGGCGAGCCAGTGGATGTACCGCTCGGGCTCGCCGGGGGGCGTGAGGTGGGACAGGTAGGCGCCGGCCGAGTCGGTGAGGGTGAGGGTGGCGGCCGGCACGCCCTCGACCTCGGCGACGAACACATCGCCCTCGTCCATGTACCGGGTGACCGACTCCACCGTCTTCGGGCTCTCGGACAGCGGCTTCGTCCCCCACTGTCCGGTGCGCCCCTGCGAGACGAGCCACTCCACGCTGCTGTCGAGCATGCCGAGTATCGCGGGGATGTCGCCGGGCCCGCCCGCCCTGATCCTGATGATCTCCATGACGGCACCCTAGGGGGTGTTTCGAAAGTCCCGCACAGCACCCACGGCGCCCGGCACGCACTCTCGCCGCACCGGCCAAAAGCCCAAGTACGTCCAGTACGAGAGCTTTCGTCCGGCACGCCGAGAGCACGCACCGGACACCGCGGGCACCGCACAGGACTTTCGAAACACCCCCTAGGTGACCAACCGCGTGCGTTCCAGGGAGAGTTGGCGGGCAGCCGGACGCGTCTTCGGCGGACGGGGAAGCGGCCACCGGCACACACTCCTAGGGTGACCGCATGAGACTCTTCGCCGCCGTGCTCCCACCCGAGGACGTGGCCGCCGAACTCGCCGCCGAGGTGGCCGCCCTGCGCGGGCTGCCCGGTGCGGACGCCCTGCGCTGGACCGGCAGGGCGGGCTGGCACTTCACCCTCGCGTTCTACGGCGAGGTGGCCGACGACCTGCTGCCGGACCTGTCGGCGCGCCTGGAGCGGGCCGCCCACCGCACCGCACCCTTCCCGCTGGCGGTGCGCGGCGGGGGCCAGTTCGGCAAGGGGCGCGCGCTGTGGGCGGGCGCCGAGGGCGACCTGCCCGCGCTGCGGCTGCTGGCCGACCGGGCGGAGGCGGCGGCGCGCAAGGCGGGTGTACCGATGGGGGAAGCACCGCCGCTACAAGGCCCACCTGACGGTCGCCCGCAGCCGGGACGACGTGGACGTGCGGCCGTACCTGGAGGCCATGGAGCCGTTCACCAGCCGCACCTGGACGGTGGACGAGCTGACGCTGGTCCGCAGCAACCTGCCGGCGTCGGGCGTTCCGGGCGAGCAGCCGCGTTACGAGCCGGTCGCCCGCTGGTCTCTCGGCGCGGCCGGTTAGGCTCGAAGGCGTGGACCCGAAAACCCGGAACCGGATCATGGCCGGTGCGCTTGTGCTGATGTTCGTCGTCGTTGCCCTGGCGGCCGCGCTCGGCAGGTAGCTGCTGAGCAAGGAGCGCCCGGGGAACCGCGTGCGTACGCCCACGGCGGGCCGTATGCGGCTGGTCGCGCGGTTCCCCGCGCCCCTCCGGGGGCGCTCCTACCAGGCGAAGGCCTCCGGCGACGGCCCCGGCCCGGGGAAGACCTCGTCCAGCCCGGCCAGCAGTTCCTCGCTCAGCTCCAGCTCGACCGCCCGCAGGGCCGAGTCGAGCTGTTCGGCGGTGCGCGGGCCGACGATCGGTCCGGTCACGCCGGGCCGGGTGAGCAGCCAGGCCAGCGCGGCCTCGCCGGGCTCGATCCCGTGCTTGTCGAGCAGATCCTCGTACGACTGGATCTGCGCCCGTACGGCCGGGTTCGCGAGCGAGTCGGCCGCCCGCCCCGAGGCCCGCCGGCCGCCCTTGACCTCCTTCTTGAGCACGCCGCCGAGCAGGCCGCCCTGGAGCGGCGACCAGGGGATGACGCCGACGCCGTAGTCCTGCGCGGCCGGGATGACCTCCATCTCGGCGCGGCGCTCGGCGAGGTTGTACAGGCACTGCTCGCTGACGAGGCCGATGGTGCCGGAGCGCCGGGCGGCGATCTCGTTGGCCTGGGCGATCTTGTAGCCGGGGAAGTTGGAGGACCCGACGTAGAGGATCTTGCCCTGCTGGACGAGCACGTCGATGGCCTGCCAGATCTCCTCGAAGGGAGTGGCGCGGTCGATGTGGTGGAACTGGTAGAGATCGATGTGGTCGGTCTGCAGCCGCTTGAGGCTGGCGTCCACCGCCCGCCGGATGTTCAGGGCGGACACCTTGTCGTGGTTGGGCCAGGCGGCAGCGCCGTCCGCGGCCATGTTGCCGTACACCTTGGTCGCGATGACGACCTTGTCGCGCCGGTCGCCGCCCTTGGCGAACCAGTTCCCGATGATGCTTTCGGTACGGCCCTTGTTCTCGCCCCAGCCGTACACGTTCGCCGTGTCGAAGAAGTTGATCCCCGCGTCCAGTGCCGCGTCCATGATCGCGTGACTGTCCGCTTCGTCGGTCTGCGGACCGAAGTTCATGGTGCCGAGCACCAGTCGGCTGACCTTGAGTCCCGTGCGTCCGAGCTGCGTGTACTTCATGACTGCCTAGCCAACGGCCTGGAGTGCGCTCTATGCAAGCAGCCTTGACGCTAACTGGAAGTTAGTGCTTTCCTTCGGGAAGTATCAACTTGAATTTTCAAGGTCTGGAGTCTCGATCGTGACCCCCACCACGCCCGCGCGCCGCATCGTCGTCGCCGCGCTCGCCGCCGGCGCCCTGCTGGGAACCGCCGCCGTACCCGCCGTCGCCGCCCCGTCCGCACACCACTCGGTGCGCTACGGAGAGGGAGCGCGGCTCGACTACCAGAAGGCCGTTGCCGTACGCGTCCTCAAGGGCGTGTTCGAGCAGGGCGACACCGAGGTCGTCGACCGGTTCGTACGGCCGGACTACATCCAGCACAACCCGCTCGCTCCCGACGGCGCCGAGACGCTGAAGAACCTGGGGGCGGGTCTGCACCAGCAGTTCCCGGACGCCGAGTACGGCATCAAGCGGGTCATCTCCGAGGGCGACCTGGTCCTCGTGCACTCCAACGTCGTGCTGACGCCGGGGAGTCGGGGCTCGGCCGTCTTCGACATCTTCCGCTTCCAGGACGGGAAGATCGCCGAGCACTGGGACGCCGCGCAGAACGTGCCGGAGACCACGGCCAACGGCAACGACATGTTCTCGACGGTGAGTCGGCCGCGGACTCAGGCGCCGGGGCCGCGGTGGCTGACGGCGTACAACAAGAAGCTGGTGACCAAGGCCTTCGAGCAGCTCCTCGTGAAGAAGGACCTGTCGGCGATCGACACGTACTGGGGCCCCGAGTACCACCAGCACAACCCCAACATCGCGGACGGCGTGGCGGGCGTGAAGGCGGGCCTCGGCGGGTACTTCGAGGCGTTCCCGCAGCTGTCCGTCTCGCCGAAGCGGATCGTCGCCGAGGGCGACCTGGTCGCGGTCCACAGCCACTACGTCAACACGCCGGGCGAACGCGGCCAGGCGATCGTGGACCTCTTCCGGGTGCGGAACGGGAAGATCGTCGAGCACTGGGACGTGCTCCAGGACGTGCCGGCCACTTCGGCGAACGACAACACGATGTTCTAGAGTCGGCCGCCCCTGCGCCGTGCTTCAGCCGTCGTACGGCTCCGCGAGGCCCCACGCCTGGTGCATCGCGTCCGCGAAGGCCGCCGCGACCTTGTGCTCGCCGCTCGCGTTGGGATGCGTGCCGTCGTAGGTGTCCGTGCGGATGTCGTACGACGCCGGCGGCGACGCCAGCAGCAGGGGCGAGGGGGGTTCGTCCAGGTCGGCGACCGTCTTCGCCAGCAGTTCGTTGAAGAGGGCGACCTGCTCGGCGAAGGCGGTGTCCGACTCGGCGAGTGTGTTCGGGATGACCGGGAGGACGACCGTGCGGACGCGCGGGTTGGCCGTGCGGGCCTCGGTGACGAAGCGGCGGGCGTTCTCGGCCGTCTGTTCCGGGTCGGTGTAGAAGCCCAGGTCGATCAGGCCGAGCGCGACCAGGAGGACGTCCGCCCGGTGTTCCCGTACCGCCTCGCCGATCAGCGGGGCCATGTGCATCCAGCCCTCGCCCCAGCCCGCGAGGTGCGAGCGCGGGAAGTCGGGGTCGGCGTACTCGTACGACGTGGGGGTGTCGGTCGCCTTGTCGTACAGCGTCTCGCGCGGGCCGACGAGGGTGAACGGGGCGCCGTACGTCTCGCGCAGGTGCTGCCACAGCCGGTAGCGCCAGGTGTGTTCGCCGGCACTGCCGATGGTCTGGGAATCGCCGACGGGCATGAACCTGAGCATCCGCTCATGATGAACGATCGGCGGGCCGGCCGGGGTGTGAGGACCGCCACCCATCCGTGGATCGCGGCGCGGGATGGCAGGCTTGGGGCATGCGTCGCTCCCTTGCCTTCCTCGCCGCGGGCTTCCTCGTCGGTGCGCTTGCCCTGCCGGCCTCCGCAGCCGACGGCGACAAGGAGTTCACCATCACGGATCCCCGCATCACCGAGTCCAGCGGGCTGGCCGCCTCCCGCCAACACCCCGGCATCTACTGGACGCACAACGACAGCGACGACGGGGCCTACCTCTACGCCGTCGACAGCGGGACGGGAAAGACCGTCGCGACCGTCACCCTGACCGGGGTGGGCACCCCCCGTGACGTCGAGGCCATCTCCATCGGCCCCGGCAACGAGATCTACGTCGGCGACATCGGCGACAACCTCGGCGGCACCTGGCCCTATGTGTGGATCTACCGGCTGCCCGAGCCCAAGGAGTTGCGGGACCAGACGATCCGGGCCACGCAGTACGTCGTGAAGTACTCGGACGGGGCACGGGACGCCGAGTCCCTGGTCGTGCACCCGAAGACCGGGCGGGTCTACATCGTCGACAAGAACGAGAAGGGCGGGCACCTGTACGAGGGTCCGGCCGAGCTCTCCGCCTCCGGGACCAACGTCTTCAAGCCCATCGCCCCCGTCGCCGACCTGGAGGCCACCGACGCGGCCCTGTCGCCCGACGGTGAACACCTTGTCGTGCGCAGCTACTTCGGGGCGATCGCCTACGACTGGAGCGGCGGGAAGATCAAGCGGCTGGAGCGGGTCGGCGTGCCGTTCCTGGGGCAGGGCGAGTCCGTCACCTACACCGACGACGGGTCGACGCTCATGTTCGGCGCCGAAGGGGCCGACAGTCCCGTGAAGCCGGAGGACGCGCCTGGGGACACCGGGTCCGAGTCCTCCTCCGGCGGGGGGAGTTCCGCGGACGGCAACGACACCGGAAGTGACGACGGCGGCAGCAACGTCAAGGTCGGCGCGATCGCCGCGGCCGTCGCCCTGGCGGCCGTGATCGGCTTCCGGCGGCTATTCCGTCGCCGTTCGTGAGCCCGCTGCCCGCTCGCCCGCTGCCTTCGCTGCCCGCTCGTCGACGAACACCTCCAGCCCGTCCAGGATCCGCTGCAGCCCGAACTCGAAGTGGTCGAAGGCGGGGCCCCAGGCGTCCTCGTCGAGGGAGGCGAGCAGGGGAAAGCGTCCGGACTGCATGATCTTCTCCAGCATCGGCGTCTGGGCCTGCCAGAACTCCGTGTCCGTCAGGCCCGTCCGGCGCTCCGCCTCCCGCTGGTACAGCTGGGTGCGCGCGGCGCCGACGACATAGCCGTCGATCATGATGACCGCCGAGACCAGCTCGGCGTCGCTCAGCCCCATCGGCTTGATCCGGGACAGGATCTTCTCCATGCCGTCCAGGGCGCTCGGGCCGAGGATCGGGCGGGACTGGTTGACCTGGAGCAGCCAGGGGTGGCGGCGGTAGAGCGCGAGGGTGGCGCGGCCCATGGCCTCCAGGGCCGAGCGCCAGCCGCCGTCGCCGAGGTCGGCGGGGTTCTCCGATGGGCGCTGCACGCGGTCCAGCATCAGGTCGAGCAGTTCGCCCTTGCCGGGGACGTACCGGTACAGGGACATGGCGCCGGTGCCGAGCTCGGTGGCGATCCGGCGCATGGACACCGCGTCCAGGCCGTCGGAGTCCGCGACCCGGACGGCGGCTTCCACGATCCGGTCCAGGGTCAGGGCCGGTTTGGGCCCGCGACTGGGGCGTCGGCCGGTGTCCCACAGCAGTTCCATGGTGCGGACGATGTCGCCGCTGCCGCTGGTCTCCGTACCGCCCTTGCCGCTCGTCATGGGGCCAGCTTAAGTCCTCGCGAAAAAACTGGGTACGTCGTACTCGCAATCGGGTACGGTGTACTCAGTTACCTAAGGAGGGATTCATGGAGGGTTACGCCGTACAGGCACAGGCCCTGGAGAAGCACTACGGCGACAAGCGCGCCCTCGACGGCTTCGACCTGGCCGTCCGCGAGGGCACCGTGCACGGCCTGCTGGGGCCGAACGGCGCGGGCAAGACGACCGCGGTCCGCATCCTGTCCACGCTCGTCCGGCTGGACGGCGGACACGCGACGGTGGCCGGCCTCGACGTCGCCCGGCAGCCGCGCGAGGTGCGCGCCCGCATCGGCCTCACCGGGCAGTACGCGGCAGTCGACGAGGTACTGACCGGACGCCAGAACCTGGAGATGTTCGGCCGCCTGTTCCACCTGGGCGGCAGGCGCGCCAAGCTGCGGGCCGTGGAGCTGCTGGAGCAGTTCGACCTCACCGACGCAGGCGACAAGGGCGTCGGCGGCTACAGCGGTGGCATGCGGCGCCGCCTCGACCTCGCCGCGTCGATGATCCTCGCCCCGGCCGTCCTGTTCCTCGACGAGCCGACGACCGGCCTCGACCCGCGCAGCCGCGGTGAGGTCTGGGACTCCGTCCGGGCGTTGGTGGCGAGCGGCACCACCGTGCTGCTGACCACGCAGTACCTGGAGGAGGCCGACAAGCTGGCCTCCCGCGTCACCGTCATCGACCACGGCCGGGCCATCGCCGACGACACCCCGGACGGGCTGAAGAACCGCATCGGCGGCGACCGTATCGAGGTCGTGGTCGCCGAGCGGTCGGAGATCCCGAGGGTGGTGAAGGTCGTCGCCCGCGTCTGCGACGGCGAACCCGAGGCGGACGAGACCGAGTTGCGGGTGCACGCCCCGGTGACCGACCGGGTGTCGGCGCTGACGGAGGTGGCGCGGACCCTGCAGGACGAGGGTGTGCGGGTCGAGGACATCGGGCTGCGCAGGCCGAGCCTCGACGACGTGTTCCTGCGCCTGACCGGACACCGGACCGAGACGACCGAACAGACCGAGAAGAGGGCCGTCGCATGAGCGCCGTCGACCTGACCGGCCAGGACGCCCGCGGCCGCGTGTACTGGGCCCTCGCCGACTGCTGGAACATCGTCCGCCGTGGACTGACCCACTACCAGCGCCAGCCGATCAACATCGCCTGGCAGCTGGGCTTCCCCATCCTGTCCGTCCTTCTGTACGGCTATGTGTTCGGCAGCGCCATGCAGGTGCCCGGCGGCGGGGACTACCAGGACTTCCTGATGCCCGGCATGTTCGTGATGACGATGGCGTTCGGCTTCATCAACACCGCCACCGTCGTCGTCTACGACTCCACCAAGGGCGTCATCGACCGCTTCCGCTCCATGCCGATGGCCTCGTCCGCCGTGGTCGCCGGCCGCGGGGTGACCGATCTGCTGGTCGCCTGCGCGGAGTTGGGGATCATGATGGCCACCGCGTTCGCCATGGGCTGGCGTCCGGACGGCGGCTGGGGCTTCCTCGCCGCCTTCGGACTGCTGCTGTGGCTGCGGTTCGCGCTGATCTGGATCGGCGTGTGGCTGGGCCTTCTGGTCCCCAACCCGGAGGCGGCGGGCGGGCTGTTCGCGGTCGCCTTCCCGCTCACCATGATCTCCAGCATCTTCGTCGCGCCCCAGCTCATGCCCGACTGGCTGGGCCATGTGGCCGCCTGGAACCCGATCTCCTCCACGGCCGCGGCCAGCCGCGAGCTGTTCGGAACGCCGGTCGGGACCGGGGACTCCTGGGTCGAGCAGCACGCGCTGCTGATGGCCGGGGTGTGGCCCGTGGTGCTCACGGCGATCTTCCTGCCGCTCGCGGTACGGAGGTTCCAGAAGCTGAGCCGGTGACGGCCGGCGCACAAGGGGACGTCGGCTGTCTTGACGTGTTCATGGGTGATGGCTTCCATGGGGGGTGCGTGGTGCGGTGGGAGCGCTCCCATCGGTTCCGGGCCCGCGCCTCCCGAGAGGAAGCAGCGACGTGTTCCACAGCTTGCGAAAAGCGCTGTGCGCTGTTGCCGCGGCGCTCCTGTTACCCCTGACCGCAGCCCAGACCGCCGACGCGGCCGAGGCGGCCGAACCGGGGGCGGGCTACTGGCACACCAGCGGCCGTCAGATCCTGGACGCCGCCGGGCAGCCCGTCCGGATCGCCGGAATCAACTGGTTCGGCTTCGAGACCGCCAACCACGTCACCCATGGCCTCTGGGCCCGCGACTACAAGAGCATGATCGACCAGATGAAGTCGCTGGGCTACAACACCCTCCGCATGCCCTTCAGCGACGACATCTTCAAGAGCGGTGCCGTCCCCGACAACATCGACTTCTCCGGCGGCAAGAACGCCGACCTGCGGGGACTCACCTCCCTCCAGGTCCTGGACAGGATCGTCTCGTACGCCGGTCAGGACGGCCTGAAGGTCATCCTCGACCGGCACCGCCCGGACGCGGCCGGCCAGTCGGCGCTGTGGTACACCTCGGCGGTCCCCGAGTCGACCTGGATCACCAACCTCAAGGCGCTCGCGACCCGGTACAAGGGCAACCCCACCGTCATCGGCATCGACCTGCACAACGAGCCGCACGACCCGGCCTGCTGGGGCTGCGGCGACACGACGAGGGACTGGCGCCTGGCCGCCGAGCGGGCCGGCAACGCGGTGCTCTCCGTCAACCCCGACCTGCTGATCCTCGTCGAGGGCGTGCAGACCTTCAACGGCGTCTCCGGCTGGTGGGGCGGCAACCTGATGGGCGTCGCCGAGTACCCGGTACGCCTCGACGTGCCGAACCGGGTCGTGTACTCCGCCCACGACTACGCCACGAGCGTGGCCCAGCAGAGCTGGTTCGGCGACCCGTCGTTCCCCGCCAACATGCCGGGCATCTGGGACAAGTACTGGGGCTACATCTTCAAGCAGAACATCGCGCCCGTGTGGGTCGGCGAGTTCGGTACGACACTCCAGTCCACCGTGGACCAGAAGTGGCTGGCCGCACTGGTGACCTACCTGCGCTCGACGTCCGCGTACGGCTCCGACTCCTTCCACTGGACCTTCTGGTCCTGGAACCCCAACTCCGGTGACACCGGCGGGATCCTCAAGGACGACTGGTCGACCGTGGACACGGTGAAGGACGGCTACCTGGCGAGCATCAAGGCGCCGGGATTCGCGGCGGGCGGCGGGGGTGACCCCACCGACCCCGGTGACCCGGGAGGCCCCGGCGGGGGCACGGCCGCCTGCACCGCCGCCTACACCGTCAGCAGCGACTGGGGCTCGGGCTTCAACGCCGAGGTGAAGGTGACCAACCCGGGCACCACCGCGCTCACGTCCTGGAAGGTGACGTGGACCTGGCCCGGCGCGCAGAAGGTCACCAGCATGTGGAACGCGTCGTACACCCAGTCCGGGGCGACGGTGAGCGCGGTGAACGCCTCGCACAACGGGGCGGTGGCGGCGGGCGGTTCGGCGAGCTTCGGGTTCGGGGGCGCGCCCGGGGGCGGAGGTGTGCCGACGGTGACCTGCACGGCGACCTGAACCACCGCGTGAGGCACGAGGAAGGGCGCCCGGTGATCACCGGGCGCCCTTCCTCGTCGTACCGCTCGAAACGACTACAGCTTCTCGATCACGAAGTCGATGCACTTGGTCAGCGCCTCGACGTCGGCCGGGGCGACCGCCGGGAACATGGCGACGCGGAGCTGGTTGCGGCCGAGCTTGCGGTAGGGCTCGGTGTCGACGATGCCGTTGGCGCGCAGCACCTTGGCGACGGCCGCGGCGTCGATCTCGTCCGAGAAGTCGATCGTGCCGATGACCTGGGAGCGCTTGGCCGGGTCGGTGACGAAGGGGGTCGCGTACTTGGACTCGTCGGCCCAGCCGTACAGGCGGGTCGAGGAGTCCTTCGTGCGGGCCGTGGACCAGGCGAGGCCGCCCTGGCCGTTGAACCACTCCAGCTGCTCGTTGAGGAGGAAGAGAGTGGCCAGCGCCGGGGTGTTGTACGTCTGGTTCTTGCGCGAGTTGTCGATCGCCGTCGGCAGGCTGAAGAACTCCGGCACGTGGCGGCCGGAGGCGTGGATGCGCTCGGCGCGCTCGATCGCGGCCGGGGAGAAGACGGCGATCCACAGGCCGCCGTCGGAGGCGAAGGACTTCTGCGGGGCGAAGTAGTAGACGTCGGTCTCGGCGATGTCGACCGGGAGGCCGCCGGCGCCGGAGGTGGCGTCCACGAGGACAAGGGAGCCCGCGTCGGCGCCCTGCACCCGCTTGACGGGCGCGGCGACACCGGTGGACGTCTCGTTGTGCGTGAAGGCGTACACGTCGACGCCCGCCTCGGCCTGCGGCTCCGGGTGGGTGCCCGGGTCGGAGGAGATGACGGTCGGCTCGGCGAGCCACGGAGCGAGCCCCGCGGCCTTGGCGAACTTGGAGCTGAACTCGCCGAAGGTGAGGTGCTGCGACTTGTTGTCGATGAGGCCGTGGGTCGCGACGTCCCAGAAGGCGGTGGAGCCGCCGTTGCCGAGGACGACCTCGTAGCCCTCGGGGAGCTGGAACAGCTCGGAGATGCCCTCACGGACCTTGCCGACCAGGTTCTTGACGGGGGCCTGGCGGTGTGAGGTGCCCATGAGGGACGTACCGGTGGAGGCGAGTGCGTCCAGCGCCTCCGTCCGCACCTTGGAGGGGCCCGCACCGAAGCGTCCATCGGCGGGCTTGATGTCAGCGGGAATCTGGATGTCGGCCACGTTTCGGAGGGTATCTCTTTCGGTGAAACCGGATGGAGCGGTGTCCGTTCGATGAGACGGTCGCTCCAGTAGGTGGAACTGGTGGGCAGCCCCACGCGTGCGGATCTAGGGGGTCAGCCGAACCGGCAGTTCGAAGAGGTCGTTCTGGGTCACCACCGGCTTGTTGCGCAGCTCGCTCGCCGGGACCGCCAGGTCCAGCCCCGGGAAGCGCTCGTACAGAGCGGGCAGCGCCACCGAGGCCTCCAGGCGGGACAGGGCCGCGCCCGGGCAGACGTGCGGGCCGTGCCCGAAGGAGATGTGGCGGCTCCTCGTCTCCCGGGTGATGTCGAAGTCGCCCGCCGTCGGGCCGTGCGCCTGCTCGTCGCGGCCTATCGCGCCGTACGAGACGATCAGCGCGTCACCCGCGGGGATCACCCGGTCGCCGACCGGGACGTCCTCGGTGGCGAAGCGGATCAGGACGTGTGAGGTGGGGGTGGAGTGGCGCAGGGTCTCCTCGACCACCGCCGACCAGTCGACCGCGCCCGAAAGGACCAGGGCACGCTGGTCGGGGTGGGTGGAGAGGTTGACCACCGCGTTGACGATCAGTGAGATCGTCGTCTCGTGTCCCGCCGCGACCATCAGCTGGAGCGTGGAGACGATCTCCTGGTCGGTGAGGTGGTCGCCGTTCTCGGAGGCCAGGATCAGGGCGGACGTCAGGTCGTCGCCGGGCTCCGCGCGCTTGGCGGCGAGCGTCTGCGCCATGATGCCCGCCAGCTCGGTGAGCGTGGCGACGACCTCGGCGGGCGGGGTCTGCGTCGAGAAGAACTTCTCGAACAGCTCCTTGAGCCGGGGCAGCTTCGACTCCTCGATGCCCATCAGGTCGGCGATGACGTACATGGGCAGCGGGTACGCGAAGGCCGCCTTCAGATCGACGACGCCACCCGAGAGGGTGACGTCACCAGGGAGATCGTCGAGCAGTCCCTCCGTGAGCTCGGTGATCCGTTCCCGCATCCGCTCCACCCGGCGCGGGGTGAGCGCCTGCGCGACGAGCGTGCGCATCCGACGGTGGTCGGCGCCGTCCACGGTGAGCATGGAACGGCCCGGGTTGGCGAGGCCGATCAAGGGCCAGTCCGCGGGGATCTCGCCGCGCTGCCAGGCGCCCCAGACATTGATGTCCTTGACCAGCCTGGGGTCGGTGAGCAGTGCCTTGGCCTCGGCGTGGTGGGTGACGGCCCAGACGGGGACACCGCCCGGCAGTTCGACGGCGGCCAGCGGGCCCGCCTCGCGCAGCCTGGCGCTCTCGCCCTCCAGGTCGGTGACTAAGGCGTCGAGGGCGATACGGGTCTCTTCGATGCCGGTCGTCATACGGAGTGCCTCCAGGGCGGGGTCGGGGTGTTACGTCGTTCCTGTGTCGGCGAGCAGGCGCCGGCGAAGGTCAGAGCGCGGGCACCGGCGTGAACCGGACCGGCAGCTCGGTCAGTCCCCTGAGCCAGGGCGAGGGCCGGCGCGTGAGGGACTCGGCGGGCACCGCCAGGTCGATGTCGGGCAGCCGGTCCAGTACGACCTCGATGGCTGTCCGCGCGATGACCTCGGCGATCTCCTGCGCCGGGAACGGGCAGCGGTGCTCACCGTGCCCGAAGGAGAAGTGCGCGTTGTTGCCGCCGGTGAGCGCGGACCCGTCGGTGCGTACCTGCGGGTCGGAGTTGGCGCCCTGGAGGCCGAGCAGCAGCAGGTCGCCGGCGCGGATGCGGCGCCCGCCGAGGTGGGTGTCGCGGGATGCCCAGCGGCCGGCGATGTTCTGCGAGGGGGTGTCCTCCCACAGCACCTCGTTCATGGCCTCGGCGACGCTGTTGCGGCCGCCGAAGAGGGAGGCGGCGAAACGGTCGTCGGTGAGCATCAGCCGCAGCGAGTTGCCGATCCAGTCGGCGGTGGGCTGGTGGCCCGCCGCCAGCATCACCACGACGTCCTGGCCGATCTCCTCGTCGGTGAAGCCGGAGGTGTCGGCGAGCATCCGGGACACGACGTCCTCGGCGGGGTTCGCCCTCCGGTCGGCCAGCAGTCCGGCCATGGAGCTGATCACATGGGTCTGGCCCGCGATCGCCCTGTCCCGGCCGTCGATCATGTCGTTGAGGGCGGTGACCAGGCCCGGACCCTGCTCGTCGGAGAAGCCGAAGAGGCGGGCGAGGACCCGCACCGGCAGCAGCATCGCGTAGTTCGCGATGAGGTCCGACTCGCCCTTGGCGCACACCGCGTCGATCAGTTCGTCGGCGAACCGCTCGGCGTGGCCGCGCAGTTCGGAGGCGTCCACCTCCTGCAGCGCGTTGCTGATCATGGCGGCGCGCTCGCGATGGCGTTCGCCGACGGTGTAGAGGATCGACGGCTGCTTGCGGCCGATCATCGGCAGCAGCGGCCAGTCGTCGGGGATGGTGTCCCACTGGTTCCACAGGTCCGAGTCCCGGCTGAACAGGACCGGGTCACCGGTGACCTGGTGCAGCTCGCGGTAGCCGAGCACCAGCCAGGCGGGCACGTCGCCGTCGAGCAGCACCGGCGTCACGGGGCCGTGCTCGCGTCGCATCTCCCGGTACAGACGGGCGGGTTCGGTCTGGAACCGGGGGCCGCTGAGCGGGACGGCTTCGGTGGTCACACGAACTCCTGTCGGGGCAAAGCGGCTTGGGCGGCCTGGTCGGCGTACCGGTCCTGGCCGGGGTACCGGTCTCGGCCGGCGTACTGGTCCTTGATGTGCTGGACCAGCGTGATGAGAACCTGCTTGCCGGACGCGCGGGAACGGGCGTCGCAGTCGATCAGTGGCACGTGCGGGTCGAGGTCGAGGGCCTCGCGGACGTCGGCCGCGGCGAAGGCGGGACCGCCGAAGTCGTTGCAGGCCACGATGAACGGCGTGCCGTGGTGTTCCAGGCGGTCGATGGCGTACCAGGAGTCGTCGATACGGCGGGTGTCGACGAGGACGACCGCGCCGAGCGTGCCGGAGAACAGGCGGTCCCACAGGAACCAGAACCGTTCCTGGCCGGGCGCGCCGAACAGATACAGCACGTTGCGGGCGTCGAGCGTGATGCGGCCGAAGTCGAAGGCGACGGTGGTCGCGGTCTTGCCGCTCACCTCGCTGATGTCGTCGACCGTTTCGCCCGCCCGGGTCATCGTCTCCTCCGTGTTGAGGGGACGTATCTCGCTCACCGAGCGGACCAGGGTCGTCTTGCCGACGCCGAAGCCGCCCACGACCACGATCTTCAGGCCGTTGTCGGCGGAGGCACCCAACGGGGTGCGCGCGTCAGAGATTGCGGAGTCCAACGAGCACCTGTTCCAGGAGGTCGGGTTCGGGTACGGCTGCCGTGTACGGGTGGCGGGCGCTGACGCGGCCCGCCGCGAGAAGGTCGGAGAGCAGGACCTTGGTGATGCTCACCGGCAGCCGCAGCTCGGCTGCGACCTCGACGACCGCAGTGGGGCGTTCGGCCATCCTGAGGATCGCCACGTGCTCCGACTGCATGCCGGGCCTGGGGTCGCTCTCGGCGACGACGAGGGTCACCAGGTCGAACGGGCTGTCGGAACCGGACCGGGTGCGCCCTTGGGTGAGGGTGTAGAGACGGTCCGGGGCGTCGTCCCTGCCGGGCCGACTCATGACGTACGCGGCTGCGCGGTCAGGTGCTCGCCGAGCTGCTCCACGAGCTCGCTCATGTTGTGGCCGACGAGCCCGACGTCCGCGTCCTCGGTGGTGACCACGGCGAGGTGCGCGCCCTGGCCGGCCTCGACGATGAACAGGACGCCTCCGTAGAACTCCGTCATCGCCGACCGCACGCCCCCGCTGCCGTCGCCGAACTCGACGGACGCCCCGTGGGACAGCGACTGGATGCCCGCGGCGATCGCGGCGAGCTGATCGGCCTGGTCGACGGTGAGCTCCGGCGTACGGCACAGCTTCAGGCCGTCGCGGGACAGCACGAGGGCGTGCCGTGCGCCCGGGGTCCGCTCCAGGAGGCCCTCGATGAGCCAGGTGAGCTTCTCGTCGGCGGTGGTCGTGCCGGTCATGAGGTGGGGTCGCCTTCCGGGTGCGCGTGCTGGTGTGACGGGGTGGCGGGGGTCGCCTCGGCCGGTGCGGCGACGGTGGAGTCACCTGGGCCGCCGTCCTGGTGCGGGGCGGCGGGGGGTTGGAGGGCGGCGGCCTGGTCCGGGGCGGCCGGGCCGGGGGCGGCCTGGTCGTTTCCGGAGGCCCGTACGGCCTGACGGAAGCTGTTGAAGCGGTTCGCCCGGGTCGTGGCGTCGTCGGCGGCGGGCGCGGGCCGCGGCTCGGTGGTACGGCCCGCGCCGAGCCGTCGCTCGGCCTCGGCCAGGGTCAGGCCACGGCGGCGCTTGGGCAGGCCCGCGGGCCACTCGTCCGCCACCGCGCTGTCCGCGGACTCGTGGACCGGCAGGGGATCGCGGTCCGTGGAGTCGTACGGGGGTACGGGATCGGGGTCCGTGGAGTCGTACGGCGACAGCGGTACGGGATCGGGGCCTGTTACGGGATCGGGGCTCGGGCCGGTGGTGGAGTCGGCCGGGGCGGGGGTCGCGCGGGGGCGTGGCGGCGGTGCGGCGGGCGGACTCGGCGGTGCGGCGGGCGGCTCGGCTGCGGCCGGGCTGGTGAGGATGTCCTGCGGGATGAGCAACAGGACGCCCGTGCCGCCGCGCGCGGAGGGCCGGAAGGAGACCTTCAGGCCGTACTTGCGGGCCAGCCGGCCGACCACGGAGAGGCCGAGCCGGGTGCCGGTGAGACCGCCGAGCCCGGGGGACTCGCCGGAGACGGCCTCCTCGGCCCGGCGCAGCTGCACCTCGCCCATGACGAGTCCGCTGTCCTCCACGGACACGATCACGCCGGCCGGTACCTCCTCCACGTACACATGGACCTCGGCGGTCGGCGGCGAGAAGTTGGCGGCGTTGTCGAGGAGTTCGGCGAGCGCGTGCATCGCGCCCTCGGCGGCGTGGCCGGCGACGGCGGCCTCACTGGCCGAGTGGACGCGCACCCGCTGATAGCCGCTGATGCGGCCCATCGCGCCCCGCAGGATCGACTCCATGACGATGGGGCGCGCCCAGCGGCGGCCGGAGCGGGCGCCGGTGAGGACCGCGACCGAGTCGGCCAGCCGGCCCGCCTGCGCGGTGCGGTGGTCGAGGTGCAGCAGGTCGGCGAGGACGTCCTCGTCGCTGTGCCGTTCCTCCATCGCCCGCAGGTCGGCGAGCATGCCGGTGGCGATGGCCTGCATCCGGCCGGCCGCGTTGGCGGTGGCGGAGATCGCGGCGGCGCGCTCGCTGGTGGCCCGGCGGAACTGTTCGCTGAGCCGGGAGTTCTCGTCGGCGAGGCGGTCGCGCTCCTCGGCGAGCTGGATGCGCTCGTCGGCGAAGGACACGGTGAGGCGTGCGCGTTCCTGGGCGAAGGACTCGGTGAGCTGGATACGTTCCTGGGCGAAGGACTCGGTGAACCGGGTGCGTTCCCGGTCGAGCTCGGCCCTCAGCCGGGCGCGTTCCCGGGCCAGGTCGCCGGTCAGGCGGTCGTGTTCCCGGCGGGACTCCTCGGCTATTCGCGCCCGTTCCTGGAGCAGTCGTCCGGCGTCCAGGGTGACGGCCTCCAGCCGGCGGCGGGTGAGCCGGGCCGTCTGAAAGCCGTGGGAGGCCAGGGTGACGGCCGCGCACAGCAACAGGGCGACAGCGCTCGCGCCCCAGGCCAGCGGGGTGCGCACGGACGAGGGCGCCCCCGCGACCGCGCCGGCGACCGCGAGGGCGGACAGGACGGCGGTGAGCAGCAGGGCCGGTGCGACGGTGCGGACGGCGGGGCGTTCGCCGGGGAGCGTGGGCGCGGTCATGAAGGGGATCCTCGGTCGGGTCCTCGGGCGGACGCCGTCGGGTCGCGGGCGGCCCTCGGTCGGGTCCTTGGTGTGTGTATGGGTGGTTCTGGGCAGGCGGGTATCAACACTGTGCGTTCAAGGCGCTCAACTGGCGGTCACTATAGGAGACTTTCTGATCGAATTGGGAAGGAACGCATTCCGTATTCGAAATGTGGCCTGGGCCCGGTCATGGAACGACATCCCGCCTGTGGACAACCGGCCTCGTCGTCGGTGGCGGGATGCACCATGGGTGCATGACGGATCTTGAGGCCGCTCTGCGCAAGACCGTCCGGGGCGAGGTCGGATTCGACGTCACCTCCCGGGCGTTGGTCACCATGGACGCGTCCAACTACCGGCGCGTCCCGCTCGGCGTAGTGGCCCCACGGGACGCCGACGACGTGGCGGCGGTACTCGCCGTGTGCCGGGAACACGGCGTGCCGGTCGTGGCCCGCGGCGGCGGGACGTCGATCGCCGGGCAGGCCACGGGCACGGGCGTCGTCCTGGACTTCACCCGGCACATGAACCGGCTGCTGTCCCTCGACCCGGAGGCGGGCACCGCGGTCGTGCAGCCGGGGCTGGTCCTGGACCGCCTCCAGGAGGCCGCCGCCCCGCACGGTCTGCGCTTCGGCCCGGATCCCTCCACCCACAGCCGCTGCACCCTCGGCGGGATGATCGGCAACAACTCCTGCGGCTCGCACTCGGTGGCCTGGGGCACGACCGCGGACAGCGTGCGGGAGCTGTCCGTGCTCACCGCGCGCGGAGAGCGGCTGCGGCCCGGACAGGGGTGGGCGGGCGCCCCGACGGGCCTGCGGGAGCTGGTGGACGGCCACCTGTCGATGCTCCGCACCGGCTTCCCCGAGCTGCCCCGCCGCATCTCCGGCTACGCCCTGGACGCGCTGCTGCCCGAGAACGGCGCCGACGTCGCCCGTTCCCTCTGCGGTTCGGAGGGCACGCTGGGCGTCCTGACGGAGGCGGTCGTGGGGCTGGTCCGGGCGCCACGCGCGCGTGCCCTGGCCGTGCTGGCCTACGCCGACGAAGGCGCGGCGGCGGAGGCGGCTGCCGGACTGCTGCCCCACGGGCCGCTCACCGTGGAGGGCATGGCGGCGGACCTCGTCCGCTCCACGGCCGACCTGCCCCGGGGCGGGGCCTGGCTGTTCGTGGAGACCGGCGGTGACACGCAATCGCAGGCCCGCGCGCGTGCGGAGGCGATCGTGCGCGCGGCGGACGTCGTCGACGCGCTCGTGGTGACGGACCCCGCCGGGCAGCGGGCGCTGTGGCGCATCCGCGAGGACGCGAGCGGCACGGCGACCCGGATGCCGGACGGCTCCGAGGCCTGGCCCGGCTGGGAGGACTGCGCGGTGCCCCCGCACCGGCTGGGCGCCTACCTGCGGGATTTCAGGGGCCTGCTGACGGCGCACGGGCTGCGCGGCACGCCGTACGGCCACTTCGGGGACGGCTGCATCCACGTCCGCATCGACTTCGACCTCCTGACGGACCCGGGCATCGCCCGCTTCCGGCACTTCTCACAGGAGCTGGCCGAGCTGGTCGTGGCCCACGGCGGTTCGCTGTCCGGGGAGCACGGGGACGGGCAGGCGAGGGCCGAGCTGCTGCCCCGCATGTACGGCGAGGAACTGGTGGGCCTGTTCGAGCGGGCGAAGGCGCTCTGGGACCCGGACGACCTCCTCAACCCGGGCATGCTGGTCCGCCCCGCCCCGCTCGACACCAACCTCCGCTTCTCCGTGCTCCCGCGCGGCGTGGACGTGGCCTTCGGCTACCCGGCGGACGGCGGCGACTTCTCGGCGGCCGTGCGCCGGTGCGTCGGGGTCGCGAAATGCCGTACGACGTCGGCGTCCGGGGCTGCTGTCATGTGCCCGTCCTTCCGGGCCACCGGAGAGGAGGAACACTCCACACGCGGGCGTGCCCGGCTGCTGCACGAGATGCTCGCGGGCGAGCTGGTCACCGACGGCTGGCGGTCCAAGGAGGTCCGGGACGCCCTCGACCTGTGCCTGTCCTGCAAGGGCTGCCGGTCCGACTGCCCGGTCGGGGTCGACATGGCCACGTACAAGGCGGAGTTCCTCCACCACCACTACGCCGGGCGGCGACGCCCGCTCGCGCACTACAGCATGGGGTGGCTGCCGGTGTGGCTGCGGGCGGTGGCCCGTACGCGTACGGCGTCCGTGGTCAACGCGCTCTCCGCCGTGCGGCCGTTCGCGTGGGCGGCGAAACGGGTGGGCGGCATCGCGGCGGAGCGGGAGATTCCGCGGGTGGCCACGGAGACGTTCAGCCGGTGGTGGAGGAGGCGAGAGTCTGTGGGCGGCTCCGGGGCTCTGGTGATCCTCTGGCCGGACACCTTCACCGAGCACCTGTCGCCGTCCGTGGGCCGGGCGGCCGTACGCGTACTGGAGGCGGCGAACCTGCGGGTGGCGCTGCCGCCGACGCTGCGGATGCGCGTGCGACCCGTGGGGGACGGCACGTCGAAGGCCGCGATTTCCCTGCTGAGCATGCGGCGAAGCCGCGTCTGCTGCGGGCTGACCTATGTCTCGACGGGCCAGCTCGACCGCGCCCGTACGGTCATGCGCCGCACGCTGGACCTGATGGCGCCGGTGCTGGAGTCGGACGCCCCGGTCGTCGTCCTGGAACCCAGCTGCGCGGCCGCTCTCCGCACGGACCTGCCGGAACTCCTCCACGACGACCCCCGGGCCGCCCTCCTGGCGTCCCGGATCCTGACCTTCGCCGAGGCCCTGGAACGCCTCGCCCCCGACTGGGCCCCGCCCCGCCTGGACCGCCCGGCGACCGGCCAGACCCACTGCCACCAGCACGCGGTACTCGGCGATGCCCCCGACCGCCGCCTGCGCGAGGCCGCCGGCCTCACCGGCGAGCTGGCCGGCGGCTGCTGCGGACTCGCGGGCAACTTCGGCTTCGAGAAGGGCCACTACGAGGTGTCGGCCGCGTGCGCGGAGGAGCGGTTGCTGCCCGCGGCACGAGCGGCGGAGGGCGAGGGCGCGGTGGTGCTGGCGGACGGGTTCTCGTGCCGGACGCAGCTGGAGCAGTTGGCGGGAGTGCGGGGGCGGCATGTGGCGGAGGTGCTGGCGGAAGGGCTTGAAGGGGCTTGAAGGACGAGGCCGGGAAGGGCAATGACCGGGCCGCGGGCTCCCTGGCATGATCACGGCGTGACCCGTGAGTCTGTACGGCCCCGCCCCAGGAAGTACGTCCTCTTCGATGTCGACGGCACGTGATCGACGCCGTGGACAACCAGCGCCGGGTCTGGGGGACGTGGGCGGGCCGGTACGGCCTGGACGCCGACGAGGTCCACCGGGTGGCGTTGCGGACCCGGCCGATGGAGACCTTCGCGGCGGTGGCCCCGGACCAGGATCCGGGGGAGTGCCTGACCGCCCTGCACACACTGGAGGACGAGGACGTCCGCTCCGGCGTCTACAGGGCGTGCCGTACCTGGTCGTCACGGTGTTCGGCGGTGCCGGTGAAGTTGTAGAAGAAGCGGCGCGGGCTGCCGGTGGGGTTGCCGTGGGTGTCGAGGCGCCAGGCGGCGAGGTGGTCGGCGTTCATGTCGACGCCGATCACGCCGTGGGCGAGCACTGCCTCGATCGGGAGGGCGGGGCTGGGCGGGAACTGCCAGGACGCGGTCAGATACCAGCGGTCCCGGCCGGTATCGAGGTGGATGCGGTAGGCGATCGCCCGGTTGGCCGCGACGCGATCCGCCCACTCCTCGCCCCGGTGCGCGAACGTGACCCGGCAGGCCAGGACGTACCGTCCGTGCGGGGCGTTGGCCAGATGCGTCAGCGGTGCGGGCAGTTTGAGGCTCACCACCCCGTCGGGGCTGACCCGGATCGTCTCGTTGCCGTACCGCTTCCCGGACTCCCCGTCCGCCTGGCAGAACCAGCGCTCCGCCTCCCAGCGCCCACGCCACGCGGACTCCGTCAGCTGAGCCGCCTCCAAGTGGTGCCGGGGGCGGGCCAGGCGTTTGCCGCCGCGTGCGACGTGGACGATGCCGGCCTCGCGGTCGGCCCGCGCGGCAGCCAGCCGGTCCTCCAGTACCCGCAGGCGCCTTGACTTCGCGTGCCATTCCCGCTCGGACCGGTAGCCCCCGGGCGTCTTCCTCGTCCACTTCTGCCCGACCGGCTGGGACAGCCGGTGCTCGATGGTGCGGACGCCGGCTTCCAGGGTGTGGATGTGTGCGAGCTGGCAGCGGCGGGCCAGCGCCCACTGGTCGTGCGTGGCTTGGTGATGCTGCCCGCCCACCGGGACGACGACAGCGGCGTCAGCTCCCGCTTACGCACCGCCCACGCCTCAGTGGAGTGCTCCAGGCCGTCCCGGCACCGCGTCTTGAGGTCCTTCGAAGCCAGCGACCCCAGATCGCGCCCACCAGACGCAGCACCTTCTCATCGCCGGGCGTCAGGTGCTTGAGACAGGTCCGCACGGCCACACCATCAGGACCGGGCGCGACGAACGGCTCCGCAACGCTCCTCAGCTCACCCACCCCGTCACGCTCCCGCCCGAAGAACCCTGTCGCCATGACAAAGGAGCACCCCACAGGAAGGTCACGTATTCGATGAAAGAACGTCAGTTCCCCGCCGGAAGCGACCCCACGGCCGAGGCGCGCGACACGACACGCCTGCGGGAAGCGGCCCCGGACATCCTCGCCTTCACCCGTGCGGAGGGGCCGGCCGGGGTGCGATGACCGAGGGCGACTCGAGCCTCACGGACATGGGCTGCCGCACTTCATAGGCTGGCGGGCCCTGCCACCGCCAAGGAGTCCCGCGCATGCCCCTCCGCGTCCAGCCCGTCTCGCGCGACGAACATCTCGCCTTCGTCGCGGCCCGCCCCTCCGCCAGCCACATGCAGGTCCCCTCCTGGGGTGAGGTGAAGCCGGACTGGCGGGCGGAGAGCCTGGGGTGGTTCGACGAGGAGGGGCGGCTGGTGGGGGCCGGGCTCGCGCTGTTCCGGCCGGTGCCGAAGCTGAAGAAGTACCTCGCGTACCTGCCCGAGGGACCGCTGATCGACTGGTACGCGAGCGATCTCGACCGCTGGCTGGACCCGATGCTCGCCCACCTCAAGGGACAGGGCGCCTTCTCGGTCAGGATGGGCCCGCCCGTCGTCGTACGCCGATGGGGTGCCGACGCGGTGAAGGCGGCGATCGCCGATCCGGCGGCGCGACGGCTCGGGGACGCGGAGGCGACGTCGTACGAACCGCGTGCCGTCGACGTGGCGGGGCGGCTGCTGCGGGCCGGCTGGCAGCGGACCGCGTCCGGGAGCGAGGGCGGCTTCGCGGCCGGGCAGCCCCGGTACGTCTTCCAGGTGCCGTTCGCCGGACGGTCGCTGGAGGACATCCACGGCGGCCTCAACCAGCAGTGGCGGCGCAACATCAAGAAGGCGGAGAAGGCCGGGGTGAAGGTCGTCCGCGGCGGTGAGGAGGACCTGCCCGCCTTCTACGGGCTGTACCTGGAGACCGCCGAGCGCGACCGCTTCCTTCCGCGCCCGCTGTCCTACTTCCAGCGCATGTGGACCGCGCTCACCGCCGAGCACCCCGACCGCATGCGGCTCTACCTCGCCCATCACGACGGCGACGTCCTCGCCGCCGCCACCATGCTCACCGTCGGCGACCACGTCTGGTACTCGTACGGCGCCTCCACCAGCCGCAAGCGCGAGGTCCAGCCCAACAACGCCATGCAGTGGCGCATGATGACCGACGCCCACGAACTCGGCGCCGCCGTCTACGACTTCCGGGGCATCACCGACACGCTGGAGGAGTCCAACCACCTCCTGGGTCTCCTGCGCTTCAAGGCGGGCGCGGGCGGTGAGGCCGTCGAGTACCTGGGGGAGTGGGACTTCCCGGTCAACCGGCTGCTGCACAAGGCGCTGGGTCTGTACATGTCCCGCCGGTAGCCCCTCGGGTCCGCTGCGGCGACGCGCCCTGGGTGAGACAGTTGCGTAAGGGGTTCACACACCTGGCGCAGTCCATTACTGTGGACTCCGGAGTACAGTGAGATGTACGAACCCCGAGCCGCCCCGGAAGGCACCGTGAGCACCCCCAGCGCAGCCACCACCCCCTCCAGCACTCCGACGCCGGTCGGTGCCGCGCCCGCTCCGGACGGCACCCCGCAGCGCCGGGGCTCCCTCGGGCCGGTGGGGCTGCTGCTCGCCGGGGGCGTCTCGGTGCAGTTCGGCGGCGCGCTCGCCGTGCTGCTGATGCCGAGGGCCGGCGCGCTCGGCGTGGTCACCCTGCGTCTGCTGGCGGCGGCACTCGTGCTGCTGCTGATCTGCCGGCCCCGGTTGCGCGGCCACTCCCGCGCGGACTGGGGCACGGTCGTCGTCTTCGGCGTCACCATGGCCGCGATGAACGGCCTCTTCTACCAGGCCGTCGACCGCATCCCGCTGGGTGCGGCCGTCACCCTGGAAGTGCTCGGCCCCCTCACCCTGTCGGTCCTGTCCTCCCGCCGCGCGCTCAACCTCGTGTGGGCGGGCCTCGCCCTCGCGGGCGTCTTCCTCCTCGGCGGCGGAGGCTTCAGTGACCTCGACCCCGCAGGCGTCGCCTTCGCGCTGGGGGCGGGCGCCATGTGGGCGGCGTACATCGTCTTCAGCGCGCGTACGGGCCGCCGCTTCCCGAAGGCGGACGGACTCGCGCTGGCCATGGTGGTGGCCGCCCTGCTGTTCCTCCCCCTGGGCATGGCCGAGGCGGGCACGAAACTCCTCGACCCGACGACGATCGCCCTCGGCTCGGCGGTCGCCCTCCTGTCCTCCGTCCTGCCCTACACCCTCGAACTCCTCGCCCTGCGCCGCCTGCCCGCCTCCACGTTCGCGATCCTCATGAGCCTGGAACCGGCCATCGCCGCGGCTGCCGGCTTCCTGATCCTCAACCAGGCGCTGACGGTGCCGGAGGCCGCCGCGATCGCCCTCGTCATCGCCGCGAGCATGGGGGCGGTGCGGACGCAGGTGGGACGGGGGAGGCCGAAGACCCTCGACGGCTGAGCCCGAGCACGGCGGTCGCGTCACCGGGCGGCCAGGCGGCCGGGCTCCCCGACACTTCAGGCCGAGGTCAGCCGGCCCGCCAAGGCGAAGGGGCCTGTCGGCGGTGTACTGCCGCCCCGTCAGCCGTCGAAGCGGTGGCGGGCGGCCTCGATGTGACCGAGGTACTGATGGGTCCAGTCGCACATCCCGTCGACCGTCTTCCGCAGGCCCTGGCCCGCCTCGGTGAGGGTGTACTCGACCCGTGGCGGCACGGTGGGGTACACGGTCCGCTCGACCAGGCCGTTGCGCTCCAGCATGCGCAGGTTCTGGGTGAGCATCTTGTGGCTGATCCCCTCGATCTCGTTCCGCAGCTCACCGAAGCGGCGGGTGCGATCGCCGAGCGTCTCGATGATCAGAAGCGCCCACTTGTTGGCGACGTCCGAGAAGATCTCCCGCGCCAGAGAGTCCGCGCGCGTCAGGTCAGCGTCCTCGGGCGAGCCCTTGAACTGCTTGGTCACCATCAGGTTCCCCAGTCACCGAAAAGTGCGTTCTTCCACGTCAGCGACCACTCTCCTATGGTTCCTGAGTAACCACAAGAGAGTGAACGGGCCTTCGGGCTCTCATGACGAGAAGGCGGACACCATGGCCATCACCCTGGTCAACCCCAGCGGACTGCCGGAGATCGACGTCTACCACCAGGTGTCGATCGCGTCGGGGTCGAAGCTGGTCTTCATCGCCGGGCAGGTCGCCTGGGACGCCGACGGGGTGACGGTCGGCGAAGGCGACCTCGCCGCCCAGGTGGAGCAGAGCTACCTCAACGTCGGCACCGCCCTGGCCGGCATCGGCGCATCCTTCGACGACGTGGCGAAACTGACCGTCTACGTCGTCGACTGGACCCCCGACAAGATGCCCCTGTTCCTGGAAGGCGTCGCTCGGGCGTCCGCGAAGCTGGGCGTCACCCCCGTACCCCCGGGCACCCTGCTGGGCGTCGCCGCACTGGACATCCCCGAGCACCTGGTGGAGGTGGAGGCGACCGCGGTCGTCGACTGAGAACCAAAGTCCCTCGCGGAAATTCATGCAAGCATGCTTGCTTGTTTCTGGGCCCGCTGCCATGCTCCCCCCATGGCCGACCCGACGCCCGTGTTCGCAGACCTGCGTGCCGAGAGCGAGGAACTCGACCGGCTCGTCGCCGAGTTGAGCCCGGAGCAATGGGACCTCGCCACCCCCGCCCCCCGCTGGACCATCGCCCACCAGATCGCGCACCTCGCCTGGACCGACCGCTCGGCGCTGCTCGCGGTCACCGACGAGGACGCGTTCCGGGGCCTGGTGGAGAAGGCGCTCGCCGCCCCCGGCTCCTTCGTCGACGAGGGCGCGGAGGAGGGCGCCCGGCTCGCGCCCGCAGACCTGCTCTCCCGGTGGCGCGAGGGCCGTACCGCACTCGACGCGGCCCTGCGCTCCGCACCGCCCGGCGCCCGCTTCCCCTGGTACGGCCCGCCCATGTCCGCGGCCTCCATGGCCACCGGCCGCCTGATGGAGACCTGGGCCCACGGCCAGGACGTCGCGGACGCGCTGCAAGCCACCCGCACCCCCACCGACCGGCTCCGGCACGTCGTCCGCATCGGCGTGCGCACCCGGGACTTCGCCTTCGGGGCGCACGGACTGACCCCGCCGGCCGGGGAGTTCCGCGTCGAACTCACCGGCCCGGGCGGTGACATGTGGTCGTACGGGCCCGAAGAGGCCGCTCAGCGCGTCACCGGGCCCGCCCTCGACTTCTGTCTCCTGGTCACCCAGCGGGCCCACCGCGCCGACCTCGCCCTGCGTGCCGACGGCCCCGACGCCGACCGCTGGCTGGACGTCGCCCAGGCCTTCGCGGGCCCGCCCGGCACCGGACGCGCCCCCGAAGGAGCCGGCCGGTGACACCCCTGCGCATCGGCAACGCCTCCGGCTTCTACGGCGACCGCTTCGACGCGATGCGCGAGATGCTCACCGGCGGCGAACTCGACGTCCTCACCGGCGACTACCTCGCCGAACTGACGATGCTCATCCTCGGCCGGGACCGGCTCAAGGACCCGGGCACCGGCTACGCCCGCACCTTCCTGCGCCAGCTGGAGGACTGCCTGGGGCTCGCACACGAGCGGGGCGTGCGGATCGTCGCCAACGCCGGCGGGCTCAACCCGGCCGGACTCGCCCGTGCCGTACGGGAGCTGGCCGAGCGGCTGGGCATCCCCGTCCGGGTCGCGCACGTCGAGGGCGACGACCTGAAGGACCGGTACCCGGACAGCCTCGCCGCCCACGCCTACCTCGGCGGCTTCGGCATCGCGGCCTGTCTGCGGGAGGGCGCGGACATCGTCGTCACCGGGCGGGTGACGGACGCCGCGCTGGTCACCGGGCCCGCCGTCGCGCACTTCGGCTGGGGGCCGCAGGAGTACGACAAGCTGGCGGGGGCCGTCGTCGCGGGGCACGTGCTGGAGTGCGGCGCCCAGGCCACCGGCGGCAACTACGCCTTCTTCGGCGAGGGCGGCGCCACCCTCCCCGGCTTCCCCCTCGCCGAGCTCCACGAGAACGGCGACAGCGTCATCACCAAGCACCCCGGCACCGGCGGCCTGGTCGACCTCGGCACGGTGACGGCCCAGCTGCTGTACGAGACGGCCGGGGCCCGCTATCCGGGACCGGACGTCACCGCCCGCCTCGACACCGCACGGCTCACCCAGGAGGGCCCCGACCGGGTGCGGATCGACGGCGTCCGGGGCGAGGCCCCGCCTCCGACGCTCAAGGTCGGCGTCAACCGCCTCGGCGGCTTCCGCAACGAGGTCGTCTTCGTCCTCACCGGGCTGGAGATCGAGTCCAAGGCGGCGCTGGTGCGGCAGCAGATGCGGGCCGCGTTCACCACGTCCCGCCCCGAGCACGTCGACTGGGACCTCGTGCGCACCGACCGGCCCGACGCCGACTCCGAGGAGACCGCGAGCGCGCTGCTGCGGCTCGTCGTGCGGGACCCCGTCCAGGAGAGCGTCGGCCGGGTGCTGAGCGGAGCCGCCGTCGAGCTGGCGCTCGCCAGTTACCCAGGCTTCCACGTGCTGGCACCCCCGGGCAAGGGCACGCCCTACGGGGTCTTCGAGGCGGCCCACGTCCCGCACACCGACGTCGGCCAGGTGGCCGTCCTCCACGACGGCCGCCGGATCCCCGTGGCACCGGCCCACGACACCCTCGTACTCGACAGCGTTCCCGAGCCACCGCTGCCCGAGCCGCTCCCCGCAGGGCCGCTGCGACGCGCCCCGCTCGGCCTGGTCGCCGGCGCCCGCAGCGGGGACAAGGGCGGGGACGCCAACGTCGGGGTCTGGGCCCGCACCGAGGACGCCTGGCGGTGGCTCGCCCACGAACTGACCGCCGACCGGTTCCGGCAGCTGATCCCCGAAAGCCGTGAACTGAACGTCACCCGGCACGCCCTGCCCAACCTGCACGCCCTCAACTTCCTCGTCGAGGGCATCCTCGGCGAGGGCGTCGCCGCCCGGCACCGCTTCGACCCGCAGGCCAAGGCCCTGGGCGAATGGCTGCGCTCCCGCCACCTGGACATCCCGGAGGCCCTCTTGTGACGGTCATCAGCTCCACCCTGGACACCGCCGGCGCCGACTTCCGGGCCAACCGCGAAGCCATGCTCGCCAAGCTGGACCAGTTGACCGCCGAGCACGTGAAGGCGCTCGCCGGCGGCGGCGAGAAGTACGTCGCCCGGCACCGGCAGCGCGGCAAGCTCCTCGCCCGCGAACGCGTCGAACTGCTCCTGGACCCCGACACGCCCTTCCTGGAACTGTCGCCACTGGCCGCCTGGGGCAGCGAGTACGCGGTGGGCGCCTCCCTGATCACCGGCATCGGTGTCGTCGAGGGCGTGGAGTGCCTGATCACCGCCAACGACCCGACCGTGCGCGGCGGCGCCAGCAACCCCTGGTCGCTGAAGAAAGCCCTCCGCGCCAACGACATCGCGCTCGCCAACCGGCTGCCCTGCATCAGCCTGGTGGAGTCCGGCGGGGCCGACCTGCCCTCCCAGAAGGAGATCTTCATCCCCGGGGGCGCGATCTTCCGGGACCTCACCCGGCTCTCCGCCGCCGGGATCCCCACCGTCGCGGTCGTCTTCGGCAACTCGACCGCGGGCGGCGCCTACATCCCCGGCATGTCCGACCACGTGATCATGGTCAAGGAGCGCGCGAAGGTGTTCCTCGGTGGGCCGCCGCTCGTGAAGATGGCCACCGGCGAGGAGAGCGACGACGAGTCGCTGGGCGGCGCGGAGATGCACGCGCGCGTGTCGGGCCTCGCCGACCACTTCGCCGTCGACGAGCCGGACGCCCTGCACCAGGCCAGGCGCGTGGTGGCCCGCCTCAACCACCGCAAGGCGTACGGCGATCCAGGGCCGGCCCTCCCTCCCAAGTATGACGAGGACGAGCTCCTGGGGATCGTCCCCGGCGACCTCAGGACCCCGTTCGACCCGCGCGAGGTCGTCGCCCGGATCGTCGACGCCTCCGACTTCGACGAGTTCAAACCGCTGTACGGGACGAGCCTGGTCACCGGGTGGGCCACCCTGCACGGCTATCCCTTGGGAGTACTGGCGAACGCCCAAGGGGTGCTCTTCAGCGAGGAGTCCCAGAAGGCCGCCCAGTTCATCCAGCTCGCCAACCAGCGCGACATCCCGCTGCTCTTCCTGCACAACACCACCGGCTACATGGTCGGCAAGGAGTACGAGCAGGGCGGCATCATCAAGCACGGCGCGATGATGATCAACGCGGTCAGCAACTCGAAGGTCCCGCACCTGTCGGTCCTCCTGGGCGCCTCCTACGGCGCCGGCCACTACGGCATGTGCGGCCGCGCCTACGACCCCCGCTTCCTCTTCGCCTGGCCCAGCGCCAAGTCCGCCGTCATGGGCCCCCAGCAGCTCGCCGGCGTCCTCTCGATCGTCGCCCGGCAGTCCGCGCTCGCGAAGGGCCGGCCCTACGACGAGGACGCCGACGCCGCCCTGCGCGCCATGGTGGAGCAGCAGATCGAGTCCGAGTCCCTGCCGATGTTCCTGTCCGGGCGGCTGTACGACGACGGCGTCATCGACCCGCGCGACACCCGTACCGTCCTCGGCCTGTGCCTGTCCGCGATCCACACGGCGCCCTACGAGGGCGCGCGCGGTGGCTTCGGCGTCTTCCGGATGTGAGACCCATGATTTCGACACTGCTGGTCGCCAATCGGGGCGAGATCGCCTGCCGCATCTTCCGCACCTGCCGTGAACTGGGCATCCGGACGGTCGCCGTGCACTCGGACGCCGACGAGAACGCCCTCCACGCGCGCGTGGCCGACGCGACGGTACGACTGCCGGGCGCGGCGCCCGCCGACACGTATCTGCGCGGCGACCTGATCGTGAAGGCCGCCGTCGCCGCCGGCGCGGACGCCGTGCACCCCGGCTACGGCTTCCTCTCCGAGAACGCCGGCTTCGCACGCGCCGTCCTGGACGCCGGCCTGGTCTGGATCGGCCCGCCGCCGGAGGCGATCGAGGCGATGGCGTCCAAGACACACGCCAAGAAGCTGATGGGCCTCGAACCCCTGCGCGACGTCACCGAGACCGACCTGCCCGTCCTGGTGAAGGCGGCGGCGGGCGGCGGAGGGCGCGGCATGCGGATCGTGCGCCGTCCGCAGGACCTGGACTCCGCGCTGGAGGCCGCGCGCGCCGAGGCCGCGAGCGCCTTCGGCGACGGAGAGGTGTTCGTCGAGCCGTACGTGGAGAACGGACGCCACGTCGAGGTCCAGGTGCTCGCCGACACACACGGCACGGTGTGGGCGCTCGGCACCCGCGACTGCTCCCTCCAGCGCCGCCACCAGAAGGTGATCGAGGAGGCGCCCGCACCCGCCCTGCCCGACGGGCTCGCCGAGGAACTGCACACCCTGGCCGTACGCGCCGCCCGCGCCGTCGACTACGTGGGCGCCGGCACGGTCGAGTTCCTGATCGCCGACGGCAAACCCCACTTCCTGGAGATGAACACCCGCCTCCAG
Source organism: Streptomyces sp. AC555_RSS877 (assembly GCF_019049245.1). GTDB lineage: Bacteria > Actinomycetota > Actinomycetes > Streptomycetales > Streptomycetaceae > Streptomyces. The sequence goes on along the minus strand of NZ_JAGMUK010000028.1, from coordinate 13,173 downwards.
GTCGAACACCCCGTCACCGAAGCCGTCTTCGGCATCGACCTGGTCGCCCAGCAGATCCGCGTCGCAGAAGGCCACCCCCTCGAGAACGACCCCCCACGCGCGCGTGGCCACGCCGTGGAGGCCCGCCTGTACGCCGAGGACCCGGCGAACGACTGGACCCCCCAGACCGGCACCCTGCACCGCCTGACCGTCCCGGAAGGCGTCCGCCTGGACACCGGCTACGAGGACGGCGACTCCATCGGCGTCCACTACGACCCGATGCTCGCCAAGGTCGTCGCCCACGCTCCCACCCGCGCGGAAGCCGTCCGCAAACTCGCGGGCGCCCTGGAGCGAGCCACGCTCCACGGCCCCCTCACCAACCGGGACCTCCTCGTACGGTCGCTACGGCACCCGGAGTTCACCACCGCCCGCATGGACACGGGCTTCTACGACCGCCATCTGCCCGAACTCACCGCCTCCGCCCCCGAACCCCACGCCCCCCTGGCCGCCGCCCTCGCCAACGCCCACGGCCGCTCCCGCTTCGGAGGCTGGCGCAACGTCCCCTCCCAGCCGCAGACCAAGCGCTACGCGATCGCGGGGGAGGAGCACGAGGTCCACTACCGGCACACCCGGGCGGGCCTGCAGGCGGACGGAGTGCGCGTCGTCCACGCCGCCGCAGATCTCGTCGTCCTGGAAGTGGACGGCGTACGACGGAAGTTCACGGTGGCCCGCCACGGCGACGAGGTGCACGTCAACAACACCGCCCTGCGGGCCCTGCCCCGCTTCCCCGACCCGACGGCTCACCTGGCCCCCGGCTCCCTGGTGGCCCCCATGCCGGGCACGGTGGTGCGGGTGGCCGAGGGCGTGGAGCTCGGCTCCACCGTCCAGGCGGGCCAGCCCCTGCTGTGGCTGGAGGCGATGAAGATGGAACACAAGATCACAGCGCCGGTCACGGGAACACTCACGGCCCTCCACGCCACACCCGGACACCAGGTGACGGTCGGTTCTCTGCTGGCGGTGGTGCAAGCCACCTAGGGGCGCGGGGAACTGCGCGACCAGCCACACACGACCCGCACCCTCCAAACGGCAGAACCCCCCTCCCCTGAGGAGCCTCATGACCACCCTCATCGAATCCGAGGAACACAAGGCCCTACGAGCAGCCGTAACCGCCCTCGGCACCCGCCACGGCCGCCACCACGACCGAGAAGCCCTCTGGTCCGAGGCAGGCAAACTCGGCTACCTCGGCGTCAACCTCCCCGAGGAGTACGGAGGCGGAGGCGGCGGCATCGCCGAACTCTCCATCGTCCTCGAAGAACTCGGCGCCGCCGGCTGCCCCCTGCTCATGATGGTCGTCTCCCCGGCCATCTGCGGCACCGTCATCGCCCGCTTCGGCACGGACGCCCAGAAACAGCACTGGCTCCCCGGCCTCGCCGACGGCACCCGAACCATGGCCTTCGGCATCACCGAACCCGACGCCGGCTCCAACAGCCACCGCATCACCACCACGGCCCGCCGCGACCCCGACACCGGGGACTGGCTCCTCACCGGCCGCAAGGTCTTCATCTCCGGCGTCGACATCGCCGACGCCACCCTCATCGTCGGCCGCACCGAGGACTCCCGCACCGGCAGCCTCAAGCCCTGCCTCTTCATCGTCCCCCGCGACACACCCGGCTTCACCCGCCACCGCATCGACATGGAACTCACCGCCGCGGAAAAGCAGTTCGAGCTCACCCTCGACGACGTACGGCTCCCCGCGGACGCACTCGTGGGCGACGAGGACGCCGGCCTCCTCCAGCTCTTCGCCGGCCTCAACCCCGAACGCGTCATGACCGCCGCCTTCGCCATCGGCATGGGCCGCTACGCACTCGCACAAGCCATCACGTACGCCAGCGACCGCACCGTCTGGAACACCCCCATCGGCGCCCACCAGGCCATCGCCCACCCCCTCGCCCAGGCGCACATCGACCTCGAACTCGCCCGCCTGATGATGCAGAAAGCAGCCCACCTCTACGACGTCGGCGACGACGCGGGCGCGGGCGAAGCCGCCAACATGGCCAAGTACGCGGCCGGGGAGGCCTGCGTGAAGGCGGTCGACCAGGCCGTGCACACGCTCGGCGGGAACGGCCTCACGCGCGAGTTCGGGCTCGCCTCGTTGATAACAGCCGCGCGCGTGGCTCGTATTGCTCCGGTGAGCCGGGAGATGATTCTCAACTACGTCTCCCACCAGACCCTGGGCCTGCCCAAGTCGTACTGACCGGCACGTGCCGCGCGAGGAGGAACCGTGTTCCGCAGCGAGTACGCAGACGTCCCGCCCGTAGAACTCCCCATCCACGAGGCGGTGCTCGGCCGGGCCGCCGAGTTCGGTGACACGCCCGCCCTCATCGACGGCACCGACGGCACCACACTCACCTACGGCCAACTGGACCGCTTCCACCGCCGCGTCGCCGCCGCCCTCGCCGATGCCGGCGTCCGCAAGGGCGACGTCCTCGCCCTGCACAGCCCCAACACGATCGCCTTCCCGACCGCGTTCTACGCCGCCACCCGCGCGGGAGCCTCCGTCACGACCGTGCACCCCCTCGCCACCCCGGAGGAGTTCGCCAAGCAGCTCACCGACTCCGCCGCCCGCTGGATCATCACCGTCTCACCGCTCCTGCAGACCGCCCGCCGGGCCGCCGAACTCGCCGGCGGCGTCCGGGAGATCTTCGTCTGCGACAGCGCCCCCGGACACCGCTCGCTCATCGACATGCTGGCCTCGGCGGCCCCCGAACCGCAGATCGACATCGACCCCGAGCAGGACGTGGCCGCCCTCCCGTACTCGTCCGGCACCACCGGCACACCCAAGGGCGTGATGCTCACCCACCGCCAGATCGCCACCAACCTCGCCCAGCTCGAACCCGCCATGGGAACCGGCCCCGGCGACCGCATCCTCGCCGTCCTGCCCTTCTTCCACATATACGGCCTGACAGCCCTCATGAACGCCCCCCTGCGCCTGGGCGCCACCGTCGTCGTCCTGCCCCGCTTCGACCTGGAAACCTTCCTCGCCGCCATCCAGAACCACCGCATCACCGGCCTGTACGTCGCCCCGCCGATCGTCCTCGCCCTCGCCAAGCACCCCGCCGTCGCGCAGTACGACCTGACGTCCCTCCAGTACATCGTCAGCGCCGCCGCCCCCCTGGACGCCAAACTCGCCGCCGCCTGCTCCGGGCGGCTCGGCCTGCCCCCCGTCGGCCAGGCCTACGGCATGACCGAACTGTCCCCGGGCACCCACGTCGTCCCCCTCGACGCCATGCGCGAAGCACCCGCCGGCACCGTCGGCAGGCTCATCGCCGGCACCGAGATGCGGATCGTCTCCCTCGACGACCCCGACAAAGACCTCGGCATCGGCGAGTCCGGTGAAATCCTCATCCGCGGCCCCCAGGTCATGAAGGGCTACCTCGGCCGCCCCGACGCCACCGCCGCGATGATCGACCCCGACGGCTGGCTGCACACCGGAGACGTCGGCCACACCGACGCCGACGGCTGGCTGTTCGTCGTCGACCGCGTCAAGGAACTCATCAAGTACAAGGGCTTCCAGGTGGCCCCCGCCGAACTCGAAGCCCTGCTCCTCACCCACCCCGGCATCGCCGACGCGGCCGTCATCGGCGTCTACGACGACGACGGCAACGAAAGCCCGCACGCCTACGTGGTCCGCCAGCCGGCCGCCACCGACCTCTCCGAAGGAGAGGTCATGATGTACGTCGCCGAACGCGTCGCCCCCTACAAACGCGTCCGCCACGTCACCTTCATCGAAGGCGTCCCACGCGCCGCCTCCGGAAAGATCCTGCGCCGACAACTCAGGGAGCGGACGTGACCGCCCTGGTCCACCCCACGCACACACGCGGCATCACCACCCTCACCCTGGACTCGCCGCACAACCGCAACGCCCTGTCCGCCCCGCTCGTGCACGAACTCGCGGACGCGCTGAAACGATCGGGCAAGGACGACGCCGTACGCGCCGTCGTCCTCACCCACACCGGCACCACCTTCAGCGCGGGCGCCGACCTGCGCGAACCACCGGACCCCAAAGCCCTGGTCGCCCTGCTCCGGCAGATCGTCGAACTCCGCAAGCCCGTCGTGGCCCGCGTCACCGGCCACGTACGGGCCGGCGGCCTCGGCCTGCTCGGCGCCTGCGACATCGCCGCCGCCTCCCACACCGCCACCTTCGCCTTCACCGAAGTCCGCATCGGCGTCGCCCCGGCACTGATCTCCCTCCCCCTCCTGCCCCGCGTCGACCCCCGCGCCCTCGCCCGCCACTACCTCACCGGGGAGACCTTCGACGCGGCCGAGGCCGCCCGCATCGGCCTCCTCACGGCAGCCGCCGACCACGCCGACGTCGACCAGGTCCTCGCCCCCGTCCTCGACGGACTGCGCCGAGCCTCCCCACACGCCCTCGCCGAGACGAAACGCCTGCTCACGGCTAAGGTGCTGGAGGCCTTCGACCAGGACGCGGACGAACTGGCCGCCCTCTCGGCCCGCCTGTTCGCCTCCGCGGACGCCCGCGAGGGCATGACGGCCTTCCTCGAACGACGGGATCCCCCATGGGCGCTGTGAACGCGGTCGACCGCCCCCCGGGCGACCGCGCCCCCAAACAGGACCGCAGCCGCGCCACCCGGCAGCGCCTCCTGGAGGCCGCCGTCGCCTGCCTCGCCGAACACGGCTGGGCGGGCTCCACGGTCACCGTCGTCGCCGAACGCGCCGGCGTCTCCCGCGGCGCCGCCCAGCACCACTTCCCGACCCGCGAAGACCTCTTCACCGCGGCGGTCGAGTACGTCGCCGAAGAACGCTCCACCGCCCTGCGCGCCCTCTTCCCCCAGGGCGCCACGACAGACGACCGCCGGACCGTCGTCTCCGCCCTCGTCGACCTCTACACCGGCCCCCTCTTCCGCGCCGCCCTCCACCTGTGGGTCGCCGCCTCCAACGAGGACCAGCTGCGACTGAGAGTGACAGAACTGGAAGCCCGCGTCGGCCGCGAGACCCACCGCATCGCCGTGGACCTGCTCGACGCCGACGAATCCCGCCCCGGCGTCCGCGAAACGGTCCAGGGCCTGCTCGACATGGCCCGGGGGCTGGGACTGGCGAACCTGCTCACGGACGACGCCGGCCGCCGCGACCGGGTCGTGACGCAATGGGCGAACCTGCTGGACGAGGCACTGGGCTGACGGAGGACCGGATCAGCGGTTCCGGGCCCGGCCGCCGCCCCCGCCCTCACGGACTGAGCCGCTCCACCCGCCAGCTCCCGTCCGGCTCCGCCACGTACCGCAGCCGGTCGTGCAGCCGGTTCTCACGGCCCTGCCAGAACTCCACCGCCTCCGGCGCCACCCGGAAGCCGCCCCAGTTCGGCGGGACCGGCACCTGCTCGCCCTCCGGATAGCGGGCGGCCAGCTCCGCGTAAGCCGCGTCCAGGCCGGTGCGGTCCGCGATCACCGAGGACTGCGCGCTCGCCCACGCACCGAGCTGGGAGCCGTGCGGGCGACTGCGGAAATACGCGGCCGTCTCGTCCCGTCCGGTGCGCCACGCGACGCCCGTGACGATGACCTGGCGGGCCATCGGATGCCACGGGAACAGCAACGAGACGAATGGGTTCTCCGCCAGCTCGCGGGCCTTGCGGGAGTCGTAGTTGGTGTAGAAGACGAAACCCTGCTCGTCGAAGTGCTTCAGCAGCACCGTGCGCGCGCTGGGCCGGCCCTCGGCGTCCGCCGTGGCGACGACCATGGCGTTCGGCTCGAAGAGCCGCCCCTCGATCGCGGCCTCCTTGAACCAGCGCGCGAACTGCTCGACGGGCGTTGCGGCCAGGTCGGCCTCGGTCAGCCCTTCGGCGCGGTACTGCTTGCGCATGGAGGCGGGATCGAGGGGGGCGTCTCGGTCGGTCACGCCGTCATCCTGCCGTATCCACGGGCCGCGTTCAGCACGGTGTCCTTCATCACTGAGTGGCACCCAGTGCCGCAACATCTCCCCAAGGGTGACACTCGCGGCTATCGTGCTGATGCCGTTCCGGTCGGGTGACCGCCGACCGCGCGGGGCATCACAGAGGTACCGCCCAGGGCCGCGAGTTCTCGCAGACGAACCGTGGATCCGTGGGACGGCCGCACACCCACCGCCCGTCACGTGGTCGCCGCACCCGCAGCACACCGGCCGCAGCACAACAGAACATCCCCACCACCCGTCGCACACATCAAGAGGAGCCGCCTGATGTCCGACTTCGTACCCGGACTCGAAGGAGTCGTCGCGTTCGAGACGGAGATCGCCGAACCCGACAAGGAGGGCGGCGCACTCCGGTACCGGGGCGTCGACATCGAGGACCTGGTGGGCCAGGTCTCGTTCGGCAACGTCTGGGGACTGCTCGTCGACGGCGCCTTCAACCCCGGCCTGCCGCCCGCCGAGCCCTTCCCGATCCCCGTGCACTCCGGCGACATCCGCGTCGACGTCCAGTCCGCGCTCGCCATGCTGGCCCCCGTGTGGGGCCTGAAGCCGCTGCTGGACATCGACTCCGCCCAGGCCCGCGCGGACCTCGCCCGAGCCGCCGTGATGGCCCTGTCCTACGTCGCCCAGTCCGCCCGCGGCCAGGGCCTGCCCATGGTCCCGCAGCGGGAGATCGACAAGGCGCAGTCCGTCGTCGAACGCTTCATGATCCGCTGGCGCGGCGAGCCCGACCCCAAGCACGTGGCGGCCGTCGACGCCTACTGGACCTCCGCCGCCGAACACGGGATGAACGCCTCCACCTTCACGGCCCGCGTCATCGCCTCGACGGGCGCGGACGTCGCGGCCGCTCTCTCCGGCGCCGTAGGAGCCATGTCCGGCCCGCTGCACGGCGGCGCCCCCTCCCGTGTCCTCGGCATGATCGAGGAGATCGAACGCACCGGCGACGCCGACGCCTACGTCAAGCAGGCCCTCGACAAGGGCGAACGCCTGATGGGCTTCGGCCACCGCGTCTACCGCGCCGAAGACCCGCGAGCCCGCGTCCTGCGCCGCACCGCCCGCGAACTCGGCGCCCCCCGCTTCGAGATCGCCGAAGCCCTGGAGAAGGCGGCCCTGGCAGAGCTCCACGCCCGCCGCCCCGACCGGGTCCTCGCCACGAACGTCGAGTTCTGGGCCGCCATCATCCTCGACTTCGCCGAGGTCCCGGCCCACATGTTCACCTCGATGTTCACCTGCGCCCGCACGGCCGGCTGGTCGGCCCACATCCTGGAACAGAAGCGCACCGGCCGCCTGGTCCGCCCCTCCGCCCGCTACATCGGCCCCGGCTCCCGCGACCCGCGCGAGATCGAGGGCTACGGCGACATCGTGCGCTGAGCCCTGCCGCCGGGCATCACGCGGGACCGAACAACTCCGCGTGGTGCCACGCGGAGTTGTTCGGTCCCGCGAACGCAGACGACCCGCGAGCTCGTGGTCCCTCCGCCTGACGGCGAAGAAGCCGGCCGGACGTACCGGCGAGCTCGCGGGTCGGGTGACTGCTGGGATTGGGCCGGCTGCGCGCTTCTTTCACGCGCTGGTCCGGCACCGCACTCGGTGGGGTGACGGGCCGCTAGCCCGCAGCCACCTCACGCGTCCGGTTCTTGTACATCTGCCGAACCACCTCCCTTCTCGTGTAGCCCACACACTAAGAACCGGTGGGCGTGCGATCAACCGCTTTTTCCGGGACTTGAACATGGAGACAGAGATGCCCGCGCGAAGGGGGCGTGGTCGTCGTGCCTGACCTGCGGATTCAGCCGGTCGACGGAGACGTCGTGCTCGAGGAGTGGCGGCATGTGCACAACGTGATCGTGCCGCCCGCTGCCATGGGGATCGATGAGGTGCGGGAGCGCGCTGGGCGTTACCGGCTGGAGAACGCGTATCTCGGGGAGATGGTCGTCGGGTGTTCGACCGTGCGGCCGCCCGAGGGGGAGGGGGCCGTGGCGACCGTCATCGCGCGCGTGCTGCCCGAGTACCGGGGGCGGGGGTTTGGGGCGGCGTTGTATGAGAAGGGGCTCCGGTGTGCGCATGAGCTGGGGGCTCGGGTGGTCGAGACGTGTGTGCTGGCGGTGAATGAGGACGGGCTGCGGTTCGCCGGGGCGCGGGGCTTCGTGGAGGTGGAGCGGTATGTGCTGGACGGTGAGACGGACGTGTGGGTGGATCTGAGGCTCGCGCCGTCCCAGGTCTAGGCCGGCGGGATACTCGGATTTCCGGCGCACAACGATTTTTTCCATCTTGTGGGAACCCGGTGTGTGCTGCGTCACGTTCCAGTTAGATGATTGTTAGTGAGCGAACCGACGTGCCGTACGTGCGGACGCGGCAGCCTGCAGGGGGTCCAGGTGAGTGCTTCCCGGCGTAGTGGGACCACCGACGAGATCGGGCCGGACGAGCCCGAGCGGGACGGTCCGGAGGGTTCGGACGGCTCGGATCTGCTGGCCGCGCTGCTCGACGGGATGGACGCGGCCCTGTGCGCCTTCGACGCGGACGGGGTGGTGACGCACTGGAACCGCGAGGCCGAGCGGATCCTCGGGTGGAGCGCCGCCGAGGCCGTGGGGCGGCACGGGTTCGCCGGGTGGGCGGTGCGCAGTGCCGACGCCGAGGAGGTGGAGGGGCGGCTGCTGGCCGCGATGCACGCTCCCGGGCGGCAGGTGCACGAGTTCGCGTTGCTGACCAAGGACGGCGGGCGGGTGCTCGTACGGACGCAGTCGGCGGCGGTGCGTGGGCCGGACGGTAAGCCCGCGGGGCTGTACTGCGCTTTCAGTGAGGTGCACACGCAGATCGACCTGGAGCGGTCGATCGCGCTGAGCGAGGCGCTGTTCGAGGAAGCGAGCTGGGGTGTCGTGCTCGTCGACGCCGATCTGCGGCCCGCCGTGGTCAACGCGCATGCCGCGCGGGCGCTGGGTGTCGGGCGTACGTCCGTCCTGGGGCGGCCGCTCGGGGATCTGCTCGCCCAGGGTGTCGAGGAGTTGGAGAGCGCGCTCACGCATGTGCTGGCCGAGGGCGCGCCGCCCGCGCCGGCCGAGATCTGGGTGAGTGTGCGTACGCCGGACGGTGAGCAGCGGCGTTGCTGGCGCTGCGGGTTCGTGCGGCTGGCGTCACCGCTCGCGGAGGAGCCCGTACCGCTGGGCGTGGGCTGGCTCTTCCATGACGTGACGGACGCCAAGCAGAGTGAGCAGGAGGCGTCGCTGCTGCGGTTCCGTACGAATCAGTTGCACCGGGCTGTCCGGGCCGCCGCCGAGTGCGAGGACCCGCGTGAGGCGGCGGCTGTGCACCTGGACTTCGCGCTGGCCGGGTTCGCCGACCATGCGCTGATCGACCGGGTGTCGGGCGGCGCGGTGGCGGACGGGGCGGAGACGGGTTCGCTGCGGCTGGTACGGGTCGCGGCGACGCCCTCGGGGGCGCCGGGGCCGTCTCTGCTCACCGGGCAGGCGGGTTTGCCGGTGCGGTACGGGGAGGGGCATCCGGCGTTGCAGTGCGTGGAGCGGGCCGGGTCGGTGCGGGCGAGTGTGGGGACCGTGTCGGTGGAGAAGGCCCGGGAGTGGGCGGTTTCCCGGCAGTGGCCGTCGGATGCGGTGCACGCGTTGTGCGCGGTGCTGCGGAGTCGGGGGCGGACGCTGGGGGTCGTGACGTTTCTGCGTGGGGCCGGGCGGAGTCAGTTCGAGCGTGGGGACGCGGTGTACGCGGAGGATGTGGCCGTTCGGATCGGCTCGGCGTTGGATCTGGCCGAGGTGCTGGGGCGGGAGTAGCGGCAGTACGACTGTCCGCGGACCGGCGGGTGTCTAGCGCCGGTAGAAGATCCGCTCCCCGTACTTCTCGAACACCCGTCCGTTCCATTCGTGGCCCCCGTCCACGTTCCCCGAGCGCAGCAGTGGGGGTTCGATGCCCCGGTCGGCCAGGCTGCTCGCCGCCGTGGCCATGACCGCCTGGAGGATGGCCGAGGTGACGACCGTGGAGGCGGGGGCGAAGGGGGCCGGGATGGTGTCGAGGGTGAGTTCCGCGTCGCCGACGGCGATCTTCGAGTCGAGGACGATGTCGCAGTGGTCCTTGAGGTAGGTGCCGGAGAGGTGCCGGGACGTCGTCTCCGTGGCGTACGCGACGGATGTCACGCCGATGACCTTGAGGCCCAGGGCGCGGGCGCTTATGGCCATCTCGACGGGGAGGGCGTTGCGTCCGGAGAGGGAGATGATCACGAGGGCGTCGCCCGCGCGGGCCGGGGAGCAGTCGAGGACGGCGCGGGCGAGGCCGTCGACGCGTTCGAGGGCCGAGCCGAGTGTCGCCGGCATGACGTCGACGCCGACGGTGCCGGGGACGGCCAGCAGGTTCATCAGGGCGAGGCCGCCGGCGCGGTAGACGACGTCCTGTGCGGCGAGGGAGGAGTGACCGGCGCCGAAGGCGAAGAGCCGGCCGCCGGAGGCGACGGTGTCGGCGAGGAGCACGCCGGCCGCCTCGATGGTGGGGGCCTCCTCGTCTCTGACCCGTTGCAGCAGGCCGATCGCGGCGTCGAAGAACTGACCGGCCGGCTTGCTGTCGCTCATGCGGGCCCCTTCGGAGCGTCGGGAGTCTGGGTCTCGGCGTCTGTGTCGCGGCGCGTGTGTCGCGGATCACGGTGCGGTCTGGACCACTGGGATGTCAATACGGTCGTGGGAAGGGTCCTGTAACCCCTTGGTTTCCACGGCGCGGCACGCTTGTCAGTGGTATCCGGCAGAATTGGTGCCAGGGCCAGCGCACAAGCCGGGAAGCTGTCGTGCTTCCGGGCAGATCTCATCAAGGGGCACGTATGTCCGGACTGATCGACACCACGGAGATGTATCTCCGCACCATCCTCGAGCTGGAGGAGGAAGGTGTGGTCCCCATGCGCGCCCGGATCGCCGAGCGGCTCGACCAGAGCGGGCCGACGGTCAGCCAGACGGTGGCGCGGATGGAGCGCGACGGCCTGGTGTCCGTCGCCAGCGACCGTCACCTGGAGCTTACGGACGAGGGCCGTCGGCTGGCCACGCGCGTGATGCGCAAGCACCGGCTCGCGGAGTGTCTGCTCGTCGACGTGATCGGCCTGGAGTGGGAGCAGGTGCACGCCGAGGCGTGTCGCTGGGAGCACGTGATGAGCGAGGCGGTCGAGCGCCGCGTCCTCGAGCTGCTGCGCCACCCCACCGAGTCGCCGTACGGGAATCCCATCCCGGGCCTGGAGGAGCTGGGCGAGAAGGACGGCGCGGACCCGTTCCTGGACGAGGGCATGGTGTCGCTCGCCGATCTCGACCCGGGTCTGGAGGGCAAGACGGTCGTGGTGCGCCGGATCGGCGAGCCGATCCAGACGGACGCGCAGCTGATGTACACGCTGCGCCGGGCGGGCGTGCAGCCCGGCTCGGTGGTGAGCGTGACGGAGTCGGCGGGCGGTGTGCTCGTGGGCAGCGGTGGTGAGGCGGCGGAGCTGGAGGCGGGCGTCGCGTCGCACGTGTTCGTGGCCAAGCGCTGAGCGGTTCGGCGGTACGGCCGAAGGCGGCGATGGCCGTCTCAACTGCCGAGACTGGCGGGGCAGTTGTGGTTTTCCGGCCATCTCGTCGAATCCGAGATTCACTGTGCCGAATCGCAGCGCTCGGACGCTTGCCGTGCGAGGCTGTCGCGTGAGGCATATGACCTGAGGGTTCTTGGCCGTGGTCCGGCAGCGATGCCGCGTCCGGCCGGGGAGGGGGCGGGAAGATGTGCCGTGGACGTGTGGATGGCCCCGGCGCCTGGTGGCGCCGGGGCCTGTCCTCCCCTGTGCTGACCTGGAGCCCCGAGCTCTCAAGGTCATCCCCTTCGGACCGGTTTCCCCGAGCGGTCCGCCTCCCGTTGAAGATCTCCCCTCGGCGGCGGCGATCATTCCTGGAGTGTGGTCACTCGAACGAGGGGTGTTGTCGGCGAGAGCCGTATTTTCGAATACATATTCGATAAATTGGATACTCTGCGGGTGACGCATCACGCGGAACCTGCGCTTCAGGGGTGTGGGCAGGAACGACAGACACGGCAGGGCAGGGCAGGACGAGGTTCACAGGACCCGCCGCCTGGAGCGGGAGCGAACGGGTCCGAGCGGAGCTAGGGGGGTGCCAGGACCAGTGGCGCGACGCATCGACGTGATCGGGGCGGGCGGCGTACGCCTTGCCGCCTGGGAGTTCGGCGACCCTCCCAAGTCCGACCCGGCGAAGGACGTACCGAAGCAGAACGGCTTACTGCAGCAGGACGTACCGAAGCAGGCCGCAGCGGGGCGGACGGCGTCCCCGCAGTCCGGCGGCCCCGGGGAGCCCGAGCGGGCCCCCGGTGTGCTGTTACTGCACGGCCTGATGGGCCGTGCCTCGCACTGGGCGTCCACCGCCCGCTGGCTCTCCGAGCGGCATCGCGCCGTCGCCCTCGACCAGCGCGGCCACGGCCAGAGCGACAAACCCCCGCGGGCGTCCTACACGCGCGAGGCGTACGTCGAGGACGCCGAGGCCGCCCTCGAACAGCTCGGGCTCGGGCCGGCCGTCCTCATCGGCCACGCGATGGGTGCCCTGACCGCCTGGCAGCTCGCCGCCAAGCGTCCCGACCTGGTCCGCGGGGTGATCATCTGCGACATGCGGGCCTCCGCACTCGGCGCCGCCTCGCAGCGCGAGTGGGAGGACTGGTTCAAGGCCTGGCCCGTCCCCTTCGCCACGCTCGCCGACGTCCGCAAGTGGTTCGGCGAGGACGACCCCTGGGTGGAGCGCCCGAACCCGGCCCGCGGCGAGTTCTACGCCGAGGTCATGCAGGAGTCCCCCGACGGCTGGCGCCCCGTCTTCGACCCGGAGCAGATGCTCGAGTCCCGCGAGACCTGGGTGTACGACGCCCACTGGGAGGAACTCACCCAGGTGGAGTGCCCCGCCCTGGTCGTGCGCGGTCTCGACGGCGAGCTGGGCCGCGCCGAGGCCCAGGAGATGGTCCGCGTGCTGCCCCGCGGCCAGTACGCGGAGGTCGCCGACGCCGGCCACCTCGTGCACTACGACCAGCCGGACGCCTGGCGGGGCGCGGTCGAGCCCTTCCTGGACACGGTCCTCACCGACCTCACGGGCTGACACCGGCCCCCAGAGCTCACCCCGGGACCCGGCTGCAAGGCCCGGCGGGCCGGCGGCCACGGGGGTGGGGGTTTGTGCGGTGTGCCGGGTGCGGGTGCCTGGTGGCTGGTCGCGTAGTTCCCCGCGCCCCTGGGGGGAGGGTGCG
>NZ_JAGMUK010000210.1 GCF_019049245.1 Streptomyces sp. AC555_RSS877 | reverse complement strand
ATGGGCACGAAGGACCAGAACTCGTCGTGGGCGCCGACCCGGGAGAGCAGCCGCTCCGGGACGTGGGTGTTGTTGACGGTCATCCACACGACGGTGAAGAACTCGGAGGCCACTCCCGCCGCGAATGCTGCCGCGGCCAGCCAGAGTGTGTTCGCGCCGGAGCCGAGCAGGATCAGCGGAACGGCGCCCAGCGTCATCGAGGACAGTGCCGGCACCATCGGCCGTCGCACCGTCAGCTTCACCATCACCACACTGGCCAGCAGCGCTCCGACACCGCGGGCGCTCAGCACCAGGCCCCAGCCCTCCGCGCCGATCGTGTCGTTCGCGATCACCGGGCCCAGGATCTGCCAGACACCCATGTTGGCGGCGTTGAAGACGGCAAAGGCCGACGTCACGGCCCAGATCCACGGCTGGGAGCTGAAGTAGCTCCAGCCCTCCCGCAGTTCGCCGAGCATCGTCGGACCGTCCTTGGCGCGCGGGGGCAGGGCGGGCAGCGACATCCTGGCGAAGAACGCGGCCGCCAGGAGGAAGGACGCGGCGTCGGCGGCGACCGCCCAGCCGCCTCCGACTGACGCGGTCAGCAGACCGGCTGCGGTCGGGCCGAGGATCCGAGTGGCGTTCCCGACGGACGCCAGCAGGGAGCTGGCCTGCTGCAGGCCGCGTCCCGCCGCAAGGTTCGAGACGATGCCGCGCAACGCGGGCTTGGTCAGCCCCTGGAAGATGCCGTTGAGGGCAGCCAATGGCAGCAGGAACGCCGGGCGCTGGTGTCCCAGGAGGACGAGCGCGACGCCGACCTGGGTGAGGCCGGCGCCCAGGCTGGTGAGAAGAAGGACAGTGTCGCGCCGGTAACGATCGGCGATGCCTCCACCGAGAAGGAGCGTCGCGACCATCGGGACCAAGGCCGCAGTGGTGACCGCGGACAGCCAGGTCGCACTGTCGGTGACCTCAAGGACGCCGAAGGCCAGGGCGACAGGCGACATGGCACTGCCGGCCATGGAGATCGACTGGCCGCCCAGAAACCAACGGAAGGCAGCGGAACGGAGCGGCCGCTCGGACGCGAGGCCCGTACTGGAAACCGGTAACGTGCCCCCTTCAGATGGCTCACGATCTCGACTCTCGGGCGCATCCGCTGCAGGCACAACGGGCCACCGTGCCAGCACACGCAGCAGGCCTCAAGTGGTTTTCGCAGGGGGTGCCGCTGTGAGGCGCGGCCACAGGGCAGCACTCGGCGAGGGTCCCCTGCGGTATCCGGACACGTGGGCCCGGATGCGGCACAGCTTCAAGCGCGCCAGGATCGAGCAGCAATCCAGCCAGGACCACGATGCCGAGATCATGCCCAGAGTGGCCAGGCGACGCTCAGTGTCAGCGTGCTCGGCGGATCACCATGTCAACGGTGTCAAGTCCTTACAGGATTGGTGTTGTTCCGCCTTCACGCAGTTCAATGAGCGCTATGACGACGGCTGGGCAGTGGTACGAGACCGAATCGCTCTGGGCGGCGGCGAGTGTGGGCGTGGCAATAGCCGCATTGGTTGCAGGAGCTTGGGCAACGCTGCGAGCCGCCTATCCGAAACGGTGCCTGACATACGATCTCGTCACCTTGACACCACTCATTTCGCCATCGAGCCTGCTCCGCGGAGGGCTGTCTGTGAGTCTGAACGGTGCGGCGCTCACCGATCCTCATGTCCTCAAGATCAGGTTGCTTAACAGCGGTGTCCGCGACATCCCTAGCGACGCGTTCGACAACGGCGTCCCAATCCGCATCGATCTCGGGGCTCGGGTGATCTCTGTCTTGGACAGCACATCTGAGCCTTCTCACGCCGTCCCTCCAAGTTTGAATGTCGACGGTCAATGCATAACGATCGGTCCCACTCTGATCGCGAAGAAGCAACAGATAACCGTCTCGGCTTTGGTAGACGGACCCCAGCCAAGGCTGACGATCCGTGCCGCGCTCATTGAGGTGGACGTGCGTCGGTACCGCCCCGAGCTGCCGATCCCTGGCTTTATGCCTGTCGCCCTTGCCGTGCTCGGCGCCATCGTCGCTCTATCGGGTAACGGAAGGTCACGCTTCGTCGTAGGAGCAAGCGTGGGCCTGGGCCTCGCGTCTGTTCTTCTCGTGGCGCAGAAACTCATCACGCACTTCAACCGCAGGTACTGGGGTGATGGGTCGGTCCGGGGCGCCACCAGCAACTTATGAACGTCATTGCGTCTCGCGACTGAGGACAAGTCCCAGCCGGTCACAGAGCCCGGAGCGGCCATGAAGCGCTCAGCCACAACGAGTGGGGCGGGACCTACAGCAAGGCCCCCAGGAGCGTGGTCTGCCTCATTGAGAAACGGGTCGGCCGGGAGCGCATGCCCCTTTATGTGGACGGCAGGGGGCGAATCCACGCCCTCGTCGCCCGGGCCGGGCTGCCACCACGGGCGACATGGGATCCGTCATGGAACACACATTCGATGAACTGGTGGCGATGCAGAGCGCGGCCGACAAGGTGCACGTCCGGTCCGGGTCCTGAAACTGCGGGACTCCTACGGCCTTCCCACGGCGACGCCCTGGACGGAGCAGACCGAGGCGTACGAGAAGGCACCTGGCTGCACTGGCGGAAACTGGCTGGTGAGGTCCAGGCCGCCGTCACCGAGCACGCTATGGAACAGAACAAGCCTCAATCGGCGTCGAGGTGGCCGTCCGGACCAAGATCCGGCATCCCGGAGCCGTCTGCCGCATAAAGGCCCGTTGCACGACTCACCCGGCTGACACACCGGCGGGCGCAGCCTGGGCATGGGTTCTACTGTCGTAGTGCTGAATTCCGCTTTCGGTGGGTATAGCTGCTGACCGAGTGCGGGCCTTACCCGGTGCGCCCGCCCGTCACGGCCCGGCTTGGAGGGGGCGAGGGCTACGGGTGCCAGGGCGTGGTGTCGCAGTGCCTCGGTGATCGCGGTGAGTGGCCGGGGGCGTGTGCGCTCTGCTGGTTGGGCGGGTGTGCCCTGCTGTTCGGCGTGTTTGTGCAGGAGCCGGGCGCGGCCGTCTTCGACGGTGTGTTCCTCGGTGAGGACCTTGCTGAAGGTCTTCATGACGGCGTCCGCGCCGACGGGATGGGGCTCGTGGGCGTCTGTTTCTGGCGGGGGTGTGTCGCTTGGTTCGCCGGGGCTGACGGCGTGGGGGGAGGAGGACTGTAGGAATGCAGATCCTTGGGTGGCTTCGCGGCGGGCGTTGGCCAGGAGCTGGGTGAAGTGGTCGACGTCGCCGCCCAGGACGCGGACGAAGGTCGCAAGGACGTCACGGTGCGGCAGGACGGCGGTTTCCAGGATGAAGGCGACGGCGGCGGCGGTGAGGAGCCAGCGGCTGGCGACGGCGATGTCGCTGGGCGCAGGGCGTCCGGCGCGCAGGTGCAGGGTGTGCACGGCAGTGCGGAGTCGTTCGGTGGCGGGCATGGGCGGGTCATCAGGGTCCGGGGTCTCCGGTTCACGGGACTTCTGGCTGAGCTTCTCGGATTCCCAGACCGTGCGCAGGACGTCGGGGTCGGCCCCGCAAGCCTGGGCGAACCTCCGTGTCAGCTCCCAGGTGGGTACGCGTTCGCCGGACAAAATCCGTAAGAGGTAGGAGGCGGAGCAGCCGATGCGGGAGCTGACCTCCTTGTTGGTGAGCTGGGCGGAGCGGATCAGCATGGACAGGATGGGGGAGAGGCGGTTGTAGGCGGCTCCGGAGGATTCGATGGGGGCGGACTGGTCGGGGACCTCGCCCCGTTCGGTGCCATCGCAGGTGTCTGCTGCGGTGTCGCTGTCGGCTGGGGTGTCCGCGGAGTCGGCGGTGCGTGGGCCGGTGCTGTTGTAGAGGCCGGCGAGTGTGGTGAGGGTGGTTTCGGAGCGGTTGAAGCGGGTGAGGCGGCGCAGGATGTAGCGCTCGGTGTAGCGGCGGCGGGCGGTGTCCTCGCTGATGCCCAGGATGGAGCTGACGGTGGCCCAGGTGACGCGTCGGTAGCGGGCGCGGCCGACGAGGACCATGACGTCGCGCTGACCGCCCTGGAAGGCATGGACCGTGCCCACCCGCACCCGGTCGCTGCCCACCATGCGCTCCAGGGCATCCTTCTGCGCGCGGAAGGGGGTCACTACACCTACCGTTGCGGTCTCCGGCAGGTGGCGCAGCAGTTTCCGCACGACTTCGACTACGGCAGCGGCTTCGGACGGGTTGCGCCAGGACTTTCCTCCGGGGCCGCGCGCCGACTCGCTGGAAGAAACGTTCGCCCAAGCCAGTACGGGAGCGATTTCACCGGTGCCCGCGAGGTCGACGGCGGGTACCTGTCGGCGTACGTCGGTCAGGATTTCCAGCGCGCCGGAGTAGCAGTGGCCGTTGACGATGTCGGCAATCTCCGGGTGGCAGCGGTAGTGCTCGTCGAGGAGCAGGGCGGAGTCACCGTTCTGCGCGGCGGCGTGGTACGAGGAGTGGACGTGGTAGGAGAGCCTCCGGTCCTCCAACCAGGCCGCGCTCAGACCTGCGCTGACAGGTGCCTGCCGCTCCTGCTCCGGTGAGATGCCGGGGATGTGACTGAGCTGCATCGGATCGCCGATGATCAGAGCCCGCCGGGCGCGAAACAACAGCGGCAGCACCGAAGCGATGGAGCACTGGCTGGCCTCGTCGATGACGACCAAGTCGAAGAGCTTCGCGGTGGGCCTCAGTTGGCGCACCGCGTGTGTGGTGATCGCCCACCCCTTCAGGTGGCGCAGCAGATTCAGCTGGCTGCGCTGGGTCCCCGAGTGCTGCCGCAGTGTCTGGAGTCGCTGGTTCAGCAGCGATCGCCCGCGGCTGAGCGCCTCCGCCGACACCGCCGCGCACAGCTCCGCCGACAGTTCGGCTCGTGTCGTGGTGCAGTCCGCGCGAGCCTGACGTACGGCCTCCTCGTCTTGGGTGAGCTGGGCCGGCGTGAGCTCCCGCACCTGCCGCTCCAGGCCCGCTACGTCGGCCAGATCGGCGAGGGATTCGGAGACCACGGGCCGTTCACCGGTCCACTCCGGCAGGTGCGTGGCCACGTGCGGAGTGGCAGCCGAGACGAACGCCTTCATCGCACGCTTCCGCCGCCAGCCTCCCCACCAGCCCCCCGCCGTTGCCGCCCTGCGGGCCCGCGCTTCCCAGCGGGCAAGAGCCGACTGGTCGTCGGTCGCCCACATCTGTGTCAGGAGAGACACCGGAAGTCCGACCTTCTCGGCGAGCTCCGCCCGCTGTTCCAGAACCCCGGCCAGCTGTACCTCACCCTGGACTTGTCGGCCGGCCTGGTCGCGCAAAACGGCGGCGCGAGTGCGGAGGATGCGCATCTCACCCGCCAACGTCGCTGAACTTCGACCGGGCTGGGGAAGCGGATCCGACAGCAACTGCTCGAGCTTCCCGGCTTCCTTGACCAAGGCGTCGACGTTGCCGGTACGCATCAGGCGGGTGCTTGTCGAGCTTGAGGAGTCGGGCCACCGCCGTCCAGGCGGTGCGCACCGAGTACTCGACGGTGAAGACGACGTCGTCCGGCACCTCCGCGAACTGTGCGGGTGCCAATTAAACATCCGGCCTGGCCAGGCGGCATGTTGGTACTCGTGAAGGGTCCCGCCGAGTCGATCGCGCCGGTGGATCTCCAGGTGTTCGATCTGTCCTGGTTCGCTGATCGCTGCGGGAAGGGGGCGGAGCGGAGCGGCTTGCCTCAGGGCGCGGTGGGGCCGGTGTCCGTTGTAGAAGGACTCGAACTCGCGGAGCGCGTGCAGGAGGTGGCTGTGGTTCCAGATCAAGGTGCGGTCCAGGAGCTCGCGTCGGCAGGTCTGGATCCAGCGTTCTATGAGGGAGTTCATCCTGGGCATTCGGATTCCGGTGGTGATGACGTTCAGTCCGGCGTCGGCCAGGACGGCGTCGAAGGCCTGTGTGAACTTCGAGTCACGATCGCGTATCAAGAATCTGGCCTTGCTGCCTGCGTCCTCAAGGTCCATGACGAGGTTCCGCCCGAGCTGCACTATCCACTCGGCGGTGGGGTGTGCGGTGGCGCCGAGGATGCGGATACGCCGGGTGGCGTGCTCGAGAACGACAAGGGCGTACAGGCGGGCACCGGTCAGGGTGCGGACCTCGAAGAGGTCACAGGCGAGCATGCGTCGGCTTGGCCGCGCAGGAAGTCGGCCCAGGTGTGGCTCTGTCTCTCCGGCGCGGGCGGGATGCCGTGCTCCTTCAGGATCTCCCAGACGGTGG
>NZ_JAGMUK010000209.1 GCF_019049245.1 Streptomyces sp. AC555_RSS877 | reverse complement strand
AAGTCGTCATCCACGCCCACCTGGTCCACCCCCAGGACCTGCGCGAACACCTGGCACAGGATCTCCTCCTGCACCGACCCCGGACCACGACCCCCGCCCCCGGCATACTCCGGGGCGGGCAGGGCCTTGCGGTCGAGCTTGCCGTTCACCGTCAGAGGCAACTCCGGCAGGACGACGAAAGCTGACGGCACCATGTACTCCGGCAACCACTCGGCAACCCAGGCACGCACGGCAGCGGGCAGGCCTTCCGTCGCGATGTCGGGCATGGCATCGGCGCTCTGCCCCTGACCGGCCGGGACGATGTAGGCGATGAGGCGTTTGTCGCCCGGGGTGTCCTCCCGCACCACCACCGCGGCCTGTCCGACCCGCGGATGCCCCACCAACACCGACTCGACCTCAC
>NZ_JAGMUK010000001.1 GCF_019049245.1 Streptomyces sp. AC555_RSS877 | reverse complement strand
GCGGCAGCGTCTCCGACGCCGTCACGAACTCCCGCAGCGGATACCGCGACAGGACCGCGTCCACCTCCGGCGTCAACGCCGCCGCCAGGCGCGTCGCGGCGGGGCGGGTGTCGTCGCGCAGTGTCTCCACGGCGGTGAGGAGAACCTGCCGTTTGCCCTTCTTCGGGACGCCTGCGGCTGCCCGTTCGTACAGCCGGGCGCCCTCCTCCAGGACGAGTTCCGTGTCCATCCCCGCGGGGATCTTGATGTGGGCGTGATGCCGCCAGGTGGTGACGGGGTCGCCCCACGCCTCCACGGTGTACGTCCAGCGGCCCGGGGCGCCGGGGGCGACCTCGGCGCCCCAGCGGTCGGTGCCGGGTGTCAGTTCGCGCATCGGCGTCCAGGGGCCCGGGCGGCCCTCCGGATCCCTCAGTACGACATTGGCGGCGACGGCATCGTGCCCCTCGCGGAAGACGGTGGCCGAGATCTCGAAGGTCTCGCCGGTGACGGCCTTGGCCGGCCTGCGTCCGTGCCGGACGACCGGGCGGACGTCGAGGACGGGTATGCGTCCGATACCGGCGGCGGTGTCGCCCGTGGAGGGTGGCTCCGGGGTCGGCGGACCGTCGTCGACCGGGCGTACGGGTACTGCCCCGGTGCTCGGTGTCGGGGGTGCTGACGAGTGGTGCGTGGCGGGCATGACCGCTCCTGTCCGCGTCAACGTGGGTGGGCGGATGAATGTGGGGAGGTGGGTCCTGCGTGGTGTCCCTGTGGTCTTCCTGAGGGGTGTACCGGAGGAGCCTTCCCACCCTATTCGGGTAGGCAATCCGGCACTTTGTTAACTACTCACGCGTATATCTCCACACAAAGACCGGCCCCGTTCAGGCCGAACGGGGCCGGTGCCGGAATCAGTCCCGGTCAGCGCGGTACCTGCAGCAGTTTGTCCGGCGATCCGAGGCCCCGTCCGGAGATCTTTCCGGTTGCCGCCCGGGCGACCAGTGCCTTGCCGACCTGGGCCGGAGTGGCTTTCCGGTGGTCCGAGAGATAGAGCGCGGCCGCGCCCGCCGCGTGCGGCGACGCCATCGACGTACCGGAGGCGGTCGCGGTCGCGGTGTTGCTCGCGATGGCCGCCGAGGTGATCGACACGCCTGGCGCGAACACGTCCAGGGCCGAGCCGTGGTTGGAGAAGCTCG
Source organism: Streptomyces sp. AC555_RSS877 (assembly GCF_019049245.1). GTDB lineage: Bacteria > Actinomycetota > Actinomycetes > Streptomycetales > Streptomycetaceae > Streptomyces. Next base: position 365,069 of record NZ_JAGMUK010000001.1, on the reverse strand, counting down.
CCCTGGCGTCCTTCCGGTCGGTCGCGCCGACCGTGATCGCCTGCCGTACGCCCGCGGGGGAGTACAGCGACGCCGGCCTGCCGTCGTTGCCCGCGGCGACCGTGTACGTCACGCCGGACGCGATGGAGTTCCGCACGGCGGCTTCCAGTTGGGCGTTGTAGGGGCCGCCCAGGCTGAGGTTGGCGACCGCGGGCTTCACCGCGTTCCTGGTGACCCAGTCGATGCCTGCGATGACCTGCGCCGTCGTGCCCGCGCCCGCGTTGTCGAGGACGCGTACGGCCACCACCCGGGCCTTCTTGGCGACGCCGTGCTTGGCACCGGCGACGGTGCCGGCGACATGGGTGCCGTGGCCGTTGCCGTCGCCCGCGCTCTTGTCGCGGCCGACGAAGTCCCAGCCGTGGCTCGCCCGGCCGCCGAAGTCCCGGTGGCCGATCCGGATGCCGGTGTCGATCACGTAGACCGTGACGCCCGCCCCCGCGGAGTCCGGCGAGGTGTAGCCCCTGTCGAGCGGCAGGTTCGGCTGGTCGATGCGGTCCAGGCCCCAGGACGGCGGGTTCTTCTGGACGTGGTCCAGGGTCACCCGGGTGTCCTGCGCGACCGAGGCGACACGAGGGTCGGCCGCGAGCAGCTCGGCCTGTCTCGCGTTCGCCTTCACCGCGTAGCCGTTCAGCACCGTTCCGTAGGTATGGCTGATGTGCGCCCCGTATTTCTCGGCCAGGTCCTTTCCGGCCGCCGACGGGGCCTTCGTTCCCCCCTCGAGTGTCACCAGGTAACTTCCGCCGACGGAACCGGGTTGCCCGGCGCCGAGTATCCGCCCCTCCGGTACGGCGTGCGCGGGCAGGGTGATGGCCGAAAGCGCCGCGGCACAGGTCACCGCGGTCAGACCCCCCACCCGGCGCAGACGCCGTGCTCGCGTCCGTGCCATGGCTTGGTACCCCCTCCTCAACACGGCGTACGACAGCCGGGACGCACCGCGTGCGCGGCTCCCCGGGCCGTACGCCACTTGGCAGCCTCTCGTGCGGTGTGAAGGACGACAAGGACGCCTACGGGGGCGGAATCGGCCAAATCGGGTTCAGGAGTCATAGGGTGGCAGGAACCGTTCCCGCAGGAAGGCGCCGTGGTTACGGAAGCCTCGTGCCCGATACCTTCGAACCTGACGATGGGACGCACACCGCCGTGCGTCCTCTTCCTCGCGCTCGCTTGAGGTGGAATGTGAAGGCGATCCGTCGATTCACCGTCCGACCCGTGCTCCCCGACCCCCTCCGGCCACTGAGTGACCTCGCGCGCAATCTGCGCTGGTCGTGGCATGCGGAGACCCGCGATCTCTTCCAGTCCGTCGATCCCGAGCGCTGGTCCGTCTCGGGCGGCGACCCGGTACGGCTGCTCGGCAGCGTGCGGCCCGGGCGGCTCGCCGAACTCGCCGAGGACCGCCGTTTCCTGCGCCGGCTCACCGCGGTCGCCGACGATCTGCAGGACTACGTCACCGGTGCCCGCTGGTACCAGGCCCAGACGGCCGACCTGCCGGCCGCCGTCGCCTACTTCTCGCCCGAGTTCGGCGTCACGGCCGCCCTGCCCCAGTACTCCGGCGGCCTCGGCATCCTCGCCGGCGACCACCTGAAGGCGGCCAGCGATCTCGGCGTACCGCTGATCGGTGTCGGGCTGCTCTACCGGCACGGCTACTTCCGGCAGTCCCTGTCCCGGGACGGCTGGCAGCAGGAGCACTATCCGGTCCTCGACCCCAATGAGCTGCCCGTCGCCCAGCTCAGGGAGCCCGACGGCACCCCCGCCCAGGTCTCCCTGGCCCTGCCCGGCGGCAAACAACTGCACGCCCGGATCTGGCTGGCCCAGGTCGGGCGGGTCCCGCTGCTGATGCTGGACTCGGACGTCGAGGAGAACGACCTCGGCGAACGCGGGGTGACCGACCGGCTCTACGGCGGCGGCAGCGAGCACCGGCTGTTGCAGGAGATGCTGCTCGGCATAGGAGGAGTGCGGGCCGTACGGACGTACTGCCGGCTCACCGGCCACGCCGAGCCCGAGGTATTCCACACCAACGAGGGCCACGCCGGCTTCCTCGGCCTGGAGCGGATCGCCGAACTGTGCGCGGAAGGTCTGGACTTCGACTCCGCTCTCGAAGCGGTCCGGGCCGGGACCGTCTTCACCACGCACACCCCCGTCCCGGCCGGCATCGACCGCTTCGACCGTGAGCTGGTCGCCCGCCACTTCGGCCCCGACGCGGAACTTCCGTGCATCGACGTCGGGCGCGTCCTGCAACTGGGCATGGAGACCTACCCCGGCGGCGAACCCAACCTCTTCAACATGGCCGTGATGGGCCTGCGCCTGGCCCAGCGCGCCAACGGCGTCTCCCTGCTGCACGGCAAGGTCAGCCGGGAGATGTTCTCGGGACTGTGGCCGGGATTCGACGCCGAGGAGGTGCCGATCACCTCCGTGACCAACGGTGTGCACGCCCCGACCTGGGTCGCCCCTGAGGTCTTCCGGCTCGGTGCCCGGCAGGTCGGCGCCCAGCGCACCGAGGACGCCATGACCGTCGGCGGCTCGGACCGCTGGGACGCGGTCGCGGACATCGCCGACCAGGACATCTGGGAGCTGCGCCGCAACCTGCGCGAGCAGCTGGTGACGGAGGTGCGGGAGCGGCTGCGCGCGTCCTGGCGGCAGCGCGGTGCCGGTACGGCCGAGCTGGGCTGGGTCGACGGGGTGCTCGACCCGGACGTCCTCACCATCGGGTTCGCGCGGCGCGTCCCCTCGTACAAGCGCCTGACGCTGATGCTGCGCGACCGCGACCGGCTGATGGACCTGCTGCTGCACCCGGAGCGGCCGATCCAGATCGTGGTCGCGGGCAAGGCGCACCCGGCGGACGACGGGGGCAAGCGGCTGGTGCAGGAGCTGGTGCGGTTCTCGGACGATCCGCGGGTTCGGCACCGGATCGTGTTCCTGCCCGACTACGGGATGGCGATGGCGCAGAAGCTCTACCCGGGCTGCGACATCTGGCTGAACAACCCGCTCCGGCCGCTGGAGGCGTGCGGCACGTCCGGAATGAAGGCCGCGCTGAACGGCTGTCTCAACCTCTCCGTGCTGGACGGCTGGTGGGACGAGTGGTTCCAGCCGGACTTCGGCTGGGCGGTCCCCACCGCCGACGGTGTCGGCACCGATGCCGACCGGCGTGACGCCATAGAGGCCGACGCGCTCTACGACCTGCTCGAACAGCGGGTCACCCCGCGCTTCTACGAGCGCGGCCAGGGCGGGCTGCCCGACCGCTGGATCGAGATGGTCCGCCAGACCCTCACCCTGCTCGGCCCGAAGGTGCTGGCCGGGCGGATGGTCCGGGAGTACGTCGAGCGGCTCTACGCCCCGGCCGCGCACGCCCACCGCACGATGGTCCCCGACGCCGCCCGCGAACTGGCGGAGTGGAAGTCCAAGCTGCGTTCCGCCTGGCACGGGGTGACCGTCGACCACGTCGAGACGACCGCGGCCACCGCCACCGCCGAACTCGGCACGACCCTGGGTCTGAGGGTCCGCGTCGGCCTCGGCGGGCTCGCGCCCGAGGACGTCGAGGTGCAGGCGGTCTCCGGCCGGGTCGACGAGGAGGACCGCATCACCGACGCCACGACCGTCCCGCTGAAACCGGTGGGCGGCCCGGATCCGGAGGGCCGGTGGGTGTACGAGGGCCCGCTGTCCCTGGACCGGACGGGCCCCTACGGCTACACGGTCCGGGTCCTGCCCGCCCACCGGCTGCTGGCGTCCGGCGCGGAGCCGGGGCTCGTGGCCTTGCCGTCGGAGGAGGTGGTGGAGGCCGCGGGGGTGCTGCTGCGCTGAGCCCGCTCAGATCTTCTCGACCGGGGCGCACAGCCGTCGCAGCACCGCGCCGCACCGCTTCGCGTACGCGTGCTGCAGCCCGCGTGTCGCCGGGCCGCCGGCGCGGGCGTACCACTTGGCGCCCCGGCTGAACGCGGAGATCGTCAGCCAGACCGTGCCGTCGCCGGTGCGGTCGACGACGAAGGACTCCTCGCCGCTCTCGGGATGGCCGGTCAGCGTGCCGTACGCCCAGCCGGCGCGGCGGGGTTCCTCGACCGTCCACACCACGCGGCAGGGGGCTTTTATCAGCCCGGCGAGCGTGACGGTGACGTCGACCTCGGGGGCGGCGCGGTCCGCGCCTGCGTCGATGCCGACGCCGAGCTCGCGGTGCATCTCCCAGGTCAGGACCGCCTCGGAGGCTCTGCTGAAGACCTCCCGCCCCTCGCCGATGCGTGCGCGCACGTGCAGGGGGTGGAAGCCGGGCGGGCAGAAGCCGTCCTGCCGGGTGGCGCCGACGTGGTCGTACGTGAAGTCCGTCAAGGGCATGGGACCCAAGAGTAGGGCGGCCCCCGGGGATGCCTTCGTCCCGGGGGCCGCCCGTCTCGACCGGTGAAACGTCAGCCGACGTTGACCGCCGACCAGGCCGCCGCGACCGCCTTGTACTCGGTGCTCGTGGAGCCGTACAGGGCCGACGCCGCGCTCAGGGTGCCGGTGCGGGCGCCCGCGTACGTGGTGGTCGACGTGAAGTACTCGGTCAGCGCCTTGTACCAGATCTGGACGGCCTTGGCGCGTCCGATGCCGGTGACGGTGGAGCCGTTGGAGGTCGGCGAGTTGTAGCTGACGCCGTTGATGGTCTTGCTGCCGCTGCCCTCGCTGAGCAGGTAGAAGAAGTGGTTCGCCGGGCCGGACGAGTAGTGCACGTCCAGGTTCTTCAGCGTCGACGACCAGGAGTCGACCGAACCGCCGTCCTTGCTGGGCCGGTCCATGTAGCGCAGCGGGGTGCCGTCGCCGTTGATGTCGATCTTCTCGCCGATGAGGTAGTCACCGACGTCGTTGGAGTTCGCCGCGTAGAACTCGACCGCCGTGCCGAAGATGTCGGACGTGGCCTCGTTCAGGCCGCCGGACTCCCCGCTGTAGTTCAGGCCCGCGGTGTTCGACGTGACGCCGTGCGTCATCTCGTGGCCGGCCACGTCCAGTGACGTCAGCGGGTGGGTGTTGCCCTCGCCGTCGCCGTACGTCATGCAGAAGCAGCTGTCGTCCCAGAACGCGTTGACGTACGCGTTGCCGTAGTGGACGCGGGAGTAGGCGGCCTTGCCGTCGTTCTTGATGCCGCTGCGGCCGAAGGTGCTCTTGTAGAAGTCCCAGGTCGTCTGCGCGCCGTAGGCGGCGTCGACGGCCGCGGTCTGGTCGGTGGTCGCGCTGGAGGCGATGCCGGTGCCCCAGATGTCGTCGGCGTCGGTGAACAGGGTGCCCGCCGACGAGCTGGTGCCGTGCGCCTTGTTGTACGTCTTGTGGCCGCCGCGCGAGGTGTCGTACAGCTGGTACGTCGAGCCCGACAGGTAGGTGCCGAGGGTGACGGTGCCGGAGTAGAGGCTCTTGCCGCTGCCGGTCTCGATGCCCTGGTACTCGAAGAGCTTCTTGCCGGTGGCCGCGTCGGTGATGACGTGCAGCTGGTTCGGGGTGCCGTCCTCCTGGAGGCCGCCGACGACCGTCTCGTAGGCGAGGGTCGGCTTGCTGCCGTTGCCCGCCCAGATCACCTTGCGGGGCGCCGCGTCGGCCTCCGTCTTCTCCGAGCCGGCCGACTCGGCGGCGGTCAGGGCCTGCTTCTCCGCCTTGGCCGCGGCGATCGCGGGCTTGAGCGAGGCGACCTTGATGGTGGCCTTCGTCGCCTTGGTGACGCCCTGGGTGGCGCCGGCCTTCGACGCGTGGACGACCAGGTCGCCGCCGAGGACGGGCAGGCCGTCATAGGTGCGCTCGTAGCGGGTGTGGACGGTGCCGTCGGCGTCCTTGACGACGTCTCTGACGACCAGCTTCTCCTTGGCGCCGAGGCCTATCTCCTCGGCGGTGCCGGCCACGGTGTCCTGCTGCTGGCGGATGAGCGCGGTGCGGGCGGCCGGGGTGAGCGTGGTGGGGGCGGCGAGGGGCTTCGCGGCACCGGCGGCGTCCACCGGGGTCTGGGCGGACGCGCTGACGGTGGTGAGCCCGGTGGCCAGCAGGGCGCCGGCGGCGACGGTGGTGGCGATGGCCAGCGTGGTGCGCTTGTGACGCGCGTAGACGGAGGACACACAAACTCCTTCGGTGGGGGGCTGCTGGGAAGTTGTGCGGCGGGTGAGGGAAGAGTGACATCGGTGCCGCGTACATGTCATGTCTCCAAGTGATGTTGGCCGAAAGTCGACTGTCCGGTAAATGTTTCGGACATGTGAATGAGGGCGCCGCCCCGGGGAGTCGAAACACCGGGGCGGCGCCCTGTCCTTGGGTCCTCAGAGGGTTTGGGCCCTCGGAGGGGCGGGGTCTACGGGAAGGTGAGCTTCCAGGAGTTGATGTACCCGGTGTCCTGGGCCGCGTTGTCCTGAACCCTCAACTGCCAGGTCCCGTTGGCGACTTCGGAGGAGGCGTTCACCGTGTAGGTGGTGTTGAGGTTGTCCGCGCTGCCACCGGTGCCGTACGCCTTCAGCGTGTACGCCGTGCCGTCGGGGGCGATCAGCTGCACCCGGAGGTCACCGATGTAGGTGTGGACGATGTCGACCGCCACCGCGAGGTTCGACGGCGCGTTGCCCGTCCGCCCGGACACGGTGACCGACGAGTTGACCGCCGCCCCACTGTCCGGAATAGCTACGTCGGCCGCGTTCTCGAAGGAGGTGCCGCCACCGCCTCCGCCGCCACCGTCGGAGCGGGCACCGACCGCGACACCCGCCCAGGCGTCCTGCACGGCCTTGTACTCGGCGCTCGTGGTGCCGTACAGCTCGCCCGTCGCCGCGAGGGTGCCGGTACGGGCCGCCGCGTAGTTGGTGGTCGAGGTGAACTTGGTGGTCAGCGCGCGGAACCAGATCTTCTCCGCCTTGTCCCGGCCGATGCCGGTGACCGGAAGGCCGTCCGCGGTGGGCGAGTTGTAGGTGACCCCGTTGATGGTCTTGGTGCCGCTGCCCTCGCTCAGCAGGTAGAAGAAGTGGTTCGCCGGGCCCGAGGAGTAGTGCACGTCGATCGAGCCGATGCCGGAGTACCAGCTGTCCTTGGACGAGCCGTCCTGGCTCGGCCGGTCCATGTAGCGCAGCGGCGTGCCGTCGCCGTTGATGTCGATCTCCTCGCCGATGAGGTAGTCACCGACGTCGGAGGCGTTGTTGGCGTAGAACTCGACGGTCGAGCCGAAGATGTCGGAGGTCGCCTCGTTCAGACCGCCGGACTCGCCGCTGTAGTTGAGCCCCGCCGTGTTAGAGGTGAGCCCGTGGGTCATCTCGTGCGCGGCCACGTCGATCGAGGTGAGCGGGTTGGCGTTGCCCGAGCCGTCGCCGTACGTCATGCAGAAGCAGCTGTCGGACCAGAACGCGTTGACGTAGTTGTTGCCGTAGTGGACCCGGGAGTAGGCGCCCACACCGTCGCCGCGGATGCCGCTGCGGCCGTGCACGTTCTTGTAGTAGTCCCAGGTCAGCGCGGCCCCGTAGTGGGCGTCGGCGGCGGCCGACTCCAGGTTCGAGGGGGTGCCGTTGCCCCAGATGTCGTCCGGGCCGGAGAACAGCGTGCCGGTGCCGGAGGTGCCGCGGTTGAGGTTGTACGTCTTGTGGTTGCCGCGCGCGCCGTCGGTGAGGTTGAAGGTCGACCCGGACTGCGTGGTGCCGAGGGTGACCGTGCCGCTGTACACCGTGTTGCCGGTGCCGGTCTCGATGGCCTCCCACTCGTACAGCTTCTCGCCGGTGGTCGCGTCGGTGACGACGTGCAGCTCCTGCGGGGTGCCGTCGTGCTGGAAGCCGCCGACGACCGTCTCGTACGCCAGGGCCGGCTTGCCGTCCGCCGCCCAGATCACCTTGCGCGGGGCGCGGTTGACGTCGGGGCTCTTGGCGTCCTCGGCCTCGGCCGCGGCGAGGGCCTGCGTCCTGGCCTTGGCCGCGGGCAGCTTGGCCGTGGTCGTCGCCGGCTTGATGGCGGTGCGGGTGGCCTTGACGACGGCGTCGGTCGCGTCGGCCTTCGTGCTCTCCACGACCAGGTCGCCGCCCAGGACGGGCAGGCCGTCGTAGGTGCGCTCGTAGCGGGTGTGGACCGTGCCGTTGCCGTCCTTGAGGACGTCACGGACGACCAGCTTCTCCTTGGCACCCAGGCCCAGTTCCTCGGCGGTCCTGGCCTTGGCGGCCTCGGCCGTGCGGAGCAGCGCGGCGCGCTGGGCGGGGGTGAGCTTGACCGACTCCGCGCCCGGTATGACCTTTCCCGCGGCCGACGGTGCCTTCTCCGGGGCTGCGGTGGCGGCGCCCGACTGGACGGCCGCGGCGATCAGGGCGGACACGCCGACGAGGGCCACGGCGGCGACCCTGCGCTGGGTGGTGGTGGGGGTGTGGGAGGTGCGTCTGTGGGAGGAACTGTCTCTCAACACTGACTCCTTCTGCGTGGCCGCGGGTCGCACGGCCAGGGGAGACCGGTCGGCGGGTGGGCCGTCCGGGCAGAACAGGGCGGTGCGGCAGAACCACGTGCGGCCGCGCCACACGTTCGTGCTGTGGGGTTGCTGTGAAGCGGCCGTGGGAAGAGTCGCAGGAGATGGCGGTTTCTGTCAGGAGCGCGTCAGGAAGTTGGCCAGAAATCGTCCGTTGCCCGGAAATTCATGTTCGGTATACGGACTGGACGGGTCAGGCGGAGGTCTCCGGGGAAGCCGGCCGGTCCCCGTGCCACGACCCCCACAGCGCCGCGTACGCCCCCTCCGCCGCCACCAGTTCCTCGTGCGTGCCGAGTTCGGTCAGCAGGCCGCCCTCCATGACCGCCACGCGGTCCGCGTCGTGGGCGGTGTGCAGGCGGTGGGCGATGGCGATGACCGTGCGGCCCTCGAGTACGGCGGCCAGGGCGCGCTCGGTGTGACGGGCGGTGGTCGGGTCGAGCAGGGCGGTGGCCTCGTCGAGGATCAGGGTGTGCGGGTCGGCCAGGACGACCCGGGCAAGGGCGAGTTGCTGGGCCTGGGAGCCGTCCGTACGGCAACCGCCTTCGCCCAGCGTGGTGTCGAGGCCGTCGGGCAGCTCCCGTACCCAGGTGTCCGCGCCGACCGCCGCCAGCGCGGCCCACAGGTCGTCGTCCGTCGCGGCGGGTTCGGCGATCAGGAGGTTGTCGCGGACCGTGCCGAGGAAGACGTGGTGCTCCTGGGTGACCAGGACGACCTGGCGGCGCAGCTGTTCGGGGCCGAGGCCGACGACCGGCACCCCGCCGACCGTCACCGTGCCGGTGCCGGGCGCGTCCACGCCCGCCAGCAGTCGGCTCAAAGTGGTCTTGCCTGCGCCCGAGGGCCCGACGACCGCGAGCCGTTCCCCGGGGCGCACGGTCAGGTCCACGCCCCGCAGAACCTCGCCGCCCCGGTCGTAGGCGTACCGGACGCCGGTCACCTCGATCAGGTCGTCCGCCGGGACGGGGGCGTCGGCCGCGTCGGCGCGCGGGGCCCGGGCCAGCCCCTCCACGCGGGCGAACGAGGCGCCGCTGCTCTGCAGTTGCTCCACCCGGATCAGGATCTGGTCCAGGGGATCGCTCATCTGCCGCAGGTACAGCGCCGCCGTCACCACCGCGCCCAGGCTCATCGCGCCGTCCGCGTGCAGCATCCCGCCGATCACCAGCACCCCGGCCACCGGGATCAGGTACGACACCTCCACCGCCGGGAAGAACACCGTGCGCAGGTGGAGGGTGTGGAAACGGGTGCGCCGGGACGTCTCCAGGGCCTTTCGGCTCGCCCTGATCCGCCGCTCCTCCAGGCGAAGCGCCTCGACGGTGCGCGCGCCCGACGCGGTCGCCGCGACGACCTCGGCGACCTCCGAGTTGGCCGCCCCCTCCGCCAGGTAGCCGTCCCGCGCCCGGCGCAGATACCAGCGCAGGGCGAACCAGATCGGCGTCAGGCCCAGCACGCCGACCGCGCCGAGCAGCGGGTCGATGACGAACACCGCGACCAGCGCGAACAGGAACTGCACGCCGTTGATGAGCAGTTCGGGGCCGGCGTCGCGCAGCGTGGTGCCGACGGTGGCCACGTCGGCCGTGCCGCGCGCGGTCAGATCGCCGGTGCCGGCCCGCTCCACCACCGACGCGGGCAGCGCCAGTGTCCGCTCCACGAACTCCTCGCGCACCCGCGCCAGCGTCCGCTCCCCGAACCGGTGCCCGACGTACCGCGCCCACCGGGCCAGCAGCAACTCCGCCACCGCGCACACCAGCAGGGCCGGCGCCAGCCGGTCCACGGCCGACACCCCGCCCCCGCCCCGCACGTCGTCGATGATCCGCCCCAGCAGCCATGGCCCGGCGAGCCCGGCGACGGCTGCCAGCGCGTTCAGCGCGATTGCGGCCGCGAAGGCCCGCCGGTCGGCCTTCACCAGCCGCACGGAGGCCCGCCGCACGTCGGCGGGTCCGGCGACGGGCAGCGTCCCGGCAGAAGTCGAGCCGGTCACCGTACGGCCTCCTCGGCGTCTGTGGTGTCTGTGGCGTCTGTGACATCCGCGGTGTCCGTGCTGTCGGTGATGGCCGCGTCCCGTGCCACCAGCGCCCGGTATCCCGGCTCCCGGTCCAGCAGCTCGCGGTGGCTGCCGGTGGCCGAGATCTTGCCGTCGACCAGGTGGAGCACGGTGTCCGCGTGGTCCAGCACCAGTGGGGACGTGGTGGTGACCACCGTCGTACGGCCCTCGCGCGCGGCCCCCAGCCGCTCGGCCACCCGCGCCTCGGTGTGGGCGTCCAGCGCCGAGGTCGGTTCGACGGCCAGCAGCACCTCGGGGTCGGCGAGCAGCGCTCGGACCAGCCGCATGCGCTGGCGCTGGCCGCCGGACAGGTTGCGGCCCTGCGCGTCGATCGCCGAGTCGAGCCCGTCCGGCAGACCCTGCACGATGTCGTCGGCGACGGCCGTGTGCACGGCCCGCCCGATGCGCTGCTCGTCCCCGCCGCCGACCAGCTCGCGCAAAGTGCCCGCGAACAGGTCGGCCTCGTGGTCGGCGACCAGGATCCGCTGTCTGACCTGCGCCAGCGCGATCTCGTCGAGGGGTACCCCGCCCCAGGTCGCCGCCGACGGAACGTACCGGCCGAGACGGTCGAGCACGGCCGCGGTGTCGGCGGGGCGGGCGCCGGCCAGCGCGGTCAGCCGCCCCGGCAGCACCCGCACGCCCGACACCGGGTCGTACAGCACGGAGGGCTCCGCGGGCGCGTCGCGGGTGCCGGTGTCCGCCATCGGCTCCAGGCGCAGGAACCGTACGACCCGCCGGGCCGCCACCAGACCGCGGCTGATCTGGTAGCCGCACTCCACCCAGAACGCCACCGGCCCCACCAGGACCGCCACATAGCCGTACACCGACACCAACTCGCCGACGGTGATGGCATTTTGGGCGGCGAGCCGGGCCGCCAGCCAGGTCACGACGGCCATGAACAGCGTCGGCAGCCCCACGCCCAGCGCCTGCACCCAGCTGGTCACCGCCCCGACCCGGTAGCCCTGGGACCGCAGCCGCTGCGAGTCCCGGTGGAAGGCGTCGGCGAACAGCCCTTTGCCGCCCAGGCCGTTGAGGACCCGCAGTCCGCCCGCGAGGTCGGCGATCCGGGCGGTGAGCACACCCTGCCGCTCGCGGTACTCCGTCTCGGTGCCCTGGAGGCGGGTGAGCAGCGGCCCGACGAGAAGGACGATCACCGGGATGCCGAGCAGCACCACCACGGCGATGAGCGTCGACACCGACAGCAGCAGACCGGCGACCACCAGATAGGCGACGACCGCGCCCACCCCGGGCCCGACGACGGTCAGAGACTGGGCGATCGTCTGCACGTCGCCCACACCGATCGTGACGACCTCCCCGGCACCCGCCCGCCGGGGCAGTGCGGCGCCCAGCCGGACCGCCTGCCCGACGACGACCTTGACCGTGCGGAAGTTGGCGTCCATCCGCACCCGGGTCATTGTGCGGTGCCGCATGATGCTCAGCCAGGCGTTGAACGACCCCACCGCGAACAGGGCGACGCTCCAGCCGGCCAGCGCACCCATGTGGCCGGGTTCCAGACCGTCGTCGATCGCCCGGGCCATCAGATACGGCGTCGCCGCCAGCAGGACCATCCAGGTGCTGCCCAGCAGCGCACCGGCGGCGGCCCGGCCCGGCTGGCACCTCACCAGCCACCACAGATACCGGCCGCCGCCACGACAGTCGGGTGTGCCGGGATCCTCGTACGCGTCGATCATCTCTCTCCGCTTCTCGCGCCGGACCACACCGCCTCACGTCAGGCTGCCCCGCTCACGTCAGGCTGCCCCGCTCACGCCAGGCTGTCCCGCCAAGCCCGGTGAAGATCCGCGAACCGGCCGGTATCGGCGACGAGTTGGTCCGGGCTGCCGTCCTCGACGATCCGCCCGTGCTCCATGACCAGCACCCGGTCCGCGATCTCCACGGTCGACAGCCGGTGCGCGATGACCACGGCCGTACGCCCCTTCAGCACCGTCGCCATCGCGCGCTGCACCGCCCGCTCGCCCGGGATGTCGAGCGAGCTGGTCGCCTCGTCGAGGATCAGTACGGCCGGGTCGGCGAGCAACGCCCGGGCGAACGCGACCAGTTGGCGCTGCCCGGCGGAGATGCGGCCGCCCCGCTTGCGTACGTCCGTGTCGTAGCCGTCGGGCAGCGCGGTGACGAAGTCGTGGGCGCCGATCGCCTTCGCGGCCTCCTCGATCTCCTCGCGGGTGGCGTCCGGGCGGCCGATCGCGATGTTCTCGGCGACCGTGCCGGAGAACAGGAACGCCTCCTGCGTCACCATGACGACTCCGCGCCGCAGCTCGGGCCCGGCCAGGTCGCGCAGGTCGACGCCGTCCAGGAGGACCCGGCCGTCGGAGGGGTCGTAGAACCGGGCGAGCAGCTTGGCCAGGGTCGACTTGCCCGCGCCGGTCGAGCCGACGACCGCGACCGTCTGTCCGGCGGGCAGCGTCAGGTCGAAGCGGGGCAGCACCTCGCCGCCGGTGCGGTACGCGAAGCGGACCCCGTCGAAGACGACCTCGCGGCCGGGGTGTTCGGACGCGAGGGGCGGCAGCTGCCGCGGCGTCGCGGGCTCCGGCACGGACGGCGTCTGGGCGAGCAGTCCGGCGATCTTCTCCAGGGAGGCCGCCGCCGACTGGTAGGAGTTCAGGAACATGCCGAGCCGGTCGATGGGGTCGTACAGCCGCCGCAGATACAGCACCGCGGCCGCCAGCACGCCCAGCTCCAGCGAACCGTCGGCCACCCGGTGCGCGCCCCACAGCACGATCACCGCGACCGCCGTGTTGGCGACCAGCCGGGAGCCGATCACATAGCGGGCCATCTCGAGGAGCGCGTCGCCGTTGGTCCGCTCGTGCCGGGTGTTCAGCACCTGGAAGTCGGCGTCGTTGACCGCCTCGCGCCGGAACGCGCGCACCGGCCGGATGCCGTTCATCGTCTCGACGAACTTCACGATCACGGCCGCGATGGCCGTCGACCGGGCCCGGTACACCCGCTTCGCGCGCCGCTGGTAGAGCCGGATGAGCAGATACAGCGGCCCGAGGGACGCCACCGCCACCGCGCCGAGCCCCAGGTCGAGCCAGAGCAGCAGCGCCGAGATGTAGGCGAAGGACAGGACGACCCCGACCAGCTCCTGCAGGCCCTCGTTCAGCAGCTCGCGCAGCGACTCCACGTCCGTGGTGGAGCGGGAGATGAGCCGGCCCGAGGTGTAGCGCTCGTGGAAGTCGACGCTCAAGGCCTGCGCGTGGCGGAAGATACGGCCGCGCAGGTCGAGCAGCACGTCCTGGTTGACGCGGGCCGCGGCGATCACGAACGTGGACTGCAGGGCGCCGGAGGCGAGCGCGCACAGCAGATAGCCGACGCCCACCGCGACGAGGGGGCCGTTGTCGTGGTCGCGGAACGCGGGTACGGCGCTGTCGATGGCGTACGCCACCAGCAGCGGGCCGGCCTGCGTGGCCGCCTGCTGGAGCAGCAGCAGGAGCGTGGTGACGGCGACGCGGGCCTTCATCGGGGCGAGCAGGGAACGCAGCAGGGCGGCGGTGGCGCCCGGGGGAGTGGGCAGGACGTCGCGGTCGAAGTCGTCGTCCTGCCGGGCGGGTTCCCCGGCCGGGCGCTCCTGGCCGGGCTTGGTGGTCGTGGTCGCCGCCGCCGTCACTGTCATTGGGCTGCCTCCTCTGTCCCGGCCATCAGATGGACGTACTCGGCGTTCGTGCGCAGCAGTTCCTGGTGGGTGCCGACGGCGACGATCCGGCCGCCGGAGAGCAGGGCGACGCGGTCGGCGAGCAGGACGGTCGACGGACGGTGCGCCACGATCAGACCCGTGGTCTCGGCGAGGACGTCCCGCAGCGCGGCCTCGACGGCGGCCTCGGTGTGCACGTCCAGCGCGGACAACGGGTCGTCGAGCACGAGGAACCTGGGCCGGCCGACCACGGCTCTGGCCAGCGCGAGCCGCTGCCGCTGCCCGCCCGAGAGACTGAGCCCCTGCTCGCCGACCTGGGTGTCCGTGCCCTGCGGCAACGCGTACACGAAGTCGGCCTGCGCGACGGTCAGCGCCCGCTCCAGCTCGGCCTGTCCCGCGGTGCCGTGCGCCCCCATGAGGACGTTGTCACCGACCCCGGCGGAGAAGAGGGTCGGCTCCTCGAAGGCCACCGCCACCTTCGAGCGCAGCTCCTCACGGGACATCGCCGTGATGTCCTCGCCGTCCAGCGTGATCCGCCCGGAGGTCACCTCGTGGAGGCGGGGCACGAGCGCGGTGAGGGTGGTCTTGCCGCTGCCGGTGGCTCCGACGAGGGCCATGGACTCGCCGGGGCGGATGTGGAGGTCTATCCGGTCGAGGACGGGTGGGGAGCCGGCGGGGGCGTCGGGGTAGCGGAACGACACGTTGTGGAACCGGAGCCCGCTGTCCTCGGTCCGTGTCGTGGCGCCTGTCCGGGTCGTGGCACCCGTGGCCCGCGACTCCGGCTCCGCGTCCATCACCTCGAAGTACCGCTCGGTCGCGGTCGCCGCCTCCTGGCTCATCGCCAGCAGGAAGCCGATGGAGTCCACCGGCCAGCGCAGCGCGAGTGCCGTGGACAGGAAGGCGACCAGGGTCCCGGCGGAAAGGGAACCGTCGGCCACCTGCACGGCCCCCAGCACCAGCGCCACCCCGATCGCCACCTCCGGCAGCGTCACGATGACACCCCAGATCGTCGCCAGCAGCCCCGCCTTGCGCAGTTCCGTCCCCCTCAGGGTCCGTGACAGCTCCCGGAACGCCCGTGCCTGGCTCCGGTGCCGGCCGAACCCCTTGATGATCCGGATGCCGAGCACGCTCTCCTCGACGACCGTCGTCAGATCCCCGACCTGGTCCTGGGCCCGCCGCGCCACCTCGGTGTACCGCGTCTCGAAGACCACGCAGGTCACGATCACCGGGATCGCCGGACCGAGGATCACCAGCCCGAGCGTCCACTCCTGGATCAGCATGATCACCACGCCGATGACGATCGTCACCCCGTTGACCAGCAGGAACGTCAGCGGAAAGGCGAGGAACATGCGCAGCAGCATCAGGTCCGTGGTCCCCCGGGACAGCAGCTGCCCCGACGCCCACCGGTCGTGGAAGGCCACCGGGAGCCGCTGGAGATGCCGGTACAGATCGGCCCGCATCCCCGCCTCGACGCCCGCGAGCGGCCGTGCCACCAGCCACCGCCGCAGCCCGAACAGCAACGCCTCCGTGAGCCCGAGCAGCAGCAGGAACAGCGCCCCGAGCCACACCCCAGCGGAGTCCCGGTCGGCGACCGGCCCGTCCACCATCCACTTCAGTACGAGCGGAATCACCAGCCCCGCGCACGAGGCGAGCACCGCGACGAACGCGGCGGTGAACAGCCGCACGCGCACGGGCCGGACGTACGGCCACAGCCGCAGCAGTGTGCGTACGGCCGACCGGTCGCGGCGTTTTCCGGGTTCCTCTGTGGTTTCAGATGTCGTCGCCATCAGCAGCGAGCCTACGGATCGGCACTGACAACGCCCACCGAGTTTTGGCCGGACCCGGATCGGCCGCTGGTCCTACGACCTGCGTGTTCGAGGAGTCGTACGGCGGCATCGGCCGATCGGCCGATGCCGCTGCGAACCCTCGTCCGGCCCGCTCTCAGCCCACATTCAGCCCACCTTCAGCAGCAGCACGGCCCGCGCCGGCACCGTGATGGTCGCCCCCGCCCGGTGGATGACCCCGGGTGCCTCCCCCTGCTCCTCCCGTCCCGTGTCGACGAGCACCTCGTACCGTTCCGCCCACGGCGGCCCCGGCAGCACGAAGCTCGCGGGCCGGTCCCCGGCGTGCAGGACGGCGAGGAAGCTGTCGTCGAGGATCGGGTCGCCGCGCTCGTCGCGGCCGGGGATGTCCCGGCCGGAGAGGTACATGCCGAGGGTGCCGGCCGGGGCGTACCAGTCGCGTTCGGTCATCTCGGTGCCCCGGGCGGTGAACCAGGCCAGGTCCCGCAGGCCGTCCGCGGAGTGCGCCCTGCCGGAGAAGAAGGCGCGGCGGCGGAGCACGGGGTGGCGGTGGCGCAGGTCGATCAGGCGGGCGGTCAGGTCGAACAGGGGCTTCCAGTCGGGGTCCTCCAGCAGGCTCCAGTCCACCCAGCTGATCTCGTTGTCCTGGCAGTAGGCGTTGTTGTTGCCGCGCTGGGTGCGGCCCAGCTCGTCGCCCGCGACCAGCATCGGCACGCCCGTCGACAGCAGCAGGGTCGTCAGCAGGTTCCGCAACTGGCGGCGCCGCAGGGACCGTACGCGCTCGTCGTCCGTCTCCCCCTCCGCCCCGCAGTTCCACGACCGGTTGTCGTCCGTGCCGTCCCGGTTGCCCTCGCCGTTCGCCTCGTTGTGCTTGCGTTCGTAGGAGACGAGGTCGCGCAGGGTGAAACCGTCGTGCGCGGTGATGAAGTTGACCGAGGCGTAGGGCCGGCGCCCGCCCCAGGCGTACAGGTCGCTCGATCCCGACAGGCGGTAGCCCAGGTCGCGCACGTCCGGCAGGGCGCCCCGCCAGAAGTCCCGTACGGCGTTGCGGTAGCGGTCGTTCCACTCGGTCCACAGGGGTGGGAAGGCCCCGACCTGGTAGCCGCCGGAGCCGACGTCCCACGGCTCGGCGATCAGCTTCACCCGCCGCAGCACGGGGTCCTGCGCGATCACGGCCAGGAACGGCGACAGCATGTCGACGTCGTGCATCGAGCGGGCCAGCGCGGCGGCCAGGTCGAAGCGGAAGCCGTCCACGCCCATCTCGGTCACCCAGTAGCGCAGCGAGTCGGTGATGAGCCTGAGGACGTGCGGCTGCACCACGTGCAGGGTGTTGCCGCAGCCGGTGTAGTCGGCGTAGCGCCGGGCGTCCGACTGCAACCGGTAGTACCCCCGGTTGTCGATGCCCTTCAGGGACAGGGTCGGGCCGAGCTCGCCCGCCTCCGCCGTGTGGTTGTAGACCACGTCGAGGATGACCTCGATGCCGGCCTCGTGCAGCGCGTGCACCATGCGCTTGAACTCGCCGACCTGCTGTCCCGTCGTCCCGGAGGCGGCATAGCCCGCGTGCGGCGCGAAGTAGCCGATCGAGTTGTAGCCCCAGTAGTTCTTGAGGCCCTTGCGCAGCAGGTGGTCCTCGTGCGCGAACTGGTGGACGGGGAGCAGTTCGACGGCCGTCACGCCCAGCTTCACCAGGTGCTCGATCGCCGCCGGATGGGCGAGCCCGGCGTACGTGCCCCGCAGCTCCCGCGGGATGCCCGGGTGCAGCTGGGTGAAGCCCCGGACGTGCACCTCGTAGATCACCGAGTCCGCCCACGGCGTCTTCGGCCGGTGGTCGTCCGCCCAGTCGTCGTCGTCGTGGACCACGACACCCTTCGGGACGTACGGCGCCGAGTCCCGGTCGTCGCGCACGGTGTCCGCGACGTGCTGCTGGGGCCAGTCGCGGACGTGCCCGTACACCTCCGGGGGGAGGCTGAAGTCGCCGTCCACCGCTCGGGCGTACGGGTCGAGGAGCAGCTTCGCCGGGTTCCAGCGACCGCCGGTCCACGGGTCCCAGCGGCCCTGGACCCGGTAGCCGTAGCGCTGGCCGGGCATCACGCCGGGCACGAAGCCGTGCCAGATCTCGTGGGTCAGCTCGGTCAGCCGGGCCCGCGTCTCCTTGCCGGCCTCGTCGAACAGACACAGCTCGACGGCCTCGGCCCCGCCCGCCCACAACGCGAAGTTGGTGCCCGCCACTCCGTCCGGACCGACCCGGAAGCGGGCGCCCAACGGCGTCGGCGCCCCGGGCCGCACGGGTACGGCCGGCGGTGGCGCGGTGCGGCGCGCGCCGTTCACGACGGTGGCGGTGCGCCCGTCCTCGGCCACCGCCTCCTGCTCGGCTGCGCTGGACACCTGTCAGCCTCCCACGGTTCGTGGAACGACCTGGGAAGGGTGTGCGGCGCCCCGGCCGCCACACCCCCTCGCGTCGTTCTCCCCACTGTTCTGCCCAGAGCTTGGGTCGCACTCACGTTTCCCCGAAGCAGGCCCGGTCGTTGGGTACCGCGTGAGGCACGTAACTGGGCGCGCACGGCGCGTGGGGGTCGCATTGGCCGCCGTACTGACATGGGCAGGACTGCTGGCCGGGGCCACCGGCTGTACTACCGACGGCAAGGGCGGCATCGACATCGGTGGGCTGGGCGCGCCCCCGGCGCCCGAGGACGTCATCCGGATCTCGCCGGACGACGGCGCCCGGGGGGTGCGGCCCGAGGAGAAGCTGCGGGTGCGGGTCCCCGACGGGCGCCTGGAGTCGGTCAAGGTCGTCACCTCGCAGGACGCGCAGGAGATCACAGTGCCGGGGCACTTCTCCGACAACCGCCTGACCTGGGAACCCGACGAGCACAAGCTCGCCCTGGCCGCCAAGTACACGATCGACGCGGTCGCCCTGGACGCCCACGGCCGCCGGTCGGCCCGGCACACCACGTTCACGACGGACGTCCCCGATGAGCGCTTCATCGGATACGTCACGCCGGAGAACCGCTCCACCGTCGGCACGGGAATGATCGTCTCCCTGGAGTTCAACCGGGAGATCAAGCACCGCGCGGCCGTCGAACGGGCCGTCCGCGTCACCGCACAGCCGCCCGTCGAGATCCGCCCGCACTGGTTCGGCGACGGCCGCCTGGACTTCCGCCCCGAGCGGTACTGGAAGCCGGGCACCCGGGTCACCGTCTCCCTGCGGCTCAGGGACGTCGAAGGAGCCCCCGGTGTGTACGGCCTCCAGTACAAGACGTTCTCCTTCACCATCGGCCGCAGCCAGGTCTCCCTGGTCGATGCGGCCAAGCACACCATGGAGGTCCGGCGGGAGGGCGACCTGCTGGCCACCGTGCCGATCACGGCCGGCGCCCCGAAGACGACGACGTACAACGGCAGGATGGTCGTCACCGAGATGTTCGAGGTGACCCGGATGAACGGCGCGACGGTCGGCTTCAAGAAGAAGAACGGCAAGGGCGAGTACGACATTCCGGATGTCCCGCACGCCATGCGCCTGACCGACTCCGGCACCTTCCTGCACGGCAACTACTGGGCGCCGGACGCTCCTGGACGGGTCAATGTCAGCCACGGCTGCGTGGGACTGAGGGACGTGAAGGGCGGCGGCTCGGACACGCCCGCGGGCTGGTTCTTCGACCGCAGCCTCGTCGGGGACGTCGTCGAGGTCGTCCACAGCAATGACAGGAAGGTCGCTCCCGACAACGGGCTCGGCGGGTGGAACATGGACTGGAAGGAGTGGAAGGCGGGCAGCGCGCTGAAGTAGCCCGGCAGGGAGGCGGGTTCCCCCGACTCGCCGTTGAACGTTCCGTTGAAGTCGGTACGGAACAGTGACAATCATGAGCCGCCGACGCCCCTGACCTTGTGGTTACGATGCGCCGGTGCGCGCGGTGGGGCGCGACGGGGAGCGGGGGCCGGACCAGGCCCCGCGAGGGGAGAAGACTTGAACGTGCGACCGATATCGGGGGCGTCGGTTGACGCGCGGGGGCGAGGCGGCAGGGGGATGCTGGCGCTGATACTCGGCGTCCTGCTGCTGGCCGTCACCGCGTGCGGCTCAGGCGGCGGCTCCGAACCGGGCTCCGGCTCCGAGGACGGAAACGGCAAGGAGTCCTCCCGGGCGGAGACCGAGCAGTCGCAGGCCGTCGTCTCCATAGCCCCGAAGGACGGCGCCAAGTCCGTCGACACCAGCGGCGCCCTCGAGGTCGGCGCCGCCAAGGGCGAGTTGACCAAGGTCGAGGTCAAGGACGCCAAGGGCGGCAGGATAGCCGGGAAGATCACCGGCAACGGCACCACCTGGACACCGACCACACACCTCGCCGCCGCCACCACGTACACGGTGCACGCGGTCGCGAAGGACTCCGAGGGCCGCGAGGCCGCCGAGGACTCCAGCTTCACCACCCTGACGCCCGAGAACACGTTCAGCGGCAACTTCACCCCCGAGGACGGCTCGAAGGTCGGCGTCGGGATGCCGTTCTCCATCCGCTTCACCCGGGGCATCACCAACCCGGCGGATGTCGAGAAGGCCATCAGCATCAAGACCGAGCCGGCCGTCGAGGTCGAGGGCCACTGGTTCGGCAACGACCGCCTGGACTTCCGCCCCGAGGAGTACTGGAAGGAAGGCACCAAGGTCACCGTCGCCCTCAACCTCGACGGTGTCGAGGGCCGCGACGGCGTCTACGGCAAGCAGGACAAGACCGTCTCCTTCACCATCGGCCGCAACCAGGTCTCCGTGGTCGACGTCAAGAAGCTCACGATGAAGGTCATGCAGGACGGCAAGGTCGTCAAGACCATCCCCGTCACCACCGGCAAGCCGGGCATGGAGACCTGGAACGGCCAGATGGTCATCAGCGAGCGGCTCACGGTGACCCGGATGAACGGCGCGACGGTCGGCTACACCGACGCCGACGGCAAGGGCGAGTACGACATCAAGGACGTACCGCACGCCATGCGCCTGACCACCTCCGGCACCTTCATCCACGGCAACTACTGGGGCGGCGGCGCCTTCGGCAACTACAACGCCAGCCACGGCTGCATCGGCCTGCGCGACGTGCGCGGCGGCTACGACAGCGGGGTGCCGGCCGCGTGGTTCTTCAACCACTCGATGATCGGTGACGTGGTGACCGTGAAGAACTCCAACGACGCGACGGTCGCGCCGGACAACGGCTTCAACGGCTGGAACATGTCGTGGGAGAAGTGGAAGGCGTAGGACGGCCTTCCGCGGAGGTACGGCCGCGGTGTGAGGTACGGCCGCGGTGTGAGGTACGGCCCCGGTGTGAGGTACGGCACCGGGACCGTTGCCGTTAGTCGCCGTTAACCTGACCCGCATGACCGTGAATCTCGAAGTAGCCGAGGGCGTGGGCACGATCCGCCTGGACCGCCCGCCCATGAACGCGCTGGACATCGCCACGCAGGACCGGCTCAAGGAGCTCGCCGAAGAGGCGGCTCGCCGGGACGACGTGCGGGCCGTGGTGATCTACGGCGGGGAGAAGGTGTTCGCGGCCGGCGCGGACATCAAGGAGATGCAGGCCATGGACCACACGGCGATGGTCCTGCGCGCCCGTGACCTGCAGGACGCGTTCACGGCGGTGGCCCGCATCCCCAAGCCGGTGGTCGCGGCCGTCACGGGCTACGCCCTGGGCGGCGGCTGCGAGCTGGCGCTGTGCGCGGACTTCCGGATCGCCGCGGACAACGCCAAGCTGGGCCAGCCGGAGATCCTGCTGGGCCTGATCCCGGGCGCGGGCGGCACCCAGCGCCTGTCCCGGCTCGTCGGCCCCTCCAAGGCCAAGGACCTGATCTTCACGGGCCGCATGGTGAAGGCCGACGAGGCGCTGAGCATGGGTCTGGTGGACCGAGTCGTGCCCGCCGACGAGGTGTACACGCAGGCGCACGCGTGGGCGGCGCAGCTGGCGCAGGGACCGGCGATCGCCCTGCGTGCCGCCAAGGAGTCGATCGACACGGGGCTGGAGACGGACATCGAGACCGGCCTGGCCGTCGAACGGAACTGGTTCGCGGGCCTGTTCGCCACCGAGGACCGCGA
The DNA here is from genome assembly GCF_019049245.1 of Streptomyces sp. AC555_RSS877. Lineage (GTDB taxonomy): Bacteria > Actinomycetota > Actinomycetes > Streptomycetales > Streptomycetaceae > Streptomyces. The sequence goes on along the minus strand of NZ_JAGMUK010000001.1, from coordinate 343,085 downwards.
GCGCGGAATGAAGAGTTTCGTCGAAGAAGGCCCCGGCAAGGCGAAGTTCCTCTGAATCGCTTGCAATTGACGCGGTGTCTGATCCGCGGTCCCTCGATGGGGCGGTTTATCGGAGCCTTAACGCAACCTTAAGCCTGCCTTGTCGAGGGAGTCTGTCGATTGCCGACCGAGGAGCCTTCGCCGCTGGTCAGGCGGGCTGTTCGAGCTGCTGAAGTGCCATTGGCATATGCCGGACGACCCGCGCGGAATGACCGATTCCGGGGGGCGTATTCGTCAGGAACGGCCCCGGGGGGCGGTCCTGGCGGCCATGATGGGGGCATGGCGGGGCTGGAGGGTATCGAACAGCCGCGGGGAGAGAGCCGTGCGACCGCGGCGCGCTGGTCTCCGACGGTCGAGGACGAACACGCACTCAAGGTACTCGAACTGTTCGGCAACCCCACGGACGCGGAGGTTCCGCTGCCGTCCCGCCCCGAGTCCGCAGCCACCGCCCGCCGACTTGCCCAGGTCGTCGTCCTCCGCCAGTGGGGACTCACCCCCAAGATGACGGAAGACGCGGTCTTACTCGTCTCCGAACTCGTCGGCAACGCCGTACGCCACACCGGCGCCCGCGTCTTCGGTCTCCGGATGCGCCGTCGCCGCGGCTGGATCCGCGTCGAGGTCCGCGACCCGTCCCGAGGCCTGCCGTGCCTGATGCCGGTCCAGGAGATGGACATCAGCGGCCGGGGACTGTTCCTGGTGGACAAGCTGTCCGACCGGTGGGGGGTCGACCTCTTGCCCAGGGGCAAGACGACGTGGTTCGAGATGAGGGTGGCGGACCGCTGAACGCGGGGCCCTGCGCGGGTGCGGGCACCCACCGGGGGCTCCGAGCGGGGGTCCAGGGGGCGGAGCCGCCCCCTGATTCCCGGTGCGACCCGCACCGGCCGCCGTTCGGGCGAATCGCCTGCTTTCCGCCGTAACCCGCCTTAAATGGTGCGCGTGACCACCAACGACCGCCGTTCGGCGCTCCGCGCAGGCGCCGCCTTCGTCACCGCGGGTGCCCTCGCCGCCGGCTGCACGGCCCACGGCGTCGCCCACCCGGCCCCCGCCACCCGGCGCTCCGCCGCCAGAGCGCCCGCACCCCGCCACCACCGCGCGCACCCCGCCCAGCTCACCCACGGCCCCCGCACCCGCCCCCGCGTCGCCCTCACCTTCCACGGCGGCGGCGACCCCGCCACCGCCCGGGCCCTGCTCACCGAAGCCGAACGACACGACGCCCGGGTGACGGTCCTCGCCGTCGGCACCTGGCTCGACGAGCACCCGGACCTCGCCCGCCGCATCCTCGACGGCGGCCACGACCTCGGCAACCACACCCTCCACCACCTCGACATCAACGCGATGTCCGAGGCCGGGGCCCGTGCGGAGATCACCGGCTGCGCCCAGCGCCTGAAACGCCTCACCGGCTCCATCGGGACCTGGTTCCGCCCCTCCCGCGCCGCCCGCGCCTCCCCCCTCGTCGAGCGCCTGGCGCACGACGCGGGCTACCCGCACGTCCTCTCCTACGACGTCGACTCCCTCGACTCCACCTCGCCCGGCGCCGAGGCCGTCACCCGCAGGGTGCTCGGCGAGATCCGCAACGGATCCGTGGTGAGCCTGCACTTCGGGTACGCGGACACGATCGCCGCGCTCCCGGCCGTACTGGAAGAACTCGGCCACCGCGGACTGCGCGCGGTCACCACCACGGAGCTGCTGAGCTGATGCACCGCACCCTCACGAAGAGCACCCTCGTCGTCGGCGTCGCCGTCGCCGCACTGGCCGCCTGCGGCACCGGCACCGAGCGCCGCGCCGACGAGCCCCGGGTCACCAAGGCCGCCGTACCGGCCCCGCCGAAGAAGAAGCAGGTGCGGGGACTGCCCGGTATGCCGCCCGTCCTCGACCCGCGGGACGTCTACGCGGCCGACCGCCCCGGCAAGCTCTCCCCGGTGGTCAAGGACTTCCCGTCCCGGGTCTACGTGCCCAACACCGAGTCCGACACCGTCTCGGTGATCGACCCGAAGACGTACGAGATCATCGAGACGATCCACGTCGGACGGCAGCCCCAGCACGTGGTGCCGTCCTGGGACCTGAAGACCCTCTGGGTCAACAACAACCGCGGCCACACCCTCACCCCGATCAATCCGAAGACCGGGAAGGCGGGCAAGCCGGTCGAGGTCCACGACCCCTACAACCTCTACTTCACGCCCAACGGCAGGTACGCCGTCGTCATGGCCTCCCTCGACCGCGAACTCGTCTTCCGCGACCCGCACACCATGAAGCGGATCAAGACCGAGCCGGTCACCTGCTACGGCGTCAACCATGCCGACTTCTCCCTCGACGGCAGGTACTTCATCGTCTCCTGCGAGTTCAGCGGCGAACTCCTCAAGGTCGACACGGAGAAGATGAAGGTCGTCGGACAGCAGAAGCTCCCGTTCGACGGCGCGATGCCGCAGGACGTGAAGGTCTCGCCGGACGGCAAGCGGTTCTACGTCGCCGACATGATGGCCGACGGCATGTGGGTCCTGGACGGCGACAAGTTCACCGAGCCGGAGCTCCTGCCCACCGGGAAGGGCACCCACGGCCTCTACGTCAGCCGCGACTCCCGCGAGATGTACGTCTCCAACCGCGGCGAGGGCACCGTCTCCGTCTTCGACCTCACGCGGAACAAGCTCACCAAGAAGTGGCGCCTGCCGGACGGCGGCAGCCCCGACATGGGCGGCGTCTCAGCCGACGGCAAGGTCCTGTGGCTGTCGGGGCGTTACGACGCCGAGGTGTACGCCATCGACACCCGCACCGGCGCCCAGCTCGCCCGCATCCCCGTCGGCAGCGGACCGCACGGCCTCGCGGTCTACCCGCAGCCGGGCCGCTACTCGCTGGGGCACACGGGCGTCTTCCGCTGACGGACGCGACCGTGGACACGCCGCCGATCGAGTGATGATCCCCAACCTGCCGCCGTGGAACCGGAATTGTGCTCCCCATGATCACAACTCGTCTGCGGCGGCGGGCCGCTGCCGCCGTCCTGTCCCTCACCGCGATCCTCGCGACGACGGCCGCCACCGCTCCCTCCACGACCACTCCCACGAAGGCCGCCGCCGCCCCGGCCTGTCCCCAGTTCGACGACCCGGTCAAGGCCGCCGTCGACCACCGCGTCGACGTCGGCCGGATCACCCCCGACCCGGTCTGGCGCACAACCTGCGGCACGCTCTACCGCAGCGACGGCCGCGGCCCGGACGTCGTCTTCGAGCAGGGCTTCCACCCGAAGGACGTCATCAACGGCCAGTACGACATCGAGAAGTACGTCCTGGTCAACCAGCCCTCCCCGTACGTGTCCACGTCGTACGACCACGACCTGTACAAGACGTGGTGGAAGGCCGGCTACAACTACTACATCGACGCCCCCGGCGGCGTGGACGTCAACAAGACCATCGGCGACACCCACAAGTGGGCCGACCAGGTCGAGGTGGCCTTCCCCGGCGGCATCGCGCGGGAGTACGTCATCGGGGTCTGCCCGGTCGACAAGAAGACCAAGACCGAGATCATGAGCGACTGCGAGAGCAACCCGCACTACGAGCCGTGGCACTGAGCAGCAGCGCCTCCGCGCCCACCGGCCGGTAACCGGCCCCCTGGAACGCCCGCATGCTGCGGGCGTTCCCCGGCGCCACCTGCGCCCACAGCGGCTCCGTGACGAGATGCCGGGCCGCCCTCACCAGGGCCCGGCCCAGCCCTCGGTGCCGCACCTCCTCGTCCACCTCGACGGAGACCTCCGCCCGCCCGGCGATCCCCCGCCCGATCACCACCACACCATCGTCGGCCGTCCACGCGCGCACGTCGTCGCGCCGCTCGCGGGCGTACACGATCCGCGGATGCCCGGCGTCCGCGATCTCCTTCAGCGCGAGGGGCGGCTCGCCCGGCAGGGGTGAGGCGACCAGCATCGCGTCGATCGTCTCGGCCGTACGCCCCGTCCGCTCCATGAAGGCCGCCAGGAACCGCGCGTTCATCGTCGCCGCCAGGGCGTCGCACGGTACGGCGTCCAGCGTGTCGTACACCCAGCGCGGATCCTCGTCCGTGAAGACGACCGAGTGCGCGGTGAAGGCGAGGACGCCCGCGTCCCGGGGGGACGCCTGTGCCACGACCGTCGTACGGCCGTCCGCCGGCGGGAAGACGCCCCGCGCCGCCGCGTCGAGAATGTCCCGCAAGGTCTCCGCCACGACCGCCCCCATCGTGCCCATCTCGCCCTTGAGTCTCCACCCACTGGAAGGCCCAGACTCGCAGACATGATCGACGACGGCACCGGACTTCTCACCATCGGCGAGCTGGCGCGGGCCACCGGACTGACCGTGCGCACCATCCGTTACTGGTCCGACGAGGGCGCCCTGCCCCCGCTGACCCGGTCGGCGGGCGGATACCGGCTGTACGACGCCGCGTCCGTGGCCCGCCTGGAGCTGATCCGCACCCTGCGCGAACTGGGCCTCGGCCTGGCGGACGTACGCAGGGTGCTGGCCGGGGAGACCACGGTCGCGGAGGTGGCAGCAGCCCACGTGGCCGCGCTGGACGCACAGATCCGGTCGCTGAAGGTGACCCGTGCGGTGCTGTCGACCGTGGCGCGACGCGGTTCGACCGCAGAGGAGATGACGTTGATGAACAAGCTGGCACGGCTGTCGGCGGCCGAGCGGAGCCGGATCCTGGAGGAGTTCGTGGAGGAGACGTTCCGGGGTCTGGACACCGCGGATCCGGTGATCCGGGAGCGGATGCGTGCGACGACCGCGAACCTCCCGGACGAGCCGACGCCCGAGCAGGTGGACGCGTGGGTGGAGCTGGCCGAACTGCTGGAGGACCCGGAGTTCCGGGCGCGGATGCGGGAGGCGGCCGAGTTCAACGCCGCCGACCGCGGACACGACACCCCCGACGGGGCGTCCCTGTGGTTCGCCCGGCGGCTGGTGCAGCTGGGGGCCGAGGCGCGGGAGCGGGGCGTGGCGCCCGAGTCCCCGGAGGCCGGGCAGGTGCTGCGGGACCTGCTCGGGAACGCCGACCCGGCGGACGTACTGGAACGCCTGAGGTCCACGACGAACGACAAGGTCGCCCGCTACCGGGAGTTGCTGGGGATCGTGAACGGCCACGGGGCGGTGGCGGCGCACCGGGAGGAGTTCGCGTGGGTGGTCGCTGCACTGGAGGCGCGGGCGGCCGGTTAATCTGACCTTCGTCAACGGGACAGCAAGGTACGAGATAAAGGGGCGAATCGGTGGCGGACATCGAAGAAGCACGTAAGCATTTCCAGCGGATCGACACTGACGGTGACGGCTTCATCACCGCCGCCGAGTTCAAGACCGCCCTGGCCCAGCAGGGCGACTGGAACGTCACCGAGTCGGTCGCCGAGGCCGTCATCAAGTCCCGCGACCTCAACGCGGACAAGCTGCTGTCGTTCGACGAGTTCTGGGCCTACCTGGACAAGTGACGCGTGCGGTGAAAGAGGGGGCGCCCATGGTGTGCCCCCCCTTTTTCTGGTCCGTTCGGTGTCCGAAAGGGCGGCCTCGACGGCTCCTGGCGCCGGCAGCCGGACAGGCCCTGGGTCAGACGATCTCGAGGGGCAGGTGCGGCCCGTCCGGCAGGACGACCTTCACGAGGTCACCGGCCCGCACCAGACCCCCGGCGACGACGACGCTCATGATCCCGGACTTGAAGCGCGCCCTGCCCTCCGCGTCCCGCCCGACGACCTGCTTCATCAGCCCCTTCTGGAACGTGTCGATCTGCGTACAGGGATTGCGCAGCCCGGTCACCTCGACGACGGCCTCGCCCCCGAGATGCAGCAGGGTCCCGACCGGCAATCCCAGCAGATCGATCCCCCGCGTGGTCACGTTCTCCCCGAGCTCCCCGGCCGCCACCTCGAACCCGGCGCCCCTGACCTCATCGAACAGTTCCTCATGAATGAGGTGCACCTGCCGAAGATTCGGCTGCGAGGGATCCTTCTTCATCCGGAACCGGTGCTTCACCGTCGCTCCGGCATGCACGTCCCCCTCCACCCCGAGCCCGGCGATCAGCCTGATGCTCTCCCGGTTCGGCTTGGTGAAGGAGTACGTCCCGTTGCTGCTGACCGCGCTGACCGACCCATCCATGACCCGAAGCTCTCCCAAGTGTCAGGCACCCCCGGCCCACTCGCGCAGCGCCGCCTTGCTCGCGAAGTCCGCCACGTTCTTGTCCAGCGGGTCGTCGGTGTACTGGTGGAAGCGCCACTTCGCCTTGATGCGGGGCTCGCCGGCCGTCACGTAGTCCGCGATCCACAGGCCGTCGCCGGCGTACGAGGTGGTGTCGACGGTCAGCCAATAGTTCCTATTACAGTACAAGATCACTCTGTTGTTCGGCCGTAGCGCTTTCACCTTGCGAAGGAAGCTGTCCTTCTGCGCATTGCTGGCGTGCCTGCCGTCGCCGGTCGTCTCCCAGTCGACGACCAGGATGTCGCTCGCCTTCTCGGCGGCCTTGCCGACGAAGTACTCCGCCTGGGCCGCCAGATTGCCCGGCCAGAGGAAGTGGTAGAAGCCGACGACCAGGCCGGCCTCGCGGGCCCGCTTCGTCTGGGCGGCGAGTTTCGGGTTGACGTACGAGCGGCCCTCGGTCGCCTTGATGAAGACGAAGGAGAGGCCGTCCGTGTCGTAGGTGGCGGACTGGTAGGCGCTCACGTCGATGCCGCGCAGCATGGTGGCTCCCTGCAGTGCCTGTGGGGGACACGGGTTGGTTGCTGACTGCAGCCCCACCTTGGCACGGTTGATCCGCGCCCGGCACGCGGAATCGCGCATCTCGGCAGCTCGCGATCCCACCGAGACCGGTCACCAAGACCGCTTCCGGTCTTCCGACACTGAAGGAAAGGGCCACCGGCACACTGGGTTCCGGCGGGGCCCATCCCTCAGCACTCGATGATGTTCACCGCCAGCCCGCCCCGGGCCGTCTCCTTGTACTTCACCGACATGTCGACGGCTGTTGATCACGCGTTTGACCTGCAGATTTGTCATGGGCGGGCGGCTCTTGAGTCGCGTCGGGGACTTTTCGGGGACTTCTTGCCGAGGGTCGCCTGTGAAGTGTCCGATGGTACGTGACGTGCCTGCGGGAGTCGGGTTGGTGTTCGTGCAGGCATCCGATCGCTTCGTTGGATCCCCGCACCCGTAATGCGTCAGACTCGGGTTCGAATCCCGAAGCGGCTCTATGGTGAACCTCAGGTCGGGCCTTTGACCTGGGGTTTCTTGTTTCGGGTGTCCTTGGATTCCGGGCTAATCGGACATCCCGGGGCTACGCATCGCAATGCGTAGGTCTTGCCGCGCTCGCCCACCACGGGAGTGACCTGCGAACAGCGACGGTCAATGTCTCCTATCTGTGGCGGACCGCCGGGACATCGGTAGCCGCGGTGGCGCGGCCGGTGCACATCGTCCAGTCGTTCGGCGTGGTCGAGGTGACGGGATCCGACAACTCTGGGCGGCGGTGCGTCGCGCGACCGTGACAGGACGGCACCACGCCCGGTGATCCGGCCCTGCACCTGAAGGAGCAGAGGATGACCACCACCAGACGCATCAGCGTCGACGGCGGCGGCGCGATCCGCCGTCTCGCACTGAACCGGCCCGCCCGGCACAATGCGCAGACCCCTTTGATGTGGGCCGAACTGGCGGAAGCCGGAGCGGAACTGGCGGCGGACCCGCAGGTGCGGTGAGTCGTCGTCAGCGGTTCCGGCGAAGTCGTTCAGCTCGGGCATCGATCTCGACGAGATGCGCGACCGGACGGCTTTCTCCAGCGTCTCGCCGCCCATCCCGAAGGCGACCCCGACCCGATGCTGCCGTCCATCGCCAAGGCCCAGGAGGCGTTCCGCTGAATGGAGCGGGGTCGGCCTTGTCCTGGGGTTCGGCGGGCCAGCCCTTCACCCGCTGGTCGATCCGCAAACTCGCCGCCTACCTGCGCAAAGTGCTCGGACGCGTCAACCGCATCGGCCTGCCAGGGGTCGTCGAGCCGACGCATCACGACGGTAAGGCCGCCAGCCGGAGCACCGGTGTCAGTCACTGAGTGCGGTGCGCAGGGTGGTGGCCATCAGATCGATGGCCTGTTTCGCTGCCGGCACCGGGCCGGTGTGGGTGAAGTAGTGGTCGACACCCTCGAAGACACGGTGGGCGACCGGGACGCCGGCGGCCTCCAGAGCCTTGGCATAGGCGTCGCCCTCGTCGCGCAGGCGGTCGTTCTCCGCGGTGATGACCAGCGCGGGAGGAAGTCCGGCGAGGTCGTCGGCCAGCCCGGGAGAGACGAGGGGATGCGCACGGTCGGCGGGATCCGGGACGTAGGCGGCGGTGAAAATCCGCATGAGGTTAGGGGTGAGCAGCGGCTTGGCTATGAGGGACCGCTTGGTGGCCGGGTCGGCGAGCTGGTCGAGCGGTGCGGAGTCGATGATCTGCAGACGGGGCGAGAAGGCGCCGCGGTCCCGGGCCAGGCGACAGACCGCAGCGGTCAGGTTGGCTCCGGCACTGTGTCCGCCCACCGCAAGACGCGAACCGTCCCAGCCATTGGCGGCGCCGTTCTCGGCGACCCAGGCGGTGACGTCGTACGCCTGGGTGACCGGTAGGGGGAACTGCCGCTGCGGGGCGACGGCGTAGTCCACGTTGATCACGACACAGCCGGCCGTGGCCGCGATGTACCGGCAGATGTGGTCGTCCTGCTCCGGGCGGCCGACCACGAAACCGCCGCCGTGGAAGTTGACGTACACGGGAGCGTGGGATCCGGTCGTGGCCGGCGGGCGGTAGACGGTGCAGGTCACCGGTCCGGCGCCGGTCTCCACCCGGAGTGCCTCTGTGCGCTTCGGGACGTCGGTGAAGCGCAGATCCTTGTGCACGCGGGCCATCATGCGGCCGAGCAGCAGCTGGACGCCTCTGGCCTGGACTCTTGAGCTGAACACCATGACCGTGGCCCACTTCTTCCAAACTTTGAATAACAGGTTTCCTGATGATGGGTGGCTCGTCCCGCATTGGCAAGGGAGAGCACCGGCCGGACCACCGCGCGCCCCGTCGTATCTCATGGCGTGTCAGTGAAGGAGAGGCCTGTTGATGGCCTCCTTGTGATCTCCGTGGTGCCGGCGAACGGCGTGCCGGCGCGGGTGCCGCCGAAGCCCCTGGCGCTCGGCCACCCGTCACGTGGCCGTCAGACGGTCGACGGTCAGTTCGCCGACGCAGCGGTCCGTGAAGATCTGGACGATCTCCGTCCGCCCTTCTCGCTGCGGATGCGGGCGCCTTGACGTGGGCAGACGCGGGACGCTGCGGGGTGAAGCCGTGCCGCCGCGAAAGCCGCCCGAGGGTCGCCTATGGAGCACTGACCCCTGGCATTCAGCCGCTACGGAGGTCGTCGGGGCTCCCGCACCGGAACGCGTAGCGCTTGATCCCCGGCTATCTGTACGCCACCTATTGACGCACCCCGGGCGGGGCCATAGCCTCCGCACGTCTTGTTCGGCACGCGGACAAAATTTCGCACAGCGCACAAACAGTCTCGTCAGGAGGGGCCATGCGAAGGCGCGCGTTTGGGTTTGCCACAGCGGTGGTGACGGTCGCGGTCGCGACCGGATGCGGATCCTCGTCTTCTGCGACCGGCGGGGCGTCGTCCTCGGACGGGAGCAAGACCACGCAGGTCAAAGTAGGAGTCATCCCCATTGTCGATGTGGCGCCGCTGTACCTGGGGGAAAAGAAGGGGTTCTTCAGTAGTCGCGGTATCAAGTTGGAGATGGTGACGGCCCAAGGTGGAGCCGCGATCATCCCTGGTGTCGTGAGCGGTCAGTTCCAGTTCGGGTTCAGCAACGTCACCTCGTTGATGATCGCCCAGTCCAAGGGGGTGCCGGTCGAGTCCGTGGTCAACGGTGCCGCCAGCACCGGTGTCATCGGCAAGGACGTCACCGGGGTGGCCGTCAAGAAGGGCAGCTCGGTCAAGTCCGCCAAAGACCTCGCAGGAAAGACAGTGGCGGTCAACACCCTGCAGAACATCGGTGACACCACGGTCCGCGAGTCGGTGCGCAAGGACGGCGGCGATCCCTCGAAGGTCAAGTTCGTCGAGATGCCGTTCGACCAGATGCCGGCCGCGCTGGACGGCGGCCAGGTCGACGCCGCCTGGATGGCGGAGCCCGCACTGGCCATCGCCAAGAGCCAGGGCGCCCGTGTCGTGGCGTCGCCGTTCACCGACACCGATCCCAAGCTCACCGTCGCGACCTACTTCGCCTCCACCAAGCTGACGAAGGAGAACCCCGACCTGGTGAAGAAGTTCACCGAGGCGATGACCGAGTCGCTGGAGTACGCCTCCGACCACCCCGACGAAGCGCGCCAGATTCTCACCACCTACACCAAGATCAGCGGCGACGTGCTGAAGAACCTGACGCTGCCGAACTGGCCGGCGCAGTACGACATGGCGTCCCTGGAGAAGCTGGCCTCCCTCGGCGAGAAGGACGGCATCTTCGGCGACAAGAAGCCCGATCTGAACGCCCTGTTCTCATGAGCGGTCGCGGAAGCACTCCTGTGCTGTCGCAGACCGTCGGCGCCGCCGGGACCGGTGTCGGTCCCGGCGGGCCGGGGTCGGGCCGAGAGCGGCGCATCCGGGAGAAGGCCGCCACTCCGTTGCGCGGGGCGACCGGCCTGGTGGGGCTGGCGGTCCTGCTCGAGGTGCTGCCGCACACCGGTCTGGTCTCCGCCGACTACCTCCCGCCGGCATCCGAGATGGGCCGGGCTCTGTGGCGTCTGCTCGCCCAGGGAGCGTTCTGGACCGCTCTCGGCGACACCCTGACCGGGTGGGGCATCGGGTTGGCCGTCGCCGTCGTGGCGGGCGTGACAGCCGGCATCGTGATCGGGTCGGTGCCCCTGCTGCGGGCAGCCACCGCCTCGACCATCGAGTTCCTGCGGCCCATCCCGTCGGTGGCTCTGATCCCGCTCGCGGTGCTGCTGTACGGCACGGACCTGAGGTCGAAGCTGCTGCTGGTGGTGTACGCCTCCTTTTGGCAGGTGATGGTCCAGGTGCTGGCCGGGATGCAGGACGTCGACCCGGTCGCCGAGGACACCGCCCGCAGCTACCGGATGGGGACCTGGGGGCGGGTGCGCTACGTCATGTGGCCCACCGCGCTGCCGTATGTGATGACGGGTGTGCGCCTTGCCGCCACGGTGGCTCTGGTCCTGGCGATCACCGCGGAACTCGTCATCGGCGCACCGGGCCTGGGCAACCAGATCGCCGTCGCCCAGACCTCCGGTGCCGTGCCCGACGTCTACGCCCTGGTCCTGGTGACCGGGCTGCTGGGAATCGCCATCAATCTGGTGGCACGGACCGTGGAGCGTCGGACGCTGCACTGGCATCAATCCGTCCGCAGGGAGGGGTAGCCGGATGATCCGGACGTCTGTCCTCAACATGACCCGACGGGCCCTGCTGGTCCTTGGCCTGCCTCTGACGCTGTTCAGTGGGTGGTGGCTCGCCACCGCCGGCAGCACGGACTTCTACGTCCCGCCTCTGTCCGTCATCCTTCAGAAGTTCACGGAGGTCTGGACGGGTGAGCGGCTGGCCTCGGACGTGGTGCCCAGCCTGGTCCGCTTGACCGCCGGTTACCTGCTGGCCGTTGTCATCGGAGTCGGCCTCGGACTGGTGGTCGGCACGAGCCGCCTCGTGCGGGACGTCCTGGAGCCGGTCCTGGAGCTCTTCCGGGCCATTCCGCCTCCCGTGCTGGTACCGGTGATCATGCTCTTCGCGGGCATCGGCGACACCATGAAGGTGCTCGTCATCGTCAGCGGCTGCATGTGGCCGATCCTGCTCAACACCGTCGAAGGCGTCCGCGCCGTCGACGAGGTGCTCAGCGACACCTGCCGGTCCTACGGCATCACCGGCCCCTCCCGTCTGTGGCACCTCGTGCTGCGCTCGGCCAGCCCGCAGATCGTCACCGGCATGCGGCAGGCACTGTCCATCGCGATCATCCTCATGGTCATCAGCGAGATGTTCGCCGCCAGCAACGGGCTCGGCTTCACCATCGTGCAGTTCCAGCGCACCTTCGCCATCCCCGAGATGTGGAGCGGTGTGCTGCTGCTCGGCCTGCTCGGATTCGCCCTGTCGCTGCTCTTCCGGCTCGCCGAGAACCGGGTCCTGGCCTGGTACCACGGGCTGCGCCGAGCCCAGCGCAACCCCTGACAAGGAGACGAGCGATGCTCGACGTACGCAACCTGCAGAAGATCTACACCGGACGGCACCGCAACGTCGAGGCCCTGCGGGACCTGACCTTTCACATCGGTGCCGGTGAACTCGTCTGCCTCGTGGGCCCGTCGGGATGCGGCAAGACCACCCTGCTGAAGTGCATGGCCGGACTGCTGACCCCTACCGGCGGCGAGGTGCGCCTGGACGGCAGCGCGGTCACCGGGCCCCCGCCCGGCATGGCGGTGGTCTTCCAGGAGTACGGCCGCTCCCTGTTCGCCTGGATGAACGTCCGCGACAACGTCGCCCTCCCGCTGCGCCGCAAGGAACTCGGCAAGGCCCGCGAGAAGGAGCTGGTCGACCACGCCCTGGAAGTGGTCGGTCTCGCCGACGCCCACCAGGCCTACCCGTGGCAGCTCTCCGGAGGAATGCAGCAGCGCGTCGCCATCGCCCGCGCCGTTGCCTTCGAACCGAAGGTGCTTCTCATGGACGAGCCGTTCGCCGCGGTCGATGCGCAGACCCGCGCCGAACTGGAGGACCTCATCCGGCGGTTGTGGCGCGAACTGGGCGTCACCGTCCTGTTCGTCACCCACGACATCGACGAGGCGGTCTACCTCGGTCAGCGCACCATCATCCTGTCGAAGTCGCCGACCGTCGTACAGGAGGACCTGACCATCGATCTCCCGGACGAACGCGACCAGTTGCACACCCGCTCCAGCCCCCGCTTCGCCGAACTGCGCGCCCACGTCTACGAGCAGATCCAGAAGGCCAAACACGGTACCGGGGTCAGTGAGGAGACGGTGGTCCGTGCGGAGCCGTAAGTGTCCAGCCGCGCTGGACATCCCGCCTCGTGCCGTCCGGTTCAGCCGGGCGTCACGGCCCACGATTCCTCACCCGTAGCCGTTCTCAGTGACGAGGTGTCTCGTTCGCACTCTGCCTTCGTCCACTGTTCGCTCCGGTGACCTGTCAGCCGCCGCGGAGAGCTCATGCCACGGATCCGTGCCCTCCCTCCCGCACTGCCGGCGGTGGCTCAGGCGCCGCCCCCGGAGGCTGCCGTCGCACCCCTGATGCGCGGGATTTCCGTACTGCGCGCGCTCACCGACATCGGTGGGGCGGCGAGCCTCAGCGAGCTGGGCCGGGCAACGGGCCTCGCACGCGCCACTGTCGATCGCGTCACCGGAACACTTGCCCACATGGGCTACGTACGCCTCGGCGGCAGCAGCGCGGTCCTTGCTCCCCGACTCATGGAGCTGGGTAACGCCTACCTGGCCGCTCTGCGTCTCCCCGACCTCTTGGGCACCCACGCGGACAGCCTTGCCGACGCGCTCGACGAGTCGGTCTCCCTCGCGGTGGCGGACGGGGACGGCATTCGCTTCATCCACCAGGCGATCCGCCGCCGAACCTTGTCGCTGAGCTTCCGCATCGGCGACCTGTTGCCGGTCGAACGCACGGCACCGGGCCCGCTGTTGGCAACCGAATGGGACACGCAAGGCTGGGCGCTCTGGGAGCAGCGACAGATCGACGATCCCGAGAACCGCGGCTTCCCGACCGTTCCCCCTCGTCCGCAAGGCGGGGCCACGGACTTCAGACAGCGGGTGGAACAGGCGCGGGCGCGCGGTTGGGTGTTGGACGACCAGCTGATCGAGCCGGGCCTTGTCGCGGTATCCGTCCCCGTTCGCGCCCCGGACGGCCGGATAGTGTGTGTGGCGAGCCTCGTCAGCCACACCAGCCGGCACAGCGCGGCATCACTGCGTGAATCCCTGTTGCCCAGCCTTCGCGGCACAGCGAGGGTCATGGAACAGGAGTTGGCGGGCTCCCCGCCCTCCGAACCTCTCAGCGCGCCCTCCGACCTCGCCGCGTGGGCGAGCACCGCGAAACAGGAACTGGGCGGGGAGTTCATCACCTCCCTGGCCCGGGGTTTGACCGTGGTCACCGCGTTCGGTGAGGGACGTGCCGAGCTGACGCTCTCGGAAGTCGCCGAAACCACCGGCCTGCCCCGTGCCACGGCGCGACGCGCCCTGATCACCCTGGAGCACCTCGGCTACGTCACACGGCACCAACGGGGGTTCCGACTCGCTCCACGGGTGCTCTCCCTCGGCTTCCCTCCGTTGTCCAAGACGTCACTCGCCCGCATCGCACACCCGCACCTCGTCGCCCTCACCGGGAGGGTGCAGGACTCGACATCTCTGGCGGTGCTCACCGGCGACGACGTCCAGTTCGCGGTCTCGGTGGCAGCGGGACGCATCATGGACGCCGACATCGCCGTGGGCGCACGCCTGCCCGCCCATGCGACCTCCACGGGCCGCGTCCTGCTCGCGAACCTGCCGGACGAGGAACTTTCGGCCCTGCTGGCACGTACGCAGATGAGGGCGCTGACCCCGTTCACCATCACAACCTCCCACGACCTCACAGCCGTCCTCGACCTTGTGCGTGAGGAGGGACACGCCCTGGTCGACGGGACACTGGAAGAAGGTCTTCGCTCCGTCGCCGTACCGGTACACGACCGCGACGGCAGCTGTCTCGCGGCGATCAACGTCATCATGCACAGCAGCCGGGGATCGGCTGACGAGTGCCTCACGACCACTCTTCCGGAACTGCGTGCCACAGCTGCGCTCATCGAAGCCGACTTGCACACGGCCCGACGATTCGTTCGGGTTCCGATCGTCTGAACGAGCACGGGCGTCACCACGGCGGCCGCCACCAACCACATGATCGGTGGCGGCCGTCGGCCGTCTAGCGTGCGCTGGGGCGCAGTTGGGCCTCAAGGAAGGTGACGATGGTCTGCCAGGACGGGGTCACCGGACGAGGCGGTGTGGTGTGACCGTCCCATGTGGTCTCCTCGTAGGCGTCCTTGCGGGTGTCGGGGTCGCTCAACATGTCGAAGAGCGGGCCGTGGCCGGCGTGCGGGAAGGAGACGAAACGCACCTCGTCGCCTGCGGAGGCCAGTGCGTCGCGGAGCAGCCGTCCCTGGTGATAGGGCACCAAAGGATCCTGCTCGCCGTGGAAGATCAGGAACGGCGGTGTGCGCCGACCGCCGACGTAGGTCAGCGGGTTCGCGGCCGCGACCTTGTCCGGGCAGTCATCGATGGGGCAGCCGAGCAACAGCGACTCGGGCGAACGCGCGTCTTCATGGCAACCGGTGAGTCCCAAGACGGTGTTGAAGAACGTGCAGTTGTCCAGCATGTGCGCGTCCATCTGCGAGAAGTCGGTCGGCGGATAGAACGGCAGGGCCGCCTGAACCGCACTCGAGGGACCGCGTACACCGACATCGCCCTCAAGCGCCGGGATGTCCCCGGTGACCCCGGCCATCGCCGCGGTCCAGCCGCCAGAGGAGTCACCCATGATCGCGAAGCGCTGGGGGTCGAGGTTGTAGGTCTTCGCGTGCGCGCGCAGCCAGCGGATGGCGCCCTTGATGTCATAGAGCTGGGCCGGGAACTTCGCCTGCGAGCTGGAACGGATCGACACACCCGCCACCGCGAACCCGTACGGGTTGAGCTCGGCAGCGACCTTGTCAGCCCCTTGGCGACCGTTGTCGGCCATCCACGCCGAGCCGGCAGAGAAGATCACCAGCGGTACCGGCCGCGATGACCGCGGGACATAGAGGTCCAACAGGTGCCCCTGGCTGTCGGCCGGCTGGGCAGGCGCATAGGCGACGTCCTTGGTGACATTCACCTCCCTGGTTTGCGTGGACGGGGTCGCGAATCCGGACGCGGCGGTCATCGCCACCGCCATGACCCCCCCTGCAAGTGCCAGCAGAAGGCGGCTCCTCGGCACGGCTGGTAGTAGACGCCGGAACATCATGTTCACTCCTCTTCGAGTGGGGCGCAGTCGGCAGATGCCCTCGTCGGAGCCGGCGTAGCGGCCGGGTTGACGGCGGGCGTGACGTACGGACGTTTCGCCTGGCGAGCGGTACGCATACGAAATGCGGGCTGAAGGGGCCGACCGCGTGGACCCTCCCATCCCTTCATGTGTTCGCCTAGCAAAATTGATTTCGCTGTGCGGTGTGGCATGAGTGTGGGACCGACACGCGTCGGTGTCAATGGGGGTGAAGAAGGGGGCCTCGGGACCCCACGGGTCGACGCTGGCTCTTCTCAGAGCCAGGACCTCGCAGACCGAAAAAATGCCGAACGGCAAGGCGATGAGACCGCAGCACGCACGCCGGAGTGCAACGGAGCACACCGCGGCGCCAGGGCCGAGGAGACAGCCTGGACGCGGTGGTCCGTCAGGTCAGCTGGAGCCGGCCGGAGTGGGGTACGGCGGAGAGATCACCCTCGACCGCTTCAGCCGTTGCAAGGAGCGCGGGCAGGACCTGCTCGAAGCACTCGGCGATGGTGCGCCGACTGGGGTGCATGGCCACGTTGATCGCGGCCAGCACCTCGCCGTCCTTGCCGCGCACGGGTACGGCCATCGAGCGCAGGCCGACTTCGAGTTCCTCGTCGACCAGGGCGTAGCCGCAGTCGGCCGTCCTCTCAAGAAGCCTGAGAAGTTCGTCGGCTTCCGTCACCGTGTTCGGGGTGAGCCGTGCGAGGGGCGAGGCGGCGAGCAGTGCGGCACATTCGTCTCTGGGAACGTCGGCGAGCAGGACCCGGCCCATGGAGGTGGCGTAAGCGGGCAGGCGGGTGCCCACGGAGGCGTCGACCGTCACCAAGCGGATGCTGGCGGCGCGGGCGACGTAGACGATCTCCGAGCCGGAAAGCACTGACATCGACACAGAGTCCGAGAGCCGACGGGACAGCTCCGTCAGATGGGGCTGGGCCAGCTGCGGCAATGTCAGACGCGACAGCGGGGCGTAGCCGAGGGAGAGGATCGCGGCGCCCGGACGGTACAGCCCTCCCCGGTTCGTGATGTAGCCGAGGTGGTCCAGGGTGATGAGAGCACGCCGCGCGGTGGCACGCGGCAGACCGGTGATACGAGCGACGTCGGAGCTCTTGAGGGCGTGGCGGCCCTCGCCGAAGGCTGTCAGCACGCTCAGGCCGCGGGCGAGGGATTCGACGAAGTCGCGGCCGGTCGTGAGAGTCCTGGTGTCCTCCACCCGCCTGCCCATGGGTCCGGACCGTGACACCGGTTGCTGTGAGCCCAGTTCGCGCTCCATGTCCGCTGCGGCACGGCGGGCGGCCGGCAGTGCGGCCCGCGCAAGGGCTTCGGAGCTCGGATAGCGCCCGATGAGGCTGACGACGTTCACCACGCAAAGGAGGTCTCCGTCGGGACCGTGGACGGGGACGCCCAAGGCGATCAGGCCCGGTTCCAACCACTGGTCGTCGAGGGACCAGCCATCGGATCTGGCGGCGGCGGCCCGTTCGCGAAGGTCATTCGTACACGCCTGAGCGTGCCCCGGCCCTCGCACGCAGTGGTGCTCTGCCTGATGCCGTTCCCACTCGTCAGAGCTCCAGGTAGCGGCCAGCAGAGCGCCGGGCGCCGAGGCGTCGAGCGGCAGCCGGTCGCCGATGCTGCAGACGATGCTCATCCGGCGGTCCCGCTTGGACGAGTGGACGAAGTGGGCGCCGTGCTGGTCCGGGACGGTCAACGTGACGCCTTCGTCCAGTTCCTCGGCCAGAGCGTCGGCGTGGGGCCCAAGGAGCTCGGGAATTCTCACGGCGGACAGGTAGGCATTGCCCACTTCCATCAACGGGGGTGCCAGCGTTACCTCGCGTCCCTCGATGCGGAGGTAGCCCAGACAGTCCAAGGTGCTCGTGATGCGGTCGAGAGTGGCCCGGGGCAGGCTCGTGCGATGGGCGAGTTGCTGCAAGTCCTCTCGCCCGCCTGCGTCTGTCAGCTCCCTGAGGACGGCGATCCCACGCATCAGCGGGCCGACCACCTCGACAGGCGCATGCTCCGTTACGAGCTCGTCAACCACGCGGGCTACGACCTCGGCCGCCATGCTCTCTCCTTGCTTCCGTGCAGGCCACGGTACACCGGCGTTGACGCGGCCACCCTTTCATCTCGGCGCGGACGACCTCAGGGTGCGCGGCGACGTTCTGGCCGACGACGAAGAAGGTGGCGCGAGCCTTGTACTGGGCGAGGTATTTCAGCAGCGTTCCCGTGTAGGGGACGGCAGGACCGTCGTCGAAGGTCAGGGCGATGCACTTGACCTTGGAGCAGTTCGTGGTGTCCTTGCCCGGGTCCGGCTGTGCGGTGACGGTCTCGGCGGGCGTCTCGGTGGCACCGAGGTCCAGCTTGCCGCCCGGGTGGGTGGTCTGGTGCTGGGCGCGGCTGCCGAAGTCGGACAGGAACGGGGTGACGGTCGCCTTGGGGAGCGTGACGGAGACGCGGCCGGTCGGGGGAACGGCCACGGTTCCCCGGTCGAAGCTCAACCTCAGGCCTCCGTCGGAGGTGAAGCTCATGTCGTCCAGGTAGGTGTCGCGGTATTCCCGGTCGTCGAGCGACGAGGCGAGGGTGTCGGGGGTGACTCCCTCCCGCTTCTTCAGGACTTTCTCCAGGGCCGTGATGAACGCGGCCCGGGAGCCGTCCGCGATGAGCCCAGGAGAAGTCCGGTACTGCTTGGCGGCGCCGTCGTACCAGTACGCCTTGGTGGCAAGGCCGTCCGCGATCGATGTGCGGTCGACCGTCACCAGCCGGACACCCAGCACATCGCCGGAGGCCACGAGGAACGAGAAGCTGACGTTCAGCTCGGTCCCTTCGCCGTGGTCCTGGCCCTCCTGGCACGACCCCGTGCGGAAGGTCTCCAGGCGTCCGTCCACGTCCTTCTTCATCGCGGCTGCCATCGCGTCAGCGCCGGGCACGGCCGGGTAGGCGGTGGCCCAGGGGCAGGACCGGTCGGTGCTGCTGTCACTGACGATGTTGACGCCCTTGAGTCTGGACAGACCGGCCTGGGTGCTGGTCTCGGTCCCTCCGGACCCCGACGGGCTGTTGGACGAGCTGTCGTGCGAGGGCGCGGAGTCGGCCGGAGACGAGCCGCCGGCGCAGGCGGTCGTCAGCGTGAGGGAGCCGAGCAGGAGGAGCGTAGGGGCGAGGATGCGTCGGGGCATGCGGGAACCTTGGGCGTGAGGTGCCGGGGGTGCGGAATGCGGCGTGCCGGCTGCCGCCGCGCTATGGCGTCCCGCTGGGGTATCGCCGGTGGGGAAAGCGCTTCAGCGGCCGAAACTATGTCCTGACCACTGGCCTCACAATCCCCGCAGGCCACATGTGACCACTCTCTCTTCGACGGGCCGCGCCGGCTCCCCGGACCCGTCCTGGCCGGGGTCGACGAACCCCTCACACATGCCCTGATCAGCAAAAACGTCACCGGACAGCACGACGAGGCACGAGGCGACACGATCACTCATGGCCTCGTAATGCGTAGGTCTCGGGTTCGAACTCTGACGGCTACTCAGCGAGTCAGGAGTGGTTCATGACCATGTGAGGGTCGCTGCACTCCATGTACGGGTGGTGGCATCGTCGTTGAGGAGAGTGTCTGCGAACTCGGTGACCTGCCGGACGACGTCAACGAAGCGTTCAGGGTAGCCAGTTGCAGCGGGGCCTTGCCGACGGCGCCAGGCAGTGTACGAGGTCTGGCGACGCTCGCCGAGGTCGGTGATGGCGGTGCTGAGCGGCTTCAGGGTGATGCCGCGGTGTGCGGCGGTGGCGGTCAGCGCGGTGGTGAGTTCCTGGCCGTCGAGATTGTTGAGGGTGAACAGGCGGTAGAGGTCGCCGTAGTCGCGGTCGCGGGTGTTGAGGTCGCCGAGTGAGACGGCGGTGGAGAGCTTCTCGGCGATGACGGTTGCGAGTGGGTAGCCGAGGACATGGAAGCTGTCTGTCGCATGAACGAGGGATCGATTTGATACATGCTGCCGACGGTCGGCGGTCAGAGCGGATCGGAACAGTGATCGCGGATGGCACGACCCCCCAGGTCAGGCGCCCATTCCGTAGGATTTCCTGGGGACTTTTGGGGGACTTTCACGCCCGTCCCAGGGACATTCCGGGGACTTTCCGCCGCGTAAGCAGGGAAGGCCCCGACAGCGCTGAAAGACAGGAACGCGCTGGTCAGGGCCTGTTACCTCAGCATTCGATGATGTTGACCGCCAGGCCCCCGCGAGCCGTCTCCTTGTACTTCACCGACATGTCCGCCCCCGTGTCCTTCATCGTCTTGATGACCTTGTCCAGGGACACCTTGTGGGTGCCGTCTCCGCGCATCGCCATCCGCGCGGCCGTGACCGCCTTCACCGCGGCCATGCCGTTGCGCTCGATGCACGGGATCTGGACGAGGCCGCCGACCGGGTCGCAGGTGAGGCCGAGGTTGTGTTCCATGCCGATCTCGGCGGCGTTCTCGACCTGTTCCGGGGAGCCGCCGAGGACTTCCGCGAGCGCGCCCGCCGCCATCGAGCACGCGGACCCGACCTCGCCCTGGCAGCCGACCTCGGCGCCGGAGATGGAGGCGTTCTCCTTGAAGAGCATGCCGATCGCGCCGGCGGCGAGCATGAAGCGGACCACGCCGTCCTCTTTTTCTCCTTCGGAGGCTGCGCCCGCCCCGAAGTTGATGTAGTAGTGGAGCACCGCGGGGATGATGCCGGCCGCTCCGTTCGTCGGCGCGGTCACCACGCGCCCGCCCGCCGCGTTCTCCTCGTTCACCGCCATCGCGTAGAGCGTGATCCACTCCATCGCGTGCGCCAACGGGTCGCCTTCCGCCCGGAGCTGACGCGCCGACATGGCGGCCCGGCGGCGGACCTTGAGCCCGCCCGGCAGGATGCCCTCGCGGGCCATGCCGCGCGACACGCACGCCTGCATCACCCGCCAGATCTCCAGCAGCCCCGCGCGGATCTCCTCCTCGGTGCGCCAGGCCCGCTCGTTCTCCAGCATCAGGGCGGAGATCGACAGGCCGGTCTCCTGCGTGAGGCGCAGCAGCTCGTCGCCGGTGCGGAAGGGGTACTTGAGCACCGTGTCGTCGAGCTTGATGCGGTCCGCGCCCACCGCGTCCTCGTCGACGACGAAGCCGCCGCCCACCGAGTAGTACGTCTTCGTGAGCAGCTCCGCCCCCGAGGCGTCGTACGCCCACAGGGTCATGCCGTTGGCGTGGTACGGGAGGGTCTTACGGCGGTGGAGGACGAGGTCCTTGTCGAAGTCGAAGCCGACCTCGTGCTCGTCGAGCAGCCGCAGCCGGCCCGCCTCCTTGATGTCCGCCACCCGCTGGTCGGCCTTCTCCACGTCCACCGTGCGGGGCGAGTCGCCCTCCAGACCGAGCAGCACCGCCTTGGGCGTGCCGTGGCCGTGGCCGGTCGCGCCGAGGGAGCCGTACAGCTCGGTCCGCACGGACACCACCGACTCCAGCAGGGCCTCGTTGCGCAGGCGGCGGGCGAACATGCGGGCCGCGCGCATCGGGCCGACCGTGTGGGAGCTGGACGGGCCGATGCCGATCGAGAACAGGTCGAAGACCGAGATGGCCACGGGAACTCCTCAATACGGGTGGTGCAGGGGGCGGGTGCCCCGCACTCGAAGTGTGCGGGGCACGCCGCAAAAAGGAACTACTTGTTCAGACCGGGGTACAGCGGGTGCTTGTCGGCAAGCGCCTTCACCCGGGTCTTGAGGGCTTCGACGTCGTAGGACGGCTTGAGCGCCTCGGCGATGACGTCCGCGACCTCGGTGAAGTCCGCGGCCGTGAAGCCGCGGGTGGCGAGGGCGGGCGTACCGATCCGCAGGCCGGAGGTGACCATCGGCGGGCGCGGGTCGCTCGGGACGGCGTTGCGGTTGACCGTGATGCCCACCTCGTGGAGGCGGTCCTCGGCCTGCTGCCCGTCCAGTTCGGACTCGCGCAGGTCGACCAGGATCAGGTGCACGTCGGTGCCGCCGGACAGGACGTTCACGCCGGCCTCGCGGGCGTCCGGCGCGGTGAGGCGCTCGGCGAGGATCCGCGCGCCCTCGACCGTACGGCGCTGACGCTCCTTGAAGTCCTCCGAGGCGGCGACCTTGAAGGAGACCGCCTTGGCCGCGATCACGTGCTCCAGGGGGCCGCCCTGGAAGCCCGGGAAGACGGACGAGTTGAGCTTCTTCGCGAAGTCCTTCCTGGCGAGGATGACGCCGCCGCGCGGGCCGCCCAGCGTCTTGTGCGTGGTGGAGGTGACGACATCGGCGTACTCGACCGGGTTCGGGTGGAGACCGGCGGCGACCAGACCCGCGAAGTGCGCCATGTCGACCCACAGGAAGGCCTCGACCTCGTCCGCGATCCGGCGGAACTCGGCGAAGTCCAGCTGCCGCGGGTACGCCGACCAGCCCGCGATGATCACCTTCGGCCGATGCTCCTTGGCGAGCCGCTCGACCTCGGCCATGTCGACCAGTCCGGCCTCGTCCACGTGGTAGGCGACCACGTTGAACTGCTTGCCGGAGAAGTTCAGCCGCATCCCGTGGGTGAGGTGGCCGCCGTGCGCCAGGTCCAGGCCGAGGATGGTGTCGCCGGGCTTGGCCAGCGCGAACAGGGCGGCCTGGTTGGCGGAGGCGCCGGAATGCGGCTGCACGTTGGCGTACTCGGCGCCGAACAGCTCCTTGACCCGGTCGATCGCGATCTGCTCGGCGACGTCGACGTGCTCGCAACCGCCGTAGTAGCGGCGGCCGGGGTAGCCCTCGGCGTACTTGTTGGTGAGGACCGAGCCCTGCGCCTCCATCACCGCGAGAGGCGCGAAGTTCTCGGAGGCGATCATCTCGAGGGTGGACTGCTGGCGGCCGACCTCGGCGTCGATCGCGGCGGCGATCTCCGGGTCGAGCTCGTGCAGGGGCGTGTTCAGAACGGACATCGGGTGTACGACTCCTCAGCCGGCGGAAAAGGCGGTGTACTCGTCGGCGGAGAGCAGGTCGGCCGGCTCGTCCGTGACGCGTACCTTGAACAGCCACCCGCCCTCGAAGGGAGCGGAGTTCACCAGCGACGGGTCGTTGACCACGTCCTCGTTCACCTCGGTGACCTCACCGGACACCGGGGCGTACAGGTCGGAGACCGACTTGGTCGACTCCAGCTCGCCGCAGGTCTCGCCCGCGGTCACCGCGGCCCCGACCTCCGGGAGCTGGACGAAGACGACATCACCGAGAGCGTTGGCCGCGTGCTCCGTGATGCCGACCGTCGAGACGCCGTCAGCGGCGGCCGACAGCCACTCGTGCTCCTTGCTGTAGCGCAGCTCTTGGGGGTTGCTCATGGCCTGAATTCTCCTGTACGCGAGGGAGTGCTGGTGAATGGGGGACTGCTGGAAACGCACGTGAGCAGCGGAAATGTGCGCAGGGTCACGCGCACGAACCGCTCAAGTGTCTACTTCTGGCGCTTGTAGAACGGCAGCGCCACGACCTCGTACGGCTCGTGGCTGCCCCGGATGTCCACGCCGACACCCGGCGTGCCAGGCGCCGCGTGCGCGGCGTCGACGTACGCCATCGCGATCGGCCTGCCCAGCGTGGGGGAGGGCGCGCCGGAGGTGACCTCGCCGATGACCTGACCGCCGGCGACGACCGCGTACCCGGCGCGCGGGACGCGACGCCCCTCGGCGACCAGGCCGACGAGGACCCGCGGAGGGTTCGCCCGTGCGCGGGCGGCCGCCTCGGTCAGCGCCTCGCGGCCCACGAAGTCGCCCTCCTTGTCGAACTTCACCACCCGGCCGAGCCCGGCGTCGAACGGAGTCAACGACAGGGACAGCTCGTGCCCGTACAGCGGCATGCCCGCCTCCAGACGCAGCGTGTCCCGGCAGGACAGGCCGCAGGGGACCAGGCCGACGCCCTCGCCCGCCTTGGTCAGGGCCTGCCACAGCTCCACGGCGTGCTCCGGCTTCACGAACAGCTCGAAGCCGTCCTCGCCGGTGTAGCCGGTGCGGGCGATGAGCGCGGGGACGCCGGCGACGGTGCCGGGCAGGCCGGCGTAGTACTTGAGGCCGTCGACGTCGGCGTCGGTGAGCGACTTGAGGATGCCGGGGGACTCGGGCCCCTGGACGGCGACCAGCGCGTAGTGATCGCGGTCGTCGCGGACCTCGACCGCGAACTCCTCACCGAGGTTGCCGAGCTCGTTCACGACGTTCTGGGCGTTGGAGGCATTGGCGACGATCATGTACTCGTCTTCGGCCAGCCGGTACACGATCAGGTCGTCGAGGATTCCGCCGTTCTCGACGCAGATCATCGTGTAGCGGGCGCGGCCCACCTTCACGGCCGCGATGTCGCCGACCAGTGCGTGGTTCAGGAACTGCGCGGCTTCCGGCCCGGTGACCGTGATCTCGCCCATGTGCGAGAGGTCGAAGAGACCGGCCCGGGTGCGCACGGCGTGGTGCTCGTCGCGTTCGGAGCCGTAGCGCAGGGGCATGTCCCAGCCGGCGAAGTCGGTCATCGTCGCGCCGAGCGAACGATGGAGGGCGTCGAGGGCGGTGTGACGGGGTGCGGTGCTGCTCATCGGACGGTCGTCTCCCAAGGCATGACGGCGAGGTCGTTCCTCCCCATCTGTCATCGGAACCTGAGAGGTTCGACGTGACCCCGCGAAACGGTGGTCACGACTTGCACCTTGGGTGGAGCCACTGTGGCAGCGGCCCGCTTTTCAGATGTGCCTCGCCCGCGCGGTAACGGGGACCTGAGAGATTCAAGGGAGGGACTTGCTCCTTCGGCGCCCCAGCGACGTACGGCTGGGGACTCTCCCGCGCGGATTCAAACGGCCGGTATGCAGTTGGCGCGCACATCATCGCACGCATCTTCGGTGCGCGGCAGGCCGCATCTGTAACCGGCCTGTGGCAGTAAGCGCATGAAAACAGGAGACGCCGCGTATTACCTTCTCTTTACACTCGAAGGGGAGGGGAACTCGTGACCCGCCCCAGGGGAGGACGATCACGGTGAACAGGACCACGGCGTACGCCACGACCTCGGCCGTCGCGCTGCCCGAGCAGCCCGCGGCCAAGGCCCGCCAGGCGTGCGGAACGCGCCCCGGACCCGTCCTCCGCGACCTGCGCGAACGCGAGGGCCACAGCCCGCACGCACTGCTCTTCGGACCCCGCGACCTCGTCGTGATCACCGGCCTGCCGGGCAGTGGCAAGTCCACGCTGATGCGGCGCACGGTCAAGGGCGTGCGGATCGACTCCCAGGACACCCGCGACCGCTGGGACGGCCTGCTGTCCCGCTTCCTGCCGTACGGGGTCTACCGCCCGCTCGTCCGCCTCGCCCACTACGCGGGGCTGCGCCGCGCCCTGCGCTCCGGCGGAGGCGTCGTCGTGCACGACTGCGGTACGCAGGCCTGGGTGCGCGGCTGGCTGGCCCGCGAGGCCCGCCGCCGGGGCGGCATCCTGCACCTGCTGCTGCTGGACGTCCCCCCGGACACGGCCCTGGCCGGCCAGCGCGAGCGCGGCCGCGGAGTCTCGCGGTACGCGTTCCTGCGCCACCGCGGCGCGGCCTCCCGTCTGATCAGCTCCGTGGAGAAGGGCGATCTGCCCCAGGGCTGCGACTCGGCGGTCCTGATCGACCGGGACGCGGCGAACGTCCTGCGCCGGATCGGCTTCACGGGCTGACCCCCACCGGTCCGCACCCGCTAGCCTTTCAGCCACAGCAGCGGTACTCGGCAGGCGGTAGGCAGCAGATGGACTTCCCGGCGGATCTCCCAGCGGGCTTCTCGGAGTTCCCGGCACAGGCACACCCCCCTTCGCACGGCGGATGGCCCGGCAACGAGTTGGAGGAGGTGCTCTCCGCCTCCCTCGGCATCCCCGGAGCCGGCGGGCGGATCATCGAGGTGCTCGGCCGCAGCTTCGTGTGGGTGCCGCTGCCCGGCGGCGGCGGCCCGCACAGCGGTCCGCTCGACCTTCCCACCCTGGAGATCGACGGCCAGGCCTACGTCCCGGTCTTCAGCTCCGAGGAGCAGTTCCGCCAGGTCGTCGGCTCGCACCTGTCGTACACCATCGCGCCCGCGGTGGAGTTCGCCCGCGGCCTGCCCCCGCAGATCGGCATCGCCGTGAACCCGGACGGCACGGTCGGCGTCCCGCTGCCCCCGGCCGCCGTGGCCGAACTGTGCCGCTCCGGCCGCACCCCGCTGGACGGCCCGGCGAGCGGCGGCCGCGTCAAGCTCTACGAGCCGGACTGGCAGAACGACCCCGTCGACTTCCTCGCCGCGGCCTCGGCCGAGTTCGCGTCGACAGGCGTCATCCTCACCGCCCGCCGCTGCCTGGCGGCGATCGAGACCGCGGACCCGGTGATGTTCGTGGGCGTGGAGCTCTCCCACGGGGAGGCCCCCGACCTGCGCACGGTCCCCATGGACGCCCTGGCGAGGGCCCTGGGACGCGCCCCGGCCCCCTGGCCGGTCAACCTGGTCCTCCTGGACGTGGCGGACGACCCGGTGGGCCACTGGATGCGCGAGCAGGTCCAACCCTTCTATCAGTACGGCTACTGAGGTATTCAGGGGCTCGGGAACCGCGCGACCGGCCCCCGCGACCTGCACCGGCCGACGGCGAACAAGTCCCGAGCTCCTGGGCGGCTGCTGTCGGCGCCGCCACATAAGCTGGTTTCATATCGAGGAACTTCACGAAGGGGCGGTACAGGTGAGCGCCAGCGGCATCGCGGCCGGTCAGGTCGAGCACATGCTGCGCCAGGTGACGCCCGGGCGCTACGACGCCTACGAGGCACTCCTGCGCGCGCTCGCGACCCCCTCCTCCGGCCAGATCTGGATGCTCCTGTGGCACGGCCAGGCAGGCTCCCCCGACGCCCAGTACGGAAACATGGAGGTCGACGGCTACGGCTACGCCCCGTGCGTCACCTCGGCCCAGGAACTCTCGGCCAGCGGCTGGAACCGCTCCTACGAGGTCGTCGACGGAATCGACGTCGCCCGCACCCTGTACCCGGACCACTACGGCCTGTGGCTGAACCCGCACGCCCCCGGTGGCGGCGTCGGCATTCCGTGGCTCGATCTGCGCCGCATCGCCACCGGCCTGGAGCGCCAGCCCGCCGGTCCGCTCCGGCTGTCCGAGCCCGGCATCGAAATCCCGCAGTTCTACGCCCAGATGGCGCAGAACGCCCACCGCACCCCGGCCGTCCGCTCCCTGCGCCGCGCCTGGGTGCAACCCGCGCTCGGGGCGCCGTATCTGGCCATCGGTCTCGACGTGTACGACACCAGTCCGCCGGCCGTCGACTCGGTGCGCGCGATGATGCAGCAGTCGATCGGAGCGGTCCCGGACGGGCTGCCGGTGTCGACCGTGGCGATGTCCGACGAGTACGACCCGGTGGCGCTGTGGATGCGGGCGAGCGCCCGCCCGTTCTACGACCGTGAGGCCCATGCGGCGCCCGCCCCGGCCCCCTCCTCGGTCCAGGCTCCGGCGGCCGGATACGGCTATCCGCCGGCTCGCGGCGGATACTGACCGAACGTCTGCCCGGCCCTGATGGCCCGGCACATCTTCGCGCGTAGAACAGGGTGGATCGTCCGCATGCGCCCAAAATGTCCTAACTGGTCTGCGTCCGACCCGCGTTACCCGGCGTCCGGATAACGGAACCCTCCAGCCCGCATCACGTTTATGCATCCTTTCACCGCCAAGTCTGGCAACAGATCGCCAAAGCGTTGAAGACTCCGGCACCAGGGACCTTTCGTCCCTGTGTACGACGGACTGATCAATGCCGCCACAGCGGCAAGTGCGGGCCGGCTACCGCCGGTTGAGAGGGGTCCCTGCCAGATGACGGCACCATTGCACGAGCCGACCGCGGAAGCGGCCCCGAGTGCGGCCGAAGAAGCGGCGCTGGTCAGCGCCGATGCGAAGGCCGTTCAGGGACGCTCCCTGGGCCGGATCGCCTGGGAGCGCCTCAAGCGGGACAAGCTCGCCCTGACGGGTGGCGTCGTGGTTCTCTTCCTCGTGGTGATCGCGCTGCTCGCCCCGGTCATCACCGGGATCCTCGGGCAGGACCCGAACGAGTACCACGAGAACCTCATCGACCCGCTGTTCGGTACGCCCACGGGCTCTCTGGGCGGCATCAGCGGCGAACACCTGCTCGGCGTCGAGCCGGTCAACGGCCGCGACATCCTCGCCCGCATCCTCTACGGCGCCCGGATCTCGCTGCTGGTCGGCTTCCTGTCCGCGCTGGTGGCCGTGATCCTCGGAACGGTGCTGGGCATCCTCGCCGGCTTCTTCGGCGGCTGGGTCGACTCCGTGATCAGCCGGGTGATGGACGGTCTGCTCGCCTTCCCGCAGCTGCTGTTCATCATCGCGCTGGTCTCCGTCATGCCGAACGACATGCTGGGGCTGACCGGTTCGAGCGTGCGTGTCTTCGTGATGATCCTGGTCATCGGTTTCTTCGGCTGGCCCTACATCGGACGCGTCGTGCGCGGCCAGACGCTCTCGCTGCGTGAGCGCGAGTACGTCGAGGCGGCCCGATCGCTGGGCGCGGGGCGGCTGTACATCCTGTTCAAGGAGTTGCTGCCGAACCTCGTCGCCCCGATCGTCGTGTACACGACGATGATGATCCCCACCAACATCCTCACCGAGGCGGCGCTCAGCTTCCTGGGCGTGGGCGTCAAGCCGCCCACGGCCTCGTGGGGGCAGATGCTCTCGAGTGCGATCGACTACTACGAGTCGGACCCCATGTACATGGTGGTCCCAGGCGTGGCGATCTTCATCACCGTGCTGGCCTTCAACCTCTTCGGCGACGGCGTCCGGGACGCGCTGGACCCGAAGGCCTCCCGTTGAACCGCTGACCGTCCAAGCGCGGCACCCCAACTGTCCCGTGGCACTCACACGGGGTCTCTCATCAAATCCGGAGGATCCGAGATCGTGACTACCCAACGCACCTCAGGGCGGCGGAAGCAGGCGTTTGCCGCTGTCGCCGCGGTCGCCGCGCTGCTGACCACGGCGGCGTGCGGCGGCGGTGGAGACGACGGCGACAAGGGCTCGAGCACCGGCGCCGCCGGCTTCGACGCCGCGAACAACAAGGTCGCCCAGGCCTCCGCCGCCAAGAAGGGCGGCACGCTGAAGTTCGGTGGTGCCCAGGACGCCGACTCGTGGGACACCACGCGCGGTTACTACGGCATGATGTGGAACTTCGCCCGCTACTACAGCCGCCAGCTCGTCACGAACAAGGCGGAGCCGGGCGCGGCCGGTGCCGAGATCACTCCGGACCTCGCCACCTCGACCGCCAAGGTCACGGACGACGGCAAGACCTACACGTACACGCTGCGCGACGGCAGTACGTGGGAGGACGGCAAGCCGATCACCTCGAAGGACGTCAAGTACGGCATCGAGCGCGTGTGGGCGCAGGACGTGCTGTCCGGCGGTCCGACGTACCTGAAGGACGTGCTCGACCCCAAGGGCGAGTACAAGGGCCCGTACAAGGACACCTCCGCCGACAAGCTCGGTCTGAAGGCCATCGAGACGCCGGACGACAAGACCATCGTCTTCAAGCTGCCGCAGGCCAACTCGGACTTCGAGGAGATGCTGGCCCTGGTCTCGGCCTCGCCGGTCCGCCAGGACAAGGACACCAAGGGCAAGTACGGCCTGCACCCGTTCTCCTCCGGCCCGTACAAGTTCCAGTCGTACAACCCGGGCAAGGACCTCACCCTGGTCCGCAACACCGAGTGGAAGCAGGCCTCGGACCCGGTCCGCAAGGCCTACCCGGACAAGATCACCATCCAGTTCTTCTCGGACGCCAACCAGCTGGACCAGCGCCTGCTCAACGGGGACCTGGACCTCGACCTGAACCAGACCGGCATGTCGCCGCAGGGCCGCACCACCGCCCTCAAGCAGCACAAGGCCAACCTGGACAACCCGGTCTCCGGCTACATCCGTTACGCGGTCTTCCCGCAGAGCGTGAAGCCGTTCGACAAGATCGAGTGCCGCAAGGCCGTCATCTACGGTGCCGACCACGTGTCGCTGCAGACCGCTCGCGGTGGCCCGATCGCCGGTGGTGACATCGGCACCAACATGCTGCCGCCGTCCGTCCCGGGCTCCGAGGGCCAGAAGTACGACCCGTACGAGCTCGCCGGTGCCAACAAGGACGGCAACACCGCCAAGGCCAAGGAAGAGCTGAAGGCCTGCGGTCAGCCGAACGGCTTCAAGACCACCATCGCCGTCCGCAACAACAAGCCGGTCGAGGTGGCCACCGCCCAGTCGCTGCAGGCGTCGCTGAAGAAGATCGGCATCACCGCCGAGATCGACCAGTACGACGGCTCGCAGACCGCCGGCATCATCGGCAGCCCGGCGAACGTGAAGAAGAAGAACTACGGCATCATCATCATGGGCTGGGGTCCGGACTTCCCGTCCGTCCAGGGCTTCGGTCTGCCGCTGTGGAGCAGCAAGTACATCCAGGAGAGCGGTAACAACAACTACGCGCTCATCGACGACAAGACGATCGACGGTCTGTTCGACTCGTACGTGACGACCCTGGACGACGCCGGCAAGGAAAAGATCGCCACGGAGATCAACCACAAGGTGATGGAGGGCGCGTACTACCTGCCCTTCGTCTACGAGAAGTTCATCAACTGGCGCTCGAGCAACCTGGCGAACGTCTACACGACCGACGGCTACAGCGGTCAGTACGACTTCGTCAACCTCGGTCTGAAGAACCCGAAGAAGTAAACCCGGCACACCCGCCGAACGGCACGAAAGGCAGGTGAAGGCCGGCGCAGCGTGATCGCGGGCCACCGGAAGACCTCCGGTGGCCCGCGGTCCGCGGCGGGCCGAGAGCTGTGCTCGCTTACCTCATCAGGCGGTTGTTCGCCGCCGCAGTGATGCTCGTGGTCATCATCATGGTGGTCTTCGGCATCTTCTTCCTCGTCCCGAAGTGGGCGGGCGTAGACATCGCCTTGAGCTTCGTGGGCAAGCAGGCCGACCCTGCCGCCGTCGAGGGCGTGCGCGAGAAGCTCGGCCTGGGCGACCCGATCTACGCCCAGGTCTGGGAGTTCTTCAAGGGCATCTTCGCCGGCCGCACCTACACGGGCGGCGGCGACACGATCCACTGCTCCGCACCGTGTTTCGGCTACTCCTTCCGCAGCGAGCAGGCCGTCTGGCCGGTGCTCACCGACCGATTCCCGGTGACCCTGGGTCTCGCGCTCGGTGCGGCCGTGCTGTGGCTGGTCTTCGGTGTCGCGGCGGGTGTGCTCTCCGCGCTCAAGCGGGGCACCCTGTGGGACCGCGGTGCGATGGTCGTCGCCCTCGCGGGTGTCTCCCTCCCCATCTACTTCACCGGCATGCTCAGCCTGGCGATCTTCGCCTTCGGGCTGAAATGGATCGACGCGCAGTACGTGCCTCTGGAGGACAGCTTCGGCGGCTGGTTCGGCGGCATGATCCTGCCGTGGATCACCCTGGCGTTCCTCTACGCGGCGATGTACGCCCGGATCACCCGCGCCACCATGATGGAGATCCTGGGCGAGGACTACATCCGCACCGCCCGCGCCAAGGGCCTCAAGGAACAGACCGTCATCGGCAAGCACGCCATGCGCTCGACGATGACGCCGATCCTGACCATGCTCGGCATGGACCTCGGCGCCCTGATCGGTGGCGCGATCCTGACCGAGTCCACGTTCAATCTGCCCGGCCTCGGCCGAGCCGTACTGGACGCCATCCGCAACCAGGACCTGCCCATCATCGTGGGCGTCACCCTGATCACATCCCTCGCGGTGCTCGTCGCCAACCTCGTGGTGGACATCCTGTACGCCGTGATCGACCCCCGAGTGAGGCTCACATGACCGAACTCAGCAAGAGCGGAGCGGCCGTGGGCGAGCCCACCGGTTCCTCGCCCGCCCCGACCTCCTTCCTGGAAGTGCGCGACCTGAAGGTGCACTTCCCGACCGACGACGGCCTGGTCAAGTCCGTCGACGGGCTCAGCTTCCAGCTGGAGAAGGGCAAGACCCTCGGCATCGTGGGCGAGTCCGGCTCCGGCAAGTCGGTGACCTCGCTCGGCATCATGGGCCTGCACACCGCCGGCCAGTACGGCAAGCGCAAGGCCCAGATCTCCGGCGAGATCTGGCTGGACGGGACCGAACTCCTGTCCGCCGACCCGGACTACGTGCGCAAGCTGCGCGGCCGCGAGATGGCGATGATCTTCCAGGATCCGCTGTCGGCGCTGCACCCGTACTACACGATCGGCCAGCAGATCGTGGAGGCGTACCGGATCCACCACGACGTCGACAAGAAGACCGCCAAGCGTCGCGCGGTCGAGATGCTCGACCGGGTGGGCATCCCGCAGCCGGACAAGCGCGTCGACAGCTACGCGCACGAGTTCTCCGGCGGTATGCGCCAGCGCGCGATGATCGCGATGTCGCTGGTCAACAACCCCGAGCTGCTGATCGCGGACGAGCCGACGACTGCTCTGGACGTGACCGTCCAGGCGCAGATCCTCGACCTGATCCGGGACCTGCAGAAGGAGTTCGGCTCCGCGGTCATCGTCATCACCCACGACCTGGGCGTCGTCGCCGAACTGGCCGACGACATCCTGGTGATGTACGGCGGCCGCTGCGTCGAGCGGGGCCCGGCCGACAAGGTGTTCTACGAGCCCCGGCACCCCTACACCTGGGGTCTGCTCGGCTCGATGCCGCGCCTGGACCGTGAGCAGCAGGAGCGTCTGATCCCGGTCAAGGGCTCCCCGCCCTCGCTGATCAACATCCCGTCGGGCTGCGCCTTCAACCCGCGCTGCCCGTACGCGGACCTCCCGAAGGACGACGTCACCCGCACCGTCCGCCCCGAGCTCGCCGAAGTGGGCAGCCGGCACTGGGCGGCCTGCCACCTGGGCACGGAGCAGCGGGAGCGTATCTGGACCGAAGAGATTGCGCCGAAGCTGTGAGTGACGACGAGAAAGCGGTGACCATTCCCGCGCAGGGCGGTGCGCCTCAGGAGGAGGGCGCCGCGACCCTCACGAAGGATCCCGCCCCCGGCGAGGTCCTGCTGAAGGTGACCGGGCTGAAGAAGCACTTCCCGATCAAGAAGGGTCTGCTCCAGCGGCAGGTCGGTGCGGTGCACGCGGTCGACGGCATCGACTTCGAGGTCCGCGCCGGCGAGACGCTCGGCGTGGTGGGCGAGTCCGGCTGCGGCAAGTCCACGATGGGCCGGCTGATCACCCGGCTGCTCGAACCGACCGCGGGCAAGGTCGAGTTCGAGGGCAAGGACATCACGCACCTCGGGGTGAGCGGCATGCGCCCGCTGCGCCGCGACGTGCAGATGATCTTCCAGGACCCGTACTCGTCGCTGAACCCGCGCCACACCATCGGCACGATCGTCGGCGCTCCCTTCAAGCTGCAGGGCGTCGAGCCCGAGGGCGGCATCAAGAAGGAAGTGCAGCGGCTGCTGTCGGTCGTGGGCCTCAACCCCGAGCACTACAACCGCTACCCGCACGAGTTCTCCGGCGGCCAGCGCCAGCGCATCGGCATCGCCCGCGCGCTCGCGCTGAACCCGAAGCTGGTCGTGGCGGACGAGCCGGTCTCGGCTCTGGACGTGTCGATCCAGGCGCAGGTCGTGAACCTCCTGGACGACCTCCAGCAGGAGCTGGGCCTGACGTACGTGATCATCGCGCACGACCTGTCCGTCGTACGCCATGTCTCGGACCGTATCGCCGTGATGTACCTCGGCAAGATCGTGGAGCTCGCCGACCGCGACGCGCTGTACCGGGCGCCGATGCACCCGTACACCAAGGCGCTCATGTCGGCGGTGCCGATCCCGGACCCGCGCCGCAAGTCGGCCAAGAGCGAGCGCATCCTGCTCAAGGGCGACGTGCCCTCGCCGATCTCGCCGCCGAGCGGCTGCCGTTTCCACACCCGGTGCTGGAAGGCGACGGAGATCTGCAAGACGACCGAGCCGCCGCTCGCGGAGCTGAAGCCCGGCCAGCAGGTCGCCTGTCACCACCCGGAGAACTTCGAGGACCAGGCCCCGCAGGACACCGTGCTGCTCACGGTGGCCAAGGAGGCGGCCGAGCTGGTCGCGGACGAGGTGCTGGCGGAGTCGGCGGAGACGTCGGCGGCGGTGGCGGCGGAGGTCGCCAAGGAGACCGACGTCACCAAGGACACCAACGACAAGTAGCCCGTAACCGAGCCCCCGCCTTCCATCACAAGGCGGGGGCTCAGTTATGGGTAAGAATGGCAGGGTGCTTCAGCAACTGTTCAGCCCGTCCGTTCAGCACACGCTCGACCTGATCGGCATCTTCGTCTTCGCGATCTCCGGCGCCCTGCTGGCCGTGCGCAAGAACTTCGACGTCTTCGGCATCGCCGTCCTCGCCGAGGTCACCGCGCTGGGCGGCGGGCTGTTCCGCGATCTGATCATCGGGGCCGTACCGCCCGCCGCCTTCACCGACCTCGGGTACTTCGTCACCCCGCTGCTCGCCGCCCTCCTGGTCTTCTTCCTGCACCCGCACGTGGAGCGCATCCAGTCCGGCGTGAACGTCTTCGACGCGGCCGGCCTCGGCCTGTTCTGCGTCGCCGGCACGACGAAGGCGTACGAGTACGGGCTCGGCCTGACCCAGTCGGCGGCCCTCGGGCTCGCCACCGCGGTCGGCGGCGGTGTGCTGCGGGACGTGCTCGCCAATGAGGTGCCCTCGCTGCTGCGCTGGGACCGCGACCTGTACGCCGTCCCGGCGATGGTCGGCGCCACCCTGGTCGTCCTGTGCATCCACTACGACGTCCTCAACCCGCTCACCAGCACGCTCGCGGTCGTCACCGCCTTCGTGCTGCGGCTGCTCGCCATGCGGTTCCACTGGCGAGCGCCGCGTGCGTGGAACCGCCGGTCGACCGTGCGGGAGGAGTAGCCGCGGCTCCCAGGCCCAGTTGTTCGGTCAGCCAGCGGAAGGCGGGCACCACCTGCGGCCGCCACAGCGCCATGGTGTGTCCGCCCGCGCTCTTCGGGATGTAGACCACGTGCACGGTCGTCGGCGCCTTCGCGGCCTGGGCGAGGGCCACGGCCGCCTCGTAGCCGTCGTGCGGCTGGCCGGAGAGGTAGAGCGCGATCGCGGGCGGGGTGCGGGCCTCGCGCAGCAGCAGGTACGGGTTGTTGGCGTTGCGCAGGGCGGGGGTCTGCGCGGCCAGCGAGTTGCGTTCGCCGATCGGGTCGTTGTAGCCGGACAGGCTGACCGCGGCCCGGTAGCGATCGGGGTGCGCGACGGCGAGCTTCGCCGCGCAGTGCGCGCCCGCCGAGTATCCGGCCACCGCCCAGCCGGCCGGGGCGGATTCGGTACGGAAGTTGTCCATGACCATTCTCGGCACGTCCACGCTGAGCCAGCTGTCCGCGTTCACCGTGCCCGGGATGTTGGCGCAGCCCGGGTCCACGCCGGCCAGCAGGTTGGTGCGCGGGGCGACCAGGATGAACGGCGCCACCTCGCGGTCGCGCATCAGCGGCAGCAGCTGTTCGTCGGCGTGCAGGGACCCGAACCAGGCCTTCGCCGATCCGGGATAGCCCGACAGCAGTTCCACCACCGGGAAGGTGTGGTTCCGGTAGGCGGGTTCGTCGTACTGCGGCGGTAGCCAGACGTAGACCTCGGCGTTCACGCCCGACACCCGGCCCTTGAGCTGTGTGACCCGCACGGCGCCGGTCCCCGTGAACGTCTGGCGGACCTTGGGCAGCCGGTTCAGCACGATCCCGCCGGTGCCGTCGGCGCCGAGGTCGACGGCCTGCTGGACGTGGTCGCCGGTGCCGAGGAGGTCGGCCCAGTTGTCGTAGAGGTTGTTCGCGTTGTTGACCAGCGTGAAGACCAGGGCGACCGCCGTGCCCTGGGCGAACAGCAGCATCAGCACTCGGGCCGCGGCGCGCAGGGGTCGGGGTCCCCGCATCCGCGACCACAGGGCGAGCGGCAGCGCGACGGCGGCGACGGCCATTGCGATCAGGGTGCAGAGGAACGAAGTCCCGGTGAGGCTCATGTCTTTGGAGAGGGCCGGCCGGGGGCCCGGGTTCACGGACGTGTGGGGACACTTACCGAAATACTGTGTGCCCCTCACCTGGGGGTGCGGTGCGCGATGTCATGCGGCCGTAACGCGGAAAGCTACCGCTTAGTAATGACTTGTTGTACCGTTCAGGCATGCCAGAAGCAGCTACCGTGCGCGCCGTCATCGGCGACAGCGAGTTCGACCGGGACACCGCGGTCACCCTGCGCGAACCCGGGGTCTACGACACCGACCTCTCCGCCGGCTGGACGATCATCAGCGCCGTCAACGGCGGTTACCTGCTCGCCGTCCTGGGCCGCGCGCTCGCGGACGCCCTGCCGCACGCCGACCCGTTCACCATCTCGGCGCACTACCTGACCGCGTCCCAGCCGGGCCCGGCGGTCGTCCGCACGAACGTCGTCCGCACCGGCCGCACACTGTCGACCGGCCAGGCCTCCCTCTTCCAGTACGACGACCAGGGCCGCGAGGCCGAACGTATCCGCGTGCTCGCCTCCTACGGGGACCTGGACTCGCTGCCGGAAGACGTCCGCACGACGGCCGAGCCGCCCGCCTTCCCGCCCATGGACCAGTGCTTCGGTCCGGAGGACGGGCCGGCCCCCGTCGACGGCAGCTCGGCGATCGCCGACCGGCTGATGCTGAAGCTCGACCCGTCGACGCTGGGCTGGGCGCTCGGCGCGCCCTCCGGCAAGGGGGAGATGCGGGCCTGGTTCGGCCTCGCCGACGGCCGTGACGCCGACCCCCTCTCGCTGCTCCTCGCGGTCGACGCGCTGCCGCCCACCGCCTTCGAGATCGGCCTGTCGGGCTGGGTGCCCACAGTCGAACTGACGGTCCACGTCCGGTGCCGCCCGGCCCCGGGCCCGCTGCGCGTCTCGATCACCACCCGCAACCTCGCCGGCGGATTCCTCGAGGAGGACGCCGAGGTCTGGGACAGCGCCGACCGGCTGGTCGCGCAGTCACGGCAGCTGGCCAGGGCCAGGCTCGGCTGAGAGGCCAGGCGTAGGCGGGCCGAGCTCACAACCGGCCGCGCACCGCGTACGAAAGGGGCGGCACACCCGGCCGACGGGTGTGCCGCCCTGTCGTACGCCCTGCACCGTTCGTACGCCCTGCACCGCGTCGTCCGGGCTCAGTCCAGCCAGTGATCACGGCCGATGCTGATCAGGCGCAGCTGCCGGGTCGCCACCTGGACGACCCGCTCGCGCTCCTCCTCGGTGGCCTCCAGCGCCTCCAGGAACAGGGAGGCGGTGATCAGCATCTGGTCGACGTACAGGTTGGCCAGCATGAGGAGGTCGTCCTCGCTCCAGCCCGCCGACTCGGGGTCCTTGGCCAGCTCGGCCCTCACCTCCTCGCCGAAACGGGCCAGTTGGCCGCGTATCGCCTCCCGCACCGGCTGGACTCCGCCGTGTCGCTCGCGGGCGATAAAGCGGACATGTGCGGGGTACTCGGCCACATGACCGGCGATCAACTGGACGGCACGGGTGATGCGTTGGTCGTGGTCGTCGGCCCCGGACACCGTCGTCCGGATCATCGGGTGCAGGCCTCCCACCGCCTCCTCGACCAGGGCCACGCCGAGATCCGCGGTGGAGCGGAAGTGCCGGTAGAAGGCCGTGGGGGCGACGCCGACGGCACGGGTGACCTCACGCAGGCCGAGACTGCTCAGGCTCTGCTCCTCCAGCAGTTCCAACGCGGCGTCGAGGAGTGCCTGCCGGGTCTTCTGTTTCTGTGCCTGCCGGATGCCGAGGGTGTGACTCATGCCATGCAGTTAACAACTGTTCTCTGTAATTGGAAAGTCATAGGAGGCGCTAGACTGGGAAGTCAGTGAACAAGTGTAACTACAACCGTTCACCGAAACGTCACGGGAGTCGTCATCGATCGCCGTCAAGAGGCATCGAGAGGCATCTCGTCGGAGGGGGTCCCACCCATGCTGTTCCTCGTCGCCGCACTCCTGCTGCTCGGTGTCGTCCTCGGCACCGTCGCGCACGCGCCGATCGGCTTCACCGCCGTCGCCGCCGTCGTGATCGCCGCCTGGCTCGGCATCTTCGCGATCCGCGAGCGCCACGGCCGCCGCCGCGGCACCACCCACTGACCAACCGTCCCGCGGCTTACGCGACTTCCAGGAGCTGACCCGTCATGCAACTCACCGCACCGGCCACCCGCCGCACCGGCATCCGCGACGCCGACGGCATGGCCGTCGCATCCTTCGTCCTCGGCCTTCTCGGCCTCCTAG
The DNA here is from genome assembly GCF_019049245.1 of Streptomyces sp. AC555_RSS877. Taxonomy (GTDB): domain Bacteria; phylum Actinomycetota; class Actinomycetes; order Streptomycetales; family Streptomycetaceae; genus Streptomyces. The sequence continues at coordinate 304,935 of NZ_JAGMUK010000001.1, read as the reverse complement.
TCCTCAACGTCGTGCTCGGCCCGACCGCCATCGTCCTGGCAGCCGTCTCCCTGTGGCGTGGCACGACCCGCAGGGGCCGTGCCTATCTGGGCATGGGGCTCGGGGTCGCCGACCTGCTGGTCCTGCTGGCGTTCATGCAGATGGACAGCTCGGTCTCCTGGAGCTTCTGACCGCGCCCGGAGCTTGTGAACGCGGCGCCGCCCGGTCCGCCGCCGCGAGACGCCCCGCCGAGGCCCGGCCCCAGGCCCCGTAGAATCGGCGTCACCATGGCATACCTCGACCACGCCGCGACCACCCCGATGCTTCCCGAGGCAGTCGAGGCACTCACCGCGCACCTGGCCAGCACCGGCAACGCGTCCTCCCTGCACGCATCGGGCCGCCGAGCGAGGCGAACCGTCGAGGAGGCCCGCGAAACCCTCGCGGAAGCACTCCGCGCCCGCCCCAGCGAGGTCGTCTTCACCTCCGGCGGCACCGAGGCCGACAACCTCGCCGTCAAGGGTCTCTACTGGTCCCGCCGCGCCGCAGACCCGGCCCGCACCCGGGTCCTCGCGAGCCCCGTCGAGCACCACGCCGTCCTGGACGCCGTGCACTGGCTGGGCGAACACGAGGGCGCCACGATCGAGTACCTGCCGGTCGACGCGTACGGCCGGGTCCACCCCGACGCGTTGCGCGAGGCGATCGCCCGCAACCCCGCCGACGTCGCCCTGGCCACCGTCATGTGGGCGAACAACGAGATCGGCACGGTCCTGCCGATTCGTGAACTCGCCGAAACAGCCGCCGAGTTCGACGTCCCCCTGCACGCCGACGCCGTCCAGGCCTTCGGCCAGGTACCCGTCGACTTCGCCGCCTCCGGCCTCGCCGCGATGACGGTCTCGGGCCACAAGATCGGCGGCCCGTACGGCATCGGCGCCCTGCTCCTCGGCCGTGAGCACACCCCCGTCCCCGTCCTGCACGGCGGCGGCCAGGAGCGGCACGTCCGCTCCGGCACCCTCGACGTCCCCGCGGTCGCCTCCTTCGCGGTCGCCGGCCGGCTGGCCGCCGAACAGCGCGAGTGGTTCGAGCGCGAGATCGGCACCCTGCGCGACAGCCTCGTCGAGGAGGTCCTCAAGGCGGTCCCGGACGCCATCCTGGGCGGCGACCCGGCTCCCGGCGGCCGCCTGCCGGCCAACGCCCACTTCACCTTCCCGGGCTGCGAGGGCGACTCCCTGCTCCTCCTCCTGGACGCCCAGGGCATCGAGTGCTCCACCGGCTCCGCCTGCACCGCGGGCGTCGCCCAGCCCAGCCACGTCCTCCTCGCCACCGGCACCGACCCGGACCTGGCCCGCGGCACCCTCCGCTTCTCCCTCGGCCACACCTCCACGGAGGCCGACGTCGAGGCCGTCGCCAAGGCGATCGGCCCGGCGGTGGAGCGGGCACGCGCGGCGGGGCTGACGTAGGGCCCTCCCTCCCCGGGGCCTCGCCCGGGACCGCTCAGGCCACCGCCGTACGCGCCTGTCGTACGAGCTTCATGTACCGGTCCCAGTCCCAGTGCTTCCCGGGATCGGTGTGGTCCGTCCCCGGCACCTCCACATGGCCGATGACATGCTCGCGGTCGACCGGGATGTCGTAGCGCGCGCATATGCGGGCCGTGAGCCGGGCCGAGGCCTCGTACATCTCGTCCGTGAAGTCCTGCGGCCGGTCGACGAAGCCCGCGTGCTCGATGCCGACACTGCGTTCGTTGTAGTCGCGGTTGCCCGCGTGGTACGCCACGTCCAGCTCGCGGATCATCTGCGTGATGTGACCGTCCTTGCGGACGATGTAGTGCGAGGCCGCGCCGTGTCCGGGGTCCTGGAAGACCTTCACCGCACTGTCGAAGCTGCCCTGGGTGACATGGATGACCACCATGTCTATGCCGAAGTCGTCGGGGCGGTCCGCGCGCCGCCAGTTCGCGTCGGACGCGCCCACCCAGCGCGCGCCGGCGTAGTCGACCTCGCCCGCCTTGCGCGGCTTCTCCACGCCGGGCGCACGCCACCACAGGCGTGCCAGCTCGTCACGGGCCAGCACGGCCGTGCCCGCCGCGGCCGCCGTACCGCCGATCAGCAGTGCACGCCGGCCGATCCGCCGGTCCGTGTCCGCACCGGCGGTCTTGTCCTTGCCTGCTCCTGTGGCCCCCATGTGATCGTGAACGGATACTCGTGGGCTGCGGTTCCCGAGTCCCCTTACTCTTGAAGGGTTATGACTGACACCACACAGCCCACTCGTCCTCTCCGCGTCCTCGCCGCCATGTCGGGCGGGGTCGACTCCGCCGTCGCCGCCGCCCGCGCGGCCGAGGCCGGACACGACGTGACCGGCGTCCACCTCGCCCTCTCGGCGAACCCGCAATCGTTCCGCACGGGCGCCCGTGGCTGTTGCACCATCGAGGATTCGCGCGACGCCCGCCGCGCCGCGGACGTCATCGGCATCCCGTTCTACGTGTGGGACCTCGCCGACCGCTTCCGCGAGGACGTGGTCGAGGACTTCGTCGCCGAGTACGAGGCCGGCCGCACCCCGAACCCCTGCCTGCGCTGCAACGAGAAGATCAAGTTCGCCGCCCTGCTCGACAAGGCCCTCGCCCTCGGCTTCGACGCGGTCTGCACGGGCCACTACGCCCAGGTGATCGTGCGGGACGACGGCACCCGTGAGCTGCACCGTGCCTCCGACATGGCCAAGGACCAGTCGTACGTCCTCGGCGTCCTGGACGACCGGCAGCTCGCCCACGCGATGTTCCCGCTCGGCGACACCACGACGACCAAGGACGAGATCCGCGCGGAGGCCGAGCGCAGGGGCCTCGCGGTGGCCAAGAAGCCCGACTCGCACGACATCTGCTTCATCGCCGACGGCGACACCCAGGGCTTCCTCGCCTCTCGCCTCGGCAAGGCCGAGGGCGAGATCGTCGACGAGTCGGGCGCGAAGCTCGGCACCCACGAGGGCGCGTACGGCTTCACCATCGGCCAGCGCAAGGGCCTGCGCATCGGCACCCCCGCCGCCGACGGCAAGCCGCGCTACGTCCTCGACATCTCGCCGGTGAACAACACGGTGACGGTCGGCCCGGCCGACGCCCTGGACGTGAGCGCGCTCACCGCCATCAAGCCGCGCTGGTGCGGCGCCGCCCCGACCGGCCCCGGCACCTACACCGCCCAGCTGCGCGCCCACGGCGGCGAGACCGAGGTCACCGCCGAACCCGTCGACGGCTCCCTGGAGGTCACCTTCGCGGAGCCGGTCCGGGGCGTGGCCCCCGGCCAGGCGATCGTCCTGTACGACGGCACGCGCGTGGTGGGGTCGGCGACGATCGCGTCCACCGTGCGGGCGACGGCGGGCGCGGCGTAACCGGAGGAGCCGCCGGGCTGAGGCCGGCCTCAGCCCGGCCTCAGCCCGGGCTCAGCCCGGGCTCAGCCCGGCCTCGGCCCGGCCTCGGCCCGGCCTCAGCCCGGCCTCGGCCCGGCCTCAGCCCGGCCTCGGCCCGGTTCGGCCCGGCCTCGGCCCGGTTCGGCCCGGCCTCGGCCCGGTTCGGCCCGGCTCGCCGGGCCTGCTCGGAACGGCACTTGGGTCACTGGGCGAAGAACTCCGCCAGCACGGGTGCGAGGGCGTTCGGGTCCGCCATGTGGGTCTGCCCCTCCAGCGCCCGGTACGTGCCCTCCGGCACCGCCTCGGCGACCTCCTGCGCCGCCTCGCGCAGCCAGGCGGGGCTCGCCCCTCCCGCGACGGCCAGGACGGGGACGGTGATCGAGGCCAGCAGGTCCCGGGGGACCAGGCCGTCGCCCATCACGGCGTTGTCGTGGGCGAGGCTCGGCGCGACGGCCTCCATGCCGGGCCACATGGGGGACCGGCGGGCACCCTGGATCATCTCCTCGGCCAGCCCGGTGAGCCGCAGGAACAGCTCCACCGCGTCGCCGCGCCGGCCCTGGGCGAGCGCCTCGGTCAGACCCCGGGTGTACTCGGCGCGTTCCTTCGCCCCGCCCTCGTACACGGCGAACGGCGGCTCGTACACCGCGACCCGGCGCACCGGCAGCCCGCTCGCCGCCGCGTGCAGCGCGAGCGCGCCGCCCGAGGAGACGCCGTACAGCGACGCCTCGCCGCCCGCCGCCTCGATCAGCGCCGCAAGGTCCTCGACCTCACGCTGCACCGCGTACGGAGGCGTGTCGCCGCTCGCGCCGCGGCCCCGGCGGTCGTACCAGACGACGCTGAACCCCCCGGCCAGCGGAACGGCCAGCGGCGCCACCGTCGCCCCCGTCGACATGGCCCCGCTGACCAGGATGACCGCGGGGCCTTGACCGGTGCTCTCGTACGCGAGGGAGGTGCCGTCGTGTGAAGTCGTCTTCTTGTCCATGCCTGTGAAGACTGCCGGACGACACCGGACTAACCGGTCACGACACTTCCACCTCGTAGAAGCAGAGGTGGTCCTTTATGTCGGCCACGTCCGGCTTCGGGTCGGGGTACGACCAGACCAGATCGGCCGCGTCCGGCCGCGACCAGTACGAGGCGGTGCCCTTGAACGGGCAGTACGTGTGCGTCTCGGAGGGCGTCAGCAGGTCGAGCCGTACGTCCTCAGGGGGGATGTAGTACCGCACCGGACAGCCCGTCTCCCGCAGGAGGAGGGGCCGTTCGGTCTCCGCCAGCACGCGGTCGCCGTGGACGACCCGTACGCGCTGCGTGCCCTGCTCGATGGTGATCGTGTGTCCATGGGCCATACCGGAACAGCGCTCACGGGCCGCCGGTTCTTCCCGGCTACCGCGGCTTCATGCGAATCTGCGTCTTCCTCTCCGCGGCCGACCTCGACGAGCGGTACACCCGCCCCGCGCGAGAGTTCGCCAAGCTGATCGGCAAGGGCGGGCACACCCTGGTGTGGGGCGGATCCGACGTCGGGCTGATGAAGGTGGTCGCCGACGGGGTGCACGAGGCGGGCGGCCGGCTGCTGGGCGTCACCGTGCAGTTCCTGGCGGCCAAGGCACGTCAGGGAGCCGACGAGATGGTCGTCGCGCACGACCTGGCCATGGGGGTCCCCCCACGCCCTTGAGGCAGTGGGGGAGCAAGAGACTGCTCCTGGAGAACGCCGACGCGGTCGTCATCATGGTCGGCGGCACCGGCACGCTCGACGAGGCGACCGACATCCTGGAACTGAAGAAGCACGGTCACACCGACAAGCCGGTGGTGCTCCTCAACACCGCGGGCTTCTACGACGGCCTCAAGGAGCAGTTCCGCCGCATGGAGGACGAGGGCTTCCTGCCGCGCCCGCTGAGCGACCTGGTGTTCTTCGCGGAGGAGCCGGTGGGGGCGCTGGCGTACCTGGAGGAGAGCCGGGGCGTGGCCTGAGGGGGCCTGGTGCGAGCATGGCGGACATGGCTACTCATGTGATCACCGGAGCCGGATCCGGCATCGGCGCGGCCGTGGCCCGCCGCCTGCACGCGCGCGGGGACGAACTCGTGCTGCACGCGCGCGACGCCGGCCGCGCGAAGGAGTTGGCCGGGGAGTTCCCCGGCGCGAAGACACTGGTGGGCGACCTCGCGGACCCCGACAAGCTGTCCTGGGCCTTCTCACACCAGTCGCTTCCCGACCGAGTGGACTCCCTGCTCCACATCGCCGGGGTCGTCGACCTGGGCCCGGTGGGCGAGCTGACCCCCAAGTCCTGGCGCCACCAGCTCAACGTCAACCTCGTCGCCCCCGCCGAGCTGACCCGTCACTTCCTGCCCCAACTCCGCGCCGCGCACGGGCACGTGGTGTTCGTGAACTCCGGCGCCGGCCTGAACGCCCACGCCGGCTGGTCGGCGTACGCGGCGTCGAAGCACGGCCTGAAGGCCCTGGCGGACGCGCTGCGCCACGAGGAGCACGCGAACGGAGTCCGTGTCACCTCGGTGTATCCCGGCCGCACGGCCAGCCCCATGCAGGTCAAGGTCCACCAGCAGGAGGGCAAGGAGTACGACCCGGCGCAGTGGATCGACCCCGAGTCGGTGGCGGCGACGATCCTGCTGGCCGTGGACCTGCCGAGGGACGCGGAGATCAACGACCTGACGGTCCGCCCGGGCCGCTGAGGGGTACGCGTCCCTCGGAGGTGCAGGTTTCCGGGACCGGAGCCCCCAGGGACGGGACGGGTAGGGGCGGCGGGGGCGGGAAACCGGACCCGCTCCGGTGCACCCGGCCCCGGCCACCTACGTAGGCTTCCCATGTGACCGCACATTTCAGCTTCGCCCCCGCCACCGGCATCGGCTCCCTCCCCGGCGGCGACGCCCTGGAGGCCGCCAAGACCGCCACCGGATCCTTCGACGACTTCCCGTTCCTGCCCGAGCTCCCCGCCCGCGGGCCCGGCGCGGACATGATCGGCCGGACCGCCGGGATGCTCGTCGAGCTGTACGCGCGCGTGGAGCCCAGTGGCTGGCGGCTCGGCGACCACCCGGGACGGGACACCAGGCGAGCCCGGTCGTGGCTCGTCCAGGACCTCGACGCACTGGAGGAGTTCACCCAGGGCTACGAGGGGCAGCTCAAGGTGCAGGCCGTCGGGCCGTGGACCCTCGCCGCAGCCCTCGAGATGAAGAACGGCGAGGCGGTCCTCTCCGACCCCGGCGCCTACCGCGACCTCGCCGGCTCGCTCACCGAGGGACTGCGGGAGCATCTCGCGGACGTGCGACGCCGCCTACCCGGCGCCCAGATCGTCCTGCAGCTCGACGAACCCTCCCTCATCGCCGTACTGCGCGGTCAGGTGAAGACGGCCAGCGGCTACCGCACCTACCGCGTCCCCGACCGCCAGGCCGTCGAGGCCACGCTCCGGGAGGTCATCGGGGTTCACGGCGGCGGGCCGGTCGTGGTCCACTCGTGCGCACCGGACGTCCCGTTCGCCCTGCTGCGCCGGGCGGGCGCGGCGGCCGTCTCCTTCGACTTCTCGCTCCTCACCGAGCGTGACGACGACGTGATCGGCGAGGCGGTGGAAGGCGGCACCCGGCTCTTCGCCGGTGTCGTGCCGGGCACGGACGGCCCGTTGTCAGACCCTGCCGGTAGCGTCATGGGTGTCAGGACGTTGTGGCGCAGGCTGGGGCTGCATCCGGGGCTTCTCGGGGAGGCGGTCACGGTGACGCCGTCGTGCGGACTCGCGGGGGCGTCCCCCGCGTACGCGCGCGAGGCCCTCGCCCACTGCGTCCGGGCGGCGAGGTCCCTCGCGGACAACCCAGAGTAACGGGAGGACAACACGGTGGCCGGCGAAGAGCAAGCGGAGACGACGGTGCCCGCCGAGGCACGGGAGAAGCACGCGCAGCTCGCTGAGCAGATCGAGGAGCACCGCTTCCGGTACTACGTGAAGGACGCTCCGGTCGTCAGCGACGCGGAGTTCGACAAGCTCCTGCGCACCCTGGAGGCGCTGGAGGAGGAGCACCCCGAGCTGCGCACGCCGGACTCGCCGACCCAGAAGGTCGCGGGGGCGTACGCGACGGAGTTCACGGCGGTCCAGCACCGCTCCCGCATGCTCTCGCTCGACAACGCCTTCAGTGACGAGGAGCTCGCAGCCTGGGCCGAGCGCGTCGCCAAGGACGTCGGCGCGCCCGACTACCACCTGCTGTGCGAGCTCAAGGTCGACGGGCTCGCCGTCAACCTGACGTATGAGCACGGCCGCCTCGCGCGCGCCGCGACGCGAGGCGACGGCCGCACCGGCGAGGACATCACGCCCAACGTCCGCACCATCGCGGAGATCCCGGACCGTCTGACCGGCGACCGCGTCCCGGACCTGGTGGAGATCCGCGGCGAGGTCTACTTCCCGATGGAGAAGTTCGAGGAGCTCAACGCCCGCCTGGTCGAGGCGGGCGACAAGCCCTTCGCCAACCCGCGCAACGCGGCGGCCGGTTCGCTGCGCCAGAAGGACCCGCGCGTCACCGCCACCCGCCCCCTCCACATGGTCGTGCACGGCATCGGAGCCCTGGAGGGCTTCGACGGCATGACCCGCCTCTCCCAGGGCTACGACCTGCTGAAGACCTGGGGCCTGCCCACTTCCCGCCACAACAAGGTGGTCGACGGCCTCGACGGCGTACGGGAGTTCATCGCGTACTACGGCGAGAACCGGCACTCCGTGGAGCACGAGATCGACGGAGTCGTCGTCAAGCTCGACGAGATCCCGCTCCAGGGACGGCTGGGCTCCACCTCGCGCGCCCCGCGCTGGGCGATCGCATACAAATACGCGCCCGAAGAGGTGAACACCAAGCTCATCAACATCCGCGTGGGCGTGGGCCGTACGGGCCGGATCACTCCGTACGCCCAGGTCGAACCGGTCACCGTCGCGGGCTCCGAGGTGGAGTTCGCGACCCTGCACAACCAGGAAGTCGTCAAGGCCAAGGGCGTGCTGATCGGCGACACCGTGGTGCTGCGCAAGGCAGGTGACGTCATCCCGGAGATCCTCGGCCCGGTCGTCGACCTGCGCGACGGCAGCGAGGAGCCCTTCGTCATGCCGTCGAAGTGCCCCGAGTGCGACACACCGCTGAGGCCGATGAAGGAGGGCGACATCGACCTCCGCTGCCCGAACGCCCGCACCTGCCCGGCCCAGTTGCGCGAACGACTGTTCTATCTCGCGGGCCGCAAGTCGCTCGACATCGAGCACTTCGGGTACGTCGCCGCCGCGGCTCTCACCAAGCCGCTGGAGCCCGCCGAGCCGCCGCTGTCCGACGAGGGCGACCTGTTCGACCTCACCATCGAGCGGCTGCTGCCCATCAAGGCGTACGTCCTCGACCAGGACAGCGGCCTGCCCAAGCGTGACCCGAAGACCGGCGAGGAGAAGGTCGCCACCGTCTTCGCCAACCAGCAGGGCGAGCCGAGAAAGAACGCGCTCGCCATGCTGGAGAACATCGCGGCCGCGAAGCAGCGCCCGCTCGCCCGCGTCCTCACCGGTCTGTCGATCCGTCATGTGGGGCCGGTCGCCGCCGAGGCGCTGGCCCGCGAGTTCCGCTCCGTCGACCGCATCGAGCAGGCCTCCGAGGAGGAGCTTGCGAACACCGACGGCGTCGGCCCGATCATCGCGAAATCACTCAAAGAGTGGTTCTCCGAGGAGTGGCACCAGGAGATCCTGCGCAAGTGGAAGGCCGCCGGCGTCCGGATGGAGGAGGAGGGCTCCGGCGAGGACGAGGGCCCGCGTCCGCTCGCAGGGCTCACCGTCGTCGTGACCGGCACACTCGAACGCTTCACCCGCGATGGCGCCAAGGAGGCGTTGCAGATTCGTGGCGCGAAAGTGACCGGTTCTGTTTCGAAGAAGACGTCTTTCGTCGTAGTGGGTGACAATCCAGGTTCGAAGTACGACAAGGCGATGCAGCTCAAGGTGCCCGTGCTGAACGAGGACGGCTTCGACGTCCTGCTGGAACAGGGCCCGGAGGCGGCGGCCGAAGTCGCCCTTCCGGCTCAGGAGTAGCGAGGAGTAGCGGTTGAAGGCCACCCGATCGGCGCATACCAGATGCATACGGGTGGCCGGGGCGCATTCGGGCAACCGTCGACGACCGGTGCCCGTGGAAGCCTTCTGCGGCCTACTGTTGAGATGTGCGCCTGCCGTGCCCAGCTGCGGTCGGGGCATCCCTTTGCTCTTGAGGAGTCATGAAGAGCACGGGGAAGGGTTTTCCAACGCGGCACCGTCGAGTGTTGTCGGGCATCGGACCGCGTGGCGTGGGCACCGCCGGCTGTGAGAGGGACGGGAATGGAACCGAGCGAGAGCGCCGCCCCGGACTCACGGCTGCGCCTGCGCCGGATGGTCGGCGCATGGCGAGAGAGCATGCGGAGCGGGCGGCCCGCGGAGCGTCCCGGCGCGGAGGGGCGCCCTGCCGGACACTACCCGGCCGGACCCTACACGCAGACCGACGGCCCCGGCCCCTCCCAGCACACCGGCGAACGCACATCCGGGCAGCAGGACGCCGAGGCGGAACGGCACCTGCCGTGGCCCGCGCTGCCCACGGCGGTCGTCGCGGCGGCCGGGTTCGTGCTGGGCGCCGGCTTCTACCGGGCCTTCAACGACGGCCACGCGCTCTTCCCGTCCGGCACCGTCGGCTGGTCGCTGGCCGTGCTGACCGGCGTCATCGTCGGCCACCTGGTCGCACTCGGCCGGGCCCGCTGGTGGGGCGGCACCGGATCCGGCGCCGCGCTCACCCTCGCCGTCCTGCTGCTCTACGGCTGGGTGCCGTCCGGAATGGTCAGCCTCACCGTCGTCCTGCTGGTCGGCGTGGCCCGCCGCGGACGCTGGCGCCAGGGCGTCCTGCACGGCGCGGTGGACATCCTCGGCATCGGCGCCGGAGCCCTGGTGCTGGGCGCGTTCGGCCGGGTGCCGTCCGTCGAGCACCCCTGGGACCCCGAGACCTGGACCCTCTACACCGCCCCCGAGGTGGTGCTGGTCGCGGTCGCCTACCTCGCGGTCACCCGCACCCTGGGCTGGTACCTGAACGCCCCGCGCTCGGGCGGACTGCCCACCGTCGCCCGCACCGCCCTGGTCAGGCAGGGCCTGGTCGCGGTCGCGCTGCTCGGTATCGCACCCCTGGTCTGCGTGGTCGCCAGCGCCAAGCCCATCCTGCTGCCGATGTTCGCCATCCCCCTCGTCGCCCTCGACTCCACCCTGTGGATAGCCCGGGCCCGGGCCGAGGAACAGCTGCGTGATCCCCTGACCGGGCTTCCCAACCGCCAGTGGCTGCTGGAGCGCATCTGGACGGCCCTGGACGACGCCGAACGCATCGGCGCCCGCTCCGCCCTGATGCTGATCGACCTGGACCGCTTCCGGTCGGTCAACGACACACTGGGTCATCTCGCCGGTGACCGGCTGCTCCTCCAGATAGCCGACCGGCTCCGGCTGGCGCTGCCGCGCGGTGCGGAGGCCGCCCGGCTCGGCGGCGACGAGTTCGCCGTCTTACTGCCGGTCGCCGACTCCACGACCTCCGCGACCCGGGTCGCCCGCGGCCTCGTCGCCGCCCTCAGCTCCCCGCTCGACCTCGACGGCCTCACCCTCGTCCTGGAGGCCAGCGCCGGAGTCGCGGTCTTCCCGGACCACGCCCTGGACGCCGAGGGGCTGCTGCGGCGGGCGGACGTCGCGATGTACCAGGCGAAGCGGGACCGTACGGGCGTCGAGGTCTACGAGTCCAAGCGGGATTCCAACACCCCGGACCGGCTTGGCCTGCTGGGCGATCTGCGCCGGGCCCTCGACGCGCGCGAGGTCGAGCTGCACTACCAGCCCAAGGTCCGCTTCGACGGACAGGTGGCCGGCCTCGAAGCCCTGGTGCGCTGGGTGCACCCCGAGCGGGGCAAGGTCCCGCCGGACGAGTTCATCGCCATCGCCGAGTCGTCCGGCCTGATGCCCCACCTCACCGAGTACGTGCTGGACACGGCCCTCGCCCAGGTCGCCGAGTGGCGCTCGCAGGGGCTGTTCGTCCCGGTCGCGGTCAACGTCTCCCCGCGCGACGTCCACACGCCCGGCTTCGCGGGCTCGGTGGCCGCCCGGCTGGCCCGTCATGGCGTCCCGGCGGGAGCGCTCCAACTGGAGATAACGGAACACGTCCTCCTGGAGGACCCGCAGCGCGCCGCCGACACCCTCGCCGCGCTGACCGGCCACGGCGTGAAGATGTCCCTGGACGACTTCGGCACCGGCTACTCCTCGCTGGTCCACCTGCGCCGGCTCCCCGTCAGCGAACTGAAGATCGACCGCTCGTTCGTCGCCCGGCTGGCCGTCGACACCGAGGACGCGGAGATCGTGCGCTGCACCGTCGACCTCGCGCACTCCCTGGGCCTGCTCGTCGTCGCGGAAGGTGTCGAGGACGACGAGACCTGGGAGCGGCTGCGGGACATGGGCTGTGACGCCGTACAGGGCTGGCTGGTCGCGGCCGCGATGCCGCCGGAGGAGACGACGGCGTGGCTGCGGGCGCGCGGGTCGCGGGGGTGGCAGCGGCCGCGGGCGGCGTTGCCGGCCGCGGAGTAACTTCTTGAGGGCACTCGGCGGCCGCAGGAAGCAGGCGGCGGACGGACGGGTGACGAGCGCTCGCGTAACCGTTTAACGGCCACAGGCCGCCGCCCCATAGGATTGGCCCCAAACCACACTCACTCACCCCTGAGGATCGCTGCATGCCTGGCATCACGCGCGAGGAGGTCGCCCACCTCGCCCGGCTGGCGCGTCTGGAGCTGAAGCCCGAAGAGCTCGAGCACTTCGCGGGACAGCTGGACGACATCATCGGCGCGGTCGCCCGCGTCAGTGAGGTCGCCGACCAAGACGTACCGCCGACCTCGCACCCGCTCCCGTTGACGAACGTCATGCGGGCGGACGAGGTCCGTCCGTCGCTCACCCCCGAGCAGGCGCTCTCCGGCGCCCCGGCCCAGGAGCAGCAGCGTTTCAAGGTGCCGCAGATCCTGGGGGAGGACTAACCGCCATGACGGACAACGTCACCATCATCAAGCTCACGGCCGCCGAGACCGCCGCGAAGATCGCCTCCGGCGAGCTCACCGCGGTCGAGGTCACCGAGGCCCACCTGGCCCGCATCGAGGCCGTCGACGAGAAGGTGCACGCCTTCCTGCACGTCGACCGCGAGGGGGCCCTCGCCCAGGCCCGTGCCGTCGACGAGAAGCGGGCCAGGGGGGAGAAGCTCGGTCCGCTGGCGGGCGTTCCCCTCGCGCTCAAGGACATCTTCACCACCGAGGGCGTCCCGACGACCGTCGGTTCGAAGATCCTCGAGGGCTGGATCCCGCCGTACGACGCGACCGTCACGAAGAAGCTGAAGGCCGCCGACGTCGTCATCCTCGGCAAGACCAACATGGACGAGTTCGCCATGGGGTCGTCGACGGAGAACAGCGCCTACGGCCCGACCGGCAACCCCTGGGACCTCACCAGGATCCCCGGCGGCTCCGGCGGCGGTTCCTCCGCCGCGCTCGCCTCCTTCCAGGCGCCACTGGCCATCGGCACCGACACCGGCGGCTCCATCCGCCAGCCGGCCGCCGTCACCGGCACGGTCGGCGTGAAGCCGACGTACGGGGCGGTCTCCCGCTACGGCATGGTCGCCTTCTCCTCCTCCCTCGACCAGGGCGGCCCCTGCGCCCGTACGGTCCTGGACGCGGCCCTCCTGCACGAGGTCATCGCCGGGCACGACCCGCTCGACTCCACCTCCATCGACGCCCCGGTCCCGCCGGTCGTCGAGGCCGCCCGCAACGGCAGCGTCGAGGGCATGCGCGTCGGCGTGGTCAAGCAGTTCCGCGGCGAGGGCTACCAGGCCGGCGTCATCCAGCGGTTCGACGAGTCCGTCGCCCTCCTCAAGGAGCTGGGCGCCGAGATCGTCGAGCTGGACTGCCCGTCCTTCGACCTCGCCCTGTCGGCGTACTACCTCATCGCGCCCTCCGAGTGCTCGTCCAACCTCGCCCGCTTCGACGGCCTGCGCTACGGCCTGCGGACCGGCGACGACGGCACCCACTCGGCCGAGGAGGTCACCTCCCTCACCCGTGAGGCGGGCTTCGGCCCCGAGGTCAAGCGCCGCATCATGCTCGGCACCTACGCCCTGTCGAGCGGCTACTACGACGCGTACTACGGCAGCGCCCAGAAGGTCCGTACGCTCATCACCCGCGACTTCGAGAAGGCGTTCGAGCAGGTCGACGTGATCGTCTCGCCGACCACGCCGACCACCGCCTTCCCGATCGGCGAGCGTGCCGACGACCCGATGGCGATGTACCTCGCGGACCTGTGCACCATCCCGACCAACCTGGCGGGCAACGCGGCCATGTCGCTGCCCTGCGGTCTCGCCCCGGAGGACAACCTCCCGGTCGGGCTGCAGATCATCGCCCCCGCGCTGAAGGACGAGCGGCTTTACAAGGTCGGCGCCGCCGTCGAGGCCGCCTTCGTGGAAAGGTGGGGACACCCGTTGATCGAGGAGGCTCCGTCGCTGTGAGTGCACTGACCAAGGCCAAGGGCTTCAAGAAGTCCAAGTCCGGTACGTACCTGTCCATCGCCGGGACCGCGTTCGGCGCGTTCGGCGTCGCCAAGCGGCTCAAGAAGGCCCGCGCCGACAAGGACACCCTGGTCCTGATCGACGCCACCGTGTCCGCCGTCGCCATCGTCACCGGCCTCGCCATCCTCTACCGCGAGCTGAAGCGGCTGGGCGACGACGACGTCCTGCTGGGCTGAGAGGGAAGTTTCACCGTGACCACCACGACCGACCTGGAGTCGTACGAGGACGCGCTGGCGTCGTACGACCCCGTCATGGGCCTCGAGGTCCACGTCGAACTCGGCACCAGGACGAAGATGTTCTGCGGCTGTTCGACCGAGCTGGGCGCCGAGCCCAACTCGCAGACCTGCCCGACCTGCCTCGGCATGCCCGGCTCGCTCCCGGTCGTCAACGCGACCGGTGTCGAGTCCGCGATCAGGATCGGTCTCGCGCTGAACTGCGAGATCGCCGAGTGGTGCCGTTTCGCCCGGAAGAACTACTTCTATCCGGACATGCCGAAGAACTTCCAGACCTCCCAGTACGACGAGCCGATCGCCTTCAACGGCTACCTCGACGTGCAGCTGGAGGACGGCGAGACCTTCCGCGTGGAGATCGAGCGCGCCCACATGGAGGAGGACACCGGCAAGTCCATGCACGTCGGTGGCGCGACGGGCCGTATCCACGGCGCCTCGCACTCGCTCCTGGACTACAACCGCGCCGGCATCCCGCTCATCGAGATCGTCACCAAGCCGATCGAAGGCGCGGGCGAGCGCGCTCCCGAGGTGGCGAAGGCGTACGTCCGTGAGCTGCGTGAGGTCATCAAGGCGCTCGGCGTCTCCGAGGCCCGGATGGAAATGGGCCAGATGCGCTGCGACGTGAACCTGTCGCTGCGCCCGCACGGCCGGGAGAAGTTCGGCACGCGGTCCGAGACGAAGAACGTCAACTCGCTGCGGTCGGTGGAGCGGGCGGCCCGCTTCGAGATCCAGCGGCACGCGGCCGTGCTGAACAGCGGCGGGACGATCATCCAGGAGACCCGGCACTTCCACGAGGACACGGGGTCGACGACCTCGGGCCGCGTCAAGGAGGAGGCCGAGGACTACCGGTACTTCCCGGAGCCGGACCTGGTTCCGGTGGCGCCGACGCGCGAGTGGGTCGAGGAGATCCGTTCCAGTCTGCCGGAGCTGCCGCTGGTCCGCCGCAACCGCCTGCGCGAGGAGTG
The DNA here is from genome assembly GCF_019049245.1 of Streptomyces sp. AC555_RSS877. Lineage (GTDB taxonomy): Bacteria > Actinomycetota > Actinomycetes > Streptomycetales > Streptomycetaceae > Streptomyces. The sequence goes on along the minus strand of NZ_JAGMUK010000001.1, from coordinate 289,809 downwards.
GGGCATCAGCGGCACCGAGATGCAGGCGATCCTCAACGCCGGTGCGCTGGAGCCGATCGTCGCGACCATCGAGGCCGGTGGCGACGCGGCCTCCGCCCGCAAGTGGTGGATGGGTGAACTGGCCCGCAGCGCCAACGAGTCGGGTCGCTCGCTCGACGAGCTGGCGATCACGCCGGAGCAGGTCGCCCGCGTCAGCAAGCTGGTCTCCTCCGGTGACCTGAACGACAAGCTGGCCCGTCAGGTCATCGAAGGCGTCCTCGCGGGCGAAGGCACCCCGGACGAGGTCGTCGAGAAGCGCGGTCTGAAGGTCGTCTCCGACGAGGGCGCCCTCACCACCGCCGTCGAGGAGGCCATCGCCGGCAACCCGGGCGTCGCGGACAAGATCCGCGGCGGCAAGGTGGCCGCGGCCGGTGCCCTGGTGGGCGCGGTCATGAAGGCCACGCGCGGGCAGGCGGACGCGGCTCGGGTCAAGGAACTGATCCTGGAGAAGCTGGGCGTCAGCGAGGGCTGAGTCCCTTGTCGGCCCCTTGGCCGTGAGCACCGGGGGACGCATCCGCTGCGATGCGTCCCCCGGTGTCTCATTTACCGGCGTGTCGACCGGCGTGTCGACCGGCGTTCCTTACCGGCGGCGGCCGACCACGCGTGCGAAGCCCAGTGCGCGGCCCTCGTCGGCGTGCAGCAGCTCCACCGACTCACGGGCCATGCCCGCCATGAACTCGCTCGGGCTCTCCTCGGCGCACACCTCGCTCCACAGCAGCCAGTCCTTCCAGCCGTCCTCCAGCCAGTCGGCGGTCTCGACCTCCACGGTCCCGCTGCGGGTCCAGTGGCGGCGCCACCAGGCGGGCGTGTGGAAGGCCCAGAAGCCGGGGTCCCAGAACGGCTTCAGGTGCTCCGGCGGCTCGGCGCCCTCCGGCTCCTCCCGCAGCGCGGGCACGACGACACCGATCCGCCCGCCCGGCTTCAACAGCCGGGTCAGCGTGGGCAGATAGAGGTCGTTGGTGCCGAAGTACTGGTAGGCGTCGATGCTCACGATCGCGTCGAAGCTGCCCTCGGCGAACGGCAGGTCGTGCGCCTCGGCGTGCACGGGCAGCACACGGTCGGCGAAACCGGCCTCGGCGATCCGCCGGGCGTTCTCGTCGGGCGCGACCCAGAGATCGGCCGCGGTGACCTGGGCGTCGTACTCCCTGGCCAGGAAGACCGAAGTCATGGCCCGGCCGCAGCCCAGGTCGAGGACGCGGGCGCCGGGGCGCAGGGCGTCCAGGCCGAGAGCGGGCGCGAGCCACTCCAGCAGCCACAGCGCGTGCGGGCCCATCTGGTTCTCGATGGTCCAGCGGACGTCGTAGCCGTTGCTGCGCGGGTAGCGGGCGTTGCTCAGCCGCTTGGTGAGGTCCTCATTCGAGGGCTTCGGGGTGTTGTCTGGCATCGGTGAACGGGCTCCTTGAGTCCGGGGAAGCGGAAAGGGATACGGAGGAGCTCGGTCGGACGCTCAAACAACGCACCTGCTCAGGCCGGCGGCGAGGGGCCGCGAGGACGAGGGACCTGCGGAAGCTAGCAGTCGGCCGCCAGGCCCCGCATCCGGGTTTCTCGGCGGGACGCGCTACGCTCGCCCGCCATGAGTGGACGCGGTGATTCCGAGATGCACGACGTCGGAGACCCGGCCGAGGACGCCCGGCGGGCACGCTGGACGGCGGCGGCGACGGGGGCGGTGCTGGCGATCGCGGGCCTCGCCGCGTCGACGCTGCGCCTGACCGGTTCCGCACCCACGCTGGTCCCGGCCGCGTACGCTTTCGGCGCGGCCGTGTGCGGGCTGGCGTCGGTCCTCGGGTCCCGGGGTCGCACCCGGCGGGCCCTGTGGCTGCTGGTCGGCGGTGTGATGGTGATGGCGCTGGGCGATCAGTTCGACTGAGGTGACAGAGTGCCCGTTACTGTCCTGTGATCTGCCTCCCACTCCTGTGAATAAGCCCACGAACGAGGCAAACGATCACTTTCGCCTGCAAGAGTGGTCCTCACATTGCTCATGCGTTCTTTGCGGGCCGTTCACATCATGTAATCAAACGACGTCTTATGAACGACTGTTCCCGGTCAAAGATCCACAAATACCCCCCGGGAGCACGTTCGTGGCAGCCCTCGCACGCTGGTGTGTCCAACGACGCCTCGTCGTCGTTCTCCTGTGGCTCATCGCCCTCGGCGGAGTGAGCACAGCCGCCGCGGTCGCAGGCTCCGCCTACTCGAACGACTACGAGGTCCCCGGCACCGAGTCGGGCCGCGCCACCCAGCTGCTGCGTGACGGCTTCCCGGACCTCGGCGGCGACAGCGACACCGTGGTCTGGCACACCACGTCCAACACCGTCCGCGCCGCCGACGTCGAGCAGGTCATGACCCGCACCCTGGACCGGATCGAGGCCCTGCCCGGCGTGGCCGACGTGTCCGGCCCCTACGCCGAGCAGGGCGCCGCCCGGATCAGCGCGGACGGACACACCGCCTACGCCACGGTCACCTTCGACGACCCGGCCGAGACCATCGACCAGGGCGAGGCACAGGCCGTCGTCAGCGCCGCCGAGGACGCCGAGAGCGACGGGCTCCGGGTGGAGCTGGGCGGCAGCGCGATCGGGCTCACCGAATCGTCCGGCGGCCACCTCGCCGAGGTGGTCGGCGTGGTCGTCGCCGCCGTCGTCCTGTTCCTCGCCTTCGGCTCGCTCGCCGCCTCGCTGCTGCCCATCGCCACCGCGCTGGTCAGCGTGGGCACGGCGTACGCCGGGATCGGGCTGCTCGGGCACGTGATGACCGTCGCCGACTTCGCGCCCATGCTCGGGATGCTGATCGGGCTCGGGGTCGGCATCGACTACGCGCTGTTCATCGTCACCAGACACCGGCGCGGCCTCAAACGCGGACTGTCCGTGACGGAGGCGGTCACCAACGCCGTCGCCACCACCGGACGCGCGGTGGTCTTCGCGGGTGCCACCGTTTGCATCGCCCTGCTGGGAATGCTGATCCTGCGACTCGGCTTCCTCAACGGCGTCGCGATCGCCGCCTCGCTGACCGTCGTCCTGACGGTCGCCGCCTCCGTGACCCTGCTGCCCGCCCTGCTGTCCTTCATCGGCATGCGCGCCCTCAGCCGGCGCGAGCGGCGCCACCTCGAGGAACACGGGCCCCAGCCCGAGCTGCCGACCGGGCTCGCCGCCCGCTGGTCGGCGTTCGTGGAGCGCCACCCCAAGCTGCTCGGCGCGCTCGCCCTGGCCGTGATCACGGTCCTCGCCCTGCCCACCTTCGGACTCCGCCTGGGCACCTCCGACCAGGGCAACAACCCGCAGGCGTCGACCACACGCCAGGCCTACGACCTCCTCGCCGACGGCTTCGGACCGGGCGTGAACGGCCCCCTCACCCTCGTCACCCACGTCGGCGGTGCCGAGGACAAGCTCGCCCTCGACAACCTCGACGCGACGATCCGCACCACCGAGGGCGTCGCGTCGGTGACACCGGTGACGTACGACACCGGCGGCGACACCGCGTACTTCACGATCGTCCCCGAGTCGTCGCCGCAGTCCCAGCGCACCAGCGACCTCGTCGACCGGCTGCGCACCGAGGTCCTGCCGCGCGCCGAGAAGGGCACCGCCCTCGACGTGCAGGTCGGCGGGGTGACAGCCGGCTACGACGACTTCGCCGACGTCATCGTTGGCAAGCTGCCCCTGTTCGTCGGCGTCGTCATCGGCCTCGGCTGTCTGCTGCTCCTGCTCGCCTTCCGGTCCGTCGGCATACCGCTGAAGGCCGCCGTGATGAACGTCGCCGCCGTCGCCGCCGCCTTCGGCGTCGTCGTCGCGATCTTCCAGTGGGGCTGGGGGAGCGAACTGCTCGGGCTAGGCCGGGCGGGGCCGATCGAGCCCTTCCTCCCCGTGATCATGGTGTCCGTCCTCTTCGGGCTCTCCATGGACTACCAGGTCTTCCTGGTCAGCCGGATGTACGAGGAGTGGCTGGAGACCGGCGACAACCGGCGTGCCGTCCGCGTCGGCCTCGCCGAGACCAGCCGGGTGATCAACTCCGCGGCGGTCATCATGATCTCCGTCTTCCTCGCCTTCGTGCTCAGCGGCGACCGCGTGATCGCCATGTTCGGCATCGCGCTCGCCGCCGCCGTCGCCCTCGACGCCTTCGTGCTCCGTACGCTGCTGGTGCCGGCCCTCATGCACCTGCTCGGCGGCGCCAACTGGTGGCTGCCGCGCTGGCTGGACCGCCGTATGCCCCGCATCAGCATCGAACCGCCCGAGTGCCGTGCCGCCCATGAAAGGCTGGCCGCCGCGACGGACGCCGAGGCGGCGGACGTACTGGCGAAGGGGCGGGAAAAAGAGGATGTACGCGATATCCCTGGGTGACGACGGAGCCGAACTGCGTCCCCTGGAGCCGTGGCACGCCGAGGAGTTCCTGGCGCACCTGAACCGGGGGCGCGAGTTCATCGGACAGTTCATCAGCTTCGGTTCCCAGGCGACGGACGTGGACTCCGCGCGCGAGACGCTCCAGCGGTACGCCGACATGCGCGCCGCCGACACCGGATCCCTGCACGGCCTGTGGCTGAACGGGCAGCTCGTGGGCGGTGTGCTCTTCCTGAACTTCCACGCCGACACCGGCAACTGCGAGGTCGGCTGCTGGCTGGAGCCCGCCGGCACCGGACGCGGCCTGGTCACCCGGGCGATGCGGGTGCTCCTCGACTTCGCGATCGAGCAGCGCGGTATCCACCGCGTCGAGTGGATCGCCGCCGCCGGGAACACGCCCAGCCTGAACGTGGCCCGGCGGCTGGGGATGACCCTGGAGGGAGTCCGGCGCGAGACGCACCCCTATCGTGGGGTGCGGCACGACCTCGAGGTGTGGTCCGTTCTCGCGCCCGAGTGGCGGGACGCACGCGCGCGTACCGCCCACAGCCAACGTTAAGAAACCTCTCAGACAGGATCCGTACGGTGCCGGACATGGGAACCAAGACAGCTGACGAGACCGGTGCCACGACGGGTGCCGAGGCCACGACCGACGAGGAGAAGACGGGCGCCACCGACCTCACCAAGACCGACGAGGTGACGAAGACCGAGGCCGCCGCCGAGGCCGAGGCCGGCACCGACGCCGACGACCTGGACGAGGAGCTCGAGCCGGTCGTGGCGGAAGGCCCGACGGGCGTGGGACAGGGTGCCGGTGCCGTCGTCTCCGCCGCGCTCGGCGTCGTCTCGCTCACCGGCGGCTGGATCTCCACCATCGCCGCCGCCCGCGAGACCCTCATCGGCCAGCTGGGGACCTCGTCCACCGCGAACGTCGCCACGCAGGTCAAGGAGGTGTACGGCGACGCCTGGAAGACCACCGCGCTGTGGGCCGGCCTGTTCGCCCTCGCCGCGCTGATCGTCGGTGCCGTGGTCCTCGCCCGCCCCGCCTTCGGGACGCCCGGCAAGCCGCAGGCCGTGTGGATCAAGTCGGTCGCCTGGGGCGGTGTCGCGCTCGGCGTCATCGGCCTGCTCCTGGCCGTCCTGAAGTACACGGACTTCCTGCTGGGACTGCCGTCGGCGAGCTGACACACCACGTGACCCGAGGGGTCTTAGGAATGCCGTGAGCGTCTTACGGCCCTCCTAAGGCCCCTCACGCACGTCTAAGGCCCCGCCCGCCGCCGAAGATGCGGAACTCTCCCGATGTGGCGGACCCGCCTGGGAGACGAAGGTGGAGACATCGCAGCAAGCGAAGCCGAAACCGGCGCCTCACCAGGGACACAGGGGACACACCATGTACGAGTACGAGATCGCCCAGCTCCGCTCCGCCGAACTGATCCGCCGGGCCGAGCACGAGCGCCTGGCCCGCGAGGCCGTCAACGGCCGCCGCGCCGCCCGCCGCGAGGCGGCCGAACGTGCCGCCGAGGGCGAGGTGCATACCGGCCGCCCCCGCAGGCACCGGTTCCCGCGCACGGCATGACCGCCGGGGCGGGGGAGGGTCTCCCCGCGAAAACCGGTGCCGCACTGTCGGACCCGCGTGCGATGCTCGGGCCCGTGGAGACCAGGTCCGTCAGTCCGGTGTTCGTCGGTCGCATCGATGAGCTGGACACGCTGAACGACGCGCTCGCCCGCGCTGCCGCGGGCGAGCCGCAGGCGTTACTGCTCGGCGGCGAGGCCGGTGTCGGCAAGACCCGCCTCGTCGAGGAGTTCGCCACCGCCGCCTGCCGGGGCGGTGCCGTCGTCGCACTCGGCGGCTGTGTCGAGATCGGCGCCGACGGCCTGCCGTTCGCCCCCTTCTCCACCGCCCTGCGGGCCCTGCGCCGCGAGCTGCCCGACGAGCTGGCCGCCGCGGCCGCCGGACAGGAGGAGGAACTCGCCCGGCTGCTGCCCGAACTCGGCGAGCTCGCCCCCGGCCGGCACGACGAGGAGGGCATGGCCCGCCTCTTCGAACTCACCGCCCGCCTCCTGGAGCGCGTCGCCGCCGACCGCACGGTCGTCGTCGCCCTGGAGGACCTGCACTGGGCCGACGCCTCCACCCGCCACCTCCTCGCCTACCTCTTCCGCACCCTGCGCACCGGCCGCCTCGTCGTCCTCGCCACCTACCGCGCCGACGACATCCACCGCCGCCACCCGCTGCGCCCCCTGCTCGCCGAACTCGACCGGCTGCGCACCGTCCACCGCATCGAACTGGGCCGCTTCAACCGCGCCGAGGTCGGCCGCCAGATCGCCGGCATCCTCGCCCACGAACCCGACCCGGACCAGGTCGACGACATCTTCGAACGCTCCGACGGCAACGCCTTCTTCGTCGAGGAACTCGCCGTCGCCGCCCACGAGGGCTGCCGCACCGGCCTCACCGACTCCCTGCGCGACCTGCTCCTGGTCCGCGTCGAGAGCCTGCCCGACAGCGCCCAACGGGTCGCCCGGATCGTCGCCGAGGGCGGCTCCACCGTCGAGTACCGGCTGATCGCCGCCGTCGCCCGGCTCGCCGAGGACGACCTCATCGAGGCGCTCAGGGCCGCCGTCAACGCCAACCTGCTGCTCGCCGCACCCGACGGCGACGGCTACCGCTTCCGCCACTCCCTGGTCCGCGAGGCCGTCGCCGACGACCTGCTGCCCGGCGAACGCTCCCGTCTCAACCGCCGCTACGCGCAAGCCCTGGAGGCCGACCCCACGCTCGTCCCCGCCGGTGAACGCGTGATGCGCCTGGCCAGCTACTGGTACCACGCCCACGACCCCGCCAAGGCCCTGCCCGCCGTCCTGGACGCCTCCGTCATCGCCCGCCGCCGGCACGCCTACTCCGAACAACTGCGGCTGCTGGAACGCGCGATGGAACTGTGGGACACCACCCCCGAAGAAGTCCGCGGCAGGCTCCGGCCCGCCGACTACACCGAGATCCACGCTCCCGCACTGCCCGAAAGGCGCGGGGGGACCTCCGGCGGCTGCGACCCGGCCACCGCCTCGCTGCACTACCTCGACCTGATGGCCGAGGCCGCGGTCGCCGGACGGCTGTGCTCGGAACGCGAACGCGCCCTGAAGATCACCAAGCGGGCGCTGCGGCTGCTGGAGGACGAGGACGACCCGCTGCGCGCCGCCTGGTTCTGGACCCAGCGCTCGCGACTGATCCAGGCGCTGTCCCGCGGCGACGGCTGGGCCGAACTGGCCACCGCGCAGGAACTGGTACGCGGTCTGCCGCCGTCGGAGGTGCACGCCGAGGTCCTCGCCAACGTCGCCAACTGGTCCATGGTGCACGCCCCGGGACCCGATGCCTTCACGGCCGCCGAACGCGCCGTGGAGTACGCGCGCATGGTCGGCGTCCGCGAGACCGAGATGAACGCCCGCCTCACACTCGGCGGGCTCATGGTCGAGGCCGGTGACGTCGAGGCGGGTCTCGCCGAGATGTCCGAGGTCAAACGGCGGACCGTCGAGTACGGCATCTCCGCCATCGCGGCCCGCGCCTATGTGAACCTGCCCGACGCCCTCGAATCCGTCGGCCGCTCCACGCAGGCCGTTCCGATCCTGGAGGAAGGCCTCGCCTACTCCCAGAAGTTCGGGCTGCTGGACTCCGAGGCCTGGATCTGGGGGAACTACGCCGAGACCCTGTACTCCCTGGGCCGCTGGGACCGCGCCGCCGAAGCGGGAACCAAGGCCGAACGCGTCGGCCAGAGCGCGAAGCCCCGCGGCTTCCACGCCACCCTCCGCGCCGAACTCACCCTGGCCAGAGGAGAGCTGACCGCCGCCGCCGGCCATCTGGCCGCCGCCCGCGGCCACTTCGGCAACCACGACCGCGCACCCCAGCACGAGCTGCCCCTGGTCCGCATCGCGATCGGCATCGCCGCGGGCGAGGGCCGCCTCCTGGACGCCCGCGCCGAACTCGCACGCGCCATGGACGCCGGCTTCCCGCCGGCCACCCAGCGCTACGTCTGGCGGATGCTGCTCAGCGCGGCCGCCGCGGAGGCCGACGCCCGCGACCTGCCCGCCGCCGATCCCGGCCGCCCCGAGATCCTCGAACGCATCCGCACCACGGCCAAGTCCCTGCCCACCCACGTCCCCGTCTGGCAGGCCTACGAACGCTGGGTTCGCGCCGAACTGTTCCGAGCCGAGGGCGGCGCCTGCGCCGACACCTGGACGGAGGTGGTCACCGCCTTCGAGGTCCTGGAACGCCCCTACGACCTCGCCCGCGTCCGCCACCGCCTGGCCGAGGCCCTGCTGCTGTCGGAGGAGGGCGGCGACCACCGCGACCGCGCGACGGAACTTCTCCGCCTGGCCCACGCCGTCGCCTCCCACCTCGGCGCCCGCCCGCTCGCCGACTCCGTCATGCTCCTCGCCCAACGCGCCCGCCTCCCCGTGAACCGGTCCTCCGAGCAGGCGCCCGCCCCCGCCGACCCGCCCGACACCCTCGGCCTCACCGGCAGGGAACGCGACGTCCTGCGGCTGGTCTCCGCGGGCCGCACCAACCGCCAGATAGCCGAGGCGCTCTTCATCTCCCCGAAGACGGCCAGCGTGCACGTCTCGAACATCCTGGCCAAGCTCGGTGTCTCCGGCCGCGGCGAGGCGGCGGCGGTGGCGCATCGGCTGGGGCTGTTCCCGTCCGAGAAAACTCTCACGATGCGGACGGCGCCCTGAGGCCTACGCTGGACAGGACACCGGCTGAGGGAGACTCCGTGTTCAACCCCTTCGAGGAACTGTTCGCCCCCGGCCGCAAACACACCCGCGACGAGCAGAAACGGCTGGAGCTCACCCGGGAGGACGTCGGCGACGCCGACCCCGGACGCGGGCCGATAGACCTCACGTCCGGGAAAGTCGTCGTACGGCCGCCGCAGCCGGACGAGGAAGACTCCTCCACGGACGGCTCAGGCCCTAGCTGACCTGTATCTCCAGTATCCGGTCGTCGCCCGCCTTCGGGTCTCCCCGGCCGTCCGTGTTGCTGGTGACGAGCCACAGCTTGTCGCCGCCCGCCGCGACCACCGTCCGCAGACGGCCGTACTCGCCTTCCAGGAACGCCTGCGGATCGGCCGAGGCCTCCGTGCCCTTCAGAGGAACGCGCCACAGGCGCTGACCCTTGAGCCCCGCCATCCAGACGGAGCCCTCCGCGTAGGCGACACCGCTGGGGGAGGCCTCGTCCGTGCCCCACTGGGCTGCCGGGTTGTGGTACTCGGAGCCGCCCGACCTGCCCTCCGCCTCCGGCCAGCCGTAGTTGTCGCCGGGCTTGATCGCATTCAGCTCGTCCCAGGTGTCCTGGCCGAACTCCGAGGCGAACAGTCGCTGTTTGTCGTCCCAGGCGAGGCCCTGCACATTGCGATGGCCGTACGAATACACCGGCGAGCCCGGGAACGGGTTGCCCGGAGCGGGCTCGCCCTCCGGGGTCATGCGCAGGATCTTGCCGCCGAGGGACTTGGTGTCCTGGGACAGACCGGTGTCACCGCTCTCCCCCGTGCCCGCGTACAGCATCCTGTCCGGCCCGAAGGCGATCCGGCCGCCGTTGTGGATCACACCCTTGGGGATGCCCTTGAAGATCGTGTCCGGTGCGCCCAGCTGTTCGCCGGCCGGCTTCTCCTCGTCGTACAGCATGCGGACGATGCGGTTGTCGGAGGCCGAGGTGAAGTACGCGTAGACCATGTGGTCCGAGGCGAAGTCCGGGGAGAGGGCGATGCCCAGCAGACCGCCCTCGCCGGCCGGGGACACCCCGGGCACCTCGCCCAGCTCGGTCTTCTTGCCCGTCTCCTCGTCGACCCGGGTGAGGGTGGCCTCGTCGCGGGAGGAGACCAGCAGGTCGCCGTCCGGGATCGGGGCCAGGCCCCAGGGGGTGCTCAGGCCCTCGGCGACGGTGCGGACGACCTTCACCGAGCCCGTGGCGGGGGGTGTGGGGTCGGCGGTCCGTTCCGCGGGCGACGACGACCCCGAAGTCGTACTGCTCGGTGGGGCGCTGTCACTGCCGCTGGACGATTCACCTCCGCTGTCGGAGGAGCAGCCGGCCGTCAGCACGAGCGCGGTCGCGGCCAATACGGCCGACACAGCTCGACGTTGCACGATCATGGTCCCTTCGACGGGGCGGTCTCGCGGCAGGTTCTCCTTGTCATACACCGCTCGCGCCTCACAGGTTCCCGATCACCGCAACCCGATCCCCGAAAACGCAACGCGGCGACCCTCGATCCCTACTCCCAGGATCCCTGCGCCCCCGGCAGCTCCGCCACCTCGGCCAGGTCCTGGGCCGTCAGGCGCAGGGTCGCCGCCCCCGCGTTCTGTGTCACCCAGCGCTCCTGTTTCGAGCCCGGCACCGGGACCACGTGCCGTCCCTGCGCCAGCACCCAGGCCAGGGCCACCTGGGCGCAGGTGACGTCCTCGCCGTGGCGGCGGGCCACCCGGCGCAGGCCGGCCACGATCGGCTGGTTCGCGGCCATCATCTCCGCGGTGAAGCGGGGATGGCGGGCGCGGACGTCGTCCGGCTCGAATCCGCCGCCGGGGGTGAGCGTGCCGGTCAGGTACCCGTTGCCGAGGGGCATCGCCGCGAGGAAGCCGATGCCGCGCGCCTCGCACCACGGCAGCAGGGACTCCTTCGACTCCGGCGACCACACCGACAGCTCGGCCTGCACCGCGCTCACCGGGAAGACCTGCTGGACGCGCTGCAACTGCCGGATCGTCGCGTCGTGCAACCGGGCCCCGGACCTGCGGCCGCCCCGCGCGCCCATCGCGCACAGCCCCAACGACCGTACCTTTCCGGCCTGGACGAGTTCCGCCATCGCACCCCAGGTCTCCTCGACGGGCACCTCGGGGTCCGCCCGGTGGAGCTGGTAGAGGTCGATGACGTCCGTCTGCAGGCGGCGCAGGGAGGCGTCGCAGGCACGCGTCACATAGCCGGGGCGGCCGTTGGCCACGATGTGCTGCTCGCCCACCAGCAGGCCGACCTTGGTCGACACGAAGGCGTCCCGGCGCCGCTCCTTCAGTGCCCGCCCCAGCAGCAGCTCGTTGGTGAACGGGCCGTACATGTCCGCCGTGTCCAGGAGGGTCGAGCCCAGGTCCAGCGCCCGGTGCACGGCCCGCAGCGACTCGTCACCACGCTGCCGCGAACCGCTGTACGCCCAGCTCATCGGCATGCACCCGAGTCCGACGGCCCCCACCGTGAGCGCCGCCGCGCCGATCGTCCTGCGCTCCACCTGGCCGTGACCCTCCCTCTCCTGGCCCCCCAACCTAACCTCTGCGCCCGGCAGCGCCTGACATAGCCTCCTGACCATGACTGCAGACGTGTGGCTCCCCATTCCGCCGGAAGACATCGAAGGGCTCCCCGCAGGCCCGAACTACCGCTTCTGGAACGGTGGTGAGGACTTTCCCGCGGATCCGGCCGACTGCGCGTACTACGTCGTCCCCTACATGAAGCCCGTCGAGGTCGTACTGCGGCCGGTGCCCCGCCTGAGCTCGGTGCAGGTCGTGCAGACACTGTCGGCCGGCACCGACGCCATCGAACCGGGCCTCAAGTACCTGCCCGACGGCGTGCGGTTGTGCAACGCGCGCGGGGTGCACGAAGCCAGCACCGCCGAGCTCGCCCTCACCCTGATCCTCGCCTCGCTGCGCGGTGTCCCCGACTTCGTGCGGGCCCAGGACAAGGGGGAGTGGCGCGGCGGGTTCCGGCCCGCGCTCGCCGACCGGAACGTCCTCATCGTGGGGTACGGCTCGATCGGATCAGCGATCGAGGACCGGCTCGTTCCCTTCGAGGTCGCGCGGGTGGCGCGCGTCGCGCGCTCCGAGCGCACCACGGCGCGCGGTCCGGTGCATCCGCTCACCGAACTTCCCGCCCTGCTCCCCGAGGCAGACGTGATCGTCCTCGCCACGCCCCTCACCGAGACCACCCGTCACCTGGTGAACAGCGACTTCCTGGCCCGCATGAAGGACGGTGCGCTGCTGGTCAACGTGGCCAGGGGCCCGGTCGTCGACACCAAGGCGCTGCTCGCCGAGCTGGAGAGCGGCCGTATCACCGCCGCCCTCGACGTCACCGACCCCGAACCGCTGCCCCCGGGGCACCCTCTGTGGCAGGCGCCCGGGGTGCTCGTCAGCCCGCACGTCGGAGGGCCCACCTCCGCGTTCCTGCCCCGCGCCAAGCGACTGCTGGTGGACCAGTTGAGCCGATTCGTGAACCAGGAGCCCCTGCGCAACGTGATCCTTACGACGGGCCCAACGGGCGCGTGACGCCTGTGAGATGAGCGCCGCGCGCACGCCCCGCACGACCGGCGCAACAAGCGTGTCATCCGTTTCCGGTACCCTCCGCAACCTTGCGGACGCGGTCCGTGCTCGCATCGCCGCTGGTCGTCACGGAGCGTAGAGGAACTATGTCCCTGAGTGACGAGACTGGTGTATCGTCCCGACAGGGGCTGCGCCGCGCACCGTTCGGCGCCGGGGATGGACGTTTTGAGACTGTGAGGGGGGCGACGGGCGATGCACGGTCTATGGACGAGTGATCCGACGCGGCGGGGCCGTCGGCGGCGACCCTGGCACACGGCTGCGCGCAGGCGCGGCCATCACGGGAGCCACGGCGGTCATCACGGTCAGCACGACGGTCATCTCGGCCATCACCACCACAGCCATCACCACCGCAGGCACAGCAGCCGCAGGAGGCATGCGCACCCGGCGCACCGGGACCCCCGGGACCCGGGAGCGGCGCGGACCGGGAGGGCCCGGTGAGTTCGCCCCCGCCTTCCACGACCGCCCTTGACGGGGCGCGGCGGGCCCAGCCCGCGCCGGGGGCGAGGCCGGCGGCCCGCCCACCGGCCCTCGGCCGCGCGTCGAGCACGGTCCGCCAACTCGCGCTGGCCCTGGTGTGCGCGGGATACGCCCTCGGTTCCGCGTTCGGCTGGGGATCACGCCAACTCGCCCTGATCATGGGCGATTTCGGGCTGAGTGCCGCGGCGGGCGCCGCCGCGGTGTCCTGCTTCCTCTACGCCCGCAGGCGCCGCATCCTCTTCCGGCCCGCCTGGCTGCTCTTCGCCCTCTCCTCGGCGATGGCGGCCGTCGGCAACCTCATCTGGGGGTGGTACGAAGTCGTCCTGCAGCGGCCCGTGCCCAGCCCCAGTTCCGCGGATCTCTTCTTCCTGTGCTTCGCGCCGCCCGCGATCGTGGGACTGCTGGTGCTCGCCAAGCGGCCGGTGACCAAGGCGGGCTGGGTCTGCCTCGGCCTGGACGCGTGGCTGATCGGCGGCTCGCTGCTCACCCTGTCCTGGAGCCTGGCCCTCGCGCAGGCGGCGAAGTCCGAGGGGTCGAGCGTGGCGCACACCGCGCTGTCGCTCGCCTATCCGCTGCTCGACATCGCCCTGGTCAGCATGGTGCTCGCGCTGCACTTCCGGCGCTCGGCGGTGAACCGTACGGCGGTCAACACCGCGATCGGGGCGCTCGCCCTGACCGTGATGTGCGACGCGCTGTTCACCTCACCGCTGCTGCACCACACCTACCGCTCCGGGCAGCTGCTCGACGCGGGCTGGTTCGCCGGTTCGATGCTGCTCGCCTACGCCCCCTGGGCGGCCCCGCGGCGCGGCCGGCCGGATCCCCTGAGGCAGCGCCCCGACCGGCGCCGGACGGAGGGGCACACGCGCGTGGTGCACGAACATCTGCCTGGACAGCGCACGGGACCGCATCACCGCCCGCCCGCCCCGGGAGCCGATCACAGCCGGTATCCGGCGGCCCGGCCCATCGCCGGCTCGCTGGCCGCCCTCACGCCCTACCTCGCCGCCGCCGTCTGCACGCTCGGGATCCTCTACAACGTCCTCAGCGGCAGGAGCGTCGACCGCGTGGTGCTCCTCACCGGCGGCACCGTCGTGCTCGCCCTCGTGGTGCGCCAGGGCATCATGCTGCTCGACAACATCACCCTCACCCAGGAGCTGGCGCAGAAGGAGAACCACTTCCGCTCCCTGGTGCAGGGCTCCAGCGACGTCATCATGATCGCCGCACCGAACGGCATCCTCCGGTACGTCTCCCCGGCCGCCGCCGGTGTCTACGGCCGCCCAGCGGAGGAGCTCGTGGGCACGGAACTGGCCGGCCTCATCCACCCGGAGGACCTGGGCTGCGTGGTGCACGAGGTGCGCCGCTTCCTCGCCGCCAGCCCGCAGGAGGAGCCGACCACGCGCATCGAGTGCCGCTTCCGCTCCGGCGACGGCGGCTGGCTCAACGTCGAGTCCACCGTCAACCGGCACCACGGCGGCCTCATCTTCAACAGCCGGGACGTGACCGAAAGGGTGCGCCTGCAGGCGCAGCTCCAGCACAACGCCGAGCACGACCCGCTGACCGACCTGCCCAACCGCGCCCTGTTCACCCGGCGCGTCCAGCAGGCCCTGTCCGGCCGCCGCTCCTCCGACCGGGGCGCCGCCCTGCGCGGCACGGCGGTCCTCTTCATCGACCTCGACGGCTTCAAGGCCGTCAACGACACGATCGGACACCAGGCCGGCGACGAACTGCTCGTCCAGGCCGCCCGCAGACTCCAGGACGCGGTCCGGCACGGGGACACCGCCTCCCGGCTGGGCGGCGACGAGTTCGCGGCCCTGATCGTCGGGGACGGCGCCCGTGACCGCCCCGCCCGGGAGCGGCACATCCTGGACCTCGCCGACCGCCTCAGGGTCACGCTCTCCCAGCCCTACCTCATCGACGGCAACGATGTCCGGGTCAACGCCTCCATCGGCGTCGCCTTCGCCGAGCCGGGCCTCGGCGCGGGCGAGATCCTGCGCAACGCCGACCTGGCCATGTACCGCGCCAAGGCGGGCGGCAAGGGCCGCGTCGAGCTGTACGCCCCGCAGATGCAGCAGGACGTCGTACGCAAGGCGGAGCTGGCCACGCGCCTGCGTGCCGCCCTGAACGACGGCGAGTTCACCCTGCTGCATCAGCCGGTGGTGTGCCTGGAGGACGGCCGGATCACGTCGGTCGCCGCACAGGCGCGCTGGCGCTCCTCGCAGGGCGTGCTGTTCACGCCGGCCGAGTTCCTGCGGGTGGCCGAGGACAGCGAGAAGACCGCCGAGCTGGGCCGGTGGATCCTCGGGGAGGCCGTCGAGCAGGCCGCCGAGCGCGCCACGAACGGCCTGTCCGTGCCGGTGACCGTCCGGATGGGTGCGCGCCGGCTGCTGGACCGCTCGATGCCGCTCGGCTCGATCGAGGCTCTGCTGACCCGGCACGGGCTGCCGTCCGGGTCACTGGTGATCGAGCTGTCCGACACGGACCCCCGGGTTCCGCTGGACGAGCTGGAGCGCCGTCTGAGCGCCTTGCGCAGGCTCGGCGTCCGGATCGCCCTTGACGGCTTCGGGAGCGGATACGCGGCCATCACGGCCCTTCGCAGGCTCCCCGTCGACGTACTGAAGCTCGACCGCGGTCTGGTCGAGGGAGTCGTCGAGTCCGCCCGGCTACACAAGATCACCAGTGGCCTGTTGCGGATCGCCGGCGATCTCGGGCTGCAGTCCGTGGCCGACGGCGTGGACCTGCCCGAGCAGGTCGTGGCGTTGCGCGCGATGGGGTGCACGCACGGACAGGGCATGGCGTTCTCCGGCCCGCTGGACGAGTACCGGCTGCGCAGAGCGCTCGGATCCGGCCACTATCCGGTCCCGCACGGACCGGCGGAGCCCGCGTTCGCGGGCGGCGGGGCGGGGGTGTACACCAGTGGTGTGCCCGCGGTCCTCGGTGGCGGAACAGCCCTCCGCTCACATAATGAGACTCCCGTCCCACCCACTTGACAGTGAGTGCGCGCCGGGGGGAGGGTCTGTGCCATGCGCACCCGAATTCTCGTACTTGGAAAGCGCGTCGGCTGACGCTGGTGACCTCCGGACGGACCCGGAACTCCCAGCGACCGCACCCGGCGCGCTCCCCTCGCTTGCCTCACGGCACGAGGGGTTTTTTGTTGCACAGAGACCTGCCGTACAAAAGCCGTACACCGCACAAACTTCGCAAAAACCCTCAGCATCGAGAAGAGAATGCCGATGACCGAGCAGGCCACCGGGGCCCATCATCCGCAGCCGCGGCCCCGTTCCGGAGGACACCAGTCCGCGCCCGAGCACGTCACGGGAGCGCAGTCCCTCATCCGCTCTCTCGAGGAGGTCGGCGCCGAGACGGTATTCGGGATTCCCGGCGGGGCGATCCTCCCGGCGTACGACCCGCTGATGGACTCCACCCGGGTGCGCCACGTTCTGGTCCGGCACGAGCAGGGCGCGGGCCACGCGGCCGAGGGCTACGCCCTGGCCACCGGCAAGGTCGGGGTCTGCATGGCGACGTCCGGCCCGGGTGCGACCAACCTCGTCACGCCGATCGCCAACGCCCACATGGACTCCGTGCCGATGGTCGCGATCACCGGCCAGGTCGCCTCCGCGTCGATCGGAACGGACGCCTTCCAGGAGGCGGACATCGTCGGCATCACCATGCCGATCACCAAGCACAACTTCCTGGTCACCAAGGCCGAGGACATCCCGCGGGTGATCGCGCAGGCGTTCCACATCGCCTCCACCGGCCGCCCGGGCCCGGTCCTGGTCGACATCGCCAAGGACGCCCTCCAGGCGCGGACGACCTTCTCCTGGCCGCCGGTCATGGACCTGCCCGGCTACCGCCCGGTGACCAAGCCGCACGCCAAGCAGATCCGTGAGGCCGCCAAGCTGATCACCGCCGCCAAGCGGCCCGTGCTGTACGTCGGCGGCGGCGTCCTGAAGGCCAATGCCACCGCCGAACTGAAGGTCCTCGCGGAACTCACCGGAGCGCCCGTCACCACCACCCTGATGGCGCTCGGCGCATTCCCCGACAGCCACCCGCTGCACGTGGGAATGCCGGGCATGCACGGTGCGGTCACCGCCGTCACCGCGCTGCAGAAGGCCGACCTGATCGTCGCCCTCGGAGCCCGCTTCGACGACCGCGTCACCGGCAAGCTGGACAGCTTCGCCCCGCACGCCAAGATCGTCCACGCCGACATCGACCCGGCCGAGATCGGCAAGAACCGCGCGGCCGACGTGCCGATCGTCGGTGACGCCCGCGAGGTCATCGCCGATCTGGTCCAGGCGGTGCAGAAGGAGCACAGCGAGGGGCACCAGGGCGACTACAGCGCCTGGTGGAAGGACCTCAACCGCTGGCGCGAGACGTACCCGCTGGGCTACGACCAGCCCGACAACGGCTCGCTGTCGCCCCAGCAGGTCATCGAGCGCATCGGACAGCTCGCGCCGGAGGGCACGATCTTCGCCGCGGGCGTGGGCCAGCACCAGATGT
Organism: Streptomyces sp. AC555_RSS877; assembly: GCF_019049245.1. Classification (GTDB taxonomy): domain Bacteria; phylum Actinomycetota; class Actinomycetes; order Streptomycetales; family Streptomycetaceae; genus Streptomyces. The sequence goes on along the minus strand of NZ_JAGMUK010000001.1, from coordinate 272,155 downwards.
GGGCCGCGCACTACGTGCAGTACGAGAAGCCGGCGACCTGGCTGAACTCCGGCGGCGCGGGCACGATGGGCTACGCGGTCCCGGCCGCGATGGGCGCCAAGGCCGGAGCCCCGGACCACACGGTCTGGGCCATCGACGGCGACGGCTGCTTCCAGATGACCAATCAGGAGCTCACCACCTGCGCCCTGAACAACATCCCGATCAAGGTCGCCATCATCAACAACGGCGCCCTCGGGATGGTCCGCCAGTGGCAGACCCTCTTCTACAACCAGCGCTACTCCAACACCGTGCTGCACTCCGGCCCCGACGCCGACGGCAAGCAGCCGAGCGCCGGCACCCGCGTCCCCGACTTCGTGAAGCTGTCGGAGGCCATGGGCTGCTACGCGATCCGCTGCGAGTCCCCGGACGACCTCGACAAGGTCATCGAAGAGGCCAACTCCATCAACGACCGCCCGGTCGTCGTGGACTTCATCGTCCACGAGGACGCCATGGTGTGGCCGATGGTCGCCGCCGGCACCTCCAACGACGAGATCATGGCCGCTCGGGACGTCCGCCCCGACTTCGGCGACAACGAAGACGACTGAGCGAGGAAGACCCAAGAGACATGTCCAAGCACACGCTCTCCGTCCTGGTGGAGAACACGCCCGGCATCCTCGCCCGGATCGCCGCCCTGTTCTCCCGCCGCGGCTTCAACATCGACTCGCTCGCGGTCGGCGTCACCGAGCATCCCGAGATCTCCCGGATCACCATCGTGGTGAACGTGATCGAGGAACTGCCCCTCGAACAGGTCACCAAGCAGCTCAACAAGCTCGTCAACGTGCTGAAGATCGTCGAGCTGGAGGCGGGATCCGCCGTTCAGCGCGAACTCGTTCTGGTGAAGGTGCGCGCCGACAACGAGACGCGCTCCCAGATCGTCGAGATCGTCCAGCTGTTCCGCGCCAAGACGGTCGACGTCTCCCCGGAGGCCGTCACCATCGAGGCCACCGGCAGCAGCGACAAGCTGTCGGCGATGCTGAAGATGCTGGAGCCGTACGGCATCAAGGAGCTCGTCCAGTCCGGCACGATCGCGATCGGCCGCGGTTCGCGTTCGATCACCGACCGGTCGCTGCGCGCCCTGGACCGGTCCGCCTAGGAGAGGGAACGGGCGGTCGGCGTCCACCGACCGCCCGTATACCGAGACCCCGAAACGTCACTTCCGCCCCCCGTCATACGGTGGGACGCAACACCTGCACACAAGGAGAGAACCCAAAGTGGCCGAGCTGTTCTACGACGCCGACGCCGACCTGTCCATCATCCAGGGCCGCAAGGTCGCGGTCATCGGTTACGGCAGCCAGGGCCACGCCCACGCGCTGTCGCTCCGTGACTCGGGTGTCGACGTGCGTGTCGGTCTGCACGAGGGCTCCAAGTCCAAGGCGAAGGCCGAGGAGCAGGGCCTGCGCGTGGTGACCCCGGCCGAGGCCGCCACCGAGGCCGACGTCATCATGATCCTGGTCCCGGACCCGATCCAGGCCCAGGTCTACGAGGAGTCCATCAAGGACAACCTCAAGGACGGCGACGCCCTCTTCTTCGGCCACGGGCTGAACATCCGCTTCGACTTCATCAAGCCCCCGGCGGGCGTCGACGTCTGCATGGTCGCCCCCAAGGGCCCGGGCCACCTGGTGCGCCGCCAGTACGAGGAGGGCCGCGGCGTTCCGTGTATCGCGGCCGTCGAGCAGGACGCGACCGGCAACGCCTTCGAGCTGGCCCTCTCCTACGCCAAGGGCATCGGCGGCACCCGCGCCGGCGTCATCAAGACGACCTTCACCGAGGAGACCGAGACCGACCTGTTCGGTGAGCAGGTCGTTCTGTGCGGTGGTACGGCCGCGCTGGTCAAGGCCGGGTTCGAGACGCTGACCGAGGCCGGCTACCAGCCGGAGATCGCGTACTTCGAGTGCCTGCACGAGCTGAAGCTGATCGTCGACCTCATGTACGAGGGCGGCCTGGACAAGATGCGCTGGTCCATCTCCGAGACCGCCGAGTGGGGCGACTACGTCACCGGCCCGCGGATCATCACGGACGCCACCAAGGCCGAGATGAAGAAGGTCCTCGCCGAGATCCAGGACGGCACCTTCGCGCGTGAGTGGATGGCCGAGTACCACGGCGGTCTGAAGAAGTACAACGAGTACAAGACCCAGGACGAGAACCACCTCCTGGAGACCACCGGCAAGGAGCTGCGCAAGCTCATGTCGTGGGTGAACGACGAGGCGTGAGCCGCAGGGGCGGGGCCGCGGCGATGTCGTCGCGGCCCCGTCGCCGAACCACGGGTAACCGCTTGTCCACGGTGTCCAGCCACGGACGAGTGATCCTTCCGTGGAGGCGTAAGACGACTTCCGTTGCGGCACTAGACTGCTGCATTACATACGCGTCAGGCCCACAGCGTCGTGCGTCTTCCACGCGGCTAGCAACCCTCCACCGCATGCGGCCGTCGGGACGGCCGTCCGCATTGGACATGTGAGGACTCACGTGAGCTCGAAACCTGTCGTACTCATCGCTGAAGAGCTGTCGCCCGCCACTGTCGACGCGCTTGGCCCCGACTTCGAGATCCGGCACTGCAACGGCGCCGACCGCGCCGAGCTGCTTCCGGCCATCGCCGACGTCGACGCGATCCTGATCCGCTCGGCCACCAAGGTCGATGCCGAGGCCGTCGCCGCTGCCAACAAGCTGAAGGTCGTCGCACGAGCCGGCGTCGGCCTGGACAACGTCGACGTCTCCGCCGCCACCAAGGCCGGCGTGATGGTCGTCAACGCCCCCACCTCGAACATCGTGACCGCCGCCGAACTGGCCTGCGGTCTGCTGCTCGCCACCGCCCGCCACATTCCGCAGGCCAACACGGCTCTGAAGAACGGCGAGTGGAAGCGCAGCAAGTACACGGGCGTCGAACTCGCGGAGAAGACCCTCGGTGTCGTGGGTCTGGGCCGCATCGGCGCGCTCGTCGCCCAGCGGATGTCGGCCTTCGGCATGAAGGTCGTCGCCTACGACCCCTACGTGCAGCCCGCGCGGGCCGCGCAGATGGGCGTCAAGGTGCTGTCGCTGGACGAGCTGCTCGAGGTCGCCGACTTCATCACCGTGCACCTGCCGAAGACGCCCGAGACCCTCGGTCTCATCGGCGACGAGGCGCTGCACAAGGTCAAGCCGTCGGTGCGCATCGTCAACGCCGCGCGCGGCGGGATCGTCGACGAGGAGGCGCTGTACTCGGCGCTCAAGGAGGGCCGCGTCGCCGGCGCCGGCCTGGACGTGTACGCGAAGGAGCCCTGCACGGACTCCCCGCTGTTCGAGCTGGACCAGGTCGTGTGCACCCCGCACCTCGGCGCGTCCACCGACGAGGCGCAGGAGAAGGCCGGTATCGCCGTCGCCAAGTCGGTGCGCCTGGCCTTGGCCGGCGAGCTGGTCCCGGACGCGGTCAACGTCCAGGGCGGGGTCATCGCCGAGGACGTCAAGCCGGGCCTGCCGCTCGCCGAGCGCCTCGGCCGTATCTTCACCGCGCTCGCCGGTGAGGTCGCGGTCCGCCTCGACGTCGAGGTGTACGGCGAGATCACCCAGCACGACGTGAAGGTGCTGGAGCTCAGCGCCCTCAAGGGTGTCTTCGAGGACGTCGTCGACGAGACGGTGTCGTACGTCAACGCCCCGCTGTTCGCGCAGGAGCGCGGTGTCGAGGTGCGCCTGACGACCAGCTCCGAGTCGGCCGACCACCGCAACGTGGTGACCGTGCGCGGCACGCTCGGCAACGGCGAGGAGGTGGCGGTGTCCGGTACCCTGGCCGGCCCCAAGAACCTGCAGAAGCTCGTCGCCGTCGGTGAGTATGACGTCGACCTCGCGCTCGCCGACCACATGGTCGTCCTGCGGTACGAGGACCGTCCGGGTGTCGTCGGCACCGTGGGCCGTGTCTTCGGCGAGGCCGGCATCAACATCGCCGGCATGCAGGTGTCGCGTGCGGTGGCGGGCGGTGAGGCGCTGGCCGTCCTGACCGTGGACGACACCGTGCCCGCCAATACGCTGGCGGAGGTCGCGGAGGAGATCGGCGCGACGTCCGCCCGCGCGGTGAACCTCGTCTGAGGCTGCTCTCACACGCCGGACGGGCTGAGGTGACTCGGCTCGTCCGGCGTTCTGCTGTCCGGGCGCACCTTCCGCAGCGCGACCGCCGCCAGCACGGCGGCACCGGCGAGCACCACGGTTCCCGCGATCGCCGCCCCCTGCATCCCGCTGGTGAACGCCTCGCGGGCGGCCGTCGCCAGGCCGGGGACATGCTCGGCGGCCGCCAGTGCCCCGCCCAGCGTCTCCTTGGCCGCCTCGGGCGCCGAGCTCGGCATGTCGTGCCGGTAGATCGCCGTACCGATGGAGCCGAGCACCGCCATGCCGAGGGCGCCGCCGAACTCCGTTCCGGTCTCCAGGAGTGAGGAGGCGGAGCCCGCGTGTTCGACCGGGGCCGTGCCGATGGCCAGGTCCGTCATCTGGGAGATGACCATGACGATTCCGGAGGCGAGGACCCCGCAGGCGGCCAGCACCAGCCACATCGAGTCCGTACCGGCGAGGGCGAGCATGCCGTAGCCGGCGGCGCCGATGGCGAAGCCGGCCGTCACGACGTGGGCGCGCCCCACGCCCCGCTGGACCAGGGCGGTCGCCAGCGGGGCCACCAGGCCGATCGGCACCGAGGGGAGCAGGCCCCACAGGGCCGCTTCCAGTGCGCTCTTGCCGAGCACCGACTGCAGGTACTGCGTGGTGAAGAACGCGGACCCCAGCATCCCGAACGCGGAGATCATGTTGAGGACGACGGCGGGAGCGAAGCCCGGTCCGCGGAACAGGGCGGGGGAGATCATCGGTGAGGCGGCGGTGCGCTGGCGGTGGACGAAGAGGGCCGCGAAGAGCAGGCCGACGGTGATCGAGAGGACGTACCGCACGTTCCAGCCGTCGGAGGTCAGTTCCTTCAGGCCGTAGATCACGGGGAGCACGGCGGCCATCGACAGCGGGACGCTCGGCCAGTCGAAGCGGCCGGGGGCGGGGTCGCGCGACTCCGGCAGCAGGACCGGGCCGAGGATCAGCAGCAGCACCATCGCGGGCAGGTTGACCAGGAAGACCGAACCCCACCAGAAGTACTCGACCAGCACACCGCTCATGACCGAGCCGAGGGCGATGCCCGCCGTCATCACGCCGGACCACATGCCGATCGCCTTGGCGCGCTGGGCGGGGTCGACGAACATCGTGCGGATCAGGGCCATCGTCGAGGGCATCAGGGTCGCGCCGCCGATGCCGAGGATCGCGCGGGCCGCGATGAGGGTCTCGGCGCTGTTCGCGTACGCGGCGAGCAGGGATGCGGCGCCGAAGGCGACCGCGCCGCCGAGCAGCAGCCTGCGGCGGCCGATGCGGTCGCCGAGGGAGCCCATCGTCATCAGCAGACCGGCCAGCACGAACGCGTAGATGTCGAAGATCCACAGCTGCTGGGTGCCGCTCGGCTCCAGGTCGGCGCCGATCGCCGGGATGGCGAAGTAGAGCACCGAGACGTCCATGGAGACCAGGAGCAGCGGAAGCATCAGCACGGCGAGGGCGGTCCATTCGCGGCGCCCGGCACGGGAGCCCGCGGAAGTGCTCGTCGGATTCGTCATGGCGAGGACTGTACGAGCGTCCTAAACGCTTGTCTAGTACGGATGTATAGGTCGACCGTCTGGGACGGTTGTATGGACCCGGGTACGCTGCTCTGCATGGGACACCGTGAGGATCTGCTCGAAGGCGCCAAGCGCTGCCTGTTGCAGAAGGGGTTCGCGCGGACGACGGCGCGCGACATCGTCAAGGAGTCGGGGACGAACCTGGCGTCCATCGGGTACCACTACGGCTCGAAGGGCGCACTGCTCGCGCAGGCCTACGTGGCGCTGGTCGAGGCAATGGGTGATGCCTTCGAGGGGGACGGGATCGCCACCAGCGCCACCGAGCCCGGCTCCGTCGAACGGTTCCAGGCGGTGTGGTCGAACATCGTCGGCACCATGCGGGATCCGGGTTCGATCTGGCACCTCAGCATGGAGGTCCTGGTCATGGGCGACGAGATGCCCGAGGTGCGCGATCACCTGGCGCTGGCCCAGCGGGAGGCGGCGCGCGGGCTCATCCCGCTGCTGATGGGCGGCCGGGAGGAGGACGTCTCGGACGAGACCGTGGACACCCTCGGCGCGTTCTATCTGACCCTGATGACCGGCCTCATCGCGCAGTGGACCTTCGACCCGAAGACCGCCCCCGGCGCCGAGCAGCTGGCCGAGGGCCTGCGCCAGGTGATCGCCGGAGTCACGAAGCGCTGACGCGTCCGTCCCGCATCTCCAGCACCCGGTCCGCGAAGTGCCGTACGACCGCCCGGTCGTGGCAGATGAACAGGTAGCCGAGCCCCAGCTCGTCCTGGAGGTCGGCGAGCAGGTTCAGCACGCCGGCCCGGACGGACGGGTCGAGGGCCGACACCGGTTCGTCGAGGACCAGCAGACGCGGCTCGGAGGCCAGGGCGCGGGCGATGCCGGCGCGCTGGCACTGGCCGCCGGAGAGTTCGTGCGGGTGGCGGTCGCCGTACGACGGGTCGAGGCCGACGCGGTCGAGGAGGTCGGCCACCCGGGCGGGGCCGTCGTCCGGGTTCCAGCGACCCTGGACCCTCAGCGGTTCGGCGACCGCGTCGCGGATGCGGTGACGGGGGCTGAGGGAGCCGTACGGATCCTGGAAGACGGGCTGCATGCGGGGGCGCAGCGGGCGGAGTTCGCGTTCGGGGAGAGTGGTCAGCTCCCGGCCCTCGAAGCGCACTTCGCCGCTGTCCGGGCGGCGCAGTTGCAGGACCGCCAGGGCGGTGGAGGACTTGCCGCAGCCGGAGGGGCCGTTCAGGGCCAGCGTCTCTCCGGCGTGCAGGGCGAAGGAGACGTGGTCCACCGCCGTGACCGGTCCGTGGCGGACGACGAGGTCGTGGACGTCAAGAAGAGGCATACGGCTTCTCCAGGAACAACTCGACGGCGGGGTGCGGGACGTCGGCCCAGCGGTGACAGGCGACCAGTCGTCCGTCCACCGGGCGCGGCTCCGGTTCCTCGTGGTGACAGGCGTCCGCGGCGAGCGGGCAGCGCGGGGCGAAGGCGCAGCCCGGCGGCAGCATGCCCGGTGCGGGCGGGGTGCCCGGAAGGGTGGGCAGGCGGCGCCCGGCGGGAGCGAACTGGGGCAGGGACGCCAGCAGACCCGCCGTGTAGGGGGCCGACGGGCGGTTCAACACCTCGTGTGCCGGGCCGAGTTCGGTCAGGCGTCCGGCGTACATGACCAGCGCGCGGTCCGCGTGCTCTCGTACGACGTCCAGGTCGTGGGTGACCAGGACGAGTGCCGCCCCGACCGCTTCCCGCTGTTCGCCGAGCACCCGGAGCACCTGGTCCCGGCGCTCCTCGTCCAGCGCGGTGGTCGGCTCGTCGGCGACGAGGACGTCGGGTTCGTTGATCGTCGCCATCGCGATGACCGCCCGCTGCCGCATGCCGCCGGAGAACTCGTGCGGGTACGCGCGCGCCTTGCGGGCGGCGTCCGGAATGCCGACGCGGTCGAGCGCGGCCACCGCCCGGGCCCGGGCCTCCCTGCGGGACACCCCGGCCACCGACCGTACGGCGACGGCGAGTTGGTCGCCCACCGGGTGCACGGGGGAGAGGGCGGAGAGGGCGTCCTGCGGCACGAGGGCGATGCGGCGGCCGCGCTGGGCGGCGAGATCACTCTCGCCGAGCAGTCGTATGCTCCCGCTCGTCGTCGCACCGGGTGGCAGCATGCCCAGCAGGGCCCGCGCCGTGAGGGACTTGCCCGCGCCCGACTCGCCGACGACGGCCAGCACTTCGCGCGGGCGGACGTCGAAGGACAGGCCGCGCACGGCCTCGACGCCGTCGAAGGCGATCCGGAGATCGCGTACGGAGAGAAGTGCCTCAGACTCCAACGGGGGCCGCCTTCCGGGTGTCGCGGGTGACTCGCCGGCCCTGCGCGTACGCCGCTCCCGACACCGCCAGCCCCGCCAGCACGGCCAGAGCCACCGCCGGGGCGAGGGCCGCCCACGGGGCGCGTTCCACGTACGCGCGGGATTCGTCGAGGAGCAGGCCCCACTCGGGGGCGGGCGGCTGGGCTCCGAGGCCCAGGAAGCCGAGGGAGGCCAGGGCGAGGGCGATGCCGGGCAGGCGCAGCAGGGCGTGCCGGGCGACGGGCGCCGCCACCGACGGGAGGACGTGCCGGGTGAGGATCCACAGCGGGGTCGCGCCGATGGCCCGTTGCGCGGTGAGGAAGGAGGACGCCCGCACCTCCTGCACCAGCGCCGCCGCGTGCGCGGCCAGGGGCGGCCAGGAGATCAGCGCGACGGCGAGGGCCGCTCCGCCGGTGCCGGGTCCGGACACCGCGGCGACCAGGATGCCGACGATCACCGGGGGCAGGGCGTTCGCGATGTCCGCCGCGCCGGCCGCGACACCGGGCAGGAAGCCGAGGGCCAGCGCGAGCAGCAGGCTCAGCAGGCACACGGCCGCCGCCGTGCCGACCGTCGGGGCGGCGCCGTGCCCGAGCCGGGCGAGCACGTCCCGGCCGAGGCCGTCGGTGCCGAGCGGGTGTGACCAGGAGGGCGCGGCCAGCCGGGCGGCCGGGTCGAGGACGTACGGGTCGCGCAGCAAACCCCAGCCGATCGCCGTCGCGAGCAGGACGGCGAGGGCGGCCGGGATCGCCGGGTGTGCGCGGACCGGCCGGACCGGCGGCAGGGACAGCCCGGCGTCCCGCAGGGCCGGGCCCAGCAGCCGACGCCGTACGAGCGCCGCGATCGCGCCCGTGACCAGGCCGAGCAGCAGCAGGGCGAGGACCGCGCCCTGGAGCAGCGGCAGATCCTGTGACTTGGCCGCGCCGAGCGCCGTACGGCCGATGCCGGGTACGGCGAACACGGTCTCGACGGCGACCGCGCCACCGGTCAGCCCGACGGCCACCATCCCGAACTGCGGTACCAGCGGCGGCAGTACGCGCTTGAGGGCGGCCGCCGAGACGCTCCCGCGGCCCACTCCGGCTCCTCGCCACAGCTCCACCCACCGCTCGTCCAGCACGGCGGGCAGCGCGTCCGCGAACAGCCGGCCGAGCAGACCGCCCGCGGGGACGCCGAGGGCGAGCGCGGGCAGGACCATGTACTGCGGGCCCTGCCAGCCGGACGTCGGCAGCCACCCCAGCCACACCCCACAGACCAGCAACGCGACGGTGGCCAGCAGGAACTCGGGCACGGCCGCCAGCATCGCGGCCCACGCCCCGGACGAGCCCCGCCCCCGCACCAGCACGGGCGCCACCAGCGCGCACGCCAGCAGCACCGCGACCGCGAAGGCCGCCCCCATCAGCGCCAGCGACACCTGGAGCCCGGAGACGACGGACGGCAGGACGTCGGTGCCGGAGACCCAGGACGTGCCGAGGTCCGCGTGCAGCAGGTCAAAGGCCCAGCTCCCGAGCAGGGAGAGGGGACCGGCGTCGAGACCGAGATCCTGTCGGATGGCGTCCAGGGCCTGCTCGGTCGGCTCCTGTTCGGCGGAGCGTGCCCGCAGGACCGTCAGGGCGGGGTCGCGGCCGGAGAGCCAGGGCAGCAGGCCCACGGTGGTCAGGACGGCGAGCAGGCAAAGGGCCCGGGTCGCCCCGGCCGCTCTGGTGCGGAGCTTCACCTGAGGTGCGTGTCGGCCGTGACCAGCTCCCGCTCGCGGGGGTCGTGGGCGGCGTCGACGACCCCGGCGGCGTCGCCCTGGATCACCCGCTCGTGGAGCATCGGCACGGCCGCGTCGGTGGCCAGCACGGCGGCCTCGGCCTCGATGACGGCCTTGCGGCGGGTGTCGCCGGCCTTGGTTCCGCCCGCCTTGGTCAGCGCCTTGTCCACGGTGGGGTTCGCGAGCTGGGAGATGTTGAAGGAGCCGTCGGAGGCGAAGTCGCTGTAGAGGTAGGCGGCCGGGTCGCCGGAGTCGAGGACGGTGGCCCGGGAGAGGATGAACGCGTCGAACTCGCCCGCCAGCGCGTCGGATTCGATGTTGGCGTACTCGCGGACGTCCAGCTTCACCTTGAAGCCGGCCTTCTGGAGCTGCTGTTGGAGTGTGGCCGCCACCTCGGGAAGTTCGGCGCGGTCGGTGAAGGTGCCGATGGTGATGGTCTTCCCGGACGGGTCGCCCGCTTTGGCGCGGGACACCGGCGCGCGCAGTCCGGCCGCCCACGGCAGCGCGGGCCCCAGCAGCCCTTCGGCGACGTCCGCGCGACCCTCGTACACGCTCTTCACGATCGTCGCGGCGTCGATCGCCTCGCGGGCGGCGGCCCGCAGCGAGGCGTTCTTGAAGGCGCCCTTCTCGGTGTTCAGGTACAGGGTGTTGGTGCGCGGCATCGGGACCTCGGTGATCAGGTCCTCGTCGAGCAGCGCGGCCTGCGAGACGGGGACCGCCTCGACGATGTCGGCCTCGCCGCTGCGCAGGGCGGCGGCGCGGGCGGTGCCGTCCGGCACGAACCTGACGTCGATCCCGGGGGACTTGGCCTTGTCGCCCCAGTAGTCGTCGTACCGGTCGAGGGTGGCGGACGAGGTGCCGTTGACCTTGGTCAGCTCGAAGGGGCCGGTGCCGGCGCCGACGGGGTTCACGGTCTTCCCGGCGTACGCCTTCGGCGCGAGGATGGACAGCTGCGGGGAGCTGAGGCGTTGCGGGACGAGGGGGTCCTCGACGCCGGTGGTGACCACGACCGTGTCCTGGCCCTCGGCCTTCGCCGTCAGTTCGACGCCGTCGAGGATGCGGGGTTTGGGGGCGGCACCGGCGGCCGTGGTGAGGGAACGGACGACGGTCTCGGCGGTCAGCTGTGTGCCGTCGTGGAAGGTGACCCCGTCTCTGACGGTGAAGGTCCAGCTCTTCCCCGACTGGGTCCACTTGGTGGCCAGCGCGGGTTCGGCGTCTCCCTCCTTGTCCAGCTTGACCAGCGTCTCGGCCGTCGACCAGCGGGACAGTTTGAACGCGTCGTCGGACAGCGGGGACAGCCCGGAGCGCGGGGGGAGCATCATCGCGACACGTATTCGCTTGCCGTCCCCCTCGTCACCCGTGGCCGACTCCGCGCCGGCGAAGCAGCCGGTGAGCAGGGCGGAGGCGGCCGTGAGGGCGGTGGCGGGGAGCAGGCGGTGGGCGGGCAGGCGCACGGGACCCTCCGGGTAAAGGGGCGGTCAAGGGTGAGTGCAGTGACCGTAGCACGATGACAATCGTTTTCAACAATCCCTCCGCCGCTGCCCGATCGGCGCCCGAATCGGCGCCCGCCCCGGGTGACCGTCCGGTGTCCGCCGGACACGGAACGGCCTGCTCACTCCCGGGTTTCGGCGGGCCGGATCCACATGCCGGGACGGCGCCGGTGGACGGTCAGGTACGCCATGCCACGCTCGCCCGCGGCCAGGCCCCGACTGGAGCCGTGGGGCAGCCAGGCGAGGCTGCCTTCGCTCAGGGGGCACGGTCCGTCGGAGGTGGCCAAGGTGCCGTCTCCGGCCACCACCAGCAGGAGGACATCCAGGTCCGGCTCGGTGTGCGGATCGACGTGCCGGCCGGGCGGGATCCGGACGACGTTGGCGTCGACCTGGCGGCCGGGTTCCGCCAGCCGCCACACGGCGCCTGTCGATGCCTGGTCGAGCGTCTCCAGCGTTCCGGTGTCGAACAGGACCCGAGGCACCGGCGCCCCGTCGGCCGGGTCCGGGGAATCGCCGTCTGTCACCGTCACTACTGTCACCGTCCGATCTGTCCTGCCCTGCGGATTCTTGCCTTGCGTTGCGTGCCCCTCGGCACGGGTCGGTCCGCTGCCGGGAGAACATCCGAAGCCGTCCCGGCGGCCTGGCCGGCTACAGCCGAGCCCCCTTCAACGCCATGTGCAGCAGCAGCCGGTCCTCCCCGTCGTCCAGGTCCAGCCCCGTGAGCTGTTCGACCCGCGACAACCGGTAGTAAAGGGTCTGCCGGTGGATCCGCAGCTCCGCCGCCGTCCGGCCCGCCTGGCCCGCGCAGTCGAGGTAGACCTCGGCCGTGCGGGCAAGTTCGCGGTGGGCGGGGGAGAGGAGCCTGCGTACGGCGGGGTCGTGGGCCGTCTGCGGCGACAGGGCCGTCAGCAGGCGGTACGGGCCGATCGACGCCCACTCGGCGACCGGGCCGAGGCGGGGTTCCGCCAGGGCCGCGCGGGCGGCGGCCGAGGCCTCCTGCCAGGCCGTGCCCAGTTCCGCGAGCCCGGCGCGGGCCGCCGCGACGCCGGCGGCGGCCGTCGCGCCGTGCGCCCGCTCCAGCAGCCGCCCCGCCGCCGACGCGGCTGGTGTCAGGACGTCCGCCGAGCGCAGCCGCACCAGCAGGGCCAGGGACGTGGCCGTCGTCCCCCACGGCACCGTGCACAGGGCGGTCGCCCCCGGCACGGTACGGACCGAAGGGGCGTCGTCCGGGCCGGTCGCGGGCCACGGGGCCACGCACACCACCGTGTGCAGGGTGTCGGTGCGCGGCCCGAGGGCGCTGCGGAGTTCGGCGACGGCCATGTCGCGCTGCCAGTCGCGCTCGGCCGTGAGCACCGCCCTCAGTTCCCGCGAGAGGTCCGCCCCGTGCTGCGCCTCGTCCGCGAGCAGCGCGCCGATGCGGGCGGTCACCTCCATGGCCGCCGTCAGCTGCCGTTCGGTGGGCCCCGGGTCGTCGGCCAGCAGCCAGACGTAGCCGAGGGCGACACCCCGATGGCGTACGGGAAGGCAGACGCGCCCCCGGTACACCCCCGCCTCCGGCGTCGGCGGGATGCGGACGGGGCCGGTCGCCCGCGTGATGCCGAAGCCCTCGAACCACGTCCGGACCGCGGACGTCGAGCGGCGGGTCAGGATCGAGCGGGTGCGCACCGGGTCCAGGGCGGCGGCGTCGAGTTCGCCCTCACTGTCGTACGCGCCGAAGGCGATCAGCTCGAAGTCACGGCTCTCCAGCGTCGCCGGGGCGCCGAGGATCTCCGAGACCTCGTCGACCAGCTCCTGGTAGTCGCCCTTGTGGTCCTTGTAATCCGACGTCACCCGGGCATTCTCCCGCATTTCCGCAAGCCCTTCATACATCTGTCTGAGATCCGGGGCACGGATGCGTGACAGCTGTCGATGGCAGACGATCGGGGGGATCCTTAGGTTTCACGGTGGTTCTCCGTGCCGTTCCCGGAACGTAGGGAAGCGGCCTCGTCTGGGTTGGTATGTGGAGGTTCCCCGTGCTGGGTCCCGTGATTCTCGCCGCGTCGCGCAGCGACCGGATGCGCCACCTGATCTCGGCGGCCCCGGTGACCAAGCGGGTCGTCGACCGCTTCATCCCGGGCGAGACCGTCGACGAGATCGTGCCCGTCGTCCGGTCGCTGACGGACCGGGGCCTCGAGCTGACGATGGACGTCGTCGGCGAGGACATCACCACCCCCGGGCAGGCCGCCGCCGCGCGGGACGCGTACCTGGAGCTCGTCGACCGGCTGAAGCAGCTGGAGCTGGGCGCCCGCGCCGAGATGTCGGTGAAGCTGTCGATGTTCGGCCAGGCACTGTCCGGTGGCCACGAGCTGGCCCTCGGCAACGTCCGGCCCGTCGTCGAGGCCGCCGCCGCCATCGGCACGACCGTCACCCTCGACGCCGAGGACCACACCACCCTCGACTCGATGTTCGCCATCCACGACGAGCTGCGGAAGGACTTCCCGCAGACCGGCTGCGTGATCCAGGCCTACCTCTTCCGCACCGAGGCCGACGCCCGCCGCCTCGCCGGGAACGGCAGCCGGGTCCGGCTGGTGAAGGGGGCGTACAAGGAACCCGCCGAGGTCGCGTACCAGCGCAAGCACGAGATCGACAAGGCGTACGTCCGGATCCTGAAGGTCCTGATGCAGGGGGAGGGGTACCCGATGATCGGGTCCCACGACCCGCGCATCATCTCCATCGCCCAGGAACTGGCCCGGCGCTCCGGCCGCAAGCCCGGCGAGTACGAGTTCCAGATGCTGTACGGCATCCGGGGCGACGAGCACCTGCGGCTCGCCGCCGAGGGCCACCGGATGCGCGTCTACACCGCCTACGGCACCGACTGGTACGGCTACTTCATGCGCCGCCTGGCGGAGAAGCCGGCCAACCTGCGCTTCTTCGCCCGCTCGATCCTCACCAAGGACTGAGCCGCACACCGCTCGCAACACCGCTCAGTTAAGGAGTTACGGAACCCATGGACGCTGTGACCCAGGTCCCCACCCCCGTCAACGAGCCGGTGCACGGCTATGCCCCTGGCTCGCCCGAGCGCGCCCGGCTGGAGGCCAGGCTGAAGGAGCTGGCCGAGAACCCGGTCGACCTGCCGTGCACCATCGGCGGTGAGCAGCGGCTCGGTGGCGGCGAGCGTTTCGACGTCGTGCAGCCGCACAACCACAAGGCCGTCCTCGGTACCTACGGCAACGCCACCCGGCAGGACGCCCAGGACGCCATCGACGCGGCCCTCGCCGCCGCGCCCGGCTGGCGTGCGATGTCGTTCGACGACCGTGCGGCGATCATCCTGCGCGCGGCGGACCTGCTGGCCGGCCCCTGGCGCGAGACGCTCGCCGCCTCCACCATGCTGGGCCAGTCCAAGACCGCGCAGCAGGCCGAGATCGACACCCCCTGTGAGCTGGTCGACTTCTGGCGCTTCAACGTCAAGTACGCCCGTGACCTGCTCGCCGAGCAGCCCCCGGCCAACTCCCCGGGCGTCTGGAACCGCCTCGACCACCGCCCGCTCGAGGGCTTCGTCTACGCGATCACGCCGTTCAACTTCACGGCGATCGCCGGCAACCTGCCGACGGCCCCGGCCCTGATGGGCAACGTGGTCGTGTGGAAGCCGTCCCCGACGCAGACCCACGCCGCCGTGCTGCTCATGCGGCTCCTGGAGGAGGCCGGTCTGCCCAAGGGCGTCATCAACCTCGTCACCGGTGACGGCATCGAGGTCTCCGAGGTCGCCCTGGCCCACCGCGACCTGGCCGGCATCCACTTCACCGGCTCGACCAAGACCTTCCAGTACCTGTGGAAGACGGTAGGCGCCAACATCGAGCAGTACCGCTCCTACCCCCGCCTGGTCGGTGAGACCGGCGGCAAGGACTTCGTCGTCGCCCACCCGAGCGCCGACCCCGCCGTCCTGAAGACGGCCCTGACCCGCGGTGCCTTCGAGTACCAGGGCCAGAAGTGCTCGGCGACCTCCCGGGCGTACATCCCGGCGTCGATCTGGAACAGCGGATTCCGCGAGGAGTTCGCCGCCGAGGTCGACCACATCACCATGGGTGACGTCACCGACCTGTCCCACTTCATCGGCGCCGTCATCGACGAGCGGGCCTTCGCCAAGAACAAGGCGGCCATCGACCGCGCGAAGGCGGACCCCGCCTGCACGATCGTCGCGGGCGGTTCGTACGACGACTCGACCGGCTACTTCGTCCGCCCGACCGTCATCGAGTGCGCCGACCCGGCGAACGAGGTCTTTACCACCGAGTACTTCGGCCCGATCCTCGCCGTGCACGTCTACGAGGACGACAGGTACGACGAGATGCTGACCCAGATGGAGTCGGTTTCCGCCTACGCGCTCACGGGCTCGGTCATCTCGGCCGACCGCGCGGCGACGGCGTACACCATGGACAAGCTGCGCTACGCGGCCGGCAACTTCTACATCAACGACAAGTCGACCGGCGCCGTCGTCGGCCAGCAGCCCTTCGGCGGCGGCCGCGCCTCGGGCACCAACGACAAGGCGGGCGCCCCGCAGAACCTGATGCGCTGGACGCTGACCCGCGCCATCAAGGAGACGCTGGTGCCGCCGACCGACTACACCTACCCGCACATGGGCTGACCTCCCCCACGGGGAAACGGGCCGGGTCGTCGTCGACCCGGCCCGTCCGCGTGTCCAGCCGGTGTGCCGTCTCAGATAGTAGGAAGTCCGAGTAATTGTGGAGACAGGCGCGCGCTCCTCGCTTAGCTTTGTAGGAGCCGAACGTCTCGCTCGACCAAGCGAATGGCGGTCGTGAGCCGGGCCCCGTGCAGGTAACCCCTGCGGTCCGCTCCCCGCCCCTTCCGGCGTCTCGCAACCCCCTGTGCACTCCAGGAAACTCGAAGGAGTCGATTTCCCATGGCCGAGACGACCGCCCGCCGCCGAGTCCGCCGTATTTCCCGTACGAGCGAGTCCGACCGCAAGAACGCAGCGGCTGCCCTCCAGGCCGCCCTCGACCGCCGCGACAACGGCGGCTCGACCGGCCACTGAGCCGGGCCCAGTCCTCGAGCGTCCAGTCCTCATACAAGCCGGGAGCCGCACCCGCGAGGTGCGGCGCGGTCTCAGACGCCGCGCCGCACCTCGAAATGGTCGACGCGCTCCCCGCTCTGCGCCAGCGCCGACACCTTGAGGCGCGGCCGCGCCCCGCTCTCCGCCTCCACCGAGAGGAAGGAGAAGCCCCGGTAGCGCACCCGCGACCACTCCACGGTCTCCTTCTCGGACTCCTTCGACTTCGTCCACCGGAAGGTCTCGACCGGCTCGCGGCCCGTGACGTGCCCCTCGTAGCTCTCCTTCACGCCCGTCGGAAAGCCGTACAGGTCCTTGCCGCCGCCGCCCGCCGTGACGTACACCGTCCCGTCCCGCGTGGGGTCCGTGGACGCGCCGATCGGGACCGGCCTGCCGACCTCGCCGTCCTTGATCGCGTCGGTGCGCTCGTAGACGTGGTTGTGTCCGTTGATCACCAGGTCCACCTGGTGCCTGGCGAACAGGGGCAGCCACTCGGCACGGACCCCGCCGTCGGAGGCGTGCGTGGAGGTCGAGTACGCGCAGTGGTGGAAGAAGACGACGACGAAGTCCACCGTGGCGTCCGCCCGCAGCTCGCCCAGCTTCCGGTCCAGCCAGGCCGTCTGCTTGCCTTCCGTGTAGCCGAAGTTGGCGGGGATCTCGTACGACACGTCGTTCGCGTCCAGAGCCACGAAGCCGACGTTGCCGTACGTGAACGCGTACACGCCCGGCGCCGCGCGCGGGTCGAAGCCGCTGTCCGGCAGGGACCAGCGGGCCAGCTGGCCGCCGTAGCCGTCCGGCGAGTACCAGGCCTCCATGTCGTGGTTGCCGGTCGTCACCATCCACGGCACCGACCTCGTCACCGGCTCGTTCTGCTGGAGGAACAGGTCCCAGAAGGCGGGGTCGTAGCCGTCGGACTTCTCGCCGCGGCCGTTGACGTCGGCGTAGCAGATGTCGCCGGCGTGGAGGTGGAAGGCGGGGTCCTGGCGCAGCAGCACGTGGTCGTTGGCAGCCGCGGCCTTGCCGACTCCCTGGTCGCCGAACGCGGTGAACACGAACCGTTCGGGGCTCTTCGGGGCGGTGCGGAAGGTGCCGATGGTCTTCCTGCGCTCGGGCGACGCCGGGTCGAAGCCGTCGTGGCCGACGCCGTAGTAGTACGTCGTGCCGGGGCGCAGGCCGTCCAGGGTTGCGTGCAGGTAGTACTGGTCGAGCGCCGGGCGCACCCCGGTCAGCCCGGGTGTGTGCAGGTCGCGGACCTCGGCCTCGATCCTGCGGTCGAGGCCGTCGGGCCGGGTCCCGATCCGGAGGTACGGCTTCCGCACCGCGAGCGGCACCTGCCAGGAGACCCGCATCTGCGTCTTCGGGTCGGCGCCGAAGGCGAGATGGCGGCCGAAGGGGGTGACGACGGAGCCGTGCACCCGGGACGCGGCCGTCGCGGCCGTCGCGGTCGTCGCGCCGGCGGTCGCATGCGGCGATCCGTCGCCCGAACAGCCGGTCAGCAGCCCTCCCGCCACCGCGCCGGCCGTCACCAGCGTGCGGCGCCGGGACAGCTTGGTGCGCAGGTACTCGTGCTGTTCCGCCATGCTCATCCGGCGGGCGAGCGCGGGCGGGATGCCGAAGTCGGGGGTTTCCATGGTGGTGAACTTCCCAGCGCAGCCCAACACCCGCCATACGTACGGGTGAACGCAATCCGACAGGATGACGTTGTCCGCCGTCTGCGTGTCCGTATCGCGGACGGCGCGTGTCATCACATGGGACGAGGGAGTACGGTGCCGACATGTCTCGCAGCCTCAATCTCGCAGTGATCCCCGGTGACGGCATCGGGCAGGAAGTCGTGGCCGAAGGCCTGAAGGTCCTCTCCGCCGTCCTCCCGCAGGATGTGAAGCTGGAGACCAAGGAGTACGACTTCGGCGCCGCGCGCTACCACGCCACCGGTGAGACCCTCACCGACGCGGACGCCGCGGCCCTCAAGCAGCACGACGCCATCCTGCTCGGCGCGATCGGCGACCCGTCGGTCCCGTCCGGTGTCCTGGAGCGCGGTTTCCTGCTGAAGCTCCGCTTCCTCTTCGACCACCACGTCAACCTGCGCCCGTCGAAGCTGCTGCCGGGTGTCGCCACCCCGCTGGCCGGCGAGCCCGAGATCGACTTCGTCGTGGTCCGTGAGGGCACCGAGGGGCCGTACACCGGCAACGGCGGCACCATCAGGAAGGGCACTCCGCACGAGGTCGCCACCGAGGTCTCCGTCAACACGGCCTTCGGTGTCGAGCGCGTGGTCCGCGACGCCTTCGCCCGCGCCCAGGCCCGCCCCCGCAAGAAGCTCGCGCTGATCCACAAGAACAACGTGCTGACCTTCGCGGGTCACCTGTGGACGAACATCTTCAACAAGGTGGCCACGGAGTTCCCCGACGTCACCACCGAGTACATGCACGTGGACGCGGCGACCATCTACCTGGTCACGCAGCCCGAGCGCTTCGACGTGATCGTCACCGACAACCTCTTCGGCGACATCATCACCGACCTCGCCGCAGCCGTCTCCGGCGGCATCGGCGTCGCCGCGAGCGGGAACATCAACCCCTCCGGCGAGTTCCCGTCCATGTTCGAGCCGGTCCACGGCTCGGCCCCGGACATCGCAGGTCAGGGCAAGGCCGACCCCACCGCCACGGTCCTGTCCGTCGCCCTCCTGCTGCGTCACCTCGGCTACGAGTCCGAGGCCGCCCGCATCGAGGACGCCGTCTCCACCGACCTCGCGGAGCGCACCGGCAAGCCCGCCCGTTCCACCTCCGAGATCGGCGACGCGCTCGCCGTACGAGTAGCCGGCTGACCCGCCGCGCTGTCGCGAACCTCTCGAAGCCGCCGGGTCCACTCACCACCCGGCGGCTTTCGCATGTCCCCGCCGGGGTGCCACCATCATCCCCTGGGCCGCATTTCACGCTGTTTTTCGTCCACGGCCTCCGTCGCGAGATAATCGAACGCGGAGCCGCGGAATGAGGGAATGCTCGGACGTCCTAGCACTGGCCACTGGCAGTACGGGCGTGAGCGCGGCCCGTCACTATCCGACCGGTGAAGGACAACCACTCATGACGACGCCCACGATCGAGCTCAAGCCCTCGGCCTCGCCACTCTCCGACGCGGAGCGCGACGCGATCCTGGCCAACCCCGGGTTCGGCCGCCACTTCACCGACCACATGGTGATCATCAAGTGGACGGAGGGCCGCGGCTGGCACGACGGCCAGCTCGTCCCGTACGCGCCGATCTCCCTCGACCCGGCGACCATGGTCCTGCACTACGCGCAGGAGATCTTCGAGGGACTCAAGGCCTACCGCCAGCCCGACGGTTCCGTCGCCAGCTTCCGCCCCGAGAAGAACGCCAGGCGCTTCCAGTCCTCGGCCCGCCGCCTCGGCATGCCGGAGCTGCCGGTCGAGACGTTCATCGAGGCGTGCGACGCGCTCGTCCGCCAGGACCAGGCATGGGTCCCGGCGCACGGCGGCGAGGAGTCCCTCTATCTGCGCCCGTTCATGATCGCGACCGAGGTCGGCCTGGGGGTGAAGCCCGCCAACGAGTACCTCTTCCTGGTCATCGCGTCCCCCGCGGGCGCCTACTTCCCCGGTGGCGTCAAGCCGGTCTCCATCTGGCTGTCCGAGGACCGCGTCCGTGCCGTCCCCGGCGGCATGGGCGACGCGAAGACGGGCGGCAACTACGCGGCCTCCCTGCTCGCCCAGGCCGAAGCGGCGACCAAGGGCTGCGACCAGGTCTGCTACCTCGACGCGGTCGAGCACACGTGGGTCGAGGAACTCGGCGGCATGAACCTGTACTTCGTGTACGGCGACAAGATCGTCACGCCCGCCCTCACCGGCTCCATCCTGGAGGGCGTCACCCGCGACTCCCTGCTCACCGTCGCCCGCGACCTCGGGTACGAGTCCGAGGAGGGCCGCGTCTCCGTCGACCAGTGGCAGCGCGACGCCGAGGCCGGCACCCTCACCGAGGTCTTCGCCTGCGGCACGGCGGCCGTGATCACCCCCGTCGGCACGGTCAAGCGCGCCACCGCCGAGTGGCAGCAGGCGGGCGGCGAGCCCGGCGAGGTCACGCTGCGGCTGCGCCAGGCCCTGCTGGACATCCAGCGCGGGACGGCGGAGGACAGGCACGGCTGGATGCACAAGCTGGGCTAGAGGGTCTGTCCGGCGGATCAGGCCGCAGGACATCCGCGGCGCCTCGTCGACGCAGGTGAGCGGGGCCTGGTGCGTCGAGCTGCAAGGCGGAGGAGGGCGTCGACGTGATGGGGGTCCCCCCGCTCGAGCGAGGTCGAGAGTGGGGGAGTCGGCAACCGGCGACCAACGCCGCAGATCGGCGGGCCAGGCCCCGCGTCTGCGGCATGATCCGCCGGACAGACGCTAGTGTCCTGCGCCAGAAGTCAGGGCCGTCGTGGACTTTGTGTCCGCGGCGGCCCGCACGCGTTCCCGGCCCGTCGCCGACGGGTGCGCCGGCCCGTCCGGCGCCGCCCCCGACGACAGGAAGCCAGGACCGGCGGCCGACGAGCACGCACTCCGTCACCGGGGACGATTCTCGGCCACGGTCGGGACTTCCTGGACGAAAGCCTCCTCGCGGACGCGTGACCCCCCGCCCGGGTTGTACGCAATAAGGCCGATTGACCCGGTGGCCGCTGGTGCGTTTGCCTCGAACGGAGCCCTTGGCGCGGGGCCGGGGGTGAAGCGTCCACGGGGACCACAGGGGGGAACATGTCCAGAGCCGTACATGTGTCCAGAGGCTCGTTAGGCGCGGTGCTGTTGCTGGTGCTCGCCGGAGCCGCCGTTCCGAGTGCCGGCGCAGCACCGCAGGCACCGCACGCACCGCGCGTCGAACGGGTCAGCACCGCCGCCGACGGCGCCCAGGCCGACGGGCCGTCCGACGGCGCCGCGATCAGCGCCGACGGCCGGCGGGTCGCGTTCACGTCCAACGCGCCGAGCTTCGGCTGCGCGCACTTCTCGCCGTGCCTGCTCGTGAAGGACCTGGCCACCGGCGGGGTCACCAGGATCGACCTCGGCAGCGGCCACACCTACGGCTCGCCGCTGCCGAGCGCCGACGGGGGCCGTATCGCCTACTCCGCGGGCACCCGGTTCCTGGCCCCGTACCTGTACGACCGCGCCACCGGCCGCTCGGAGCGGCTGTGGCCCGAGAACCCGCCCGGTCCCCACGAGTTGGGCCGCGCGCAGTCGATCAGCCCGGACGGCACGCACGTCGCGTACACCATCGGCAACCGCAACGGCGACGAGAACTTCCGGCTGTTGTACGTCCGCGACACGGCCACCGGCACCGACGAGCTGATCTCACCGGCCGAGGAGGGCGACAAGGCCGGGGCCTCGGTGAGCGGCGACGGCAAGCAGGTGGCCTACGGCGTCCGCGTCGACTCCGAGACGGACCCGGTCGACGTGTTCGTCAAGAACCGGGCGACGGGCGAGCGGACCCAGGTCGACAAGGGCCTCGGCGTCGCCTACCTGGTCCGCATCACCGCGGACGGCCGCCGCGTCCTCCTGGACGCCGAGAGCGGCCTGTACGTCCACGACCTGAGCACGGGCGAGTCGCGGCGCGTGGCCGAGGGGCGGCCCTTCTCGGCCACGGCGGACGGCGGGTACGCCGTCGTCGGCGGCGAGGACGGGATGCGGGTGCGCGACCTGCGGACGGGCCGGCGCGGGGCGGCTCTCCCTGCGGACGCCCAGTCGGGATCTCAGATGCTGGCCGCCCAGGGGCGTGCGGTGGTGTTCGGTTCGCGGGCGTCCCACCTGGTGGCGGGCGACACCAACCGGGAGCCGGACGTGTTCGTCCTCTCGGGCGGCCTCCGGGAGAACCCGGACCCGATGCCGTCCGTCACCGAACGGATCAGCACGACGCCGGACGGGCGGCAACGTGCCGGGGCGTCCCACGACCCGGCGATGGGGGAGGGCAAGGTCGTCGCCTTCACCTCGCAGGGCACCGACAGCCCGAAGGACACGAACGTCCTCGTCAACGCCACCGAGGGCATCTCCCAGGTCGACTCCGGTACGCAGGGCCCCGCGCACGAGGGCACGCCCTGCTACAGCGGACGCATGGTCGGCTACGTGGCCCCGCTCGCATCCGACGGCGGCCCGGGCGTCCACATCCGCAACCGCTCGGTCGGCAAGCTGACCAGCCTAAGCTCCTACCAGGGCGTCCGCTTCACCTGGATGGGACAGCCCGCGGTGGACCCCACCTGCCAGTGGATCACCTACGCCGCCACCCTGCCCGGCACCGACGCCGACCCGCACCCTCAGCCCCACGTCTACCGCTTCCGGTTCAACGGCGGCACCACGGACCTGGTCAGCGAGCCCTCGGGCGAGGCGGCGGGCAACCCGTCGATCACCTACGACGGCCGGTACATCGCCTTCGAGCAGGACGGTGACATCCACGTCCGCGACCTGGACACCGGCGCCCTGGAGAAGGTCGCCGGCGACTCCTCGGCCCCCTCCCTCAGCTCGGACGGGCGCAAGATCGCCTTCCAGCACGGCCGGGACGTCCACGTCCGCGACCTCGACACCGGCACCACGACCCGGGCCGAGGGCGCGCAGCCCTCGCTCTCGGGGGACGGGACCCGTGTCGCGTACACCTCGGGCCGTTCCGTGTACCTGCTCGAACTCGCCACCGGGAAGCGGCAGTTGATCAGCGTCGACCGCTGGGGCGGCCGCAACGACCTCCCGGCCGGGCACCCGTCCGTCAACGCCGACGGCACGGCCGTCGCGTTCGAGTCGGCGTCACCCGATCTGGTGGCGGGAGACACCAACGGGGTGACGGACGTCTTCCTGCGGACAGTGCAATGACAACGAACGACCACGGGGGAACAACCATGGACAAAACCAACGGGGGAACAACCATGCGTACGAAGAAGCATCGCGCCGCCTTGGCGGCCACCGTCGTCGCGGCCACCGCGGCCATGACACTCACCGGCACCCCGGTGAGCGCCGCACCCGGCGTCCCGTACACGGAGAAGGCGAGCGTGGCCCCGGACGGCACGGACGGCAACGGCGCCTCCGGCGGCCAGAGTCTGAGTGCGAACGGCCGTCACCTGGCCTTCGTCTCCGACGCCGACAACCTGGTCGCGGGCGACACCAACGGCACCGCCGACGCCTTCGTGCGGGATCTGACGACCGGTACCACCCGTCTGGCGAGCACCGCGGAGAACGGCAGTCCGTGGGACGCTCACGTCCTGGACGTCTCCCTGAGTGCCGACGGCCGGTATCTGGCGTTCACCTCCAACGCCACCCACGACACCGCCGACAACCACGTCTTCGTCAAGGACCTGAAGACCGGCGCCCTCCAGCGGATCGACGACGCCGTCGACGCGGGTTACAGCGCCGGCAGCAGCCCCGCCCTCAGCGCCGACGGCCGCTATGTCGCCTTCGTCGCCCTGCGCACGGGTGACACGCCGGCGGGGGACGGCTCGAACCGGGTCTACCGCGTCGACCGCGTGACCGGCGAGGCCGTCCGGATCAGCCAGGTGCCCGGCGAGAACGCCTGGAAATCCGCCGCCACCCGTCCGTCCATCAGCGCGGACGGCAGTCGGGTCGGCTACCAGTTCTTCGTCCCGTACCCCACCCGGGGCGACTGGAGCGACGCCTACGTCCGTGATGTGCCGAGCGGCGAGCTCTTCCAGGCCGACAAGGCACCGGACGGCAGGACCTCCGACGCGCAGACCGAGTACCCGCAGGTCAGCGCCGACGGCCGGTACGCGGTCTTCAACTCGCTCGACTCGCAGCTGACGCCGGGCGACACCAACAACGGACACAACGCCTTCGTTCGCGACCTGAAGACCGGGAAGGTGCGGCGGATCGACGCCGCCGACCCGGCCGCCTCCACCGCCCAGCCCCGGCTCAGCGCCGACAGCCGGTACCTCGTGTTCGGTTCGTCCGACCCTGCCGACCCGAACCATGCGAGCCAGGCGTACGTGCGTGATCTGCGCACCGGGCGCACCGTGCTCGCCAGCCCTTCGGTGCAGGGCGGCCCGAGCGGCTCCTACGGGGTGTCCTTCCCGGTGATCGACCGGCACGGCCGCCAGGTCGCCTTCAGCAGCAGCGCCGCCGACCTCGTGCCCGGCGACTCCGCCGACACCACGCACGTCTTCGTGCGCCACCTGCGGTGATCAACCGAGTGCTCGCATCCTGAGACGGACGGTGAGCACGGGGACGGTCTGTGCCAGACTGCCTCCGTGCTCTCGTTCGCCACGATTATTGGCAGCAGGCGCGCCGGTCCGCAGTGACCGCCACGTACGACCAGGTACGGGCGGACACCGTCGTCTTCGACCCGCGCGCAGACCTCTCGCACCCGCGAGAGGTTTTTCGCTTTTCTGGCCCACCCGCAGCCGGAGGCGAGAGCGCGAGGGACCATGTGAGGACGGTGGAGCCGGTCATTCCGGTACAGACCGAGATCCGACACAGGAGCCTTGACACCATGACCGAAACCAGCGAGCTCGACGATTCGTTCCACGTCTTCGACACCACCCTGCGCGACGGCGCGCAGCGGGAGGGCATCAACCTCACCGTCGCGGACAAGCTGGCCATCGCACGGCACCTGGACGACTTCGGCGTGGGCTTCATCGAGGGCGGCTGGCCCGGCGCCAACCCGCGCGACACCGAGTTCTTCGCCCGCGCCCGGCAGGAGATCGACTTCAAGCACGCCCAGCTGGTCGCCTTCGGCGCCACCCGCCGGGCCGGCGCCAAGGCCGCCGAGGACCCCCAGGTCAAGGCGCTCCTGGACTCGGGAGCCGACGTC
This sequence comes from Streptomyces sp. AC555_RSS877, assembly GCF_019049245.1. Taxonomy (GTDB): domain Bacteria; phylum Actinomycetota; class Actinomycetes; order Streptomycetales; family Streptomycetaceae; genus Streptomyces. The sequence goes on along the minus strand of NZ_JAGMUK010000001.1, from coordinate 247,139 downwards.
ATCACCCTGGTGGCCAAGTCCCACGACCGGCACGTGGAACTCGCCCTGCGCACCACGCTCGACGAGAACCTGGAGATGGTCCGCGACACGGTGTCCCACCTGAAGGGGCAGGGCCGCCGCGTCTTCGTCGACTGCGAGCACTTCTTCGACGGCTACCGCGTAAACCCGGAGTACGCCAAGGCGGTCGTACGGGCGGCGTCCGAGGCCGGCGCCGACGTGGTCATCCTCTGCGACACCAACGGCGGCATGCTCCCGGCGCAGGTCCAGGCGGTCGTCGCCACGGTCCTCGCCGACACCGGAGCCCGCCTCGGCATCCACGCCCAGGACGACACGGGCTGCGCGGTCGCCAACACCCTCGCCGCGGTGGACGCGGGCGCGACCCACGTCCAGTGCACGGCCAACGGCTACGGCGAGCGGGTCGGCAACGCCAACCTGTTCCCCGTCGTGGCGGCCCTGGAACTGAAGTACGGCAAGAAGGTGCTGCCCGACGGCAAGCTCCGCGAGATGACGCGCATCTCGCACGCGATCGCCGAGGTCGTGAACCTCACCCCCTCCACCCACCAGCCGTACGTCGGTGTCTCCGCCTTCGCCCACAAGGCGGGCCTGCACGCCTCGGCCATCAAGGTCGACCCCGACCTGTACCAGCACATCGACCCCGAGCAGGTCGGCAACACCATGCGGATGCTGGTCTCCGACATGGCGGGCCGCGCGTCGATCGAGCTCAAGGGCAAGGAACTCGGCGTCGACCTCGGCGGCGACCGCGCGCTGATCCAGCGGGTGGTCGACCGGGTCAAGGAGCGCGAGCTCAAGGGCTACACGTACGAGGCCGCCGACGCGTCCTTCGAACTCCTCCTGCGGGCCGAGGTGGAGGGCAAGCCCCTCAGGTACTTCGAGGTCGAGTCCTGGCGAGCGATCGTCGAGGACCGCCCCGACGGCATCCACGCCAACGAGGCCACCGTCAAGCTCTTCGCCAAGGGCGAGCGCATCGTCGCCACGGCCGAGGGCAACGGCCCGGTCAACGCCCTGGACCGCACCCTGCGCGTCGCCCTGGAGCAGATCTACCCCCAGCTCGCCAAGCTCGACCTCGTCGACTACAAGGTCCGCATCCTGGAGGGCGTCCACGGCACCCAGTCCACGACCCGCGTCCTGATCTCCACCTCCGACGGCGCGGGCGAGTGGTCCACCGTCGGCGTGGCCGAGAACGTGATCGCCGCGTCCTGGCAGGCCCTGGAGGACGCCTACACGTACGGGTTGCTGCGGGCGGGAGTCGAGCCGGCCGAGTAGCAGGCCGCTCAGCAGGAGTCCTCGGCGAGTTTCCCGACTCGCCGAGGCTCACGCCCGGTCGTCGGCCCGTTCCTCGGCCGGGCAGCGGAGTACCGCCCCTCCTGATGTGGTCTTGACGGCTTCCTGGGGCACCGGTTCACTCACGGCGTGTGCTGAGCCGCACGTCGATGCACGAGACACCGTTGGACCACGAGAGCCAGGGGATGTTCCATGCGAAGAACCGCCCTCTTAGCCTCCGCCGCCCTGCTGACCGGACTGCTCCCGCTGGCGTCCGCGCGAGCCGCCGACGACCCGGCGCCCGTCCCCGTCGACCGCTTCGAAGGCGAAGTCCCCTTCGCCTCCCCGCCCGCCGGCGGCATCTTCACCTGGGGCAGCGACACCGACGACCCGCCCGCCCTCGAACTCACCGCACGTGACGACGCCCCCGAGGGCGACAAGGTGCTCACCGGCACCTACGACATCAGCGGCTACGGCGGCTTCACCCACGACTTCGCCTTCGCCGAACCCGCCCACGACTGGTCCGCCCACCAAGGCGTCCGCCTCTGGTGGGACGGGCGGAACAACGGCAAGAGGATCGCCTTCGAGATCAAGGACGGCGGCGCCGACGGGGAGGCCTCCGAGCTCTGGACGACGTCCTTCACGGACGACTTCAGCGGCTGGAAACAGATCGAGATCCCCTTCACCGACTTCGCGTACCGCACGGACTACCAGCCCGTCGGCGGCATCGACCAGATCCTCGGCCTGACCGAGACGTGGGGATACGCCATCACCCTCCCCGTCGGCGTCAAGGGCGACTTCGCCATGGACGGCGTCGAGCTGTACGGCAGGGCCGACCAGTCGCTGCGCGCGAGCGTGACGACCGACGCCGCCGTGTATCCGGTGCAGGAGGGCGGCACGGCCGACGTCCGGTTCACCGTCGCCACCACCGGCTCCGCCCCGATCGACGAGCCCGTCACCATCGCCTACGAGACCACCTCGACCGGCACGGGCACCGACGGCGACTTCACGCCCCTCAAGGGCGAGTTCACCTTCCCCGCGGGCACCGCCTCCGGCACCTCCCGCACCGTCAAGGTCCGCACCCTGAAGGACAAGCAGGCGGAGTCGGCCGAGACGATCCCGCTCAAGCTGACCGTCAACGGCGCCAAACCCCCGTCCGAGACACCGCAGATCGTGATCGACGCGCACGGACTGCCGTATCTCGACGCCAGGTTGCCGGTGAAGAAGCGCGTGGCCGACCTGCTGTCCCGCATGTCCCTCGAGGAGAAGGCCGGGCAGATGACCCAGGCCGAGCGCGGAGCGGTCACCAACCCCGGTGACATCGCCGCGTACGACCTCGGCTCGCTCCTGTCCGGCGGCGGCTCGACACCGACGCCCAACACGCCCGAGGCGTGGGCGAAGATGATCGACGCGTTCCAACTGCGCGCACAGGCGACCCGCTTCCAGATCCCGCTGATCTACGGCGTCGACGCCGTGCACGGTCACAACAACCTGGTCGGCGCGACGATCATGCCGCACAACATCGGCGTCGGAGCGTCCAGGAATCCCCGGCTCGCCCAGAAGACGGCCGCCGTCACCGCCGCCGAGGTCCGGTCCACCGGCATCCCCTGGGACTTCGCCCCCTGCCTGTGCGTCACCCGCGACGAACGCTGGGGCCGCTCCTACGAGGCCTTCGGTGAGGACCCGGCACTGGTCGATGCCATGGAGACGGTCGTCCAGGGCTTCCAAGGCGCCGCCGACGGCAGTGATCTCAAAGACGGCGACAAGGTCCTCGCCACCGCCAAGCACTTCGTCGGGGACGGCGGCACCGAGTACGGCTCGTCCACGACCGGGACGTACACCATCGACCAGGGCGTCACCAAGGTCACCCGGCGGCAGCTGGAGACCGTCCACCTGGCGCCGTACCAGACGGCCGTCGACCGAGGTGTCGGCACGGTCATGCCGTCCTACTCCTCGCTCGACATCGCCGGCGACGGCCGGGGCCCGGTGAAGATGCACGCCCGCGCCGACATGCTGAACGGCGTCCTGAAGGGCCGTATGGGCTTCGACGGCTTCGTCGTCAGCGACTGGGCGGCCATCGACCAGCTCCCGGGCGACTACGCCTCCGACGTCCGCACGTCCGTCAACGCGGGCCTCGACATGATCATGGTCCCGTACGCCTACCAGGACTTCCACGCCACACTCCTCGACGAGGTCGAGACGGGCCGCGTCGGTGAGCGGCGGATCGACGACGCCGTGTCGCGCATCCTCACCCAGAAGTTCAAGCTCGGGCTCTTCGAGAAGCCGTACGCCGACACGAGCGGCGCGTCCCGGATCGGCTCCGCCGGGCACCGCGCCGTGGCCCGCCAGGCGGTCGCCGAGTCGCAGGTGCTGCTGAAGAACTCCACGGGGCTGCTGCCGCTGCGGAAGAGCCAGAAGGTGTACGTCGCCGGGTCCAACGCCGACGACATCGGCAACCAGAGCGGCGGCTGGACCGTCACCTGGCAGGGCTCCTCCGGTGACATCACCCCCGGCACGACCATCCTCGAAGGGATGCGCGAGGCGGGCGGTGACGTCACCTACTCCAAGGACGCCTCGGCACCGACGGGCGGCCACGACGTCGGGGTGGTCGTCGTCGGCGAGACCCCGTACGCCGAGGGCATGGGCGACGTCGGCAACGGCCACGACCTGGAGCTGTCCGCCGCCGACCGAGCGGCCGTCGACACGGTGTGCGCCGCGATGAGGTGCGCGGTGCTGATCGTCTCCGGGCGCCCCCAGCTCCTCGGGGACCGGCTCGGCGACATCGACGCCCTGGTCGCCTCCTGGCTGCCGGGCACGCAGGGAGACGGCGTGGCCGACGTCCTGTACGGCAGGCGGCCCTTCACCGGACAGCTCCCGGTGACCTGGCCGAAGTCCCAGGCGCAGCTGCCGATCAACGTCGGCGACGCGGCGTACGACCCGCAGTTCCCCTACGGCTGGGGACTCACGACCCTGAGCCGGGTCCCGGAGGGCGGCACGACGGCCCTGAAGGCACTCGGCGTCGCGGCCGGGGCGGCCGAGCGGGCCGGAGCCGAGGAGACCGGCCGTGCGCTCGTCACCAGGGCCCGGCTGATCGTCCAGCAGAAGGTGGGCCAGGACGTCACGGCGGCGGTCGCGAAGCCCTTCGCCGACGCGGACCATCTGCTGCTGACCGGGCGGTACGGAGAGGCGGTGGAGAAGCTGACGGCGGCCTATCGGGCGGCGGCCTGAGCGACCGGGTTCCCGCTGGTCCGAAGAGACCTTTTTCGTCGGCTTTCGGGTAGCTTCGAAGTATGAAGGTCGCCCTATCGGCCCGAAGCCTTGCCGGACTGCTCGCCGCACTGGCGCTCGCCGTCCTGACGGCCCTGACCGTCCTGACGGCGGGCGCCCCGCGCGCCTTTGCGGCCACCGACGTCTCGACGATCGCCGAGGCCCTGCGCGAGGATCCGGTGTACGTCGCCCCGGCCGCCTCCGACCAGCTCTCCGCCGCCGACGCCGACGCGCTGGCCGAGCAGATCAAGGACGCCGACAAGCCCCTCTTCGTCGCCGTCCTGCCCGCCGACCAGCCGACCGAGCAGCTCTTCACCGACCTGCGCACCGCCACCGGTATCACCGGCCTGTACGCGATCCGCGTCGGCGACGACTTCGACGCCCGCGCCGACTCCTCGGTTCTGTCGCCCACGGCGGTACGGAATCTCGTCAGCAGCGTCGGGACGGAGAAGGCCGCCGAGACGCAGATCGACGACTTCACCGACCGCGCCCTGACCAACATGGGCGGCTCGGCCCCGGCAGGCTGGGACACCTCCGACGGCGGCGGCGCGTCCACCGCCGGGCTGATCACCGCCGGTGTGGTCCTGGTGGCGGGCGGCGGGGGAGCGTACGCGCTCGTACGGCGCAGGCGGCGCCGGCACGAGGAGGCGCAGCGGGCCGCGCTGGAGAGGCTGCGCGTCGTGGTCGACGAGGACATCACCGCCTTCGGCGAGGAGCTGGACCGTCTCGACTTCCATCCCGGGGAGCCGGGCGCCACCGACGCCATGCGCGAGGACTACGAACGCGGGCTGGACTCGTACGAGAAGGCGAAGACGTTCATGGCCCAGGCCGCGAAACCGGAGGACGTCCGGGCCGTCACCCAGTCCATCGACGACGGCCGCTTCTCACTGGCCAGACTCGCCGCCCGCCGCGAGGGCCGGCCGCTGCCCGAGCGCCGGGCCCCCTGCTTCTTCGACCCGCGCCACGGCCCCTCGGTCGCCGACGCGACCTGGACACCGGTGGACGGCACCCCGCGCGAGGTCCCGGTCTGCGCGGCTGACCGGACCCGCCTGACGGACGGCCGCGATCCGGTGATCCGCGAGGTCGACACGGAACAGGGCCGCCGCCCCTACTGGGACGCGGGCCCCGCCTACGGTCCCTGGGCGGGCGGCTACTTCGGCGGCGGCATCCTGCCCGGCCTGCTCATCGGCACGATGCTCGGCAGCATGATGGCCACCCCGGCCTACGCCGCCGACTACGGCTCCGGCTACGGCGACTTCGGCGCCGGCGGCTACGAGGGCGGTGACGTGTCCGGCGCGGACTTCCACACCGACGACTTCGGCGGCGGCTTCGGCGGCGGGGACTACGGCGGAGGCGGCGACTTCGGCGGAGGCGGCGACTTCGGCGGAGGCGGCGGGGACTTCGGCGGCGGGTTCTGACGCTCCGGCGCAGGTTCTGACGCTCCGGGACGGGCCCGGCGCAGGACAGCGCCGGGCCCGGTCGTACGAGGTGACGAGGTGAGGCGCGCGTGCGTCAGAGCGTGGACGCGGCCGAGGCGATCGCGGAGGCGAAGGTGGAGACCTCGGTGTAGACGCCGGGGGCGTTGGGCCGTGCGCAGCCTATGCCCCAGCTGACGATGCCCACCTGGATCCAGGCGTTGGCGCTGTCCCTGCGGAACATCGGGCCGCCGGAGTCGCCCTGGCAGGTGTCGACGCCGCCGGCCGCGTAGCCGGCGCAGATCTCCTCGGCGGCGACGAGGCCGCTGTAGCCGCTGTAGGAGCGACAGGTGGCGTCGCTGACGAACGGCACGTTGGCCTTGAGCATGTACCGCTGCTGGGCGCCGCCCTCGGAGGCCGAGCCCCAGCCGGCGACGGTGAAGGTGCCGGTGTTGTACTGCGTGGTCGTGGCGATCTTCAGCGTCGGCAGGTTGATGGGCGCGGCGAGCTTGATGAGTGCCCAGTCCTTGCCGGTGCCGTTGTAGCCGGGGGCCCGGTACACCTTGGTGGACCTGACCTGGACCCGGCCGGTGGTGGACTGGAGGTCCACGACACCGGCGGTGGCGGTGATGCTGGTGTTGTTGCCGGTCGCGCCCACGCAGTGCGCGGCGGTGAGCACGATCTGCTGGGTGTACAGCGCGCCGCCACAGCCCATCGAGAGCCGGACCATGAACGGGAACTCGCCCTGCGCGGCACGGGTGCCGCCGACGACGGGGGCGGGGGCGGCGTTGGCGGCCGAGACGGGCTGAAGGCTGGCGATCGCGAGGGCGGCGGCACCGACGGCCGCGCATCTCTTGAGTGCCGTGAGGAGTCTCTTCAACGTGATGCCTTCCGTGGGGGGTTGACCTGGGGACGGTGCGAGACGTACGAGGAGACACAAAATTGACGCGCGCATGTCATTAAGGGCAACAAAGAAGTGCCTCTTGCTGGCATGCGCAGGTCAAATCTGTTGCTGGATTATGAGAACCCCGTGAGCGCCCGCACAAGGGGTGGGATTCGGCCACGCGCACAGCGCTCACCGGCCGCGTCCCATCGGCTCGCCGCCTACGGTGTCCCCATGACCCCCGAGGACCCGCAGCCCCGAGCCTTCGACACCACGACCGCCCTCGACGACTGGCTCACCGCCCACCCGGCCCCTCACCCGGGCCTGTGGGTCAAGGTCGCCAAGAAGTCCTCGGGCCTGCCCTCCGTCACCGCCGCCGACGTCAACGACGTGGCCCTCTGCCACGGCTGGATCACGGGTCAGCGCAAGGCGCTCGACGCCACGCACTACCTGCAGCGGATCACCCCGCGTCGCCCCGGCAGCCTGTGGTCGATGGTCAATGTGCGGCGCGTGGAGGAACTGACGGCGGGCGGCCGTATGCGCCCCGCCGGACTCGCCGAGGTGGAGTCCGCGAAGGCCGACGGAAGATGGGCCGCCGCGTACGAGTCGCAACGCGAGGCCACCGTCCCCGACGACCTCATCACCGCCCTGGAACGGAACCCCCGCGCCAAGGCCGCCTTCGAGCGCCTCGGCAAGACGGACCGGTACCTCGCCATGCTCCCCGTCCTGCGGGCCCGTACGCCGGAGGGCCGCGAGGCTCAACTGGCGGCGGCCGTCGGCAGACTGGCGCGGGGATGACACGCCGAGCGCCCGCCCTCCCGGTCCGTGGGGATCGGAGGGCGGGCGCGCTCGGTGCTCACGTGTCTCGACGGCTCACCGGGTTGCGGCTCCTCGGGGCAGCCGCCGGCAGGCTCACGCGTTCTTGATCGCCGAGATGTCGAAGTTCAGCTTGATCTTGTCGGAGACCAGGACGCCGCCGGTCTCCAGCGCCGCGTTCCAGGTCAGGCCCCACTCGGAGCGGATGATCTCCGCCTTGCCCTCGAAGCCGACGCGCTCGTTGCCGAAGGGGTCCTTCGCGGCGCCGTTGAACTCGAGGTCGATGGTGATCGGCTTGGTGACGCCGAGGACGCTGAGGTCGCCGGTGATGCGGTAGTCGTCGCCGCCCAGGGCCTCGGCCGAGGTCGAGCGGAAGGTCATCGTCGGGAACTCGTCCGTCTTGAAGAAGTCCGAGCCCTTGAGGTGACCGTCGCGGTCCGCGGAGCCCGTGTCGATGCTGTCCATCTTGACGTCGATGGACGCCGTGGACGCGGACGGGTCGCCGCCGTCGAGGTGCAGGGAGCCGCTGAAGTCGAGGAACTTGCCCTTGACGTTGGTGACCATGGCGTGCCGGGCGACGAAGCCGAGCGTCGTGTGGGACGGGTCGATGGTGTAGTCACCGGTCAGCGCGGCGAGGTCGGGGTTCAGGGCGGCGGGCGCCGCGGCGGTCGTGTCGGCGCTGTCCTTGCGGCCGAAGATGCCCATGACGTGCTCCTAGCGGATCGACGGGGTGATGTTGAATGTTCAACCAGGTCAACAGAGACGACCGTAGACCTATTCCGGTGACGCTTCAACCTTTTCGGCGGAGTGCTGGGCCGATGGCGCGGAAGTGGTAGACAAAACGGTCATGGATCCGCAGCGCCGAGCCTTCGCCCTGCCCGGCCCCACCCGCCGGGCCCTCCTGCTCACCGCCGCCCTGCCTGCGACGACCACGACGACCATCGCCGCCGCCCCCCGGCTCCCTGCGGACGCGGCCGCCGACCCCTACGACACCCTCCGCCGACGCTGGCTCGACCTCGACCTCGACCTCGACCTCGACCTCGACCTCGCCCTCGGCACCGGCTACGACCCCGCCACCGAGCCGTACGCCTCCCGCCTCGCCGAAACCGGCGAGCTCGCCCGCGGCTTCCGCACGGCCGGCGGGCTGACCGCGTCCGCCGGTGCGAGCGTGCTGGCCCGCCGCCGAGGCCGCACCGCTACGGGGTTCATTCGCAGTGCATCGGGCCTTCAGCCCGGTGGTGAAGCGAATCTGATGGTTGCGAGCGGAGCGTCGCCGCTTCTGGTCCGGCGGAGCCGGACACGGCATGTTCACCACCCGCGGCGCGGAGCGTCGTGATCGCTGGTCCCGGCAAAGCCGGGCTGTGCTCACACCGGCCGGTTCTGCTGTTCGATGTACTGCCTGACCACGGTGAGCAGTGCGCCGCCGACGGTTCCGGCGAAGTAGGAGCCGGACCACAGCTTGTTGGCCCTCCAGTAGTGCCGTCCAGGCAGGGGAACTCTCCCCCAGCCTTCGGCCGGGAGGTGCCCCCAGGCGCAGACGGCGCGAGGAGACACCCTTGAGGGAGTTGACCCGTTTGGTGACGGCGACCTTGGGCGGGAAGTTCACCAGCAGGTGGACGTGGTTGTTCTCGCCGTTGAACTCCACCAGATCGCACTCGAAGTCCGCGCACACCGACCGCATGATCTCCTCCATGCGCCTCAAGTGGGCATCGGTGAACACCTTGTGCCGGAACTTGGTCACGAAGACCAAGTGCACATGCATCACGAAAGTATGTGCCGACCAGTTCTGATCTTCTGCATCTCACCCATAACCCAAGTATGTAGCGTGATCGTCATGCAGCTCCGGTACGCCTTCCGGTTGTACCCGGACCCCGGCCAGCAGAGGGCGTTGGCGAAGGCGTTCGGGTGCGCCCGCGTCGTGTTCAACGACGCGGTGCGCGCCCGCGAGGACGCCCGCAAGGCCCAGCAGCCGTTCCCGAAGATCGGCGAGCTGTCCACCCGCCTGATCACCCAGGCGAAGCAGACCACCTCACGCTCCTGGCTGGGCGAGGTCTCCGCGGTCGTCCTGCAGCAGTCCCTGCGCGACGTCGAGACCGCGTACCGCAACTTCTTCGTCTCCCTCAAGGGCACCCGCAAGGGCCCCAAGGTGGGCGCCCCGCGCTTCAAGTCCCGCAAGGACGCCCGGCAGTCGATCCGGTTCACCGCCAACGCCCGCTGGCACCTCACCGACAGCGGCCGGCTGAACCTGCCGAAGATCGGTCCGGTGAAGGTGAAGTGGTCCCGCACGCTGCCCGCCACCCCCACCTCGGTCACCGTCATCAAGGACTCCGCCGGGCGGTACTTCGCCTCCTTCGTCATCGACACCGACCCACAGGCGGATGCCGAGCGGGTGCCCGCCACCGACCGCACCATCGGCATCGACCTCGGCCTGACGCACTTTGCCGTCCTGTCCGACGGTACGAAGATCGACTCCCCGCGGTTTCTGCGCCGCGCGGAGAAGAAGCTGAAGAAGGCCCAGCGAGAACTGTCCCGCAAGCAGAAAGGTTCGAAGAACCGCGAAAAAGCCCGGCTCAAGGTCGCTCGCGCCCACGTCAAGGTCACCGACGCCCGCCATGAGTTCCACCACCAGCTCTCCACGAAGCTGATCTCCGAGAACCAAGGGATCGCCGTGGAGGACCTGTCGGTGACGGGACTGGCACGCACCAGACTGGCCCAGTCCGTCCACGACGCTGGCTGGGCCTCATTCGTGAACATGCGGGAGTACAAAGCACAACGGTACGGGCGGGCCCTGATCAAGATCGGCCGGTTTGAGCCGACGAGTCAGGTCTGCTCCACCTGCGGCGTCAAAGACGGGCCCAAACCCCTCGGCGTGAGGGAATGGACGTGCGCCGCCTGCGGCACAGTCCACGACCGGGACATCAACGCCGCGATCAACGTGAAGACGGCCGCCGGACTGGCGGTATCGGCCTGCGGAGCGCCGGTAAGACCAGAACTCGTTCTGGCACACTGCGAAGAAACAGGAAGCCACGGATTCCCGACCGAACCCCGTGCCGCGTAGCGGCACAGCAACGATCGAGAAGGCCAGAATCCTCGGGCTTCAGCCCGAGGTGCAAGTCAACCTCTGCGTGAGCGAGCCGCCGCCCCGCACTGGTGCGCCGCTGAGATCGGCTGGGACCACCCGATGGGCGCGGTGATCCGCGCGGACCCTCGGTCGGTGGTCTCCACAGGCCGCCGACTGGGTGTGCGTGTCACCCCGGGGAGGGCATGTGCCACCCATGAATGTGAGGTGACTCTCACCGGATGAGTTTGTACGACCCCTACAAGCACGGTGCCCTCTGAGCAGTCAGAAGGGCTGCATGCAGCCCCGGTTCTGTTCAGGGGTACCAAGGAAACGGTCCGGAGACTGTACGGAGTCGACGGCGAGCTTTCCTTGGTGGTGTTCGTAAGGTCGCTACATGACCGTTTTGGATGAGGCGCCGGGTGAGTCGACCGACGAGGCGACGGGCGAGCCGACGGGTGAACCGACGGACGCGCGCGGACGGGTCGCCGAGCTGCACGAGATCCGTGCGCAGGCGCTGGCCGGCCCCGGCGAGAAGGCGACCGCGGCGCAGCACGCCAAGGGCAAGCTGACCGCACGGGAGCGCATCGAGCTCCTCCTGGACCCGGATTCCTTCCGGGAGGTCGAACAACTGCGGCGACACCGGGCGACCGGCTTCGGCCTGGAGGCGAAGAGGCCGTACACGGACGGTGTCATCACCGGCTGGGGCACCGTGGAGGGCCGTACGGTCTTCGTCTACGCCCATGACTTCCGCATCTTCGGCGGCGCGCTGGGCGAGGCCCACGCCACGAAGATCCACAAGATCATGGACATGGCCATCGCGGCCGGCGCCCCGCTGGTCTCCCTGAACGACGGCGCGGGCGCCCGTATCCAGGAAGGCGTCTCCGCGCTCGCCGGCTACGGCGGCATCTTCCAGCGCAACACCAAGGCCTCCGGAGTCATCCCGCAGATCTCGGTGATGCTCGGCCCGTGCGCGGGCGGCGCCGCCTACAGCCCCGCCCTCACCGACTTCGTGTTCATGGTCCGCGAGACCTCGCAGATGTTCATCACCGGCCCGGACGTCGTCAAGGCGGTCACCGGCGAGGAGATCACCCAGAACGGCCTCGGCGGCGCGGATGTGCACGCCGAGACGTCCGGCGTGGCGCACTTCGCCTACGACGACGAGGAGACCTGCCTCGCCGAGGTGCGCTACCTGCTGTCGATGCTCCCGCAGAACAACCGCGAGAACCCGCCCCGGGTGGAGCCGAGCGACGAGACGGACCGCCGCAGCGAGATCCTGCTCGACCTGGTCCCGGCGGACGGCAACCGGCCGTACGACATGACCAAGGTCATCGAGGAGATCGTCGACGACGGCGACTACCTGGAGGTCCACGAGCGCTGGGCCCGCAACATCATCTGCGCCCTGGCCCGCCTCGACGGCCAGGTGGTGGGCATCGTCGCCAACCAGCCGCAGTCCCTGGCCGGGGTCCTGGACATCGAGGCGTCGGAAAAAGCTGCACGCTTTGTCCAGATGTGCGACGCTTTTAACATCCCGATCATCACTTTCCTGGACGTCCCCGGGTTCCTCCCGGGCGTCGACCAGGAGCACGGCGGGATCATCCGGCACGGAGCGAAGCTGCTCTACGCCTACTGCAACGCGACCGTGCCGAGGATCTCCCTGATCCTGCGCAAGGCCTACGGAGGTGCCTACATCGTCATGGACAGCCAGTCCATCGGTGCGGACCTCACCTACGCGTGGCCGACCAACGAGATCGCCGTCATGGGCGCGGAAGGCGCGGCCAACGTGATCTTCCGCCGCCAGATCGCCGAGGCCGAGGACCCCGAGGCCATGCGGACCCGCATGGTCAAGGAGTACAAGTCCGAGCTCATGCACCCGTACTACGCGGCGGAGCGCGGCCTGGTCGACGACGTCATCGACCCCGCGGAGACCCGCGAGGTGCTGATCAAGTCCCTGGCGATGCTGCACACCAAGCACGCCGACCTGCCCTCCCGCAAGCACGGCAACCCCCCGCAGTAACCCTGCGGAACCTCTGCGGTTCCCCCGCGGAAACCTCTCTCACGGAGACTGACACCCATGACCACGCATGACATTCGTGTCGAGAAGGGCCACGCCGAGCCCGAGGAAGTCGCCGCCATCACGGCCATCCTCCTGGCCCGCGCGGCCGCCGCCCCTGCCGCCCCGACCCGCCGAGGCCGCCCGAAGGCAGGCTGGCGCCGCCTGGAGCGCGAGCCCGGCTTCCGCGCCCCGCACAGCTGGCACTGAGCCCCGCGCACAACTGACGAAGGCCCCGACCGCCCCCTTGGGCGGCCGGGGCCTTCGCGCATCCCTTGGGGCCCGCGCGGCTCTGGAGATCCGCTGGGACGCAAACGGCCCCCGTGCCTCCCGGGGGAGGCGCAGGGGCCGTTGGAGTCTCTCGTTACCGCAGGCGTGCCATCAGAGCGTGCTCCACGAGCGTGATCAGCGCCGACTTCGCGTCCGCGCGGTGGCGGGCGTCCGTCGTGATGATCGGGGTGTCGGGGCCGATCTGGAGGGCCTCGCGGACCTCGTCCGGGTTGTACGGCTGGTTGCCGTCGAAGCCGTTGAGGGCGATCACGAAGGGCAGACCGCTGTTCTCGAAGTAGTCGACCGCGGGGAAGCAGTCGGCGAGGCGGCGGGTGTCCACGAGGACGATCGCGCCGATCGCGCCGCGCACCAGGTCGTCCCACATGAACCAGAAGCGGTCCTGGCCGGGCGTGCCGAACAGGTACAGGATCAGGTCCTGGTCCAGGGTGATACGGCCGAAGTCCATGGCGACCGTGGTGGTCGTCTTGTCTCCGGTGTGGGTGAGGTCGTCGATGCCCGCGCTCGCGGACGTCATCACGGCCTCTGTGCGCAGCGGGTTGATCTCCGAGACGGCGCCGACGAACGTGGTCTTGCCCACGCCGAAGCCGCCAGCCACCACGATCTTCGCGGAGGTGGTGGAGCGGGAAGGCCCTCCGCTAGAGCTTGCGAAGTCCACTGAGCACCCTTTCGAGCAGTGTCACGTCTGGCTGGCCGCCGGCGCTCTCGTCGCCGCCGGGCTGATGGATGGCGACCAGGCCCGCCTCCGCCAAGTCGGCGACGAGGATCCTGGCCACGCCGAGAGGGATCGTGAGCAGGGCCGAGATCTCGGCCACCGACTTGATCTCCCGGCAGAGGTTGCAGATCCGCTGATGCTCGGGCAACTGGCCCTGCATCTGGTGCGGAGCCGCGGTGGTGTGCACCAGCGCCTCGATGGCGAGCTGGTACCGCGGCCTGGTGCGGCCGCCCGTCATGGCGTAGGGGCGCACCAGGGGGTTGTTCGCCGCCCCGGCGGGCGCGGGCTCAGGGGCACGTCGTTGCGGCTGCACGGGCTGGATGCGCGGGGCCGGCGGCTGGTCGTACGGCGACGGCCCGGGGCCCTGGGGTGCGTACGGCTGCTGACGCCGTTGGCTCGGAGCGGAGGGGAAGTTGTAACGGTTGGGGTTCTGGGAACCGTCGCCCTGGCCCTGGCCAGGGCCGTACGACCAGTTACCCGAAGGTGAACCGCCTGGGGGTGTTGCCACTTTCTGTCCTCCTCCGACTGTGCCTCGCACCCATCACTGTGGAGCCGCGTCCCGAAACCTTATGGCCTCGGGACGCCAAAACGCACCGTGTGTCTGTTAGTTGAGCAGGCTCCCCTGGAGCTCCGCACGCAGATCGGGCGTCAGGACCGTACCGGCGCGGTCGACCAGGAGCGCCATCTCGTACCCCACGAGGCCGATGTCGGCCTCCGGATGCGCGAGCACCGCGAGCGACGAACCGTCGGAAATGGACATGATGAAGAGGAATCCGCGCTCCATCTCCACAACCGTCTGATTCACGCTGCCACCCTCGAAGATACGGGAGGCGCCTGCCGTCAGAGACGTCAGACCGGAGGCGACGGCCGCGAGCTGGTCGGCACGGTCGCGCGGAAAGCCTTCGGACATCGCCAGAAGGAGTCCGTCGGCGGAGACCACCACGGTGTGGGACACCCCGGGGGTGTTGTCCACGAAGTTGGTGATCAACCAGTTCAGGTTCTGCGCCGCCTGGCTCATCGGGCTCACACTAACGCTCCTGGTTGTAGGTGCTGTCAGAACCGAAGCCCTGACCGTTCGTTTCGCTTCCTGCGCTGCGGCCCCGCTCGACACCGCGACGCAGGTTGCTCAACCTGCCCCGGACGTCCTCGGGAGCGCGGGAGACCTGTGGGCCTCCCTGGGGGGTGGTCTCGGCGGCTCCCTCGACCAGGTTGGCCTTGGGCACCCGCCGCGGCAGACCGGAGGAGGTGACCCCGCCCGCCTTGGGCTTGCGGAGCTGCGAGGCCTGCTGCCAGCGCGCGTCGTTCGCCGAACGCCAGTCGGGGTTGCCGTTGCCCTCGGCAGGGGCCGACGGCTCCTGGGTCGCCTGCCGTGCACCGCCCGAGCCGTTCGCGCCGTTCGGGGTGGATCCGCGGCGCGGGAGACCGGCGTCGGTCAGGTCGTGGCTGGCGGAGGAGGTCGGTCCCGGTCGTTCGAAGCCTACGCGGTCCCGCTCACTCACGTCAGCGGCCTGCACGGACTCCGCTTGCGGAGCGTACTGGTCCGGGTATCCGTTGCGGTAGCCGTCCTGCTGCGGCCAGTCGTCCTGGTAGGACTGCTCTTCGAAGCCCGAGAACGTCTCCGGGGCGGCGGCATGGGCCCGCGCGGGCTCCTCGCGGACCGGCTCCGGATACGCCGGCTCCGGGTAACCACCGTTGGAGGAGAAGGCGTCGTTCTGCGGCAGGCCGCCGTTCGGCGCGTAGTACCCCTCGTCGTACGACGGGCGCTGCGGCTCCTCGTACGCGGGCTGCTGCGGGGCCTCGTAAGCCGTCTGCTGCTGCTCCTCGTACGTCGGCTGCCGCTGCTCCTCGTACGCCGTCTGGTGGTCGTACGACGGCTGCTGCTGCTCCTGGTAGCCGCCCGGGCCGTCGAAGCTCTCGGCGTACTCGGCGGACTGGTGGTCGGAGGGCTGGCCGTGGGGGCCCTGGGACTCCAGGGCCGCGCGGCGCTCCTCGCGCATCAGCGAGCGGCCCACCGGGTCCAGCTCCCGGATGTCGTCCGGGACCTCGGTGTAGCGGCTGTCGTCGAAGCCCAGCTCCGCGGCCGTGCGCATCGGCAGGCCGTTGTTGAAGTTCTCGCCCTGGAAGTTCTGCTGCTCCGGGATGATCTGCGAGACCGTGAACTCGTCGCGCTGCTGCTCGCCGCCGCTGCCGCCGTGCGTGATCGCGTCGGGCAGCATGACCAGCGAGGTCGTGCCGGCCTGCTCGCCGGAGGGGCGCAGCTGGACGCGGATGCCGTGCCGGTCGGACAGCCGGCCGACCACGAACAGGCCCATGCGCTGGGAGATCGCGGCGTCCACGGTCGGCGGGTTGGCCAGCTTGTGGTTGATGTCCGCGAAGTCCTCGGCGGTGAGGCCGATGCCCTTGTCGTGGATCTCGATCATGATGCGGCCGTCGGGCAGCCGGGTCGCGGTGACGCGGACCTTGGTCTGCGGCGAGGAGAACGTGGTGGCGTTCTCCAGCAGCTCGGCGAGCAGGTGCACGAGGTCGGTGACCGCGCGGCCGTGGATCTCGGCCTCCGGGACGCCGGACAGCTCGATGCGCTCGTACTGCTCCACCTCGGAGGAGGCGGCGCGCAGCACGTCGACCAGCGGGACCGGCTGGTCCCAGCGGCGGCCGGGCTCCTCGCCGGCGAGGACCAGGAGGTTCTCGCCGTTGCGGCGCATACGGGTGGCCAGGTGGTCCAGCTTGAAGAGGTTCTCCAGCTGGTCCGGGTCGGCCTCGTTGTTCTCCAGGTCGGTGATCAGGGTCAGCTGGCCCTCGATCAGCGACTGGTTGCGGCGCGACAGGTTGGTGAAGATCGCGTTGATGTTGCCCCGCAGCAGGGCCTGCTCGGCGGCGAGCCGGACGGCCTCGCGGTGGACCTGGTCGAAGGCCCGGGCGACCTCGCCGATCTCGTCCCTGGTGGTGATCGGGATCGGCTGCACACGGGTGTCGACGCGGCCGGGGTCGGTGCGCGAGAGCTGGTCGACCAGCATCGGCAGGCGCTGCTCGGCGATACCGAAGGCGGCGTTGCGCAGCTGGCGCATCGCACGGCTCATCTGGCGGGCCACCATGCCGGCCAGGATGAACGCGGCGAGCAGGGCGACCACGACGGCGGCACCGGTGATCAGCGCGTCACGCTTGGCGCTGTCGGCGATGTCGGAGGCCTCGCTCACCGCGGTGTCGGCCAGGTCCTTCTCGATGGCGTTGTACGCGTTGAACTTGAGCGTGGTGACCGCCCACCAGTTCTCCGCGGTGATGCCCTCCTGGGCCAGGGCGGCGCGGTCGCTCGTGTCCGTGGAGGGCAGCGAGGCGAGCTTCGTGACCATCGTGGTGGGGTCGGAGGGCGGCGGAACGTAGTCCGGGTCCTTGGCCTTGGCCTCCGCGGCCATCTTCGCGCCGTCGGCCTTGATCTGCGTGCTGGCCGCCGTCAGCTTGGCGACGTCCTGCGCGGTGCCGCCGCTCGTGTACTCCTGGATGGCGATGCCCTCCAGGTACGCGTACGAGGAGAGGGCGACACGCTGCTTGGCCAGGTCGGTGGCCTCGGGGCCGGGCTTGATCAGCATGTGCATGCCGATGGAGCGGTCCAGGGAGACCGCGCCCTTGGTCAGCGAGATGGCGTAGACCGTACGGCCGTAGCTGGTGATGTTGCCGGTGCCCAGACCGAGCTCGTTGGCGAACTCCAGCAGCCGGTGCTCCTGGTTGACGTAGCCCTCTTCCGTCTCGACGCCGGAGAGCTGGCTGGTGTAGGCGGCCTTGCGGAGCTTCGCCAGGTCCGGCTCCACCTCGCGGAAGCGCTCCAGGCGCCGCACCAGGTTGGGCCGGTCCGGCATGCTCCGGACGGCCTCGTCGAAGGCGTCGGCCGCCCGGTCGGTGTTCGCACGGGCCTCGACGACCGTCTTGTTCTTCTCGCCCTTGCCCTGGAGCAGGGGCGCGGCGGTCACGTCGCGCTCGACGAGCAGTTCGTTGCCGTAGGTCAGCGCGGCCCGTACCAGACGCGCGGTGTTCTCCGCGTCCTGGGCCTCCTGCCAGGTGTCGATCGAGCTCTTCACCTGGAAGCCGCCCATGACGAGGCCGACCACCACGGGTATGAGCAGGATCGCGTTCAGCCGGGTCGGCACCCGCCAGTTGCGCGGGGAGAAACGGCCGCCACTGGAAGCGGGCGTGGCCATCGGCTCCGAACCTGGCACATGGGCGGACGCCGCTCCGCGCGGCGGCGGGGTGAAGTTGCCCCGGGCCGACGGCTCGGGACCGTTCTTGCTTCGCCTCACTCGACCAACAACCTTCCGGCGGTCGGCACCTTACGTTGTGCCGCAGTGTCTCAGAGCCCGCTATGTCATCGACTGGGGAGTACGTCTTTGACTATTGGGCAGTTCAGGCATTCCAGCACGTGGCCCTGCGCAGTTCCAAACAGTGGAGGCCGGGGATCCGGAGTGATGTAAGCCCCAGATAAAACGGTCATAAAGAGCGAGCCCCGTCAAAAGACGGGGCCTTTGTGCGCGCAGCGACACCGCCCGACCGCGACGAGTGGCCGTACCACCCGATTCCTCTGCCGAAACGTTATGAACACCGAGGCCGACCGTGTCAAAGGACACAGCCGGCTCCGGAGCTTCTACGACAACTTCCGTACACCACTGCCGATTTCGTGCTAGCGCAACCGTGCCATCAGAGCGTGCTCCACCAGCGTGATCAGCGCCGACTTCGCGTCGGAACGATGGCGGGCGTCCGTCGTGATGATCGGGGTGTCCGGACCGATCTGCAGCGCCTCGCGCACCTCCTCGGGAGCGTACGGCTGATGCCCCTCGAAGCCGTTCAGCGCGACGACGAACGGCAGACCGCTGTTCTCGAAGTAGTCGACCGCGGGGAAGCAGTCGGCGAGGCGGCGGGTGTCCACCAGGACGATCGCGCCGATCGCGCCGCGCACCAGGTCGTCCCACATGAACCAGAAGCGGTCCTGGCCCGGCGTGCCGAACAGGTACAGGATCAGGTCCTGGTCCAGCGTGATACGGCCGAAGTCCATGGCCACCGTGGTGGTGGTCTTGCCTCCGGTGTGGGTGAGGTCGTCGATGCCCGCGCTCGCGGACGTCATCACGGCCTCGGTACGCAGCGGGTTGATCTCGGAGACGGCGCCGACGAACGTGGTCTTGCCCACGCCGAAGCCACCCGCCACCACGATCTTCGCGGAGGTGGTCGTCCTGCCTCCGTCAGAGCTTGCGAAGTCCACTGAGCACCCTTTCGAGCAGTGTCACGTCCGGAGCACCGGTGCTGTCGTCGCCACCCGGCTGGTGAATGGCGACGAGCCCGGCCTCCGCGAGGTCCGCGACGAGGATGCGGGCCACGCCGAGCGGCATGGCCAGGAGCGCCGAAACCTCGGCGACCGACTTCACCTCGCGGCACAGATGGCAGATCCGCTGGTGCTCCGGGAGCAGTCCCATGAGCGCCGCCGGGTCGGCCGTGGTGCTGATCAGGGCCTCAATGGCGAGCTGGTAGCGCGGCCGGGTCCGGCCGCCGGTCATCGCGTACGGACGTACCAGCGGCTGGTCGCCCTCATCCTCGTACGGCTCCGCGTACGGATCATGAGAGGCGGTGGGCGGGGTCATGAATCCTCCGGGCGGGACAGCAAGTCGGTCAGCTAGCCGTCGGACAGGGGCCGGTGGGGGGATCGTGGCGGCCGGACGGTGATTTGGTGAGGCGGGTGGATCCTGTGACGGTCAGTGGAGCAGACTGCCTTGGAGTTCGGCGCGCAGGTCGGGCGTGAGCACCGCGCCCGCGCGGTCGACCAGGAGCGCCATCTCGTAGCCGACGAGGCCGATGTCGCAGTCGGGGTGTGCGAGGACGGCCAGGGACGAGCCGTCCGAGACGGACATCAGGAACAGGAATCCCCGTTCCATCTCGACGACCGTCTGTGCCACGCTGCCGCCCTCGAAGATCCGGGAGGCCCCGGCCGTCAGGGACGTCAGACCGGAGGCGACTGCGGCCAACTGGTCGGCGCGGTCGCGCGGAAAGCCTTCGGACATTGCCAGAAGGAGGCCGTCGGCGGACACGACGACGGTGTGGGACACCCCTGGGGTGTTGTCCACGAAGTTGGTGATCAACCAGTTCAGGTTCTGTGCCGCCTGGCTCATCGGACTCAACTAACGCTCCTGCTGGTGAGTGGGGCTCGGGAAGCTTCCGGTCTGGCCGGTACCGGCCTGTCGACCTTGCGCAATGCCCCGACGGAGATTGGTCAGCCGGCCGCGTACGTCGTCAGGCGCACGCGAGACCTGCGGACCGGTTTGGTGCTGTTGCTGCTGCGCCGTGCCCGGAACGAGGTTCGCCCTGGGCACCCGGCGCGGCAGACCGGAGGTGGTGACGCCGCCCGCGGCCGGCTGCCGTACGCGCTCTGCCTGCCGGACGAGGTCGTCGTTCGGAGAGCTGCGCCAGGAGCTGGCTACGGGACGTTGGGGAGCGGCGGGAGCCTGCGGCTGTTGCTGCGGGGCCGCCGGGGTGGGAGCGGAGCCGTTGCTCTGCTGCCCGTTCTGCTGGCCGTGGAACCAGTTGGTCTCGAGCGTGTCGTACAGCGGCGTACGGCCGTCACCGGGGCCCGCGGGCGGCAACGCCTCGGGCTCCTGACGGGCGGGCCGCTGCTGCGGACGCTGCGGGGCAGGCGGACGGGGAGCGCCGAAGTCGGCGCCGCCCTGCGTGCCGTTCGGCTGCGGACGATCGAACTGACCGGTGGAGCCGTTGTCGTAGCCCGGCACGGGGAACTGCCCCGTGGAGCCGGCGTCGTAGCCCGGCGCGGGGAACTGGCCGGTGGAGCCGCTGTCGTAGGCCTGGGGCACCGCGAACGGACCGGTGGCCGACGGATTCGACGATGCCGGGGGTGTGTTCGGTGCGGGCGGGGCGCCGAAGACGTCCGGGCGGACGAAGTGGCCCGAGTTCAGCACGCCGTTCGTGCCGGGGCGGGGGAGCTGGCCCGTGTTCTGGGGACCGCTGTTCCCACCGGAGGCGGGTGCACCGGAACCCTGACGGCCGTCGCCGCGCGGGATCGCCGGCATCTGAGTGGTCGCGCCCGGGTTCTGCCGGTCGTCGAGCTGCGGCATGCGGGAGGTCTGCGCCGGGTCCGGCTCGTCATGGCCGCGCGGGGCGTCGAGCGAGGCCCGCGGCACCGGCGGCTGGGCGTTCTCGTCGCTCCAGCTCGGCACGCGAGGCTGCGGACTGTCGCCACCGGGCAGCTCGGCCCGCGGACCACCACGGCCCGGCAGCTGCGGCCGACGGCGCCGGCCCTGGCCCTGGCCCTGCGGCTCGTTGCCCGGGTTCGACGGCTGCTGGGACGGCGGCGACTGCGGCGGTACGGGGCGGCTGCCCCCGAAGGCGTCCTGGCCCTGCGAGGCGTTGGTGCCCGCGGCCTGCAGTCCCTGCGGGGCGCCCGGCGCCTGGCCGCCGAAACCGGCACCGGCCGGAGCGGGGCGGCCCTGCGGCGGCGTACCCGGACCCTGCGGTCCGCGCGGCGCACCACCGGGACGACCGCCACCGTCACGCCCGGGCAGCGCGGCGCGCGGCCCCTGACCGGCGTTGAGCCTGCCGCCCGTGGGCGCACCGGCGCCGAGAGCACCGGCGCCCGCACCGGCGGGGGCTCCCCCGAGGACACCGCCGCCCTGCTGGCCGGTGCCGCGACGAGCGGCCGCCACACCGGCGGCCTGCGAGGCGCTGCCGACGCCGGCCTGGCCGGGCTTGCCCTGGGGCTGGGGCTTCTTGCCGCCCTGGGCGACGTCCACGGGCAGCATGACCAGCGCGGTCGTACCACCGGAGTCGGACGGGCGGAGCTGGATGCGGATGCCGTGACGCTGCGACAGCCGGCCGACCACGAACAGACCCATGCGGCGGGAGACCGAGACGTCCACGGTGGGTGGCGAGGCGAGCCGCTCGTTGATCGCGGCAAGGTCCTCGGGGGAGAGGCCGATGCCGGTGTCGTGGATCTCGATCAGCACCCGGCCGTCGGGCAGCGCGTGACCGGTGACCTTGACCTTGGTCTGCGGGGAGGAGAACGAGGTCGCGTTCTCCAGCAGCTCGGCGAGCAGGTGCACGAGGTCGTTGACGACGCGGCCGGCCACTTCGGTGGTCGGCACGGAGGCCAGCTCGATGCGCTCGTACTGCTCCACCTCGGACGCGGCGGCGCGGAGCACGTCGACCAGCGGGACCGGGCGGGTCCAACGACGGCCGGGCTCTTCACCGGCGAGGACCAGGAGGTTCTCGCCGTTACGGCGCATGCGGGTCGCGAGGTGGTCGAGCTTGAACAGCGAGGACAGCTGGTCGGGGTCGGCCTCGCGGGACTCCAGTTCGGAGATCAGCGACAGCTGGCGCTGGATCAGACCCTGGGAGCGGCGCGAGAGGTTGGTGAACATCGCGTTGACGTTGCCTCGCAGCAGGGCCTGCTCGGCGGCGAGCCGGACCGCCTCGCGGTGCACGTCGTCGAAGGCCGCGGCCACCTGGCCGATCTCGTCCCGGGAGTGCACACCGACGGACTCGACGGAGGTGTCGACGTCCTGCGGGTCGGACTCCGACAGCTGCTTGACCAGCTCGGGCAGCCGGTCCTGGGCGACCTTGTTGGCGGTCTCCTGGAGCCGGCGCAGCGAGCGGATCATGGAGCGGGCGATGACGAAGGCGCCGACCAGCGACACACCGAGCACGAGCAGGATCAGCGCACCGGAGATGATCGCTTCCTGCTCGGCCTCGTTGCGCAGCTCGCGGGCCTTCTGCTCCATGTCCTCGAGCAGCGTGTGCTCGATGTTGCCCATCTGCTCGATCTTGGTGGAGCTGTCGTCCACCCAGTCCTTGTACGACCGCTTGTCCAGGTCGGCGAGACCACCCGAGGTCCGCAGGGCGCGGCTGGCGTAGGTGTCGGTGGCCTGGATGGTCGGGTTGCCCTCTTCGATGGGCTTGAGGAGCTCGGGGGCGTTGTCGGTGCCGTAGATGCTCCGGAAGCTGGAGAGGTCGGAGTCCTCGCTCTCCAGGGCGCCTTCGGCGTACAGCCGGTCGTTCTCGCTGAGCTTGCCGAACGTGGTGTTGCCGGTGGGCAGCGCCGCCGCCAGGATCGCGCGCTGGATCGACGCGTACTCCTTGGCCGAGGAGAAGGCCGACAGCGCGCGCGTGCGCTGGATCATCTCGGGGTTGCTGGTGGCCTCCGCCATGTCCTGCGAGAGGTCGAGCAGGTGGGTGACGAGGCGGTGATAGCCCTCGACGGTCTGGGAGGCGTTGTTCGTGGTCTCGTAGGCGGAGCTACGGATCTTCTCCAGGCCGCCCAGGTCGCGGATGAGGCCGACGAGGCTTTCGCGGACGCCCTGGAGGTTGCCCTCCTTGCTGGAGGCGTCGATCTCCTCGGCGGCGTCCTGGAAGGCGGTCATGGCCCGGTCGGTCTTGTCCCGGTAGCCCTTGACCGTGAAGTCGGTCGCTGCCGAGCCGTGCGCCAGCGGACCGGCGGACTGGTCGCGCTCCTCCTGGAGCGCCGCGGCCAGCTCGGTGGCCTGCTTGGTCATCTCCGTCAGCAGCTTCATGTTGTCGAGCTGCTGGATGTCGTCCATGGACTGGTTGATGCGCAGCGCGCCCAGCGAGGTGGCGGCGACCACCGGGAGCGCGAGCAGTGACACCAGACGGGTGGAGATGCGCCAGTTGCGCAGGGCTATTCGCGGACCGGGGCCGCTCTTCGGCGGCTTCACATCCTGCGTGGTCGGAGTGGCGGGGCCGGCCGGCGCGGACGCGCCGGGGCGCCCGGAGCGCTCACCGCCGTCACCGGACGGGGCCGGACCCGGGTTCTGGGCGTGCTGGGGCGAGGAGCTGCCGGCCGTCGGGCCAGTCCCGCCGTGCGGCTCCGGCTCCGCCGAAGCACTGCCATCCCTCTTGAAACGTCCCTGCACTAGCGTCGCAACCTCTGGACCAGGCGTCCCTCCGCGTGAACGGAAGGACGGTGTCGGCGTCGTAGGGGGCGCCCTGAAATACGCTCCCCTGGTGGTCGTGAGTGACCGGCGCGCTGGTTCCCCCTATCTCGCCGCCACTCGGCGCTTCTCTGCGCCCCCTGTGCGCCGGCTCGATCCTGCGGCGGTCCGTGGAATTCCAGCACAGTGCCGGATCTGCAACAAGGCCCGTGGTCATGCCGTGACCTACGTGACACCACGTGAGTGCCGCGTCACCGGACGTAGAACCTGTTCTCACCTATATCGGACATATGTGAGCGAGTCACCTGGAGGTAAGCGGTGTCCCAGTCGCCATGATCAGGAGCGGAATGAGGGCTTCAGGGGGTCAATGTCCGTTTCGTTGGGGTGGGCTGCAGGTCCGGTTTGGCCGATTTGCCCGTAGGTAAGTGAGGAAACTCACACACCGATCTTGAGGGCTGTGCGTCTCTTCAGGGGCATTGCATGTTTAGCCTGACGCTTTACAGGGATGGCAAATCCGACAACCCGCGCCGGTCCAGCGGCCCTTCGGCCCGCACGATCTCCCGGCGCCCCTACAGGACAGGTCTCGTACAACCGTGAAGACGACGATGATGTTCCGCCACACCGCCAACCCGCGGCGCACGACGCTGGCACACCTCGAGGACGCCGACGAACTGCAGACCCCGGAGCAGCCGGAGCACTCCATCGACCTTCCGGCCCAGACCGCCAACCCCCGCCGCACGATCCTGATGGAGATGCCCGCCACGGCCGGCTCCGCCCAGGAGTAGATCATCAACGCCGCCGGTGATGTCAAGGGCGCCCCCGCAAATACGCGAGGCGCCCGCCTCTTGCCGCGTTAGCCTGGAGCGTCAGACTCCAGCCAGCTCAGTGAGGGGCGCAAGGATCTCGTGCGCATCGCCAGATTCTCCATCGACGGGAACGTCGCCTTCGGCGCGGTCGAAGGTGACCGGCCGGACGAACTCGTCCTGGACATCATCAAGGGCATCCCGTTCGCGGACTTCGAACTCTCCGGTACGAAGGTCCCGCTGAGCAAGGTGAGGCTGCTGCCGCCGGTGCTCCCCAACAAGGTCGTGGCCTTCGGCCGCAACTACGCGGAGCACGCGCGTGAGCTGGGCAACGAGGTCCCCGACGCCCCGTTCGCCTTCTTCAAGCCCTCCACCTCGGTGATCGGCTCCGGCGACGAGATCCAGTACCCGGGCTTCTCCGAGGACCTCCACCACGAGGCCGAACTGGCTGTGGTCATCGGCCGGATGTGCCGCGAGGTCCCGCGCGAGCGCGTCAAGGACGTCATCCTCGGCTACACCTGCGCCAACGACATCACCGCCCGCGACGTCCAGAGGCGCGAGAAGCAGTGGGCCAGGGCCAAGGGATTCGACACCTCCTGCCCGCTCGGCCCGTGGGTGGAGACGGACCTCGACCCGTCCGACCTGACCGTCCAGCTCACGGTCAACGGCCAGCAGCGCCAGCTCGGCCGCACCAGCGAGATGATCCACTCCGTCGAGGACCTGATCGTCAACATCACCGAGGCCATGACGCTGCTCCCTGGCGACGTGATCCTCACGGGCACCCCGGCAGGCGTCGGACCGCTCACCGTCGGCGACGAGGTCGCCGTCACCATCGAAGGCATCGGCACTCTCACCAACAAGGTTGTCAAGCGTGGCTAGCGCATCCGTCCCCGCCGTCCGAGTACGGTTCTGCCCCTCGCCCACCGGTAACCCCCATGTGGGCCTGGTCCGCACCGCCCTGTTCAACTGGGCGTTCGCCCGGCACCACGAGGGCACTCTGGTCTTCCGCATCGAGGACACCGACGCGGCCCGCGACTCCGAGGAGTCGTACAACCAGCTGCTCGACTCGATGCGCTGGCTCGGCTTCGACTGGGACGAGGGCCCCGAGGTCGGCGGCCCGCACGCGCCCTACCGCCAGTCGCAGCGCATGGACCTCTACAAGGACGTCGCGCACAAGCTCCTGGACGCCGGCCACGCCTACCACTGCTACTGCTCCCAGGCGGAGCTGGACACCCGCCGCGAGGCCGCCCGCGCCGCCGGCAAGCCGTCCGGCTACGACGGCCACTGCCGCGACCTGAGCGCCGAGCAGGCCGAGGAGTACCAGGCCCAGGGCCGCACCCCGATCGTCCGCTTCCGCATGCCCGACGAGACGATCACCTTCACGGACCTGGTGCGCGGCGAGATCACGTACCTCCCGGAGAACGTGCCGGACTACGGGATCGTACGAGCGAACGGCGCCCCGCTGTACACGCTGGTGAACCCGGTCGACGACGCGCTGATGGACATCACGCACGTTCTGCGCGGCGAGGACCTGCTCTCCTCGACGCCCCGCCAGATCGCCCTGTACAAGGCTTTGATCGAGCTGGGCGTCGCCCAGCGGATCCCGTCCTTCGGGCACCTGCCGTACGTGATGGGCGAGGGCAACAAGAAGCTCTCCAAGCGGGACCCGCAGTCGTCGCTCAACCTCTACCGCGAGCGCGGCTTCCTGCCCGAGGGCCTGCTCAACTACCTCTCCCTGCTGGGCTGGTCGCTCTCCGCCGACCAGGACATCTTCACGATCGACGAGATGGTCGCGGCCTTCGACATCGCGGACGTGAACCCCAACCCGGCGCGCTTCGACCTGAAGAAGTGCGAGGCGATCAACGCCGACCACATCCGGCTGCTCGACGTGAAGGACTTCACCGAGCGCTGCCGCCCGTGGCTGCAGCCCCCCTTCGCCCCCTGGGCGCCGGAGGCCTTCGACGAGACGAAGTGGCAGGCGATCGCCCCACACGCCCAGACCCGCCTCAAGGTCCTCTCCGAGATCACCGACAACGTCGACTTCCTCTTCCTCGCCGAGCCGGTCTTCGACGAGCCGAGCTGGACGAAGGCGATGGAGGAGGGCTCGGACGCCCTGCTCCGCACGGCCCGCGAGAAGCTGGAGCCGGCGGACTGGACGTCCCCGGAGTCCCTGAAGGAGGCCGTCCTGACCGCCGGAGAGGCCCACGGCCTCAAGCTCGGCAAGGCCCAGGCCCCGGTCCGCGTGGCCGTGACCGGCCGCACGGTCGGCCTGCCCCTCTTCGAGTCCCTGGAGATCCTGGGCAAGGAGAAGACCCTCGCCCGCATCGACGCGGCACTGGCGAAGCTGACGGCGTAGCGCACGCGCGCGTGTAGGGGCGGCCACCCGGATCACGGGCGGCCGCCCCTCCGTCGTTCCGCCGGACGTGGCGCGGGTCCTCGCGTTACCGTCGGACCATGAGCATTCGCGCCGTGGTCTGGGACGTCGACGACACCCTCTTCGACTACACCGCGGCCGACCGTGTCGGCATGCGCGTCCATCTCGCGGCCGAGGGGCTGCTCGACGCGTACGACAGTGTCGAGCAGGCCATCGCGCGGTGGCGGGAGATCACGGACCGGCAGTGGGCGCGGTTCTCGGCGGGGGAGACCTCCTTCCAGGGGCAGCGCCGGGACCGTGTACGGGTGTTCCTGGGCGAGGAGCTCAGCGACGCCGACGCCGACGCGTGGTTCGAGCGGTACATCGCGCACTACGAGACCGCCTGGGCCCTCTTCCCGGACGTCCTGCCCGCCCTGGACGCCCTTGCCGCCAGCCACCGCCACGGCGTGCTGTCCAACTCCAGCATTCACGTCCAGGACCGCAAGCTGCGCGTCCTCGGTGTGCACGACCGCTTCGAGATCATCCTGTGCGCGGCGGAGCTCGGCGTCTCCAAGCCCGAGGCCGGAGCCTTCCTGGCCGCCTGTGACGCCCTGGAGCTGGCCCCGCACCAAGTGGCGTACGTCGGCGACCACCCGGAGATCGACGGGCGGGGCGCCGCCGACGCCGGACTGCTGTCGGTCTGGATCGACCGCGAGGGAGTCCACACCGTCGGTGACGCCTTCGGCGGTCCGCACCGGATCGCCTCGCTCGCCGAACTCCCCGCGATCCTCGGCGCGGATACCCGTTTTGGAGCCCCGTCCACCTTCGGGTAATGTTCTTCCTGCGCCGCCGGGGTGCGGGCCGAAAGGCCGGAACCCGGGGGAGCACACTAGGAGCAAGATCCCCACAGGGGCTTGAGTTCCAGTGGCCTATGGTGTAATTGGCAGCACGACGGTTTCTGGTTCCGTTAGTCTTGGTTCGAGTCCAGGTAGGCCAGCTCGCAGAGCTCATCTGCAAAAGCGGAGGTCATCTCCGCGAAGCCCCCGTTGTGTAGCGGCCTAGCACGCTGCCCTCTCAAGGCAGTAGCGCCGGTTCGAATCCGGTCGGGGGTACAGATCCTTCCCAGGGGGACAGTACGGGTCGCACCCGCTGACTCTCATGCAGGATCGCTAGGGCCCCCGTTGTGTAGCGGCCTAGCACGCCGCCCTCTCAAGGCGGTAGCGCCGGTTCGAATCCGGTCGGGGGTACGAATTGGTCTGAACCACATTGGTCTATGGTGTAATTGGCAACACTACGGTTTCTGGTACCGTCATTCTTGGTTCGAGTCCAGGTAGACCAGCTCGGACCTGCGGAAACGCAGAGTCCAGGCCCCCGTTGTGTAGCGGCCTAGCACGCCGCCCTCTCAAGGCGGTAGCGCCGGTTCGAATCCGGTCGGGGGTACATGCGAGTCCTCAGGGCCTCCACTTCGGTGGGGGCCCTGAGGCGTTCCCGGGCCTACTCGAAGCCGTGTCTCCGCGCTGACTCCTCTTGCGTCAGCCGGTGCAGCGCCCGGAGCACCGGCTCGACGAGTGCGTCAACCGGCCGTACCCCACGATCAGTTCGGGATCCCCGCCCTTTGCGTCGCGGCGGCGGAGAAGGCGGCGAAAGGAACATCTGAGATCGGCTCGAGGGAGCGAGAAGGGCCTGCCGCGGCGTTGAGGCAGGCCCTTCTCGCTGATGTCCCTGAAGCGGTTGTCCCGAAAGGCCTCAGCCCGTGCGGCGCAGGGCCTCGGAGAGGCGGCCGGCGGCGTCGATGACGGCCTGGGCGTGCATGCGGCCCGGGTGGCGCGTCAGGCGCTCGATGGGGCCGGAGACCGAGACGGCGGCCACCACGCGGTTCGAGGGGCCGCGCACGGGCGCGGAGACGGACGCGACGCCCGGCTCGCGCTCGCCGATGGACTGGGCCCAGCCCCGGCGTCGTACACCCGAGAGTGCGGTGGCCGTGAAGCGGGCGCCCTGCAGGCCCCGGTGCAGGCGCTCCGGCTCCTCCCAGGCCATCAGGATCTGCGCGGACGAGCCCGCCTTCATCGTGAGCGTCGAGCCGACCGGGACGGTGTCCCGCAGGCCGGACAGGCGCTCCGCCGCGGCGACGCAGATGCGCATGTCGCCCTGGCGGCGGTAGAGCTGGGCGCTCTCGCCCGTGATGTCCCGGAGGTGGGTGAGCACCGGGCCCGCCGTGGCGAGGAGGCGGTCCTCGCCGGCGGCCGCGGCCAGCTCGGCGAGCCGCGGGCCGAGAATGAAACGGCCCTGCATGTCACGCGCCACCATGCGGTGGTGTTCCAGAGCCACGGCCAGCCGGTGGGCCGTGGGTCGTGCCAGTCCGGTGGCCGCGACCAGACCCGCGAGGGTGGCCGGACCGGACTCCAGGGCGCTCAGGACAAGGGCTGCCTTGTCCAGAACGCCGACGCCGCTACTGTTGTCCATGAAACGATACTCGCGTCTCACTCTGTGAAACGCAAGTTCAATTTTCGGTGGAACACGCCACTCTTGAAGACACAGCGGCCCGCAGACCAACGGGTCCGGTGGCGGACGCCCGGGAACAGGGGTGCGGGCGCCGCATCCTCAAGATCTCTAGTTGGGCCGGGGCACCTTTTCCGGCCGGAGGGAAAGCGATGGGTAGGACACTCGCGGAGAAGGTCTGGGACGACCACGTCGTCCGGCGCGCCGAGGGCGAGCCCGACCTCCTCTTCATCGATCTGCACCTGCTGCACGAGGTGACCAGCCCGCAGGCCTTCGACGGCCTCCGCAAGACCGGTCGCCAGGTGCGCCGCCTCGATCTGACCATCGCGACCGAGGACCACAACACCCCGACCCTCGACATCGACAAGCCCATCGCCGACCCGGTGTCCCGGATCCAGCTGGAGACGCTGCGCAAGAACTGCGCCGACTTCGGTGTCCGGCTGCATCCGCTGGGCGACGTCGAGCAGGGCGTCGTGCACGTCGTCGGCCCGCAGCTGGGCCTGACCCAGCCCGGCATGACGGTCGTCTGCGGCGACTCCCACACCTCCACGCACGGCGCCTTCGGCGGTCTGGCGTTCGGCATCGGCACCTCCCAGGTCGAGCACGTGCTGGCCACCCAGACGCTGCCCATGGCCCGCCCGAAGACCATGGCCATCACCGTCAACGGCGATCTGCCCGACGGCGTCACCGCCAAGGACCTGATCCTGACGATCATCGCCAAGATCGGTACGGGCGGCGGCCAGGGCTACGTCCTGGAGTACCGCGGCTCCGCCATCGAGCAGCTCTCGATGGAAGCCCGCATGACCATCTGCAACATGTCGATCGAGGCCGGCGCCCGCGCGGGCATGATCGCCCCCGACGAGACCACCTTCGAGTACCTCGAGGGCCGTCCGCACGCCCCCAAGGGCGAGGACTGGGACGCGGCCGTCGCGTACTGGAAGACGCTCAGGACCGACGACGACGCCGAGTTCGACGCCGAGGTCGTGATCGAGGCCGAAGAGCTGGCGCCGTTCGTCACCTGGGGCACCAACCCCGGCCAGGGCGCGCCGCTTTCGGCGCACGTCCCCGATCCTGCTTCGTACGAAGACGCTTCGGAGCGCCACGCCGCCGAAAGGGCCCTGGAGTACATGGGGTTGGAGGCCGGGCAGCCGCTGCGCTCCATCAAGGTGGACACCGTCTTCGTAGGCTCGTGCACCAACGGCCGCATCGAGGACCTGCGCGCCGCCGCCGAGCTCGTGAAGGGCCGCAAAGTCGCCGACGGCGTACGGATGCTGGTCGTCCCGGGCTCCGCGCGGGTCGGTCTGCAGGCCGTCTCCGAGGGTCTGGACGTCGTCTTCAAGGACGCCGGCGCCGAGTGGCGGCACGCGGGCTGCTCGATGTGTCTGGGCATGAACCCCGACCAGCTGGCCCCCGGTGAGCGCTCCGCGTCCACCTCCAACCGCAACTTCGAGGGACGGCAGGGCAAGGGCGGTCGTACGCACCTGGTGTCGCCGCAGGTCGCAGCCGCGACGGCGGTCCTGGGCCACCTGGCCTCGCCGGCCGACCTGTCCGACGCCGAGACCCGTACGCCCGCTGGAGTCTGAGAGTCATGGAAGCATTCACCACGCACACCGGCCGGGCCGTCCCGCTGCGGCGCAGCAACGTCGACACCGACCAGATCATCCCTGCTCACTGGCTCAAGAAGGTGACCCGGGACGGCTTCGAGGACGGGCTGTTCGAGGCCTGGCGCAAGGACCCGTCCTTCATCCTCAACCAGCCCGAGCGCAAGGGCGCGACCGTCCTGGTCGCCGGCCCCGACTTCGGCACCGGCTCCTCCCGTGAGCACGCCGTGTGGGCACTGCAGAACTTCGGCTTCAAGGCCGTCATCTCCTCCCGCTTCGCGGACATCTTCCGCGGCAACTCGCTCAAGAACGGCCTGCTCACGGTGGTTCTGGAGGAGAAGATCGTGAACGCGCTGCAGGAGCTCACGGAGAAGGACGCGACTGCTGAGGTCACTGTGGACCTTGAGGCTCGTGAGGTGCGCGCAGAGGGCATCACCGCTGCCTTCGAACTCGACGAGAACGCCCGTTGGCGGCTGCTGAACGGGCTGGACGACATCTCCATCACCCTGCAGAACGAGCCCCACATCGCCGCGTACGAGGCCAAGCGCCCGTCGTACAAGCCGAGGACGCTCCAGATCTGACCCGGGCGGACGCCCCGAGCGACCGAACAGGTCGAGTTTCGGCCACCGCGACACCCCCGCCGTACCCCCGATCGGCCCGATCGGGGGTACAGCCATGTCTGCACCCGAACGGCCCTGCGCTGCGCGATCGCGCTTGTCAACTTCCCACGTTAGGACGGTTGTTGCCGGGGTACGCGATCGTTGTGACCGCGGCTCCGACAGGCGCCCGGGAGGCCGTTCGAGGCGGCAGTTGCACCCTGAGCAGGCGACAACTCGCCCCAGATGGCACAATCTGTGCATGGAACACGACGGCCAACTCGAGCTCTATGCGGCAGTCGCGGACCAACTCAAGGAAGCGCACACAAGAGTGCGCGCACTGCAAGTCCCGGAGGGCGTACGGATGGCGCTGACCCGGAAGCTGCTGGTCATTACGGCCGCGGCCAAGCACGATCTCGCCGATGCGACAAGGCGTCTGGAGCGGTTCGTGGCGGACCTCGACGCGGGTCGATTCCCCGAAGAGGAACGCTGAACGAGTCCAGGACAGTCGAGTTCGTTGCGGCGCACGGGTGATAAGCCCGTTTCGTGTTTGATTTGCGGTATATATCTGCCTAACGTGCGAAAAAGCTTGAACACTTTCGTTCTGGCAATGTCTCCGAAGGGGAAGACGTGAACAAGGCGCAGCTCGTAGAAACGATTGCCGACAAGATGGGCGGCCGTCAGCAGGCCGCCGACGCTGTCGACGCGGTCCTGGACGCCGTCGTCCGTGCGGTTGTCGCAGGTGAAAGGGTTTCGGTCACCGGTTTCGGTTCCTTCGAGAAGGTCGACCGTCCCGCTCGTTACGCCCGCAATCCCCAGACCGGCGAGCGAGTTCGGGTCAAGAAGACCTCCGTTCCGCGCTTCCGTGCGGGCCAGGGTTTCAAGGACCTGGTGAGCGGCTCGAAGAAGCTCCCGAAGAACGACGTCGCCGTCAAGAAGGCCCCCAAGGGCAGCCTGACCGGCGGTGCTTCCGCGACGGTCAAGAAGGCCGCCGCGAAGAAGGCCACCACCAGGACCACCGCCGCGAAGAAGACCACGGCCACGGCCAAGAAGGCGCCCGCCAAGAAGACCACGGCCACCGCGAAGAAGACCACGGCGAAGAAGGCGCCCGCCAAGAAGACCACGGCGACCGCCGGCACCACCGCCGCGAAGAAGACCACCGCCAAGAAGGCGACGGCCAAGAGCGCTCCGGCGAAGAAGGCGACGGCCAAGAAGGCCCCCGCCAAGAAGTCGACCTCCCGCACCACCACCGCCAAGAAGGCCACCGCCCGCAAGAGGTAAGGGCACAGGGGCACTCACACGCCGGGCCGGACTCCCCACGGAGCCCGGCCCGCGGCGTGTCCACCAGGGGTTCAGAAGGTGTGGAGCGTCACCAGGGTGATCCGGCGGGCCTCGCCCTCGCCCTCCGTCTCGACGCGCACCCGCTGCCCGGGCCGCAGCAGTCTGAGCCCGCCCGCGTCGAACGCCGGCGCGTCGAAGGGCACCGGGGTGCCGTCGTCGAGGAGCACCTGCCCGCTGCGGCTGTCGGGGTCGTACGTGTATGCGGTCGCCTGCATGGCGGCAGCCTACTGCCCGGGGATCAACAGCCGCGCGGCCGCCGCGGCCGTCCGTGGCCCCACTCCGAGGGCGAGCGCGGCGCGCAGGTCGTCGCCGGTGTCCACGTCCTGTCGTACGGAATCCACCGCGCCGAGCGTGATTTCCGCGGCGCCGGACGCACGATGACGGGCTCGGGAATCGGTGCCGAAGGCGGGCCGCAATTCCTCGCCTTCGCGCGCGGCCAGCAGAGTGGTGCCGATTGCGGCGGCGTCCGGGAGAAAAGCGCGCGGGAATTCCGCCGCCGCGTCCAGGACCCGGGCCAATTCCAGCGGACGCAGCGCCGGAAGATCGGCGTTCAGGGCCGCCACGGCACTTTCGGGGCGGGCGGCGCGCACCAGGGCCGCCGCGTGCGCCAGAGCGGCGTTCAGGCCGCCGCGCGGTTCGTCGGCGACGATATGGGCGCCCAGCGATCCGAGCTCACGGCCGGCCAGGGCGTCGTCCGTGACGACTGCCACATCCTTCACCGCGGGGCAGGCCAGCGCCGCCGCCACGGTGTCCTGGGCGAAGGCGAGTGCCAGGCCCGGGCGCAGCCCGTCGGAGGCGGTGTCCGCGAGCCTGCTCTTCGCCCGCGCCAGAGGTTTCACGGGTATGACCAAGGTCCACTGCACGAGCGTTTCGTACCTCTCTTGTCGCGGCCATTGTCACTCAGCCGTCACCAGGACCATCTGGCGGTCGCGGAGCCGGGGCGTACGGTGTTCTCGACAGACCGGCGGCCTGGGGCGACACTTGTGCGGCCCCCAGGCCCTAGAGGAAGGTGTCCGCGTGCCCCGCCGCAGAATCGGGTTCTGGTACCGCTTCGCAGCGGTCCTGTGCAAACCGCCGCTGGTGGTTCTGATCAAGCGGCACTGGCGCGGAATGGAGCACATTCCGGTCGAGGGCGGATTTATCACCGCGGTGAACCACAATTCGCACATTGATCCCTTCGCTTACGGGCACTTCCAGTACAACACCGGCCGTGTTCCGAGATTCCTGGCGAAGAGCGACCTTTTCCGTAAGGGATTCGTCGGTGCCGCGATGCGCGGCACCGGACAGATCCCCGTCTACCGCGAGAGTACGGACGCGCTCAGCGCTTTTCGCGCTGCGATCGACGCAGTGGAGCGCGGCGAGTGCGTCGCCTTCTATCCCGAGGGCACCCTCACCCGCGACCCCAACGGCTGGCCCATGACCGGCAAGACCGGTGCCGCCCGGGTCGCCCTGCAGACCAAGTGCCCGGTGATTCCGGTCGCCCAGTGGGGCGCCAACGAGGTGCTGCCGCCGTACGCCAAGAGGTTCGAACTGTTTCCGCGCAAGACCCACCGCGTGCTCGCGGGCCCGCCCGTCGACCTGGCGCGCTTCTACGACAGGGAGATGACCCCCGAGCTTCTGAAGGAGGCGACCGAGGTCATCATGGCCGCCATCACCCGCCAGCTGGAGGAGGTCCGCGGCGAGAAGGCGCCGGCGAGGCCCTACGACCCGCGCCGCGAGCGGATCGAGCAGCGGCACCGCACCCGGGCGCAGACGCAGCGCAAGGTCGGACAGGAAGAAGGGCAGGGCACGTGAGCAAGTCCGTCAAGGCGGCCGTCTTCGGCACCGGATCATGGGGCACCGCCTTCGGTACGGTGCTGGCCGACGCGGGGTGCGAGGTGACCCTGTGGGGGCGCCGCGCGGACCTCGCGGAAGCGGTCAACTCCACGCGTACGAACCCCGACTACCTCCCCGGCCTCGAACTCCCGGAGAACCTGCGCGCGACGACGGACGCCGCCGAGGCCGCCCGCGACGCCGACTTCACCGTCCTCGCGATCCCGTCGCAGACGCTGCGCGCCAACCTCGCGGAATGGACGCCGCTGCTGGCGACCGACACCGTCCTGGTGTCGCTCATGAAGGGCGTCGAACTCGGTTCCGCCATGCGGATGAGCGAGGTGATCGAGGACGTCGCCAAGGTGGGGCAGAACCGCATCGCCGTGGTCACCGGACCCAACCTCGCGCGGGAGATCGCCGCCCGGATGCCGGCCGCGTCCGTGGTCGCGTGCACCGACGAGGCGGTCGCCCAGCGGCTCCAGGCCGCCTGCCACACGCCGTACTTCCGCCCGTACACCAACACCGACGTCGTCGGCTGTGAACTGGGCGGCGCGGTCAAGAACGTGATCGGCCTCGCCGTCGGCATCGCGGACGGCATGGGTCTGGGCGACAACGCCAAGGGGTCCCTGATCACGCGCGGGCTCGCCGAGACCACCCGCCTCGGCCTCGCCATGGGCGCCGAACCGCTGACGTTCTCGGGACTCGCCGGGCTCGGCGACCTGGTGGCGACCTGCTCCTCGCCGCTGTCCCGCAACCACACCTTCGGCACCAACCTCGGCAAGGGCATGACCCTCCAGGAGACCATCGCGGTCACCAGGCAGACCGCCGAGGGCGTCAAGTCCTGCGAGTCCGTGCTGGATCTGGCCCGCCGGCACGGCGTCGACATGCCCATCACCGAGACGGTCGTGGGAATCGTCCACGAGGGCAAGCCCCCGGTGGTCGCCCTCAAGGAGCTGATGTCGCGCAGCGCGAAGCCGGAACGACGCTGAGCCACCCGCGGGGCGGACACTGTCTCGGGGCACTACCACCGGGTACCCTCAACGCGATATGAGCACCGAGAACCTCCCCCAGAACCCTGAGCAGCCGCCTCGCAAGCCGCGCGTGGCCGTCGTGTTCGGCGGGCGCAGCTCCGAACACGGGATCTCCACGGTCACCGCCGGCGCCGTCCTGCGGGCCATCGACCGGACCAAGTACGACGTCCTGCCGATCGGCATCACCCGGGAGGGCCGGTGGGTGCTCACCGCCGACGAACCGGAGCGCATGGCGATCACCGAGCGCCGTACACCCGACGTCGCGGCACTGGCCGAGTCCAGCGAGGGCGGCGTCGTGCTCCCGGTCGACCCCGCGAACCGCGAAGTCGTCTACAGCGAGCCCGGATCGGTGCCCAAGGCCCTCGGCGAGGTCGACGTCGTCTTCCCGGTGCTGCACGGCCCGTACGGCGAGGACGGCACCCTCCAGGGCCTCCTGGAGCTCTCCGGGGTGCCGTACGTGGGTTCGGGCGTGCTCGCCTCGGCCGTCGGCCAGGACAAGGAGTACATGAAGCGGGTGTTCACCTCCTTCGGTCTCAAGGTGGGCCCGTACGTGGTGATCCGGCCGCGTGAGTGGGAGCGCGACGAGTCCGGCGCCCGCAAGAAGATCGTCGACCTGGCCGGCGAGCACGGCTGGCCGCTCTTCGTGAAGCCCGCGCGCGCGGGCTCGTCGATCGGCATCACCAAGGTCGACGACCCGTCCGGTCTCGACGAGGCGATCGCCGAGGCCCAGCGGCACGACCCGAAGATCCTCGTGGAGGCGGCGCTGCGCGGCCGGGAGATCGAGTGCGGGGTGCTGGAGTTCGAGGACGGCCCCCGTGCCAGCGTGCCCTCGGAGATCCCGCCGCCGGACACGCACGCGTACTACGACTTCGAGGCGAAGTACATCGACTCGACGCCCGGCATCGTGCCCGCGCCGCTGAAGGCCGAGGAGACGGCCGAGGTGCAGCGGCTCGCGGTGGAGGCGTTCGAGGCCGCCTCCTGCGAGGGCCTGGTACGCGCGGACTTCTTCCTCACCGAGGACGGCGAGTTCGTGATCAACGAGATCAACACGATGCCCGGCATGACGCCGATCTCGATGTACCCGCAGATGTGGCAGGCGTCCGGGATCGGCTACCCGGAGCTGGTGGACCGGCTGGTGCAGGCGGCGCTGCGGCGGTCGACCGGCCTGCGCTGAGCCGCTCGGCCAGGGCCTGTCCGGCGGATCATGCCGCAGACGCGGGGCCTGGTGCGTCGATCTGCGTCGATCTGCGGCGTTGTCGTCGGTTGCCCGACTCCCCCCACTCTCGACTTCGCTCGAGCGGGGGGATCCCCATCGCGTCGACGCCCTCCTCCGCCTTGCAGCTCGACGCACCAGGCCCCGCTCACCTGCGTCGATGAGGCGCCGCGGAGGTCCTGCGACTTGATCCGCCGGACAGGCCCTAGCCGGCGATCCCTTCGGGGACCGCCTTCTTGACGGCCGGGGCGAGGTCGACCAGCACTCCCGTGCTGTCCTGCCCCTTCGGCACCGTCACCTCGACGTACGCACTGCGATTGGCGGTGGTGAAGCGGTACGCTCCGTCGTCCTGCTTCTCCATCAGCCAGTCGACGCCGTTCACACCGCCGGCGACCGCGTCCGGGTCGCCGCCTTCGGCCACCTTGGGGTCGATCATCTTGGGCGGTCGCACGACACCGCAGCGCAGTATGATCGCCGGGCTTCCCCAGCCCGCCGTCAGTGCGGACGCGGGCTCGGGATCCTCACGGCCCAGACCGTCCAGCTTCGTCGGCAGCGCCTTGTCCAGGTTCTGGCACAGCTTCATGACCTTCGCACCCGGACTGGGAACCGCCGCCGACGCGCTGTCGTCTGCTGAGGAGCAGCCCGCGACCGTGATCAGCACGGCAAGCGCGGGCGGCCCGATGAGGATGCGGTACCGGTGACGGAAGAAGTTCACCGGCCAAGGGTAGACGGGGGCTACAGATGGACCACCGGGCAGGTCAGGGTGCGGGTGATGCCGTCCACCTGCTGGACCTTCGCGACCACCATGCGACCGAGGTCGTCGACCGTGTCCGCTTGGGCGCGCACGATCACGTCGTACGGTCCTGTCACGTCCTCGGCCTGGATGACCCCAGGAATCTTGCTGATCGTCTCGGCGACGGTCGACGCTTTGCCGACCTCCGTCTGGATCAGGATGTACGCCTGTACCACGGAACCTCCAGGGCGGCCACGAGGATCATGTGGGGAAAAGGAACGCCACGGTATCGCGTCGCCGCGCGCCGCGGGGAGACCCGCGGCGACCAGGGCGCGCGCGCCGGGGTGCAGGCACGACAGAAGTTGACGGTCACCTCGACCGTATCGAGGACACTGGTGACGCGCGACCGGGCTCGGACAGGTACAGAAGGGGCGTAAGGGCAATGAAGGGCACTGTTGGTGAGCTCGGTGAGTTCGGGCTCATCAGGGAGCTCACCTCCCGTCTCACCACCACCCCGGCGGTCCGGGTCGGCCCCGGCGACGACGCCGCGGTGGTGGCCGCGCCCGACCGCAGGGTCGTGGCGAGCACCGACATCCTCCTCGAGGGACGGCACTTCCGGCGCGACTGGTCCACGGCCTACGACGTCGGCCGCAAGGCCGCCGCGCAGAACCTCGCGGACATCGCCGCCATGGGCGCCGTACCGACCGCGCTGCTGCTCGGCCTGGTCGTCCCGGCCGAACTCCCGGTGGCCTGGCCGGTCGAGCTGATGGACGGCCTGCGCGACGAGTGCCAGGTCGCGGGGGCGTCCGTGGTCGGGGGCGACGTCGTACGCGGCGACACGATCATGGTGTCGATCACCGCGCTCGGCGATCTGCGCAACAACGAGCCCGTCACGCGGGGCGGCGCGCAGCCCGGCGACATCGTCGCGGTGACCGGCTGGCTCGGCTGGTCCGCGGCCGGGTTCGCGGTGCTGTCCCGCGGGTTCCGCTCGCCGCGCGCCTTCGTGGAGGCACACCGGCGCCCCGAGCCGCCATACCACGCGGGACCGGCCGCCGCCGGGCTCGGCGCGACCGCGATGTGCGACGTGAGCGACGGGCTGATCGCCGACCTCGGGCACATCGCCGAGGCCAGCAAGGTCCGTATCGACGTCCGCTCCGGCGCGATCGACATCCCCTCCCAGATGAACGACATCGGGCAGGCCGTCGGCGTCGACCCCATGCAGTGGGTGCTCACCGGCGGAGAGGACCACGCCATCGTCGCGACCTTCCCGCCGGACGTGAAGCTGCCGGCCCGCTGGAAGATCATCGGCGAGGTCCTCAACCCCTCGGCGCTGCCCCAGGTGACGGTGGACGGGGCGCCGTGGACCAAGAAGGGCGGCTGGGACCACTTCGGGGACATCGAGTCATGAGCGCGCCGCCGCGGGTTCTCACGGTCGCGGGCTCCGACTCCGGCGGCGGCGCGGGCATCCAGGCCGACCTGAAGACGATGCTGGCGCTCGGCGTGCACGGCATGAGCGTCATCACGGCCGTCACCGCGCAGAACTCCCTCGGCGTGCAAGGGGCCTGGGAACTGCCCGTGGAGGCCGTACGGGCCCAGTACCGCAGCGTGGTCGACGACATCGGCGTACAGGCGGTCAAGACCGGGATGCTGGCCTCCGCGGAACTCGTCGAGGCGGTCGCCGAATTGATCGGCGAAACCGGCGCACCGGTCGTCGTGGACCCCGTGGGTGTCTCCAAGCACGGCGACCCGTTGCTCGCCGCCTCCGCCCTGGACGCCGTACGGACCAGGCTGCTGCCGGTCGCGACCGTGGCGACGCCCAACCTGGACGAGGTGGCGCAGCTCACGGGTGTGCGGGTCGAGTCGGAGTCCCTGATGCGGGAAGCCGCCGAGGCCGTGCTCTCTTACGGCCCGCGATGGGTGCTCATCAAGGGCGGTCACCTGCCCGGTGACGCCGTGGACCTGCTCACCGACGGTTCCGAGGAGCACTGGCTGCGGGCGCCGAGATACGACAACCGGCACACGCACGGCACGGGCTGCACGCTCGCGTCGGCGACCGCGTCTCAGCTCGCGAAGGGGCAGTCGGTGCCGGAGGCGGTGGCGGCTGCCAAGGAGTACGTCACCGGGGCGATCGCGGCCGGGTTCGCGCTCGGCGCAGGGATCGGTCCCGTGGACCACGGGTGGCGGTTCCGGGCGGGCGGCGGCGCGTAAACGCTTGCGCGAGGGCTTGCCGGTCGGCTTGGACGTGCAAAAAGCCGGTCCACACGAGGTGGACCGGCTCCGTGCAGTGAACCAGCAGTAGCCGCGCGCTTACTGTGCGTCAGCGCGAGACCTTGCCGGCCTTGATGCACGAGGTGCAAGCGTTCAGGCGCTTCGGCGTCCCGCCGACCACAGTACGCACGCGCTGGATGTTCGGGTTCCAGCGACGGGACGTACGGCGGTGCGAGTGCGAGATGCTGTTGCCGAAGCCCGGCCCCTTGCCGCAGACGTCGCAGTTGGCAGCCACGGGTCACTCCAAAGACTTCAGATGCACTTACGGTGGATCCCGGCATGCCGGGATCGAGATCGCAGGATCAGAGATCTGAGTGGCGCTGCCAGGGGGATGGCCCGATGTCATCGGGCAACCGGAGCAGCATACAACGACTGCGCCAGTGGAACGAAACTACCATGGCTGCTCAGGGCCTCGCTCCAGGCCCTCTTCCGGTGAACACCACCCCGAGGTCTACGCTGCGTCCCAGGCCGGCAGCTCAGGGAGGCGCAGGTGGCGCAGGTGCCGCAGACATTCTTCGATGCTCTCGCGGTACGCACCTGGTGCGCTCTCGCGCTCCGGGCGCTGGGACGGGCGCGCGAGGAGATCGACGCGATCAACGTCTACCCCGTGGCGGACGGGGACACCGGCACGAACCTGTATCTGACGGTGGAGTCCGCCTCGACCGCGGTCGAGGCGGTGTTCGCGGGGTACGAGGCCGACGCCGAGGGGCCGTCCCTGGCGGACGCCACGCGCGCGATGGCGCACGGCGCTCTCATAGGGGCACGAGGGAACTCCGGGACGATCCTCGCGCAGCTGTTCCGCGGCATGGCCCAGGTGCTCGCCGCCGATCATGACACCGCTCACACCGATGGGGCGGGGTTGCGGCTGGCCCTGAGGCATGCCGCCGACTCCGCCCGCAAGGCGGTGGCCCATCCCGTCGAGGGCACGGTGCTGTCCGTCGCCTCAGCCGCGGCCGACGCGGCCGAGGAGGCCGAGGAGGCGGAGGGCGACTGCGGGACCGTCGCACGGGCGGCCTACGAGGGGGCGTGCGCGGCACTGGCCGCGACCCCAGCGCAACTGGCCGTGCTGGAGCGGGCCGGGGTGGTCGACGCCGGCGGGCGGGGGCTGGTGGCGGTCCTCGGGGCGCTGGTCGAGACGTTCACGGGGGAGACGCCGCGGGAGGTGGCGCTGTCGGCGCCGCACGCGCCCGTGGACGACGGGCTCGCCGGAGGGCCGCCCGCGCGTGCGGCCGACGGAGGTGCCCCCGAGGACACCCTTGCCGCCACCCTCGCCACCGACTGCGCCGACAGTCCCGCCGACCCGGAGCACGGCGGGCCCGCCTTCGAGGTGATCTACCTCCTGGAGGCCGACGACGCCGCCGTCGAGCGGTTGCGGGAGCGGCTGGACGCCCTCGGGGACTCGCTCGTCGTGGTCGGCGGCGACGGGCTGTGGAACGTCCATGTGCACGTCGACGACGCGGGCGCCGCCGTGGAGGCGGGCGTCGAGGCCGGGCGGCCGTACCGGATCCGGATCACGCACTTCGCGCTCGGCGACGTGCACACCACCGGCGCCGAGAGGCCGCCCCGGGAGCGCGCCCAGCGCGCCGTCGTGGCCGTCGTGCCCGGCGAGGGTCTGGCCGGGCTCTACACCGAGGCGGGCGCGACGACCGTGCTGGCGCGGCCCGGGGAGCCGCCCGCGAGCGGGGAACTCGTCGAGGCCGTACGGCGGGCCCACGCGCGCGAGGTGGTGCTGCTGCCCAATGACGCGGACCTGCGCCACACCGCGGCCGCGGCCGCCGAGCAGGCCCGCACGGAGGGCATCCGGGTGGCCCTCATCCCGACGCGCTCCGCGGTCCAGGGCATCGCCGCGCTCGCCGTGCACGCGCCGGACCGCCGCTTCGACGAGGACGTCGTGACGATGACCTCGGCGGCGGGGGCCACCCGTTACGCCGAAGTCGTCGTCGCGGAACGCCAGTCGTGGACCATGGCCGGCATCTGCCAGGCCGGCGACGTCCTCGGCCTGATCGACGGCGACGTGGCCGTCATCGGGCAGGACGTTACCGTCACCGCCGAAACGGTTCTTGACCGCATGCTCGCGGCCGGCGGCGAACTGGTCACCCTGGTCCTGGGCAACGAGGCTCCCGAGCCGATCGCCGAACACCTCGAAGCACGCGTACGGGAGGCGTACATGGCCGTCGACACGGTGGTGTACCGGGGCGGGCGGCAGGGAGCCGTGCTCCTCATCGGGGTCGAGTAGCACCCCCTAGTCGGCGGGTTGTCCGTCTGCCTGTGCCGCCGCCTGGTCCTCCACCACCTGGAGCAGCTGACGGGCCTCGGCCAGTCGCGCCACCGCCACTTCGTCCTCGGTGGCGCCGTACGCGGCCAGCACCGCACGCGCGCGTGCCGCCGCCCGGTCGGGGCGGCCCAGGTCGGCCTCCAGCCAGCCCGCGGTGAGTTCGGCGCCGGTCCGGCTGTGCAGGGCGTCGGCCCCGAGGGAGGCGAACAGCACGATGGCCTCGGCCACTTGGGCCAGGGAATCCTCCAGCACGGCGCGGATCGAGTCGTCCTCGGCGTCCTCGGCGGCGGAACGGGCCAGCAGATCGCCGAACTGACGCCGGGTGTGGCCGAGTTCCGCGACGAGCCGCTGCCGGGCGTCCTCGTCGGCGACCTCAGCGGCCAGCGCCGCCTCGCACTCCCGGACCGCGTTCGCCATCAACTCCCGTGCCTCGTCCGGACCTTCCTCCGGACGCAGTGCGAGCCACGCGCGGGCGCGCAGGGAGCGGACCAGGCCGTGGACATTGCCGAGCGACCGCCACAGGTCGCCCGCGCGCGCGTATGCCCGGTCCGCGTCGGCGTGCAGGCCCGCGTGCCCGAGGGACTCCGCGGCGAGATGGGCCAGCGTCGCGTGGTCGTGCTGCTCGGGCCAGTGCCGGGCGAGCTCGGCCGCCTGGAGCCGCCGTTCGGCGGCCGCGCGGTGCTCGCCCAGCTCGCTCAGACAGTCGCCGAGCCACCACTGCGTCTGCACGACCGCGCCGTCGCCGTGCGTCTCGGCGTGCAGATCGGGCAGCGCCGACTCCAGCACCTCCGCGGCCTCGGCCCATCGCCCCAGCCGCAACAGGAACCCGCCGAGCTGCTGCCGGGCCCAGGCGCCGAGCGTCCGCCCCTCGCCGGCCACGTCGGCCCAGTGCGCCGCCTCCAGGGCGTGCTCGGCCGCCTCCTCCACCAGCCCCCTGCCGCCGACGACCTCCGCGAGCTGGAGGTACAACTGGGCCCGCCCCGTCGCCTCCAGATGCGGACCGCCGTGCTCCAGGGCAGCCCGCAGCGCCCGCTCCGTCTCGGCCACGTCGCCCAGATGGTGCGCGAGCCCGGCCAACCGCGCCTCGTACTCCACCGCGAACCACGGCAGCCCCGCCCCCACGAACGCCGCCGCGGCCCGCGCGAACAGCTCCGCGGCCGCCTTCACCTCCCCGCCGTGCGCCGCCAGCTCCGCGAGCATCGCGAGCGCCTCGGCGGCCCGCGACGCCAGCCGTACGTCGTCCCCGGTACGCCCCTCGACCAGCGCCAGCACCTCCCGCGCG
The DNA here is from genome assembly GCF_019049245.1 of Streptomyces sp. AC555_RSS877. Lineage (GTDB taxonomy): Bacteria > Actinomycetota > Actinomycetes > Streptomycetales > Streptomycetaceae > Streptomyces. The sequence continues at coordinate 203,627 of NZ_JAGMUK010000001.1, read as the reverse complement.
GCCACTTCGGCCTCGGCCAGCACGGATCCCACGGCGGGGCCGCCGGACGGAGTCGTGGCGCCGGGGTGGCCGTCGGCCTGATTCGTCCCGCTGTGGGGGGCGTCGGCTGGAGCCGCGGTGCCGTGGGGGCCGTCGGCCGGATCCGCCCAGTCGTCAGGGTCGTCGACCGGAGCTGCCCCGGCGTCGGCGGACGGAGTCAGGGCGCCAGGGTGATCGTCGGTCGGGACCGCCCCGCCGTCGGGTGCGCCAGCCGGAGTGACGGTTCCGTCGGGGCCGTCGGCCGGGCCCGGGATGGTGTCCCGGGAGCCGTCGTCCGGCGTCGCGGCGTCCCCGGGGGTGTCACCCGGGACCACCCCGCCCCAGGAGTCGTCACCCGACGCTCCAGCCTCCCCGGTCTCACCGGCAGCGTCAGCCTCCCGCACCTCACCGGTCGGGCCCTCGTCGTCCCCCAGGGACTCGACGACCCCCTGCACGCGTCGCATCAGGATGCGTGCCCGCCCCATCAGCACCGACGCCGTCTGCCGTATGCCCGTGCCGCCCTCGGCGTACAGGGCGAGGATTTCGTCGTAGGGATCGGCGACCGCTGTCAGTGCCTCGTCCACGCGGCCCGCGAGGGCGCGTACGTATGCCGCACGCGTCCGTGCGGCCAGGGCCTCTCCGGGGTCGCCCGCCTCGGCGTACAGCTCCGCGGCGTGCTCGAAGAGGTCGACGCCCTCGGGGCCCCGGTCCATCGCCTCGTGGTCGGCGATCTCCGCCCGGTCGCGGGCGGCCAGCTCGACGCCCTGCGCGGCCCGTCCGACGGCCGCCCACGCCTCGACGGCGTTCGGCTCCAGGGTGTCCGACAGCCGCCGCGCCTCGGCGAGCAGCGCGGCGAGATCGGGCGGGCCGGGCTCGTCCGGGGTGACGGCCACCGGGGCCGGCACGGGAGGCGAGGACACTGTCCGCGCCGACCGCACTCCCAGCGCCAGCCGCTCCACCAGCGGCCGCTGCGCCATACGCGCGCGTGCCCGCTCGCTGACGTGCCGCGTGCCGTTGCGCTCGTCGAAACGGGCGGCCAGCGCGAGGGCTTCCCCGCGCGCGTGGGCGGCGAGTTCGCGCGCGCTCCACGCCCGGTCGGCCGGTCCGGGCACCCGCTGGTCGCCGAGCCCGAGCTCGGTCAGGCGGTCCATCAGCAGGGCCACCACGGCCATGAAGTCCAGTTTGCTGCGCGGTTGCCCGTCGTCCGTGAAGTACGCGGACCGCTGTGCGAGCAGTTCCAGACCGCGCGCCTCGTTGCCGGACAGCGCGCAGAACTCGACGTGGTCCGCGTAGGCGCCGCGCATGCTCTCCATGCCCCGCACGAGCCGGAAGCCCCGCAGGTGGTTGGCCCGTGCCTCGTCCACGCGGCCGAGCCGCAGCAGGGGCACCAGGGAGGACGCGAGCACCGTGTGCGGCTCGTGGGCGCAGGTGTACTCGCCCTCCAGCACCGGCGCCCACAGTTCCAGCGCCTCGGCGTCCCGCCCGCGCTCCGCCTGCCACCAGCCCTGCCCGTGCAGCTCGCAGGCGTGGCAGTCGGCCATGGTGTCCCGGTCGGCGGCCAGCCACGCGGCGTAGGCCCGCTCGGCCCGCGCCACGTCCCCGATGTGCGCGGCCACGCTGAACTCGGCCCCGCGAACGGCCCGTTCGGTATGTCCGGCCAGCCGGTAGCGGTACTCCATCTCGCCGAGCCACTTCTCGACGGAGGCGAGCGGGATGTGCGGTTGGTCGAGCATGCCGGACGACATCCACTTGAAGACCCAGTGCAGCGAGTGCGTCTCGTACTCGTCGAAGTCCTCGGGCCGCTCGTCCCACATGCGCAGCAGCCGCGCGAAGGGGACGAACATCTTGGCCTTCTCGGAGCTGTAGTTGTAGACCTTCAGCTGGTGCCCGAGCGCCTCGATCACCGCGAGCGGGATGTTCAGCTTCTCCGCCTCGGCGAGCAGCCGCTCCGCGCGCGCGTTGCGGGCCGGACCCTCCGGCTGCTCGGAGTTCTCCGCCATCGCCCGGCGCAGCTCGTCGAAGTCCGTGATCTCACTCATCAGTGACCGTCCTCGCCATGGGTGGCCCATTCCAGGAGGCCGATGAACGCCCGGTTCAGCAGCGCCGAGTCCGCGGGCCTGAGCGGCCGCTGCGCCATCAGCAGCGCCTGCCCGTACAGCGACTCCGTGGCGGTGCCGATCAGCTCCGGGTCGCCGAGCGAACTGATCCGCCGGATCAGCGGGTTGAGGTGGTTGAGCACCAGCCGTGCGCGCGGGGCGCTGCCCCGCAGCGAGCCGAGGATGCCCGCCCACAGGTCGTCGGCCTGCTCCGCGGCCTCCGCCCGGGCCTGCTCGTGCCGCGCCGCCCGGTCGTCCAGGTGCAGCGCGGGCACGGAGAGGGGGTGGAAGGCGCGCAGGACGACGTCACAGCCCAAGGGGTCGAGTTTCGCCCGCGCGGCCGCCAGGAAGCCCGCCAGGGCCAGCTCCTCGACCGGATCGACCGCGTCCAGATGCGCGGTCACGGTGTCGGCGTCCAGCTCGGCGACCACCGTCCCCGGCCGCACCGAGGGCAGTGCCTCGATCAGCTCGCTGTCGTAGGTGTAGCCGCCGTTGATCACTCCGACGCCCTGCGCGGACGCGATCGGCGCGACCTGCCGGTACTCCTCGACGGTCCGCGTGAAGTGCACCACCGGATGCCGCTGCGCGAACTCCTCCAGGGACAGTCGTCCGTCGGTCGTCTCGAAGGGCAGCCACGGGAGCATCGTGCGCAGCATCTCGCGGTCGTGCCGCGCCAAGGACCTCACGCCCAGGTGGTGCACGGCCAGGAAGGCCTCCAGCCGCTCCGGATCACCGGCCGCGAGGCCCGTCAGCCAGGACCGAATCCTTTCGCCCAGCGCCTCCCGGACGGCGGCCAGCGTCTCGTCCTCGTACAGCGACTCGCGCGAGGCGGTGGGCCGCAGGCTGTCCGTGTCCAGGACACAGCGCACGAAGAACGCCCAGTCCGGCAGCAGTTGTTCGCCGCGCTCGGTCAGCAGCATGCCCTTCAGGTGCACGCGGTGACCCGCCCGCTGGGCCGGACTGACCGCCGACGGCAGGACGTACGCCACCCCCCGGATCCCGGCGAGCGGCACGTCCAGCGCGATCGAGTCCAGCGGAGTGAACCCGAACAGGTCGTAGCAGTGCCGCGCCAGGGCCACCCTTCGGGTGGCGGGGCTCGGATACGTCCGGTCCCAGGGCGCGGGCAGGTCGGTGACCGCCTCGTCGCCCACTCGTACGTCGTACGGCAGCAGCGAGCCGAAGTCCCGCGCCAGGGCGAGGACCCGCTCCTTCGCCAGCCACTCCCCGGCGCCCGCCCGCGCCACCAGGTGCACGGTGGTGCCCGGTTCCGGACGGGCCTCGTCCGGCAGCGTCCGCACGGTGTACGAACCGTCGTCCCTCGCCGTCCACTCCACGGGCGGGGCATCCGGCGTACGCGCGCTGCGACTGACCACCCGGATCCGCTCGGCGACCACGAAACAGGCGAGCAGCCCGATGCCGAACTGCCCGAGGAAGTCGGAGCGGGCCTCCTGGAGCCCGTCGGCGCGCTTGGAACTGCGCCCGATGGTGGCGAGCAGGGCGTGCACGTCCGCCTCGGTGAGCCCGATCCCGGAATCCTCGACACGCAGGGACCCGCCCTCGGCGTACAGCCGCACCCGGGCCGGGGCGTCGGGCTGCTCGGCCCGCCGGGCGGTGATCGCGTCCACCGCGTTCTGCAGCAGCTCGCGCAGGTAGACCTTGGGGCTCGAGTAGAGGTGGTGGGAGAGCAGGTCCACCAGGCCGCGCAGGTCGACCTGGAACGTATGAGGTGACTGGGGTGACGGGGATGCGGGGAAGGGCTGTGAGATCTGGGAGTCCATCGTCGCAGCGCCGGTGGGGGGAGGGGCGACGGCGCGGGGTCGGGCGGTCCCGTGTGAGGCGGTGACCGCGGGGATGGCCGGAGGCGCGCCATCCTAAGGCCCCAACCAGCCGTCTGACCAGGGGTTTCCCGAGACGTATACGGCATTGTCAGTGTCGTGGTGTGCAATGGATCTCGTGCCCGCACTGCAAGAACCACTGAAAAAGGTGCTCGGCCCCGCCACCGCGAAGGTGATGGCCGAGCATCTCGGCCTGCACACCGTCGGCGACCTCCTGCACCACTACCCGCGCAGATACGAGGAGCGGGGCCAGCTCACCCACCTCGCCGACCTGCCCATGGACGAGCACGTCACGGTGGTCGCCCAGGTCGCCGACGCCCGCCTGCACACCTTCGCCTCGGCGAAGGCCCCGCGCGGCAAGGGCCAGCGCCTGGAAGTGACCATCACGGACGGCAGCGGCCGCCTCCAACTGGTCTTCTTCGGCCACGGCGTTCACAAGCCCCACAAGGAACTCCTGCCGGGCACCCGCGCGCTGTTCGCGGGCAAGGTCTCCGTCTTCAACCGTCGCCTTCAACTGGCCCACCCGGCCTACGAGTTGCTGCGGGGCGACAGCGAGGAAGCCGTGGACACGTGGGCCGGCGCCCTCATCCCGCTCTACCCCGCCACCGCCAAGCTGGAGTCCTGGAAGATCGGCAAAGCGATCCAGACCGTCCTGCCCAGCGCCCAGGAAGCCCTCGACCCGCTCCCTGACTCCCTCCGCGAGGGCCGCGGCCTGGTCTCTCTTCCCGAGGCCCTCCTCAAGATCCACCGCCCGCACACCAAGGCGGACATCGAGGACGCCCGCTCCCGCCTCAAGTGGGACGAGGCGTTCGTCCTCCAGGTCGCCCTCGCCCGCCGCCGCCACGCCGACGCCCAACTCCCCGCGGTCCCCCGCAAACCCGCCCCCGACGGCCTGCTCGGCGCCTTCGACGCCCGTCTGCCCTTCACCCTCACCGACGGCCAGCAGAAGGTCTCCCGGGAGATCTTCGACGACCTCGCGACGGACCATCCGATGCACCGGCTGCTCCAGGGCGAGGTCGGGTCGGGCAAGACGATGGTGGCGCTCCGGGCCATGCTCGCCACCGTCGACGCGGGCGGCCAGGCCGCCATGCTCGCGCCCACCGAAGTGCTCGCCCAGCAGCACCACCGGTCGGTCGTCGAGATGATGGGGGAGCTGGCCGAGGGCGGGATGCTCGGCGGGGCCGATCAGGCCACCAAGGTGGTGCTGCTCACCGGGTCCATGGGCGCGGCCGCCCGCCGCCAGGCCCTGCTCGACCTCGTCACGGGCGAGGCCGGGATCGTGATCGGCACGCACGCGCTGATCGAGGACAAGGTGCAGTTCCACGATCTGGGGCTGGTCGTGGTGGACGAGCAGCACCGCTTCGGTGTCGAGCAGCGCGACGCCCTGCGCGGCAAGGGCAAGCAGCCGCCCCACCTGCTCGTCATGACCGCCACACCCATTCCGCGAACGGTCGCCATGACCGTCTTCGGCGACCTGGAGACCTCCGTCCTCGACCAGCTCCCGGCCGGCCGCTCGCCGATCGCCAGCCATGTCGTGCCGGCCGCCGACAAACCGCACTTCCTGGCGCGGGCCTGGGAGCGAGTGCGCGAGGAGGTGGAGAACGGCCACCAGGCGTACGTCGTCTGCCCCCGCATCGGGGACGAGGAGGACGATCCCAAGAAGGCCGCCAAGAAGAAGTCCCCCGAGGACGAGGCCGAGAAGCGCCCGCCCCTCGCCGTCCTCGACGTCGCCGACCAGCTCGCCAAGGGGCCGCTCAACGGCCTCAAGGTGGAGGTCCTGCACGGCCGTATGCACCCCGACGACAAGGACGCGGTCATGCGCCGCTTCGCCGCCGGGGAGACCGGCGTCCTGGTCGCCACCACGGTCATCGAGGTCGGCGTCAACGTACCCAACGCCACCGCCATGGTGATCATGGACGCCGACCGCTTCGGCGTCTCCCAGCTGCACCAGCTGCGCGGCCGCGTCGGCCGTGGCTCGGCGGCCGGACTGTGCCTCCTGGTCAGCGAGATGCCGGAGGCGAGCGCGGCCCGCCAGCGGCTCACCGCCGTGGCCTCCACCCTCGACGGCTTCGAGCTCTCCCGCATCGACCTCGAACAGCGCCGCGAGGGCGACGTGCTCGGCCAGGCCCAGTCCGGAGCCCGCACCAGCCTGCGGATGCTCGCGGTCATCGAGGACGAGGAGATCATCGCCGAGGCCCGCCAGGAGGCCGCCGCCCTCGTCGCCGCCGACCCGGACCTCACCCGCCTCCCGGGCCTGCGCACGGCCCTGGACGCCCTGTTGGACGAGGAGAGGGAGCAGTACCTCGACAAGGGGTGACCCGGGCACCCGCCTCCCGAGGCTGAGACACTGGAACCCCACCGAGCTCCACCGACGTACGGACAAGGACCGAGGAAATGACCCGCGTGATCGCCGGCGCAGCCGGCGGACGTCGCCTGACCGTCCCACCGGGAACCGGCACCCGCCCCACCTCCGGCCGCGCACGCGAGGGCCTCTTCTCCACCTGGCAGTCCCTGCTCGGCGGCCCGCTGGACGGCGAGCGGGTCCTCGACCTGTACGCCGGTTCGGGCGCCGTCGGCCTGGAGGCGCTGTCCCGCGGCGCCGGCCACACCCTGCTCGTCGAGGCCGACGCCCGGGCCGCCCGCATCGTCCGGGAGAACGTGAAGAGCCTGGATCTGCCAGGCGCCGAGGTCAGGGCGGGCAAGGCCCGGCAGGTGATCCAGGTGCCGCCCGCGCAGCCCTACGACCTCGTCTTCCTGGACCCGCCGTACGCCGTCACGGACGACGATCTTCGGGAGATTCTGCTCACACTCCGTACGCAGGGCTGGCTCACGGACGATGCCCTCGTCACCGTGGAGCGCAGCACCAGAGGCGGAGAATTCAGGTGGCCGGACGGCTTCGACTCGATCCGGTCCCGTCGTTACGGCGAGGGAACGTTTTGGTACGGTCGCGCCGCCTCTACGTGCGAAGACGCACGATGACCGGACCGGAGAGCGAGGGAACTCAAGTGCGCCGCGCCGTCTGTCCCGGGTCGTTCGACCCGATCACCAACGGACATCTCGACATCATTTCCCGCGCCTCCCGTCTGTACGACGAGGTCTATGTCGCGGTCATGATCAACAAGTCCAAGAAGGGCCTGTTCGAGGTGGACGAGCGGATCGACCTGATCCGCCAGGTCACCGCCGAGTACGAGAACGTCCGGATCGAGGCCTTCCACGGCCTCCTCGTCGACTACTGCAAGCAGCGCGACATCCCCGCCATCGTCAAGGGCCTGCGCGCGGTGAGCGACTTCGACTACGAGCTGCAGATGGCCCAGATGAACATCGGCCTCTCGGGTGTGGAGACGCTGTTCGTGCCGACCAACCCGACCTACAGCTTCCTCTCCTCCTCGCTCGTCAAGGAGGTCGCGACCTGGGGCGGAGACGTCTCCCACCTGGTGCCGCCCACCGTCCTCGAGGCCCTCAACGAGCGCCTGCGCAAGGACTGATGGGGCTACAGTCGTTCCGTCCGTCTCCAACACAGCTGTAGAGAGTGGCGAGCACAGGTGGACGTGCAGAAGAAGCTCGACGAGATCGTGGCCTCAGTCTCCGGTGCCCGGTCGATGCCCATGTCGGCCTCGTGCGTGGTCAACCGCGCCGACCTGCTCTCGATGCTCGAAGAGCTGCGCCAGGCCCTGCCCGGCTCCCTCGCCCAGGCCCAGGAGCTGATCGGCGACCGCGAACAGATGGTCGAGCAGGCCCGTCAGGAGGCCGAGCGGATCATCGGCCAGGCACACGCCGAGCGCGGCTCGCTGATCTCCGACACGGAGATCGCCCGCCGCTCCCAGGCCGAGGCCGACCGCATCCTCGCCGAGGCCCGCAAGGAGGCCGAGGACGTCCGCGCGGAGGCCGACGACTACGTCGACTCCAAGCTCGCCAACTTCGAGGTCGTCCTCACCAAGACCCTCGGCTCGGTGGGCCGCGGCCGCGAGAAGCTCCTCGGCACCGGACCCGGCATCGACGAGCAGGGCTACGAGGACGAGGACGCCCCCGAGCGCAGCCACGACCCGGAGACCCTGCGCCGCACCGCCGACGAGTACGTCGACGTCAAGCTCGGCGCCTTCGAGGCGGTCCTGGCCAAGACCCTGGAGGCCGTCGGCCGCGGCCGCCAGAAGCTGCACGGCCGGATCGCCTCGGACGACCTCGGCGCCCTCGCCGACGACCTCTCCACCCTCCAGCACTCCAGCGACGCCGACTACCTGGCCGACCTCGTCGCCCACGCGGAGGCAGGCACCCCGGCCGCCCCCGCCGGGCAGCCCGTACAGCAGCCGTACGACCAGCGGACCGTGCAGCCGGCCTACGGCTACCAGCAGCAGCCGGCCGCCGATCCGTACGGCGGCTACCAGCAGCAGTACGGCGGCAGCCAGGACGCGTACGGCTACCAGCAGGCCGATCCGTACGCCCCCGCTTTCGACTACGCGCAAGCGGGAGGGACCCCCGGCCAGGGCTACGACGGTCAGCAGGGCACCTACGACCCGCAGCAGGCCCAGCAGGCCCAGCAGGCCCAGCAGGGCTACGCCGAGCAGCCGCAGACGCCCGCCCTCGACGAGACCAGCCTCTTCGACACCGGCATGATCAGCGCGGAGCAGCTGCGGGCCTACGAACAAGGGCGCGGAAACGGCTGATCAGCCCCTTCGGGAAGGGGCTGTGGCCGGGAGCGCACACCGGATTGGGCCGTGAGCGAAAGGTCCAGTATCCTGGCTCTTCGGTCGCGTGTACGTCCGCGATCAACGCTGCCCGGGAACACCGAAGGGCAGCGTCCCCCAAGCTCAGAAGATCGAAAGCAGGAATGGCCCTGAACGCCCGCCTCGACCACCGCAACCCTCTCGTGTTCGACACACACGAGCTGGGGCGGCGTCCTGGCGCGCTGCAGCGCCTGACCCGCGAGATCGACGCCCCCAAGGATCTCGGCATCCAGGAGGTCATCGGAGTGCCGGAAGGCGCCCCGATGAAGCTTGATCTCCGCCTTGAGTCGGTCATGGAGGGGGTGCTTGTCACAGGCACCGCCCGTGCACGGGCCAAGGGGGAGTGCGTAAGGTGTCTGGAGCCGCTCGAGCTGCTGCTCGAAGCGGACTTCCAGGAGATGTTCTCGTACCCTGACGCCGACGACCGGGGCCGCGTGAAAGCGGAGCCGGCCGACGACGCCGAGGGAGCGGTACCGGACGAGGACATGCTCTTCATCGAGGACGGCCTGTTCGACCTCGAACCCGTGCTGCGGGACGCGGTGGTGCTCTCACTGCCGATGCAGCCGGTGTGCCAGGAAGACTGTCTGGGCCTGTGTTCCGAGTGCGGAGCACGGCTCACGGACGACCCGGACCACCACCATGACGCCGTCGACATTCGTTGGGCGGCACTGCAGGGACTCGCCGATTCACTCGGAGACGGCGAGAAGGACGACATGAGCGGCGCCGAAGCGGGCGTCGACGAGAAGCAGGAGAAGTAGCCGTGGCTGTTCCGAAGCGGAAGATGTCGCGCAGCAACACGCGCCACCGCCGGTCGCAGTGGAAGGCTGCGGTCCCCACCCTGGTTGCGTGCGAGCGCTGCCACGAGCCCAAGCTGCAGCACATCGCGTGCCCGTCTTGCGGCACTTACAACAAGCGCCAGGTCCTCGAGGTCTGAGCGGCTGGTGAGAGGCACAGTGTCCACGCCAAAGAAGACCGCTCCCCGCGTGAGCGGGAGTAGCCCGGCGGACAACACAGCCTCGTCCCACACGCTGTTGGAAGGGCGGCTCGGGTACACACTCGAGTCCGCCCTTCTGGTGCGTGCACTGACCCACCGTTCGTACGCGTACGAGAACGGCGGTCTGCCGACCAACGAACGCCTGGAGTTCCTCGGGGACTCCGTACTCGGCCTCGTGGTCACGGACACGCTGTATCGCACCCACCCCGACCTGCCCGAAGGCCAACTGGCCAAGTTGCGGGCCGCGGTGGTCAACTCGCGTGCGCTGGCGGAGGTCAGCCGTGGGCTCGACCTGGGCTCTTTCATCCGGCTCGGCCGCGGTGAAGAGGGCACGGGCGGCCGGGACAAGGCGTCCATCCTCGCCGACACCCTGGAAGCGGTGATCGGCGCGGTCTATCTCGACCAGGGCCTGGACTCGGCGGCGGAGCTCGTGCACCGCCTGTTCGACCCACTGATCGAGAAGTCCTCGAATCTCGGAGCCGGCCTGGACTGGAAGACCAGTCTCCAGGAGCTCACCGCGACCGAAGGACTCGGCGTGCCCGAGTACCTGGTCACGGAGACCGGCCCCGACCACGAAAAGGTCTTCACTGCTGCCGCCCGCGTCGGAGGCGTCTCGTACGGCACCGGCACCGGCCGCAGCAAGAAGGAGGCGGAGCAGCAGGCCGCCGAGTCCGCCTGGCGGGCCATTCGGGCCGCCGCGGACGAGCGGGCCAAGGAGGCGGCCGAGCGGGCCGCCGAGGACGGCGAAGGTCCGTCGTCCGTCTCCGCCTGACCGAACAAGCGCGACCGAGCGCCCGTCCCTGGGGTCCTGCCCCGGGGCGGGCGCTCGACTCATACACCGGATGTGACGGGGGAGCCCCATGCCCGAGTTGCCCGAGGTCGAGGTCGTACGGCGCGGTCTGGAGCGGTGGGTCGCCCACCGGACGGTCGCCGAGGCCGAGGTGCTGCACCCGCGTGCGGTACGCCGTCATCTCGCCGGCGCTGACGACTTCGCCCACGGTCTCAAGGGCCATCGCATCGGCGTGCCCAGCCGCCGGGGCAAGTACCTGTGGCTGCCGCTGGAGGACACCGACCAGGCGGTCCTGGCGCACCTCGGCATGAGCGGGCAGCTCCTGGTCCAGCCGCACGCGGCGCCCGACGAGAAGCACCTCAGGATCCGGGTCCGGTTCGCGGACGAGGTGGACACGGAACTCCGCTTCGTCGACCAACGCACCTTCGGTGGCCTGTCGTTGCACGACACCACCCCGGACGGCCTGCCCGACGTCATCGCGCACATCGCCCGCGACCCCCTGGACCCGCAGTTCGACGACGAGGCCTTCCACCAGGCCCTGCGCCGCAAGCGCAGCACCATCAAACGGGCCCTGCTCGACCAGTCGTTGATCAGCGGCGTCGGCAACATCTACGCGGACGAGGCCCTTTGGCGCGCCCGCATCCATTACGAGCGCCCGACGACGGGCTTCACGCGGCCGCGCACAGCCGAACTCCTGGGCCACGTCCGGGACGTGATGAACGCGGCCCTCGCGGTCGGCGGCACGAGCTTCGACAGCCTCTACGTCAACGTCAACGGTGAGTCCGGCTACTTCGACCGCTCACTCGACGCGTACGGCCGCGAGGGCCTGCCCTGCAAGCGCTGCGCCACGCCGATGCGCCGGCGCCCCTGGATGAACCGGTCCAGCTACTTCTGCCCGAGGTGTCAGCGGGCGCCGCGGGTCGCGTCGTAACGCTCGCGGGCGGTGAGCACGTCGTCCATGCGCCCCTCCACGAACTGGATGAGGCCGGTCAGGCGGGTGGCGATCTCGCGGCCGAGCGGGGTCAGCTCGTAGTCCACGCGGGGCGGGTTGGTGGGCTGTGCCTCGCGGTGGACCAGGCCGTCGCGCTCCAGGGCGTGCAGCGTCTGGGAGAGCATCTTCTCGCTCACGCCGTCCACGCGGCGGCGCAGCTCGTTGAAGCGCAGCGAGCCCTCGTGCAGGGCACCGAGGGTGAGTGCTCCCCAGCGTCCCGTGACGTGCTCCAGGGTGCCGCGCGAGGGGCAGGCCTTGGCGAACACGTCGTACGGGAGGTCCTGCGCCTCCGTGCGCTCCTGCGTGGTGTCCATACCTCAAGCGTACTCGAACGCAGCGCTGACCGGCAGGTCGCGCTAACCAAGAGTTAGTGCGACCTGCCGGTTGTCGCCGGAACTAGTAGCCGAAGTCCTGCGTCCACCAAGGGCCGCCCGACGCGAGGTGCACGCCGACTCCCAGCGTCTTGAAGTCGCAGTTCAGGATGTTGGCCTTGTGGCCGGGGCTGTTCATCCAGGCCTCCATCACCGCGGCCGCGTCGGCCTGGCCCCGGGCTATGTTCTCGCCCCCGAGGTCGGTGACGTCTGCCTTCGCGGCCCGGTCCCAGGGGCTCAGACCGTCGGGGTCGGTGTGGTCGAAGAAGCCGCGCGCGGCCATGTCCTGGCTGAAGGCCTGGGCGAGGTCGGCCAGTGCGCTGTTAGCGGCGACCGCGCTGCAGCCCACCTTCGCCCGCTCCTCGTTGACGAGCTTCAGCACCTCGGCCGCGGCGGCGGTCTCCGCGGACACCGTCACGGGGGCGCTGGTCTCCTTCGGCGGCGCCTTGGTGGCCGCCTGCGGAGGAGTCGTCTTGGGCTTCTTGCTGGGGGTGGCCTGCGGCTTCTTCGACGGTGTCTTGGTCGGCGCGGCCGACGACGTCGAAGGGGAGGGCGAGGGCGAGGCGGAGCGGTCCGCGTCGCGGCTGGTCGCCCCCTCGTCACGGCTCTCGGCGCTGCCCGAGGTGCCGCCCTGCTCGGCCGGGCTGTTGGTCGGCGAGTCCGCGGCCTGCACACTGTCGCCGCCGCCGCTGCTGTTGCCGCCGCCGAGCTTGTAGTTCTCGAGGCCGGGCACCGCACCTGTGGCGACCGCGACCGTGCCGAGGGCGACCGCCGCGGAGACGCCGAGCAGGCCGGTCCTCACCGGCGTCACGGTCCTCTTCCTCCGGCGGTGCGAGCCGCGCCGTGGGCCGTCGCCGGGCGTGAAGCCCTCGCCCCGGTAGGTGGCGTAGTCCTCCTCCGTCGCGAACAGGTAGGCGTCACTCCTCGCGTCGGCCTCGGCGTGCGCCTCGGGGTTCAGATAGGGGGCCATGCCTGCCGTGGGGTGATCCCCGTACGAGTCGTGGTGCGCATAACTCCCCGTGTAGGGGTCATACGTCTCTGTCACCCCTGTGGCGCGGCCCGTGGCGGCGCGGCCGGCGGCGGAGCGTCGGTGGCGTCCCATGTCCTTGCCTTCCTCGTCCTGGCGGTCGACGCGTCCCCCCGGTCAACCAAGCTCACGAAACCCACACGATCGAGTGAGTTTCGTATGAGATTCATTGGGTGGGGACGGTACCGCATGGCGCCCGGGGAGGAAGTGTCCCGAGAGACATTGGCCCGTTAGGTTGCACTCATGAGCGAGGATGTACGACTGGTCGCCTGGGTGCGTGGACGGGTCCAAGGTGTGGGTTTCCGCTGGTTCACGCGGGCCAAGGCCCTGGAGATCGGCGGCCTGAGTGGTTTTGCTCTCAATTTGGGCGACGGCCGGGTCCAGGTGGTCGCGGAAGGGCCCCGCACGGGCTGCCAGGGACTCCTCGACTGGCTCCAGAGTGACGACACGCCCGGTCGGGTGGACGGCGTCACCGAGATCTGGGACACACCTCGCGGGGGTTACGACGGCTTCGCCATCCGCTGACCCGATTCTGTAAAACGGCCCAGGCGGAAGCGGAGGGACATGCCACCGGCAGCTGCCAGAAGCAGAAAGAGCCTGGTGGTTGCCAACAAACGCTTGCCGTGGCAGGCTCCGCAAGTAAGGATGATCGTCACTCCCCCGAAGGCCCCGAAGGAGCCGCAGCGTCGCCGTTTCCGGCCGCGCGGCACAGGGTTGCCCACCAATACGGGGCGTGATCGTGTTGACCGTCAAACTTTTTGGTGAGACGCTGAAAGCACCCCGCGCACCTTAGCTGTTTGGCATGGAAGAACGGCAGCACGAACTCAAAAGTGTCAAGCACCGCGGGTGCGAATCCCTCACGACCCACACCGCTTCGGTCGGTCACTCAGTGTGGAGGACCATCCATCATGGCAAAGGCGCTTCTCGGTTACGTCGGCGGCTCCGACCCTCGACTCCTCGCCGAGATGCGACGGCTTCAGCAGCGCGTCCAGGACCTGGAGTCCGAACTCGTTCGGATCCAGGAGGAGAACGACGCGCTCGCGGCTGCCGCTTCTCACGACAGGATCATGGAGAGCATCGACGCACACCAGGCGGAGCCTGCGCTCACCTGATCACTGCATCGCTACACGACAGCTCACGCAGTGGTTGGGCAGCCTGTATCAACCGCTAAGTTGTCAGATTTGCAAGGGACGCTTCGGCGTCCCTTCTTTCTTTCCCCTGCCCAGTTTTTTCCCCGTGCAGCCTTTCACTCTTCAACGTCTGGTGTGCCCTGCACGTTCATGGGTGAAACCGCGGGTTCATGGAGTGAGACACCACCGGAAGGTAGAGTCCGGCGGCGTGCACCTCAAGGCCCTGACCCTCCGTGGGTTCAAGTCGTTCGCCTCGGCGACCACACTCCGGTTCGAACCGGGCATCACGTGTGTCGTCGGACCGAACGGCTCGGGCAAGTCCAACGTCGTGGACGCGCTCAGCTGGGTCATGGGCGAGCAGGGCGCCAAGTCGCTGCGCGGCGGCAAGATGGAGGACGTCATCTTCGCCGGCACCACCGGCCGCCCGCCGCTGGGCCGTGCCGAGGTGTCCCTGACCATCGACAACTCCGACGGGGCGCTGCCCATCGAGTACGCCGAGGTCACCATCACGCGGATCATGTTCCGCAACGGCGGCAGCGAGTACCAGATCAACGGCGACACCTGCCGTCTCCTCGACATCCAGGAACTCCTGTCCGACTCCGGCATCGGCCGTGAGATGCATGTCATCGTCGGCCAGGGCCAGCTCGACTCCGTCCTGCACGCCGACCCCATGGGCCGCCGCGCCTTCATCGAGGAGGCGGCCGGCGTCCTCAAGCACCGCAAGCGCAAGGAGAAGGCGCTGCGGAAGCTGGACGCGATGCAGGCCAACCTCGCGCGCGTGCAGGACCTGACGGACGAGCTGCGCCGGCAGTTGAAGCCGCTCGGGCGTCAGGCCGCGGTCGCGCGGCGGGCCGCCGTGATCCAGGCGGATCTGCGCGATGCCCGGCTCCGGCTCCTCGCCGACGATCTCGTACGGCTGCGGGAGGCGCTGCGGGCCGAAGTCGCGGACGAGGCCGCCCTCAAGGAGCGCAAGGAAGCCGCCGAGCTGGAGCTGAGGAAGGCGCTCCAGCGGGAGTCGCTCCTGGAGGACGAGGTACGGCAGCTCAGCCCGCGCCTCCAGCGCGCACAGCAGACCTGGTACGAGCTCTCCCAGCTCGCCGAGCGGGTGCGCGGGACGGTCTCGCTCGCCGACGCGCGCGTGAAGAGCGCGACCTTGGCACCTCCTGAGGAACGGCACGGCCGCGACCCCGAGGACATGGAACGCGAGGCCGCCCGGATCCGTGAACAGGAGGCCGAGCTCGAAGCGGCCCTGGAGGCGGCCGAGCACGCTCTGGAGGACACGGTCGCGCACCGCGCCGAGCTGGAACGCGGACTGGCCGATGAGGAACGGCGTCTGAAGGACGTGGCCCGCGCGATCGCCGACCGTCGCGAGGGCCTGGCCCGCCTGAACGGTCAGGTCAACGCGGCCCGCTCACGTGCCGCCTCCGCCCAGGCCGAGATCGACCGCCTCGCCGCCGCGCGGGACCAGGCGCAGGAGCGTGCCGTCCGCGCCCAGGAGGAGTACGAGGTCCTGAAGGCCGAGGTCGACGGACTCGACGCCGACGACGCGGAACTCGCCGAGCAGCACGAGACGGCGAAGGAGCGGCTCGCCGAGGCGGAGGCCGCGCTCACCGCCGCTCGTGAGGCGGCCACGGCCGCCGAGCGGAGGCGGGCCGCGACCCAGGCCCGCCACGAGACGCTGGCGCTCGGTCTGCGCCGCAAGGACGGCACGGGTGTGCTGCTCGGCGCGAAGGACCGCCTCACCGGCCTGCTCGGCCCGGCCGCCGAGCTGCTGACCGTGACCCCGGGCCACGAGGTCGCCCTGGCCGCCGCCTTCGGCGCCGCCGCGGACGCCATCGCGGTGACCACCCCGTCCTCGGCAGCCGACGCGATCCGACTGCTGCGCAAGCAGGACGCGGGCCGGGCGGCCCTGCTGCTGGCGGGAGCGCCGGAAGACACGGGCGCGACTGCCACGAGTGCCGAGAGAGCAGAAAACGGCGCACGGACACGCCCGCTGGCGGCAGCTGCGAACGCCGAGGCCGAGCGGGTGGGAGCGGAAGCATGGCCCGCGGCCTCGGCCGTGACGGCCGAGGGTGGTGCACAGGCGCCCTCGGCGGGCGTAGCCGCGGACGCCGGCGAAGGGCACATGGGCGGCGAGGCATGGTCTCTGGGCCCGGCCGCGGCGGCCGGAGGTGGTGCACAGCCGCCCCCGGTGGACGCAGCCGCGGACGCCGGCGAAGGGCCCTCGGCCGGGAGTGGCGTTCAGCCACCCCTGGTGGCCACTCCCACGAACGTCGCCGCCGAGACATCGTCCACGACGGCTGTCGCCGCCGCGGAAGCGCCCACGGGCACGGACTCCGGCAACGTGGCCGACCGCGCCCGGCTCGGCGCCTCGGCCGGGCGGTCGCGTCCCGACGGTCCTCCCTTCGCCGCCGACCTGGTGCGTGGCCCCTCCGACCTGATGCCCGCCGTGCGCCGCCTCCTGCGCGGGATCGTCGTCGTCGGCACCCTCGAGGACGCCGAGGATCTTGTCTACGCGCGGCCCGACCTCACCGCCGTCACCGCCGAAGGCGACCTCTTGGGCGCGCACTTCGCTCATGGTGGGTCCGCCGGGGCGCCCAGTCTGCTCGAGGTGCAGGCGTCCGTGGACGAGGCCGCCGCCGAGCTCGAGGAGCTGGCCGTGCGGTGCGAGGAGCTCACCGAGGCGCAGCACGCGGTGGGGGAGCGGCGCAGGGAATGCGCGGCGAGGGTCGAGGAGCTGGGGGAGCGGCGCCGGGCCGCCGACCGGGAGAAGTCGGCCGTGGCCCAGCAGTTGGGGCGGCTGTCCGGGCAGGCGCGCGGGGCCGCCGGTGAGGCGGAGCGGTCGGTGGCCGCCGCCGCGCGGGCGCAGGAGGCGCTGGACAAGGCCCTCCAGGATGTCGAGGAGCTTGCCGAGCGGCTGGCCGTGGCCGAGGAGATGCCGGTCGAGGAGGAGCCCGACACCTCGGTACGGGACCGGCTCGCCGCCGACGGGGCCAACGCCCGGCAGACCGAGATGGAGGCCCGCCTCCAGGTCCGTACGCACGAGGAAAGAGTCAGGGGCCTGTCGGGGCGGGCCGACTCGCTCGACCGGGCCGCCCGCGCGGAACGCGAGGCACGCGCGCGTGCCGAGCAGCGGCGGGCCCGCCTCAGACACGAGGCGGCCGTCGCGGAGGCCGTCGCCTCCGGTGCCCGGCAGCTGCTCGCACACGTCGAGGTCTCCCTCGCCCGCGCCGACGCGGAGCGCACCGCGGCCGAGGCCGCCAAGACCCGCCGCGAGCAGGAGCTGGCAGCCGCCCGGAACGCGGGGCGTGACCTCAAGGCGGAGCTCGACAAGTTGACGGATTCAGTCCACCGGGGTGAGGTACTCGGCGCCGAGAAGCGGCTGCGGATCGAGCAGCTGGAGACCAAGGCGCTGGAGGAACTCGGTGTGGAACCGGCGGGGCTCGTGGCCGAGTACGGCCCGCACCAGCTGGTGCCGCCCTCGCCCCCCGCCGAAGGCGAGGAGCTGCCGGAGGACCCGGAGCACCCGCGCAACCAGCCGAAGCAGTTCCACCGGGCCGAGCAGGAGAGGCGCCTGAAGGCCGCCGAGCGGGCGTACCAGCAGCTCGGCAAGGTGAACCCGCTCGCCCTGGAGGAGTTCTCGGCGCTGGAGGAACGCCACCAGTTCCTCAGCGAGCAGCTGGAGGACCTGAAGAAGACCCGCGCGGACCTGCTGCAGGTCGTCAAGGAGGTCGACGAGCGCGTCGAGCAGGTCTTCACCGAGGCCTACCGGGACACCGCCCGCGAGTTCGAGGGCGTGTTCAGCAGGCTGTTCCCGGGCGGCGACGGGCGGCTGATTCTGACCGACCCCGACAACATGCTCACCACGGGTGTGGACGTCGAGGCCCGGCCGCCGGGCAAGAAGGTCAAGCGGCTGTCCCTGCTGTCGGGCGGTGAGCGGTCGCTGACCGCCGTGGCGCTCCTGGTGTCGATCTTCAAGGCGCGGCCCAGCCCGTTCTACGTCATGGACGAGGTCGAGGCGGCGCTCGACGACACCAACCTCCAGCGGCTGATCCGGATCATGCAGGAGCTGCAGGAGGCTTCCCAGCTCATCGTGATCACGCACCAGAAGCGGACGATGGAGGTCGCCGACGCGTTGTACGGCGTCTCCATGCAGGGCGACGGCGTGTCGAAGGTCATCTCCCAGCGGCTCCGCTGACACCTCCTTCATTTCTTCAAGACTTGAATGCAACACTGTCACGTACAGGGGTATAGCTCACATCCATGAGGTCTTGACTTCGAAAGTTGAAGGAATAGTCTCGGCGATGTTGCTTTTACCTTCAGGTACCACCTACCTCGAAGGGCCGAACCCCCGTCGGCAGCGTTGCCGGTGGCCCGAGGAGTACACGTGACCAGCACAGCGCAGGCGCCCAAGTCAGGAGCCGTACCGGCTCATCCCGATCATCTCGGGCACGTCATCTTCATCGCGGCGGCGGCCGCGATGGGCGGTTTCCTCTTCGGCTACGACAGCTCCGTGATCAACGGCGCCGTCGAGGCCATCCGGGACCGCTACGACGTCGGATCGGCGGCCCTGGCGCAGGTCATCGCCATCGCCCTGATCGGCTGCGCCATCGGCGCGGCGACCGCCGGCCGCATCGCCGACCGCATCGGCCGCATCCGCTGTATGCAGATCGCCGCCGTCCTCTTCACGGTCAGCGCCATCGGCTCGGCGCTGCCCTTCGCGCTGTACGACCTCGCCTTCTGGCGCGTCGTCGGCGGTTTCGCCATCGGTATGGCCTCCGTGATCGGCCCCGCCTACATCGCTGAGGTCGCCCCGCCCGCCTACCGCGGCCGGCTCGGTTCCTTCCAGCAGGCCGCGATCGTCGTCGGCATCGCGATCTCCCAGCTGGTCAACTGGGGCCTGCTGAACGCCGCCGGCGGCGACCAGCGCGGCAAGCTCATGGGCCTGGAGGCCTGGCAGGTCATGCTGGGCGTCATGGTGATCCCGGCCGTCCTCTACGGCCTGCTCTCCTTCGCGATCCCCGAGTCCCCCCGCTTCCTGATCTCGGTCGGCAAGCGGGAGCGCGCCCGCGAGATCCTCGAAGAGGTCGAGGGCAAGGACGTCGACCTGGACGCGCGCGTGACCGAGATCGAGCACGCGATGAAGAGCGAGCACAAGTCCACCTTCAAGGACCTGCTCGGCGGCTCCTTCTTCTTCAAGCCGATCGTCTGGGTCGGCATCGGCCTGTCGGTCTTCCAGCAGTTCGTCGGCATCAACGTCGCGTTCTACTACTCCTCGACCCTGTGGCAGTCGGTCGGCGTCGACCCGACGGACTCGTTCTTCTACTCCTTCACGACGTCGATCATCAACATCGTCGGCACCGTGATCGCCATGATCTTCGTGGACCGCGTCGGCCGCAGGCCGCTCGCCCTCATCGGCTCCGTCGGCATGGTGATCGGCCTCGCGCTGGAGGCCTGGGCGTTCTCCTTCGACCTGGTCGACGGCAAGCTGCCGGCCACCCAGGGCTGGATCGCCCTGATCGCCGCCCATGTGTTCGTGCTCTTCTTCGCCCTGTCCTGGGGTGTGGTCGTCTGGGTCTTCCTCGGCGAGATGTTCCCGAACCGGATCCGCGCCGCCGCGCTGGGTGTGGCCGCCGCCGCGCAGTGGATCGCGAACTGGGCCATCACCGCGAGCTTCCCGTCGCTGGCCGACTGGAACCTCTCCGCGACCTACGTGATCTACACGGCCTTCGCCGCGCTCTCCATCCCCTTCGTTCTCAAGTACGTCAAGGAGACGAAGGGCAAGGCCCTGGAGGAAATGGGCTGAGCCTCGTCCAGAGGCCCTCGCACTTGAGGACACGGGCCAAGTCCCCGCCGCCCTTCTCCTCGACACCCGTAGGACGTGCTGCCCCGGCTCACGCGGCCTTCACGGCCCGAGCCGGGGCAGTACGTCTTCGCAGAACAGCCGCAGACCGCGCCACCCCTCGTCCACCGGCATCCCGCCCGCCAGCGGATGCAGGACGAGGTTGTCGAGCCCCTGGGCCACACACTCGTCGGGCGTGAGGATCCGGTACACGCCCTCGGCGCGCAACTCGTCCACCGTGGTGGCCGCCGACCTCACCGCAGAGCGGATGTCGCCGGACTGCCAGGAGGCGTACGTCCGCGCCTCGTGCAGGAAGTGCTCGCCGTACACGGCCCACGCCCGGTCCGGGTCCTCGGCGAGGTGCAGCAGCGGGGTCTCGGCGGCGGGCATCATGGTCCAGCCCTCGGTGCCGTACTCGACGAGCCGGTCCTTGTAGTAGGTCTCCAGCTCCGGCAGATGCGCGCTGGGGAAGAAGGGCAGGCCGAGCCGGGCGGCCCGGCGGGCGGCGGCCTCGGAGGAGCCGCCGACCAGCAGAAGGGGGTGCGGGTCGGAGCAGGGGCGCGGGGTGACCCGTACCGTACGGCCCCGGTAGGCGAAGGGCTCACCCGTCCAGGCCTGCAGCAACGTCTCCAGCAGCTCGTCCTGGAGCCGGCCCCGGCGCTTCCACTCCACGTCGAACAGCGCGTACTCCTCGGGCCGGTATCCGATGCCGGCGACCGTCACCAGCCGCCCGCCGCTCAGCAGATCCAGTACGGCGATGTCCTCGGCCAGCCGCAGGGGGTCGTGCAGCGGACCGATCACCGCGGAGACGGTGACCGCGATCCGCCGGGTCGCGCCGAAGACCGCTCCAGCGAACGCGAACGGCGACGGCAGCCAGTTGTTCTCGACGCCGTGGTGCTCCTCGGTCTGCACGGTGGTGATTCCGTGGGAGTCGGCGTACGCGGCCATCTCCAGGGCGGACCGGTAGCGGGCGCCGAGCGAGGCGGGGGTGGCGCCGGGCTCGACGAGGTTGAAACGTACGACCGTGACGGGCATGGGAGCCCCCTTCGCCAAGCGGGTGGGGTGCCGGTGCCGGAGGAGATTAGCTGACGGTCCGTCAGGTAACCAGAGGTAAGGCATACCTCGTTCGGAGGCGCGGGCAACGGCCCCGCGGGGGAGGGGTCACGCATACTGGACGGGTTATGGAAACCGTCATCCTTGCTGTAGTCATCGCCGTGGTCCTGCTCGGTGTGCTCGGCGGGCTCATCGTCGGCAGCCGGCGCAAGAAGCCGCTGCCCCCGCCGCCGCCCACCGCGCCCGACATCACCGCCCCTCCGGCCGAGCCGCACGTCGGCGACGAGGCCGAGACGCCGCGCGACGAACCGCGCCGGACGATAGAGGAGGTGGACCTCCCGGACGGCTCGGCTCCCGTCGCCGTGGAGGAGCCTCCTGCCGTACTAGTCCCCGAGATCGAGGTCCCCGAGCCGGCCGCCGGGCGGCTCATCCGCCTCCGTGCCCGGCTCTCCCGGTCGCAGAACGCGCTCGGCAAGGGGCTGCTCACGCTCCTCGCGCGCGAGCACCTCGACGAGGACACCTGGGAGGAGATCGAGGACACCCTGCTCACCGCCGACGTGGGGGTGCTGCCCACGCAGGAACTGGTCGAGGGGCTGCGCGCGCGAGTGAAGGTGCTCGGCACCCGCACCCCGCAGGAGCTGCGCACGCTGCTGCGCGAGGAGCTGCTCAAGCTGGTCGGCACCGACGTCGACCGCACGGTCAAGACCGAGCCCGAGACCAGCAAGCCCGGCATCGTGATGGTCGTCGGCGTCAACGGCACCGGCAAGACCACCACAACCGGCAAGCTCGCCCGCGTCCTGGTGGCCGACGGGCGCAGTGTCGTGCTCGGCGCCGCCGACACCTTCCGCGCAGCCGCCGCCGACCAGCTGCAGACCTGGGGCGACCGGGTCGGCGCCCACACCGTGCGCGGCCCCGAGGCCGGCGACCCCGCCTCCGTCGCCTTCGACGCGGTCAAGGAGGGCAAGGAGATGGGCGCGGACGTCGTGCTCATCGACACCGCGGGGCGGCTGCACACCAAGACCGGCCTCATGGACGAGCTCGGCAAGGTCAAGCGCGTCGTCGAGAAGCACGCCCCCCTCGACGAGGTACTGCTCGTCCTCGACGCGACGACGGGCCAGAACGGTCTGGTGCAGGCTCGCGTCTTCGCCGAGGTCGTCGCCATCACCGGCATCGTCCTCACCAAGCTGGACGGCACGGCCAAGGGCGGCATCGTGATCGCGGTCCAGCGCGAGCTGGGCGTACCGGTCAAGCTGGTCGGACTCGGCGAGGGCGCGGACGACCTGGCGCCGTTCGAGCCGGAGGCGTTCGTTGACGCCCTTATCGGAGAATGACCGGCAGCAACCGCGAAGAAGCGCCCGCCCCCGAGGTGCAGTCGGGAGCGGGCGCTTCGCTGTGTACGGCTACGCGCGCGACCGATGCGCCACGTAAGCCAGCGTCCCCAGCAGCAACCGGGCCGCCGGCGGCTTCGTGGCGGTGTCCAGTGACGGTGGCCGCAGCCAGCGCGCCGGGCCCAGTCCGCCCCGGTCGGACGGCGGAGCCGTGAGGTGGGTGCCGGGGCCGAGGCCGTGGAGGTCGAGGGAGGTGGGGTCGTCCCAGCCCATGCGGTACAGGAGCTCGGGAAGTTCGGCGGCCGCGCCGGGGGCGACGAAGAAGTGGGCGCGGCCCTCGGGGGTGGCGGTCACCGGGCCGAGGGGGAGGCCCATGCGCTCCAGGCGGACCAGGGCGCGGCGCCCGGCGGGCTCGGCCACCTCGATCACGTCGAACGCCCGGCCGACGGGCAGCATCACCGAGGCGCCGGGGAACTCGCCCCACGTCTTGGTGACCTCGTCGAGGGTCGCGCCGGCGGGGACGTGCGGCGCGAAGTCGAGGGGATGGGCGCCCGGGGCGGTGCAGTCGGCGCGCCCGCACGAGCAGACACCCGCCGCGGCGCGCGCTCCCGGGACGACGTCCCAGCCCCAGAGTCCGGTGAATTCGGCGACGGTCGTGCACTCCGACGAGCGGCCGCGCCGACGCGAGCCGGAGCGGATCTCCCGAATGCCGCCGATCGTGAAGCCCATGCCCCCTCCAACGTGTCCGGGTGCCGGTGGTTACGTGCTGAACGCGAACTGTGACTCTCCGTTACCGGTTCCACCATCACGTCCGGGTCATGTCGGCGCCCGGAAGCGCTCCGGGTGGTGTGCCCGGCCTCGTGCGCCCCTGTGCGCATCGACCCGCCACTCCGCGTCGTTCTCTGTCAAGTGAATCGTGTGGAGGCAACCGTGAGTTCATTCGAAGGGGTGGCGAATGGTGGCGTTTCCGGGATCGCCATGGCTGGACGCGTGATCGTAGGATTACTTTGAGTGCACGAGTCCTGGGGGCACATGCACGTGTGGGTATGCCGGAGGCAACTCGGGTTCCCGTTCGAAGGATGGCAACAGCCCGACGGGCAGCCGTATTTACCGGCATTCTGATAAGGCTTGGCGCACTCAGTGACAAGTGGTCTCAGGGATGGGGGCGTTCCAGTGAGCGGCAACGGCGGTAGCGGGACGAGCGCGACAAACGCAACGAACGCTGACAAGCGCCCGAACGAGCTGCTCGCCTCGTGGTTCGTGCGCAGCGGCTGGTCCAAGGGTGAGCTCGCCCGCCAGGTCAACCGCCGGGCCCGCCAGTTGGGCGCCAACCACATCTCCACCGACACCTCGCGGGTGCGCCGCTGGCTGGACGGCGAGAACCCCCGCGAGCCGATCCCCCGGATCCTGTCCGAGTTGTTCTCCGAGCGGTTCGGCTGCGTCGTCTCCGTCGAGGACCTCGGCCTGCGCGCCGCCCGCCAGGCACCCTCGGCGACAGGCGTGGACCTGCCCTGGACGGGTCCGCAGACGGTGGCTCTGCTCAGCGAGTTCTCGCGCAGCGACCTGATGCTCGCGCGGCGCGGCTTCCTCGGGAGCTCGCTGGCCCTGTCCGCGGGCCCGTCCCTCATCGAGCCCATGCAGCGCTGGCTGGTGCCCGGGGCCCCGTCCCCGCACCGCGAGCCCGAGCCGTCCTCCTCCGCGGCCCGCCGGGGCCGGCTGTCCCGGCCCGAGCTGGACCTCCTCGAGTCGACGACGATGATGTTCCGCCAGTGGGACGCCCAGTGCGGCGGCGGCCTGCGCCGCAAGGCCGTCGTCGGCCAACTGCACGAGGTGACCGACCTCCTCCAGGAGCCACAGCCCGAGACCACCACCCGGAGACTGTTCAAGGTCGCGGCCGAGCTCGCCGAACTGGCCGGGTGGATGTCGTACGACGTGGGGCTGCAGCCGACCGCCCAGAAGTACTTCGTGCTCGCCCTGCACGCGGCCAAGGAGGCGGGCGACAAGCCGCTCGGTTCCTACATCCTGTCGAGCATGAGCCGCCAGATGATCCACCTCGGGCGGCCCGAGGACGCCCTGGAGCTGATCCACCTCGCGCAGTACGGCAGCCGGGACTGCGCGAGCCCGCGCACCCAGTCCATGCTGTATGCGATGGAGGCCCGCGCCTACGCCAATATGGGTCAGCCCGGCAAGTGCAAGAGGGCGGTCCGGATGGCCGAGGACACCTTCGCCGACGCCGACGAGTGGGACGAGCCGGACCCCGACTGGATCAGCTTCTTCTCCGAGGCCGAGCTGTACGGCGAGAACTCCCACTCCTACCGCGACCTCGCCTACGTCGCCGGCCGCAGCCCCACCTACGCCTCCCTCGCCGAGCCCTTGATGCAGCGGGCCGTCGAGCTGTTCACCGACGATTCCGATCACCAGCGTTCGTACGCACTCAACCTGATCGGTCTGGCCACGGTCCACCTGCTCCAGCGGGAGCCCGAGCGCAGTGCGGTGCTGGCCAAGCGGGCCATGCTGGAAGCCAAGAAGGTGCGCTCGGAGCGCGTCAACACTCGTATCCGAAAGACGGTCGACACGGCTGTACGCGATTTCGGTGATCTCGCCGAGGTCGTGGACCTCACCGAGCAGCTGGCGATCGAGCTGCCCGAGACCGCAGAGGCGGTCTGACACCCCAGGGAATCCCCTGAACCCCGGCCGTGGCCGGCCCTCCCGAACTGCCCGACTCGGCTCCCCCATGCCAGGTCATCGGAAGGCCGGCCACGGCCGGTTTCCGTCCCTCGCCGAAGGTTGCGCCACGATAACGATCGGCGCGTCCAATATCTGCCAGTTCATCTAGACGTAACACGCGAGGTGCCTTCGTCACGGCGGCGAAACAACGAGGGGCTTCGACCGAAACGGCGCTGCGTCAATCTCATGGCGCATAACCGGCCCACCCCTCAATCCGCTCAGGCTTCGCCCGCACGGGGCCGTACCAACGACGAGGAGACGCCGATGGCACCAGCAGCCATCACGCTCGCCGCAGAAGCGCCCAAGCTGTCTGCCGCCAACACGGGCTTCATGCTCATCTGTTCCGCCCTGGTGCTGATCATGACTCCGGGTCTGGCCTTCTTCTACGGAGGCATGGTCCGGGTCAAGAGCACCCTGAACATGCTGATGATGAGCTTCATCAGTATCGGGATCGTCACCATCCTGTGGGTGCTGTACGGCTTCTCGATGGCCTTCGGTACCGACTCCGGCGGCATCATCGGCTGGAACTCCGACTGGCTCGGCCTCAGCAACATCGGCCTGACCGAACTGTGGCCCGGCTACACCATCCCGATCTTCGTCTTCCTGGTCTTCCAGATGATGTTCGCCATCATCACCCCCGCCCTGATCAGCGGTGCCCTGGCGGACCGCGTGAAGTTCACCGCATGGGCGCTGTTCGTCGCCCTGTGGGCCACGGTCGTCTACTTCCCGGTCGCGCACTGGGTCTGGGGCGCCGGTGGCTGGGCCTTCGAGCTGGGCGTGATCGACTTCGCCGGTGGTACGGCGGTGCACATCAACGCCGGTGCCGCGGCACTCGGCGTGATCCTGGTCATCGGCAAGCGCGTCGGCTTCAAGAAGGACCCGATGCGTCCGCACAGCCTGCCGCTGGTCATGCTCGGCGCCGGTCTGCTGTGGTTCGGCTGGTTCGGCTTCAACGCCGGTTCGTGGCTCGGCAACGACGACGGCGTCGGCGCGCTGATGTTCGTCAACACGCAGGTCGCCACCGCCGCCGCCATGCTGGCCTGGCTGATCTACGAGAAGATCCGCCACGGCGCGTTCACCACCCTGGGTGCCGCCTCCGGCGCGGTCGCCGGTCTGGTCGCCATCACCCCCTCGGGTGGTGCGGTCTCCCCGCTCGGGGCGATCGCCGTCGGCGCCATCGCCGGTGTCCTGTGCGCCATGGCCGTCGGCCTGAAGTACAAGCTCGGCTACGACGACTCGCTCGACGTCGTCGGCGTCCACCTGGTCGGCGGTGTCGTCGGCTCCCTGCTGGTCGGCCTCTTCGCCAGCGGTCACGGTCAGTCCACCGTCGAAGGCCTCTTCTACGGCGGCGGCATGACCCAGTTCTGGAAGCAGTGCGCCGGTGTCTTCGCGGTTCTCGCGTACTCGCTCGTCGCCTCCGCGATCCTCGCCTTCCTGATCGACAAGACGATCGGCATGCGGGTCTCCGAGGACGTCGAGGTGGCCGGCATCGACTCGGCCGAGCACGCCGAGACCGCATACGACTTCAGCGGTGCCGGCGGTGGTGCCGCCCGCACGACCGCAGTTCCGGCCCCGGTGGCCGACACCGGGAAGAAGGTGGACGCATGAAGCTCATCACCGCCGTCGTGAAGCCTCACCGGCTCGACGAGATCAAGGAAGCCCTCCAGGCCTTCGGGGTCCACGGCCTGACGGTCACCGAGGCGAGCGGCTACGGTCGTCAGCGGGGCCACACCGAGGTCTACCGCGGTGCCGAGTACACGGTCGACCTGGTCCCGAAGATCCGCATCGAGGTGCTGGCCGAGGACGACGACGCCGAGGGTCTCATCGACGTCATCGTCAAGGCGGCCCGCACCGGCAAGATCGGTGACGGCAAGGTCTGGTCCCTCCCGGTCGAGACCGCCGTACGGGTGCGCACCGGCGAGCGCGGCCCGGACGCGCTCTGACAGAAGAACAGAACAGGAGCCACTGGGTGACGAGTACGGACGTGCGCAAGGATGCAGAGGACTCGGGACCCAGCGGTTACGCGGCGGCCCGGCTGCGCCTCCTCACAGAGGGGGCGCGGTCCGGGCCGCCGCGCCGTGCCGCCCTCGCCGAGCTGACCGACGACTGGCTGTCGGGTCTGTTCAACGCGGCGGGGGAGGTGCGTGGCGTCTCCCTGATCGCGGTCGGCGGTTACGGCCGCGGCGAACTGTCCCCACGCAGCGACCTGGATCTGGTCCTGCTGCACGACGGCAGCGACTCCGGCGCGGTCGCCGCCCTGGCCGACCGCATCTGGTACCCGGTCTGGGACCTGGGCCTGGCCCTCGACCACTCCGTGCGTACGCCGGCCGAGGCCCGCAAGACCGCCGGCGAGGACCTGAAGGTGCAGCTGGGCCTACTGGACGCCCGGCACCTCGCGGGCGACCTCGGCCTCACGGCCGGCCTGCGTACGGCCGTCCTCGCCGACTGGCGCAACCAGGCGCCGAAACGTCTCCCCGAGCTCCAGGAGCTGTGTGCCGAGCGCGCCGAGCGGCAGGGCGAGCTGCAGTACCTCCTGGAACCCGACCTCAAGGAGGCCCGCGGCGGCCTCCGCGACGCCACCGCCCTGCGCGCCGTCGCCGCCTCCTGGCTGGCCGACGCCCCGCGCGAGGGCCTCGACGACGCCCGGCGCCGGCTCCTCGACGTCCGTGACGCCCTGCACCTGACGACCGGGCGCGCGACCGACCGGCTCGCACTCCAGGAGCAGGACCAGGTCGCGGCCGAGCTCGGCCTGCTCGACGCCGACACGCTGCTGCGGCAGGTGTACGAGGCGGCGCGGGTCATCTCGTACGCCAGTGATGTCACCTGGCGCGAAGTGGGGCGCGTCCTCAGGTCGCGCGCCGTGCGGCCGCGTCTGCGCGCCATGCTCGGGGGCGGCAAGCCCGTCGCCGACCGTTCACCGCTTGCCGAGGGGGTCGTGGAGCAGGACGGCGAGGTGGTGCTCGCCCGCGCCGCGCGCCCCGAACGGGACCCCGTGCTCCCGCTGCGGGCCGCGGCCGCCGCGGCACAGGCCGGCCTTCCGCTCTCCCTGCACGCCGTGCGGCGCATGGCGGCGGGCGCACGCGCCCTGCCCGCGCCCTGGCCCGCCGAGGCGCGCGAACAGCTCGTGACACTGCTCGGTTCCGGCCCGCCCACCATCGACGTGTGGGAGGCACTGGAGGCGGAGGGGCTGATCACCCGCCTGCTGCCCGACTGGGAGCGGGTGCGCTGCCGCCCGCAGCGCAACGCCGTGCACGTCTGGACGGTGGACCGGCACCTCATCGAGACCGCCGTCCGCGCCTCCGAGTTCACCCGCCGCGTCAGCCGCCCCGACCTCCTCCTGGTCGCCGCGCTGCTGCACGACATCGGCAAGGGCTGGCCCGGCGACCACTCGGTGGCCGGCGAGATCATCGCCAAGGACGTGGCCGCCCGGATCGGCTTCGACCGCGCGGACGTGTCGGTGCTCGCCACCCTCGTACGCCATCACCTGCTGCTCATCGACACCGCCACCCGGCGCGACCTGGAGGACCCGGCCACCGTGCGCTCGGTCGCCGACGCGGTCGGCTCGCAGGGCGCGCTGGAACTGCTGCACGCGCTCACCGAGGCGGACGCGCTGGCCACCGGACCGGCGGCCTGGTCGTCCTGGCGGGGCTCGCTCGTCGCCGACCTGGTCAAGCGGGTCCACGCGGTCCTGTCCGGGGAGCTGCCGGACGAGCCCGAGTCCGCCGCGCCCACCGCCGAGCAGGAACGGCTCGCCATCGAGTCGGTCGCCACCGGCGGCCCGGTGCTCGCCCTGCGCGCGCAGACCGAGCCGCCGCCGGTCGAGGAGCAGCCGGCCGGCGATCCCGAACCCCTCGGCGTGGAACTGCTCATCGCCGTACCGGACCAGCCCGGCGTGCTGCCCGCCGTGGCCGGCGTCCTCGCCATGCACCGCCTGACTGTCCGCACGGCCGAGCTGCGGGCCCTGGACCTGCCCGACGGCGTCGAGGGCTCCGTCCTGCTGCTGAACTGGCGGGTCGCCGCCGAGTACGGCTCCCTGCCCCAGGCCGCCCGGCTGCGCGCCGATCTCGTACGCGCCCTCGACGGCTCCCTGGACATCACGGGCCGCCTCGCCGAGCGCGACGCCGCCTACCCGCGCCGCCGGGGTGTCGTGGCGCCGCCGCCCCGCGTCACCGTCCACCCGGCCGCGTCCCGACTGGCCACCGTCATCGAGGTCCGCGCCCAGGACATGCCCGGCCTGCTGCACCGCATCGGGCACGCGCTGGAGGAGGCGGGCGTGCGGATGCGCAGCGCGCATGTCAGCACCCTGGGCGCCAACGCCGTGGACGCCTTCTACGTGACCGGCTCCGACGGCTCGCCCCTGCCGAACGACGAGGCCGCCTCCGTGGCGCGGAAACTGGAGGAGACCTTGCGGGGCTGACCGGCAGTGACCCGGTCTTGTGGAGCCGGGATACCCTGGAGGGCGATTCCGAAGCCAGCCACCGACAACCACGAGGACCGCGAGCGCCGTGTTCGATACTCTCTCCGATCGCCTCTCAGCGACTTTCAAGAACCTGCGCGGCAAGGGACGGCTCTCCGAGGCGGACATCGACGCCACCGCGCGCGAGATCCGCATCGCGCTCCTCGAAGCGGATGTGGCCCTGCCGGTCGTGCGGACGTTCATCAAGAACGTCAAGGAGCGTGCCCTCGGCGTCGAGGTCTCCAAGGCGCTGAACCCGGCCCAGCAGGTCCTGAAGATCGTGAACGAGGAGCTCGTCACGATCCTCGGCGGCGAGACCCGGCGCCTGCGCTTCGCCAAGCAGCCGCCGACCGTGATCATGCTGGCGGGTCTGCAGGGTGCCGGTAAGACCACCCTCGCGGGCAAGCTCGCCCGCTGGCTGAAGGAGCAGGGCCACTCTCCGATCCTGGTCGCCGCCGACCTCCAGCGCCCGAACGCCGTCAACCAGCTCAGCGTCGTCGCCGAGCGGGCCGGCGTCGCCGTCTACGCGCCCGAGCCGGGCAACGGCGTGGGCGACCCGGTCAAGGTCGCCAGGGACTCCATCGAGCACGCGAAGACCAAGGTCCACGACATCGTGATCGTGGACACCGCCGGCCGCCTCGGCATCGACGCCGAGATGATGCAGCAGGCAGCCGACATCCGGGACGCGGTCTCGCCGGACGAGATCCTCTTCGTCGTCGACGCCATGATCGGTCAGGACGCGGTCAACACCGCCGAGTCCTTCCGCGACGGTGTCGGCTTCGACGGCGTGGTGCTCTCCAAGCTCGACGGTGACGCCCGCGGTGGTGCGGCCCTTTCGATCGCCTCGGTCACCGGCAAGCCGATCATGTTCGCGTCCAACGGCGAAAAGCTGGAGGACTTCGACGCCTTCCACCCTGACCGGATGGCCTCCCGCATCCTCGACATGGGTGACCTGCTCACCCTGATCGAGCAGGCGGAGAAGACGTTCAGTCAGGAAGAGGCCCAGCAGATGGCCTCCAAGCTGGCGTCCAAGAAGGGCCAGGACTTCACCCTGGACGACTTCCTGGCCCAGATGGAGCAGGTCAGGAAGATGGGCAGCATCTCCAAGCTGCTCGGCATGCTTCCGGGCATGGGCCAGATCAAGGACCAGATCAACAACCTCGACGAGCGCGACGTCGACCGCACGGCCGCCATCATCAAGTCGATGACCCCGGCCGAGCGCCAGGAGCCGACGATCATCAACGGCTCGCGCCGCGCCCGTATCGCCAAGGGCTCCGGCGTCGACGTCAGTGCGGTGAAGGGCCTGGTCGAGCGGTTCTTCGAGGCCCGCAAGATGATGTCGCGCATGGCCCAGGGCGGCGGTATGCCGGGCATGCCGGGCGTTCCGGGCATGGGCGGCGGTCCCGGCCGGTCCAAGAAGCAGCCGAAGAAGGCCAAGGGCAAGCAGCGCTCCGGCAACCCGATGAAGCGCAAGCAGCAGGAGCAGGAGGAGGCCGCGCGCCGCGCCGCCGCGGCCGAGGGCGGCAACGCCTTCGGCGTGCCGGGACAGCAGGCTCCTCAGGACTTCGAACTGCCCGACGAGTTCAAGAAGTTCATGGGCTGACAGCCTCTCGTACGGCGCTGCGGGCGCCCCTCTTCGGAGGGGCGCCCGCAGGGCGTTTGCGGCCCCTGACCGGCGCTGGCGCACACCGAGGGCACCCCGGAGGAGCCGCCGAAGCCTTGCTCGCCCGGTGGGGCATGAGCGAACGCGTCGGCCGTCCGTCCGCCCTCCCGGACGACGCCCAGCAGGCGGCCACCGTCTGACGGCCGCCCCGGGGACCCTCGACACGACCGGTCTAGGGGACACGCGCTATCAGGTACCGGAACACGTTCGGCATCCACACCGTGCCGTCCCGGCGCTGATGCGGATGCAGGGCCTCCGTCAGCTCCTTGTCGACCTGGACCCGGTCCGTCGCGGAGATCGCCGCGTCGAAGAGCCCCGTCGACAGCAGTCCCCGTACCGCGCTGCCGACGTCGGCGTACCCGAAGGGGCAGGCGACCCGGCCGGAGCCGTCCGGCTCGAGGCCGGCCCGGTGGGCGACCTCCTCCAGGTCGTCCCTCAGGGTGAGACGCCAACTGCCCGTGCCGCGCAGCGGATCCGCCAGCTTGGTGGCCACCCGCAGCACGGACGACGTGGCACACCGCTCCGGTGGACCCCAGCCGGCCAGCACCACCGACGCCCCGCGCGCGGCGAGCGGCACCGCGGAAGCGAGCAGTTCCGCGAGCCCCTCCGAGTCGCCCGCCAGATGCCCGATGGGCTCGAAGGCGGTCATCAGGGTGTACGCGGGCGCGTCCGGGTCGGCCGCGTCCCCGGGCGCCCCTTCGACGAGCCGGGTGCCGCCCCCCGCGCGCGTGCCCCACGCCGGCGGCAGCAGCCGCTCCTTGGCGAGGGCCAGCCGCTCGGGGGAGGCGTCGACACCGGTCACCGCGGCACCTCTGGAGGCCGCCATCAACAGGGCGAGCCCGGAGCCGCAGTCGAGGCCCAACAGCCTTGCTCCGGGGCCCACTTCGAGTCGCTCGTAGACGGCCTCGTAGAGCGGGACCAGCATCCGCTCCTGGATCTCGGACCAGTCACGCGCGCGTGCACCGGGGTCCACACGGGGTGCTCCTCCCGTATGAGACAGGTGCTGCCGCACGAGCGTAGGTGTCATGGATACGCGCCCCAATCCGCCGAGAGTTGTCGCTGTGCCCGATTCCGTAGCCCCCGTGACGTGCGCCGCACTCCCCCCGTATGCCAGATAACTCCGCACTCGACCCCGCGTCCAGGGGTTGTCGGGCCCGGTTTGCGCATTCGCAGCCCGAGTGGCGAGAATTCACATCCCGGCAATCTGGGCCCGTACCATCGCGCCATGGCAAAGGCACCCGTTCTCACGCCCCGCGCGGACGACTTCCCGCGCTGGTACCAGGATCTGATCAGCAAGGCCGAGCTGGCCGACAACGGCCCGGTGCGCGGCACCATGGTGATCCGACCGTACGGGTACGGGCTGTGGGAGCGGATGCAGGCCGAGATGGACGCCCGCATCAAGGAGACGGGTACCCAGAATGCGTACTTCCCACTGCTGATCCCGCAGTCGTACCTGGCGCGCGAGGCGGACCACGTCGAGGGATTCGCGCCGGAGCTGGCCGTGGTCACGCACGGCGGCGGCAAGGAGCTGGAGGAGCCCGCGGTCGTCCGCCCCACCTCCGAGATGATCATCAACGACTACTTCTCGAAGTGGGTGCAGAGCTACCGCGACCTGCCCCTGCTGATCAACCAGTGGGCCAACGTGGTCCGTTGGGAACTCAGGCCCCGCCTGTTCCTGCGCACGAGCGAGTTCCTGTGGCAGGAGGGCCACACCGCGCACGCCACCTTCGAGGACGCGCGCGACTTCGCCTCGCACATCCACCGCGACGTCTACGAGGACTTCATGGTGAACGTCCTCGCCATGGACGTCGTCCCCGGACGCAAGACCGTCAAGGAGCGGTTCGCCGGCGCGATCAACACCCTCACGCTCGAAGGCATGATGGGCGACGGCAAGGCCCTCCAGATGGCCACCAGCCACGAGCTCGGCCAGAACTTCGCCAAGGCCTTCAACACCTCGTACCTGTCGAAGGACGGCACGCAGGAACTGGTCTGGCAGACCTCCTGGGGCTCGACCACGCGCATGATCGGCGCCCTGGTGATGATGCACGGCGACGACAACGGCCTGCGGGTCCCGCCCCGCCTGGCGCAGACCCAGGCCGTCGTCCTCGCCATCAAGGGCGACGAGGCGGTTCTGGCCAAGGTCCGCGAGCTCGGCGACCTGCTGAAGGCGGCGGGCGTACGCGTCCAGGTGGACGACCGGGTGGACACCCCCTTCGGCCGCCGCGCCGTCGACTGGGAACTGAAGGGAGTGCCCGTACGGATCGAGATCGGGCCCCGTGACCTGGAGAACGGCACCGCGATGCTGGCCCGCCGCATCCCGGGAGGCAAGGAGCCGGTGGCCCTGGACTCCCTCGTCGGCCTCCTCCCCGCGATCCTCGAAGAGGACCAGGCGCTGCTGCTGAAGCAGTCCCGCGAGCGCCGCGAATCCCGTACGTCCGAGGTGTCGACGATCGAGGAGGCCGTCGAGGCCGCCGTCGCCGGCGGCTGGGCGCGCATCCCCTGGGCGAACCTCGGCGAAGAGGGCGAGGCCAATCTCGCCGAGCACTCGGTGACCGTACGGTGTCTGGTCGCCGAGGACGGGTCGGTGCCGGAGGACGGCGACGCACCGGGTAACGTCGCGGTCGTCGCGCGCGCCTACTGAGTAGCGCCCCTCCGGCGAGAGAGCGACCGAAACGTCTCTTGCGCACCTGCGGAACACACGTACCCCGGCGCGTGGACAACGTCTACGCGCCGGGGCGTACGTCAGGCTACGCACCAGCTTGTGACGAGCTGCGAGGCTTATCCGCAGATCAGCGCACCCGCCCTCGTCAGGACGCATCAGCGGCAACTGACGGGTACGTGCAAATTATTTGGGATGCCCCGGAATCGGAACACAGCGGCACTCTGGCTCGTTGTCATTACGTGAGCACGACACAGACACCACCTGTTCTCGCCGCAGAGCTGGCAGAGGCGTGGGCCGACATTCAGCGGTACCACCCCGAGCTGCCCGATCTTGCCGCGCCAGAGTCCCTGATCGGGGAGTCGTCGTCCGCGTGCGGTCACGAGCTCTCCTTCGAGCGACTGCTTCACGAGGCAGTCCATGGCATCGCCGCCGCGCGCGGCATCCGCGACACGTCCCGTGCCGGCCGCTACCACAACCGCAGATTCCTCGCGATCGCCGAGGAGCTGGGCCTGGACCACCCCGAGGAACCGCACCCCAGCAGCGGCTTCTCCCTGGTCACGCTCACGCCCGAGGCGAAGCGCCGCTACCGCCCGACCATCGAGCGCATCCAGCGCGCCCTCAAGGCCCACTCGGTGGCGACCGCCGCCGACACGTCCAGCACCTTCCGGGGCCCGGCCGCCCGCCACGGCTCCTCCGGTGGCGGGGTCCGTGTCAAGGCGGTCTGCGACTGCGGGCGCAACGTCCGGGTCGTCCCGTCGGTACTGGCCCAGGCGCCCATCGTGTGCGGAGGGTGCGGGAAGCCGTTCCGCATCCCGGAGATCGTGGGCGCGGCGGCGAGCTGACCGCCTCACCGGCATCTCGTGGGTGCCGGACGTGCGGACGGCAGGGGCGCGGGGCGTCGTTGCAGCCGTAAGGCAGCGGCACCCCGTGGCGCCGGGCGCCCCTCAGGCATGCCTCGGGGCCCCGCGGTCGGAGTCGGCCCGCGGAGTGTGGCAGAATGGCCAGCTGTACTCGACAGCCGCACAGGAACCCTCTCGCCTCCGGCTGACGCGTCCATCGGGCACTCGGGTACCGCAACCCCACGCGGCCATCTGCCGTGCCCAACCACGTCAAAACCAGGAGAACCCACTCCCGTGGCAGTCAAGATCAAGCTGAAGCGTCTGGGCAAGATCCGTTCGCCTCACTACCGCATCGTCGTCGCCGACTCCCGCACCCGTCGTGACGGCCGTGCGATCGAGGAGATCGGCCTGTACCACCCGGTGCAGAACCCGTCGCGCATGGAGGTCGACGCCGACCGCGTCGCCTACTGGCTCTCCGTCGGCGCTCAGCCGACCGAGCCCGTGCTCGCCATCCTGAAGAAGACCGGCGACTGGCAGAAGTTCAAGGGCGAGCCCGCCCCGGCTCCGCTGCTCCAGCCCGCCGAGAAGGCCGCTCGTCCGCTGTTCGAGGCTCTCGGCGGCGAAGACGAGGGCAAGGGTGAGGCCATCACCCAGAAGAAGAAGGCTGAGAAGAAGGACGACGCCCCGGCTGAGTCCGCGTCGACCGAGGCCTGAGCATGCTCGAGGAGGCTCTCGAGCACCTCGTGAAGGGCATCGTCGACAACCCTGACGATGTGCAGGTCGCCTCGCGCGACCTGCGCCGCGGGCGGGTGCTCGAGGTCCGGGTCCACCCCGACGACCTCGGCAAGGTGATCGGCCGCAACGGCCGCACCGCACGCGCCCTGCGCACCGTCGTGGGCGCCATCGGCGGCCGCGGTGTCCGCGTCGACCTAGTCGACGTGGACCACGTGCGCTGACGCGCCAAACGCAGCACCGGCTCGGGCCGGGGAGGGCCACTGGGCCGTCCCCGGCCCGATGTCGTATGTCCGACGTCGAACGGCCCGTCGTATGACAGGAGAGCAAGCACAGTGCAGCTGGTAGTCGCACGGATCGGCCGCGCCCACGGCATCAAGGGCGAGGTCACCGTCGAGGTACGTACCGACGAGCCGGAGCTCAGGCTCGCCCCCGGCGCGGTCCTGGCCACCGAGCCGGCCGCCACCGGTCCGCTCACCATCGAGACGGGCCGCGTCCACAGCGGGCGCCTCCTGCTGCGCTTCGAGGGCGTGCGTGACCGCACCGCCGCCGAGGCGCTGCGCAACACCCTCCTGATCGCCGAGATCGATCCGGAGGAACTGCCGGAGGACGAGGACGAGTACTACGACCACCAGCTCATGGACCTCGACGTCGTCACCAAGGACGGCGTGGAGGTGGGCCGGATCACCGAGATCTCGCACCTGCCGTCCCAGGACCTCTTCATCGTCGAGCGGGCCGACGGGAGCGAGGTGATGATCCCGTTCGTCGAGGAGATCGTCACCGAGATCGACCTCGAGGAGCAGCGGGCGGTCATCGATCCGCCGCCGGGCCTGATCGACGACAACGCGGTGATCGCGTCCTCCAGGGACGCCTCCGAGGGCGCCTCAGAGGAAGAGGCGTAATGCGGCTCGACGTCGTCACGATCTTTCCCGAGTACCTGGAACCCCTGAACGTTTCCCTCGTCGGCAAGGCACGCGCGCGTGGACAGCTGAACGTGCGCGTGCACGACCTGCGGTCCTGGACGTACGACCGCCACAACACGGTCGACGACACCCCGTACGGCGGCGGTCCGGGCATGGTCATGAAGACCGAGCCGTGGGGCGACGCACTCGACGAGATCCTCGCGGACGGCTACGAGACGGGCTCCCACGCCCCCGCGCTGATCGTCCCCACGCCCAGCGGCCGCCCCTTCACCCAGGAACTCGCCGTCGAGCTCTCCGAGCGTCCCTGGCTGGTCTTCGCGCCCGCCCGCTACGAGGGCATCGACCGCCGCGTCATCGACGAGTACGCGACCCGGATGCCGGTCTACGAGGTCTCCATCGGCGACTACGTCCTCGCCGGCGGCGAGGCGGCCGTACTCGTCGTCACCGAGGCCGTGGCCCGGCTGCTGCCCGGCGTCCTGGGCAACGCCGAGTCGCACCAGGACGACTCCTTCGCGCCCGGGGCCATGGCCAACCTCCTGGAAGGCCCCGTCTACACCAAGCCGCCCCGGTGGCGTGAGCGCGGCATCCCGGACGTGCTGCTCAGCGGCCACCACGGCAAGATCGCCCGCTGGCGCCGGGACGAGGCCCTCAAGCGCACGGCGGCCAACCGGCCCGATCTGATCGAGCGTTGCGAGCCCAAGGTCTTCGACAAGAAGGACCGCGAGATGCTCTCCATCCTGGGCTGGGCGCCGGATCCGGCCGGGGAGTCGTACGGACGATTTTGGCGCAGGCCGGAGGGCGTGGAAGAATAGGCCGCTGTTGTGCGTCGTCCGGCGTGCGCCCCTGCCACAGGGGGACACGACGCCCGCCCCGATCCGCGCAACTCCACCCAAAGAACCTAGTTTCCGTTGATGACCTGTGGCATCAGCGAGGAAAGCAGACGAAATGTCTCACCTGCTCGACTCCGTCGACTCGGCGTCGCTGCGCACCGACGTCCCGGCCTTCCGCCCCGGCGACACGGTCAACGTCCACGTCCGCGTCATCGAGGGCAACCGCTCCCGTGTGCAGCAGTTCAAGGGCGTAGTCATCCGCCGCCAGGGCGCCGGTGTCCGCGAGACCTTCTCGGTCCGCAAGGTCTCCTTCTCCGTCGGCGTCGAGCGCACCTTCCCGGTGCACACCCCGATCGTCGAGAAGATCGAGCTCGTCACCCGCGGTGACGTGCGTCGCGCCAAGCTCTACTACCTGCGCGAGCTGCGCGGCAAGGCCGCGAAGATCAAGGAGAAGCGCGACAACTGATCGCGCGCGGAGTCCCACAGCGGGGCCGGATAGCATCTGGCCCCGATGGACACCGAAGCACAGCCGACGGAGCGCGACCGCTCCTCCCGCCCTTCCGACGCCGAGGAGATCTCGGACTCAGGAGGGCCGGAGGACCGGTCGCGTTTCGCGTTGGTGTCGCGGGCAGCCGAATGGCTGCCCGGCGGACGGATCACCCTGACCCTGCTGCTCTGCCTGCTGTTCCTGCTGCTGCTCAGCACCTTCGTGGTGCGGCCCTTCCAGATTCCCAGCGGATCCATGGAAAGCGGATTGAGGATCGGGGACCGCGTTCTCGTAAATAAGTTGGCGTACCGTTTCGGTTCCGAACCGCAGCGCGGCGATGTTGTCGTGTTCGACGGAACGGGGTATTTCGGGGACGGGGACTACGTCAAGCGCGTTGTGGGGGTAGGGGGAGACCACGTGGTCTGCTGTGACAGGGAGGGGAGGATCGAGGTGAACGGCCGGTCGGTCGACGAGTCGACGTTCCTGTACCCCGGCGACAGCCCCTCCACGGTGCCCTTCGACGTCGAGGTGCCCGCCGGCACCCTGTTCGTCCTCGGTGACCACCGCAGCGACTCCAGCGACTCACGGGACCACCTGGGTTCACCGGGCGGCGGCATGATCCCCCTCGGCGGCGTCATCGGACGGGCCGACTGGATCCTCTGGCCCACGGGCCACTTCACCCGCCTGCATCGCCCCGGTGCCTACGCGCGCGTGCCCGGCCCGGAGTCGAGCGAGCCGGACCCGGTGGACGGCGCCCATGGGTAACCGTGGCAAACCGCGCGGTGCGCCCGCCAGCGCGGCCGAGAACCTGCTGCCCACCGGCTCCCGCCGCTCCTCCGGCCCGACCGGCAGCCGTACCCGCGCCGAGAGGCGGAAACTCCAGCGCAAGGTCAAACGGCGCCGCAGGCGCGGCGCGGTCAAGGAGATACCCCTTCTCGTCGGGGTCGCCGTCCTCATCGCCCTCGTCCTGAAGACCTTCCTCGTCCAGGCGTTCGTGATCCCGTCCGGCTCGATGGAGCAGACGATCCAGATCGGTGACCGGGTCCTGGTCGACAAGTTCACCCCGTGGTTCGGGTCCAAGCCCGAGCGCGGGGACGTCGTCGTCTTCAAGGACCCCGGCGGCTGGCTCAACGACGAGCAGACCACCACGAAGAAGGACGACCCCATCGTCGTCAAGCAGGTCAAGGAAGGGCTCACCTTCATCGGCCTGCTGCCGTCCGACGACGAGAAGGACCTCATCAAGCGGGTCGTCGGCGTCGGCGGCGACCGTGTCACGTGCTGTGACACGCAAGGGCGAGTCACCGTCAACGGCGTTCCCTTGATCGAGGAATACCTGTATCCAGGAAACGCCCCGTCCACGACACAGTTCGACATCACCGTCCCGCAGGGGCGGCTGTGGGTGATGGGTGACCACCGGGCCAACTCCGCGGACTCCCGCGCGCACCAGGACACCGACTACGGCGGCACGGTCTCCGAGGACTCGGTGGTGGGACGGGCCAGGGTCATCGCCTGGCCCTTCGGCCACTGGACCACGCTCGAGGAGCCGAAAACCTACGCATCCGTGTCCGACTCGGGGTCCGGGGCGACCGCGGCTCCCGAGCTGTCGCTTAGGGTTGCTCACGACGATCCGAACGCATCTACCCAACTCCCGAGCCCTGCGGAACTCCCGCTCGTTATGGGAGTGGTGGGCCTGCACCGAACGTGGGGCAGGCAGCGGCACAGAGTGAGGAGTTGGCGTGGGGGATGTGGCGGTTGGCGCACGGTCCGGACACGACGGCGAGGAGCACCGCGGGCGACCCGCGGAATCAGCCGTCCCGGCCGCGGACAGCGCCGTGACCTCCGGGAATGACTCCGGGGCGGCCGAGGACGGCATGAGGACCGACGAGGCCGGAACGGACGATCAGGGACGGGGCGGCTCCTCCTCCAGGGCGAAGAAGCCGCGCTCCTTCTGGAAGGAGCTGCCGATCCTCATCGGCATCGCGCTCGTGCTCGCGCTGCTGATCAAGACGTTCCTGGTGCAGGCGTTCTCCATCCCGTCCGACTCGATGCAGAACACCCTCCAGGAGGGCGACCGCGTCCTGGTCGACAAGCTCACCCCCTGGTTCGGTTCCGAGCCCGAGCGCGGTGAGGTGGTCGTCTTCCACGACCCGGACAACTGGCTGGCGGGCGAGCCGACGACCAACCCGAACGCCGTGCAGACGTTCCTCAGCTGGATCGGCCTGATGCCGTCCCCGTCGGAGAAGGACCTGATCAAGCGGGTCGTCGGCGTCGGCGGCGACACCGTCTCGTGCAACGGCACCGGCCCGCTGAAGGTCAACGGCAAGGCGCTGAACGAGTCGGCGTACGTCTACCCGGGCAACACCCCGTGCAGCCAGGACGACCAGGGCGGCCAGTTCACGGTGAAGGTCCCCGAGGGCTCCATCTGGGTCATGGGCGACCACCGGCAGAACTCGCGCGACTCGCGCTACAACCAGAACGACAGGCACCACGGCATGGTCCCGGTGAGCGAGGTCGTCGGCCGCGCCATCGTGAAGGCCTGGCCGATCAACCGCTGGGGCACCCTGCCGGTCCCGGACACCTTCGACCAGTCCGGTCTGAACACCCAGTCGGCGGCGTCCGCGGCCTTGACGGTCGCGCCGAACGCGCTCGCCTTCGTCGGCGTGGTGCCGGTGGCGCTGTGGCGCCGTCGGAAGATCGCGGTGGCCGAGACCCGCTGAGGTCAAGGCTCGACAAAACCCTCGTACAGCTTGTGACCTTGGTCGGGGCCGAAGGGCTGACCGGGTCAGGTACCGCCGGGTAGGGTGCGGACCCATGGGTGGCGAGAGCACGACGCGTACAGCCCCGCGCAGCGGCGGCACGGACACGGGCCCGGTGGGCAGCCGGACCGGACAGAGACTGTCCGGACTGGCCGTCGCACTGGGCCTTGTGCTGTTCCTCGGGGGCTTCGCCTGGGCAGCGGTGGCCTACCGCCCGTACACCGTGCCTACCAGCTCGATGACGCCGACGATCGACGCCGGCGACCGGGTCCTGGCCCAGCGCATCGACGGCGGTGAGATACGCCGTGGCGACGTCGTCGTCTTCACGGACGAGAGCTGGGTGACCAACGCCCCCGTGGTCAAGCGGGTGGTCGCGGTCGGCGGCGACACCGTGGCCTGCTGCACCGAGGGCAAGCTGACCGTCAACGGCAAGCAGATCGACGAGCCGTATCTGCCCGCGGGCAGCGCGGCCGAGATCACGGGCTTCGCGGCCGTGAAGGTTCCGGAGGGCCGGCTGTTCCTGCTGGGCGACGAGCGAGCGGGCTCCCTGGACTCCACCGCCCACCTCAGCGACGCGGCCCGTGGCACGGTGGCGCAGAGCGCCGTGTCGGCCCGGGTGGACGCCGTCGTCTGGCCCATGAACGGCATGCTGGAGCGGCCGAGCGGCTTCGAGACGCTCGGCGCGCTGTCCTCACCGGGTCCGCTCCGTACGATCGTCGCGCTGATCGTCGGCGGAGGCGTGCTCGTCCTCGGCGGTGGCGCGTACGGCCCGGTCGCCAAGCTGTTCGGCGGCCGCTCCCGGACGCGGACGGAGCCGGCCGGTGCCCGCTGAGGCGCCGGACACGGGCCGGGACTCGTACGAGGGCGGTCTGCGGAAGGTTGCCCGGGTCGTCCTGCTCGACCCCGATGACCGCATCCTTCTCCTTCACGGCCACGAGCCGGACGACCCGGCCGACGACTGGTGGTTCACGCCCGGCGGCGGCCTGGAGGGCGACGAGACTCGTGAGGAGGCCGCCCTCAGGGAACTCGCCGAGGAGACCGGCATCACCGAGGTCGAGCTCGGCCCGGTCCTGTGGCGGCGGATGTGCTCCTTCCCGTTCGCGGGTCGCCGCTGGGACCAGGACGAGTGGTACTACCTGGCCCGTACGACCCAGACGGTCACCGAGGCCAGAGGGCTGACCGAACTGGAACGGCGCAGTGTCGCCGGAGCGCGCTGGTGGACGTGTCGGGAACTGAGCCAGGCACATGAGACGGTGTATCCGACCAGACTCGCCGAGCTGCTGAGCAGGCTGCTCGACGAAGGTCCCCCGGCCGGGCCCGTGACCCTGGACACCGAGATCGTCTAGGGGCTCGCGGGACTGGCGCACAATGGTGGGATCGCACGGCTGAAGGGGAACATGCCATGAGCGCCGAGGACCTCGAGAAGTACGAGACCGAGATGGAGCTCAAGCTCTACCGGGAGTACCGCGATGTCGTCGGACTGTTCAAATACGTGATCGAGACCGAGCGGCGCTTCTATCTGACCAACGACTACGAGATGCAGGTGCACTCGGTCCAGGGTGAGGTGTTCTTCGAGGTGTCCATGGCGGATGCCTGGGTGTGGGACATGTACCGGCCCGCTCGGTTCGTGAAGCAGGTGCGAGTGCTCACGTTCAAGGACGTGAACATCGAGGAGCTGAACAAGAGTGACCTGGAGATGCCGGGCAGCTGAGGCCGGCCCGGGGTCGGTCCGCTGAGATTTCCCCCGCCGGGGTGACGGGGTTTTCCACAACCGCCGAGTAGTCCACCAAGATCCACTTCTTGGGGGCGGTTGCGTGACGGTTGGCGCCGGAGGTGGTGCCGACATGAACACGCATCAGGCACGCAGTGCACTCGGCAAGTACGGCGAGACACTGGCCGCGCGGCGGCTGGCGGAGGCCGGAATGACGGTCCTGGAGCGCAACTGGCGCTGCGGCAGGACCGGTGAGATCGACATCGTGGCGCGGGACGGCGACGTCCTGGTCGTCTGCGAGGTCAAGACGCGGCGGGCCGGGCTCTTCGAGCACCCGATGGCCGCGGTGACCCCCGACAAGGCGCAGCGCCTGCGGGGCCTGGCCGAACGCTGGATCCACGCACACGGAGGGGCGCCGCCGGGAGGCGTCCGCATCGACGTGGTGGGAGTCGTCCTGCCCAGCCGCGGCGCACCCGCGGTCGAGCATGTGCGGGGGGTGGCCTGAGATGGGTTTCGCACGTACGTGTTCGGTGGCGCTGGTGGGCGTCGAGGGCGTGGTGGTCGAGGTCCAGGCCGACCTGGAACCGGGGGTCGCGGCGTTCACCCTGGTGGGACTGCCGGACAAGAGCCTGACGGAGAGCCGGGACCGGGTCCGGGCCGCGGTGGTCAACTCGGGGGCCTCATGGCCCCAGAAGAAGCTGACGGTCGGCCTGAGCCCGGCGTCCGTCCCGAAGAGCGGCAGCGGGTTCGACCTGGCCGTCGCGGCTGC
This sequence comes from Streptomyces sp. AC555_RSS877, assembly GCF_019049245.1. GTDB lineage: Bacteria > Actinomycetota > Actinomycetes > Streptomycetales > Streptomycetaceae > Streptomyces. Next base: position 160,876 of record NZ_JAGMUK010000001.1, on the reverse strand, counting down.
GGTGCTGGGGGCGGCCGAGCGGATCGATCCGCGGGTGCTCGCCGACATCGTGATGATCGGAGAAGTGGGACTCGACGGCCGGGTGCGGCCGGTGCGGGGCATCCTCCCGGCGGTACTGGCCGCGGCGGACGCCGGCTACGAGCAGGTGGTGGTGCCGGAGTGCGCCGCCGCCGAGGCATCCTTGGTGCCCGGTGTGTCCGTGCTGGGAGTGCGCAGTCTGCGGCAGCTGATCGCGGTCCTCGCGGACGAGCCGGTGCCGGAAGAGGAGCCGGACGAGGTGGGCCGCCCCGACCCGCTCCTGGCCGGCCTGCGGGTGCCGGGCACCGGCGCGGCCACGGGAATGCACGGCGTGGGTGCCGCACAGCTCGACCACGACCTCGCCGACGTCGTGGGCCAGACGTCGGCGCGGACGGCCGTGGAGGTCGCCGCGGCGGGCGGACATCACCTGTTCCTGGAGGGACCGCCCGGCGCGGGCAAGACGATGCTCGCGGAGCGGCTGCCCGCCATCCTGCCGCCACTCGACCGCCAGGAGTCGCTGGAGGTCACTGCGGTGCACTCGGTCGCGGGCCTGCTGCCTGCGGGCAAGCCCCTGATCGACGTCGCGCCCTACTGCGCCCCGCACCACTCGGCGACGATGCAGGCGCTGGTCGGTGGGGGTCCCGGCATTGCCCGGCCCGGCGCGGTGTCCCTCTCACACCGAGGTGTTCTTTTCCTGGACGAAACCCCGAATTCAGCAGTCGGGCCCTGGACGCCCTCCGGCAGCCCCTGGAGGCGGGCCATGTCGTGATCGCCCGCAGTGCGGGGGTGGTGCGCTTCCCGGCGCGGTTCCTGATGGTGCTGGCTTGTGCACGCTCGGTCAGTGACCGAGTAGCTGTACGGCCCGCGAGTGTTGAGACAAGGTGCCTGGTCAGTTCATTACACCTCGCGGGATCTGCCGACGCCGGAGCTATAACCCTGCCAGCTGCAGGTTTGCCCGGATGGGTGGGAGCTGTGGCTCGATGACCGGGCATTCCATACGGGACGCCATACCTGTTCTCGCCGTGCTCGTCTACGACACCGACCTGAACTCGTACTTCCATCAGGTGAACTCACGGAAGGTCCGCTGCACAGTCAGATCAACCGCGCGTCGGCTCTCTGCCGGAAGCTGAACTTCCTGCACCAGAGCAGGGGCGGGAAGGACTGGCGGGACGCGACCGGCGACGATCACACCGCCTACCACTACTGGCGACGCCGAGATCGTCGTGGGCCGCGAGTCGACGGCGATACGTGGAGCCAGGAGGTCTCCCACCTGCAGCAGTTCTACGTCTACGCGAAGAAGAAGCAGCGGGCCTCGCAAGGCGAAGCTCCGCCGACGCAACTGTGTGCTGACCGCTCAGCCTGCCCTTGTTGCTGCACAGGTCCAGCACCTCGCTCTTCGTGTCGCTCGGATGCAGGAGGCGCCTGAGGGCCAGGTGAATATCTCGCGCATCGACGACCGGCGTGGGCTGAGCCGACACCGCCCGTGAGAGTCGGCGCCAGGAAGAGCGCACGACGAGATGGGGAGCGCTCACCCGGCTGGCTCTCTGCGTATGCCGCCCGAGCGGGGAGTGCATAGCGTTCCCGTATGTCGAAGCCCAGGCCACGGTGGGTGCAGTTCTTGATCAGGTACTGGTCAGGCAGGCGGACATACCCCTTCCCCGTGCTGATGCTCATTGACTTCTTGCCAATGCTCTTTTTGCTTGCAGTCATCTTGCTGCTGGGGGCGTGGCTACTCGGCGGGCGCATCACCTACGACGTCTTGCTGTCGAATACGCCCCCGTACGACCAGGACGTCAGGAACCCTGAGATGGGCTGGGTGGTGTGGATCACGGGCTGGCTGGTAGTGCCTGCGTTTATCGGTGCGCTGGCTGGTGAAGCGGTGGGGTATGTGATGGAGCGCCGTATGACAGGCATCACGGTCAGGCAGGCCGCTGAAGCGATCAAAGAAGAACTCGGCATCGCCGCATCCCAGCAGCCCCCCGGTCCCGGTGGTACCCCTGGAGCTGGACAATGAGACGGCACATCCGCAGCCTTCGAGAACTCGAAGAGTCTGGCATGCCGCACTTGGACAAGCTCGCAAAGGATCTTTTGCATCGGCACAACAATGATCGAACCTGGGCTCAGCACCATTGGATCAGGTGGGTACAGAAGTGTCAGAACTTCAAGCAGATCATGGCGCTACCAGCACATGACCAGTTGGACAAGGCTGAGGAGTGCGCGTGGACCGGGTTCACCGCTACGATCGATCTAAGAGGTGAGTGCCTGATGTGCGCAGGAGTCCCGGAGGAGGTCATCGCTCTCATGGAGAGGTGGCTCGACGATGTCTAGCACGGCGCAATCACAAGCGCGGCAGTCCCTCGTCAAGGGTGTCAAGCCTCGCATCTCACCGAAGGAACTTGCCGAGTGGGAGGCCAAGTGGGCGCCGGTTCTCCGTGATGTCTTTGCACGCGGAGTCGATCGGAGCCGCTCGGAAGAGCTAGCAGACCTCCTTGGTCAAGCCGTGAACAAGGCATCGACCCGCCGAACGGTAGCGGCCCGTAATCGCAGGTTCACCCAATTCCGCTCGTCCCTCACCCTCAAGCAAATACAAGGAGTGCTGGATCACCCCGTCTACGACGCGAATGGCAACAAGATCGGTGACGCCAAGCACGTCTTCTTCGACGATGTAACCGGCGAGCCGGAATGGGTGAGCGTAGGGACGGGCCTGTTCGGGACCAGCGAGTCCTTCATCCCCGTTCGCAACGCCACTGTGGTCGAGGACCACCTTGAGGTCCCCTACCGCAGGGATGAGGTCAAGGACGCACCCAATGTCGATGTCCACGCAGGCGACTTCCTATCGGAGGAGGAAGAGCGTCGTCTGTACGAGCACTACGGCTTGGACTGGGGCGCCGCCTGGCCGCAGGAGCAGTCCGGCGTCGGCCGGACCGCCGTCACCCCCGAGGGCGCGATGACGCACTCCGACGACGCGGTCACACGCTCCGAGGAGGAGATGCGCGTCGGCGTCGAACGCCGCGAGGCTGGGCGCGCGCGGTTGCGTAAATACGTGGTCACCGAGGAGCAGCAGCGGACCGTACCCGTACGGCGCGAAGAGGTCCGCGTGGAGCGCGAGCCGATCACCGACGCCAATCGCGGCGACGCCGGCCCGGACATCGTGGAGGCGGAACACGAGGTCACCCCCCACGAGGAAGCGCCTGTGGTGGAAACCAGGGCGGTGCCCGAGGAACGGGTCCGCTTGACCACTGATGAGGAAACCGTCACCGATGAGGAGACCGTCACCGATGAGGAGACCGTCACCGATGAGGAGACCGTCACCGGTGAGGTCCCCAAGGAGCGCATCGAGGCGGAAGAGGAAAACGACGAGCAAGGCAAGCGCCGCCGCCCCTGACCGCGCCCCGCACGAACGCTGCGCCCAGTGGTTCCCGCCGATGCTCACTCTGTCCGCGAGCCTCGACACAGACGCGACACTGCTCACCAGGCTGGCCCCGGGCCTGAGAACGGGCGAGCAGCGGCGGCGCCCTCATGCGTACAGCCGCGAGGAGAGGCCGGGGAGGTTCGGCCCGGCCTCCGGAGGTGGAGCGCAAAGCGCCGTACGCTCTCAACCAGAGGTTGAAGAAGTCCTGGTGGGCGCTGCTGCGCGGGGTAATTGGCCTGCGGTGTCACGCTAGAAGGGGTGATGACCGACAACGGCTCCTGCTACAGGTTGTGGCTGTGGCGGCCGGTACCACGCATAAGTTCGTGGTCGCCTCACCCAAGCAGGCCACTCTCCACGGCCGGTCTGCACTGGGAACTGCGGAGCGTGTTCATCGCCGCCTTACACCACGGCGCGCACTTCCCCTGGCTGACGCCGAGGGAAGACGGCACCGCCGACAAGAGCGGCGCCGCCACCTCTCGACCATCCAGTGCGTGACCACGCCGCACTTCCGGCAGTCGCCCGATTGATCAGGACCTATATGGTCCGCGGGTGTTGAGACAAGGTGCCTGGTCAGTCCACTACAGCTCGCGAGACCTGCCGCAGCCTGAACCCCAGCCCTGGCACCTGCGAGTTTCTCTGACTGAGTGGGAGCTATGGCTCGACGACCTGGGCATTCCCGACGGGACGCCGTACCTGTTGTCGCCGTGCTTGGTCTACGACACCGACCTGAACTCGTACTTCCATCAGGTGAACCTCATAGAGGGTCCGCTCAACAGCCAGATCAACCGCGCGTCGGCCCTCTGCCGGAAGCTGAACTTCCTGCACCAGAGCAGGGGCGGGAAGGACTGGCGGGACGCGACCGAGGCCGACCACACCGCCTACCACTACTGGCGGCGTCGCGATCCTCGCGGGCCGCGAGTCGACGGCGATACGTGGAGCCAGGAGGTCTCCCACCTGCAGCAGTTCTACCTCTACGCGAAGAAGAAGCTGTGGGTGCCGGAGGTGCCGATCCCGCAGCGGCCACCGCGCGACGAACACGAGCAGAAAAAGGGCGGGCGCCGCCCGAAGCCGGACAGCGCGGAGAGGAGGGTGCCGGCGACCTACGCCCACGACGTGGGCGGCCAGGTCGTGGAGTGGCTGCCCGCACCGTCCTACCGGCGCTGGCGGGATGTCGGTGTCCTCGGCTATGACCGCGAGGGGTTGCCCCGGGATAACTTCCGCGGCCGGTGGGTTTCACGCAACGGAACCTTCAGCGACTCCACGGTTCGCACCGGCCTGCGGCTGGAAGAGCAGGCCAGCCGTCTGGTCACGGAGGTTCCCGTGGGGCCGGGCCCGGCCGGCTACAGCAAGTCCTGGCTGCCCGCGGTGATCGCCAAGCGGAACTCGGCCCGCTGGGTCTACGAGCCAGCCTCGGTCCGCCGGGACCTGACGGCCTACGCGGACGAGGACCGGCGGTGGGTCATCGAGGAGGCACGCGCTGCGGGCCGCTACGACAAGATCCGGCGTCCAATCGTGATCTTCGATCCGGAGCGGCCTCACCTGGCCCAGTACTCGAGCGGCATCAACCGGGGCGAGAAGGTCGACACCCGGCTGCTTGATCCGCGCGAGCGTCAGCGGTTGCTGATCGACACCGAGGACGGTCTGGAGCCGGCGATGTTCTGGCTCGGTGAGGGCGGGATGCCGCTGTCCTTGTCGACCTGGAAGGACATGTTCACCGATGCCAACCGTCGCTGCGAGGAACAGGGCCTCGACCTCTACGCCCACGCACATCTCCTGCGGCACACCTTCGCGGTGATCACCCTCGAACAGCTCCAGCGCGGGCACATCGCCGCGCTCGGTGACATGAACGAGGCCCAGCGGCTGCACTACCAGCGGATCTTCGGTGACCCCATGGACTGGGTCCGCCGCCGACTCGGACATACCTCTCAGCTGTCGACCTTGATCTACCTGCACGCCCTGCAGGAACTGGAGATGGAGACCCGCATGGCGCTGGTCCCCGACACCTGGGAGGACCCCCGCGACACGCCTTTCGGCGCCCTCGGGGACGAGAAGCCGCCGAACGACCTGTCTGAGGAAGCGGAGGTGAGGGCATGACGCGACGGGGGCGCGGCAGCACCGGTCCGGGCCGTCCGTCCAGCCTGCCGCCGGACGGCTACGAGTCGCCCGCACCGGTCCGGAAAGGCATCGCAGGGAGCCTGATCGTCGACTTCCACGGGGACGACGGTCGCCGCGCGAGCTACGACGTCGGTGAACTGCCTATGCCAGGCTGGCACCCGCTGTTGGCCGAGGCGATGTCGCGGCGGATCGGCCCCAGCGGCGGCATCCGCACACTGGCGGGCACCAAGACCAGTTGGCGAGCGATCAAGAACTGGACCGGCTTCCTGGCCTCGACGGAATCGCCGCCAGCGACTCCGGACGAGCTGACCCGCGCGCATGTGGATGCCTTCCACGGCCGCAGTGGCACGTCCCCGCAGACGAAGTACAGCGACATGGCTGAGCTGAAATTGCAGTTCGCTGATGACCGTCTGCAGAGTCGGCTACCTGCTGACGCCGGGGATGCATTCGCACGTCGGTTACGCAGGCCCTCGCGGGGTGGGGTCGGCGGCTACTCGCACGGTGAACTGGACCGGCTGACCGCGGCTGCAAGGGCGGACACGGCTCGCATCGCCCGGCGGATCCGGGCGGGTGAACTGCTCGTGCGACAGCATCGTGCCGCCCCTGAGAACGTGGAACCAGGGCAACGGGACTTGTCGGGGGTCCTGACCACGATGGCGACCACCGGTGAGGTCCCGGTGTCGGCTGAGTTTTCGCATCGTCGACGGAGGGCCGATCTCGCCTCTCACCTGTTCCTGACCTGGAGGGACCTGGCCCCGCTGATGGCCTTGCTGGCCCTGGTCACCGAGCGCAACGGGGAGACCCTCAAGGAGCTGCCGGCCAAGCACCGGATCCTGGAGGACCGGGCGGTCGAGCTTGTGGTGGTCAAACGCCGACGCGGGACCAGGAAGTGGTTCGACACGCTGACCTGGGAGATCGGTCCGAAAGAGCGTGAACTGCACACGCCCGGCGGCCTCTATCTCCTCCTGCTAGAGCTGACCGCACGCAGCCGGGAGATCTGCGGATCATCCCTGGCCTTCTGCATCTGGCGCAACGGAACCGCGGTGATCGGGGGCCGCGGCGAGCATTTCGCTCCCTTCGAGTCCGACCTCCACGACGGCGGCCGCATCGCGATGTCTGAATGGGCCGCCACTCGGCCTAAGCCGGTCCTTGCGGACCCGCCGCCCACGGCGAAGACGAAGAAGAACCAGGCGGAGGAGTCGGCTGACACCGGACCGACGCCGCTCAAGGTGACCTTCAACCAGATCAAGACCAGCGTCGACGCCCGCCGCACCAAGCAGCTCGGTGGGCATCTGCCCTCGTCCACGAAGAGCAACACGGCCCAGGTGCTGTTCACGAACTACCTCAAACCGGATGAGGCCACCCGCGAGTGGGCCGAAGAAGTGATCACAGAAGCCCTCGCAGACGCTGAACAGACGGCCTGGGACGCACACGCGGCGGCGGTTGGCCGCCGCGGCGAACCCACTGTGATCACGGACGCCGAGTCACCCCAGCAACTCGAAGATGCCGGGCTCGCCCCGCAGACAGCCCGGGAGCTTGCCGACGGCGGACTGGACACCGCCTGGACGGCCTGCGAGGACTACGAGCACCACCCGGAGACGGGAAGCACCTGCGGCGACTCCTTCCTGGCCTGCTTCCACTGCGGGAACTGCCTTGTCACCCGGACGCATCTGCCGAAGCTCCTGGCCCTGCTGGACGCCCTGGGCGTCATGCGCGAGCGCATGAGCGAGGACACCTGGTGGAAGCGCTACGGGCCCGCCTGGGTCGCCGTCCGGCGCGACATCCTCGCCAAGTTCACCCCGGCGGAGGTCGACAAAGTACGCCAGCAGCCCCTCCCCGATGCCTTCCTCGACCTGGTCGAAGCCCCCTGGGAACAGCCATGAGCATTGCCACCTTCGCCTCCTACCCCACGGCCGTCACGCTGAAGGATCCGTACGTCCTGCACGGCCGTCAGCTGCGATCCGGCATCAGGCTGGAGGACACCTCCCGCTACAGCCACGACATCTGGCAGCTGACCCCCGCTCGGCTCAAGGCCCACGAGCATGCCCTGATCCTGAACTTCCCCACACTCCCGCAGCGGTTCCGGCCCGCGGCCAAGCGGCTCTTCTATGCCTTGTTGTCCCTGGAGCTGCCGGATGGCGAGGAGGCACCGGGGATCACGACTATCCGCAGCAAGTTCACCGAGATAAAGCGGTTTCTAAAGTGGCTCGACCGCAGGTGGACACCAGAGCGGAATGAACTGTCCGAGCTGTCGCCCGGCGACCTCGACGGCTACCGCAAGCACCTTCTGGCCCGCTTCCCGAACCATCACGCACAGCGTGAGCGATCCCGGACAGCCGTGCGATTGCTATGGCGCTGGCGTCGACACCTGGGAGTGGACGCACTGCGATTCAACCCGCTCGACCTGGAGGGTTGGAGCGAGTCGAAGCAGGTCCGGCACGGTGAGAACGACACCGACCGACTGCCCGAGGATGTCCTGGGGCCGCTGGTGGTCTGGGCGCTGCGGTTCATCGACGACTTCGCGCAGGACATCTTCGAGGCGGACCGGCGATGGCGAGAAGCCCGCATGCGCGGCCCGAGTCGGAGATCGGCTCGTGGCAGCGTTCCTGCCCGACTGCAGGGTCTGCTCGATCAGCACATCGCCGCCGGCCGTCCTCTGCCTGGTCGTGGCGGGCAGCCCAACATCGCCTACCTCGCACGCGTGCTGGACTGCGACCGAGCTGCCGTCGATCAATACCGCCGGGCCGTCGATGCCGCAACGGCCATCGTCGGTGTCACGGACAGCGCATTCATCGAGAACGTTCAGGGGCGGCTGGACGGAGAGCCCTGGATTGAATCGATCACCACTCACCACACCACGGCCAACAGCCTGTCCCGGTTGGCCCGTCATCTCCAGGCCGCCTGCTACATCGTGATCGCGTTCCTCAGCGGCATGCGGGACAGCGAGGTCAAGCACATCAAGCGCGGGTCTCTGGAGATCAAGTACGACGAAGACGGCCGCCCCTATCGCTGGCGACTCAATAGTTTGGCGTTCAAGGGCGAGGAAGATGTCGCAGGCGTCCCGGCGACCTGGACGGTCAGCGCAGCCGTCGCTCGCGCGATCAAGGTCCTGGAACAGCTCCAGCCATCGACCGAGGCCTTCCTGTTCGGCCGTCTCCTCCACGGCTGCGGAGCTCACAAAGGTGACAACGAGGCCCTCGGCAACAAGGCGACCAACAAGCACCTCAATGAGTTCGCCGCGTTCGTGAACCGCCTTTGTGCTGGTCGAGGCCGCACCGACACCATCGCAGCCGGTCCTGGCCAACGGATCAGGCTCAAGACCAGCCATTTTAGACGGACGCTGGCCTGGTTCATCGCCCGGCGCCCAGGTGGGGTCATCGCAGGCGCCCTGCAGTTCCGGCATCACTCAATTCAAATGTTCGAGGGTTATGCCGGCACCAGCGACTCCGGTTTCCGGGCCGAGGTCGAAAGCGAGCAGGCCATCGCTCGCGGCGAGGTTTTCATGGAGATGATCGACGCTCACGAGCACCTTGATCTGGCGGGTCCTTCGGCGGAAGAGGCTGCCCGGCGGCTGAAGGACTTCGGCGACCGCGCTCAGTTCCGAGGCCAAGTCGCCCTGGACAAGCACCGCCTGAAGAGGATCATGAAGCGGCACGATCCGGCGATCTATCCCGGTGAGTACATCACCTGCGTCAACGACCCGGCCAAAGCCCTCTGCGAGAAGGGCCGCCGCGGCAACAGCGAGGGACTGCCCTCGCACGGGGGCTGCCTGCCTCTGGCCTGCCGCAACGTCGCGCTCACCCCGGAGAACGTTGCTACCTGGCAGCGAGAGATCGCCCGCATCGACAAACGGCTCGGCTCCCGGCCGACCCTGGCTCCCCGTCTTCTGCAACTCCTGCAGAACCGGCGGGCTGAGGTCGTCGAGTTCCTGACATCCAACGGGCAGGAGGCCATCCGGGCATGACCCGCCGAGTCCCCGACCTCCCCGAGGCGCTGGTCCGCAAACACCTCCAGGAGGTGCTGGAAAGCTGCCGCGAGACCAACACCGCCCCCAGCGTCCTCATGCTGGCCCGCCGGCTCGGCTTGACCAACACCACCTTCCGTCGGCGCTACCCCGAGATCGCACGAGAGATCGCCGATCATCGGGCCGCCCCCACCACCTTGCGCAGCGGGCCGACCGAGCACGACAGGCTCGTCGCTCGCAACGCGAAGCTCCGCCGACGCAACCGCGAGCTGAACACCCAGCTCGCCCTGGCGGCGGCGCAGATCCAACACCTGGCTCTGCGTGTTGCCAAGATGCAGGATGCGCTGGAGATCCAAGCGAGGGTCTCGTCGATTGCCGATCGACGTCAGCTTGGTCGGCAGCGTCGGAGGCTATGACTCGCGTCGACCATCCTTGGCATCATCACCATGACTCGCTGTCGGCACTGAGACGGAGGCGCTCATGGGAGACAGATGGCGACTGCTGCTGGGAGAACGGCAGATTTTGTCCGGAAAGAATGATTTTCCGTCCCGACTCATGACCGTCTTCCAAGAAGAAGACAAGTACATGCAGGACGACTGGGCTCAGGGCGTCGACCAGCTCAACCAGGTCCCCTCGGGTCAAGAGCTCCCGCCAGAGCTTCAGGTGTTTGCGGAGGGGGGCGATGACGTCGATACGCTTGATCGTTTTGGCTATCGCACGACAGTCGCAACCGTGCTCGCCCGCCTGAAGCTCATGGGCTTCACACCCGAGGCCAGCGTGCGGTCGATGGCAGAGATCCGCAGGTCGCAGCTGAGGGAGAATGGGATGGACGAAAACATCCTCCTCGTCAGCCCAGCTCACGGAGTTCAGGGGACACCTCACGAGATGTCATGCGAGCAGGTGATCCTCACTGGGCTTGCCGCCTACATCAAGGGGTGCACCGCGCACCATGAGCTCGACTTCAAGGGAGAGGAAGAGGAGGAAGAGGAGGGTGAGGACCTTGACCTGGTGGAATTGAATTGCATTGATGAGCTGGAGTTCTACTTTGAAGACGGCACTGACGATCCTCGCTTTATTCTGAGTGCTCTTCTCTACGACCAAGACCCTCAGGCCGTGCTGACGATGGACTTGTCAGATCTGCTGGCGGCCGGCTACTGCAGCAGCTTCGAGGACCTGTCCGCTCAAGCCCTCGGCGAGCTGGGCTTCATCACCGCGAATACAGGCCCCATCATCGTGATCACCGAGGGAAAGTTCGACGCGCAGGTCCTACCCCGCGCTCTTAGGCTGGTCCGTCCTGAAATCGCCGGATACTTCAATTTTTGGGACATCGAGACTACGAAGGCCGCTGGTGGCACCGATCAAGTCGTCAAGAACATGAGAAGCTTCGCAGCTGCCGGCGTGATGAACCGAGTGATCGGGATCCTGGACGACGACACAGCAGGGCGCCTAGCTGAGAAGCAACTCGCCGGCACACCTCTGCCTGACCATTACGCGGTCTGCAGGCTGCCCGACCTCGACTACGCGCACGCCTATCCGACCCTCGGCCCCTCAGGCGCTTCCGTCGACGACGTGGCGGGTCGTGCTTGCTCCGTGGAGTTCTACTTCGGACAAGACTGCCTGCGCGGAACCGACGGGAAGCTGATCCCAGTCCGTTGGAAGGGTCACAACGACTCGATGAACGACTACCAAGGCGAACTCGTCAACAAGCCCTACGTCCAAGAGCGCATTAAGGAGATGCTCCGAGCCGCGGAAGTCGGCGAGGGCGCTATCGGAAGCGAGTGGGACCCGATGAGACGCCTGGCTCAGACGCTCGTGGCCCTGGCAGAGCCTGATCCCGAGTGACCTTCCGAGACCGTGAGCGGGCGCGGCTGGCTTCGACGGTCACCCCGATTGGCGGCCGCAGCCTCGCCAGGTTGAACGAACCCAAGCACGGATCTCGGAAATCCACGGGACGGAATGACCGTCGGCCCCCGAGGATGTCTCGCTGTGATGCAGACCCTCTCGAGTCCCACTCTGGCCGTTCTCACCAAGATCGCTATCGAGCGAACGATGAAGGAGATCAACACAAGCTTGCTCGCCGCCAACCTCGATCGGTTCATCACCGTGACGTCCTCCAAGGAGAGGCTCGTCCAGACGGTCCTGATGGCCGCCCGGCGGGCGGCACAGAAAGGTGACAAGGACGCCCACCGCGGCCTGCTCATGTTCGCCAAGGAGCAGACGAGCGGCTTCCGGAGCCCCGATGAGCTGGGCCCGGAGAGTCTGCTGTTCCAGCTCAAGGAAGCCCTCCTCGCGGATGGCTACGACCTCCAGTGGGACGACCCGACCATCCGGACGGACACCGGCTCCGACAGCTGGATCGAGATCGACAGGGGGCCCGTCGTTTATCACATCCGCCCGACCGAAGCCGCGGGCACCGAGATGGGTGGGGAGATCAGCGCCTTGGAGGCGCAGCTTGACGCCGCCGGCTTCGAGGTCGCCCTCAACCACTACAAGCAGGCTGTCGACAACCTCAACCACCACAACTACGAGGCCAGTAACGGTGCCCTCCGCCCGATGCTCGAAGACGTGACCTTTCGAGTCGCGCAGAAGTACGGCTACACGGGCACCTCAGGCGGCAACGCCATCACTTTCATGGTCGACCAGAAGAAGGTCGTCCCCGAAAAGTGGGGCCGCCTCATGCAGGGGGCCTGGGACATCTCGCACCCGGAGGGCCCCCACCCCGGCCGTTCCAACGCGGACGAGGCGCGCTTCAGAATGCTGATCATCACCAGCATTGTCCGAAGGTTGCTTCAGCACGCTGGACTCTGACCCGACCGCCGACCTCGTTGATGCACCCCCCCGGCCGACTCCGTCGCCGGGGGCTGAGACGTGATAGTGGGCTCTAGACCGTCTGCAGCTTCGCCTGCAGACGGTCAGTGGTCAGTTCTAAACGGCGGCCACAAGCTGGCGGCCAACCCGTGCCCCTGCGGCCGCTTCTCCCAGACGGACGACCTGTGTGACTGCCCGCCCTCCTCGATCCGGCGCTACCAGGCCAGGCTGTCCGGCCCTCTCCTCGACCGGGTCGACCTGCGGGTCGAGGTGGACCGGGTCACCCGTGCCCAGCTGACCGAGCGGGGCGCCCGGGGTGAGTCCACGGCCACGGTGGCCGACCGGGTCCGGGAGGCCAGGGAGCGAGCGGTGGCCCGTCTCGCCGGTACTCCGTGGCGCACCAACAGCGACGTTCCCGGACGCGAGCTGCGCAGCCGCTGGCATGCCGTGGCCGGTGCCATGGACGACGCGGAGCGCAACCTGGAGCGGGGCGTGCTGACCGCTCGCGGGCTCGACCGGGTGCTGCGCGTGGCCTGGACCGTCGCGGACCTCGTCGGTCACGACCGTCCGGACGCGACGGACGTCGCCCTGGCGCTGCAACTGCGTACGGGAGTGCCACGGGGCGTGCCCATGGCCATCGGAGCGCTGACATGAACATCGGCGACGACCCGGACGGTGAGCTGCTCGGACGGGTCTTCCTCACTCGGGTCGTCGAGCCCGGCGACGAGGTCGCCGGGCGGTGGGTGCGGGAGTACGGCGTGGGGGAGGTGGTCCGGCGGTTGCGGGACGGTGAGATGCCGTTGCCGGGGGTGAGTGACAAGCGGTGGGCCGGGCTGGTCGGCCGGGTCGCGGGGGCCGAGCCCGGGCGGGATCTCGCCGTCGCGCGGGAGGCCGGTGTGCGGTTCGTCGGTCCGGGCGACGGCGAGTGGCCGGGGCAGCTCGACGACCTGGGGGACGCCCGCCCGCTGGGGCTGTGGGTGCGGGGAAGGCCCAGTCTGCGGATGTGGGCCCTCCGGTCGGTGGCCGTCGTGGGCGCCCGCGCCTGCACCGAATACGGCGCCCACATGGCGGCCACCCTCGCCGCGGACCTCGCCGAACGCGGCTGGGTCGTGGTGTCCGGCGGTGCCTACGGAATCGACGGCGCCGCCCACCGCGGGGCCCTCGGCGCCGGCGGTGCAACCGTCGCAGTACTGGCCTGCGGGGTGGACCGGCCCTATCCGCGCGGGCACACCCAGTTGATCACCAGGATCGCGGAACAGGGCCTGGTCATCGGGGAGTTGCCGCCCGGCGACCACCCGACACCGAGCAGATTCGTGCTGCGGAACCGGGTGATCGCCGCGCTCACCCGAGGCACCGTCGTCATCGAGGCCGCCCATCGCAGCGGTTCGCTGGTCACGGCACGTGCGGCACAGCGGCTGGGCCGCCACACCATGGGCGTGCCCGGACCGGCCACCAGCGGCCTGTCCGCCGGAGTGCACGAGTTGCTGCGCGGAGAGGCGGTACTGACCACCGACGCCGCGGAAGTGGTCGAACTGGTCGGTGACATGGGGGAGCTGGCCCCGGACCGGCGCGGCCCTGTGCTGCCGCGCGACCTCCTCGACGCGGCGGCACGGCGGGTCCTGGCCGCGCTGCCCGGTCACCGCGCGGCGACGCCGGACGAGATCGCGCGCGGCGCGCTGACGACCCGGGACGACGCGGTCGCGAGACTGTACGAACTCCGAGCACTTGGTTACGTCGAACGACACGGCGACGGCTGGAAGTTGACACGCCAGGCAATGATCTCAGCGGGCGGTGACGGACGCGGGTGCTGACCGAGCGTGTTCGGCCGTCCGGGGGAACCCTGACGCCCTTGGAAATCCCCGCAGTTGACGCGATTCGATGATCACTCAGAGCGACGGGTGCGACGCGGTGGGGCAGCAGCGGAACGTATCTGCGCACAGTGCGAGGCACGCCGTTCGCGCACTGCGACGCTACAGTCACGCTACGCTCACGTGGATTCCGTCACAGACAGGCGACTCGACATCAGAACGGCATCAGTCCGACAGCTCACCCAGGCACCCCCACATCACGGCAGAACGGCACAAGGCGACGAATGCCCCAGCACACCTCCGGGTCCGACCGGGCGGCGATCCCCCCAGCCGCCCGCGAGGGTGGCAGCGTGCGGCCGCCCGCTCCCTCGACGCTCGACGAGTTGTGGCGGTCGTACAAGGCGACGGGGGACGAGCGGTTGCGCGAGCAGCTGATCCTGCACTACTCGCCCCTCGTGAAGTACGTGGCGGGACGGGTGAGCGTCGGCCTGCCGCCCAACGTGGAGCAGGCGGATTTCGTGTCCTCGGGGGTCTTCGGACTCATCGACGCGATCGAGAAGTTCGACGTCGACCGGGAGATCAAGTTCGAGACGTACGCGATCACGCGGATCCGAGGCGCGATGATCGACGAACTGCGGGCGCTGGACTGGATCCCGAGGTCCGTGCGGCAGAAGGCGCGCAACGTCGAGCGGGCGTACGCCACGCTGGAGGCGCGGCTGCGGCGGACGCCGAGCGAGGGGGAGGTGGCCGCCGAGATGGGCATCGCGGTCGACGACCTCCACGCGGTCTTCAGTCAGTTGTCGCTGGCCAACGTGGTGGCCCTGGAGGAGCTGCTGCACGTCGGCGGTGAGGGCGGCGACCGGCTGAGCCTCATGGACACGCTGGAGGACACCGCCGCGGACAACCCCGTGGAGGTGGCCGAGGACCGGGAGCTGCGGCGGTTCCTGGCACGGGCGATCAACACGCTGCCCGAGCGGGAGAAGACCGTGGTGACGCTCTACTACTACGAAGGGCTCACGCTCGCCGAGATCGGGAACGTGCTGGGGGTGACCGAGAGCCGGGTGAGTCAGATCCACACCAAGTCGGTGCTCCAGCTGCGGGCGAAGCTGGCGAGTTTCGGTCGCTGAGGCGGCGAGGCGAGGGGGAGTCGTTCCCGTCGGCGGTGGTCCGTCCGTAGAGTGGTTGAGTGCCAAGGATTCGAGCGGCCTCCGTGGCCGAGCACCGGTCGATGCAGCGAGCCGCCCTGCTGGACGCGGCTCGTTCCCTGTTGTCCGAGGGTGGGACGGAGGCGCTGACCTTCCCGGCCCTCGCCGAGCGGACGGGGCTCGCGCGGTCGTCGGTGTACGAGTATTTCCGGTCGCGGGCCGCCGTGGTCGAGGAGCTGTGCGAGGTCGACTTCCCCGTCTGGGCGGCGGAGGTGTCGTCGGCGATGGAGCGGGCCCAGGCGCCCGAGGGCAAGGTCGAGGCGTATGTGCGGCAGCAGTTGGCGCTGGTCGGGGACCGGCGTCACCGGGCTGTGGTGGCGATCTCCGCGAGTGAGCTGGACGCGGGGGCCCGGGAGAAGATCCGGGCCGCGCACGGCGGGCTCGTGGCGATGATCGTCGAGGCGTTGGCGGAGATGGGGCACGCGCAGCCTCGGATGGCGGCGATGCTGCTGCAGGGGGTTGTGGACGCGGCTGTGCGGCGGATCGAGCTGGGAGCGGCGGAGGAGCCTTCGGTGATCACGGAGGCGGCGGTTTCCATGGCGCTGCGGGGCGTCCAGGCTGACGTCGGCCGCGTCCAGGGCTGACGTCGGCCGTGGCCGGCGGGGTGAGTCGCATGGCCCGGCGCTGCCGAGGTGCCGCCCGCGCCCACCCGTGCCGCCCCAGCGGCACGACTGCCCGCGGACCGCGGCCCGGCGCCGGCGGGGTGCCGCCCGCGTCCGTGCGTGCCGCCCGCGTGTGGCCGTTCGCCTCGTCGGCACGACTGCCCGCGGACAGCGGCCGGGCGTCAGTGGGGTGTCGGTCGCGTCCGGGCGTGCGCGGGGCCGGTGACCTCCGCCCTCGTCGGCGCGAGCAGCGCGCAGCAGCACCACGCGTGCCGCCCGCGCCCACCCGTGTCGCCCGCGTTTGCCCGTTCGTCTCGGCGGTATGGCTGCTCGCGAGCTCACGACGAACGGCGTCGGCTGTCGGCAGTCATGGCGGCTGGTCATGACGGCATCGGTACGCCGATCACCGGAAGAAGTCGCGACGGTCTACCGGTGAGCAGCCACGGAGGCAGCAAGGAGAGCGGGTCCAGGTAGGTGTCGCCCCTTCTCAGGCCCCAGTGCACGCACGTGCGCGTGCAGTGGGAGCCGGTCGGTTCCACCGTGCCCACCACCTCGCCCGCCGCCACCTCCTCACCCTTCTTCACCGACGCCCGTACCGGCTCGTACGTCGTTCGCAGCGGTGGGGCGCCCGTCCCCGGCAGCTCCACCGAGACGACCCCCTTGCCCGCCACCCGGCCCGCGAAGGAGACCCGGCCCGCCGCCACCGCTCGTACCGGTGTGCCGGGGGCGGCCGCGAGGTCGATGCCTCGGTGGCCGCGGCCGTACGCCGTCGCCGGGGGTTCCCAGCCCCGGATGACCGGTGGTCGGGTGCCCACGGGCCAGGTGCGGCCGAGGGGCGGGACGGAGGTGTCCGTGGCCGTCGGGCCGAAAGGGGCCGGTCGGCTGCTCGGCGCGGGCGCGCAGATCAGCACCGTCGCTGTGAGAAGCAGCAGCAACCCCGTCCACGGACCCGCGCATCGCACACATCGCATCGCTCGCATGCGAGAACCGTCCCGCACCCGCCTAGATCGTGGCCGGGGCCTGTGGACCACTCCCCGGTTGTGGACAGCGGCGTCACCCGGTGCCTCGCGGGTCCCGTACACTTCTTCTGGCGATCCGGGTCACCGGGTCGACTTCGCACGCCCCGACATCAGGCCGTCAAACAGCCGGTGTCAGCGCCTCTCGGTCCCTAGCGGCAAGGCGCATCGCGGGCGTCAGGCGCGGGTACCGCCGGTACCCGCGGCACAACCGAGAAATTCAAGGAGAACGGCCATGGCCGTCGTCACGATGCGGGAGCTGCTGGAAAGCGGCGTCCACTTCGGTCACCAGACCCGTCGTTGGAACCCGAAGATGAAGCGGTTCATCTTCACGGAGCGCAACGGCATCTACATCATCGACCTGCTCCAGTCGCTGTCGTACATCGACCGCGCCTACGAGTTCGTCAAGGAGACCGTCGCCCACGGCGGCACGGTCATGTTCGTCGGCACGAAGAAGCAGGCGCAGGAGGCCATCGCCGAGCAGGCCACCCGCGTCGGCATGCCCTACGTCAACCAGCGCTGGCTGGGCGGCATGCTCACCAACTTCTCGACCGTCTACAAGCGTCTGCAGCGCCTCAAGGAGCTCGAGCAGATCGACTTCGAGGACGTCGCCGCGTCCGGTCTGACCAAGAAGGAGCTTCTCGTGCTCTCGCGCGAGAAGGCCAAGCTGGAGAAGACCCTCGGCGGTATCCGCGAGATGTCCAAGGTTCCCAGCGCCGTCTGGATCGTGGACACCAAGAAGGAGCACATCGCGGTCGGCGAGGCCCGGAAGCTCAACATCCCGGTCGTCGCCATCCTCGACACCAACTGCGACCCCGACGAGGTCGACTACAAGATCCCCGGCAACGACGACGCGATCCGCTCCGTCACGCTGCTCACCCGTGTGATCGCGGACGCGGTCGCCGAGGGCCTCATCTCCCGCTCCGGTGTCGCCACCGAGGGCAAGGGCGACAAGGCCGCGGGCGAGCCGCTGGCCGCGTGGGAGCGCGACCTGCTCGAGGGCGAGAAGAAGGCCGACGAGGCCGAGGCCCCCGCCGCTGCCGAGGCCCCTGCCGCTGAGGCCGAGGCCCCCGCCGCCGAGGCGCCGGCCGAGGCCGCTGCTGAGGCCCCCGCCGAGGCTGCCGCCGAAGCCCCCGCCGCCGAGGCCCCCGCTGTGGACGCCGAGCAGGCCTGACCCCTCACGACCTTCGGGTTCCGGACGGCGGGGGCCCACGAAGCCCCCGCCGTCCGGCGCCCGTAGACCTTCAGACTTCGAGAGAGATTCCAGAATCATGGCGAACTACACCGCCGCCGACGTCAAGAAGCTCCGTGAGCTCACCGGCGCCGGCATGATGGACTGCAAGAAGGCGCTGGACGAGGCCGAGGGCAACGTCGAGAAGGCCGTCGAGGCGCTCCGTATCAAGGGCCAGAAGGGCGTCGCCAAGCGCGAGGGCCGCTCCGCCGAGAACGGCGCCGTGGTCTCGATCATCGCCGACGACAACTCCTCCGGTGTCCTCGTCGAGCTGAAGTGCGAGACGGACTTCGTCGCCAAGGGTGACAAGTTCCAGGCCGTCGCCACCGCGATCGCCGAGCACGTCGCCAAGAGCGCCCCGGCCGACCTCGAGGCGCTGCTCGCCTCCGAGATCGAGCCCGGCAAGACCGTCCAGGCGTTCGTGGACGAGGCCAACGCCAACCTGGGCGAGAAGATCGTCCTGGACCGCTTCTCGCAGTTCTCCGACGGCTTCGTGACGGCGTACATGCACCGCACGATGCCCGACCTGCCGCCGCAGATCGGTGTCCTCGTCGAGCTCGACAAGCCCAACGCCGAGATCGCCAAGGGCGTCGCCCAGCACATCGCCGCCTTCGCGCCGAAGTACCTCTCCAAGGACGACGTTCCGGCCGAGGTCGTCGAGTCCGAGCGCCGCGTCGCCGAGGAGACCACCCGCGCCGAGGGCAAGCCCGAGGCCGCCCTGCCGAAGATCGTCGAGGGTCGCCTCAACGGCTTCTTCAAGGACGCCACGCTGCTCGGCCAGCCGTACGCGCTGGACAACAAGAAGTCCGTCCAGAAGGTTCTGGACGAGGCGGGTGTCACCCTGAAGCGCTTCTCGCGCATCAAGGTCGGCATCTGAGTCCGTACCGCGATCGACGCGCGACCCCGATAGGGTCGGCAGCAGTCGTCCGCGTACGCCGTCACATGTGTGGCGGACGACAGCAGATCTGACGAGGAGGCCATTGCCGCGCATGGGTTGCGAACGACACCCCGCCGGCAATGGCCTCCTCGTATGTGCACCATGAGGAGAACGCCATGACCACCAAGCCCCAGAAGAGCGACGACGGCAAAGTACGCGGGCGGTTTCTGCTGAAGCTGTCCGGAGAGGCGTTCGCCGGTGGCGGGGGCCTGGGCGTCGACCCCGACGTGGTGCACAAGATCGCCCGTGAGATCGCGGCGGTCGTGCGGGACGGCGCGGAGATCGCCGTCGTCATCGGCGGCGGCAACTTCTTCCGTGGCGCGGAACTCCAGCAGCGAGGCATGGACCGTGCCCGGTCCGACTACATGGGCATGCTCGGCACCGTCATGAACTGCCTCGCCCTCCAGGACTTCCTGGAGAAGGAGGGCATCCAGTCCCGGGTGCAGACCGCCATCACCATGGGGCAGGTCGCCGAGCCGTACATCCCGCTGCGCGCCATCCGGCACCTGGAGAAGGGCCGCGTGGTCATCTTCGGCGCCGGTATGGGCATGCCGTACTTCTCGACCGACACCACCGCCGCCCAGCGCGCCCTGGAGATCGACGCCGAGGCGCTCCTCATGGGCAAGAACGGCGTGGACGGGGTCTACGACTCCGACCCGAAGACCAACCCCGACGCGGTCAAGTTCGACGCCCTCGGCTACGGCGAGGTCATCACGCGTGACCTCAAGGTCGCCGACGCCACCGCCGTCACGCTGTGCCGCGACAACAAGCTCCCGATCCTGGTGTTCGAGCTTCTCGCCGAGGGCAATATCGCGCGCGCCGTCAAGGGTGAGAAGATCGGCACGCTGGTGGGTGACCAAGTCAGCCAGGGCTGATGACCCGACCGGAGGGATGGACAATGTCCTGCCGGTCGGGAACCGTGCAGGAAGAAGACGCGACGAAGCCGGCCGCCGCCCTCACCAAGGAACAGCGGCCGGGCCTACTCAAGACACGCAGGAGCAAGTGGTGATCGAAGAGACCCTCCTCGAGGCCGAGGAGAAGATGGAGAAGGCCGTCGTGGTCGCCAAGGAGGACTTCGCCGCGATCCGCACCGGCCGTGCGCACCCGGCGATGTTCAACAAGATCGTGGCCGACTACTACGGCGCGCCGACGCCGATCAACCAGCTGGCTTCGTTCTCTGTGCCGGAGCCGCGCATGGCGGTCGTGACCCCGTTCGACAAGAGCGCGCTGCGCAACATCGAGCAGGCGATCCGCGACTCCGACCTGGGCGTCAACCCGAGCAACGACGGCAACATCATCCGGGTGGTGTTCCCCGAGCTCACCGAGGAGCGCCGCCGCGACTACATCAAGGTCGCCCGGAGCAAGGCCGAGGACAGCAAGGTCTCCATCCGCGCGGTGCGCCGCAAGGCCAAGGACTCCATCGACAAGCTCGTCAAGGACGGCGAAGTCGGCGAGGACGAGGGCCGCCGTGCGGAGAAGGAGCTCGACGACACCACCCACAAGTACGTCGCCCAGGTGGACGAGCTCCTCAAGCACAAGGAAGCGGAGCTGCTCGAGGTCTGATGAACGACTCTTCCTGGGGCTCTCCGCCACACGCCGGGCCACCTGCCGGGTACTGGCAGCCCACCGACCAGGGGCCTGTCCAGAGGGCCGACCCGGCGGGTCCCACGTACGATGCGCATGACGCGCAGCAGACTCGCCCCATGCCCATCGTGCCCGACGTACCCGCACATGGCGGAGACCAGGATGACGACCGGGGGGCCGCTCGGCTGAGCGGCCCCTTGTTCCGCGACGAGACGCCGCAGCCGCCGTACGACGTACGGCAGTCGCGGCCGTACGACCCGCCGCAGGCCCCGTCCTACGGCCCTTACGACATGCCGCAGACGTCGTCCCACAGGACGGCGCCGCAGAATCCGGAGCCCATGCCCGACTCCTCGCAGCCGGCGTCCGCGCCGCAGAAGAAGAGCGCGGGGCGTGACCTGAGTGCGGCCATAGGGGTCGGCGTCGGTCTGGGCGTGGTGATCGTCGCGTCGCTGTTCGTCGTCAAGGCCGCTTTCGTCGGTGTGATCGCGGTCGCCGTCGTGGTCGGCGTCTGGGAGCTGACCAAGCGGCTCGAGGAGCGCAAGGGCATCAAGGCGCCCCTTGTCCCGCTCGCGCTCGGCGGCGCGGCCATGGTCGTCTCCGGGTACGTCCGGGGTGCCGAGGGCGCGTGGGTGGCGATGGCGCTCACCGCGCTGGCCGTCCTGGTCTGGCGGATGACGGAACCGCCGGAGGGCTACCTCAGGGACGTCACCGCGGGCGTCTTCGCGGCCTTCTACGTCCCGTTCCTGGCCACGTTCGTCGCCATGATGCTCACCGCCGACGACGGCCCGCGTCGCGTACTGACGTTCCTGCTCCTGACCGTCGTCAGCGACACCGGGGCGTATGCCATCGGCTGGCGCTTCGGCAAGCACAAACTCGCCCCGCGCATCAGCCCCGGCAAGACCCGCGAGGGCCTGCTCGGCGCGCTGAGCTTCGCCATGGTGGCGGGCGCGCTGTCCATGGAGTTCCTGATCGACGACGGCACCTGGTGGCAGGGCGTGGTGCTGGGCTTCGCGGTCGCGGCCAGCGCCACGCTGGGCGACCTCGGCGAGTCGATGATCAAGCGGGACCTGGGCATCAAGGACATGGGCACCCTGCTCCCCGGACACGGCGGCATCATGGACCGTCTGGACTCGCTCCTGCCGACGGCTCCCGTGGTGTGGCTGCTGATGGTGATCTTCGTCGGCTCCGGCTGATCCTCGTACGCCGTTCTCGTGAGGGCCCTCGCTTCGGCGGGGGCCTCTTGCGTTTCCGGGCGATGGCCCCTCCGGCCGCCGAGTGGGACGATTCTGGTATAAGCCCGCAAACGGGTTCACTCTGGAAGGAGGGCGCCATGTCCGCCATCCGAGAAGTGATCGACATCGACCGCAGCCCCGACGACGTCTACACGTATGTCACGGACACCTCCCATCTGCCGGACTGGCAACTGAGCGCGGTCTCCGCACGCCGGCTCGACAAGGGTCCGCTGCACGAGGGCTCCCAGGTCCGGGTCCTCCGGCGTATCGGCAGCCGCGAGATGCCGATGACTGTGGAGTTCGACGAGCACGTCCCGCCGCACAGCTGGGGCCTGCACGGTGTCGACGGTCCCGTCAGGCCGCGCGTCCACGGTGCGATCGAACCGCTCGACGAGGGGCGACGCTCCCGAGTGACGATCGACATCGACTTCGAAGGCCACGGCCTCGGCAAGGTCCTCGTCCCTCTCGTCGCCCGTCCGCAGATGCGCAAGGAGCTCCCGCGCGACAAGCAACTGCTCAAGGACCGGCTGGAGCAATCCGAGTGAATCTGCGTTCCGGCTTGGGTGGGGAGGGGGAGCAGCGGACCGCGCTCAACGCCAGTCGTCGATCACATACGCTTCAGGGTGGCTGTACCCGGGTTCGTTGGGCCTGTGCATGGTCACGCCCTGCAACCAGGTGCGGAAACCGCGGTCGATCATGCGCCGGTAGGCATCCGGGCGACCCAGGTTCGTGCCGGCGTCCAGTTGCCCCAGCCCGCGCTCGGCGGCCAGCCGCTCGCACGCGTCGAGCAGTCGCTCGAACCGGTCGGCGGCCTCCGGACCAGGACGTACGGCGCCGAATTTGACGAAGCACACGTCCATGCCGGCCTCCGACCCGGCTCCGCAGTGGCAGACGGCCAGGCCGTCGAGCTCGGGGCCGGCGCCATGGAGCAGGATGGTGTCACCGAGTCCCTGCGCGTGCGCAGCCACGATCTCGCGCTCCAGGCTCAGGCCCTCGTACACGGCTCCGGTCAGTGCGCGACAGAGGCTCAGTGCGTCGGGTCGCTCGGCGGCGGGCAGTTCGCCGTAGAGCACCCGGCCGGGGACTGCGACTCCGTCTGTGACCTGCTTCTTCATGATGGCTGTGAGGTATCGAGGCCAGAAACCGTACCGGCGGTAGAGCTCGAGATGCTTGGGACTGTGCGCGAAGGTGAACAGGCCGAGGTGGCGATTCCCCCAGGCGTCGAAGCAGTCGATGACCGGCTCCATCAGACGTCTGCCGATGCCCTGGTCCCACAGATCCGGACGTACGGTCAGCGGTCCGAAGAACCCGACGCTGCCCCAGTCGGCGGCGAAGTTCGACCCCACTACTTCGCCCTCGACCGTCGCCGCGAAGGCCGCCTGTGGATCGGCCGCCCAGCGGGTGCGCACGTAGTCGACGGTCCCGAACGGATCAGGTGCCCCCAGGAAGGTCCCGAAGGCGGCCCTGCAGATCTCATCGGCCCGATCCAGGTCCGCCTCAACCAGCGGGCGGACGGTTACCGGGGCCGCGCCACTCTTGCGCTCCGCTGCTGGTAGGACCATCACGCTCTCCTTTCTGCCCCCGTTCCATCGCACCACGGAGGTGCGCCGCGGGCGAGGTGAACGGTCATGCGTTCTCCGGACACGAGTGCCTCCCGGCCGTATCGGGCAGTGGAAGGGCACTCGAAATGACCGATACCGACAGGTGCCGCCTGACAGTCGCCACCCACAGGTGACCACCCCCACCCCGCTCTGGCCTGGGCCCCCAGAGTTGATCTGCCACACTGGAAGGGTTATGCCTGCACCCGGAGAACTCATGTTCTGCAGGCGCGAAGAAGCCCCCTACCAGCGCGTTTGTCGCCAGTAGGGGGCCGTCTTACGCCCAGTGGGCCGTCTCTGGGCCGTCAGGGCTCCTGGGCCGTTCCGAAGACACCATCCAGGGCCCGGCGGGCTCGCTCGTTACTGGTGGGCATCAGGTGGGCGTACACCCGCAGCGTCATCGCCGGATCGGAGTGCCCGAGGTACTCGCTCACGGCCTTGATGCTCTCGCCCGCGTCCAGGAGGACCGAGGCGTAGAAGTGGCGCAGGGCGTGCATTCCGTGCTGCCGGGCGGAGGCGTACGGCTCGCCGGGTTCGGGAGTCGGGATAAGGCCGGCGGCGGCAAGAGCGGGCTTCCACTCGTGGATGTTGAAGTTGCTCCGCCAAACGATCCCGTCGGCGGTGTTGGTGAAGATCAGACGCCGCTCGACGAGGGGTCCGTCCGGCCTCATCCACGGCAGCTTGATTCCCACGGGCGAGTGCTTCTCGGCGTGCCGCCGCAAGGCCGAGGCAACGGAGGACGGCAGCGGGACGTCTCGCTCCTTGTTGCCCTTGGGCGGGGCGAAGACGGCGACGCCCCGGATCAGCTTGACCTGCGTGGTGACCCGAAGGGTGTCCCTGTCGAGTCGCACAGCGTCTTCGGCCAGGCCCAGGATCTCGCCCTGGCGGAGGCCGCAGCCGCTGCCGATGTCGACCATGGCCCGGTAGCGCTCGGGGAGGGCGTCGCGGACCGCGCGCACCTGGGAGGGGAGCCAGGGCACGACCCGGGCGGCGGAGATGGCGGGCGGGCGGACGGAGGCCGCCGAGCACGGATTCCGGGCGAGGTGGCCGTCATCGACGGAGGCCGACAGGACCGCCCGGACGTTGGCGTAGATGGTGCGGGCGTAGGTGCCGGCCATCGGGTCGTGCTCGAGGTCGCGCACGAACTCGCGGATGTGTACCGGACGGAAGGACCCCAGCGGCCGGGCCCCGATGCGGGGGAACGCGTGCAGCCGGAGGCGCGTTTCCACGGCGATGCGGGTGGTCGGGTCGGTCGTCTGACCGGCGATCCAGCGTTCCGCGTACTGCTGGAACGTGATCCGGGCCGCCTTCGGATCCACGTACTGACCACGGGACATGTCGGCAGCCGTCTCGGCCAGCCACTCTTCCGCCCGGCGCTTCTGACGGTCTGGGAATGACCTGCTCTTCTCGGTGCCGTCCGGGCCGACGTACCGGGCGCGGTAGCGGAGCCCGTTGCCGTAGCGCTCGGTCTTGACCTTGACCGGCTTGCCGTTCGGACCCGGCTCGGTCTTGTACCAGCGGTCTTGGACGTGTCCGGCCATCAGGCGGCCACGTCGGTCAGACCGTCGATCCACTGGTGAAGCCGTGCGGGGTCGTAGCGGAGATGCCTGCCCACGCGGAAGGCCGGAGGACCAGTGCGCTTGCGCCGCCACTGGTACAGCGTCTCGACCGGGATGCCGAGAAGGTCGGCGACATCGGCCGGAGTCAGGTACCGCTCGGGGAGCGTGCGGACGGTCATGCGGTGGTTCCTTCCGTGGAGAACTGGTCGCGTAGGGCTTCGCGGGCGGTTTCGCGGTTGTGTTGCAGGTCGCGGGCGATGGTGGCGGCGAGGGCGGATTCGCCGGGGGTGTGGCCGTGTCCGGCGTATTGCCAGTCGGCGAGGACGAGGACGGTGTCCGGTTCGACGTCGTCGAGGCCGAGGGCTTCGCGTTCCTGGGCGGCGCGGAAGTCGGCTCGGGCCTGGCGGAGTTCGCCGAGGGTGGTGGAGTAGCGGCGGGACTTGGAGGAGAAGTGGCCGCGGAAGCCGAGCATGTGGGCCCAGGCCCAGATGCGGCGGTCGGGGTAGAGCGGGTCGAGGGTCTTGCAGGCTTCGATGAGGCGGCGGGTGTGGTCGGGGACCTGGTGGCGGTCGAGTTCGGAGAGTTCGCCGATGCGGCGGTCGAGGGTTCCCGTGTTCTCGGCGGCCTTGGTGGCGTATTTGGCGACGTATGAGGCGACGGCCTGTTCGGTGATGTCGGAGCCGTCGCCGAAGGCCTTGACCGGTCGGACGTCGAGCTGTTTGCCCCAGCGGAAGGTGCGGGCGGGCTGGTCATGGGAGGCCGGGACCGAGACCGACGTGTAGGAGTGGGCGGCAGCGGCGTGGATCGCGTCGTCGAGCAGCTGCACGGTGGCCCAGGCCGGAGGCGGGGTGTCCGGGCCGTCGGGGCCGTCGATACGGATCACGGCATGGAAGTGCAGGGCACCGCGCTTCTGGAACTCGGCAACCTTGCCGTAGGAGACGCGGGCGGCTTCCTTGAGTTCGCGTTGGGTGATGCCGGCGCGGGCTGCGATCTCGCGGCGGAGGCGGTTGGTGAAGCGCTGCCAGAGCTGTCCGGCGTGGTTGTTGAAGAGGACGGCGCCCGCGTAGTCGTAGGTGCCCGGGTCGAGCGCCGTGCCGAGGGCCGGGTCATCCGGGGTGTGGCGGGTGCCGCAGCGGCAGACGCCTCGGTCGGGCCGGTTGTGGACGGGGCCGAAGGAGGGGGCGGTGAGGGTGGCGAAGACGCGGGGGTGGTCGCGGACGGTGGCGGGGATGTCGCGGCGGTCGTCTCCGGCCAGGCCTGCGCGGATGAGGTGGTAGGTGTCGCCCGCGTACGTCCAGGCGCAGGACGGGCAGCGGGAGGCACGGCGATTCCCGCAAGCGACGCGCAGGCGCCCGCCGGGCTCGGACTCGGTGGAGTAGTGGTGCAGGGTCTCGCCGGTGGTCTTGTCCTTGGCGAGGGTCCAGCCGGTGAGGTGGATGGGGTCGGCGCAGCCGCCGGTGCGGCGGATCTGTTCGTGCCAGCGGTCGTAGTCATCGGCCGAGGCCACCCTCAGCAGATCGCCGAGGGTGACCGGGTCGAGGAGAAGGTCAGGCACGGGCGCCCTCCCGTGTGCGGGCGGGGCGGGTGCCGGTGCCGTGGCAGGCCGGGCAGTGGGCGGTGATGGTGCGCAGGTGGCCGTGCTGGTCGCGGCCGCCGAGGGTGATGGCGGCGGAGGCGTGCCCGTCGCAGTTGGGGCAGATCCGGGGCAGGGGTGTGGTGTGCTGCGTCATGCTGGGGGTTCCTTCCGGCTCTTCGGGTTCGGAATGGGGCAGGGCTCCCGGGCGGCGGATGCTTGGCGGTTGAGGCCGCCCGGGGGCCGGTCAGTACCGCTTGGCTTCGCTGGTGATGAGTGAGCGGATGACCAGGGCGCAGATGGCGACCGAGGCGCCGGTGATGGCGACCGCGAGGAGCATCGAGACCAGGACGGCACCGACGACCAGGACCACGGCCGTGCCGCCACCGACGAGGGCGACGACGGCGCCGGGGGTGAGCTGGACGGTGGGCCGGGCAGACACCGCAGCCGGGGCCGGAGCGACCGGGGTGGTCGGCTGGTGCTGGATGACGGCGGTCGGCTCGACGGCTGCGGGCGGGGTGATCAGGCCGGTCGGCTGGGGCATGACCGGGAGCTTGGGACGGAACATCAGCAGATCTCCTTTCAGCGGTGGTTACTTGATGGCGGTGTCGATGACGGGGGCGAGGAGGCTGTCGGCGATGAGGTAGCCGCCGAGGAGGAGGACCAGGACCAGCCAGAGCGGCGGGCGGATGAGTTTGATGCCGAGGTAGCCGACGGCGGCGAGGGCGAACCAGAGGGGGACTTCCATGGGTGGTGGCCTCCTATCGGGCGGTGCAGCGGTGGGTGCGGGCGGCGAGCTGGGCGGCGGTCTGGCTGGAGTAGTCGGCGGACCAGCCGCAGCGGTCGTTGGTGCACACGGCGGCGTGCTTGGTGCGGCCGTGGCGGTCGCGGTGGGTGCCGATCTGCACGGGGCCGATCCGCATGACGGAGTGGAAGTGGTCGCGGGCAGGCATGTCGGTCAGTCCTTCCGTGTGGGGGCGGGGAACTGGGCGCGGATACCGGCGGCGGTGGCCGGGTCGGTGGTGCGCTGGGCGGCTTCCTCGGCGAGAAGGTGGGCGAGGTAGGGCCGGTTGGCGGCGGCCATCTCGCGGGCACCGTCGAGGTAGTCGGCGACGGTCAGGTCGGCGGGATCACGCAGCATCGGTCTTGCTCCCTTCTTGGTCAGGCGAGTTGGGCGGCGATGGCGTCGGCCAGCTGCGGAGGGACGCCGAGGCGGGCACGCAGCGTGTCGGTGTCGATCGGCGATCCGGTACGGGCCTGGTGGTCGGCGGAGACCTTGCGGGCGTGGTCGACCAGCGCGGCCGGGACCGAAGGAGCCGGGACAGCAGGAGCAGCCGTGGCGGACTCCGGCGTCGGGACGGGTTCAGCAGCTGCAAGTGCGGGAGTTTCCTGGACCTCGGTCACTGCGGCCGGGGTGGCTTCCGGCTCAGGCGAGGCGACCGGTTCGCGGTCGGAGTCGGGCTCGGGTGTGGTGGCCGGCACTTCGGGTGCGGGGTGGTCGGTGGTGGAGTGGGCGAGGAGGGTGCCGCCCATGAAGGCCAGGGCGGGCCAGGCGGCGACGAGGATGCGCAGCCAGGCCGGTACGTGCTGGAGGTTGAGGAGTCCGGCGGTGGCGACGTTGGCGCCGAGGGAGGCCACCAGGGCGATCACGAACCAGCACCAGGCCAGCCGGGACGGACCGTCCGAGCGCAGGCGCCGCCAGGAGGCGACCAGGAGCAGGTCGACCGAGATGGGGTAGGCCCAGGCTTTCCAGCCGTCTTGTCCGGCAGCGGCGGCGAGGTCGTGGAGGTGGGCGAAGGACAGTGCCCCGGCAATGACGGCCTGGACGAGCACGGCGTCGACACGGAGGGCGGGGCGGGCCATCACGGCTCCTTCCGGTGATGAGGCATGGCGGGGGTAGGGACCTGGCGCGAGGACGGCCGCGCCGACCGGTGGAGCGGGGGTGGTTCAGGCGGTGGCGGGGGCTGTCTTGGACAGCGGCACACGGGCCGAGGGCAGCGGGCCCATCGCGGGGCGGAAGGCTGCCAGGGCGGGCAGGTCCGGGACCCGGTCGGCGTGCTTGTTGCAGATGTTCACGGCTTCACGCAGCGAGGTGTGCGGGGCACGGATGCGGGCCCAGCCGCCGGAGGAGTCCCCGGCGATGGCGACACCGCGCATGTCGGTGGGGATCTGCACGGCCGCCAGGACCGCGTCCGGGGAGATGTCTGCGAAGGCCATGTTGGCGGAGGTCTCGTCGTTGACGCGGTGGGCGGTCCGGCCGGTGAGCTGGGAGCGGAGCATCGTGATGCTCTTGCCGAGTTCGGCGCCGAAGCGCTGCCCGCAGATCTCCAGATAGATGCCGGCGGCGCGGCCGAGCTGGGCCAGGCGCACCAGAGCGGTGATGATGCGGTCCCGCCGCTTCTCCTCGTCCTTGGTGGCGAACAAGGCGAGTTCGGCCACCTCGTCGACCAGGACCACCACCGGGACCGGGCGCAGGTCGGCGGGCAGGTCCCAGATGTCGGCGGCGATCTCCGCATCCGGGATCGCGACACTGATGCGCTGCTGAGCGCGGATGAGCTGGTAGACGTCCTCCATGTGGGAGACGAGGGCTTCCAGGAGGTCGAGGGCGGTGTCCGGGTTGTCGGCGAGCGCGGAGAACCGGCGTGCCAGCGGGAAGAGCTCGACGCCCTGTTTGCAGTCGATGCCCACGAGGGCGACATCCTGCGGAGCCAAACCGGCGACCAGGTTGCGCTGGTAGACGGACTTCCCGGATTCCGTGGCGCCCAGGGTGAGCCCGTGCGGGACGGCCCGGTAGTCGCGGTAGTGGACAGCGCCGTCCTCGCGCAGGGCGACCGGGACCCGCATGGGGCGGGTGTCGGTCCGGGCGGGCATCTGCACCCGCTTGAGGACGTCATAGCCCGTCATCCGTACTTCGACCACACCGGAGCGCAGTTCACGCGAGGTGACGCCGTACAGGTTGAAGGAGTGGCGCAGCCGGTCCGAGGCCGCCGCGACGTCGAAGGCGTCCTGGCCGGGGCGCAGGCCCAGCCGCAGGACCAGGCCGGTGCGGGTCGGGCGGATCCGCAGGATGCGCGGCGGACGGGACTCGGGAACGGGCCGGTTGGTCATCCGGGCGAGCGCGAGCCGCCAGCGGGAGGGCGGGACGGTCAGGCCGCAGGCGTCCATGACGGAGGCGTAGCGGACCAGGACCCGCAGGGTGGCGAGGGTGACGCCGAAGGTCAGCCAGTACCAGGCGGGGCGCCGCCACCGCAGGATCACTGCGGCAGCGACGACCAGCACCAGAGCGACCATGAACCACGTCATGATCAAGCAGCCTTGGACTGCGAAGCCGCACCGGCCAGCGAGGTCACCGCCACCGCGCGGAACGCGATCCCGTGCCGCTTCTGCCCGTTGAACTCGTTCTCCCACGCCGAGGCGACCAGACCGGTCAGGGCGACCGGGGTACCCATGGTCAGCTCCTCCGACACGCCGGGCTGCGGCACGGTGAGCTTGAGGATCTCCACCTCATCCGGCGTGGAGAACATGACCTCCACCGTCATCAGCGTGACGCCGTCCTTGTCGAGGGCGATCTCGCCCGTCCGGCGGTCCTTGACCTTCTTCTGCGGAGCCTTGGCAATCATCACGGTCGCGTTGGAGGTGTCCACGGGAATCTGACGCATCGTCTTGTCTCCTGCTGCAGTGGGTTTTTGACCGACGTCCCGTCGGTGAGACCAGGAGACCGCGAGAAGGGGTGGACACATCACGGCCCGTATGGACGTTTAGGGACGTCTGAGTTATCGTCAAAACGTCCCTACGGGTCCCGAGAGAGGGCACGCCATGGCGAACGAGCGTCTACGTGCAGCGATTTCAGCGAAGGGCGAGACGATCCAGTCCGTTGCCGAGCACGTCGGAGTGGACCCAAAGAGCGTCGAGCGCTGGATCACCACCAACCGAACTCCCCACCGGGGGCACCGCTGGAAGGCCGCGAGCGTCCTCGGAGTCGACGAGGTCTATCTCTGGCCGTCAGTCGAGAAGCAGGCCGAGAAAGCGAGCGCGTCGGAGCTGATCACGTACTACCCGCATCGTGGTGCAGTCCCAGTCCCGCTGTGGTCATCCCTGATTGAGAAGGCGACGGACCAGGTCGACGTCCTGGTGTACGCGGGACTGTTCCTCTTCGACAGCCATCCGGACCTGCCGGATCAGTTGGCCGAGAAGGCGAAGGCCGGAGCCCAGGTCCGCATCCTGTTGGGCGACCCGGAGTCCGCGGCTGTTCGCCAGCGTGGTGAAGAGGAGGGCATCGGCGACGATCTCGCGGCGCGAGCGAGGATCACTCGGCGGTATCTCCAGCCCGCCATGGCGACGCCCGGCGTTGAGATCCGACTGCACGACACGATCCTCTACAACTCGATCTACCGGTTCGATGACGACGTGTTGGTGAACCCCCATGTGCTTGGAGCTCCCGCAGGACAGAACCCAGTGATGCACTTCAAGTACCTGCCGGGGGCGCGGACGTTCCGGCACTACATGCGGAGCTTCGACTACGCATGGGAGCAGGGCCGGACCGAGTAGCAAGAAGCGGCATGCGACGCTGAAGGCATGGCACGTGTCGACTACTTCAACGATCCGAACGCCCCGAAGGCGAACAGCCTCGTTCCCTCCGTGACCGCCGTGGCTCGCAACGAGGCCGGAGAGGTCTTGCTGATCCACAAGACCGACAACGACCTGTGGGCTCTGCCCGGAGGCGGCATCGATCTGGGCGAGTCAGCCCCCGGCGCGGCTGTACGCGAGACCAGGGAAGAGACCGGGTTCGACGTGGAGGTGACCGGCCTGGTCGGGATCTACACGAACCCGGGGCATGTCATGGCGTACGACGACGGCGAGGTCCGCCAGCAGTTCTCCATCTGCTTCCACGCCCGCATCGTCGGTGGCCAGCTGCGGACGAGCAGCGAGAGCAAGGAAGTGGCGTTCGTCGATCCGAGCAGGTTGGACGAGCTGAGCATCCACCCGTCGATGCGCATGCGGATCGAGCACGGATTGGCCGGCCGGACCGAGCCCTACATCGGCTGATGTCCTCGGTATGGTCCCGCCATGAACGAAACCGACCCGTCGACGGAAGCGGCCAAGGGCCGAGTGTCACTCTGGCTAGACCCCGACGACCTGCGATGGCTGTCTGGCCACTGCTGCTGCCCCGCGGACGCGTCCGATGAGGAGAAGGACCGCTGCGGACGTGTGCGGTTCCGCGCCAGCGCGGCACTGCACAAGCACGGACATTCGCACTGACCAAGTGATCAGGAGCTGACACCAAGACGGCTACGCGTCCGGTCGACAGCCGCACCGAGGTACGGTCGCGCCTTGCTGATCGCGTTGTGCACCTCGCTGCCCGGCTCGTAGCGGACGAGAATCTCGTCGATCCGCGTGTCGAAGTCGAAGGACTGCCCGGCGGGGCCGGTCGTCATGTCAGCGAAGATCAGCGCATCGAGGACGGGGGAGTCCTCCCGCTCGTAGACGGCCAGCTCTGCCGAAAGCCCGCGCTGCTCAGCTTCGTACACGGCCCCGGAGTGGTGGGCGACGAGCTGTACGAGGCGCGCCGGCGCACCCAGCGTTTCCAGGTGGCGGGCACCGTCGAGGGGATGGAATCCGGTGTCCCGTAGTTCGGGGGCGTATCCGACGTCGTGCAGCCACGCTGCGGCGACGAGGAGATCCCGGTCAGCCTCGGACACAGCCGCAGCAGCTTCCTGAGCTCGAGCAGCCACCGCCTGTGTGTGCAGCCAGCGGTTCCCGAGCTGGGGGAGCAGGGACTCGGCGAGTTCGGCCGCTCCCTGAGGCGTGTCCAGTGCAGAAGGCATGCATGGAACGGTAGCCGAGACGAGTGGTGAGCCGACAGGGCACGATCGAGCGGTTTCGATCATGGGCGCGGTACAACTTTCCCTACTTCATCAAGGCCCGCGCACGGCGCGGGCGCGCGCCGCCTCTGCGGCGCGGCCTGCCTCCTGTCTCCGCCCCGGCTGGCCGCGCCCGGCGGCGCGCTCGCGAGCTGCGGGCATGAAGTGGGAGACACCCTCTGTGGCTGGGGCGGTCGGCTCCACGGCTTTAGGCAGCCACTTTGGGGCGAGCCTCTAAGATCATGGCCCCAACGTCGTGCTTTAACGGGCAGGTCCACAGACTGCCCGACTCGCCGGAAGCTTACGGGGCCATGATCACTCGCCCCAAAACAGCTCCAGCCCAAAGCCGCTCCGCCGACCTCCGTTCTACCGCAGCACTCACTCCAAATCGCTAATCAGGCTATCCAGCAGGTCGTCGACATTTCGGACCTGGCGATTTACGATTTCGTACAGGTCTTCGATGTATTCTTCAATGGGCGGCCGCTCATCTTCGAGAATGCGCGTAGTGGTGATTGTTTCGACGATCTCCCCATCAGGTCCGTAGAGGCGAAAGCCGAACGGGTGGAGTCCGTCGTTATCTTCACTCCAAACATCCACGGACCCGTGAGGTAGCGAAACGCCGAAGCATTCTGCCGTTCCGCGTGGTCCGTTCACGGGAGTGGTGATCGACCATGTGATATTTCCAGAACCTGTGCGCTCGGCGAGTGTAGAAATGAGCTTGATCATCTTCTCGACCTGGTATTCGTAATTCCTTGTCACGCCTGTCCACTCCCCGTCTGCGTTCCGTATGCCGCCGCAAGCGCACCAAGCTCGTTAGTCACTTTGCTCACTGCTTGGCGCGCCGCCTTAGTGCTGGTGATGATATCTGGTGAATTACTGTCGACTAGCCGCAGCTTGGCGGAAGTGGCAGCGGTAATGGACGCTTGAAGGAGACTCGCTAGAGTATCGTTATTTCCGTTTTGGCCGTCGAGTAGGCCTCTAACCTGTCCTGCTTGCCAGCGCCACGTGGACAACCAGGAAATGGTGGAATCTAGCGACCTAGCCCTGATCGATCTCTCGAGCTGATCTTCAGCATGATTGAGCTGAGGAATCAATACAAGAAGCGAAGCTCTACTGACATCTTCCCGTGCGCTTTGAGCCGCGTCTCTCGCCAATTCTGCAGCCCTCTTGGCTTTGGTGGTTTGCCAGATCGTAATGCCGAACCCTCCCACGGCAAAGGGTATTGCTGTCCAGGTACTGATGGCGTCGACCGCTGAGTAGACAGACATAATCCCCCGCCCTGAGCAGAGATTTATTCAACCTCGTCGCTCCAATCCATCGCACCTCACATGAGGTATGAGGATGGTGCTGTAACAGGACCTTCACGCGCAACCTGTTGAGAGCGCAGCAGAACGTACTGCCGAGCCCCCGGGCCGTCCCTGGGCCGTGCGAGGCCGACCAACGCTGACAGATGCCACCCACGGGTGACCGCCCCCACCCCGCTCTGGCCTGGGGTCCCGGAGATGATCTGCCACACTGGACGTGTTATGCCTGCACCCGGAGAACTCACTTTCGTCGCCCCGCGCGGAGCCAAGAAGCCGCCGCGGCACCTCGCCGACCTCACGCCTGCCGAGCGCAGGGAAGCCGTGGCCGCGGTCGGCGAGAAGCCGTTTCGTGCCAAGCAGCTCTCGCAGCACTACTTCGCGCGGTACGCGCACGATCCGCAGGAGTGGACCGACATCCCGGCCGGGTCCCGCGGCCTGCTTCAGGAGGCCTTGCTTCCGGAGCTGATGTCGGTCGTCCGGCATCAGTCGACCGATCAGGACACCACCCGTAAGACGCTGTGGCGGCTGTTCGACGGGACACTCGTCGAGTCGGTGCTGATGCGCTACCCGGACCGGGTCACCATGTGCATCAGCTCCCAGGCGGGGTGTGGCATGAACTGCCCGTTCTGCGCCACGGGGCAGGCGGGGCTGGACCGGAACCTGTCCACCGCGGAGATCGTGCACCAGATCGTGGACGGGATGCGGGCGCTCAGGGACGGCGAGATTCCCGGTGGTCCGGCGCGGCTCAGCAACATCGTCTTCATGGGTATGGGTGAGCCCCTCGCCAACTACAACCGGGTTGTCGGCGCCATCCGTCGGCTCACCGACCCTGAGCCGGACGGGCTCGGGCTCTCCCAGCGTGGGATCACCGTCTCGACGGTCGGACTCGTCCCGGCGATCAACCGTTTCACCGACGAGGGCTTCAAGTGCCGGCTCGCCATCTCCCTGCACGCCCCCGACGACGAACTGCGCGACACGCTCGTCCCCGTGAACACGCGGTGGAAGGTGCGCGAGGTCCTGGACGCCGGCTTCGCGTACACGGAGCGGTCCGGGCGCCGGCTGTCCATCGAGTACGCGTTGATCCGGGACATCAACGACCAGGCATGGCGGGGTGACCGGCTGGGGCGGCTGCTGCGCGGCAAGCCCGTGCACGTCAACCTGATCCCGCTGAACCCGACGCCCGGGTCGAAGTGGACCGCCTCCCGTCCCGAGGACGAGAAGGCGTTCGTCGAGGCCATCGCCGCCCATGGGGTGCCGGTCACTGTCCGGGACACCCGTGGACAGGAGATCGACGGGGCGTGTGGTCAGCTCGCCGCGACCGAACGGTAGTGTGACGTCCGTACGAACATCTTCATATTCCGACAGGGGAGCGCCACAGCGCTGAGAGTGCGGCACCGGCCGCAGACCCTCTGAACCTCGCCCAGGTCATTCTGGGTAGGAAGTTCGGTCACTACTCGAGCTGTTGCGCCCTGCCCGGGAGTCTCGGATTCTTTCCGAGGCGTCCGGGCAGGGCCGCGTCTCTTCCTGGCCACCCCCAGGAGGAATTCTGTGAGCATCACCAGGAACGCCACGGCTCTGGCCGTGGGACTCGGTCTCGTCACGCTCTCCGCGTGCGGGTCCTCCGACGGCGGGAGCGGCGGCGGGGACTCCAAGACCGTGACCCTCGTCAGCCACGACTCGTGGGCCGTCTCGAAGAGTGTCCTCGCGGACTTCGAGAAGCAGTCCGGCTACAAGGTCAAGGTCCTCAAGGACGGCGACGCCGGGCAGGCCGTCAACAAGGCCATCCTCACCAAGGAGAACCCGCAGGGCGACGTCTTCTTCGGCGTCGACAACACCCTGCTGTCCCGGGCCCTCGACAACGGGCTCTTCCAGTCGTACGAGGCGAAGGGCTCCGACCGGATCGCGGCCGCATACCGGGCCGACCAGGACAAGCACCGGGTCACGCCCATCGACACCGGCGACATCTGCGTCAACTACGACAAGGCGTACTTCAGCAAGCACAAGCTGACCCCGCCGGCCTCGTTCGACGACCTGATCAAGCCCGCGTACAAGAACCTCCTCGTCACCGAGAACGCCTCCACCTCCTCGCCGGGACTGGGATTCCTGCTCGGCACGGCCGCGAAGTACGGCGACGACGGCTGGGCGGACTACTGGAAGAAGCTCAAGGCCAACGGCGTCAAGGTCGTCGATGGCTGGGAGCAGGCCTACAACGAGGAGTTCTCCGGCTCCTCAACCGGCAAGAAGACCGGCGCCGACCGGCCGCTGGTCGTCTCCTACGCCTCCTCCCCGCCCGCCGAGGTCATCTACGCCGACCCGAAGCCGACGACCGCGCCGACCGGCGTCGCCGACGGCACCTGCTTCCGCCAGGTCGAGTACGCGGGTCTGCTGAGCAACGCCTCGAACACCAAGGGCGGCAAGGCGCTCCTCGACTTCCTGCTGAGCAAGGAGTTCCAGGAGGACATGCCGCTGAACATGTTCGTCTACCCGGTGCGAGAGGGTGCGCGCGTGCCGGCGGAGTTCACGAAGTTCGGTCCGCAGGCGAAGGCTCCCGAGACCATGGAACCGGCCGCGATCGCCGAACACCGTGACCAGTGGGTCAAGTCGTGGACCTCGCTCGTACTGAAGTAGTCCCGCGCAAGGGAGCCAGGAAGAGCGCGGCGGCGCGGCTCGGCCTCATCGCCGTGCCCGTCGCGTTCTTCGCGGTCTTCTTCGCCTACCCCGTCGCCGCGATCGTCGCACGCGGCCTCAAGGCCGACGGGGTGTGGCAGCTCGGCCGGATCGCGGACGTGCTCGGGCAGTCCGACGTCCGGCACGTGCTGTGGTTCACGACCTGGCAGGCGCTGGCCTCCACCGCGCTCACCCTCCTGATCGCGCTGCCGGGCGCGTATGTCTTCGCCCGCTTCGACTTCCCCGGCAAGCAGGTCCTGCGGGCCGTCGTCACCGTCCCCTTCGTGCTGCCGACGGTCGTCGTCGGCACGGCGTTCCTGGCGCTCGTCGGGCGCGGCGGACTGTTGGACGAGCTGTGGGGCATACGCCTGGACACCACCGTGTGGGCGATCCTGCTGGCGCACGTCTTCTTCAACTACGCGGTGGTCGTACGGACCGTCGGCGGGCTCTGGGGACAGCTGGACCCGCGCCAGGAGGAGGCCGCGCGCATGCTCGGAGCGTCCCGGCTCGCGGCCTGGCGGACGGTGACGCTGCCCGCACTGGCGCCCGCCGTGGCCGCCGCCGCGCTCATGGTGTTCCTCTTCACCTTCACCTCCTTCGGTGTGGTGCAGATCCTCGGCGGACCGACCTTCTCGACGCTCGAAGTGGAGATCTACCGGCAGACGTCCGAGATCTTCGACCTGTCCACGGCCGCCGTGCTGACGCTGATCCAGTTCATGGCGGTGGGCGCGATCCTCGCCCTGCACGCGTGGACCGTACGGCGGCGGGAGACCGCCCTGCGGCTGGTGGACGCGTCCGTGACCGCGCGCCGGCCGCGCGGGGCCGGTCAGTGGGCGCTGCTGGCCGGCGTCCTCGTCTGTGTCGTCGTCCTGCTTCTGCTGCCGCTCGCCGTCCTGGTGCAGCGGTCCCTCGACGCGCCCGACTTCGCCTACTACCGGGCGCTGACCAGCGACGACGGCGGGCTCTTCCTGGTGCCGCCGATCGAGGCGATCGGCAATTCGCTGCAGTACGCCGTCGTGGCCACCGCCATCGCCGTGCTGATCGGCGGTCTGGCCGCTGTGGCACTCACCCGCAGGGACGCGGGCCGATTCGTACGTGGGTTCGATGCGCTGCTGATGCTGCCGCTCGGGGTGTCCGCGGTGACCGTCGGGTTCGGGTTCCTGATCGCGCTGGACGAGCCGCCGCTGGACCTGCGGTCGTCGTGGATCCTGGTGCCGCTCGCGCAGGCGCTGGTCGGCGTCCCCTTCGTCGTACGGACCATGCTGCCCGTGCTGCGGGCGGTGGACGTACGGCTGCGGGAGGCGGCGGCCGTGCTCGGGGCGTCGCCGTGGCGGGTGTGGCGGGAGGTGGACCTGCCGATGGTGCGGCGGGCGCTGCTGATCGCGGCGGGGTTCGCGTTCGCGGTCTCGCTCGGGGAGTTCGGGGCGACGGTGTTCATCGCACGGCCCGACAACCCGACCCTGCCGGTCGCCGTGGCGCGGCTGCTCGGGCGGGCCGGCGAACTCAACTACGGCCAGGCGATGGCCCTTTCGACGATCCTGATGCTCGTGTGCGCGGTGGCGCTGCTGGTCCTGGAGCGGCTGCGGACCGACCGGACCGGGGAGTTCTAGATGCCGGGGAGTTCTGCGTGCTGCTGAGTCTTGAGGACGCGACCGTACGGTTCGGCGGGCGGGCCGTGCTGGACGGGGTCGGCCTCGGTGTCGCCGAGCACGAGATCGTGTGCGTGCTCGGGCCGAGCGGCAGCGGCAAGTCGACGCTGCTGCGGGCGGTGGCCGGCCTGCAACCCCTGGACGGCGGACGGGTGTTGCTCGACGGGCGCGATCAGGCGGGCGTGCCCGCGCACAAGCGGGGGGTCGGGCTGATGTTCCAGGACCATCAGCTCTTCCCGCAGCGGGACGTGGGCGGCAACGTCGGGTTCGGGTTGCGGATGCACGGGGCGTCGAAGGATCAGCAGGGCGAGCGGGTACGGGAGTTGCTCGATCTGGTGGGCCTTCCGGGCGCCGGGCGCCGTGCCGTCGCCTCGCTGTCCGGGGGCGAGCAGCAGCGGGTGGCGCTGGCCCGGGCACTCGCGCCGCGGCCGCGGCTGCTGATGCTGGACGAGCCGCTCGGGCAGCTCGACCGGTCGTTGCGGG
The DNA here is from genome assembly GCF_019049245.1 of Streptomyces sp. AC555_RSS877. Taxonomy (GTDB): domain Bacteria; phylum Actinomycetota; class Actinomycetes; order Streptomycetales; family Streptomycetaceae; genus Streptomyces. The sequence continues at coordinate 122,250 of NZ_JAGMUK010000001.1, read as the reverse complement.
AGCGGCTGGTCGTCGAACTGCGGGAGCTCTTCGGCCGGCTGGGCACCACCGTGCTCGCCGTGACCCACGACCAGGGTGAGGCCTTCGCGCTCGGCGACCGGGTCGTGGTGATGCGGGACGGGCGGATCGCCCAGTCCGGTACGCCTCTTGAGGTGTGGCAGCGGCCGGCTGACGAGTTCGTGGCCCGCTTCCTCGGCTTCGAGAACGTGGTCGAGGGCACGGTCGCGGGGGAGGCCGCGGACACGCCGTGGGGCAAGGTGCCGGTGCCTGCGGGGGCTGCGCAGGGGGTGCGGTCCCTGTTGGTGCGGCCCGCGGGGGTACGGCTGGTGGGTGCGGACGAGGGGCTGCGGTGTGTGGTGGCCGCGCGGACGTTCAAGGGCACGCATGTCGCCGTACATCTGCAGCCGGAGGAGGGTGCGCCTCGGTTGGAGGCGGCGTGTGCGTTGCGGGTGGCGCCGGGGGTGGGGGACGTGGTGGGGGTGGAGTTCGATGTGGGTGACGTGGTCGTGCTCGGCTGAGGCGTGAGCCGGGCAGCGTCTGTCGGTCTTCGTGGTGCACGCGCGTGGGGGCCGGCGCCGGGTGGGTTTGGCTCGCCTGCGCTTGCGGGGTGCCGCTGCGCCCACCCGTGCCGCACCCGCGGCACGATTGCCCGCAGCTGGGGGTGCACGCCTGGCAGTGTGACGCGGCGGTGGCCCGTCCCCTCTGGTGTGAGGGGGCGGGCCACCGTGGTGTGCGGGAGGGGTCAGCGGCTGTTGTTCGTTCCGCGGCGGCGCAGGCCGAAGAAGACGGCTCCGCCGCCGATCGCGACCAGGGCGGCCGCGATGCCGGCGATGATGCCGGTGTTGGAGTTCGCGCCGGTCTCGGCGAGGTTGGACTCACCGGCCGCCGGAGACGGAGCGCTGCTCGTGGTGTCCGCCGGGGCGGTGCTGCTGCTCTCCGAGGCCGCCGGGGCCGGGGTGATGGTCTCCTCGGCCGGGGTCGAGGCGGACACCGACGGCGTCGGGGTGGGCGTCGGGACCGGGGCGTCCTCGGCCTTGCAGGCCGTGGACGGGGTGGTCAGGTTGGGCTTGATGTCCTCGTCCACGTAGGTCTCGGCCTTGACGTGGATGCGGTACTCGGCGTTCGGCAGCCAGTCCTCTTTGAAGGTGATCGTGACGCCCTCGCGCGAGCCCTTGACCACCTGCTCGCCGACCTTCTTGACGTCGGCGCCGTTGCTCTCGAGGAACACGGAGACGGTGGCCGGGATGCCCTCGGGGTCGACGTTGGTGACAGTGATGACGCCCTTGGCGCCCTGGCACTTGGCTTCGGCGGAGAACTCGTTGATGTTGCAGGCGAAAGCGCTGCCGGAGGCACTGAGCGCGAGCGCGGCCGAGGCGGAGGCGACACCGAGGATGCGCACGGAACGTGCGACGGTACGGCGAGTTATGGACACGTTTGTCCTTTACGGGTTGCGCAACTGCGGGGGGTGGGTGAGGTGGTGATGTGACATCAGCATCCTCTGGAGGCTCACAGGTCTATAAGCGCTGCATAAGAAGTGTCAACGCATATGCAGGCTACAAGCGTTTGCTTTGCCGTCTGTTTAACCACCGAGACGTTTCAGCACCCCCGGGGCCTCCTCGATCCGGTCGACCAGCGCGATGCGGGACTCCATCGACCGCTCCCGCGCGAGCGCTTGGAGAAGCGGCCACGTGGGCAGCCGTTCCGTCCAGTGGGCGCGGTCCACGAGGACCATCGGCGTGGGTTCGCCGCGCGACTCGTAGTAGTTCGGCGTCGCGTTGTCGAAGATCTCCTGCACCGTGCCGGCGGCGCCCGGCAGGAAGACCACGCCCGCGGTGCAGCGGGCCAGCAGGCCGTCCTCGCGGGTGGCGTTGGCGAAGTACTTGGCGATGTGCGAGGCGAAGGGGTTCGGCGGCTCGTGGCCGTAGAACCAGGTCGGGATGCCGACGGAGGCGCCGCCCTTCGGCCACTGGGCACGCACCTCGAAGGCGGCCGACGCCCACTCGGTGACCGACGGCGTGAACTTCGGCGCCTTGGCGAGCAGTCGGAGCGACTCGGCCAGCATCGCGTCGTCGTACGGGGCGGCGTACGCGCCGAGGTTCGCCGCCTCCATCGCGCCCGGGCCGCCGCCGGTGGCGACCGTGAAACCGGCACGGGCCAGCTCCCGGCCGAGCCGCGCGGCACCCGCGTAGGCCTCCGTGCCGCGCGCCATCGCGTGGCCGCCCATGACGCCCACCACCCGCGCCCCGCGCAGGAGTTCGTCCAGGGCGTCCGAGATGGAGTCGTCGTGGACCGAACGCAGCATCGAGGCGAGTATGTCGCCGTCGGCCTTGGTCTGCTGGAACCAGGCGTACGCCAGGGCGTCGGGCGTGGCCTCGTAGCCGTCCGGCAGGGACGCGAACAGTTCGTCGGGGGAGTAGACCAGGCCCCTGTACGGGTCGAAGGGCAGGTCGGGGACGGGCGGGAAGACCATCGCGCCGTCCGCCCGGACCTTGGCCGCCGCATCCTCCCGCATGGGGCAGCCGAGGAAGACGGCGCCCGCCGCATCCGTGGTGAGCAACTCCCGCGTACGGTCCGTCAGGTCCACGGCCTGGACCCGGTATCCGGCGAGCGTCGCACGGGCCGAGACGGTCGCGTCGAACTCGTCGAGGCTCTCGATCTCACGGTCGTTGTGGTGGGCCGCATGGGCGGGCATCGTCTGCACCCGCCCATGCTAGGCACATCGGTTCAGCCCTCGATGGCGGACGGGTCCATCCACACGACCTCCCAGGTGTGGCCGTCGGGGTCGTCGAAGGAGCGGCCGTACATGAAGCCGTGGTCCTGGGTCTCGCCGGCCGGGGAACCGCCGACGGCGAGGGCCTTCTCGACCAGCTCGTCGACCTTCTCGCGGCTCTCGGCGCTCAGCGCGACCATCACCTCGCTGGTCTTCGTGGCGTCGGCGATCTCCTTCTTGGTGAAGGTCGCGTAGAACGGCTTGGTGAGCAGCATGGCGACGATGGTGTCGCTGATCACCACGGAGGCCGCGTTGTCGTCGCTGAACTGCGGGTTGATCGCGTACCCCAGCTCCGTGAAGAACTTCTTCGATGCGTCGAGGTCGTTCACGGGCAGGTTCACGAAGATCATCTGCTGGTACGTGGAGGTCATCGGTCTCTCCCATCGGGTGCGTGGTGTTCGGTGGGATAGACGGTGCGTCCCGGCGGAACTCATCGCCCGACGGAGTTTTTTTCTACGGATCTTCGCTACGGCCTGTCAGCGGGCCAGCGGCAGCGCCGCCAGCTCCGCGACGACCAGCGTGAGCGGGCCGAACAGGGCCAGCAGCGCGCCGGCCCGGAGGGCGGCGGCACTGCGCAGCATCGTGGCGGGGGCGCCGAGCCGCAGCAGCGCGGCCGTGGTGTCCGCGCGGGCCTGCCTGGCCTCGACGGCGGCGGTGAGGAGGGTGGCCACCGTGCAGCCGGTCACCAGGAGCAGGCCGAGGGCGGTCAGCGGGCCGAAGGAGGGTTCCGCCCTGTCGTACAGCGACGCCATGGCGTACGTGCCCGACGCCACCGCGCAGACCACGCCGAGGGGACGGCCGATGCGGCCGGCCTCCGCCATCAGGACACGGCCGGCGAGGAGACGGAGGGCGCCGGGGCGGGCGGTCTGCAGGAGGCGGCCGCAGAGGTGGGTGAGGCCGGGGCCGGCGAGGGCGAGGCCGGTGGCGGTGAGGATCCAGCCGACGAGGACGGAGGCCGGGCCGGGGGTGGCCAGGCCGCCGGGCAGGGTAGCGGGAGTGCCGGGGGCTGTGCGGGTGGCGTATGCCTCCGCCGCCAGGCCCGCGGCCATTACGGCGATGCCCCACGGGAGGCCTCGGGGGGCCTCTTGGGGGGCCGGCGTGAGGGTCATGGGGTCCGGGGCTGGGGTGGTACTGGGGTCCAGGTCGGGGGTGGGCGCGTCCTGGGCCGGTGCTGGGGGGTGGGTTTCACTGGCCCGCGCGTGCGGGGTGCCGCCTGCGCCCACCCTCCCCCACTCTCGGCTTCGCTCGAGCGGGGGGACCCCCATCGCCCCAGCGGCACCACTGCCCGCAGGCTGCGTGGAGCGGCTGCCCGCGCCTCGCAGGCGGGCGCCGAAGCGGCCGTACGCACCGAGGGTGTCCCGTGCGGCCGAGTTGCCGTACGTGCCGAAGCGGCCGTACGACCTGGCTCCCGCCCGGGTCGATGCCGGTCTGTCCTCGCGGGGGCGCAGCACCCAGGCGACCGCCACCGACGCGATCGCCGGTGTCAGCGTCAGCAGGGTCAGGGCGGCCGGCAGCGGCAGCGGGTTCTGCGCCGCCAGGAACTCCGCGGCCGCGCCGTCGAAGGGCATGCCCGTCAGGTCGCCTCGCAGGTGGAGGAAGAACAGGAGGGCGAGCATCGAGCCCAGGGTGCAGGAGAGGGCCGTTGTCGTTGCCGACATCGCCATCTGGCGGGCCGGGCCCAGGCCGATGGCCGAGAGGCCGGTGCGGGGCTTGGTGGCGGGGTCGGTGCGGGCCACGGCGAGAGCGAAGTAGACCGTGGCGGCCAGCGGGGTCGCGCACCAGGCCAGGCGCAGGAGCGAGGCGGCCGGTGCGTCCGGGTGGCTCATCGCGTAGCCGAGGGTGCAGAGCAGGAGGAAGCCCGTGCCGGCCGAGGCCGCCGCCACCAGGAGGCGGCGGAGCTGGACGGCCGGGTGGGCGCCGCGGGTCAGACGGAGAGCGAGCACGTGGCCCGGCCTTCCGTCTCGGTGACGGGGGGCAGGTGGACGGTGTGCACGCGTCGTCCGTCCAGCAGGGACACCGTGCGGTCGGCGAGGGCCGCCGTGTCCGCGTCGTGCGTGGCCAGCACCACCGTGATGCCGTGCGAGCGGGCCGCCGTGGTGAGCGTGCGCAGCACGTGGGCGCGGTCGGCGCGGTACAGGGGCGCGGTCGGCTCGTCGGCGAACAGGACGGTCGGGGCGGGTGCCAGGGCCCGCGCGATGCAGACCCGCTGGCGTTCGGACTGGCGCAGTTCGTGCGGGCGTTTGCGGGTCTGGTCGCCGATGTCGAGGCGCTCCAGCCACTCGAGGGCGGCCGTCTTGGCGCGGCGGCGGCTGGTGCCGCGCAGCATCAGGGGCAGGGCGGCGTTCTCCCAGACGTTCAGCTCGGGGACGAGCACCGGGGCCGGGTCGATCCAGCCGAAGCGGTCGCGGCGCAGGCGCTCGCGGGCCGCCGGGTTCATGGTGTGCACGGGCGCGCTGTTGAACCAGACCTCGCCGCGCTGCGCGGGGACCTGGCCGGACAGGCACCGCAGCAGGGTCGACTTGCCGCTGCCGCGCGGGCCGCTGACGGCGAGGATCTCGCCCTCGCGGACGCCGAGCGAGACGCCGCTGAGCGCGGGCGAGCCGTCGTCGTGGGTGAAGTGCAGGGCGCGTGCCCAGAGCACGTCGTTGTCCGGCGGGGCCACCATGGGCGTACACCTCGTTCAGATCCGTAATTCCCGGCCAATCCCCCGTGCGGGGGAACGAAGGCAGGGCCGATCGGTCACAGGGCACGCTAAGGATCCGGGGCCGGAACGCCGGACAGCACGCGGCCCGGGTGCACCCCTTCTCACTCGTACGGGTGCACCCGGGCCGCGGAACCGCCGGGGGACTACAGCTTCGTCCACGCCTCCGTGAGCGTCGCGCGCAGGATCTGCTCGATCTCGTCGAACGTCTCCTGGTTGGAGATCAGCGGCGGGGCGAGCTGGACGACCGGGTCGCCGCGGTCGTCGGCACGGCAGTACAGGCCGTTGTCGAACAGGGCCTTGGAAAGGAAGCCGTACAGGACGCGCTCGGTCTCCTCGTCGTTGAAGGACTCCTTGGTGTGCTTGTCCTTCACCAGTTCGATGCCGTAGAAGAAGCCGTTGCCGCGGACGTCGCCGACGATCGGCAGGTCGTGCAGCTTCTCCAGGGTCGCGCGGAAGGCGCCCTCGTTGTCGAGGACGTGCTGGTTGAGGTTCTCGCGCTCGAACAGGTCGAGGTTGGCCAGACCCACCGCGGCCGACACCGGGTGGCCGCCGAAGGTGTAGCCGTGCAGGAAGGTGTTGTCGCCCGTGTAGAACGGCTCGGCCAGACGGTCGGAGATGATGCAGGCGCCGATGGGGGAGTAGCCCGAGGTCATGCCCTTGGCGCAAGTGATCATGTCCGGGACGTAGTCGAACTTGTCGCAGGCGAACATCGTGCCCAGGCGGCCGAAGGCGCAGATGACCTCGTCCGACACCAGCAGCACGTCGTACTGGTCGCAGATCTCGCGCACCCGCTGGAAGTAGCCGGGCGGGGGCGGGAAGCAGCCGCCCGCGTTCTGGACCGGCTCCAGGAAGACCGCGGCGACCGTGTCCGCGCCCTCCATGAGGATCTGCTGCTCGATCTGGTCGGCGGCCCAGCGGCCGAAGGCCTCCGGGTCGTCGCCGAAGAGCGGGGCGCGGTAGATGTTGGTGTTGGGGACCTTGTGCGCGCCCGGGACGAGCGGCTCGAACGGGGCCTTGAGGGCCGGCAGGCCGGTGATGGACAGTGCGCCCTGCGGGGTGCCGTGGTAGGCGACCGCACGCGAGATGACCTTGTACTTGGTGGGCTTGCCGGTCAGCTTGAAGTACTGCTTGGCGAGCTTCCAGGCGGTCTCGACCGCCTCGCCGCCGCCGGTGGTGAAGAAGACCTTGTTCAGGTCGCCGGGCGCGTGGTGCGCGAGGCGCTCGGCCAGCTCGACAGCCTTCGGGTGGGCGTAGGACCAGATCGGGAAGAACGCCAGCTCCTGAGCCTGCTTGAAGGCGGTCTCGGCGAGTTCCGTGCGGCCGTGACCGGCCTGGACCACGAACAGACCCGCGAGACCGTCGAGGTAGCGCCTGCCCTTGTCGTCGTAGATGTAGGTGCCCTCACCCCGGACGATGGTCGGGACGGGGGAGTTCTCGTACGAGGACATGCGGGTGAAGTGCATCCACAGGTGGTCGTACGCGGTCTGGCTGAGGTCCTTGCTCACGGCTATCGGGTTCCCCACATGTAGGTCTGCTTCTTGAGCTTGAGGTAGACGAAGCTCTCGGTGGAGCGCACTCCGGGGATGGCTCGGATGCGTTTGTTGATGACGTCCAGGAGGTGGTCGTCGTCCTCGCAGACGACCTCCACCATCAGGTCGAAGGAGCCTGCGGTCATCACCACGTACTCGCATTCGGACATGGCGGTCACGGCGTCGGCGACGGACTCCACGTCACCCTCCACGTGAATGCCGACCATCGCCTGTCGGCGGAAGCCCACGGTGAGCGGGTCCGTGACGGCGACGATCTGCATCACGCCCTGGTCGAGCAGCTTCTGCACGCGCTGGCGCACGGCGGCCTCGGAGAGGCCGACGGCCTTGCCGATGGCGGCGTACGGCCGGCGGCCGTCCTCCTGGAGCTGTTCGATGATGCCGAGGGAGACGGCATCCAGATGCGGGGTGGTGCCGTTCCTGGACTCGCGGGAGTCCTTGGGGTCTGCGCTTCGACTGGCCACGACGTCACTGTGCACGACGTCTCGACACTTCCGCAAGGTCGAGGCGATGAAATTCGTTGTTTACGCGACTGAGACCTGCGGATTTCGCAGCGATGGCGCGACCGGGGGTGTTGAAAACGTCGGCGTGCGGATTAGGGTGGGTGTCTCAGTCAATGGACAGTTCGACCCGACACAGGAGGCCGGCAGTGAGCACCGAGCTGCGTGGGCTGCGCACCCTACGGAACTACATCGCCGGGGAGTTCCGGGACGCCGCCGACGGACGGACCACCGACGTGGTCAACCCCGCGACGGGCGAGGCGTACGCGACCGCGCCGCTGTCCGGGCAGGCCGACGTGGACGCCGCCATGGCGGCGGCGGCCGCCGCCTTCCCGGCCTGGCGCGACACGACCCCCGCCGAGCGTCAGAAGGCCCTCCTGAAGATCGCTGACGCGTTCGAGGAGCGTGCCGAGGAACTCATCGCGGCCGAGGTGGAGAACACGGGCAAGCCGATCGGGCTGACCCGCTCCGAGGAGATCCCGCCGATGGTCGACCAGATCCGCTTCTTCGCGGGCGCGGCCCGGATGCTGGAGGGGCGCTCGGCCGGCGAGTACATGGAGGGTCTGACCTCGATCGTCCGCCGCGAGCCGGTCGGCGTCTGCGCGCAGGTCGCGCCGTGGAACTACCCGATGATGATGGCCGTGTGGAAGTTCGCCCCGGCGCTCGCGGCGGGCAACACGGTCGTGCTGAAGCCGTCGGACACCACCCCGGCGTCGACGGTCCTGATCGCCGACATCATCGGCTCGATCCTGCCCAAGGGCGTCTTCAACGTCATCACCGGCGACCGTGACACCGGCCGCCTGATGGTCGAGCACCCGACCCCGGCGATGGCCTCCATCACCGGTTCCGTCCGGGCGGGCATGTCGGTCGCCGAGTCCGCGGCCAGGGACGTCAAGCGGGTCCACCTGGAGCTGGGCGGCAAGGCGCCGGTCGTGGTCTTCGACGACACCGACATCCCCAAGGCCGTCGAGGACATCTCCGTCGCGGGCTTCTTCAACGCCGGGCAGGACTGTACGGCCGCCACCCGCGTCCTCGTCCAGGAGGCCATCCACGACGAGTTCGTGGCCGCGCTGGCGAAGGCCGCCGCCGAGACGAAGACGGGCCAGCCCGACGACGAGGACGTCCTGTACGGCCCGCTCAACAACCCGAACCAGCTCAAGCAGGTCTCCGGCTTCATCGAGCGGCTGCCCGCGCACGCCAAGGTCGAGACCGGTGGCCACCAGGTCGGCGAGAAGGGCTACTTCTACGCGCCGACCGTCGTCTCCGGCCTCAAGCAGGACGACGAGATCATCCAGAATGAGGTCTTCGGCCCGGTCATCACCGTCCAGTCCTTCTCCGACGAGGACCAGGCCGTTCAGTGGGCCAACGGCGTCGAGTACGCCCTCGCCTCCTCCGTGTGGACCAAGGACCACGGCCGCGCGATGCGGATGTCCAAGAAGCTCGACTTCGGCTGCGTGTGGATCAACACCCACATCCCGCTGGTCGCCGAGATGCCCCACGGCGGCTTCAAGAAGTCCGGCTACGGCAAGGACCTCTCGTCGTACGGCTTCGACGACTACACGCGGATCAAGCACGTGATGACGTCGCTCGACGGCTAGTCGGTACGACGTCGGTGCGGCGTTCAGCGCGGCCCCGGACGGGAGTTGACCGTCCGGGGCCGCGCTGTTCCCCCTTGGCGGCCCTCCGCTCGGCGCCGTGGTCGTCGCCCGGAACGACTTTGCCATCTCTTTGCAACCTGTTCCCCCGCTGCCTCGTCTCTCCCGTCGATCTGCAACCCAGCCCGCCGAGCCACCTGGCGGGCGGACCGACGAGAGAGAGCGATTCATGCGCCGAACTGTCCTGAGCGCCATGGCACTCGCCTGCACCGCCGTACTGGCGGGTGCCGTGCCGGCGTTCGCCGACGGTGGGACCCCGAGCCCGGCCCCCACCAGCGTGCCGTCCGCCGGTGCCGAAGCGAGCCCGGTCCCGTCCGCGACCACCGATGCGAGCGAGGCGCCGACCGTCGCTCCGAGCGCGGAACCGACCCTGGCGCCCACACCGGGGCAGGTGTCCGTCGTGCCGAGCGGAGCGCCCGACACCGGTGTCGGCGAGGAGTCGGCGCAGTCCGGAGCCACCGGACTGATCGGCGGGGGTGCCGCCGCGGTGTGCGCCGTGGGCGGCGCGGCCTTCATCGTCGTACGGCGCCGGCGGGCGACCGGGGCATGACCTCGCTCTCCAGGCGCGCTTTCGTCACGGCGGGGGCGGCCTCGCTGCTCGTGAGCTGTGGCGGCCCCCAGGCCGGCCGGGACGCGACCGCGCGCTCCACGGGCACGCCACCGCCCGCGCGGTCCTCCGCGGCGGCGGGGCAGGCTCTCGGGCGTTCGGTCCCGGTCGGGCTGCGGATCCCGGCCATCGGGGTCGACACCCCGGTGATGCAGCTGGGGCTGGCCGCGGACGGCACCGTGCAGGTGCCCCCGGTCACGGCGGACGACCGCGCCGGCTGGTACCGGCACTCGCCGACGCCGGGGCAGGTCGGCCCGTCGGTGATCCTCGGGCACGTCACGGTCGGCAGTCACGGGGACGGGGTCTTCCACCGCCTCCCGGAGATGCACCGGGGCGACCTGATCGAGGCGCGCCTGGAGAACGGCAGGACGGCGGTGTTCTCCGTGGACGAGGTACGCACGGTCGCCAAGGCGGAGTTCCCCGCGAAGGAGGTCTACGGCGACGTGGACCGCCCGGAGTTGCGGCTCATCACGTGCGGTGGCGCCCTCACCGGTGACGGCTACCCCGACAACGTGATCGCCTTCGCCACGATGAGCGCGGCCGGCACCTGACCCGCACACCGTCACCCCCGAGCGCCGTCACGACCATGGAGAGCACGCAGAGCGTTGAAACGGTCCCGCGAGAAGGCAGCGTCCGAGCTGTTCGCCGCCCTCTACCCGCGCCTCGCCGGCTGGTGCCGCCGGCTCGTCGACGACGACGAGACGGCCCACGAGATCGCCTCGGAGGCCTTCACCCGGCTCTGGGGCCGCTGGACCTTGGTGGCGGAGCCCCGGGGCTTCCTCTACGTCACCGCGGCCAACCTCGTCCGCGACCACTGGCGCAGGCTCGAACGCGAACGCAGGGCCGTGCGCCGCGCCACTGCCGAAGCCGCCGTACGCCCGCCGACCGAGCAGGCCGACCCCTCGGTACGCCTGCTCGTGCAGTCGCTGCCGGAACGGCTGCGCGTCCCGATCCTGCTGCACTACTACGCTGACATGCCGATCCGGGAGGTGTCCGCGCTGACCGGGCGCAAGGAAGGAACCGTCAAGGCCGACCTCCACGCGGCCCGCGAACTGCTCCGCGCCCATCTGGGGAGAAGTCTTGATCACACACTCTGACGAGGGTCCGGAGTTCGAGCCCGACGACCCCCTCGCCGTCATCCTGCGACCCGCCTCCGACTACCTGGGGCCGCCCGCCGGCCGTTACGCCGCGATCCGCCGCCGTGCCGCCCGCCGCCGTCTGGTGCGCGCCGCGGCCGGGGTGGGCGTGACGTGCGCGGTCGCCGCCCTCGCCGCGCTGCCCTTCCGCCTCGCCACGCACGAGGGGCCCGCGACCCCGTCGGTCCCGCTCGCCCCGCCGCCCGCGAGCAGCCCGTCGGTCCCGCCCGATCCGTCGGCGACCCCCGTCCCCGGCGGCTCCGCCCCCACGACGGGGGCTCCCAGTCAAGCGCCCACTCCCTCCGGTCCGGCCGGTACCTCCGTCCCCGCCGGCTCGCCGTCGCCCACTGCGGCCTCGCAGGTCACCGAGCGGCCGACGGTGGCCTCCAGCGAGGCGACCGTGCCACCGTCGAGCAGCGACGGACCGTAGGCCACTCCTGCACCGGGGCATCTGGTGATGCACACCGGAACACCTCGTTTTTGAACATGTTCAATTAAGGGTTACTCTGCTGCCATGAGCGACAGAGCCGCCCTCCTCAGGGGCATCCGCGCGTGGTTGGTCCTCTTCGTCGTCTGCCTGGTGCTCAGCGGCGCCACCGCCTTCCCCCTGGTCCACGAACTTCGCTGGACCGAGGACCTGTTGCGGGCGCTGTCCGTGCCGGAACACCTGCCCGCCCTCATGGAGTGGATCGAACGGGTCCGGCAGGGGCTCGACGTCGTCGACGCCGAGTACCCCTTCGTGCTCTACGGCACGGACTGGCTCGCCTTCGCGCACCTCGTCATCGCGGTCGCCTTCTACGGCCCCTACCGCGACCCCGTCCGCAACATCTGGGTCGTCGAGTTCGGGATGATCGCCTGCGCCGGGATCGTGCCGCTCGCCCTGATCTGCGGGCCGATCCGGGGGATCCCCCTCTGGTGGAGCCTGATCGACATGGCGTTCGGGGTCTTCGGGGTGATCCCGCTGTACGTCGTCCGCAAGAAGATCAAGCGGCTGGAGGAGCTGACGGCTCCGGGGCCGTCAGTGCCCGCCGGTGCCGCCGTCAGCGGTTGAACGCGGGGAACGCGAAACGCTGGACGATGGGAAGGCCCTCGCCCTTAGCGTCGGTCGAGTTCACGGAGTAGACCACCGTCCGGGACAGGTTGCGGGTGGCCGCGACGACCGTGTGGTAGCCGGGGCGGGAGCCCGTCTTGCCCCAGATCTCCTTGCCGTTCAGCTCGAACCTCTGCAGCGCGGCGCCCATCGTGGCCCCCTCGACGGCCGGGACGGTGAACATCTCCGTCAGCTGCGGCTCGGGTACGACGCGCCCCCGGAACAGGCCCACCAGGAGCCGTTCCAGGTCGGTGGTCGTCGAGATCATGTCCCCGGCCGCCCACCGGTCCGACATGTTCCAGTCGGTCACGTCCACCAGCTTGCCGTCGATCCAGTCGTACCCGCGGTGGTGTGGGCCGTGGATACGGGGGTCGGGGCCGTCGGGGAACGAGGTGTGCCGCATACCGAGCGGGCGGAAGATCCGTACGGCCGCCTGGTGGGCGTACGAGTCGCCGGTGACCTTTTCGATCAGCATGCCGAGCACGGTGTAGTGGATGTTGCCGTAGCGCTGCCGGGCGCCGGGCGCGTACGCGGGGTCGGGGCCCTTGGCGACCGACGCCGCCACGACCTCCTCGGGCGTCAGTGTCTCGAAGCGGTGCTCATGACCGACGTCGACGTTGTCGCCGAGGGACGCGCCCGGCTGCAGACCGCTGGTGAAGTTCAGCAGCTGTCGCACGGTGATGGGCGAGAAGTCCTCGGTGAGCAGGCCGGGCAGGTACTGCTGCACCGTGCCGTCCAGGGAGATCCGCCCCTCGGCGGCGAGTTGCAGCACCAGCGCCGCCGTCACGATCTTCGTCGTCGATCCGGCCCGGAACCGCGCGTTCTCCAGCGCGGGCGCCCCGGTCCTCAGGTCGCGCACGCCCGCGACGCCCTGCCAGCTACCCTTGCCGCCCACCCGCACGAGGGCCGCGGTGGCGTCCTGGTCGGGGAGGCCCTTGAGCGCGGCCTCCAGGGCCCTGGTGTCCGGGCCGGTCGGCGTGGTGTGCGCGGAGGCCGGTAAGGGGGTTGGTCCGGGCGCCGCGAACGCGGGGGCGGCCAGCGGGGCGGTGGCCAGCGCGAGGACGAGGGAGGCGGCGAGGACGGTCGTACGGCGGCGGGTGCGCATGCGTCTGCTCCAGAGATCGACGAATGTGGTGGTGATCATCCTCCGGGCCCGCGCCGACCTCCGGATCGTCGCCGAGGAGGGCACCCACCCCGAGTCGAACCCCGAGCAAGTGCCGTGCAGGGGCTGGGAGTTGTCAGGGACAGCCCTTAGGGGCGCGCAAAAACTGTTATCCCGGTGGCCTTCACACCGTCTCCGCACTGTGATCCCGGACATACGACAGCCCCGGCCTGCCTGAGAGGGTGCGTGCAGAAGACCACTGACCTCAGTCGTCACACCAGCCACCGAAAGGGTCCCGTGGACACGCAGCACTGGCGCTCCACCATCGCCGCCGCGCAGCACGGCGACCGACGGGCGCTGGACGAGCTCGTCGCGGGCTGGCTGCCGTTGGTGTACAACATCGTCGGCCGTGCCCTCAACGGCCACGCCGATGTCGACGACGTCGTCCAGGAGACGATGCTGCGAGCCGTCGACAACCTCGGCTCGCTGCGCGACCCGGACAGCTTCCGGTCCTGGCTGGTGGCGATCGCCATGCGGCAGATCCGCGACCGGGGCCGCCGCAGGACCACCGACCGGCTGGACGAGTCGGCACCGCGGGAAGCCGCCGACTTCGCCGAACTGACCGTCCTGAGGCTCCAGTTGGAAGGACAGCGGCGCGAGGTCGCGGAAGCGGTGCGCTGGCTCGACGACGAGGACCGCCAGCTGCTGTCGCTGTGGTGGCTGGAGGTGGCCGGCGAGCTGAGCCGGCGCGAACTCGCCGCCGCCGTCGGCATCAGCCGGCAGCACGCCGCCGTACGCGTCCAGCGGATGAAGGAACGCCTGGAGACCTCCCGCGGCATCGTGCGCGCCCTCGACGGCGCCTGCCCGGGCCTGCGAGAAGTGACCGCCCGCTGGAACGGCCGTCCCGACTCGGTCTGGCGCAAACGCCTGGCCCGGCACCTCAGGGGCTGCGGCTACTGCGGCGACGCCCGCGAGCCGGTCGTACCGGCGGAGCGCCTGCTCGTCGGGATCGCGCTCGTCCCGGTCCCCGTCGGCTTCACCCTCTCGCTGGCCTTCGGCGGCAAGACCGCGGCCGCCGCCACCGTCGCGAGCACGTCCGTGGGCTGGTCCGCCAAGGTGCTGGGCGCGCTCACCAAGCCGGCCGTCGCCGTGACGGCGGGCGCGACCATCGTCGCGGGCGGCGCGTACGTCGTCACGCAGCCCCCGGACACCGCCCCGCCACCGCGCGCGGCCGTCACCAGCTCCGCCCCGGCGCCCACGTCGGCCCCACCGCCCGTCACGATCCCGACGCCGACCCCCTCGCCCTCGGCGACGAAGAAGGCCGACCTGTACGGCACCGTCGTCGACGCCGTCGACCGGGCACCGGATCCGAACGCCCGGCCCGGGACGCTGCCGCACCGGCCCGAGCCCGGGATCACCAGCACCGGCGGCCGGCAGGCCGTGATGCAGCACCGCGGCGACCACGTGACGCTCAGCGGCCAGGGATACGTCCTGGTCCGCTGGCAGATATCCCCGCACTCACGGCCCGGCGCGCTGGTCATGCCGACCTGGACCGGCCTGCAGGGCAGGCTCTTCCACGTCGCCTCGGGCGGCGGCCGCCGCATGGACGACCCCCTGACGGGCAGCCCGGGCGGCTTCGCCACCGGCATGGGCGGCCCGGACATCGGCTACGCGGTCCCGCCGGACGGCACCCAGCAGATGTGGCAGAACGAGTACTTCTACGTCGACGGCAGCGTCACCCTCACCGTGAACGAACGGGGCGCCGACTACGGCCTGACCGTCTTCCCGACCACCTGGGACAAGGCGACGCAGGACATCACGGCCGGCCCTCCCGAGGGAGCCATCCGCTACGGCCTGGTCCGCGACACCGGCGAGGACGACACCCCCGTACCGCAGTACGTCACCCGCGAGACCCCGGCCGACCCGGCGACCGTCCCTCAGGAGTCGCGCGTGTAGCGCCCCGCGAGCCGGTGGCGCTCCTGGGCCTCCATCACCTCGTCGCCGTGCTCGAACGCCCAGGCGCCGAAGGCGTCGATGGGGGCGAGCAAGGTCCGCCCCAGCTCGGTGAGTTCGTACGCGACGCGCGGCGACGAACCGCCGTATCCCCGCCGCGTGACCAGGCCGTTGAACTCCAGTCGCCGCAGGGTCTCGGTCAGCACCTTCTGGCTGATGCCGCCGATGCGGTCCCGCAACTCGCCGTGGCGCAGGGGGCCTTGGCGCAGCGCCCACAGCACCACCGCGTTCCAGGTGTTGGCGAGCAGGTCGAAGGCGAGCCGGGCACGGCAGTCGGCGAGAAACGTCTGGTCCACGTACCGAATGGTGCCCGAACGGCTCCCTACAGTCCTGCTCATGCGAATAGGAATCCTGGGCAACGGGGAAATGGCCGACGCGCTGGGCACCGGGTGGGCGCGCGCCGGACACGAGGTGGTCGCCGGAAGCCGGTCGGGCGACGTGGGCCTGCGGGAGGCGGCACGGTCCGGAACGGACGCGGTGCTGCTGGCGCTGCCGTACGAGGCCGCGGTCGGGGTCGTCACGGAACTCGAAGACGTCTTGCGCGGACGGGTGTTGATCGACTGCACCAACCCGGTGGGCGGCCCGGACTTCACCCTGCGCACCGCGGGCGGCCCCTCGGCGGCCGAGCGCATCGCCGCCGCCCCCACCGCCCACGTCGTGAAGGCCTTCAACCTGTGCCACGTCGACGTGTGGCGCCTGACCCCGCCGGTCTTCGACGGCCGCCCGCTCGCGGTGCCGCTGTGCGGGGACGACTACTTCGCGCTGTGCGTCGTACGACGACTCGCACGCGACCTCGGCTGCGAGCCGCTGAACGCCGGGGGACTGGACCGGGCCGGCCTGGTGGAGGCGACGGCCGCGCTGCTGATCGGGCTGTGGGTGGGGGAGGGGGCGGACGCACAGGCGATCGCGCCGCCGATGGCGTTCGCCGGACCGCGCGGCTAGCCGCCGTCCCGCAGGGTGCACAGGAGGTCGACGCGGTTGCTGGTGATCGAGTCGACGCCGAAGTCGATGAGGCGGCGCATCGAGCGGCGGGTGTCGGGGGTCCAGACGGAGAGCAGATAGCCGTCGGTGTGGACGCGTTCGGCGAGGGCACGGTCGACCAGTCCGAAGCGGTAGTTGAGCCAGCGCGGCCGGATCACGTCCAGCAGCGCGGGCCGCGGCGGCGCCAGGGTCGTCCAGGTCAGCGCGATCTCGGCGGCCGGGTCGGCGGCGCGCACGGCGAGCATGGCCCTCGCGTCCGCGCAGTAGTACACGCGCTCCGCGGCTCCGCACTCGCGCACGACGTCCACGACCCGGCGCACCACCCGCACGTCGGAGGTGCCCGGCAGGTCGAGCATCACCCGGCTGTCACCGGTCGCCGCCAGCGCCCCGGCCAGCGTCGGCACCTTGTCGTCAGTGAGCCCGCGCACCTCGTCCGACGACAGCGACAGCAGCGGACGGTCGTGCTCCCACAGCCGCTTCAGCGTCTGGTCGTGCAACAGCACGGGCACGCCGTCCCGGGTGAGCCGTACGTCTATCTCGACCGCGTCCGCGCCCAGTCGGAGCGCGGAACGCAGCGAGTCGATCGTGTTCTCACGGACGCGGTAGGGGTCGCCGCGGTGGGCCACGGCGGTCAGCTTCTGCATGCGCCCATTGTGCGGGGGTCAGGGAGCGAGCCACGCTGCGGTGTAGCTGTCGATCTCGTCCTTGATGCGGGCCTTGCCGGACGTGTCGAGGAAGGACGCCTCCACCGCGTTCTTGGCGAGGTCGGCCAGGCCCCGCTCGTCGAGCTCCAGCAGCCGGGCGGCGACGGCGTACTCGTTGTTCAGGTCGGTGCCGAACATCGGCGGGTCGTCGGAGTTGATCGTGACCAGGACGCCGGCCTTCACGAACTCCTTGATCGGGTGCTCGTCGAGGGTGCGGACAGCGCGCGTGGCGATGTTGGAGGTCGGGCACACCTCCAACGCGATCCGGTGCTCGGCGAGATGGGCGAGGAGCTTCTCGTCCTGCGCGGAACTGGTGCCGTGCCCGATCCGCTCGGCGCGCAGATGGGTCAGCGCGTCCCACACCGTCCCGGGTCCGGTGGTCTCGCCGGCGTGCGGCACCGACCGCAGGCCCGCGGCGATCGCCCGGTCGAAGTACGGCTTGAACTGCGGCCGCGGCACGCCGATCTCGGGCCCGCCGAGACCGAAGGACACCAGTCCCTCCGGGCGCACCCGGTCGTCGGTGGCCAGCCGCGTCGTCTCCTCGGCGGCCTCGAGACCGGCCTCGCCGGGAATGTCGAAGCACCAGCGCAGGACGGTCCCGAAGTCCGCCTCGGCCGCCTTGCGGGCGTCCTCGATCGCGTCCATGAAGGAGCCCTCGTCGATACCGCGGCTGGTCGAGGAGAACGGCGTGATGGTCAGCTCGGCGTACCGCACCTGCTGCCGGGCCAGGTCGCGGGCCACCTCGTACGTCAGCAGCCGGACGTCCTCCGGGGTGCGGATCAGGTCGACGACCGACAGGTACACCTGGATGAAGTGGGCGAAGTCCGTGAACGTGAAGTAGTCGACCAGGGCCTCGGGGTCGGTGGGCACCATGGAGTCGGGGTGGCGGGCGGCCAGTTCCGAGACGATCCGCGGGGAGGCGGAGCCGACGTGGTGCACGTGCAGTTCGGCCTTGGGCAGCGATGCGATGAAGGCGTGCAGGTCGCGCGGGATCTGTGCGTCGACGAGACGGTCGGTCAAGGTTCCTCCCCGGGAACGGCGTCCCCTGGCCGGTGTAGGGCGGGACGCGGGTGATCGGCTGATCGGTGACTCGGGATCATCGTAGGCCGGGGGTCACGCCGGACGGGCCCTGGCCGTAGCATGACGGCAGGTTCGACGGAGGGGGGCCCGCGCATGTCCGACGACGCGCAGACGCCGGGAACGCAGGAAGGCGGCGCGGACCGGCCGACGCCGACAGGTGGGGCCGGTGAGGCCGCCGACGCTCCCCGCGACCCGTGGGCCGCGCCGGTGCGGGACGGTTCTGCCGGCCCGGGTGCCACCGTCGCCGACACGGGGTCACTGATCCCGCCGACCTCCACACCGTCCTCCTCCGTGCACGACCAGCAGACGGTCACGTCGATGCCGGGCGTGGGCGGCCCCGAGGCGTCCAGGTCCTGGTCCTCGCCCTTCACCCCGTCCGACCCGTCGTCGGCCCGGACGAACGGCTCGGACAACCCCTTCGCCCCGCCGAGCCCGGCCGCACCCGTGCACCCCGGCCAGGCGAGCCCCTACCCGCCGCCCGGCTCCGCCCCGGTCCCGCCCCACGTCCAGGACGCGGTGCCCCCGCCGCCCATGGCCCCCGACGGCCCCGGCCACGTCCCGTACGGCTACCCGGGCCCCAGCGGCTACGGCTACCCCGCTCCGCCCGGTTACGGCGGCCACGGCCCGCAGTCCCAGGGCCCCGGCGCCTACTACGGCTGGCCCGGCATGGCGCCCGCCCCGAACAACGGGATGGGTACCGCCTCAATGGTCGTCGGCATCGTTTCCGCCGTCGGCTTCTGCATGTGGCCGATCGCCATCATCGGCGGCATCGTGGCGGTGGTACTCGGGGTGATCGCCCGGCAGAAGGTGCGGCGGGGCGAGTCCACGAACGCCGGCCAGGCCCTGGCAGGGATCATCTGCGGCTCCGTGGGTCTCGCTCTGGCCGTCGGGATGATCGCGGTGCTGGCCTTCGCGGCCTGACCGACGGCTGAGCGGGAGCGAGTCCGAGCGAGGGCCGAGCGCCGGCCGGGCGAGGGTCGAGCGTCGGCCGAGAGGGCGGCGGGCCGTTCGAACGCGCACCCGCCACCAGCCCCCCGCCGAACCCGGGACCCGCTCACCCTCGATACGCCCTACCCCCGCAGCCGCTCCCGTGCCTCCATCAGCGCGAACCCCAGCAGGTTCGGCCCTCTCCACCGCTCCGGATCCCTCGCCGCCTCGTCGTCCGCGGCGAGGCCGATGCCCCACACCCGGTCCACGGGGCTCGCCTCGACCAGCACGCGCTCGCCCGTGCCCAGCAGGAAGCCGCGCAGTTCGGGGGCCGAGGCGAACTTGTGCACGCTGCCCTCGACCACGATCCCGAAGCGCTCCCGCTGCCATATCGCCTCGTCGAAGCCGCGGACCAGCCGCCCCGCCTTCTTCGCCTCGGCGGGATGCCCGGCCGCCAGCACTCGCCGCTCCGCCTCCGCGTCGTCGAAAAGCCGCGCCTTGCCGGCCATCATCCAGTGCTCGGCGGTCGCGTAGGCCACGCCGTCCACCACGAACGGTGACGGCCACCACTGGCTCAGACAGCTCGCCCCGACACGCCCGTCGGGCCGCGGCCGGTGGCCCCAGAAATGCAGATATTTGATCTTCGCGCCCGCCCGGACCTCTCTGACCAGCGCTTCCCGTGAGTCGATCTTCCCCGTGGTTCCTTCCATGCACGCGAGTCTGGCAGCCACCACTGACAATCCATCCCTCCTTTTCCGTGCCGACTCGACACCTAGTCGACAGATTCCGTCGCGTAACCAAAAGGCAACAACGGAATCACTTGTTGAGTGCCCTCTGCTCTGTCAGGATCGGCACTCAAATCGAGCTGGAGCTACGCCACCCGCCTGCGACGTACGCGGGGCGACGGCGGAGGAGAGCGAGAGCGACATGCACAACCCGGTCAATGCCACCCCGGAACGCTTTCCGGCCCAGGACCGCTTCGCGGACGGCGCGCAGTTCATCGCGGGGCGCCTGACCAAAGGCACCTCCGGCCTCACGTACGCGGTCGTCGACCCCTCGACCGGCGCGGAGGTGTACACGTACGAGCAGGCGAGCGCCTCGGACGTGGACGCGGCCGTCGCCGCCGCCCGCGCGGCCTTCCCGGGCTGGTCCTCGGCCACCCCGGGCGAGCGCTCCGACGCCCTGCACCGCTTCGCCGCCGTGCTCGCCGACCGCGCGGAGGACTTCGCCCGCGCCGAATCCCTCCAGTGCGGCAAACCGCTCAAGCTGACCCGCGAGTTCGACGTCCCGGGGACGATCGACAACACCGCCTTCTTCGCCGGGGCCGCCCGCCACCTCCAGGGGCAGTCGGCCGGCGAGTACTCCGGCGACCACACCTCGTACGTACGCCGTGAACCCATCGGCGTCGTCGGCTCCATCGCGCCCTGGAACTACCCCCTCCAGATGGCCGCCTGGAAGATCCTCCCGGCGATCGC
Source organism: Streptomyces sp. AC555_RSS877 (assembly GCF_019049245.1). Lineage (GTDB taxonomy): Bacteria > Actinomycetota > Actinomycetes > Streptomycetales > Streptomycetaceae > Streptomyces. The sequence continues at coordinate 101,959 of NZ_JAGMUK010000001.1, read as the reverse complement.
CGCGGGCAACACGATCGTCCTGAAGCCCGCCGAGCTCACCCCGCTCACCTCCCTGCTCTTCGCCCGGGCCGCCACCGACGCCGGGATCCCGGACGGCGTGATCAACATCGTCTCCGGCACCGGCAAGGAGGCCGGCGAACACCTCGTCGGCCACCCGGACGTGGCGATGACCTCCTTCACCGGCTCCACCGCCGTAGGCAAGCGGGTCGCCGAGGTAGCCACCGCGACCGTCAAGCGCCTCCACCTGGAGCTCGGTGGCAAGGCGCCCTTCGTGGTCTTCGACGACGCCGACCTGGAGGCCGCCGTCCACGGTGCGGTCGCGGGCGCGCTCATCAACACGGGACAGGACTGCACGGCCGCCACGCGCGCGTACGTACAGCGGCCCCTCTACGAGGCGTTCGTCGAGCAGACGGCCGCCCTCATGGAGACCGTCCGGCTGGGCGACCCGTTCGCGCCGGGCACCGACCTCGGCCCGCTGATCTCGCACGCCCAGCGCGACCGGGTCGCCGGGTTCGTCGACCGGGCGCGCGGCTACGCGCGCGTGGTGAGCGGAGGCGAGGCTCCTCAGGGAGATCTCGAGAACGGTGCGTACTATCGCCCCACCCTGGTGGCGGACGCCGCCCAGGACAGCGAGATCGTCCAGTCCGAGCTCTTCGGCCCGGTCCTGGTCGTCCTGCCTTTCGACAGTGACGACGAGGGCATCCGGCTGGCCAACGACACGCCGTACGGTCTCGCCGCCTCCGCCTGGAGCCGGGACGTCTACCGGGCGAACCGCGCCACCCGGGAGATCAAGGCGGGCTGCGTATGGATCAACGACCACATCCCGATCATCAGCGAGATGCCGCACGGCGGGTACAAGGCGTCCGGCTTCGGCAAGGACATGTCCGCGTACTCGTTCGAGGAGTACACCCAGGTCAAGCACGTCATGTTCGACAACACCGCGGTGCCGAGCAAGGACTGGCACCGCACGATCTTCGGGGACCGATAGCCGCATTCGGGCCGCCTGACCCGCGGCCGCCCACCATCCTCCCGAAAGGGCACCACGCGCATGGAGCAGTACGAGCCCGACCGCCTGTCCCCGGCCCAGGTGGCCGCCATGCGGCGCAGCTTCAGGAACGGCAGGGCCGCCCTCACCCGCCGTTCGCTGCTGCGCGCCTCCGCGGGCGGCGCGCTCGCGGCCGGCGGTCTCGGGGCGCTGAGCGCCTGCGGCATCCCCGCGGCGGGCAAGACCCAGGGCGGCGTCGCCGCGGACGACCACTCGGCGAAGGAGAAGACCGTCAACTTCTCCAACTGGACCGAGTACATGGACGTCGACGACAGCGGCAAGCACCACCCGACGCTGGAGCAGTTCACGGAGCGGACCGGCATCAGGGTCAAGTACACCGAGGACATCAACGACAACAACGAGTTCTTCGGCAAGATCAAGCCGCAGCTCGCCGCGGGCCAGGACACCGGCCGCGACATCATCGTCCTCACCGACTGGCTGGCCGCCCGCCTCATCCGCCTGGGCTGGGTCCAGAAACTCGACCCGTCGAACCTCCCGCACGCCTACGCCAACCTGTCGGCGCAGTTCCGCGACCCCGACTGGGACCCCGGCCGCGCCTACTCGTACGTCTGGCAGGGCATCTCCACGGTCATCGCCTACAACAAGAAGGCGCTGGACGGCGTCGAGGTGAAGTCGGTCTCCGACCTGCTCGACAACCCCAAACTCAAGGGACGCGTCGGCTTCCTGTCGGAGATGCGCGACAGCATCGGGATGACCCTGCTCGACATGGGCAAGGACCCGGCGAACTTCACCGCGGACGACTACGACGCGGTGATCGCCCGCCTCCAGAAGGCCGTCGACAAGGGCCAGATCCGCCGCTTCACCGGCAACGACTACACCTCCGACCTGACCAGCGGTGACTTCGCCGCCTGCATCGCCTGGGCCGGTGACGTCGTCCAGCTGAAGGCGGACAGCCCCGACATCGACTTCATCATCCCGGACAGCGGTTACATGACGTCGACCGACAACCTGCTGGTCCCCAACAAGGCGCGTCACAAGACGAACGCCGAACGGCTCATCGACTTCTACTACGAGCCGAAGCCGGCCGCCGAGCTCGCCGCGTACATCAACTACGTGTGTCCCGTCGACGGAGTGAAGGCCGAGCTGGAGAAGATCGACGCGGATGCGGCGAACAACCCGCTGATCATCCCCGACAAGGACATGGCCGAGAAGTCCCACGCCTTCCGCTCACTGAGCTCGAAGGAAGAGACGGCCTTTGAAGAGAAGTTCGCGAAGCTGACTGGGGCGTGATCACCGTGACGACGAACAAGACGGACCACGGAGGCGACGTCCGCCTCTCGGGAATCAGCAAGACCTACGGCTCCTTCACCGCCGTGCACCCGCTCGACCTGACCGTTCCGCAGGGCTCCTTCTTCGCCCTGCTCGGCGCCTCCGGCTGCGGCAAGACCACCACCCTGCGCATGATCGCGGGCCTGGAGGAACCTTCCTCCGGCACCGTCTTCCTCGGCGACCAGGAAGTCACCCACCTGCCGCCGTACAAGCGGCCGGTGAACACGGTCTTCCAGTCCTACGCCCTCTTTCCGCACCTCGACATCTTCGAGAACGTCGCCTTCGGCCTGCGCCGGCGCGGCATCAGGTCGGTGAAGAAGCAGGTCGAGGAGATGCTCGACCTCGTCCAGCTCGGCGAGCAGGCCCGCAAGAAGCCGCACCAGCTCTCCGGCGGCCAGCAGCAGCGCGTCGCGGTCGCCCGCGCCCTGATCAACACCCCCAAGGTGCTCCTCCTCGACGAGCCCCTCGGCGCCCTCGACCTCAAGCTGCGCCGGCAGATGCAGCTGGAGCTCAAGCGCATCCAGACCGAGGTCGGCATCACCTTCGTGCACGTCACGCACGACCAGGAGGAGGCCATGACCATGGCCGACACGGTCGCCGTGATGAACGCGGGCCGCGTCGAACAGCTCGGCTCGCCCGCCGACCTCTACGAGAACCCGCACACCACCTTCGTCGCCAACTTCCTGGGCACCTCCAACCTCATCGAGGCCGAGGTCGACTCCAAGAGCGGCGACGAGATCGTGCTGAAGGCGGGAGGCGGCAAGCTGGTCCTGCCCGAGGCGCGGTGCTCGGCGCCCACCCAGGCCGGCGGCAAGGTGCTGGTCGGCGTCCGCCCGGAGAAGATCTCCCTCACCCACGCCGACGACGCGGGCGAGATCCCGGCCGGCCGCAACCGCATCACCGGCACGATCGCGAGCAGCAGCTTCATCGGCGTCTCCACGCAGTACGTCATCGACAGCCCGGTCTGCCCCGAGTTCGAGGTCTACGCCCAGAACATCGACCGCGACGCCCGCCTCGTGCCCGGCGCCGACGTCGTCCTGCACTGGAGCCCGGCCCACACCTTCGGCCTGGACGCGGCACAGGACATCGACGCGGGCACCGACGAAGTGGTGGCCGCCTGATGTCGACCCTCACGGAGGCGCCCCCGCCTCTCTCCCCGACGGCCCCGGAGAAGAAGCCCCCGCGCAAGCGGGGCCGCCTCACGCCGTACTGGCTTCTGCTGCCCGGCATCCTCTGGCTGCTGGTCTTCTTCGCGCTGCCGATGATCTACCAGGCCTCCACGTCCGTGCAGACGGGCTCCCTGGAGGAGGGCTACAAGGTCACCTGGCACTTCGCCACCTACTGGGACGCCCTGTCCGAGTACTGGCCGCAGTTCCTTCGCTCGGTCGCCTACGCCGCCTCCGCCACCGTGCTGTGCCTGCTGCTCGGCTATCCGCTGGCCTACCTCATCGCCTTCCGCGCGGGCCGCTGGCGGAACCTGATCATGATCCTGGTGATCGCGCCGTTCTTCACCAGTTTCCTGATCCGCACGCTCGCCTGGAAGACGATCCTCGCGGACGGCGGCCCGGTCGTCGGCGCCCTCAACACCCTGCACGTCCTGGACGTCACCAGCTGGCTCGGCTGGACCTCCGGCGACCGCGTGCTGGCCACGCCCCTCGCCGTCGTCTGCGGCCTGACGTACAACTTCCTGCCGTTCATGATCCTGCCGCTCTACTCCTCGCTGGAGCGCATCGACGGACGCCTGCACGAGGCCGCGGGCGACCTGTACGCGCGGCCGGTCACGGTCTTCCGCAAGGTCACCTTCCCGCTGTCCATGCCCGGCGTGGTCTCCGGCACGCTGCTGACCTTCATCCCGGCGGCCGGCGACTACGTCAACGCGGACCTGCTCGGCTCGACCGACACCCGCATGGTCGGGAACGTCATCCAGAGCCAGTTCCTGCGGATCCTCGACTACCCGACGGCCGCGGCACTGTCCTTCATCCTCATGGCCGCGATCCTCGTGATGGTCACGGTCTACATCCGCCGGTCCGGAACGGAGGACCTGGTCTAAATGGCCTTCGTCACCTGGCTCAAGCGCCGTCTCGTCGTCATCGCGGGACTGCTGACGCTCGGATATCTCCTGCTGCCGAACATCGTCGTCACGGTGTTCTCCTTCAACAAACCGAAGGGGCGCTTCAACTACGAATGGCAGCAGTTCTCCACGGACGCCTGGAAGGACCCGTGCGGTGTCTCCGACCTGTGCGGCTCGCTGTCACTCAGCCTCCAGATCGCCTTCTGGGCCACGCTCGGCGCCACCGCCCTCGGCACGGCGATCGCCTTCGCCCTGGTCCGCTACCGCTTCCGGGCGCGGGGGGCCGTGAACTCGCTGATCTTCCTGCCGATGGCGATGCCCGAAGTCGTCATGGCCGCCTCCCTGCTCACCCTGTTCCTCAACATGGGCGCGCAGCTGGGCTTCTGGACGATTCTCATCGCCCACATCATGTTCTGCCTCAGCTTCGTCGTGACGGCGGTCAAGGCACGCGTGATGTCGATGGACCCGAAGCTGGAGCAGGCCGCGCAGGACCTGTACGCCGGCCCGTTCCAGACCTTCGTCCGGGTCACCCTGCCGATCGCGGCACCGGGAATCGCGGCGGGCGCACTGCTCGCCTTCGCGCTGTCCTTCGACGATTTCATCATCACGAATTTCAACGCGGGCTCGACCGTCACCTTCCCCATGTTCGTCTGGGGTTCGGCACAGCGCGGAACACCCGTCCAGATCAACGTCATCGGTACGGCCATGTTCCTGGTCGCCGTACTGCTCGTCCTGACCTCGATGGTCGCCGGAAACCGCCGCACCAAGCAAAAGGCGTAGCGGACACACCCTGTAGGGAGTTGACATCATGGCCCCGAGCGCCATGAGCCGTTGGACGAAGTCCCTTTCCGACGTCCAGCCGGTCCCGTACTGGCTGGACGACCCCGGCAAGCCCCACCCCGAACCCGCCCTCACCGGCGCCGAGACCTGCGACCTGCTGGTCGTGGGCGGCGGATACAGCGGACTGTGGACCGCGCTCATCGCCAAGGAACGCGACCCGCAGCGGGAGGTCGTCCTGCTGGAAGGCCGCGAGGCGGGCTGGGCCGCCTCGGGCCGCAACGGCGGCTTCTGCGCCGCCTCCCTCACCCACGGTCTGTCCAACGGCCTGACCCGCTGGCCGGACGAGATCCGAAGGCTCCAGGAGCTGGGCGCCCGCAACCTCGACGAGATCGAGCGGGCGGTCGCCCGGCACGACCTCGACTGCGACTTCGAACGCACCGGCGAGATCGACGTGGCGACCGAGCCGTACCAGGCACGGGAACTGCGGAACTGGCACGAGGAGATGAAGCGCGCGGGCCTCGCCGACGGCGTGGAGTTCCTGGACACGGAAGCCGTACGCGAGCAGGTGGCCTCACCCACCTTCCGGGCCGGCCTCCACGACCGCCGGGGCGTCGCCCTGCTCAACCCGGCGAAGCTCGCCTGGAACCTGAAGCGGGCGTGCCTGAGGCTCGGCGTCCGCGTCTACGAGCACACTCCCGCCCTCACCCTGAAGCCGTACGGCGCCGGGATGGCTGTACGCACCCCGTACGGCTCGGTCCGCGCCCGCAAGGTCGCGCTCGGCACCAACATCTTCCCGAACCTGGTCCGACGGGTCCGGGCCTACACCGTCCCGGTCTACGACTACGCGCTGATGACCGAGCCGCTGACCGCCGACCGGCTGGCGTCGATCGGCTGGAAGAACCGACAGGGACTGGGGGACAGCGCCAACCGGTTCCACTACTTCCGCCTCTCCGCGGACAACCGCATCCTCTGGGGCGGCTACGACGCGATCTACCCGTACGGCGGCCGGGTGCGCGCCGAGTACGACGACCGCCCGGAGACCTACGCCAAACTCGCCGAGCACTTCTTCACCTGCTTCCCGCAACTGGAGGGCGTCCGCTTCACGCACGCGTGGGGCGGCGCGATCGACACCTGCTCGCGCTTCTCGGCGTTCTACGGCACGGCCCACCACGGGAAGGTGGCCTACGCGGCGGGCTACACGGGCCTCGGGGTCGGAGCCACTCGCTTCGGCGCCGAGGTGATGCTCGACCTGCTGGCGGGGCAGACCACGGAGCGCACCTCGCTCGACATGGTCCGCAGGAAGCCGCTGCCCTTCCCGCCGGAGCCCTTCGCGTGGACGGGCATCGCCCTCACCAAGTGGTCGCTGGCGCGGGCGGACGCGCACGGCGGGCGGCGCAACCTGTGGCTGCGGACGATGGACCGGCTCGGGCTGGGCTTCGACAGCTGACCTGCGCCCGCGATCCGGTTCACTCCAACGGCGTGCCGGAACCCGCGTAATGCCGGCCGGGGAACCTCCCTCTCTCTCGTGACGCGAACCCGCGTCCACGACGAAGCAGGGAGGTCCCTTCATGACCGGGGCGAAAACGGCGGTCGACTGGCTCGCATCCGTGGCGCCGGATCCCGAGGCCTGCCGCTGGGAATGGGAACGCAACACCCACCGGGGCGCACTCCTGCCCGCCGGAAAGGCCTGGGACGTGCTGATCCTGCCGGGTGAACTCGGCTACCCCACGCTCGACGTCCTCACCCGCATCATCGACCAGCCGGGTCCGGTGCTGGTCGACTTCGGTGACGCCCGGATCGGCTTCTTCGTGCCGCCGGGCACCGCGGCCCGCTGGCTCGGCACCGGTATCCGTACGGCGGGGGCGGGCACCTGGATCGTGGTGCCGTACCCGGGCCGCTCCACCGGCGGAGTGCGCTGGCTGTTCCCTCCGGACGGCTCCGGCACCCTCACCGACCCGGCGCTCCTCGAACTGGCGATGCACGAGGCGGCGGCGGGCCTGGTGAGGGACGAGCGCGACTAGGGCAACAGCTACGCGGTCGTACGCCGCATCCGGTTACTCTCCGTCCGGCAACTCGGCATCCGCCGACTCTTCGGCCGCCCGTGCGGCCGACGCGGAAGGCCTCTCCGCACCCGTTATCCGGGCTCGTCGTCGGGCGTCCCCCGCCCGAGGAACAGCCACAGCGAGGAGAGCAGCACCGCACACAGACACCAACTGGCCACGACATCCAGGGGCCAGTGGTAGCCGCGGCGGACCAGGCCGAAACCCACGCCGAGGTTGACGGCCGCGCAGGCGGCGAAGAGCGCACGGCGGGCGCGGGCCGTGCGCAGCCACGGGAAGAGCAGCAGGGTCGCGGCGCCGTAGGCGATGGCGGCCGTGGCGGTGTGGCCGGAAGGGTAGTAGCCGGTGCCCGGCGGCATGACCGGGGTGCCCGGGCGGGCCGTGAGTTCCTTGAGCGGAATGATCAGCGCCGGGACCAGAGCCATGAGCACGACCGCGGCGGTGGCCGGAAGCCACCAGCGGTCTGTACCAATGCGGCGGGCCCGCAGGGCGGCATACCCGAGGACGACGGCGAGGACCGGGACCGCGACCTGGACGTTTCCCAGATCGGCGAGGAGTCCGGAGGCGCGGTCCGGGTGGACCAGGGCATGGCTGACGCGTTCGTCCACGCGCAACAGCAGGCCGTCGTCGACGACCTGCCAGGTGATCAGCGCGAAGAGGAGGGCCGGAAGCCCGAGGAGGAAGAAGAAGGAGGTCGGCCGCCCCGGAACAGGGGGGGTGGTTCCGGGGCGGCCGATCAGATCGGATGGTCGCGCGCCCCGGGGGGTTTGGGGCGGGCGACTGTCCGATCGGTGAGGAGATCCAGAGCCGGAGGCTCCGGTTGTGTGCGCGAGGGCACGACCAGGTCGAAGCTGGGGAGGCCCCGGCCTGATGTCGCCCACAGTCCCCTGTGGGCGGGGTGTATCTCTCATCTGGGTAGAACCTACGACAGGCGACGGGCCTAAGACAGGCGGAATCGCGTCCTGACAGCCACCTCGCACACCTTCTTCACACGCTCTGCCGCTCCCCACCGCAGCACCGGAATCCGCGGTGAACTCCGGTGGTGGGACAGGTGTGGCTCCTGTGACGTCAGATGCGCGCGAAGGCCTGCTCGATGATGTCGAGGCCTTCGTTGAGGAGGTCGTCGCCGATCACCAGCGGGGGCAGGAAGCGCAGCACGTTGCCGTAGGTGCCACAGGTCAGGACCAGCAGGCCCTCCTGGTGGCAGGCCTTGGCGAGCGCGGCGGTCGCCTCCGGGTTCGGCTCCTTGGTGGCGCGGTCCTTGACCAGCTCGATGGCGATCATGGCGCCCCGGCCGCGGACGTCACCGACGATGTCGAACTTCTCGGCCATGGCGGTGAGGCGGGCCTTCATGACGGCCTCGATGTTCTTCGCCCTGGCGTTGAGGTCCAGCTCCTTCATCGTCTCGATCGAGCCGAGCGCACCGGCGCAGGCGACCGGGTTGCCGCCGTAGGTGCCGCCGAGACCGCCCGCGTGCGCGGCGTCCATGATCTCGGCGCGGCCGGTGACGGCGGCGAGCGGGAGGCCGCCCGCGATGCCCTTGGCGGTGGTGATCAGGTCGGGGACGATGCCCTCGTCCTCGCAGGCGAACCACTGGCCGGTGCGGCAGAAGCCGGACTGGATCTCGTCGGCGACGAAGACGATGCCGTTGTCGGCGGCGAACTCGCTGATGGCCGGAAGGAAGCCCTTCGCCGGCTCGATGAAGCCGCCCTCGCCGAGCACCGGCTCGATGATGATCGCCGCCACGTTCTCCGCACCGACCTGCTTGGTGATCTGGTCGATGGCCTGCGCGGCGGCCTCGGGGCCGGCGTTCTCCGGCCCGGTCGGCCAGCGGTAGCCGTACGCCACCGGAACGCGGTAGACCTCGGGCGCGAACGGGCCGAAGCCGTGCTTGTACGGCATGTTCTTCGCGGTCAGCGCCATCGTGAGGTTGGTGCGCCCGTGGTAGCCGTGGTCGAACACGACCACGGCCTGGCGCTTGGTGTACGAGCGGGCGATCTTGACCGCGTTCTCCACGGCCTCGGCGCCCGAGTTGAACAGCGCGGACTTCTTGGCGTGGTCGCCCGGGGTCAGCTCGGCGAGGGCCTCGGCGACCTCCACGTACCCCTCGTACGGCGTGACCATGAAACAGGTGTGGGTGAAGTCGGCGAGCTGGGCTGCGGCCCGGCGTACGACGGCCTCGGCGGAGGCGCCGACGGACGTGACCGCGATGCCCGATCCGAAGTCGATGAGACGGTTGCCGTCGACGTCCTCGATGATTCCGCCGCCCGCGCGCGCGGTGAACACGGGCAGCACGGAGCCCACACCCTGCGCGACCGCGGCCAGGCGGCGGGCCTGCAGCTCCCGCGACTTCGGGCCGGGGATGGCGGTGACGACGCGGCGCTCCTGCGGAAGTGCGGTCATGGGGGGCTCCTGAGGTGTTGCTCGTGCCGACTGTTGCCTTCTCTTTTCTCGCAGGCTAAGGCGGGGACCGGGGGGCGGGCATGCTCCATGTGGGCGTTGTCGGCCGCCCCGGTTGTCCGCGGTGGACATGGCGGCACGGTCACGGGTCACTGTCCGTCCGGCCGCGTAAGCGGTGAACTCCCCATGCGAGGGCGTTAGATTGACTCGCTGACGGTGGACGGAACGGCTGGTCAAGGGGCGAGGGCGATGGACAGCGACGGGACGCGGGACGCGCGGGGTACGCATGCGAATCCTGTGCCACGTCCGGCAGGGTCACCCGAGGTCCCGGCGATGCCGCCGCGGCCGCCCGCGGCCCCGGTCCCGGGTGTGCCGCCGATGCCGGACGGGTCGGCCTTCCTCGCGTGGCTGCGGGCGCCCCGGCCGGAGGCGGCACCGGGCGTGTGGCGGTTCGGGCACAAGCCGCGGCCGGAGGAGGAGCCTGAGCAGATTCCCACGCGGCAGCTGCTGAGCGGGGCGGTGATCGCGCTCCTCGTCGGCTGGCTGATCTGGTCGCTCCTGTGGAACGGCTACCTCGGCGGCTGGTGGGTGCTGCCCCTCGAACTCTTCACGCCGGACTCCTGGCGCCAGACCAACGACCGCGTCGGCAACGCCGTCCTCTGGTACAGCTACTACACGCTGATCGCCCTCGTGATCATGCTCGCCGTCGGCCGTCTCGGCCGATGGGGCGAGATCTGGCGCCGCTACGGCCCGCCCGCCTGGCGACGCACCGCGCCGGTGACCGAACGGCCGCCCACCCCGGAGCAGGACCCCGCCATGTGGCCCCACCTGCGGGCCGCCGGAGCCGTCGACGCCGCCGAGCGGCTCGCCGCCGAGGCCCGCGCCGGACTGATGCGGGACGTCGACCACGCCCGGATCGACCGCGCCTGGCAGGGCGTGCGCAGCGGCCGGCACAGCCTCGCCACCTTCACCGGTGCGGTGCTCGGCGAAGGCGCCGCCGCCTGTGCGCACCCCTCCGGCGAGCGCGACCTGTCGACCAGGCTCGCCCGGCACGACCTGGTCACCGGCCAGGTGCGCCTGGGCACCACGGCCGACGACGCCCGTAACCCGTACGCCTACCGCGGCACCGGCCTCGGTCTCGGCCCCGAGCTGCTCGGCACCTCGCTCCTCGCCGTCGGACCGCCCGGCTCCGGCAAGACCGGCACCGTCGTGAACCCGATCGCCGAGTCGCTGTGCCTGCACGCGCTCGCCGGGCGCGCCGCCGTCGTGGTGGTCGGCGCGGCGGGCGCCGGGCTCGGCCCAGCCGACGCCTACGACGTCGTCGTACGGATCGGGAATCCGGAATCGGTGTACGACCTCGACCTGTACGGCGGGACGACGGACCCGGACGAGGCCGCCGCGGTGCTCGCCGAGGCGCTCGTCGGCGACCTCGCCGAGCCGCACCAGGGCGGGGACACCCGGCGTTCCACGACCGTCCTCGCCCAGCTCCTCGGACCGTTCCACGCGGTCCACGGACGCTTCCCCTCCGTACCGGAGCTGCGGCAACTGCTCGACGGCGCGCCCGCGCCGCTGGCCGCGCTGCGCAAGGGCCTCGAGGACTCCCGGCAGGAGGCACTGCTGCGCGAACTGGACGCGCGGGAGCGGCAGATGGGGCACCCGGGGGACGTGGGCGGAGTGCTCGCGGACCGGGTGGCGCTGCTCGACCGGCCGGCCTTCGCGGGCTTCTTCGACACGTCCGGACAGTCGCGGCCCTTCTCGCTGAAGGCCCTGGACCACCCGGTGCGGGTGCGGATCGACCTGCCGCAGCGCGGGCACGCCGACGCCTCGCGGATGCTGGCCCGGCTGGTGCTGGCCCAGTTCACGGCGAGCGTGGCGGTACGGGAGGACCGGTCGCTGTTCGCCTGCCTGGTGCTGGACGACGCCACCGGCGTGGTGACGCCCGAGGCCGTACGGGGCATCCAGCGGTTGCGGTCGGGCAACGCCGGGGTCGTGCTGACGCTGCGCACCCTGGACGACGTACCGAGGCCGTTGCGGGGGCCGCTGCTCGGGGCCACCGGGTGCCGGATGGCGCTGTCCGGGCTCACCCCGTGGGACGGGCAGGATTTCGCCGAGGTGTGGGGCAAGGAGTGGATCGAGGCGCGGGACGTCACCGACCGGCAGATCATCGCCGAGACGCCGGCCGGCAAGGTGCTGCACGCGGTGCGGCGGGTGATCACCGGCAAGGCGCCGACCGCGCGGGCGGTGACCGTGCGGCAGGTCGAGCGGGAGCGCTGGTCGGCGTCCGAGCTCGCTCACGTGCCGCCGGGGCACGCGGTGCTGTCGCTGACGAGTGTGCGGGGGGAGCACGCGCCGCCGCTGCTGGTGGACCTGCGGCGCTGACGTACGGGGATGACGTCACGGGGTGACCGTACGGTGAGGCAGAATCGGCACAGGCCGTTCATACGTTACGGCCAAAAGATCACAAAGATCACGACGGTCACACATACCTGAAGGCCTCATGCCCCCCACGCTCGCCTCGCTCGTCCATCACTCCGCACTGAAGCTGACCGTGCGGGCGGGCGGGGACCGCCTGGACGTGCCGGTCCGCTGGGCACACGTCAGCGAGCTCGCCGACCCCGTGCCCTACATGGAGGGCGGGGAACTGCTGCTGATCACCGCGCTGAAGCTGGACGTGGGGGACGCGGAGGCGATGGCACGCTATGTGAGGCGGCTGGTGGAGGCGGGGGTGGTCGGGCTCGGCTTCGCCGTGGGGGTCGCCTACGACGAGGTCCCCCAGGCGCTCGTCGACGCCGCCGAGCACGAGGGCCTGCCGCTGCTCGAGGTGCCGCGCCGCACCCCCTTCCTCGCCATCAGCAAGGCCGTGTCCGCGGCGATCGCCGCCGACCAGTACCGGGCGGTGACCGCGGGCTTCGCGGCGCAGAGGGAACTGACCAAGCAGGCACTGACGGACGGCCCGGAGGGGTTGCTGAGTTCACTCGCCTCGCAGGTCGACGGGTGGGCGGCGCTCTACGACGCCTCGGGCGCCGTCGTCGCCACGGCGCCGGAGTGGGCGGGGCGGCGGGCCGCCCGGCTCACCGCGGACGTCGAGCGGCTGCGGGAGCGGCCCGCGCCCGCCTCCTCGGTCGTGGGCGGCCCCGAGCACGAGGACCGGGTCGAGCTGCACTCGCTGGGCGCCGGGCGACGGCCGCGGGCGGCGCTTGCCGTGGGGACGGCCGCGACCCTCGGCACGGCCGAGCGGTACGCCGTCCACTCGGCCATCGCCCTGCTGACCCTCACGACGGAACGTTCGCGCTCCCTGCACGCGGCCGAGCAGCGGATCGGCACGGCGGTGCTGCGCATGCTGCTCGCCGGGGAACCGGACCACGCGCGGACGGTCGCCGGGGATCTGTACGGCGCTCTGCTGGACGCCCCCTTCCGGGTGATCGTCGCCGAGTCGGCCTCCGCGGCGTCGGCCGCGCGAGTGCAGACCGACGGCCCCGCGCGCGTGCCCCTCGGCAAGCCGACCGCCGCGACGCTCGCCGCGGCCGACACGAACGGTGATCCGCTGGGTGCCCTCACCGAGGTCGTGGAGTCGGCCGCGGCCCGCTCCGGCGAGGCCGTACTCGTCGTGCCGGAGAACGGGGGAGGCGAGGGGCAGCGGCTGGTGGTGCTGGCCACGGACGGCGGTGCCGCGGTGGCCGCGTGCTCGGAGTACGCGGCCGCGCTGGAGGCCGCGCGCGCGGGGGTGCGGGAGCAGACGGCCGGCGGTGACGAGGACGAGCTGGTCGTGGGGCTGTCGACGCCGGTCGGGCCGATCGCCGCGGCGGCCGCGTACAAGCAGGCCGAGCAGGCGTTGTCGGTGGCTCGGCGGCGGGGGCGGGTGCTGGTCGAGCACGAGCAGCTGGCGGCGGGGTCCGTGCTGCCGTTGCTCGCGGACGACGCGGTGAAGGCGTTCGCGGACGGGTTGCTCCGGCCGCTGTACGAGCATGACGCGACCGGGCGGGGGGATCTGGTGGCCTCGTTGCGGGCGTGGTTGTCGCGGCACGGCCAGTGGGATGCGGCGGCCGCGGATCTTGGGGTGCACCGGCATACGCTGCGGTATCGGATGCGGCGCGTCGAGGAGATCCTGGGGCGGTCGCTGGACGATCCGGATGTGCGGATGGAGCTGTGGCTGGCGTTGAAGGCGACGTCGGCGGAGTAGGACGCCGGGGTGGTGGTGCCGCAGGCTCCGCCTCGAGACCCCCGGCCCGCGCCCACCCACCACCCGACTCGCCCGGATGAACGGCGACCCAACCTGCCAATCCGGCGCACCCACCCATCCCCACCACTCCACCCCGGCCAAACACCCTCCGCCCTCCCCACCCCTACCGTCGGACACATGACTTCCACCCACGCCTTCTGGCTCGCCGGCCGCCAGGCCACCGGCGAGGACAGCTTCGACGTCACCTCGCCCTGGGACGGTCGCCTCGTCGGCAAGGTCGCTGTGCCGAGCGACGCGCAGACCGAGGAGGCCGTGGCCGCCGCGCACGCCGTACGGGACGAGTTCGCCGCCACCCCCGCCCACGTCCGCGCCGCCGCCCTCGACCACGTCAGCAGGCGGTTGGCCGAGCGCACCGAGGAGATCGCCCAGCTCATCTCCGAGGAGAACGGCAAGCCGATCAAGTGGGCCCGCGGCGAGGTCGGCCGGGCCGTCTCCGTGTTCCGGTTCGCCGCCGAGGAGGCCCGCCGGTTCAACGGCGGTGAGGCGCAGCGCCTCGACACGGACGCCGGCGGGCAGGGCCGTCTCGCCCTCACCCGCCGCTTCCCGAAGGGCGTGGTCCTCGGCATCGCGCCGTTCAACTTCCCGCTGAACCTGTGCGCCCACAAGATCGCCCCGGCGATCGCGGCCGGCGCGCCCATCATCCTGAAGCCGGCCCCCGCCACCCCGCTCTCCGGGCTGGTCATCGGCGAGCTGCTCGCCGAGACCGAACTGCCCGCCGGCTCCTGGAGCATCCTCCCGGTGCCCAACGACCGGATGCCCGCCCTCGTCCAGGACGAGCGCCTGCCGGTCATCTCCTTCACCGGTTCCGAGAAGGTCGGCTACGCGATCATGGACTCGGTGCCGCGCAAGCACTGCACCCTGGAGCTGGGGGGCAACGGCGCCGCGGTCGTCCTCGGGGACTACGCCTCCGACGCCGACCTCGACTGGGCCGCCACCCGCATCGCCGCCTTCTCCAACTACCAGGGCGGCCAGTCCTGCATCTCCGTCCAGCGGGTCCTCGCGGACGCCTCCGTCTACGACCGGCTGCTGCCCCGCGTGGTCGCCGCCGTCGAGGCCCAGGTCACCGGTGACCCGTCCGACGACAAGACCGACGTCGGGCCGCTGGTCAGCGAGGACGCCGCCAAGCGGGTCGAGGCGTGGGTGCGGGAGGCCGTCGAGGCGGGAGCGCGGCTCCACACCGGCGGCGAGCGCGACGGCGCCTCCTACGCGCCGACCGTCCTGACCGAGGTGCCGGCGAGCACCACCATCTCCTGCGAGGAGGTCTTCGGGCCGGTCCTCACCCTGCAGAAGGTGGACGGCGAGGCCGCGGCCTTCGCCGCCGTCAACGACTCCAAGTACGGCCTGCAGGCGGGCGTGTTCACCCACGACCTCCAGGCCGCCTTCCGTGCCCACCGCGCACTGGAGGTCGGCGGTGTCGTCATCGGTGACGTGCCCTCCTACCGCGCCGACCAGATGCCGTACGGCGGGGTCAAGCAGTCCGGTGTGGGCCGCGAGGGCGTGAAGTTCGCGATGGACGACTACACGTACGAGCGGGTCCTGGTCCTAACCGGACTGGCCCTCTAGCTCATGGGAACCATTTTCATATAGGCTCCCCGAAGGGGTCCGGCACCGATGCCTTCCGGTGCCGGGCCCCTTCTCTGTGCCGGACTTCCCCGGACCCTCAACCGGAGAAGCCGACATGCGCGAGCCGCAACGGGCCGCGCAGCCTGAGGTGGACGTCGTGCACGCCTTCGGCGACGACGTCGGCGCCGAGCGTGGTGTAGGCGTACGGCCCGGAGCCGGACGCGCCCGACGTCAGGGTGGCGAGCACCGGACCGCCGTCGAGCGAGAACTCGACCACGCCCTCGCCGCACACGGTCACCCGCACCTCCGTGACCCCGGAGCCGAAGTCGCAGCCGCGGTACACCAGTTCACCGGTTCGGTCCTCCGCCGCCGTCACCGCGTCGCCCGAGGTCTTCGTACGGTCGACGATCTCGACGCCGCTCTGGTCGTCGAAGCCGGCCGCGTCCAGGCCGCGTTCACCCACGGGACGGGGGGCCGAGGGCTCGCCGTCCAGCACGACGGTCGTACGGAGGCGGACGTCCTCGCTGGAGGCGCCGGCCAGCAGCTCGTAGGGGCCCGGCTCCCGGCGCAGGCGGCCCTGGGCCACGTCCCAGAACGCGAAGGCGCGCAGCGGGACGTCGAAGGCCAGCTCCGCCCGGGCGCCCGGCGCCAGGGTCACGCGCTCGTGCGCCAGCAGCTCGCGGCGCGGGCGCGGGATCACCGGGTCCACGGCACGGGTGTAGAGCTGGGCGACCTCGTCGGCCGTGACGTCCCCGGTGTTCGTGACCGTGAAGGAGACGTGCAGCGTCTCGCCCTCGGTGCGGGAGGCGAGATCGCCGTACGAGAACGTCGTGTAGGACAGGCCGTGGCCGAACGGGAAGAGGGGCGTGCCCTCGAAGTAGAGGTACGTCTGGCGGCTGCCGATCACGTCGTAGTCGAGGAGGCCGGGCAGGTCGGCGTCGTCGGCGTACCAGGTCTGCGGGAGGCGGCCGGCGGGGGAGACGTCACCGGCCAGGACGCGGGCGAGGGCGGTGCCGGCCGCCTGGCCGCCGTGGGCGGTCCACAGCGCCGCCCGGAGATCGGCGGTGTCGACCGCGTAGGGGTAGGCGGAGGTCAGCGCCAGGACGGTGTTCGGATGGGCGGCGCGAGCGGCGCGCAGCAGACGCTCCTGCTGGGCGGGCAGGCGCAGGGTCGTGCGGTCCTCGGTCTCGCGGCCGTTGATGTGCGGGTCGTTGCCCGCGACCACAAGCACCACATCCGCCTCGGCGGTAACCCTGGTCACTGCGTCCTCGCCGCGTTCGACGACGATGAGCTCGAACGTTTCCGGGTTCTCGTCGGCAACCTTCACCCCGTCGGCGGCGACAGCGACGTGGCGACCCGTGCCGACGTGCTTGAGGAGGTGCCCGTAACCGTGCGGTTCCAGCCGGAAGGTCTCCTGGACGACCCAGCCGCCCGGCTGGTCGGCGGAGGCGCGTACGTAGCCGTCCTCGGCGACCGAGAGGTACCGGCCGTCGGGCGCGCGCAGGGTCAGGACGCCCTCGCCCCAGTCGACGAGCGCGAGTTCGGTGCCGACGGCTGCCGCGGTGAGCGGGGGGAGGTCGGTGCGGCCCGCGAGGAGGGCCGGGTCCAGCGCGCCCTCGGCGCCACGCGCCTCGTCGGCCGCGCCTTCGGCGGAGGGCACCTGGAGGAACGTACCCGCCGAGGTCTTCAGCAGGACCCGGTCCACTCCCTCCGCGAACTCGACGCGCTCCGCGCCGAACCGCTCGTACAGGCCCTCCAGCGGGGTCGAGCGGTGGATGAGGGTGCCGCTGTACCAGTCGAGCTTGCACTCGTCGGCGAGCAGGCCGACCACGGCGATCCGGGTGTCCGGGGCCAGTGGCAGCACGCCGTCGTTCTTGAGCAGGACGACGGCCTGCTCGGCGGCCTCCTGGGCGAGCGCGCGGTGCGCCGGCGTGTCGAAGTCCTTGGTGTCCGCGTGCGGGTCGTAGTGCGGGTCGAACTCGCCGAGGCGGAGGCGGACCGAGAGCTGGCGGCGTACGGCGGCGTCGATGTCGGTCTCGGTCAGCAGGCCCTGCTCCAGGGCTCCCTTGATGCGCGCGACGATCTGGGAGCTGTCCGTGCCGTGGTCGGTGAAGCTGTCGACGCCGGCGAGGATCGCGGCCGCGGTGGCCTCCTCGTGGGTGTCGAAGTAGTGCTCGGAGTCGACCAGGTTGGAGGGCGCCCCCGCGTCCGAGCAGACCAGCAGCTCCTCGTCGGTCCAGGCGCGCAGGTGCTCGCGCAGATAGGGCGAGACGTGGTTCGGACGGCCGTTGACCAGGTTGTACGCCGGCATCACCCCGGCCGTGGCGCCCGCCTCGACCGTCTCGCGGAAGGCGCGCAGGTCGTACTCGTGCAGCACCCGCGGGCGGACCGAACTCGACGCGGTGGCCCGGTCCGTCTCGTTGTTGTGCGCCAGCCAGTGCTTGAGGACCGGCGCCGTGCGCCAGTACGTCGGATGGTCGCCGCGCAGGCCGTGCGTGTAGGCGGTGGCGATGGCCGAGGTGAGCTTCGGGTCCTCGGAGTAGCCCTCCTCGTTACGGCCCCACAGCGGGTGCCGGAGCAGGTTCACCGTCGGCGCCCAGATGTTGAGGCCCACGCGTTCGTCGCGGGCGCGCATCGCCCGGACCTCCTTGGACACCGCCTCGCCGACCCGGCGTACCAGATCGGTGTTCCAGGTCGCGCCGAGGCCCACGGCCTGCGGGAACACGGTGGCCGGGCCCATCCAGGCCACGCCGTGCAGGGCCTCCTGGCCGGTGCGGAACCCGGCGACGCCCAGCCGTTCGACGGCGGGTGCGAACTGGTGCAGGAAACCGACCTTTTCGTCGAGGGTCAGCCGCGACAGCAGGTCGTCGATGCGCTTCGCGAACGGCAGGCGCGGATCGCGGAAAGGCGTCGTAGGCGGCGTTTGTGCGGTCACGTGGGGATCCCCTTGCGATGGAGCGGCGAAGCGCTTTCGAAGCGCTTCGATGCTCATTCGATCCGGGGGCGGGTGTCAAGACACCCCAAGGCAACAACTCCGACTCCCGACCGACATTTCAAGTCGCATAAGAGGCCGGTCCGATCCTCTACACCTCGGAGGAATCTTGGGAACGACCCTTGTGCACCATGGGGTGTTCACTTAACCTCGCAGCAACATCGAAGCGCTTCGACTACTTCGACTAGTCGCTACGACCGCTTCAGCTCAGCCAGTTCCACTCAAGACACCGCAGCCGACGGCTCCACCGCCGGGTGTCCTGGTGCGCCATGAAGGGTTGACGCAATGACGCCGAACGCCGCTTCCGCCTCCTCCGGGCCCAGCCGGAGAAGCTTCCTCGCCTCCACTGCGGTCGCCACCGCAGCGGTGGCGGGCGGGATGCCGTTGCTTGCCGCCTGCGGCGGCTCCGACAGCGGGTCGGGTGACGGGACCACGTCGGGCAAGGCCGCGGACAAGCTGCTCCCGGCGTTCGTCGCCAGCGCGGTCGCCAAGCCGGACCTTCCCTCGAAGAACGGCTCGGCTTCCGGATACACCGGCAAGGTCGACCTCGCGGCCCTGTCCACCTCGGTTCCGGACAAGCTCGGCACCGACGCCCCCTTCAAGATCATGTCCCCGTTCTGGGGCTCCCCGCCGAAGGCCGGCTGCGCCTACTACACGGCCCTCGACGCCGCCGCCGGCACCAAGGTCACCTGGCAGAACCAGGACGGCAACACCTACGGGCAGAAGCTCGGCGCCGTCCTCGCCTCCAGCTCCATACCCGACATGGTGGTCGTGCCCAGCTGGGAACTGGTCGGCAAGATCTCGAACGCGGTCACCGCGAAGTTCATGGACCTCAGCCCCCACCTGGCGGGCGACAAGGTCAAGAAGTACCCGAACCTGGCCGCGATCCCCTCCGACGCCTGGCGCATGGGCATCTTCGGCGGCGCGCTGCGCGGCATTCCGATGCCGGCCGCCACCGCGAACTTCATCACGCCCTTGTACCGCAAGGACCTCTTCGACAAGAAGGGCTACTCGGTACCCACGTCGCCCGACGAGTTCATGAGCTGGGCCAAGGAGGCCACCAGCTCCAAGGCCAAGGTGTGGGCCTGCGGCGACATGTCCTGGAGCGCCTTCCACATCTTCGGCGTCCGCGGCTCCGGGCCGATCGGCTGGAACATCGGGTCCGACGGCAAGCTGACGTACCGCATCGAGCAGCCCGAATACCTCGAGGCTCTGGAGTGGGTCCGCAAGCTGTTCGACGCGGGCGTGGTCCATCCCGACGACAAGGCGCGCTCGGGCGACCAGGGCCAGCGGTTCACCGCCGGACAGATCCTGGTCTACAACACCAACATCGCCGACTGGTACGGGAAGAGCGCCGAACAGGCCCAGTCCAACCCGGACCTCCGGATCGAGGCCATCGACCTCTTCGGCGCGGACGGCGGCGACCCGACGCTGTACGCGTCCCAGCCCGCCACCATCTGGTCGCTGATCCGGAAGGGCGCCTCGAAGGCGACGATCGAGAACGCGCTGGCCGCCGCCAACTTCGCGGCCGCGCCCTACGGCACCAAGGAGCGGATGCTCGTCGACTACGGCGTCGAGGGCACCCACTACACGGTCAAGGACGGCGTCCCGGTCAAGAACGACCTGGGCAACTCCGAGGTGCTCAACGCCTGGGTGATGCTGGCCGCTCCGGCCGCCTACTACGCTCACCCCGACCTCCCTGAGATCGCCCGCAAGCAGGTCGAGTGGCAGCAGCGGATGGGCGCCTTCATGACGAAGACGTCCACCTTCGGCATGAACATCGTCGAGCCGAGCCGCTACGCGAACCTCTCCAGCCAGTTCGAGCAGTACGAGATCGACTACGTGCGCGGCAACAAGAAGCTGTCCGACGTCCAGCAGGCCATCTCCACGTGGAAGTCCTCCGGGGGCGACAAGCTGCGCGACTGGTACAAGCAGCTCATCGACAAGAACGGCAGCGCCAACTGATGTCCATCACGGCGGGGAGCAGGCCCGACGGGACCCGTCCCCCCGCGGCCGTCGAGGAACCGACGGCCGCGGTCGCCGCCGCCGCGGCGAAGGAGCGGGTGCCGCGCAGGGCGGGCAAGGCGGGCAAGATTCCCTGGCGGGTCCGGCTGCGCCGGGACCGCGCGCTCATCCTGATGACGCTGCCCGTCATCGTGCTGCTCCTGATCTTCAACTACGTCCCGCTGCTCGGCAACGTCGTCGCCTTCCAGGACTACGACCCGTACGTCTCCAGCAACGGCGTCACGGCGATCTTCCACAGCCCCTGGGTCGGCGTCGAGCAGTTCTCGCGGATGGTCGACGACCCGCTGTTCTGGGACGCCACGCAGAACACCCTCGTCCTGTTCTCGCTCCAACTGGTGCTGTTCTTCCCGATCCCCATCGCGCTCGCGCTGCTCATCAACAGCGTGGTCCGGCCCCGGGTGCGGGCGGTGGCACAGGCGATCATGTATCTGCCGCACTTCTTCTCGTGGGTCCTCGTGGTCACCGTCTTCCAGCAGATGTTCGGCGGCGCGGGCATCATCGCCCAGACCCTGGAGGACCACGGCTGGAGCGGCTTCGACCTGATGACCAACGCGGACCTGTTCAAGTACCTGGTCACCGCGCAGTCCGTGTGGAAGGACGCCGGCTGGGGGATCATCGTCTTCCTCGCCGCGCTGGCCGCGGTCAGCACCGATCTGTACGAGGCCGCCGCCATGGACGGTGCCGGACGCTGGCGGCGCATGTGGCATGTGACGCTGCCCGCGCTGCGCCCGGTGATCGCGCTGCTGCTGGTCCTGCGGGTGGGTGACGCGCTGAGCGTCGGATTCGAACAGTTCCTGCTCCAGCGGTACGCGGTCGGTGTGGGGGCCAGCGAGGTCCTCGACACGTATGTGTGGAACATGGGTATCCAGAACGGCGACTTCAGCTACGCGGCCGCGGTCGGCCTCGTCAAAGGCGCCATCGGAGTCTGTCTCGTCCTGGGCGCGAACAAGTTCGCGCACCTGCTCGGCGAGCAGGGGGTGTACAAGAAGTGAGCCTCAACACGCAGCTCGTCCGCAGCCTCAAGGCTCCCGCCCGCCCCGTGTGGGAGGAGCCGCCCAGCAAGGCCGGACTCACGGCGAAGGGCGGCTTCCTGATCCTGTGCTGCCTGGGGGTACTCGCCCCGCTGTGGATCGTGATCGTCACCAGCCTCTCCCCGAAGCCGGTGATCGACCGCGTGGGCGGCCTCGTCGTGATCCCCCAGGGCATCACCTTCGTCAACTACACGGAACTGCTCAGCGGCGGCCAGGTCAGCCGGGCGATCATGGTCTCGCTCGGCGTCACGCTCTTCGGCACGCTGTTCTCGATGACGGTGTCGGTGCTCGCGGCCTACGGCCTGTCCCGGCCGGGCAGTATGGGTCACCGATTCTTTCTGATCACCATGATGGCGACCATGTTCTTCGGGGCCGGCCTCATTCCGACCTACCTCCTGGTGCAGTCGCTGGGCCTTACCGACACCTACCTGTCCCTGATCCTGCCGAGCGCGGTCAGCGTCTTCAATATCCTCGTGCTGCGGGCCTTCTTCATGGGGATCTCACCCGAACTCACCGAGTCCGCCCGCATCGACGGGGCCAGTGACCTGCGCATCCTGCTGACCATCATCATGCCGCTGTCGCGGGCGGTGCTGGCCGTCATCTCCCTGTTCTACGCGGTCGGGTACTGGAGCGCCTGGTTCAACGCCTCCATCTACCTCACCGACCAGCAGATGATGCCGCTGCAGAACGTGCTGATCCAGCTGGTCCAGAAGAACACCGAAGCGCCGACCGGCCTCCAGCAGGCTGTTCGCACCGGTCAACTCTCCGCCCTGGGGCTGCAGATGGCCGTCATGGTCCTCGCGCTGATCCCCGTCGCGGTCGCCTCCCCCCTCGTCCAGCGGCACTTCAAGAAGGGCATGCTGACGGGTGCCGTGAAGGGCTGACGCCCGAGCGGTGGGCGTGAGTGGGAGTCTCTGTGGTCTTCCGGCTGCGGGTCCGTCGTGGCTGGTCGCGCAGTTCCCCGCGCCCCCGGGCAGGTATCCCACTCCCCTTTCGTAGATCGAGGTAAGTGTCATGCACGCGTCCAGCCTGAGTAGACGTGCCGTTCTCGCCGGAACCGCGGCCGCCGCCGCGCTCACCGCGATTCCCGTAGGCCAGGGGTATGCGTACGGCGCCGAGGCCCAAGTGGCCCCCGCCTACCGCTGGCGCAACGTCGTCCAGGGCGGCACCGGCTTCGTCACCGGCATCCTCTTCCACCCCTCCGTCCGCGGCCTCGCCTACGCCCGTACCGACATCGGCGGCGCCTACCGGTGGGACGACCGCACCGCGAGCTGGGTCCCGCTGACCGACCACCTCGGCTGGGACGACTGGAACCTGCTCGGCGTCGAGGCCATGGCCGTCGACCCCGCCCACCCGAACCGCCTCTACCTCTCCCTCGGCACCTACGCCCAGTCCTGGGCCGGCAACGGTGCCGTCCTGCGGTCCGAGGACCGCGGTGCCACCTGGGCCCGTACCGACCTCGATGTGAAGCTCGGCGCCAACGAGGACGGGCGCGGCGCCGGCGAACGGCTGCTCGTCGATCCGCGCGACAGTGACGTCCTGTGGCTGGGCACCCGGCACGACGGGCTGCTCAAGTCCACCGACCGGGGCGCCACCTGGAAAGCGGTGAGCTTCCCCGCCACCCCCAGCGGCACCGGCCAGGGCGTCACCCTCCTCGTCGCCGCCGGGCGCACGCTCTACGCCGGCTGGGGTGACAGCGACGGCACCACCGCCAACCTGTTCCGCACCGCCGACGGCAGCACCTGGGAAGCCGTCTCCGGTCAGCCGTCCGGCGCCGCCGCCAAGGTGCCGATCCGCGCCGCCTACGACCGGGGCACCAGCCACCTTTACGTGACGTACGCCAACGCGCCCGGCCCCAACGGCCAGTCCGACGGCAGCGTGCACAAGCTGTGCACCCTCAACGGCAAGTGGACCGAGGTCACGCCCGTCAAGCCGGGCGGCACCACCGCCGACGGCTCGGCCGACACCTTCGGCTACGGCGGTGTCGCCGTCGACGCCCGTCGGTCCGGCACGCTCGTCGTCTCCACCAACAACCGGTGGGCGGCGGTCGACACGGTGTTCCGCAGCACCGACGGCGGACGCACCTGGACGTCCCTGGAGGACACGGCCGTCCTCGACGTCTCCGAAACCCCCTACCTCAAGTGGGGAGCGGACAAGCCGAAGTTCGGCTGGTGGATCCAGGCCCTCGCCCTCGACCCGTACGACTCCCGGCACGTCCTCTACGGCACCGGCGCGACCATCTACGGCACCCGGGACCTGAAGAACTGGGCCCCTCGGATCCGCGGCCTGGAGGAGGCGTCCGCCCGCCAGCTGATCTCGCCCCCGGCCGGAACGGCGCACCTGATCAGCGGCAACGGGGACATCGGCGTGATGTACCACGAGTCGCTCACGGCGTCGCCCTCGCGCGGCATGGCGTCGAACCCCGTCTTCGGGTCGGCGACGGGACTCGCGCAGGCCGCGGCCAGACCGGCGTACGTGGTCCGCGCGGGCTGGGGCGACAACGGCAACGGCGCCCACTCGAACGACGGCGGCCAGACCTGGGCACCCTTCAAGGCCCAGCCCGCGATCGCCAAGGACGCACCGGGACCGATCGCCGCCAACGCCGACGGCAGCGTGCTGCTGTGGTCCTTCGTGCACTGGGACGGCACGAGGTACGCGGCCCACCGCTCGGCGGACAACGGTGCCACCTGGACCGAGGTCCCCTCCTTCCCGAAGGGCGCCACGCCGGTCGCCGACCCGGCCGACCCGACGCGCTTCTACGCGTACGACACCGACACGGGAACGCTGTTCGCCAGCACTGACGGTGGCCTGTCGTTCACGGCGCGTGCGACCGGACTCCCCTCCGGCGACGGTCAGTTCGAGCTGGTCGCCGCCCCCGGCAGGTCGGGCGACCTGTGGCTCTCCACCAAGACCAACGGCCTCCACCGGTCCACCGACGGCGGGGTCACCTTCGCCAGGTCCGACAGCTGCTGGGCCTCGCACGCCCTCGGCTTCGGCAAGGCCGCCGACGGTGCCGACTACCCGGCGGTCTACCTGGTCGGGTCCACCGAGGCCATCACCGCCGTCTACCGCTCCGACGACGAGGCCAGGACCTGGGTGCGGATCAACGACGACCAGCACCAGTGGGGCTGGATCGGCGAGGCGATCACCGGTGACCCGCGCGTGTACGGCCGTGTCTACCTCGCCACCAACGGGCGCGGCGTCCAGTACGGGGAGCCCGTCTGATGCCAGGGCTCGCCGACGCCACCCGCGGCCGCATCCTCTACGGCGGCGACTACAACCCCGAACAGTGGCCCGAGGAGACCTGGCTCGACGACGTCCGCCTGATGAAGGACGCCGGCGTCAACTCCGTCACCCTCGGCGTCTTCTCCTGGGCGAAGCTCGAACCCCGCCCGGGGGAGCGGGACTTCGGCTGGCTGGACCGGCTGATGGACCTGATGCACGACCACGGCATCGGGGTCGTCCTGGCCACGCCCACCGCCTCGCCCCCGCCCTGGATGGGGCACCTCCACCCCGAGACCCTGCCCGTCGACCAGGACGGCCGTACCGAGTGGTGGGGCGGCCGCCAGCACTTCTCGCACTCCAGTGCCGTCTACCGCCGCTACGCCGCCGCCATCACCGAGGACCTGGCCGCCCGCTACGGCGGCCACCCGGCCCTCACCATGTGGCACATCAACAACGAGTACTGCACCTACGACTGGAGCGACGAGGCCGCGGCCCGCTTCCGTAACTGGCTCCAGCAGAGGTACGGCACGCTCGACGCCCTCAACGAGGCCTGGGGCACCGCCTTCTGGAGCCAGGGCTACGGCGACTGGGCGGAGATCCACACGCCCCGGCACGCCCACTACCTGAAGAACCCCACCCAGGTACTGGACTTCAAGCGGTTCACGTCCGACATGCTTCTGGAGTGCTACACCGCCGAGCGAGACGTCGTCCGCCGGGCCACCCCGCACCTCCCCGTCACCACCAACTTCATGCCGCTGTGGGTGGGCCAGGACGCCTGGCGCTGGGCCGAGGAGGAGGACGTCGTCTCGGTCGACCTCTACCCCGACCCGCGCGACCCCTTCGGCGCCCAGAACGGCGCCCTGGTCCAGGACATGACCCGCTCCCAGGCGCGCGGTCCCTGGATGCTGATGGAGCAGGCCGCCGGCCCGGTCAACTGGCGGGGCGTCAACCACCCCAAGCCGCGAGGCCTCAACCGCCTCTGGTCCCTCCAGGCCGTCGCCCGAGGAGCCGACGCCGTCTGCTACTTCCAGTGGCGGCAGTCCCGGCAGGGCTCGGAGAAGTTCCACTCCGGGATGGTCAGTCACGCGGGGGAGGAGGGCCGTACCTACCAGGAGGTCAAGCAGCTCGGCGCGGACCTCGCGAAGATCGGCGCAGAGGTGACGGACAGCCACTCACCCAACGGCATTGCCGTCCTGCACGACTGGCACGCCTGGTGGGCCGGCGCCCAGGACGGCCGCCTGTCCACGCGAGTCGACTACCCCGACGTCCTGCGGGCCTGGCACCGAGCCCTCTGGGAAGCCCACCTCACGACCGACTTCGCCCACCCCGAGCACGACCTGAGCGCCTACCGGCTCGTCGTCGTCCCCCAGCTGTACGCCCTCACCGACGCGGCGATCGAGAACCTGCTCGGGTACGTCCGCGGCGGCGGCACCCTCGTCTCCGGCTTCCTCACCGGCGTCGCCGACGAGGACGACCGGGTCCGGGCCGGCGGCATGGACGCCCGCCTGCGCGACCTGTTCGGCATCCGCACCCTGCACGAGTGGTGGCCCCTGGACGCGGGCGAGAGCGCCGAGTGCGACGGCTTCCGCGGCACCCTGTGGTCGGAGGAGATCGAGAAGACCGAGGACGGCGAGGTCGAGGCCGTGTACAAGGGCGGGGAACTCGACGGGCTGCCGGCCGTGCTCCGCAAGGGACGCGCCTGGTACCTCTCGACGCTCCCCGAGCCGGACGCGATGCGCGACCTGCTCGCCCGGCTCGCCGCCGACGCGGGCGCCCGCCCCGCGCTCGACGCGCTGCCCGCCCAGGTCGAGGCGGTCCGCCGCGGTGATCTGCTCTTCCTCCTCAACCACGGCCGCGAGTCCGTGACGGTCGAGGTGCCGGGCACCCACCGGGACCTCCTCACGGACGCGGACGTCACGGACGAGCTCACCCTCGGCCGCTACGGAGTGGCGGTGCTGAAGCCATGAGCGCCGGTCCCGTCCACGGCACCTGGGAGCCGCGGCCCGCCGCCCGCTGGGAGGACGCCTTCCTGAGCGGCAACGGCCGGCACGGCGCCATGGCGTTCGGCGACCCGAACGACGAGCGGGTCATCGTCACGCACCACACCCTCGTCCGCCCGAACGGCGCCGAACACGCCCGCCCGCCGGAGCTCGCCGCCGAACTCCCCGCGCTCCAGGACCGGTTGCTCGCCGGAGAGCGGAGCGCCGCCGAGACGTTCACGGACGGCCGCGCCCTCCAGTGGGTCCAGCCGTTCCACCCGGCCTTCCAGGTACGGCTGCGCAGGACGACCGAGGGCGAACCGCGCGCGTACCGCCGCTGCGTCGAATTCACGACCGGCGTCACCACCGCCGAGTGCGCCGACTGGAGCAGCCGGGTCTTCGTCTCACGCGCCGACGACGTCATCGTCCAGCAGGTCACCGCCACCGACCTGGACATCTCCCTCGACCACCGGCTCCCGGGCGCACCTCACGACCTCGCCGTCGGCCACGGTGCCGTCCTCACCCCCGAGGGCGCCCTGCTCACCCTGCGCGCCCGCTACCCCGGCAGCGACCGCGCGTACACCGGCGTGACGCTGGTCGCGGTCACCGGCGGCCGTACGACGCTCACCCCACCCGGTCTGCGGATCACCGGCGCCGAGTCCGTGCTCCTGCTCACCCGCGTCCTACGGCACACGGACGCACCCGACACGCCCGACCCGGACGCCCTGGCCCACGCCCGCGCCCTCGGCGACCTGATCCCGGACGACGGCGACCCGTACGCCCGCCTCCTGGACCGCCACACCGAGCGGCACCGCACGGCCTACGAGCGCGTCACCCTCGATCTCGGCGCGGACCTAGCCGAACGCGCCCTGCCCGGCGCGGAGTTGCTGACCCGCCCCGACAGCCCCGCCCTCCTGGAACGCCTCTTCGCCGCCGGCCGCTACCACCTGCTCTCCGCCAGTGGACTGCTCCCGCCCCGCCTCGTCGGCCTGTGGACCGGCGACTGGGACACGGCGTGGGCGGGCGCGTTCACCAACGACGCCAACCTCAACCTCCAGACCTCGTCCGCCGCGGCCGCGGCCCTCCCCGAAGTCACGGAAGCCCACGCCACCCTGATCGACCGACAGCTCGACGACTGGGCCGACAACGCCCGCGCGATCTTCGGTGCCCGCGGTGTGGTCGCCCCGCCCCACAGCGACGGCGAGACCGGGCTGACCTACCACTTCAGCCGCGAATTCCCGCTCCACCTGTGGACCGCCGGCGCCGACTGGCTGCTCAAGCCGCTCGTCGACCACGACGAGACCCGCGGCGAACGCGACCCGCGCACCGCCCACGCCCTCGCCCGAACAGCCCTGTTCTACGAGGACTTCCTCACGCGGACGGACGCCGACGGCCACCTGGTCGTCGTCCCCTCCTACTCGCCGGAGAACCGCCCGGCGAACGCGAGCTGGGGCGCGATCAACGCGGCCATGGACCTCTCGGCCGCCCGTCACGCCCTGCACACCGCCGCCGACTACCACCCGGAACGGGCGGACGGCTGGCGTGCCCTCGCCGACCGGCTCCCGCCCCACCGGATCAACGCCGACGGCGCGCTCGCCGAGTGGGCCTGGCCCGGCCTCGACGACACCTACGACCACCGCCACCTCAGCCATCTCTACGGCGTCTGGCCGCTCGACGAGATCAACCCCTACGACACCCCGGACCTCGCGGCAGCCGCGTACCGGGCCCTCGAACTGCGCGGCGCCGAGAACGACTCCGCGCACGGCCACCTGCACCACGCCCTGATCGCGGCCCGCCTGCGTGACGGCGAACGGGTCGCGCACGCCCTCGGCCAGGTCCTCAAGGGCGACTTCTTCCACGCCTCGCTGATGAGCGCGCACTACCCGAACCGTGACGTCTACAACGCGGACGCCGCGCACACCCTGCCCGCCGTGCTCGTCGAGATGCTCGTGCAGTCGACCCCGGACCGGCTGGTCCTGCTGCCCGCGCTGCCGCCGGCGTACCCGAAGGGCGAACTGCTCGGCATCCGCACGCGGTTCGGGGCCGAGATCGACCTCACCTGGAACCAGCACGAAGCGACCGCGGTGATCCGCCCCAACCGGACCCACCGCGTCGAACTCCGGACTTCCTCCGGCGCCGAACCGCTCCACCTCGTCGCCGGAGAAGACCACGTCCTCACTCTCGGGGCGTGGTAACCCCCCAAAAAAAATCCCCCGCATTTCCCCCCACCCATGGAAGGGACACCATGGCATCACGCACCATCGGCAGGATCAGCAAGGTACTGCTGGCCCCCGCCCTCGCGCTCGGCGTCACCGTCGGCGTCGCCTCCGCCCCCGCCTCCGCCGCCGTCTGGAGCACCTGCGACCAGTACGGCAACACGAACCTGAACGGCTACACGCTCTACAACAACATCTGGGGCGGCACCCCGTCCGCGCCGGCCGGCCCCCAGTGCACCTGGGCCAACTCCGGCACCAACTGGGGCACCTGGGCCAACCACCCCAACACCGGCGGCATCAAGTCCTACCCCAACGCCAAGAAGGTGATCAACAAGTCGATCACCTCGCTGGGTTCGCTCTCCAGCAGCTACAACGTCAGCGTCCCGTCGTCCGGCGCGTACAACACCTCGTACGACATCTGGGACACGGACTACGACTACGAGATCATGCTCTGGGTCAACAAGACCGGAGCCGTCGGCCCGCTCGGCACGTCGCAGGGCAACGTGACCCTCGGCGGCCACTCCTGGACCGTCTACAAGGGCAACAACGGCGCCAACGAGGTCTTCTCGTTCATCCGCACCTCCAACTCCAGCTCCGGCACCGTGAACATCCTGCCGATCCTGAAGTGGATCAAGGACACCAAGGGCTGGATGGGCAACGAGACCATCGGTGACGTCCAGTTCGGCTACGAGATCACCTCGTCGCAGGGCGGCCTGGACTTCACCACCAACAACCTGACGGTCAGCAGCAGCTGACCCCCGCCTCCCCGCAGGACGGTGCGGCCGGTCCTCCCCCACGGGACCGGCCGCACTTCCGCGTCCCGCGCGACTACTCCGCCACGGGCAGCCGTGCCCCGTCCCGCAGGAACAGCGGGATGCGGTCCAGCGGGGCGTCGACCGTCACGGCCGTACCGCCCTCGTACGTCTCACCGGTCCACGCGTCCGTCCAGGTCGCGCCCGCCGGGAGATACGTCGTGCGGGCCGTGGCACCCGCGGTGAGCACGGGGGCGACCAGCAGGTCCCCGCCGAAGAGATAGGCGTCGTCGACCGACCAGGCCGCCTGGTCCTCGGGGAACTCCAGGAACAGCGGGCGCATCACCGGCAGGCCCTCCTCGTGGGCCTCGCGCATGACCTTCAGGACGTACGGCTTGAGGCGCTCGCGCAGCCGCAGGTACCGCTCCATGATCGTCCCGGCCTCCTCGCCGTACGACCACACCTCGTTGGGACCGCCGGTCATCTCCGGGCCCAGCGGCATGCCGGGGTCGCGGAAGCCGTGCAGGCGCATCAGCGGGGACAGCGCCCCGAACTGGAACCAGCGGATCATCACCTCGCGGTACGCCGGGTCGTCCGGGTCGCCGCCGTGGAAGCCGCCGATGTCGGTGTTCCACCACGGGATGCCCGACAGGGCGGTGTTGAGGCCGGCCGCGATCTGGCGGCGCAGGGTCGGGAAGTCGGTGCCGATGTCACCGGACCACAGGGCGGCGCCGTAGCGCTGGCTGCCCGCCCACGCCGAGCGGTTGAGGGAGATGATCTCGTCCTCGCCGGTCGCCAGCAGGCCCTCGTAGAAGGTGCGGGCGTTCTCGGCCGGGTACATGTTGCCGACCTCCAGGCCCGGACCCGCCCAGTAGCGCAGGTTCTCCGGAAAGCCCGGCTTCAGCTCCGGCTCGCAGGCGTCCAGCCAGAAGGCCGTGATGCCGTACGGCTCCAGGTAGTTCCGCTTCACCCGCGACCACACGAAGTCGCGGGCCTCGGGGTTGGTGGCGTCGTAGAAGGCGACCTGGACGGTGGAGGCGACCTCCTTGTCCGGCCAGTCGGCGTGCGCCATCGGGCCGTACTGGGTGCCGATGAAGTAGCCGCGCTGCTCCATGAGCTGGTGGTTCTCGCTCAGCGGGGACACCGACGGCCACACGCTCACCACCAGCTTGACGCCGAGCTCCTCCAGCTCGCGCACCATCGCCGCCGGGTCGGGCCACTCCGACAGGTCGAACTTCCAGTCGCCCAGGTGCGTCCAGTGGAAGAAGTCGCAGACGATCACGTCGAGGGGCAGTCCGCGCCGCTTGTACTCCCGGGCCACACCGAGGAGTTCGTCCTGCGTGCGGTAGCGCAGCTTGCACTGCCAGAAGCCCGCCGCCCACTCGGGGAGCATCGGGGTGCGGCCGGTGACCGCGCTGTAGTGCCGCTGGGCGTCGGCCGGGGCGCCCGCGGTGATCCAGTAGTCGAGCTGGCGGGCCGAGTCCGCCACCCAGCGGGTGCCGTTGCCGGCCAGCTCGACGCGGCCGATCGCCGGGTTGTTCCACAGCAGCGTGTAGCCGCGGCTGGAGGTGAGCACCGGGATGCCGACCTCGGCGTTGCGCTGGACCAGGTCCAGGACCAGGCCCTTCTGGTCCAGCCGGCCGTGCTGGTGCTGGCCCAGGCCGTACAGCTTCTCGTCGTCGTAGGCGGCGAAGCGCTGCTCCAGACGGTGGTGGCCGTTGCCGACGGCGGTGTAGAGGCGCGAGCCCGGCCACCAGAAGTGCGCGCGGTCCTCGGCCAGCACCTCGGAGCCGTCCGCGGTGCGCAGGAAGCGGATCAGGCCCTCGGCGCTGACCTCCACGGTCAGCGAGCCGACGGTCAGCAGACCCTGCCCGTCCTCGATCTTGACGGTGGACTCGGTGGCGGGCGGCTCGTCGAGCAGCGCGCCCGGCAGCCCTTCGAGGACCGGACCGCCGAGCCGGGCGCGGACCCGGACCGCGTCCGGACCCCACGGTTCGATGCGCACGGTCTCCTGGCGGCCGCTCCACTCCAGCGCGCCGTCCCGCTCGCGGAAGGTGCCGACGGTGGGAGACGACTGCGCGAGGCTGACCTGGGGCTGGCCCCCGGCCGGGGGCTGGGTTTCGGCAGGCTGATTCACGTGGAGTGCTCCTTGAAGGAGTTTCGGGCATGGCGGTGCCCCGGCAGGGCGTGGCGGGGGCGGGTTCCGGCTCAGGATCCGGACAGGGCCGGGGCGGGCCCCGTGCTCGTCCGTACCGTCAGCTCGGGGGCGATCAGCACGACTTCGTCGGCTCCGTGGCCGTCGAGCTTCGCGACCAGCCGCTCCACGGCGTGCCGGCCCATGTCCTGCGCGGGGATGGCGACCGACGTCAGCCGCACCGAGGCCTGGACGGCCACCTGGTCCGGGCAGATCGCGACCACCGACACGTCCTCGGGGACGGCCCGCCCCTGCTGGCGCAGCAGGGCGAGCAGCGGCTCGACAGCCGACTCGTTCTGCACCACGAACCCGGTGGTGCCCGGGCGCTCGTCGAGGACCCGGGCGAGGGTCACGGCCATCGCGTCGTACCCGCCCTCGCAGGGCCGGTGCAGCAGTCGTACGCCCAGCTCCTGGGCGCGGGAGCGCAGTCCGTCGAGAGTGCGCTCGGCGAAGCCGGTGTGCCGTTCGTAGACTGCCGGGGCCTCGCCGATGACAGCGATGTCGCGGTGGCCCAGCTTCGCCAGGTGCTCGACGCACAGCGCGCCCGTCGCCCTGAAGTCGAGGTCGACACAGGTCAGTCCGGAGGTGTCGGCGGGCAGTCCGATCAGCACGGACGGCTGGTCGGTGCCACGCAGCAACGGCAGCCGCTCGTCGTCGAGTTCCACGTCCATCAGGATCATCGCGTCGGCCAGCCCGCTGCCGGTGACGCGGCGCACGGCGTCGGGGCCCTCCTCGCCGGTGAGCAGCAGCACGTCGTAACCGTACGTGCGGGCCGTGGTGGCCACCGCGATGGCGATCTCCATCATCACCGGCACGTAGATGTCGGTGCGCAGCGGGATCATCAGCGCGATGATGTTCGACTTGCTGCTGGCCAGGGCGCGGGCGCCCGCGTTCGGGTGGTAGCCGAGCTCGCGGATGCTCTGCTCCACCCGCTGCCGGGTGGCTCCGGAGATGGACCGCTTGCCGCTGAGGACATAGCTCACCGTGCTCGCCGAGACTCCGGCGTGCTGGGCGACCTCGGCGAGGGTGACCATCCAGCTCTCCAAGCTTTGTGAAGCGCTTCGACAGTGCGCGTTGCGAATAAGGGCGGGTGAGGGTGGTTCGACAGTAGCTCCACCGGGGGTGGGTGTCCATAGGTTGTCGAAGCGCTTCGACTACGACTTGCGGACGACGGGCCGTAGGGGTGCCGGTTGACCGACCCGCTGCCGTCCGGCCGTCCGGAGGTGGAGGTTCCTGCCTACCACGACCGGGGGTGGCGGGCTACGGAACGGGGAGGACCGTGCTGCGAGGCCGGGCAGTGCCTCCTGTCCTCTGATGGCACTCGTCCGGCGCAAGCTCCCGACGGGCGACACCTACGCCCGCGGCATCGACCCCGGCACCGGGGCCTTCAAGGGCACGGGACGCCCGGACACGAAGTCCCGCGCGGCCGACATCGGCTGAACGGACGCGCGAGGGGTGGTGGGGGCGGCCCGGATCGGGTACATACGATCGGGTAGCACCCGTCGGTAACCAAACGGCCCCAAGATCCCGATTCGCGGCGAGGTGAGCCTCAATGTCCGCAGCACCCACCCAACCCACCGTCACCGAGCGTGAAGCGCGCCAGGTGGCGGAGGCCGCCCGGGAACAGGACTGGCGCAAGCCCAGCTTCGCCAAGGAACTGTTCCTCGGCCGCTTCCGGCTCGACCTCATCCACCCCCACCCGATGCCGCCCGACGAGGACGCCCAGCGCGGCGAGGAATTCCTCGCCAAACTCCGCGACTTCTGCGAGACGAAGATCGACTCGGCGCGCATCGAGCGGGACGCGCAGATCCCCGACGAGACGATCAACGGGCTCAAGGAGCTCGGCGCCCTCGGCATGAAGATCGACACCAAGTACGGCGGCCTCGGCCTCACGCAGGTCTACTACAACAAGGCCCTCGCCTTGGTCGGCTCCGCGAACCCGGCGATCGGCGCCCTGCTGTCCGCCCACCAGTCGATCGGCGTACCGCAGCCGCTGAAGATGTTCGGCACCCAGGAGCAGAAGGAGACGTTCCTGCCGCGCTGCGCCCGCACGGACATCTCGGCGTTCCTGCTCACCGAGCCCGACGTCGGCTCGGACCCCGCGCGCCTGGCCGCCTCGGCCGTCCCCGACGGAGACGACTACGTCCTCGACGGGGTCAAGCTCTGGACGACCAACGGCGTCGTCGCCGACCTCCTCGTGGTCATGGCGCGCGTGCCCAAGTCCGAGGGGCACAAGGGCGGCATCACGGCGTTCGTCGTCGAGTCCGCCTCCGAGGGCGTCACGGTCGAGAACCGCAACGCCTTCATGGGCCTGCGCGGCCTGGAGAACGGCGTCACCCGCTTCCACCGGGTCCGCGTCCCCGCCGCCAACCGCATCGGCCCCGAGGGTGCCGGCCTCAAGATCGCCCTCACCACCCTCAACACCGGCCGCCTCTCGCTGCCCGCCATGTGCGTCGGCGCAGGCAAGTGGTGCCTGAAGATCGCCCGCGAGTGGTCGGCGGCCCGGGAGCAGTGGGGCAAGCCGGTCGCCTTCCACGAGGCGGTCGGCTCGAAGATCAGCTTCATCGCGGCGACGACCTTCGCCCTGGAGGCCGTACTGGACCTGGCGTCCCAGATGGCGGACGAGGACCGTAACGACATCCGTATCGAGGCCGCCCTCGCCAAGCTCTACGGCTCCGAGATGGCCTGTCTGATGGCCGACGAACTGGTCCAGATCAGGGGCGGCCGGGGCTTCGAGACAGCCGAGTCGCTGGCGGCCCGCGGCGAGCGCGCGGTGCCCGCCGAGCAGATCCTGCGCGACCTGCGCATCAACCGCATCTTCGAGGGCTCCACCGAGATCATGCACCTGCTGATCGCCCGCGAGGCCGTCGACGCCCACCTCTCGGTCGCGGGCGACCTGATCGACCCGGAGAAGTCCCTCTCGGACAAGGCGAAGGCGGGCGCCCAGGCCGGCGCCTTCTACGCCAAGTGGCTGCCCAAACTGGTTGCGGGGCCGGGCCAACTACCCAACTCCTACAACGAGTTCAAGCACGAGGTCGACCTCTCCCCGCACCTGCGCTACGTCGAACGCACCGCCCGCAAACTCGCCCGCTCCACCTTCTACGCCATGTCCCGCTGGCAGGGCCGGATGGAGACCAAACAGGGCTTCCTCGGCCGGATCGTCGACATCGGTGCCGAACTGTTCGCGATGAGCGCGGCCTGCGTACGCGCCGAACTCCTGCGCACCACCGAGGACCACGGCCGCGAGGCCTACCAACTCGCCGACGTCTTCTGCCGCCAGTCCCGCATCCGCGTCGAGGAACTCTTCGGCCGCCTGTGGACCAACACCGACGACCTCGACCGCACGGTCGTCAAGGGCGTGCTCTCGGGCACGTACGAGTGGCTGGAGGAGGGCGTCGTCGACCCGTCGGGCGACGGGCCGTGGATCGCCGACGCGACGCCGGGGCCGAGCCAGAAGGAGAACGTGCACCGCCCGATCCGCTGACCGGCCCACGGGCAGGGAGTCCCCCTCCGCCCCCCCGTGCGGGGGACGAGGGGGACTCCCTGTCCTCACACACCGTCCTTACGGCCACAATGGAGGGATGACCGACAGTCCAGCCCCTTCAGGGCGCGGGGCGGAAGCCCCGTCTGCCCCGCGACGCCATGCACGCACTCTCGCCGCACCGGGCCCTGACCCAAGTACGTCCAGTACGAGGGCCAGGGCCCGGCACGCCGAGAGCACGCACGTGACGCCGCAGGGCCCGCCCTTTGGGCGGACGACGGGCCTTCCGCCCCGCGCCCTGGCCGACCCGCACCTCGTCTACGACCCGGTCGCGGGCGACGGGCCGAAGGACGTGGTGATCCTCGGCTCCACCGGCTCGATCGGCACCCAGGCCATCGACCTCGTGCTGCGCAATCCCGACCGGTTCCGGGTCACCGGGCTCTCGGCCAACGGCGGCCGGATCGCCCTCCTCGCCGAACAGGCGCACCGGCTCCGCGCGAGGACCGTCGCCGTGGCCCGC
Organism: Streptomyces sp. AC555_RSS877; assembly: GCF_019049245.1. Classification (GTDB taxonomy): domain Bacteria; phylum Actinomycetota; class Actinomycetes; order Streptomycetales; family Streptomycetaceae; genus Streptomyces. The sequence goes on along the minus strand of NZ_JAGMUK010000001.1, from coordinate 66,095 downwards.
GAGGACGTCGTACCGGCCCTGCGCGAGGCCCTGAGCTCCCACTACGGCACCGGCGAAGCGCTCCCCGAGATCCTCGCCGGCCCCGACGCGGCCACGCAGCTCGCCGCCTCCGACTGCCACACCGTCCTGAACGGCATCACCGGCTCCATCGGCCTCGCCCCGACCCTCGCCGCCCTGGAGGCGGGCCGCACGCTCGCGCTCGCCAACAAGGAGTCGCTCATCGTGGGCGGCCCGCTGGTCAAGGCCCTCGCCAAGCCCGGACAGATCATCCCGGTCGACTCCGAGCACGCGGCGCTGTTCCAGGCCCTCGCGTCCGGTACGAGAGCGGACGTACGCAGGCTCGTCGTGACGGCGTCCGGCGGCCCCTTCCGCGGCCGCACCAAGGCCGAGCTGGCTCAGGTGTCCGTCGAGGAGGCCCTCGCGCACCCCACCTGGGCCATGGGCCCGGTGATCACGATCAACTCCGCGACCCTCGTCAACAAGGGCCTGGAGGTCATCGAGGCACACCTGCTGTACGACATTCCCTTCGAACGCATTGAGGTGGTCGTGCATCCGCAGTCGTATGTCCACTCGATGGTTGAGTTCACGGACGGATCCACGATCGCGCAGGCGACGCCCCCCGACATGCGGGGGCCGATCGCCATCGGTCTCGGCTGGCCCGAACGCGTCCCCGACGCGGCCCCCGCCTTCGACTGGAGCAAGGCGTCGACCTGGGAGTTCTTCCCGCTCGACCACGACGCGTTCCCGTCCGTCGGCCTCGCGTGCCACGTGGGGCGGCTCGCGGGCACGGCCCCGGCGGTGTTCAATGCCGCCAACGAGGAGTGCGTCGAGGCCTTCCGGGCCGGCGCGCTGCCGTTCAACGGGATCATGGAGACGGTGATCCGGGTGGTGGACGAGCACGGCACCCCGCGTAAGGGAACCTCGCTCACTCTCGCGGACGTCCTCGAAGCGGAGACCTGGGCGCGGACCCGGGCCCGGCAACTGGCGGCACAGACGGCGGAGGCCCGTGCATGACGACACTGATGTTCATCCTCGGCATAGTGATCTTCGCGGCCGGCCTGCTGATCTCGATCGCGTGGCACGAGCTGGGGCACCTGTCCACCGCCAAGCTCTTCGGCATCCGCGTGCCGCAGTACATGGTCGGCTTCGGCCCGACGCTCTTCTCGCGCAAGAAGGGCGACACCGAGTACGGCATCAAGGCCATCCCGTTCGGCGGCTACATCCGCATGATCGGCATGTTCCCGCCCGGCGCGGACGGCCGTCTGGAGGCCCGCTCCACCTCACCCTGGCGCGGCATGATCGAGGACGCCCGCTCGGCCGCCTTCGAGGAGCTCAGGCCGGGTGACGAGAAGCGCCTCTTCTACACGCGCAAGCCCTGGAAACGGGTCATCGTGATGTTCGCGGGCCCCTTCATGAACCTGATCCTCGCGGTGGCGCTGTTCCTCACCGTCCTCATGGGCTTCGGCATCTCGCAGCAGACCAACACGGTCAGCTCGGTCTCCCAGTGCGTCATCGCCCAGAGCCAGAGCCGCGACGAGTGCAGGAAGTCCGACCCGCCCTCCCCGGCCGCGGCCGCCGGCCTCAAGGCGGGCGACGAGATCGTCTCCTTCGCCGGCGTGCAGACCGACGACTGGAACCGGCTCTCCGACCTCATCCGCGCCAACCCCGACAAGGAGGTGGCGATCGTCGTCGACCGCAAGGGCGAGCAACTCACCCTGCACGCGAAGATCGCCTCCAACCAGGTCGCCAAGAAGGACTCCAGCGGCCAGTACGTCCAGGGCGAGTACGTCACCGCCGGCTTCCTCGGCTTCAGCGCCGCCACCGGCATCGTGAAACAGGACTTCGGCGACTCCGTGACCTGGATGGGCGACCGCGTCGCCGACGCCGTCGACTCCCTCGCCGCCATTCCCAGCAAGATCCCCGCCCTGTGGGACGCGGCCTTCGGCGACGGCGTACGTGAGCCGGACTCCCCGATGGGCGTGGTCGGCGCGGCCCGCGTGGGCGGCGAGATCTTCACCCTGGACATCCCCCCGACCCAGCAACTGGCCATGGCCCTGATGCTGGTCGCCGGCTTCAACCTCTCCCTGTTCCTCTTCAACATGCTCCCGCTGCTGCCCCTCGACGGCGGCCACATCGCGGGCGCCCTGTGGGAGTCCCTGCGCCGCAACCTGGCGAAGGTGCTGCGACGTCCCGACCCCGGACCGTTCGACGTGGCGAAGCTGATGCCGGTCGCCTATGTGGTGGCGGGGATCTTCATCTGCTTCACGATCCTGGTCCTCATCGCGGACGTCGTTAACCCGGTGAGAATCTCCTAGTCACGAGGAGTTCCCGGCGGCCCGGCATCCTCGATGCCGGGCCGCCCTCCATCGAGTGGCTTTACGGTCGTGATGTGCTCGCGCCTGGTGATGTGCCGTAATCTCGAAGCCTGGAGCCCGGCGCTGACGGGACCTGGACCTTGATCCACGACTTGGGGTTGCACAGCAGATGACTGCGATTTCTCTCGGCATGCCGTCCGTTCCGACCAGGCTCGCCGAGCGCCGCAAGAGCCGGCAGATCCAGGTCGGAACCGTGGCGGTCGGCGGCGACGCCCCGGTGTCCGTGCAGTCGATGACCACGACCCGCACGTCCGACATCGGCGCCACCCTCCAGCAGATCGCCGAGCTCACCGCGTCCGGCTGCCAGATCGTCCGTGTGGCCTGCCCCACCCAGGACGACGCCGACGCGCTCGCGACCATCGCCCGCAAGTCGCAGATCCCGGTCATCGCCGACATCCACTTCCAGCCGAAGTACGTCTTCGCCGCCATCGAGGCCGGCTGCGCCGCGGTCCGGGTGAACCCCGGCAACATCAAGCAGTTCGACGACAAGGTGAAGGAGATCGCGCGGGCCGCGAAGGACCACGGCACGCCGATCCGCATCGGGGTGAACGCGGGCTCGCTGGACCGGCGCCTGCTCCAGAAATACGGCAAGGCGACCCCCGAGGCGCTGGCGGAGTCCGCCCTGTGGGAGGCGTCCCTCTTCGAGGAGCACGACTTCCGGGACATCAAGATCTCCGTGAAGCACAACGACCCCGTCGTGATGGTCGAGGCGTACCGCCAGCTCGCCGCCCAGTGCGACTACCCGCTGCACCTGGGTGTGACGGAGGCGGGTCCCGCCTTCCAGGGCACGATCAAGTCGGCTGTCGCCTTCGGGGCGCTGCTCTCGCAGGGCATCGGCGACACGATCCGCGTGTCCCTCTCCGCGCCCCCTGTCGAAGAGGTCAAGGTCGGCAACCAGATCCTGGAGTCGCTGAACCTCCGGCAGCGCGGCCTGGAGATCGTCTCCTGCCCGTCCTGCGGTCGTGCCCAGGTCGACGTCTACAAGCTGGCCGAGGAAGTCACCGCCGGCCTGACCGGCATGGAGGTCCCGCTCCGCGTCGCCGTCATGGGCTGCGTGGTCAACGGCCCCGGCGAGGCCCGCGAGGCCGACCTCGGTGTGGCCTCCGGCAACGGCAAGGGCCAGATCTTCGTCAAGGGCGAGGTCATCAAGACCGTCCCCGAGTCCAAGATCGTCGAGACCCTCATCGAGGAGGCCATGAAGCTGGCCGAGCAGATGGAGGCGGACGGGGTGGCGTCGGGCGAGCCGTCGATCTCGGTCGCGGGCTGACCTTCAGCCCGTCCGGCGATCGAGGCCGAGGCCCGTTCAGGGCCGAAGAGGGTGTCCGGGGGCGGCAGCCCCCAGGTACGTGACTGCAGCCGCCGGTCACCTCGAAGCGAGCGGCAACTCGGGCAGGGCGGCGCCGCTCAGCTTCCGCAGGTACAGTGCGGAGACCAGCAGACCCCAGTGTGAGGCCCCGCCCGTGTTGACCCAGACCACCTCCCGGGTCCTCGAACCGAGCGACCTGGACGCCGCGCTCGCCGTCCTCCACCGCGAGCCGGTCGCGAACGCCTTCGTGACCTCCCGGGTGCAGGTCGCCGGACTCGACCCGTGGCGGCTCGGTGGCGAGATGTGGGGCTGGTACGAGGACGGCATGCTGACGTCCCTGTGCTACGCCGGCGCCAACCTGGTCCCGATCTGCGCGACCCCGAGGGCCGTCCGCGCCTTCGCCGACCGTGCCCGCAGGGCCGGCCGCCGCTGCTCCTCCGTCGTCGGCCCCGCCGAACCCACCGCCCAGCTCTGGCGGTTGCTGGAGCCGAGCTGGGGGCCGGCCCGCGAGGTCCGCTCCCAGCAGCCCCTCATGGTCACCGACCGCGTGTCCACCACCGTCGCCCCGGATCCCCATGTCCGTCGCATCCGCAAGGACGAGGTGGACACGATCATGCCGGCGTGTGTGGCGATGTTCACCGAGGAGGTCGGCGTCTCGCCAATGGCCGGCGACGGGGGCCTCCTCTACCAGGCCAGAGTCGCCGAACTCGTCGGCGCCGGCCGCTCCTTCGCCCGTCTCGACGCCGACGGCAAGGTTGTCTTCAAGGCCGAGATCGGCGCCGCGACCGACCGCGCCTGCCAGATCCAGGGCGTGTGGGTGGCCCCCGAGTACCGGGGGAGGGGCCTGGCCGCTCCGGGCATGGCGGCGGTCCTGCGTTACGCGCTGGCGGACGTGGCCCCGGTGGTCAGTCTGTACGTGAACGACTTCAACACGGCGGCGCGAAGGACGTACAGGAGGGTCGGCTTCCAGGAGGTCGGCGCCTTCATGAGTGTCCTGTTCTAGCGGCCCCACCTCAACCGAAGCCCCCCTGTAGGCTCCCCGCATGGACCTCGTCATCGGCCCCTTGGACCTCTCAGCCCACGTAGACGAGGCCCTGGCCGTCCAGGCCCTCGCCTTCGGACTCGGCCCCGACGAGGTCGCCGTACGCCGCCAGATCGTGCTGCGCCACATGATCTATCCGGGCGCGAGGGCCTTCGGCGCGACCGCCGGCGGCAGCCTCGTCGGGTTCGTCTACGGCATGCCCAACGACCGCGCCCACTGGTGGTCTACGGTCGTGGAGCCGTACCTGCGCGCACGGCACTGTGACGACTGGCTCGACGACTCCTTCGTGATCACCGAGTTGCACGTCCACCCGCACCACCAGAACCGCGGTATCGGCCGCACCCTGATCACCACGATCACCGACACCGCCGCCGAACCCCGCTCGATCCTCTCCGCGATCGACCAGGACAGCCCGGCCCGCGGCCTCTACCACTCCCTCGGCTACCAGGACCTCGCCCGCCAGGTCCTGTTCCCCAGCGCCCCCAAGCCGTACGCCGTGATGGGCGCCCCGCTGCCGCTGCGCCGCCGTTAACCGATTTCCACCGGGATCGGCCGCCCGGATAACCTCCTGCCATCACCCTCCCCCAGAGGGGGCACCCCAGCAGCAGGAGTACGAGAACCATGGCCAAGGCACCGGTCCAGCGCATGTCCCAGTTGATGGCGAAGACGCTGCGCGACGACCCGGCGGACGCCGAGGTCCTCAGCCACAAGCTCCTCGTCCGCGCCGGTTACGTCCGCCGCACGGCGGCCGGCATCTGGAGCTGGCTGCCGCTCGGCAAGAAGGTCCTCGCCAACGTGGAGCGGATCGTGCGCGAGGAGATGGACGCGATCGGCGCCCAGGAGGTACTGCTCCCCGCGCTGCTGCCGCGTGAGCCGTACGACGCGACCGGCCGCTGGGACGAGTACGGCCCGGAACTGTTCCGACTGCAGGACCGCAAGGGCGGCGACTACCTCCTCGGCCCGACCCACGAGGAGATCTTCACGCTGATCGTGAAGGACCAGGCGTCCTCCTACAAGGACCTGCCGGTCATCCTCTACCAGATCCAGCACAAGTACCGCGACGAGGCCCGCCCCCGCGCCGGCATCCTGCGCGGCCGCGAGTTCCTGATGAAGGACTCCTACTCCTTCGACACCGAGGACGAGGGCCTCGCCCAGTCCTACGCCCTGCACCGCCAGGCCTACCAGAAGGTCTTCGAGCGTCTGGGCCTCGACTACCGCATCTGTGCCGCGACCGCGGGCGCGATGGGCGGCTCGAAGTCGGAGGAGTTCCTGGCCCCGGCCGGCGCCGGTGAGGACACCTTCGCGGACTGCCCGAACTGCGACTTCGCGGCGAACACCGAGGCGATCTCGTACGAGCTGAAGACGGTGGACGGCTCCGGCGTCCCGGCCGCCGAGGAGATCCCCACCCCCGACACCCCGACCATCGAGACCCTCGCCGCCTCCCTCGGCGTCCCGGCCTCCGCCACGCTCAAGAACCTCCTGGTGAAGGTCGACGGCGAGATCGTCGCCGTCGGTGTCCCCGGCGACCGCGAGGTCGACCTGGGCAAGGTCGAGGCCCACTTCGCCCCGGCCGCCGTCGAGATGGTCACCGAGGCGGACTTCGTGGGCCGCCCGGACCTGGTCCGCGGCTACGTCGGCCCGCAGGGCCTGGAGAAGGTCAGGTACATCGCCGACCCGCGCGTGGCCCCGGGCACCGCGTGGATCACGGGCGCCAACAAGGAGCACACGCACGCGAAGAACGTCGTCGCGGGCCGCGACTTCGAGGTCGGCGAGTACGTCGACGTCGTGGTGGTGCAGGAGGGCGACCCCTGCCCCGCGTGCGGCACCGGCCTCAAGCTGGACCGTGCCATCGAGATCGGCCACATCTTCCAGCTGGGCCGCAAGTACGCCGACGCCCTCAAGCTCGACGTCCTCGGCCAGAACGGCAAGCCGGTCCGCCTGACGATGGGCTCCTACGGCATCGGCGTCTCCCGCGCGGTCGCCGCCCTCGCCGAGCAGACCGCCGACGACAAGGGCCTGTGCTGGCCGGCGGAGGTCGCCCCGGCCGACGTGCACGTCGTCGCCGCGGGTAAGGCCCTGCAGACCGAACTCGCCCTCGACGTCTCCGACAAGCTGGCCGCGGCCGGCCTCCGCGTCCTGGTGGACGACCGGGCCGGGGTCTCCCCGGGCGTGAAGTTCACGGACTCGGAGCTGATGGGCGTACCGCAGATCCTGGTGGCCGGCCGGCGGTCCGCCGAGGGTGTGCTGGAGCTGAAGGACCGCAGGACCGGTGAGCGCGAGGAGCTGACGGTCGAGGAGGCGATCGCCCGCCTGACCGCGACGACCGCGTGAGGTAAGGGACATCCGTCAGGGCCGTACCCGACCGCAGAACCTGACGCGGCGTCAGCGGGCTGCGGGAGGCGTACGGCCGTGCCGGGACGTGAAGTCCGGGTCGTGGAAGCGCTGTTCGGCATACCGCCGGGCGGCGGCCGCTGCCCGGACGGGGTTCCCTGGGCGCCGACGTGCCCGCCGCGCTCCCCGCCGACCGCCGCGGCGGCCCCTGCCTGATGTCGCCGCAGGGGAGTCAGAGCCAGCCCGCGAACTCCAGCAGCAGCTCCGCGTCCTGCGGCCGCCCGACCCGTCGCGCCCGCACCCCCGACTCCACGGCCCGGAACAGTGTCCACCCCCGCAGCCGTTCCTGGTCGACGTCCAGGGACTCCGCGAGCCGCTTCACCCGGCGCCGGGTCGTCGCCGCCCCGGACGGCGAGGCGATCAGGTCCTCCACCCGGTCCCGGACGAGCCGCGCCAGATCGAAGGCGCACTCGCCGACCAGCGGGTCCGGCCCCACGGCCAGCCACGGCGTCCGCTCACCGGCGAGCACCTTGCTCTGCCGGAACGTCCCGTGCAGCAGCCGGTCCTCGGGCGGCGCGGCCAGCAGCTCCTCACGGGCCGCGAGCGCCGCGTCCACCAGGGCGGTCACCTCCGCGTCGGCACCGGCACTCGCCCGCATCACCTCGGCCTGCCGCCCGGTCCGCTCGGCCACCGTCTCGAAGACGTGCGCGCCCTCGTCGGCGGGGGGCTCCACCCACAGCCGCCGCAGCGTCCCGGCGGCCTCCAGCAGCGCCTTCGCCTCCGGCAGCGACCGCACCGACACGTCCGGATGCAACCGCTCGAGAAGCAGGACGCCCTTTGCCGCGAAAGGTTCGAGGAGCTGTACGGCGCCCAGGCCGCCCCAGTGCGCGAGCGCGGCGCGTTCGCTCTCCGGGCGGGCCCGGGGCGGGGCCAGCTTGAGCACGGCGGGTGTCCCGTCCGGCCGCCGCACCAGCACCACCAGGCTGCTGCGCCCACCGGGCAGCTGCACCCGCTCGACGGTCAACTCGCGCACCGCGACGGCCCGCCGGGCCGCCTCGGGCAGCCTCTCCAACCAGTCGTCACCGTCCGGTGCCGTCTCGCCGAGGGCCCTCACCAGACGGTGCGGCGGTTCGAAAGCCATGCGCGAGTTGTTTCCTTCCAGTACGCGTTAAGCGGTCGGCGTCGCCGACGGCGGGCCCGCTGCCGAACTTGTCGCCGCCCGCTCGGCGAGCCCAGGGAAGGCTACGCTCCCGCCGCGCCAGCGCACCGCCCGCACCGCCGCCTCCCGCAGCGCCCCGGCCGCCGTGCCCCGCCGCTCGTCCCCGGCCGCCCGCACCAGATCGGAGTACACCCCGGCCACCCGCTCCTCCAGCTCGGCGGCCAGCCGTACGGCCGCGGCCGAGTCCGGCACCGGGAAGGGCAGCGCGTACGCGGCGGCCGCGGCCACCGGCGTGCCGCCCTGGTCCCGCACCTCGCGCACCAGCGCGTCCCGCCGTGCCCGATGGGCGTCGTAGGCCGCCTGCGCCTCCGTGCGACGGTCCTCGCGGATCCGGCCGCCGACGACCCCGTAGCCGTACACCGCCGCGTGCTCGGCGGCCAGCGCCGCCTGGAGGGCCTTCAGCTCCCGTTCCTTCACTTCGCCCCCTCCGTCAGCAGATACGCGTGCGCCGCCCCGGCCGCCGCCACCGAGGCCAGCAGCCGGGCCAGTTCGCCCGGCAGGTCGAGCAGTGCCGTGGCCCGCCGGTCGGCGAGCGTCCGCTCGGCGGCGGCGAGTTCGGCGAGGGCGTCCTTCTCGTCCGCGGGCACGGCGGCCGGCGGGGAGACGGAGGGCGCTGCCGAATTGGAGGGCGTCGCGGAAGAGGAGGTCTGCGAGGCGCGGGGGGACGCCTGCCGGGAGGCCCCGAACGCCTCCGCATGCCGTACGACCTCCGCCCGCAGCGGTCCCAGCCGCTCCGCCAGCGCCGGATGCACGGCGATCACGGCGTCGTAGCGCTTCACCAGCCCCGTGCTCTCGCCGGCCGCACGCGCGCGTGCCCGCTCGACGACCGACGGGCTGCCGCCCGTCCCGCCGTCGGAGTCCTCGGAGCCGGTGGAGCAGCCCGTCAGCAGGACGGCCCCGGCGGAGGCGAGCACGGTTCTTCGGCGCGTCCCCGAGGGGGTGCGCGGCGGTGAGGGGTACGGCACGTCAGACGTCCTCGGGGAGCTCGTACGAACACGTGGGCGGGAGGGCGGCCCCGCCGGTGATCACGGTACCCGCGCACCGGCCCGGCACCACTCAGCGGCACCGCCCCGGCGCAGGTGGACGGCAACACACCCCTGGACCGGATACCCTTTCACCAGACACGCGACCCACCCACAACAGCACACGCGGCCGAGGAGTCACCCGGATGAGCACCACCCAGAGCGAGAGGCTGCGAGAACTTCTGGAGCCGCTCGTCGGCTCCCAGGGCCTGGATCTCGAGGAGATCGCGGTGGACTCGGTCGGACGCAAGCGTGTGCTGCGCGTGGTCGTCGACTCCGACACCGGCGCCGACCTCGACCAGATCGCCGATGTGAGCCGCGCGCTCTCGGCGAAGCTCGACGAGACGGACGCGATGGGCCAGGGCGAGTACACCCTCGAGGTCGGAACCCCCGGCGCCGAACGCCTCCTCAAGGAACACCGGCACTACCTGCGCGCCGTCGACCGGCTGGTGAGGTTCCAGCTGACCGACGGCGACGAACTGGTGGCCAGGATCCTGCGGGTCGACGACGAGGGCCTCGACCTCGAAGTGCCCGGCGTGAAGGGCCGCAAGGCCACCAGCCGCAGACTCGCCTTCGAGGACATCGAAAAGGCCCGTGTGCAGGTCGAGTTCAACCGCAAGGACAAGAACGACATGACGGAAGAAGAGGAGGCGTAGCCGTGGATATCGACATGAGTGCCCTGAGGGGCTTGGTACGGGAGAAGGAGATCTCCTTCGACCTGCTGGTCGAGGCGATCGAGTCGGCCCTCCTCATCGCCTACCACCGCACCGAGGGAAGCCGCCGCCACGCGCGCGTGGAGCTCAACCGGGAGACCGGCCACGTGACGGTGTGGGCGAAGGAGGATCCCGAGGACCTCGAGGAGGGCCAGGAGGCCCGCGAGTTCGACGACACCCCGACCGGTTTCGGCCGCATCGCCGCCACCACGGCCAAGCAGGTCATCCTGCAGCGCCTGCGTGACGCCCAGGACGACGCGACGCTCGGCGAGTTCGCGGGCCGTGAGGGCGACATCCTCACCGGCGTGGTCCAGCAGGGCCGCGACCCGAAGAACGTGCTCGTCGACATCGGCAGGCTGGAGGCCATCCTGCCGGTGCAGGAGCAGGTCCCCGGTGAGACGTATCCGCACGGAATGCGCCTTCGGTCGTACGTCGTCCGGGTGGCGAAGGGGGTCCGTGGTCCGTCCGTGACCCTGTCCCGCACACATCCCAATCTGGTGAAGAAACTCTTCGCCCTCGAGGTGCCGGAGATCGCCGACGGGTCCGTCGAGATCGCCGCCATCGCCCGCGAGGCCGGCCACCGTACGAAGATCGCCGTACGGTCCACCCGTTCGGGTCTGAACGCCAAGGGTGCCTGCATCGGCCCCATGGGCGGCCGGGTGCGCAACGTGATGGCCGAGCTGAACGGCGAGAAGATCGACATCGTCGACTGGTCGGACGACCCGGCCGAGATGGTGGCGAACGCGCTGTCCCCGGCCCGCGTCTCCAAGGTGGAGGTCGTGGACATGGCGGCCCGGTCCGCGCGCGTGACGGTGCCCGACTACCAGCTGTCCCTGGCGATCGGCAAGGAGGGCCAGAACGCCCGCCTCGCGGCCCGCCTGACCGGCTGGCGGATCGACATCCGTCCGGACACCGAACAGCCCGGGGAATAGATCCAAGCCGCAGGTCGCTTAGATCACGACAACATCCGTTCGATTCTTGCCCCCAACGGGTGAGGTCGGTGCGGGGAGGTAGACTTAAGAGTGTCTGGCCGGACGCGAGCCCGCGCATGCCCTGAGCGCACCTGTGTGGGGTGCCGGGAGCGAGCGGCCAAGAAGGATTTGCTGCGCATCGTGGCAGTCGAGGGCGAATGCGTCCCCGATGATCGCGGTACGCTGCCCGGCCGGGGTGCGTATGTGCACCCCGCCCTGGTCTGTCTCGACCTGGCGGTACGTCGCCGGGCGTTCCCAAGGGCGTTGCGCGCCCCGGGAGCACTCGACACCACGACGTTGCGCCACTACGTCGAGCAGGCAACACCGTAAGACGCGTCGCCCGGAACCCCCGTGCGGCCCTGGTACCCCGCGAGTTGGAAGTAGGTCGAGATTGCGATGAGCACTCGATGAGCACGCGATGAGTACGCCCATGAAGTAGCGACGGTCCGGACGCAACCCGGACCTAAAAGGAGCGAAGTGGCTAAGGTCCGGGTATACGAACTCGCCAAGGAGTTCGGGGTGGAGAGCAAGGTCGTCATGGCCAAGCTCCAAGAACTCGGTGAATTTGTTCGTTCGGCTTCCTCGACGATCGAGGCGCCCGTCGTACGCAAGCTGACTGACGCCCTCCAGCAGGGCAACGGAGGCGGCAAGCCCGCTTCCGCACGCACGTCCGCCCCGGCCAAGCCGGGTGCGCCTTCTCCCGCGCAGGCAGCCCGTCCGGCTGCCCCGCGCCCGCCGGCTCCCAAGCCGGCCGCCGAGCAGCCCGCGGCTCCCGCCGCGCCGGCCGCTTCCGGCCCCCGTCCCACTCCGGGCCCGAAGCCCGCGCCGCGGCCCGCCCCGGCGTCTCCGGCTCCGACCACGCCCGAGTTCACGGCGCCGCCGTCGGCTCCCGCCGCACCGGCGGCCTCCGGCTCCGGCACGGGTGCCCCGGCAGCTCCGGGTACCGGCACCGGCTCCGGCCCCCGTCCGGGCGCTCCGCGTCCGGCCGGTCAGGCTCCGCGTCCGGGCGCTCGTCCGGCCGGTCCCGGCCAGGGCCGTGGTGACCGTCCCGAGCGTCCCGAGCGTGGTGACCGTCCCGCCGGCGCGCAGCGTCCGGGTGGCCAGTCGCCGCGTCCCGGCGGTGCCCGTCCGGCCGGTCCCCGTCCGGGCAACAACCCCTTCACCTCTGGTGGCTCCACCGGCATGGCGCGTCCTCAGACGCCCCGTCCGGGCGGTGCCCCTCGTCCCGGCGGCCCTGGTGGCCCCGGTGCTCCCGGCGGCGCTCCGCGTCCGCAGGGCCAGGGCCAGGGCGGTCCCCGTCCCCAGGGGGCGTCGGGCGGCCCCCGTCCGCAGTCCCCGGGCGGCGCGCGTCCCAGCCCGGGCGGCATGCCCCGCCCGCAGGGCGGCGGCCCGCGTCCCGGCGGCGGTCCCGGCGGTGCGCGTCCCAACCCCGGCATGATGCCGCAGCGTCCCGCTGCCGGCCCGCGTCCCGGCGGTGGCCCCGGTGGGGGTCGCGGTCCGGGCGGCGCAGGTCGTCCCGGTGGCGGTGGCGGCGGTCGTCCGGGCGGCGGCGGCTTCGCCGGTCGTCCGGCCGGTCCCGGCGGTGGCGGCGGCGGCTTCGCCGGTCGTCCCGGTGGTCCCGGTGGTGGCGGCGGCGGCTTCGCCGGTCGTCCCGGTGGTCCCGGTGGCGGCGGCGGTCGTCCCGGCTTCGGTGGTCGTCCCGGTGGTCCGGGCGGTCGTGGTGGCACGCAGGGCGCCTTCGGTCGTCCCGGCGGTCCCGCGCGTCGCGGTCGCAAGTCGAAGCGGCAGAGGCGCCAGGAGTACGAGGCCATGCAGGCCCCGTCGGTCGGCGGTGTGATGCTGCCTCGTGGCAACGGACAGTCCGTCCGTCTGTCGCGCGGTGCCTCCCTCACCGACTTCGCCGAGAAGATCGGCGCGAACCCGGCGTCGCTCGTCGGCGTGATGATGAACCTCGGCGAGATGGTCACTGCCACGCAGTCCGTCTCCGACGAGACGCTGAAGCTCCTCGCGGACGAGATGAACTTCGTCCTCGAGATCGTCAGCCCCGAGGAGGAGGACCGCGAGCTGCTCGAGTCCTTCGACATCGAGTTCGGCGAGGACGAGGGTGGCGAGGAGTTCCTCGTCGCGCGTCCGCCGGTCGTGACCGTCATGGGTCACGTCGACCACGGTAAGACCCGCCTCCTCGACACCATCCGCAAGACGAACGTCGTCGCGGGCGAGGCCGGCGGTATCACGCAGCACATCGGCGCGTACCAGGTCACGACTCAGGTCAACGACGAAGAGCGCAAGATCACCTTCATCGACACCCCGGGTCACGAGGCGTTCACCGCCATGCGTGCCCGTGGTGCCAAGTCGACCGACATCGCGATCCTCGTGGTGGCGGCCAACGACGGTGTGATGCCCCAGACGATCGAGGCGCTGAACCACGCCAAGGCGGCCGACGTGCCGATCGTGGTCGCGGTCAACAAGATCGACGTCGAGGGTGCCGACCCGACGAAGGTGCGCGGTCAGCTGACCGAATACGGCCTCGTGGCCGAGGAGTACGGCGGCGACACCATGTTCGTCGACATCTCCGCCAAGCAGGGCCTCAACATCGAGGCTCTTCTGGAGGCCGTGGTCCTCACCGCGGACGCCTCGCTCGACCTGCGGGCCAACCCGGAGCAGGACGCGCAGGGTATTGCGATCGAGTCCCGTCTCGACCGTGGCCGCGGTGCCGTCGCGACCGTCCTGGTCCAGCGAGGCACCCTGCGGGTCGGCGACACCATGGTGGTCGGCGACGCGTACGGCCGTGTCCGCGCGATGCTCGACGACACGGGCGAGAACCTGGAAGAGGCGGGTCCGTCGACTCCGGTCCTCGTCCTCGGTCTCACCAACGTCCCGGGCGCCGGCGACAACTTCCTCGTCGTCGACGAGGACCGTACGGCCCGCCAGATCGCCGAGAAGCGCGCCGCTCGTGAGCGGAACGCCAACTTCGCCCGCCGGGGTGTCCGGTTCTCCCTGGAGAACCTGGACGAGGCCCTCAAGGCCGGTCTGGTGCAGGAACTCAACCTCATCATCAAGGGCGACGCGTCCGGTTCGGTGGAGGCTCTCGAGTCCTCGCTGCTCCAGCTCGACGTCGGCGAAGAGGTCGACATCCGCGTCCTGCACCGTGGTGTCGGTGCGGTCACGGAGTCGGACATCGACCTGGCGATGGGCTCGGACGCCATCGTGATCGGCTTCAACGTGCGCGCCGCAGGGCGTGCCGCGCAGATGGCCGAGCGCGAAGGCGTGGACGTCCGTTACTACTCGGTCATCTACCAGGCGATCGAGGAGATCGAGGCGGCCCTGAAGGGCATGCTGAAGCCGGAGTACGAAGAGGTCGAGCTCGGTACGGCGGAGATCCGCGAGGTCTTCAAGTCGTCCAAGCTGGGCAACATCGCCGGTGTCCTGGTCCGGTCGGGCGAGGTCAAGCGCAACACCAAGGCGCGCCTCATCCGCGACGGCAAGGTGGTCGCGGAGAGCCTCACCATCTCCGGTCTGCGCCGCTTCAAGGACGATGTCACCGAGATCCGCGAAGGGTTCGAGGGCGGTATCAACCTCGGCAACTTCAACGACATCAAGATCGACGACGTCATCGCGACGTACGAGATGCGGGAGAAGCCGCGCGCGTAAGCGCTCGGACTTCCGAGACGGTCCGGTCCGGGGCCGGTCGACGGAGAGTATTTCCGTCGATCGGCCCCGGCCGTTCGTTGTACGGTTCTGATGTCCCTGCCACAAGGATGGCGGGGCCATCGATCCCGTACCGGCGGGTGAACCGGTTACACACATGTATGTGGGGACGCTGTCCTTCGACCTCCTCCTCGGCGACGTACGGTCGCTGAAGGAGAAGCGCTCCGTCGTCCGCCCGATCGTCGCCGAGCTGCAGCGGAAGTACGCGGTGAGCGCGGCCGAGGTGGACCATATGGACCTCCACCGCAGGGCCGGTATCGGCCTCGCGCTGGTGTCCGGCGACGCGGGGCACGTGACGGACGTACTGGACCGGTGTGAACGGCTGGTCGCCGGACGCCCCGAAGTGGAACTGCTGTCCGTGCGGCGGCGCTTCCACGGTGACGACGACTGACCCAGGAACGTAGAAGAAGAAAGAACGGGAGACGGACCAGTGGCCGACAACGCGCGGGCGAAAAGGCTGGCGGACCTCATCCGGGAGGTGGTGGCCCAGAAGCTGCAGCGCGGGATCAAGGACCCGCGGCTCGGCTCGCACGTCACCATCACGGACACCCGGGTCACGGGTGACCTGCGGGAGGCGACCGTCTTCTACACGGTGTACGGGGACGACGAGGAGCGGGCGGCCGCGGCCGCCGGACTGGAGAGCGCCAAGGGCGTGCTCCGCTCCGCGGTCGGTGCGGCGGCGGGCGTGAAGTTCACCCCCACGCTGACCTTCGTGGCCGACGCGCTGCCCGACACCGCCAAGACCATCGAGGATCTCCTCGACAAGGCACGCCAGTCCGACGAGAAGGTGCGCGAGGTCTCGGCCGGCGCCAAGTACGCCGGCGAGGCGGACCCGTACAAGAAGCCGGGCGAGGACGAGGACGACGCCGCCGAATGACCGAGAAGACCCGGACGCCCGACGGCCTTGTCATTGTCGACAAGCCGTCGGGCTTCACTTCGCACGATGTCGTCGCCAAGATGCGCGGCATCGCCCGGACCCGCCGTGTCGGCCACGCCGGCACCCTCGACCCCATGGCGACGGGCGTGCTCGTCCTCGGCGTCGAGAAGGCGACCAAGCTCCTCGGGCACCTCGCGCTCACCGAGAAGGAGTACCTGGGCACGATCCGCCTGGGGCAGACGACCCTGACCGACGACGCCGAGGGCGCGATCACGGGGTCGGTCGACGCCTCGAAGGTCACCCGCGACGCCGTCGACTCGGGTATCGCCGAGCTGACCGGCCGGATCATGCAGGTGCCGTCCAAGGTCAGCGCGATCAAGATCAACGGCGTGCGGTCCTACAAGCGGGCGCGGGAGGGCGAGGACTTCGAGATCCCCGCCCGGCCCGTCACCGTCTCCTCCTTCGCGGTGTACGACGTCCGGGACGCCGTCGCCGAGGACGGCACCCCGGTCCTGGACCTGGTGGTGTCGGTGGTCTGCTCGTCCGGCACGTACATCCGGGCCCTCGCCCGCGACCTGGGCGCCGGGCTGGGCGTCGGCGGGCACCTCACGGCGCTGCGCCGCACGCGCGTCGGCCCGTACAAGCTGGACTCCGCCCGCACCCTCGACCAGCACCAGCAGGAACTCACGGTGATGCCGATCGCCGAGGCCGCCGCGGCCGCGTTCCCGCGCTGGGACGTGGACGCCAGGCGGGCCCAGCTGCTCACCAACGGCGTCCGGCTCGACATGTCCGACGAGTACACGGGCGTGGGCGCCGTGGCCGTCTTCGACCCCAAGGGCCGTTTCCTCGCCCTCGTCGAGGAGCACAAGGGCAAGGCGAAGAGCCTCGCCATATTCGGCTGAGGTCCGCGCCGAGGCCGGCCTGCGCACGGCGCGGTGGCCGACCGTGGAGCGGCGATCACGGGGTCGTCGCTGCCGCCGCTCCACGGTCCCCCCTCGGTTCCCCCACCCCTAGGGTGTATCCAGCCGCCCCCGTCCATTCACCCGACCGGGCAGGCGCTCGGAGTGAACCGGGGGAGCGGAAGGGGGCGCGTTCGCCGGACGATCTGTCCGGCTGATCGCCTCGCGCCTAACGTCGAGGTCAGGGCCTCTTTCTCGGCTCATCAGTGTCCGAGAGCTCATCCGAGGCCCTGGGCACGCGCTCGGTACGGCGGGGAGGTTCGACCATGGCGGGACGGGGCCCGCGGACCGGGGACGCCCGCGGCACCGCACGTCCGATCCAGCAGGACGACGGTTCCCGGTACACGCGCGGCGGACAGCGTCCCGCAGTGGAGGAACCGGGGGAGGGGCCCGGGCGCGACGACTCGCTGGTCCACATCCACGACCTCGCCGGCCGCCCCCGCGGCACCGGCTTCGTGGCCGACCACCACGGCACGGTCGTCACCAGCCACGAGACCGTCGACGGCCTGTCCCGGCTCGTCCTGTACGCCGCTGGGGACCGCAGCCGTGTCGTGACCGCCGACGCGGTGACCCCGCTGCCCGAGCTGGACCTCGCTCTCGTCCGCACCGCAGGCCTCGGCGTGGATCCCCTGCCCGTCACCGTGCGGGACCGGGTCGAGACCGGCACCTACGTGCGCGTCCCCGCAGGTTGCTGGCGCGAGGCACGGGTACTGGGCGCGACCCCAGTGACGTACACCGCCACCGACCGCTTCCACTACCTCGGGGACGCCCTGGAGCTCGCGATCGGCACGGCCGGGCGGGACGCGCTGCGCCTGGGCGGCGGCGCCGCCGGTGGGCCGGTGCTCGACGCCGACACCGGTGCCGTGGTCGGCGTCCTCGGCACCGCGCTGCAGAGCGGCCACCGGGACGTGGGCTTCGCGGTACCGCTGCGCCCGGCGCCGAGCGGGCCCCTCGCGGATCTGCTGGCCGAGAACGCGGCGACGGTCCCCGCGTACGGCGTCGACCTCAACCTCGCCGGGGTGCTGGAGCTGACGGCGACTTCGGTGGGCCAGGACGGGCCGGTGGGGGTGCTGGCGGGGGTGGGGGCCGGCGAGCCGGGCGCGGACTCAGCGGGTCCGGGTCCGAGTCCGGGTGCGGGGGTGGAGGTGGGCGCCGGGGCAAGAGGGCCGGGCGCGGTGGAGCCGGTCGAACGGGCCGTCACGGCGGCGGCGTTCGCCGCGTTCCTCGAGGGCCCGGCCGCCGTCCTCGGGCTCGTCGGGGCGCCCGGCAGCGGCCGTACGACAGAGCTCGCCGCCCTGGCCGCACGCCGTCACCGCTCCGCGGAACCGGCGCCCACGCTGTGGCTGCGCGGCGCGGACCTGAAGGACGACGACGACTCGGTGGCGGACGCGGCGCGACGGGCGCTGGCGCGGGCCGCCCGGATCGTCGCGGCCTCGGACCCCGCCCTCCCGGACCTCGGCGACACCACCCCGGAACGCCTCGCCCGCCTCGCCCACCGTGCGGGGCGCCCCCTCCTGCTCCTGCTCGACGGCCCCGAGGAGATGCCGCCGGTCCTGGCCCACCGCCTCGCCGAGTGGACCGACGGGACGGCGACGTGGCTGCGGGAGACCGGGGTGCGCATGGTGGTGGCGTGTCGGAGTGAGTACTGGGAGGGGGTGAGGTTTCCGGCGGAGCTGACGTACGACGCCCCGGCCCGTCGCAGGCCCGAGCCTGGCCCCCCGTGCGTCCACCTCGGCGACCTGGAGGACGACGAGGCCCGCCTCGCACGGGCGCGGTACGGCATCCCCGAGGGCGTCCTCGCGGACCCCGACGCCCGGCACCCCCTCACCCTCCGCCTCCTCTCGGAGATCCGCGCCGCACACCCCGACGCCCCCGACACCCGCCTCGACCGCCACGACGTCTTCTCGGCCCACCTCGACCTGATGTGCCTGCGCATCGCCGTCCGCCTGGCGGCGCAGAACGGCCTGCGCGGCACCGCCGTACGCCGCCTGGCCGCCCGGGTCTCCGGGCAGGTCCACGAGGCCGCCCGCCGCAGCCTCGGCCCGGGGCAGGGCGAGCTGGGCCGCGAGTCCTTCGAAGCGGTGTTCCCATGGGGGCAGGTGCCCGCGAGGCTCGGCGGCGGCACCGGCTGGGCCTCCGCCGTCCTCACCGAGGGCCTTCTCGTCCCCGCCGGCGGCGGCTACCGCTTCGCCCACGAGGAGCTCGCCGACTGGATCCAGGGCATGCACCTCGATCTGGACGAGGCGTTGCGCGCCCTGGTCCACCGCCCGGCCGACCCGGACGGCGACCGCCCGTTCCCCGTGCCGCACCACCGCATCGGCCCCGTCGTCCAAGCCCTGCTGCTCCTCGCCCGTCAGCACGGAGCCGGTCAACTCATCGGCCGCCTGGACGAGTTGGTGCACGCGATCGACGCCGACCCCGACAACTGGTGGGCCGCCCGCCTCATCGCCGAGGTCCTGCCGCGCGTGCCGGACGCGACGCCGTACACCCCCCTCCTCCGCCTGCTCACCGACCGGATGGTGGCCTGGCGGCAGCAGGAGCGACCGTTGCCCACCGAGTTCGGGCCGGACTTCTGGACCGCCCTGCCGCTCCCGCAGGACACCCGCTTCGACCTGCTGCGCCGGCTCGTCCTCGCCGACGGCGCGCCGCACGAGACCGGCGGGCCTCGGTTCCTCGACGCGGTCGCCCGGCTGCTCATCGCCGACCATGCCGCCGTACAACCGCATCTCGTCCGCTGGTTCGACGACGAACGCCCGTTGCCCGCCACCCCGCACGCGACCGTGGCGAGGGCCGCGCAGGCGCTGCTGCACACGCACCGGCACCGGGCGCTGGACGACCTGACGGAGGTACTCGTCGACAGTGCGCACGGCAGGGCCGAGGAACTGCTCGCCGTACTGTCCGAGGACGAGCCGTCGGCCGTGTGCCGGGCCGTGGACCGGTGGACGCACGACGAGCGGCCCGCGCGGCGGGTCGCGGCGGTGACGTACGGACTGCGCGCCGCCCCCCACGTGCGCACCGACGCCGACCGTGAACTGCTGCGCTACGCCGCTCTCGCCCTGCTCGCCCGCCCCGCCGACTGCACCCTGCACGGCGGCGCGCTCGCCCTGCTCGTCCGGGACCCGCACACCCGGGCCCGTCATCTGCCGCAGGCGCTCGGGCAGTTCGTGGCCGGCGATCCGCAGGTGCCGCCGAGCGCGCTGGTGCCCGCCCTGGCGACCCACCCGGACCCGGTGCTCGACGCGTTCCGGGCCCGGATGCGCCGCCCGGACGCCGGGGCGGTGCTGCGCGCGCTCGCCGACGTCACCACGCCCGCACTGAGCCGCCGGATCGCCGCGCTGGTACGGGAGGCGGCGGAGCGGCGCCCGGCGACGGCCGGGGACGTGGCGGCGTACGTGGACCGGCGACTGGACCACGGCCCCACTGCCCGCGCGGTCCTGCTGCCCCTGGTCACCGGCCTGCTGGACGGCCCAGAGGGGATGCGGGCAGACCTCGCGACCGTACTCGCGGCCTCCGGAGCACCCGCCTCCCGCCCCCTGCGCCAGGAACTCCTCGAACTCCTCCTGACCCGCGAACACGACCCGGCCGTCCTGATCGCCGTACTGCGCGCCGCCGCCTCGCGTGACGACGACCCGCTCGTCGCGCGCGGCCTGGTCCACCGCACCGGACTTCTCCTCGTCCGCACCCCGGACGGCGCGACCTGCTTCGACCGCGGCCTCGTCGACCTCGGGCGACACGTCCCCGGCTTCGCCGCGCTGGTGGCCGGCTGGCTGACCGAGACACCGCAGGAGTGGGCGGCGGTGGTGGGGCCGAGCGCCCGCCGGATGATCGAGAATCTGGCGGGCGTGCGGGTGCCCGCCTGACCGGGTTCACGTGCGCCGGGTCACAGCGCCCATGCCGATGCGGGCAGGAAGCACCCGGCATGGCACCCTTAGACCTGCGTGAGACATACGTGCGTGAGAGACAACCACGGACACGGGTTCGACGAGTTTGCGACGAGGAGCAGTCACAGTGCAGCGCTGGCGTGGCTTGGAGGACATCCCCGAGGACTGGGGGCGCAGCGTCGTCACCATCGGTTCCTACGACGGGGTCCACCGCGGGCACCAGCTGATCATCCGGCATGCCGTGGATCATGCCCGTGAGCTGGGCGTTCCCGCCGTCGTCGTCACCTTCGACCCGCACCCCAGCGAGGTCGTCCGCCCCGGCAGCCACCCGCCGCTGCTCGCCCCGCACCACCGCCGCGCCGAACTGATGGCCGAGCTGGGCGTGGACGCGCTCCTGATCCTCCCCTTCACCACGGAGTTCTCGAAGCTGTCCCCGGCCGACTTCGTCGTCAAGGTCCTGGTCGACAAGCTGCACGCCAGGGCGGTCGTGGAGGGCCCCAACTTCCGCTTCGGCCACAAGGCCGCCGGGAACGTGGAGTTCCTTGCCGAACAGGGCAAGGTCTACGACTTCGAGGTCGAGGTCGTCGACCTGTACGTGTCCGGCACGGCGGGCGGCGGCGAACCCTTCTCCTCGACCCTCACCCGGCGCCTGGTCGCCGAGGGCGACCTCGAAGGCGCCGCCGAGATCCTGGGCCGCCCACACCGGGTGGAGGGCATCGTCGTCCGCGGTGCCCAGCGCGGCCGCGAGATGGGCTTCCCGACGGCGAACGTCGAGACCCTTCCGCACACCGCGATCCCCGCCGACGGCGTGTACGCCGGCTGGCTGCACACGCAGGGCGAGGCGATGCCCGCCGCGATCTCCGTCGGCACCAACCCGCAGTTCGACGGCACCGAGCGCACGGTGGAGGCGTACGCCATCGACCGCGTGGGCCTCGACCTGTACGGCCTGCACGTCGCCGTCGACTTCCTCGCCTTCGTCCGCGGCCAGGCGAAGTTCGACACGCTCGACGCGCTGCTCGTGCAGATCGCGGAGGACGTGAAGCGGTGCCGGGAGCTGGTGGCGGCTGCGGAGACCGCCGAGTAGTACTCGCCACGACGCCGAAGGGCGGCCGGTACCTGTCGGGTACCGGCCGCCCTTTCGTGTGGGCCTACTGCTGCTGGGGCGGTGGCGGGGCCTGCCCACCCTGCCCGCCTGGCTGCCCCGGCTGGGGATAGCCGTAGCCCTGCTGCGGGTAGGGCTGCTGCCCTGGCTGCGGATACGGCTGTCCCGGCGCGGCGGGCGGCTGTCCCGGCTGGGCGTAGGGCTGGCCCTGGGGGTACGGCTGGTGGGGCGGGGGCTGCTGGCCGGGGTGGGGCTGCTGCGGGTACGGAGGCTGCTGTCCGGGCTGTCCCGGCTGGGCGTACGGCTGTCCCGGAATCTGCTGCTGTCCCGGCATCGGCGGTGCCGCCACCGGGGGCGGGTTGCCGTTGGCCGTCCACAGGCCGTGCAACTGCTGGTGCCGTACGAAGTCCTCGGCGACCATCGCCGCGAGGTTGAAGTACGCCTCCCGCACCTTCGGCCGCATCATGTCGAGGTCGACCTCGGCGCCGGCAGAGAGGTGTTCGTCGAAGG
The DNA here is from genome assembly GCF_019049245.1 of Streptomyces sp. AC555_RSS877. Classification (GTDB taxonomy): domain Bacteria; phylum Actinomycetota; class Actinomycetes; order Streptomycetales; family Streptomycetaceae; genus Streptomyces. Next base: position 44,079 of record NZ_JAGMUK010000001.1, on the reverse strand, counting down.
GGACGACGACGACACCGCGGCAGCGCGTCTCGAAGTGGCTGACGATGTCCTCGACCTTGATCATCTTGCCGGTCTCGCGGACCCCGGAGATGACCGTGAGGGACCGCGAGACGAGGTCGGCGTATCCGTGCGCCGACAGCCAGTCCAGGGTCGTGCTGGCACTGCTCGCACCGTCCACGGACGGCGTCGAGATGATGATGAGCTGGTCGGCGAGGTCGAGCACACCACGCATGGCGCTGTAGAGCAGGCCGGTACCGGAGTCGGTGAGGATGATCGGGTACTGGTTGCCGAGCACGTCGATCGCGCGCCGGTAGTCCTCGTCGTTGAACGTGGTCGACACGGCCGGGTCGACGTCGTTGGCGATGATCTCCAGGCCGGACGCGGCCTGGGAGGTGAACCGCCTGATGTCCATGTACGAGTTGAGGTACGGGATCGCCTGGACGAGGTCGCGGATCGTGGCCCCGGTCTCGCGGCGCACCCGGCGGCCGAGGGTGCCGGCGTCCGGGTTGGCGTCGATCGCGAGGATCTTGTCCTGTCGCTCGGTCGCGAGCGTGGAGCCCAGCGCGGTGGTCGTGGTCGTCTTGCCGACGCCGCCCTTGAGGCTGATGACGGCGATCCGGTAGCAGGACAGCACCGGCGTGCGGATCAGCTCCAACTTCCGCTGCCGCTCGGCCTCTTCCTTCTTCCCGCCGATCTTGAACTTGCCGCCGGCCGCCGGGCGGCTGCTCTTCGCCTTCTGCTTCTTGCTGTTGAGCAGACGGTCGGAGGACAGCTCCACGGCCGCGGTGTAACCGAGTGGCGCGGCACCGGGGTTGGCCGGCTGCCGCTGGTCGTGCTGGACGGCCTGGGGCCAGGCGGCACCGGTGCGGGGATCGACGGCCTGCGGCTGCGGCTGCTGGGGCGGCTGACCTTGCTGAGGGTGCTGAGGGTGCTGCGGGTGTTGCGCGTGTTGCGGGTGCTGGGGGAACGGCGGGGCCTGGCCGTCGGGCTGCTGCTGCGGAGGGCCCGGGTGAGGTTGTGCGGGGTTCGTGGGCTGGCCCGGGTGGCCCTGCTGCATGGGCGGCAGGGGGAAGCCGTACCCGCCCTGGGCGGCGGGGGGCTGCTGGGCCGGGGGGTTGGGCTGCGGGAATCCGTACCCCCCTTGGGCGTTGGGCGCAGGGGGCTGCGGGAAGCCGTACCCACCCTGGGCGTTGGGGGCCGGCTGCTGGGGGAACCCGTACCCGCCCTGGGCGGCGGGAGGCTGCTGGGCCTGCGGGCCGGGGTGCGGGAAGCCGTAGCCGTGCTGCGGCGTGGCCGGCGGGCCGGGCGGCGTCGGCGCGGCGGGCGAGTTCCAGGCATTCGGCGCGGGCTGCGGTGCCTGCGGCTGGAAGGGCGGCTGCTGCGCCGATGCCGCTGGGTCCTGCTGTGGCTGTGGCTGTGGCTGTGGCTGCGCGGGCCACTGCGGGGCGGCCGCGGGAGCGGCGGGCTGGTACGACGGCGGCAGCGGCGGCACCCCGTTCTGCGGCGCCGGCGGGGGTGTCCAGGCGGAGGGTGCGCCTTGCGGAGCGGCGTCGGCGCCGGAAGACTCGGCGGACGCACCGGCGTCCGCTGCCGACGCGCCCTCGGCCTCGTTGTCCGCCGTTGTGGCGGCGCCCTCGGAGGCGACGGCCGGGGCCTCCGCATCGTCGGCGCTGTCCACGTCGTCATCGGAGGCGCCGACGGAAGGGGCGTCGGAGACGGCCACGCCGTCATCGGTGCCGGCCTCGGCACGGCCCGAGTCCACGGTCGTACCGTCGGAATCGCCGTCACCGTCGCCGGACTGCGCCGCAGCGACGGCAGCAGCTTCCTCGGCGGAACCGGCGGCCGAGGCTTCGCCTTCGCTCTCGCTCTCGCGCTCGCTCTCCGCGGCAGTCTGCTGGGCGTTGGCCGCGGCGGCGAGATCCGCGATCTCCTGCTTCAGGGAGGCGGCGGAGAACCGCATGGTCGCGCCGCTCTCCAGATCGCCGTCGCCGGACTCTTCCGCGCCGAACGTCGGGAAAGGCGACGGAGACGGGGAAGGGCCGGGCTGGGCCGGGGTGACGGACGGCGCAGAGGCGACCGGCGGGGCGGGCGGAGAAGGCGGAGAGGACGGCGAAGGCGGCGCAACGGGAGACTCATGCGCGGCCGGAGCCCACTGCGCCTGCCCCTGCCCGTGACCCTGGACCTGCCCGTGTTCCTGGCCCTGGCCCGGCCCGTGTCCCTCCGGCTGAGCCTGCGGCTGCTGCAGTTCGAAGCCGCCGCTCGCGGAAGGCCCGGGCGGGGGCGTCGGCCCGGCCGCCGGAGGCGGGGTCGGAGCCGGCGGCGCAAACGCGTTGTCCGCCGGTGGCGGAGCGGCCGCGGGGGCGCCGGAGGCACCGCCGGCCGTGCCCTGTCCCGACGCCGTGTCGCCCGCGTTCTGCGTGTACCAGGCGGGCGGCGCATAGTCGATGGTGAACTCGCCCGTCATCTCGATGGCGGACTCGGCGTCGGGCTGGTCATCGTCGGGTGTGGCCCAGCCCCCGCGGATCCCGTCCCGATCGCTGCTCACAGTTCCTCCTGGTGTGGTCGAGCACCCTCATGCCGTGCCGGGGCGACCAATACTTGTCGGCCTTAGTCGTTCGAGGTCGTCCGATCCACCGGCTCCCCCTCGGGCGCCGACGCCCGGTCAACGGGGTTCTGGCATCGCGCCCGGTACCAGCCTAATCACCACGCGACCCACCTCGGCAGGCCCATCCATTCCTCAAGGCCCGCCTCCGGCATCACCACCGTCCCCGAAGTGCCGTGCTTCACGCCAATTCCGGCGAACAAACCGCCTGATAACGGATGTGCTGCCGTACGGCAAAGTGGAACAATCATCCCCGAATGGTCAATTCGCGTCAGGTGATGGCTGTTTCAGTCCATCCTTCGAGGCATACCCAACAATCCGATCTCGGCGTCGGTGGGCTGCGTCAACACGTACTGCCGGTCGCGGTCGGTGCACCAGAGCGTAAGCCCGTCGGAGAGGCCGGGCAGCGCGTCCATCTCGGCCCGGGGCAACGCCATCGTACGGCCCAGTTCCGCCGCCTCGTCCGGGGAGACGCGCTGCACTCCGACGAGCCGTGCCTGTCTGAGCAGCCGCGGGGCCACCGGGCTGAGATACGGCAGCAGGGTCAGCACTGCCTGCCAGGGGCCGGAGACCACCCGACCGCGCGGCGGGCGCATGCCGCAGTCCCGCACCACCAGCACCGGCGTGCCCGCCGAGGTGCCCTGCGGGGGCACCCGGCCGACCTCGTACACCGCCAGGCCGTTCTGCCCGCCGCCCATCGCGTGCACCATCTGCATCCAGGCCTGTGGCCGCCCCGTCTCCACGGCGACACGCGCGCCGGTCGCCGCCGCCCTGAGCGCGATGACCTGCGCGGTCCACAGACCGCCGATGAGGACGACGTCGTACGGCGTCGGACGGTTGAGTCCCAGAACCGCCGGACGGCCGTCCGCGTCCACGCCGATGACTACGCCGTCGTCCCCGATGGGCAGCGTGAACGCGTCCAGTTGCTCCACGGGCAGGGAGTGCCGCGCGTGCCGCGGGCCGATGAGCCCGAAGCCGCTGCGCAGCAGCTCGCGCGCCCGCTGCGGGCCGGAGGGCCGGGGTTCGCCGTGGCTGGTGGCCGTCTGGCCCGTGCGCGTGGTCATCGCCGTCACCGGGCACCTCCGAGGGGAAGGGTGGCGAGCATGCCGGGCACCTGTTCCCGGTCGAGGCGGGCGAGGCCGGTGCCGGTGTGCCGGGCCGCGCCCTGCAGCGCCCTCCTGGCCGCCACGAGTTCGTCGTCGCTGCGCCCGGTCACCCGCAGGTGTCCGCACACGGAGACCTCCTGGCGCTCCCCGCGCGTGAGCGTGAGGCTGAAGGTGGTGGCGAGCGCGGGAACGGCCGTGACCAGGGCCACGAGTTGCGGCAGTGAGGGTGCCCTCTCGCCTCCCAGCGACGGCCACCGGCGGATCCAGTACGTGGTGTGCCTTCGGTTGTCGCAGCGCCAGCTCCGGCTGGACTCCTCGGTCCGCCGCTCCCGTGTGTCCGTCCGCCCCGCCTCCGCCGTCACCAACGGGTTGGCGCAGGCCGAGGTGGCGACGGCGGAGGTCAGCTCCTCCTCGTCGAGCAGGGTGGCGCGGAAGCCCGCTCCGGTCAGCCGGCTCGCGAGGTGGTCGGCGGCGCGTACGACACACTTCTGCGCCCCCACGAGACCGCCGCCGCGCGCCTCCACCGCCTCCGCACACAGCTCGGGGTCGAGCTTCAGCGCGATCCAGGTGATCCGCACGGCCGGCGCACCCGTCTGCTCCTGCAGGGGCGCGTAGTTGGCGACTGCCACGGACTGCTGGGGCAGGTGCAGCGCGGGCGCGGGCTGGGTGTGCAGTACGACCTGCGCCGACTCGAGCCTGATGTCGTCGACGCCCAGGGCGTCGTAGACCAGCGAGAGCGGCAGCGGCTGCCGGTTCCGCTCGGCCCGCAGGGCGGTGGCGTCGGCCTCCACCTGCAGGACCGCGGTGACGAACGTGCCGTCCCCGATGACTCCGACGGGCCTGCGGTCACGCCCGGCGTACGTGTACGTCCGCAGGGTCGGGTCGCACTCCACGGCCGGCGCGAGACCCGGTTCCGTACCTTCCGGTATCGGCCCGCTCGCGGCCCGGCGCTGCCGTGCGCGCAACGCCCGTGCCGTGGCGAGCCATTCGGGCAGGGAGCGGCCGCGGCGGCGGAAGAGGGAGAGCAGCACCAGGCAGACGGCGACGACGGCCGCGGCCACCAGGGCGACGGGACCGATCACCCACCCGACGAGCACGACGGCGAGCGCGATCTCCAGCAGGACGACACGTTGCAGCCGGAATGCCCCGGCCTGACCCGAACGCACCCTGAGGTGGAGCGCGCCCGGCGTCGCCGGCCGCGGCGGCGGTGTCCGCCGGGGCACTGCCGGTGTCTGTCCGACCGCCGAGGAGCCCTGTGACCGCGATCGGCCGCGGGACCGGGCGCGTGTTCCGGAAGCCATCACTCCATCCCCCCGTTTTACTCACAACTCACTGGTATTTCAGCACCACACAAGGCCTTTGAAGGCCCGCGTACCCTACCCGCTCCGCAAGTCCCCGCGGATACCAGGCATAGTAGGGGGCCGCTCTGACATCGGAGGCGGGGGACCACGTCACCCCGGCGAGCGCGGCCCATGTGAACACGGGGAGAGACAGGCACAGATGGCATCTCGGCGCGATCAGCTCAATGCCTACACCTTCGCGAAGCGCCGCATGCTCGCGGCCTTCCTGCAGTCGTCGCCCGACGGCTCGGAGGAGGGCGCGCCCCGCCCGCTCCGCTCGATCCTCCCCGGCATCATCGTGGGCGTGATCGTCATCGCCGGCTTCGGCGCGTGGGGCATGTTCAAGCCCACCGCGCCCAAGGGCTGGAACGTCCCCAACGCCAAGGTGATCATCGCCAGCGACTCGACCACGCGGTACGTCGTCCTGAAGACCACCGGGCAGGTCCAGTTGCACCCGGTTCTCAACATGGCGTCCGCCAAGCTGCTCCTGAACCAGGGCCAGGGCGAGGTCGTGACCGTCTCCGAGTCCGTCCTCGACAACGGCAAGATCCCGCACGGCGTCACCATCGGCATCCCGTACGCGCCCGACCGCCTGCCGTCGGCGTCCGAGGCGGGCAGCGACAAGCGCTGGGTGGTCTGCGAACGGCCCAGCGCCGGCGGCGAGTCCATCCAGAAGGCGGCCCTGGTCCTCGCCTCCCGCGACATGAAGGCGACCGAGGGCAAGGGCGAGAAGCTGGCCGGCGGTCAACTCCTGTACGTCGAGGGCCCCGACGGCAACCGCTATGTCGTGGACGCGAGCGGACGGGCGTATCCCATCGACAAGAGCGACGAACTGCTGCTGCGTGCCGTCGTCGGCTCCGGCCGGGAGCCGCAGAAGGTGTCCAAGGAGTGGCTGGAGACCCTGCACACGGGCGACGCGATCTCCTTCCCGGAGATCGCCGACCAGGCGGGCACAGCGGCCGGCGCCCCCGGCCAGCTGGACGAGTCGACCAACAAGGTCGGCATGGTGCTCAAGGCGCTCGACAACAACACGGAGCAGTACTACGTGGTGCTGCCCGGCCGGGTCGCCCCCATCTCGGCCTTCGTCGCCCAGCTCCTGCTGTTCAGCGAGGACCTCGCCTCCCTCGGACAGGCCGGTCAGGCCAAGGAGATGGGCCCCGGCGCGATCGTCCCGGGCAAGCCGTTCGGCACGGAACACCGCTGGCCCACCGAGGATCCCCAGCCCGTCAACGAGGCCTCCGGCGCGGCCGGCAGCCGCAGCACCGTCTGCAACGTCCTGCGCGACGTGAACGGCTCCGGCGCGACGACGCTGAGCACATGGGCGGGCAAGGACTTCCCGGCCAAGCTCCCCACCGGCTCCTCCAGCGCCTACGTCACGCCCGGCTCCGGCCAGCTCTACCGCCAGTTCCAGGGCCAGGAGACCAAGGCGGGACCCGTCTTCCTGGTCACCGACACCGGCCTGCGCTACGTACTGCAGTCCAACGCCGACAGCGGCACGGGCGACTCCGGCATCGGTACGACGGCCAAGGAGCGCAAGCAGGCCCAGGAAGAGGCCGAGCAGGCCCAGACCCGGCTGGGTTACAAGGAGGTGGACCCCGCACCGGTCCCCGCCGCCTGGTCGGAGTTCCTGCCCACGGGCCCACGCCTGTCGACCACCGCGGCACGCCAGCCGCAGGGCTCCTGAGGGGTGCGGGCATGCGACTTCTCCCCTCCGTACGCCGCCTGACGACCGCGTCGGCCGCGGCCCTGCTGACGACCGCCCCCGTCCTCTTCGCGCCTCCCGCCGCGGCGGCCGACCTCCCCTACTCGGAACAGTGCACGTTCCCCAACGGCAAGTACCCGGGCCGCCCCTGGGCCCTGCAACGGGTCCTCCTGGACGAACTGTGGCGCCAGTCCAAGGGGAAGAACGTGCGGGTGGCGGTGATCGACACCGGCGTGGACGTGACGAACCCGCAGCTCGCCGACGCGGTCGACGCGAAGAGCGGCCGCAACCTCCTGCCGAAGAACCTCAAGGACGACGACGGCAACCCCATCGAGCGGGGCAAGGAGAACGGCACCACGGACACCGTCGGCCACGGCACCAAGGTCGCGGGCATCATCGCGGCCCGCCCCGCCGCGGGCACCGGATTCGTGGGCCTGGCCCCCGACGCGACGATCATCCCGATCCAGCAGAACGACGCCGAGGGCCACGGCACCGCCGACACCCTGACCAGCGCGATCCTCTACGCCATCCAGGCCGGCGCCGACGTCATCAACATCTCCCAGGACACCTCGAACGCGGTGAGGCCCTCCTCCGACCTGGAGCAGGCGATCAACGAGGCCCTGGCCCAGAAGATCGTCGTGGTGGCCTCGGCGGGCAACGACGGACTCGGCGGCAACGTCAAGGAGACGTACCCGGCGTCCTACAAGGGCGTTCTCGCGGTCGCCGCCTCGGACCGCAACAACGAGCGCGCCTCCTTCTCCCAGTCCGGCGAGTTCGTCGGCGTGGCCGCCCCCGGCGTCGACATGATCTCCACCGTCCCCAAGGGCGGCCACTGCTCCGACAACGGTACGAGCTTCTCCGCGCCGTACGTCGCGGGCGTCGCGGCGCTGATCAAGGCGAAGCACCCGACCTGGACGGCCCAGCAGATCGTCGCCCAGATCGAACAGACCGCGGAACGTACGACCGGGGGCCACGACATCTACGTCGGCTGGGGCGTGGTCGACCCCGTACGTGCCCTCACGGAGGACGACGAACCGCTGGAGACCCCCGACCCCCAAGCGGGCCTGAGCAAACCGGAAGCCCCCACACCGGCGAAGTTCCAGATCGGCGAAACGGCCGCCGAACGAAACGCCCGCCTCGCGACGTACGTCTCCGTGGGCGCGGCGGTACTCGTCGCCGGGCTCGGCGGTACGGCAGTGGCGATCCGGGACGCGCGCAGGCGTGCGCGACGGGTCGTGGGAGCGGAGTAGGCGGCGGCACGCGTATCTCGCCGCCAGAGAACTGGAGTTGGGCGTGCCGGTTCCGAAAATCATACGATTGTCGGAACAGTGCGGGGCTCGTGATGCCGAAGCGACGGGGGCAGAGGTACGGCATGGGTGTGAACGGAGCCGGAGCCGGAGCAGGTTCGGCGCAGGGCGGCGGCGAGAACCTCCGGGTCTCGTCCCAGGATCTGACCAAGCTCGCGGGTGACCTGGACGACATGCAGGAGCACCTGGACAAACAGGTCAAACGCATGGATGCGGTCGTCGACCGCATCGAGGCCGGATGGCGCGGCCCGGCGGCGACGGCATACCGGAAGTTCCACCAGGCGGCGGCCGAGGACGCCGTACGCATCCGCGAGGTCATGAAGCTACTGGAGGAGGCGGTACGGCTGAGCCGCGACGGCTTCTCCCGGGACGACCTCGAGGTGCTGACGCAGATGCGGCAGATCCAGGTGGACGTCGGCAGCGAGGTGGACAAACTGTCGACGCCCAACACGGAACCACCGGCACCGCGCAGCAGCCTCGACGGATTCTGATCCGCACCGCCAACTCTCGTATTCGCACACGTAGTTACCGACATCCACTGGGGGATCATGTCGACCGGGCCCGCTTCCGACGACCACATATCCGTCACCTTCGGCACGCTCCACGACCTCGCCGCGGAGCTTGAGGACATCCTCAAGCAGCTCAACGGCAAGCTGGACGGCCTCTACGACCGTGTGGTGCCCGTCGTGCTGTCCTGGGAGGGCGAGACACGCGACGTCTTCGTCGACAAGCTCGACGAGTGGGACCGCTCGGCGCAGGATCTGCAGGCGGCCCAGAAGTGGCTGCACGAGTACGTCACCAACGGGCACGTCAACTACGCGGCGGCGCACCAGGCGGTGCTGCGGGGCTGGGGGGCCGCCTGATGGCAGACCGGCCAAGCGATGCCGAACGCAAGGAGGAGCGGGACCGGCTGAACCCGGCGGCGCCGGACAGCGGGGGTGGTTTCGACGTGCAGCCACCACACCTGTACTACTCGGCAGTGGTCATACGCGACGGGCAGTTCGACTACGACAAGGGCGCCACCAAGCTGGTCGGTGCGCTCAACCAGTACAGCCAGTCGGCAGGAACCGGGTGGGGCCCGGACTCCTTCGCCAAGGTCTACATGCAGATAGCCGAGAAGTTCGTCCAGGTCTGGGCGGCCAGCGTGGTGAGCGTCGGCGGCGTCGCGGTGGGCCTGACCACGACTGCCAACAACTACCAGGCAGCGGACTGGTCCACGCGCGGTATGCAGGGCCCGGCGCCGCGCCGCAGTCCTCCCGTCGTCATCGACAAACAGCCCAATTACGGGAAGATCAACGACATCAAGTGGACCGGGACCGGCGAGGACGCCGACTCGTGGGCGATCTCCGGGGCCATGGGCGAGATTCCGGACTTCCTCGCCGACGTCATCCGGCCGGCCATCGAGCAGGGGCTGAACCTCGGCAAGACCCATGAGATCACGCCGGGCGCTCGCGATGACGACCTCAAAGGAATGGCCACCGCGTGGCGGGATGCGGCGAGCACCGCGCTCGAGGCCGGTGACAATTTCACGTCCGCCATCAGCTACATGACGGACCCGAGCGGAAACAACGAATGGCAGAGCGCGATGAAGTCGTTCTGCCAGTCGGTCTGGGGGACCACCGCATGGGGCCGTAGCCGGAACTCGCAGGGACAGATCACCCCGCCTCACCAGGGTGGGCGGAGTTGGAAGACCTCGGGAAACGTGGCGCCCGCACAGCGCAGGCCGATCCTGGAGGTGCTGCACCACACGGCGGACACCATTCAGAAGACCTGTGACGACCTGGCCCAGGCCGCGCAGACCTGTCGGGAGACCACCACCGCCCTCGCCAAGACGGCGGCTCAGAAGATGGTGGAGGATCTGACGGTCGGCCTCGATGCGCTGGAACTGCTCAAGCTCGCGGGCTCCGCCATGTTCGGCCAGCTGGTGCTGACGTTCCGCAAGCACATGGACCGCGCGGCCGCGGACAGGGCCGTCGAGATCTATCAACAGAAGTTCAGTGACGCCGCCACCACGCTCCTCGCGCTGGAATGGGAACTGGACGAGGCGCTCAGGAGCGCACCCACGTTCATCGCACAGGAGGCCCGGGCCGAGGCCTTCGCCGGTCGCTCGTTGAACGAATTCAAGAAGGAGCACAAAATTCTGAACGGGGAGAACCCGTTCCCATACATGTACACGATGGACCTGGCGATGGCCGAGGACCTCGGCGGCGGCCACACCATCGACAAACACGTCGGCAAGACCGACGCCCAACTTCTCCAGCGTCTGCGCGATCAGTCCGGCATTCCGGCGGCCTCCAGCTTCACGGACCTGGCCTCGGCCCAGAAGTACACACAGGCCTGTATCCGGCAAAACACCGGTGCCATCAACGCGTGGCTGGCGACTGGCCCTCCGCCCCAGCCGGCCAGCCCGATCTTCCAGGTCAGCTCGGTGGGTACCGACCCCAACAACCCGCTGGCCGCGGCCCCGGTGACCGGACGCACCTCCAGGATGGTCAATGGCCAGGCGACCCCGGTGACGGAAGCGCACGGCGTTGCCACCCGGCTCAGATACGACAACAGCCTCACCCCGCCCTTCGTCGTGGTCACCTCCATGCCCAAATAGGCTGAATCCTTGCCTCACAGAACACCACACGACCGTCACAGGGAGCCGCGATGTCGACGTTGGTAGCCGAGGCCTGGGCCGAGGCGCTCACCATGTACGAGGGGCGGTACTCGTACGTCCTGGTGGGCCCCCGCGCGCACCGTGACTGGGAACGGGACGTAGCGGCAGTCATGCGCCGGGAGGTGGCGGATCCCCGGTCCTGGAGGTGGATCGACGTCGACGAAGGAGAGGAGGAACGTCTGGAGGACCCGTTTTTCCCCTTCGTCCTGCCGCCTTCCGACCCGGAGGCCGCTGCGGCGTGGCGGGCCGGATTGTGGACGGTGCCCCGGACGTCGGTGGAAGGACTGCTCGTCATGTTGTCCACCACATGGCTGGATGTCCCCAGCGAACGCGCCCACAATCACTTCGAGACCCGCCGGTCGGAACTCGAGCGGAAGGCCAGGGTGATCCTCTCCCGCTTCCCGGAGGGGACGTCCTTCTACACGAACGCCGGCTACCCGGGATCGATCACGGGCAGCCACGCCACGCCCCCTGACTTCTATGAGGCGACCACTGGCTGTACCCCCATGTCCCAGTACGACTGGGATCTCGGCCTGATCGCGGTGTCCGAGACCGAACTCGGTATTTTCTGGTCCTTCGACGCCACCTGATGGGACTCCCATGAACACCACGTACGGCATGGACGGCATGGACGGCATGGACGGCGCAGCAGCAGCCGTGGTCCGCACCCGGGCCGCCACGTATCCTGACCGCGAGACCGCCCAATGGACCACTCAGCAGGTGGTCACAGCCAACGAGCAGGTCATCCACCGCTGGCTGGCCCAGTCCACGCGCGCCCGCCTGTCGATCGAGGCGTCCTGGCCCTCGCGGCCCGAGCCGGTGGGCCGGGTGCTGTTGCAGGCGATGATGCTGGCCGGGCGGGACCCGGTGGACGTCCGCGCGGCACGGGTGGTCCTCAAGCGGGACGCGTCACGCCCTCACGGCTTCGCCGTCCACGCCACGTTCCCCGTCTACCTGTAGAGACCTGCAGAGGCTGATCACCGTGCCCTTGAGCCCTCTTGAACACGACCGCCGCTACGGCGAGCTGGACCAGGTGATGCGTGCCTACGCCGGGCAAACTGCGGACGACACCGCGGACAAGCCCAGCGCGGCCCTGACCGCATACCTGCGACACACCTGGCACAGCCGCCCGTGGGCGCTGGCCGTCGCCGAGCGGCAACTGCGCGAGTACGCCGACCACCCGCCCGGCCGGCTCCGGCTGCGCCTCGGCGAGTTCTACCCGATCCCCGACGTCGGCCTGCCCGAGGGTGAGATCCAGCAGTGGCTGTACTGCCTCGCCGACCACATCAAGCACAGTGTCGAGGAGGGCGAGGTCCCGCCCACGGCCACGCCCGCCACCCACTGGGAGTGGCAGGCCCGTTTCCCCGAGCTGGGCCAGTTCCTCGGCGGTTGGTTCTCCCAGGACATGCCGGACGAGTTCGACGGCCACGACTCGGCCGTCGACGACTACCGGGCCTCCACCGACCCGCAGCTCACGGCCCGGCTCGTCGGCGAGCTGCACGAGCTGCTCGCGCTGGGCCTCGACGAGTCCGACTACGCCTTGGCCGTCGCCGAGTTGGGCATGGAGGTCGACCCGCCGGCCCCGTACTCGCCGGGTGGGTGGCTCGCGCTGGTCGCGGATCGGCTCGGTGTGCCGCGGGCGGAGTACGGGCCTCAGCCGAGCGACGGCTGAGCGCGGGGGTCATCCCGCAGTCAAGCCCCGACCGGGTCGTGGCCAAACCGTCGTATGGGTTCCGCATGCCCCGACCCCACCAACCTGACATAGCGGGATTTGCCCGATCGTCCGCTGGCTACGGTGGTGCCGCCACATCGTCCACGGGGGAGAGGAGACGGCGGTGGCCGTACCGATCCGTTCCCACCTTCTCGACTACTTCGAGGCGGAGCCGCCCGCAGGCCAGGCCCAGGCGCCGGCCAGGGCCGGGGCATTGGACCCGCAGCCCCGCAGATCGCGCCTCCTGGATTACGTCGAATACAGCGAGCACACCGAACACCTTGAGACGCAGCGGTCACCGGGCCCGAAACCGGGCGTACCCCCGTACCGCACTCCTGTCCTCGTCCCCGCCCATCCCCGGTACGTCGACACGACGGACGTTTCCGGCAGACCCGCCCGTGCGCCCTTCATCGCGTACGAACTGTTCGAGCACCCCGTGCAGGGAAGGGTGGTGTTCGCCTTCACCACGCCGGCCAAACTGGTCGCGGCGCTCGGTGAGGCGCAGCCGTGGGTGGCCACCTCGATCGGACTGCTGGCGGAGGCGCTGGACGAGCACGGCGTCACGGTCCTCCTGGACCCGCCGGTCGCCGCCACCATGCACCCCAACTGGCTGTCGGCCGACCTGGCCGCCTACGCGCGGGCGGTGAGCTGATGGCCGTCGACTTCAAGGCCGTGCTGAGCGACCTCACCGCGATGTCGAAGACCTTCCACGACGAGGCCGTCAACTACCGCAAGCTGCACCCCGATGTCGCCCCGCCCGTGGCGGACGGCGGCGACGCCGGGCTCGATCACGCCGTCAAGGAGGTCGCCGACCTGATCGTCGCCCTGCACATCGGCTTCGCCGACCGCCTGGACGACCACGGCGACAGGGTGACGTACGCCCGCGACTCCTTCCAGCGGCACGACATCGACGTACACGGCCTGTTCGAGGACCTGATGGTGGGTGACGGCTGATGGTCGACAGCTGGGTCGGCGGAGACATCGGCGGGCTGCGCACGATGGCCGAGACGTACAAGAACGCGAAGCAGAAGCTCGACGACGTCGTCCGCCCGCTGAGCCGCGCGGTCGAGGAGCTGGTCGACGACGCCTCCTGGAAGGGTGAGGCGGCGGAGACGTTCCGCGCCACCTGGAGTCAGGACGCGCTGACAGCGGGCGCCTTCGCGAGCCTCGTGCACGCCGCGGGCGGCATCCTGTCCGACCTCGCCGACGCCCTCTCCACCTGCGAGACGGCCCTGCAGAACGCGGAGCACGCGGCCACGCGCAAGGGCGTGGCCATGAGGGACAAGGGGGTCCCGCTGGAGATGGCGACAGCGAATCCGCCCAGTGCCGACGACCAGAAGGCGATCGCCGCGAGGGGTGAGTACGACAAGGTGCGCACGGAGATCCTGCACACCGCCCAGCACGCCCGGCTGGTCGCGGCGAACGCACTCCGGGGCCTGTACGCGCAGGTGACGGCACCGGTGTCCACCGGAGACAAGATCACCATCGCCGACGCGCTGCGCGGTCTGTACGCCTACGACGCCGAGGACGCCCGGGCCGGCGGCAAACAGGCCCGCGAGCTGCTCGACGGCGCCAAGGCCGAGGAACGGTCCGCCAAGAAGGAACTGCGGTCCGAGCGCAAGGCGTTCCAGAAGGCGGGCCGCGCGCTGCCCGACGACCTTCCCGCCAAGGGCGCCTACCGCGACGCGGTCATGAAGGTCGACTCGCTGGAAGACGCCATCGCCCGCGCCGATCACGGCAGTACGGCCCTGCCGTACGACCGGGCCCTCAACGTGAAGCTGGCCGACGCGGCGGACGCGCTGCGCCTGGGCGAAGGGGTGAGCAAGCTTCCCGAATTCCTCAGGGAGATCCCGGTGCTGGACGTCGCCGCGGCCGCCGCCTGCGGACTGGTCGAGGCGAAGGACGACCATGACAAGGGCTGGTCCTGGCAGCACTCCGTCACCGTCGACGTCGGGGCCGCCGTCGCCGGTGTCGCCGCCGGAGCCGTCGCGGTGGCCGCCCTGCCCGTCGAAGGCGCGGCCGCGGTGGCTGTGGTCGGCGTGGGGGCGGCGATCCTCGCGACGGACGTCCTCGACCACTCCCTCCACGAACACTGGAGCGAGGACATCCACGACCACGGCGTGGTCGGCGGGGTCCTGCACGGCGCCGGGAACGTCGCCACGGAGACCGGGGACGATGTCGCGCGACTGGGGAAGGACATCTGGCATGGCGTCACAGGCATCTTCTGAGGCCCCGGTTCACGGAACGCCCGCCCACATTCCGGCCCTGCCGAAACTCGGCACCACCTGGTACAAGCGCGGCATGCCCTACTGGCTGCGCCGCGCCCGGACGGCCGTCTTCCTGATCGTCGTCATGGCCATGGTCTGCTTCTTCGCCCTCAACCTCTACCGGGGGTTCACCAGCGAGTGGTCGCCCACCGCGCGCACGGTGTGGAACTGGACGCAGGCCGTAGCGTCCTGCGCAGCCCTGGCCTGGGGCTGGATCAGGCAGCGCCGGAGCCACCGCGAAGGGCTCCTCCACCCGCCCACCCCCGAGCAGACCCTCCACGCCGAACGCGACCACAACAGGCGCGGCCCGGGACGGATCGCCGCCGGCCGTGCCCTGGTCCTCCTCGCGGCGCCCGTCATGCCGGCGTTCGCCGCGTACGTCGTCGGCTGGCTGACAGCCTGGCTCACGGTCCGCGAATACCCGAGCGAGGTCGGTGCGCGACGCTGGCTGCGGGAGCGGCATCCGTCCGGGACGTGACGGCGAGGCGGTGCGCACTGCTCTCGTGTCGCTCGCGGCGGTCATGCCGACGTTGGCGGCGGGGTGCTGAGAAGGACAGGCACGTTTTGGCATCGCAAAGAATGAGCCATGCACGGCATCTGACCCACTGGACGGTTCCTTGCGGGCACCGAGTGCGGCGAGGCGAGCATGGCTTGCCCGAGTTTCAGATCCTTCGGGGAGGTTCGGAGCGGGTCTCCTGACGGTGTCTCGACAACTTCGTAACTCACCTAACACAAAGTTCAGTTGGCCGCGATTTACACAATGACTACAGTGGTCATCGAGTGTGTTGATCAGGCCACGGCCTGTGCACCGCTCGACAGCTTCACAAACGGGGAACGGGGAGGGAAGGCATCGTGCCTGCTGCGGAGCGCCAGGCTCTCAAGGTCACGCTGGAGTCGCTCGGAGAGTTCAAGAAGCGCGTGGACGTCGCGCTCTCCAACTTCGAGGACTCGCAGGGCAGTGCGCAGAAGGTCGGGGCGCATCGTCTCTCCGAGGCATCGTTCAAGGGTGTGGGTCGCTTCGACGAGGCCACGGCGCTCCATACGGCGTACGAGACGGTCCATGAGCGCCTGACCACGCTCTCCAAGAACCTGGGCCTGCAGATAGAGGCGCTCCAGATCGCCGTCAACGGCGCGCGCGGCAACTTCAGCTCCATCGAAGAGGAGCAGCGGCGACGGTTCTGGGAGATCCAGACCGAGATCGGGCGGCAGGAAGAGGAAGCGCGGCAGGAGAAGGCCGCCGCGGAAGCGTCGGAGCACCGCGAAGGTGCGAAGGAGCTCTCCGACGACAAGAACGCAGGGGGTGGCCTCTAATGAGTGACGAGCAGAAGAGCCAGGATCCGCACCTGGCGGAAAAGGAAGACGCCGCCGCGCAACTCAGCGCCATCGACTTGATCAATCAGGGGACGGCGTTCGTCAGCAGGGCCCTTCCCTTCGGCGGTGGTATCCCCCGGGTCTTCGGCAAGACGGACTTCGAGAGCCACGACCTGAACGCGATGATCGACCTGGTCGAGTCCGCGAAACCGGAGGATCTGGAGACCGCGGGCAAGGCTCTGTGGGACGCCAAGGACGCCATCGAAACGGCCGCCAACGAGCTCAAGGACCATATCGGCAGGGTCGAGTGGGAAGGCGAGTCCGCCACGGCCTTCCACAAATGGGGCGACAACCTCGTCAAGCATGCCTTGGACCTCGCGACCTTCGCCGAAACTGCCGGTACGCAGATCGCGGCAGCGGCCACGGGCCTCGCGTCGGTCCGCAGCGCCATGCCGCCCCGCGACACCCGACTCGTCCGCACGCCGGTGGAGGACATCCCCACCCCCAAGCAGGTCGACGGCAACGCGGAGTACGCGGCGGCGGTCAAGGTCGAGAAGGACCGCCAAGAGGCGATCAATCAGATGAACCGGCTGGCCTCCTTCTACGAGGTGTCGGAGGGATACCTGGCGAAGCAGGAGGCGCCTACGTTCGAGGCCATGCCGGATGTGGGGGTGCCCAAGCCGGATCCCACGCGAGAGTTCCCAGCGGAACGGCAGGCCTCCGGCGGGCTTGGCGCCGCTCATGAATCCGTGACGGCGGGGCAGGACTCTTCGAGCGGGGCGACAGGCGAGGGGCGTCAGAGAGACGTCATCACTCCGCCGCTCAAGAATCTGGACGACCCGACCACCCGGCCGGATGTGAATGTCGGCACGAAGATCGACAGCGTGGGTACCCTCCCGCCTCAGGAGAGCGCGAGGCCGACGACCCATGTGCCGCCGACACCGACCGGCCCGAGTAGCGGGAACGGAGGACAGGTCCCTCCCTTCTCACCGACCAATGTTCCTCCTGGCCTCCGCGGACAGTCCGGCCGTACTCCGGTCTCCGGCGGAGCCAATGGCAACAGGTCCCCGATGTCGGCGCAAGGCCGCACAACCACTCCCAGCGGCCAAGCCGGTGGGCGCGGCACCACGGGGCCGATGGGACGCACCGCTCCTATGGGGCAGTCGGGAAGCCGGGGCGGGACCCCGTCTCCCATGGGCCGAGGTGTCTCTGGCGGAACGCCACGCCCTGTCGCGGGGCCGGTGAACGGCCGGGTAGGTGGCACGAGTTCGACAGGTGCGGCACGCGGCAATGGTGTCGTGGGAGGAAGGCCTGCCACAGGTCCTCAGTCAGCGACCGGTTCCAGGGTTCCTCGCGGTACGGTCGTCGGCGCCGACGGCAACAGTGCATCCCGTACACCCGCCGGCCAGATCGGGCAGCGTGGAGTAATCGGGGCGCCGAACCCTGGTTCGGGCGCGCGCACGGGACGGACTGCCCGGCCCGTGACCGGCAATTCCGACGGGGTTGTCGGTACGCCCACAGGGCGAGCCGCCGCAGCGAGGAACGCCGGGCTTGTCGCAGGCAACGCGGGTGCCGCGCCAGGCCCGACCGGCAATCGGCGGAACGTCAACCGCGCGGGCCGCGAGGACGACACTCAGCCCGAGACCCCGCGGCGCAACGCGCCACCCGCAAATGACTGAATACGAGCGAGGATCGACAGACGCATGACAGGGACCAGCCCCCACGGCGCATTTACCGCGTTCTTCGCAGGACGTGCCGGGAGACGTGTGTCAACCGTGTGCGCCGTACTCGGTGCATTCGCCATCGTGTCTTCGGGCCTGGCGCAGAGCGCGGTCGCCGCGGACGTCCAGTCGAGGCAGTGGTACTTGGGCCCGATGAACGTCGACGGTATGTGGAAGGTGAGTACAGGCAAGGGTGTCAAAGTCGCCCTCATCGACTCGGGCGTCAACCCAGGCACTTCTTCCCTGAAGGGGCAGGTTCTCGTCGACGAGGTGCCGAAATCTGTTGCGTACCACGCGACCCAGGATTTCAACGGCCACGGTACGAGCATCGCGGAACTCATCGCCGGCACAGGGGCTGGTGGTGGCCTCAAGGGCCTGGCGCCGGGGGCGAAGATTGTGCCCTACCGGATCCGGCTCGAGGATCTGAAGGGCGAGGCGGAGAGAGAGAAAACCCCCGACGCGGCGCAAGCGATCAGAGCTGCTGCTGACACCGACGTCAAGATCATCAACATGTCCTTCGGCACGCCCTATATCTATCCCGATGAGCAGGCGGCGATTGAATACGCCCACTCCAAGGGCAAGTTGATGTTCGCCAGTGTCGGAAACGACGCAGAAAAGAAGAACGACATCGGCTATCCCGCGGCCTACCCTTATGTCGTCGGGGTCGCTGCCGCGGACCAGACGGGGACAGTCGGAGACTTCTCGGAGCACGGCAACTATGTGGATCTGGCGGCTCCCGGCCTCAATGCACCCGTATGGTGCGACTCATCGTTCCGCTCATACTGCGATCAGGAGGGAACGAGTATCGCCTCTGCCATCGCCGCTGCCTCTGCCGCACTGATCTGGTCCGCCCACCCCAGTTGGACAGCCAACCAGGTTCTCCGCACCTTGCTCGACACTGCCAGCCGCGACTGGCCGAAGGACCAGCCGAGCAGGTATCTGGGCTATGGCTTGGTCCGCCCTCGCAAGGTGCTCGACAACAGCAGCATCAACCCAGGCCCCGCCAACACGGACCCTCTCGGCTACGAGAACGGGACCGGCGTCACCGGAGCCTCCTCTTCTCCATCGGCTCCCGCCTCATCCTCGCCCCAAGCGCCGAAGGAAACGTCGGGCGGCGCGACCTCAGCAGCAGCATCCAGCTCGAACTCCTCCGACGACAACACCCAGTTGTACGCAATCCTGGGCGCCGTCCTTGTCGTCGCAATCGGCGGCGGTGCCTTCGCTTTGGCACGCAAGCGGCGAACCGCCTGACCGCTTCCCGCTCCCCGTAAGCGGGCCTGAACACCTCTACGACCAACAGCGAATTAGACGAAGGGAAGTCTGGCGATGGTGGCTGGGCAGAAGCTCAACGATGCCGAAGTAATCAAGCTCGAAAAGGAAATGGTTCAGCGGTACGAGTCGATCAAGGGTCAGCTCAGCGTTCTCCAGGGAACGCTGGACACGATGGAGGTCAACTGGCGAGGCATCGGAGCCAAGGCCTTCAACGACAAGCAGGTCGAGATCAACCAGCGCGTCAAGAGCATCGGCGCACTGCTCACGTGGTTCCTGGACAACATCAACGAGACCCGCAAGCTCACGAACACGAATGAGGACGCGGTGCGCTCGACCATGCAGAGCATCGATGTCCAGTACGGCGGCGAGAAGTCGGCTCTCAACAGCTACTGAGCGGCACCCGTCACGTCTCCGGGCCGTCGTGCCCCCAAAAAAAGCCAATGAAGAGATGAGGAACCCACGGTGAGCATTCACAACGACGAGATGGCTGTGAAGTACGACGGCCTCGATACGATCACCACTACGCTCGGTAAGCAGGCCAGCAAGCTCGAAGAGGACATCCAGGCGCTCAAGGCCGCAGTGATGAAGGTCGCCGCCGGCTGGGAAGGTGAGGCCGCGAACGCGTTCGGCGCGAAGATGAAGCAGTGGGACACCGACGCCGCCGCGCTCCACACGGCGCTCGTGTCCATCGGCCAGAAGGTCACCCAGGCCGGCGGCGACTACCGCGCCGGTGACCTCAAGGGAGCCAGCTACTTCCAGTGAGCTGAGCGGATCGACATGACAGGGTGGGCACGCACGGGAGGTGCCCACCCTGTGTCATGTGCGGATCGTCTGTATCTCCTGGAGCCTCAGCGAACTGGTGCACTCGACGATGCTTCATATGTGCACCGTTTCCGCCACGGCCATTCTGGTCATGGCAGGTCCGGCCCGCTCGCCGCAGCAGTGGTCAGCCGCACGCGCCGGAGTCCTCAAGAGCCTTGGTGTAGGCCGTGATCAGTGTCTTCATCGCATCGGCGTCAGATCGGTCCGGAGTGAACACCTGGATTACGGCGTACAGAGTCTGATCCGGGTGATCCGAGGACTTGCATGACGCCGTGGTCTTCCCTACCGCACCAGTACCCGAGTGCAGATAGCGATCATCGTCGGTCACTTGGCCGTCATCCATTTTGTCGTATCCCGCGGCGACAGTGGACGCGCTCTCCCCGTTGCTCCACCATGCCTGAATCTGCCGAACCGCGATATCGCCGTCGACGACGACATCACACCGTTTTGTTCCCCCGTTGGGAGACGAGGGCTTCACGGAGATGGAATCACCGCCCGACAGGAAAGCATCGAGCAGCTTGGAGTCCAGTGAAATGCCACAGAGGGTGCTGGGCACTGTGTAGTTCTTCTCTTCTTCTCCGCCTCCGCCTGAGCACGCAGAAAGAGTCAGTGCTCCGGCCAGTGTTATGGCGACGGAAGCCGAAGCTCGGACGGCTCGTGCGGGGTGGGTGAGTCGGGGGCGGAACATGAAGAGGCCCTCTCGCGTGGGGTCAGATTTCTGTCTTGAGATGCGGGGCCATGTACTCGGTGTTTATGCCCGCGTCCCTGAAGCCCTGCTGCGTCGCTGCGCGCGCTTTCTCGTCGATGCTGCTGTCCTGCAGGTCAGTCCGGTTGTGAGCCTTGGCCGCAAGCTCGGCAGCCCGCTCCGTATAAGCCGAGTTCTCTTCGAGGCCGCTTTCCCACTTCGCCCCCATAACGGCGCCGGCGTCATCCTTTGCATGGCCCTCGGCATTCTGGAACAGTTCCTCGAGAACCATGCTGCTGACAGTGCTGGCTGCGCCGCCGGCCACAGCACCACCAATAGGGCTCGCGATGAAGGTCACGCCGACGCCGATACCCGTGCCGATACCGCCTGAGATGCCATTCTTCCACTGGGTGACAGACTGGTCGTAGGCGTCGTCGGACTCCTTCGCGGGACCGGCTACTGCTTCCTGACGCCCGATGGCGAGTGTTCCGGAGATCTCGCCCGAACCGTGAGCTAGCTGTTCGACGGCAAATTGCGTGTCGTTGGAGTACCGATCACCCGCTGCCAAGTTCGGGTTCATATGGTAATCCATCATGTTCGCCATGTAGGCCTTGTTTGCCACTTCGACGGCTGCATAACCTTCAGGATTCTGCCCGACTGAAACGAGTAGGGCGGTCACGTCCCTGTGGTTGAGCGTGGCGGAGGATCCCGCTACCGGGAATAGCCTGTTTGTGTCTCCATCGGAGTCGTCCGTCATTGCTCGGTTGATATCCGGGAGATACTCTGACGTGATCTGTCCGATACTGTCGGACATGTAGCTGTTATCGGTGAGTCGCCCATTGTCGTCCGAGATGGAGGACACGATGCTCTCAAAGAGCTTCGTCTGCTCTCCGTTGTGGGCAGGTGTATCTGCTGTCGGAAGCTCACCCGCCGGATGCCCCGTGGTAGCCGCCTCCAGTGCCAACGCCAGATTGTTCTGTCCGGTATGGAGATCGTCTCCGTGGGAGTCCACTTCCTGGGGCCAGTCCCGTTCCTCGAACAGGTACTGGAAGTTGGACAGTGTGACTTTCCCTTTGTAGTCGTTCTCATCGTCGGAGTCCCGCTCGAAGGGGTTATTCGGATCGTCCTTCGAGATGTACTCCTCGTTGAAGAACCCCGTCGCGGCATCCGGGCTGTTGGACAGACCCTTCAAGAAGCCCGTCAGTGGGTCGGCCCCACTGTCCTCACCGATGCGATTGAGGTACTGCATCGTGCCTCCGGCTCCACCGAAGTGCCAGGCGAGGTTGTCTCGTTCGCCATTGCCGGTCAGTTTCCGTTCGGTCGCCATGAGTTCGGTGCCGTATTGCTTCATGAACGTGTCGTCGTAGTCGCCGATGCGCATGAGGTTGCTCATGACCTGGAAGCCCATGGGTCCGCTGGGACCGCCGATACGGTTCTCTCCGAGGCCGACCATGTTGCTCTTCCAGTCGGTCATCGCGGCGGAGTCACTCTGCGATGCACCGGCGAGGGTGAGGCTGAGGTTCCGCTGCATGTCGTCGAGCTGCTCGAGCCGGTTACGGAATACGTCAGAGTTGGTGTGCGGGTTTGTGACACCAGTCCAGAACTCCAGGGTCTTCTGGGGCCCGAGACCCGTGGCGAACCGTTCGGCGAACAGTTCGTCGTTCCCGTACTTCTTGAGGCCTGCGTTGAGCCGATCGAACTCCTCGAGAGTGAGGTCTTCCGGGTTTTTCTTCGCGAGCTTGGCCAGTTCGTCGGCCTGCTTGACGGCCTCGGCCGCAGTGTCCCGGTCCTTGTAGTTGGCTTCCGAGAATCCGAGTGCGCTCTGGTCAGCGATTGCTTTGAGGACAGTGCTGGCCGAGCTGTCGCTCTCCGTAGCCTCGTTCAGGATCCTCTGTACCTCATCGCGCAAGGCGGTGACGTCGCTCTCCTGGTGCTCGGGAACCGACGTGCCCTTCGCGGCGCGGTCAGGGTGGATGTTCATGGTGACGGTGAACCCGCCGTCACCGGTGGACACCACCGTCAGGTTCTTCTTCAGACCCCGGTCGATCGAGTCGTTGAGCTTGCCCTGGTAGCGCTTGAGCTCGTCCCGTGTGTCACGGAGGATGTTCCGGATCGACGTCGCCTGCGTGTGGGCATCAGCGAATTCGCCTGCTGTCTTGCCGATGAACTCTTTGGACACGGTGGCGTTGTAGCCCGCCCAGTTGGCCTTGTTAGAGGCCCCCCGGAGACCCTTCTCGGCGTCGTCCTTGAGTGTCTCGAGGTCGCTGATCATCGTCGACCAGTCGTCGATGGCGGTGTCGAGTTGACTGAAGTTGGCGAAACGAAGAGCGTCGAGGTCCATCAGTTCTTGTCTTTCTTCTCGCCGGAGTCGGCGTAGGCCGGATTCTTCGCGCCCGGTTCACCGACCCTTTCGTCGAAGCCCGCGTCAAGCGTGTCGATGCTGCTCATCTGGCGACGGATGTAGTCGTCGCCGTCCGAGTGCAGATTCTTGGTGACCGTCATGTGATTGGAGATGTGCGCGCACGCGTCCCGGAGGGAAGACAACTGCTCGTCCCAGCGCGTCGCCACATGTTGGAGGCCCCCGCCCAGGGCGAATCCTTCCTTGGACAGGGTCCCCGCGGCCGTCTCGCTGCTGGGTACAGCCCTGCGTCCCTTGTCCCACAGGTCGTTGTACAAGGCGAAGGCCTTCTTGCCGATGTTCGACAGGTCGCCCTGACTGACCTTGAGTTCGCCGTACTGGCTGGGAGTCGAGGTGTAGCCCCCGCCGTCACCGGGGTCCAACTGGTTCAGCTGCATCTGCGTCGGCTGACGCTCGGCAGCCTGCGACTTCAGCTGCTCCCACTCGTCCCAGGCCATGCGTGTACCTCTCCCCGTGTCCCCGTGAAGTCCGCCTCTCAGGGCGGAACTTGTTCCGTCAAAGTACTAACTGGCCAGACCCGTGCACTCGTTTCAAGCGACTTCACAGATCCCACGCGCTTGACGGTCGTGGATCGGAGGATCTCCAGCCCACCGCCGCCGCCTTACATCTGCGCAGCCAACGAGAACGTCCACACAGCCATCCCCGCCATCACCACCGCACAGACAAACGCCACGACCCGTTTGGACCGATACTCCGAGTCCGACGGCTCGTTCGCCTCCGGATCCCGGAACCGGCGCGCCTGGAACCGCCACCACAGCGCCCGCTGATCGGCCGCACCGAGCCCGGCGAGGGCCAGCGCGAGCAGATCATGAAGATCCCCACTCCCACCATCAGTACGTCCCTCCCGACGCCACGTACACCACCGACGCCACGCACACCACCGACGCCACGCACACCACCGAGGCCTCGCTGACCACAGAGACCTCGTCCACCACCACCGACGCCGCACGAGCCACCGACGCCGCACGAGCCACCGACGCCGCACGAGCCACCGATGCCGCACGAGCCACCGATGCCACGTACACCACCGACCTCACGCAGGTCACCTCAGAACTCCCTTTCCGCCACCAACCCCACCTGAACCAACGGCTTCCCTCGCCGCCGAGACACGAAGACCCCCCGCCCCGCGGGCATCGGCCGTGGCCGGACCCCGCCGAGCAGGTCCCCCTCGCCCGGGTCGCCGGCCAGGACGACACCCTGGGCGCCCAGTTCCTTGATGCGCTGCATGAACGCCTCGTAGGAGGCCCGTCCCGCGCCGGCCGTCGACCGCGCGATGATGAACCGCACGCCCACGTCGCGGGCGAACGGAAGCAGCTCGGTCAGGCCCGCCAGCGGATTGCCGCTCGACGTGGACACGAGGTCGTAGTCGTCGACGACGACGTACACCGTCGGTCCCTGCCACCAGCTCCGGTCCCGCAGTTGCTGGGCAGTCACGTCGGCCGTGGGTGAGCGGCGCTGCATCAGGTCGGCCAGGGCGGCCATGTGGTGGTCCATGGAGTTGGACATGGGGATGTACTCGGCGAGGTGCGACGCCGGCGTCACGTCCAGCAGTGAGCGCCGGTTGTCGATGACGAACAGCTTGGCCTCGTGGCCCTCGTACCGTTCCGTCAGCTGCTTGATCAACAGCCGCAGCAGGTTGGACTTGCCCGACTCGCTCTCACCGAAGACGAGGAAGAACGGGTCCTGCTCGAAGTCGACGAAGACCGGTTCGAGGTTGTCCTCGTCGAGCGCGAAGGAGACACCGCGCTGGGGGAAACGGTTGCCGGGCGGCAGCTGCTCGGCCGGGAACTCGCGGGGGAGCAGGCGGACTTCGGGAGCTCCGGGTGCCTGCCAGTGCCGGGAGACCTCGGTCGCCAGTGCCGCCGTGGCCTCCGCCAGGTCGGTGTCGGAGGTCAGACCGTCGATGCGGGGCACCGCCGCCATGAAGTGCAGCTTCTGCGGTGCCTGTCCGCGGCCCGGCACGCCCGCCGGAACGTTCGCGGCCACCTTGCGGTCCAGCTCGGAGTCCATGGTGTCGCCGAGCCGCAGCTCCAGGCGGTTCATCAGCTGGTCCTTGAGGGCGGCCCTGACCTCCATCGAGCGCGAGGCCGTGAGGATCAGGTGGATGCCGTAGCCGAGGCCGCGCGCCGCGATGTCGTGGATCACCTGGTCCATCGCCTCGTAGTCCGCGCGGAAGTTGCCCCAGCCGTCGATGACGAGGAAGACATCTCCCCACGGCTGGTCCGTGACCGAGATCTCGCCCCGGGCGCGCCGGGCCCGGAAGTCGGCGATGGACGCGATGCCGGCGGAGCGGAAGTACTCCTCGCGGTGGGTGAGCACGCCGTACACCTCGGCCACCGTGCGCCGCACGCGCTCCGGGTCCAGTCGTGAGGCCACGCCACCCACGTGCGGCAGTCCGGCGATCGCCGCCATGCCGCCACCGCCGAAGTCCAGGCCGTAGAACTGGACTTCGTGCGGCGTGTGGGTCAGCGCGAACGCGGAGATCAGCGTGCGCAGCAGCGTCGACTTGCCGGACTGCGGGCCGCCGACGATCTGCATGTGGCCGGCCGCGCCGGAGAAGTCCGCCCAGAGCGGATCGCGGCGCTGTTCGAAGGGCTTGTCGACCAGGCCCGCCGGCACGATCAGGCGGCCCGCGCCTTCGTAGCCGGGCTGGGTGAGGCCGCGGCCCGGTACGGAGGTGAGTCCGGGCAGGAGGCTGTCCAGGGAGGGTGGGCTGTCCAGCGGCGGCAGCCACACCTGGTGGGCGGCCGGGCCCTGCGCCTCCAGCCGGCGCACCACCACGTCCAGCACGGTGTCCGCGAGAGCGTCGTCGACGTCCGGGGTGTCCGAGGCCGCAGGGCGCTGCTGCGGTACCGCCACGTACTGGACGGGCACCTCGGCCGCGGTGAACAGCACCGGCCGCCGGTCCATCGGCAGCCGGCCGCTGCCCAGCGCCGACCGCTGCGTGCCCGAGCGGTACACGCCGGAGACGTACGCCGCCTTGAAGCGCACCATCTCGCCCGTGCCGAACTTCAGGATGCCGGAGCCTGGGACGTTGGGCAGTTCGTAGGCGTCCGGTACACCGATCGCCGCCCGGGACTCCGCGGCGGAGAAGGTGCGCAGACCGATCCGGTACGACAGATACGTCTCCAGTCCGCGCAGCCGCCCCTCTTCCAGGCGCTGCGAGGCCAGCAGCAGGTGCACGCCGAGCGACCGGCCGATGCGGCCGATCTGGACGAACATCTCGATGAAGTCCGGCTTGGCGGTGAGCAGTTCGCTGAACTCGTCGATCACCAGGACCAGCGAGGGGATCGGCTGCAGCGGCGCACCGGCCGCGCGTGCCTTCTCGTAGTCGTGGATGTTGGCGTAGTTGCCCGCGTCCCGCAGCATCTCCTGGCGGCGGTTGAGCTCGCCGCGGATGGAGTCGCCCATGCGGTCGACCAGGGTCAGGTCGTCCGCGAGGTTGGTGATGACGGCCGCCACGTGCGGCATCTGCGCCATGCCGGCGAAGGTGGCGCCGCCCTTGAAGTCGGCGAGGACGAAGTTCAGGGTCTCCGAGGAGTGCGTCACCGCGAGGCCCAGCACCAGGGTGCGCAGCAGCTCCGACTTGCCGGAACCGGTGGCGCCCACGCACAGCCCGTGCGGGCCCATGCCCTCCTGCGCGGCCTCCTTGAGGTCCAGCATGACGGGCCGGCCGTCCTCGCCGAGTCCGATCGGCACCCGCAGCCGCTCGGCCAGCGAACGCGGCCGCCAGGTGCGCTGGGTGTCGACGGACGCCGCGTCACCGAGGTTCAGCAGGTCGGTGAACTCCAGGTTGGCCAGCAGTGGTTCGTCGTCGTCGCCGCCGGAGGCCATCCGCAGCGGGGCGAGTTGCCGGGCGAGCGCTTCGGCGGACTCGTAGGAGAGGGTGTCGGGAGTTCCCTCGTAGACGACGCCGTGCCCCGACTCCAGGTGCAGCGCCTCGGGTTGTACGACGATGGAGAGCTCGCCGCCGGCCCCGGTCAGCTCGCCGGGGACGACCTCGAGGACGGTGACGCCCTGCAGGCCCTCAGGGTTGGCGAGGACGGAGTCCGGGGGCAGGGAGAGGCCGTCGAGCACGACGACGATGTGGGGTTCCTCCGGCAGTGGCGCCGCGTTCGGGTGGAAGCGCGGACGGCCGGTCAGCCGGTTGGCGAGCAGGTTCTCCAGCTCGCGGCTGTCGCTGTCGATCAGTCTGCGGCTGCCGGCGCCGTCCACGGAACCGGGCGCCTGGACGTGCGGGAGCCACTTGGCCCACTCCCAGTGGGGCAGGGCCTGCCGGCCTGCCGCGACCACGATGAGGAGGTCCTGGGGGGAGTGCAGCGCGGCCAGCGAGCCGGCCATGGCCCGAGCCGAGGACCGTACGGACTGCGGGTCACCGCTGATCGTGACGTGGTAGAAGGCACGCAGCGAGACCGCCATCGGCAGGTCGTCCAGGGTGCTGTGGACGGCGAGGAAGCGCTGCATCGCGCCCGCCGTCAGCGGCTCCAGCTGTTCGACGGGGGCGGTCTCGGGGGCAACCAGGGCACTGGCGAGCGCCTGCGAGCCGAGGCCGATGCGGACCTGGGCGAAGTCCTCGTCGCCGGGGCGCCGTTCCCACACCCGGCTGCCTTCGGCGACCAGCGCCCACAGCTGCTCGGGGGAGGGGTGGAGGAAGTACTGCGCGTCCCGCTGTGCCCTCGCCGTGTCGACGGCCGTGCGCCGGGTCTGCGCCAGGTAGCTGAGGTAGTCGCGGCGCATGTCCGCCAACTCCCCTTGGGAGCCGCGGCGGAAGCGGACCACCATCGCGATGGACATGGCGATCGTCGACGCGATCATGATCATGCCCATGATCTTCATGAACGGCTGCCCGCTCGTGAAGAAGAAGACCACCGAGCCACCCATGCCGAGCGTCGGCAGGAGTTGCATCAGCACGCTTTCCTGGTGCCCCCGCGGCAGTTCGGGCGGAGGCTGCAGGACGATCTCCCGCGTGGACACTTCGGACGGCAGCACCCGAGGCGGGCGCTTCACGACGATGTGGCTCACTGTCATCCATTCCCTTGGCCGGCCCGGAGAGTCCGTCCGCCGCCCCGTCTCGGGCGGACGCAGGCCGCCGCGTGATCCTACTGACTTCATAAGAGACGACGGGACGGTAGGGTGCCGGATGTTCGCGTGAGCACACGCGAGTTGGGCTGGAGGATCAGGGCATTCCGTGCCATCTGACGAGGTACGGAACACCGGTGTCAGCCCTGCGGCGGACTGGTCGCCACCTTCCCGCGGCGTCCGTCCTGACGGGCGGGGAAAGCGGCGCAGGACTTTCACACCGCAGACGCGGAATTATCACTGAGGGGGATCAGCAGGTGAGCATGACGGCCTCCGCGGCAGCCACCGGAGGAGGGACCGGTACGGGGACCTCCGGTACGGGCACGGGGCTCGGCTTCTGCCGGGTCACGATCGTCGCGCCCGACAGCCGGATCGATGTGGCACTGCCCGACGACATCCCGGTCGCCGACATCTATCCGGAGATCCTCAGGCTCTCCCAGCAGAGCCCCACCGAGGGCGCACCCGTCGGCTACCACCTGGTACGCCGGGACGGCACCGTCCTCGACAGCTCCCGGTCCTTCGCCGCCCAGCGCATCCTCGACGGCGAACTCCTCACCCTGCGCCCCTTCGCCGAGTCCCTGCCCCCGTCCGTCTTCGACGACGTCTCCGAAGCGGTCGCCTCCGCGGTGACGAGTGAACGCACCCTGTGGAGCGGCGACTTGACGCGCGCCGCGGGCCTCGTCGGAGGCGGCGTACTGCCGGTCCTGCTCGCCTTCGTGGCCTGGACCGGCGACCCGCGCCACGACATGCACAGCCTGCCCGGCGTCCTCGCCGGAATCGCCGGTGTGCTCCTGGTCGTCCTCGCGTGCGTACGCGCCCGGGTCTACGACGACCGGGCCTCGGCCATCGCTCTGGGACTCGGCGCCCTCCCCAACGTCGGCGTGGCCGGCTCGGGACTCCTCCCGCTCACCGACGGGCAGGGCATCGGCAAGCTCCAGTTCCTCCTCGCCTGCGCCGCGGTACTGCTGGCTTCGTTCCTGCTCACGTTGTGCTCGCCGAGCGGAGACGGCCCGTTCGTCGCCTTCGTCTTCGCCTCCGCCATCGGTCTGCTCTCCGTGTTCGCGGCCACCCTCGCCAACTGGACGGCCTCCGAGATCGCCGCCCTGTGCGCCCCGATCGCCGTCGGCGCCCTCGCCTTCCTGCCGGGGCTGTCGATGCGCTTCGCCCGGCTGCCGATCGGCTTCGACACCCCGGAGGCCGCCCCGCGCAGCGCGTACGACACCGATCCCACCCCGCAGGAGCCGGTCGACGCCGAGCGGATCACCGCCAAGGCCCGGCGCGGCCACGAGCTGCTGGTCGGCCTGGTGGGCGGCTGCGCGGTGACCGTGGTCGGTTCCTCGGCGGTCCTCGGCTTCTCGTCCAACGTCTGGGCCCAGCTCCTCGCCCTCGCGACCGGGGTGGCCCTGCTGATGCGCGCCCACCTCTTCCGGTACACCGGTCAGGTCGCACCCGTCCTCTCCGCCGGACTCGCCTCCCTCGTCCTGCTCGGCCTCGGTCTGGCGCTCAACCCGCCGCAGTCGATCGTCCGCGACGCCCTCCTGGGCGACCGCGGCGACCTCGACATCCGGACCATCTGGCTGGTCGCGGCGATCGCCGCGACGGCCGCGCTCGTCACCTCACTCGGCCTGATCGTCTCGCGCGGCGGTCCCACCCCGTTCTGGGGACGCTTCCTGGAGATCGCCGAGGGCTTTGTGCTGCTCACCCTGGTGCCGCTGGCCCTGGCCGTCTTCGACGTGTACACCACCGCCCGGTCGATGACGAGCTGACCCAGCCGATCCGGCTATGAGCGAAGGGACCCTTGAGCGTGAGCTTCGGCCCACCTCCCTCGATATTCACCCAGTCGACGGTCTCGGCGCACCTCCAGCGCAGGAAGCGTCGTAGGGCGCTGCTGTTCGGCGGAGCGGCGGCCGTCCTGGTCGTCGTCCTGGCCGTCGGCGGCCGGCTGCTGTGGAACCGGGATCCGTCACCGTCGAACAAGCCCCTGGCCGCCGCCCCCCAAAGCCGCCTCGACGTCCGGGAATCGGTCGAGACACCGCCCAAGAGCACCACCGGCGTCATGGCGTTCCGTTTCTCGGAGGACGAGATGGCCCCCGGCGAGCGGGTCCAAATGCCCGGCACGTGGGCCACGGACGAGATCCTCGCCAAGGGCATCAACAGAAGCCTCGTCGGCCTGAGGATCGGCACGGACGCCTCCGTCGGCGACGAGGAGTGGAAGCTCCAGTTCCCCGGCCCGATCTGCGGCTACACGCGCCATGTGACCGTCGAGAACCGTACGGCCGTCCTCTTCCGTTCGGGCACCGGCGAGGACGCCCACTGCGACCACGTGGCCTTCTTCGACCTCGACGACGGCCGGAAGATCTGGGAGCGCGCGTTCACGTCCGGCAAGTGGGATTCCACCAGCGTGACCCTCACCCACGCCACGGTCGCCGTGACCCGGGACGGCGGCTCCGAGGCGTACGACATGAACGGGGGCCGGCGGCTGTGGCGCACCGAGGGCCCTGGCGATTGCAAGGACCGCGGTGTGGCCGGCGGGGGTGCCCTGCTCGTGCTGGTCGCCTGTCCCCAGGGTGACAAGCCCGCCACCGCGTGGGAGTCCACGGTGTACCAGGTGCGCAAGGTGGCGCCGGGCACCGGCAGGACCGTGTGGACCTACCGGATCGCGTCCGGGGTTCGGGACGTCCAGGTCCCGTCCACCGACCCCGCCGTCCTCGCGGTCGCGGCCGGCGACACCGGCTACACCGAGCTGCTCTCCCTGGACGGCAAGGGCAAGAACCGTGCCACGGTCCGGCTGCAGGGCGGGCAGTACGTCGGTGAGTGCAACGACGCCGCGCTCGACTACGGCATCATCGACGACTGCCCCACGATCCCGGTGGGCGGCGGCCAGGTCTTCCTCCGGAGCAAGGACCACGAGGACGCCAAGCGTCCCTCCAACTGGATCGTCGGCTTCGATCTGAAAACCGGGAACACGGTCAAGAAGTTCGACTCGGGGCCCAACGAGCTGCTGTACCCGATGCGGATGAGCGGCGACCGACTCCTCGCACTCCGCGAGAGCGGCGACCGCATCTCACCGATGGCGCTGGTCAGTCTCGACCCGAAGACAGGGGAGGAGACCCCGTACTTCTACTTCGGTCTGCCACTGGAGGCCGAGGTGTTCACCCTCAGGGACTCGTACGACATCCTCGTCCAGAACGGGCGGCTGTTCTTCGCGGCGAAGGAGGCGAACGGCCCCGCCAAGGGCAAGCAGTGGATCTGGCTGGCCCTCGGCATCGAGAGCGCCGCGCGGGCGAGCATGACCGCGACCCGGTAGCGGAGACGACGAGCGGGGAACCGGCCGTGCACCCGTTCCCCGCCCCGGCCTGTCACTGAGCGGCGGGCCCGCCACCGGGGGGCGCAGGGTCCAGATCGAACTCCCCGTCCCGCGCCCCCAGCACGAACGCCCGCCACTCCGCCTCCGTGTACCGCAGCACGGTGCCGGGGTCGAGCGACGACCGCATGGCCACGGCTCCTTCGGGGAGGTAGGCGATCTCGACCCGCTCCTCGTGCTCCTCGGTGCCCGGGGCGCTGTGCCACTCGACGCCGGAGATGTCGAGGGCGTACAGCTCGTCCCTCTCGCGCTCCTTGCGTGCCTTGACTTCCTCGTCCTTGGTGTCGGCCATGGCGACTTCTGATCCTTCCCTCTGCAACGAGCTGTCCAGCCACCCTACTTGCCGCCGTTCCCCCAGGTCAGAGGTTTGCTCATGAGTAACCGTCACGAAGGGCGACAACTCCCTCACACATCCACGCCCTCGGCAGAAAGGTCCCGTCCGTGAGTTTCGGCCCACCGCCGTCCGTCTACACAGAGTCCACCCTGGCGGCCGAGAACTGCAGAAAACGCCGCCGACTGCTCACCCTCGGAGCAACCACGACCGCGCTCGCGCTGCTGCTCGCGGGCATCTGGGTCCTGTCGTACGACGGCACCGGCACTGCCTCCCACCAGAGCCCGGCCGCGGTGAGCCAGGCCCCGGACGACATCCGGGAGACGATCGAGCGGCGGCCGGCGACTCCGGAAGCGGTGAGCGCGGTCGAGCGTCGCGCCGAGGGCATCAAGGCCGGCCAGAACGTCAAGGCGACGGGCACCTGGGCGACCGCCAGGACGTTCGCGAAGACCGTGGGCAACCGCATCACGGGGTACAGGGTCTCGACCAACCGCGAGGCGTGGAAACTGACCTTCCCCGGCGGTGTCTGCGCCGCCACCCCGCACGTCACCGTGGACGGCCGGACCGCCGTGGCCTTCTCGAGCGAACCCACCAGGACCGATCCGAGCGGGGGGACCATGAGCGGTCCGTGCGACAGGATCGCGATGTTCGACATCGACACGGGCAAGCGGCTGTGGCACGTCGAGTTGCCCGAGCGGCGACTCGTGCCCGCCAGGGTCACGATGACGCGCGGAAAGGTCGTCGCTGCCTGGGAGGACGGCTCGGCTGGCTACGCCATGACCAACGGGAAACCGCTCTGGTCGCACACGCCCGGACCGGCCTGCGGGGACAGCGGCTACTCCGGGGGCAAGGCCCTCGTGCGCGTCGTCAAGTGCGGCAACGCGGACAACCGGCGCTTTCGGGTGGAGGGGACGGACCCCGGGACCGGAAAACCCCTGTGGAGCTACGCGGTGAGCCCAGGGGTCCAGGACGTTCGTCTGATCTCCTCGTCCCCCGTGGTCATCGCCGTCGCGGCGGGCGACTCCGTGATCACCGACCTGATCTCCCTCGGTGACCAGGGCGAGTTCCGCGCCACCATCTCGGTGCCCGGCCAGAACTACCTCACCAAGTGCGGCGACGGCATCGACGTCACGGGCCCGGTCGAGACCTGCGAGGCGGTGGTGGTCGACGAGCGGCAGCTGTACGTCGCCACGCAGGCCCGCGACACCGGCACCGCGAGCGCCCACGGACAGGTGCCCAACGAGATCGTCGCCTTCGACCTGGCCACCGGGAAGAGCGCCGGGAAGTTCGATGCCCGGGCCGGCCGGCCGATGTACCCCGTCCGCATGAGCGGCGACAGGCTGATCGCCGTCCGGGAGTCCACCTCCGCCCACACGCCCAGCGCCGCCGTGAGCATCGATCCCAGGACGGGGAAGGAGACCCTGCTCCTGCTCTACGGCACGGTCGGCATGCTGCCCTTCGAGTATCTGGACGTCCGCTACGAACACGGCCGCGTCTTCTTCGCCGCCACGAGCCTCGCCGGACCGGTGAGCAAGGACGACGAAGGGGAGGGCCTGTGGCTCGCCGACGGGTTCGAGACCGGCGGCTGACATGGAGAGCACCCCGGTCGGGGGGCATCCTCGCAGGCTGGTAGTCTGTGCTGTGGCCGTTTGTGTACGCCCTTCCGGAGCCCAGGCCCTGGAGGCCGCGCCCAGCGGATCCCCGCCTCCCGAGTAACGGAAGCTCCCCCGAGATGTGGACCGGGGGCACTCGGTGGCCCTTCACAGACTACGAGGAGTACGCGTGTCGCTCGACGCCGCAACGAAGAAGCAGCTCATCACCGAGTTCGGTACCAAGGAGGGCGACACCGGCTCCCCCGAGGTCCAGGTCGCGATGCTCTCGCGCCGTATCTCGGACCTGACCGAGCACCTCAAGACCCACAAGCACGACCACCACTCCCGCCGTGGTCTGCTCATCCTGGTCGGTCAGCGTCGCCGCCTGCTGCAGTACCTCGCCAAGAAGGACATCCAGCGCTTCCGTGCGCTGGTCGACCGCCTCGGCATCCGCCGCGGTGCGGCGGGCGCCAAGTAAGACGCCGTGAGGGGAGCGGTTCCCGTGATCATCGGGGCCGCTCCCTTTGCTGTACGTACGGAAACGTGCGGAGTGTCACCGACGCTTTGTAGTGTGGTAGCACAACGCAATACGGACGACACAGAGTGATGACGGGTACTCGCTGAGGGTAGGGCGTCATCACGACAAACGAACGAGGAGAAGCGCACCTCGCCGCCGCCGGTCCTCGGTAGTGGCCCCCGGGGGAAGAGAGCCCCGAGGGCTTCGATCGAAGACCGGCCCGCACCAGACGGAGCGCTTCTCCGCAACCGTCCCCCTGCCACACGGGCAGCCGAGGGACGAAGACGAGGAGAAAGTACTAGTGGAGAACGAGACCCACTACGCCGAGGCCGTCATCGACAACGGCTCCTTCGGCACCCGCACCATCCGCTTCGAGACGGGCCGCCTGGCCAAGCAGGCCGCCGGCTCCGCCGTGGCGTACCTGGACGACGACACCATGGTGCTGTCGGCCACCACCGCCTCCAAGAACCCCAAGGACCAGCTCGACTTCTTCCCCCTCACGGTGGACGTCGAGGAGCGGATGTACGCCGCCGGCAAGATCCCCGGCAGCTTCTTCCGCCGTGAGGGCCGTCCCTCCGAGGACGCCATCCTCACCTGCCGCCTGATCGACCGCCCGCTGCGCCCGTCCTTCAAGAAGGGCCTGCGCAACGAGATCCAGGTCGTCGCCACCATCATGGCGCTCAACCCCGACCACCTGTACGACGTCGTGGCGATCAACGCCGCCTCCGCGTCCACGCAGCTGGCCGGCCTGCCCTTCTCCGGCCCGATCGGCGGCGTCCGCGTCGCGCTGATCAACGGCCAGTGGGTCGCGTTCCCGACGCACACCGAGCTCGAGGACGCCGTCTTCGACATGGTCGTCGCCGGTCGCGTCCTGGAGGACGGCGACGTCGCGATCATGATGGTCGAGGCCGAGGCCACCGAGAAGACCATCCAGCTGGTCAAGGGCGGCGCCGAGGCGCCGACCGAGGAGGTCGTCGCCTCCGGTCTGGACGCCGCGAAGCCCTTC
The DNA here is from genome assembly GCF_019049245.1 of Streptomyces sp. AC555_RSS877. Lineage (GTDB taxonomy): Bacteria > Actinomycetota > Actinomycetes > Streptomycetales > Streptomycetaceae > Streptomyces. The sequence goes on along the minus strand of NZ_JAGMUK010000001.1, from coordinate 9,263 downwards.
ATCAAGGTGCTCTGCAAGGCCCAGGCCGACCTCGCCTCGAAGGCCGCCAAGCCGACCGGCGAGTTCCCGGTCTTCCTGGACTACCAGGACGACGTCTTCGAGGCGCTCTCCGCCGCGGTCCGCCCCGAGCTCGCCCAGGCGCTCACCATCGCGGGCAAGCAGGACCGCGAGGCCGAGCTGGACCGCGTCAAGGCGCTGGCCGCCGAGAAGCTCCTGCCGGAGTTCGAGGGACGCGAGAAGGAGATCTCCGCCGCGTACCGCTCGCTGACCAAGGCCCTGGTCCGTGAGCGCGTCATCAAGGAGAAGACGCGCATCGACGGCCGTGGGCTGACGGACATCCGTACGCTCGCCGCCGAGGTCGAGGCCATCCCGCGCGTGCACGGTTCGGCGCTGTTCGAGCGTGGCGAGACCCAGATCCTGGGCGTCACCACCCTGAACATGCTCCGGATGGAGCAGCAGCTGGACACCCTCTCCCCGGTGACCCGCAAGCGTTACATGCACAACTACAACTTCCCGCCGTACTCCGTCGGCGAGACCGGCCGCGTCGGCTCCCCGAAGCGCCGCGAGATCGGTCACGGCGCTCTCGCCGAGCGCGCCATCGTGCCGGTCCTGCCGACGCGCGAGGAGTTCCCGTACGCGATCCGTCAGGTGTCCGAGGCTCTCGGCTCCAACGGCTCGACGTCCATGGGCTCGGTCTGCGCCTCCACCATGTCGCTGCTGAACGCCGGTGTGCCGCTGAAGGCCCCCGTCGCCGGTATCGCCATGGGCCTGATCTCCCAGGAGATCAACGGCGAGACGCACTACGTCGCCCTCACCGACATCCTCGGTGCGGAGGACGCCTTCGGCGACATGGACTTCAAGGTCGCCGGCACCAAGGAGTTCGTGACCGCTCTCCAGCTGGACACCAAGCTGGACGGCATCCCGGCCTCCGTCCTGGCCGCGGCCCTCAAGCAGGCCCGTGACGCCCGCCTCCACATCCTCGACGTGATGATGGAAGCGATCGACACGCCGGACGAGATGTCCCCCAACGCCCCGCGGATCATCACCGTCAAGATCCCCGTGGACAAGATCGGCGAGGTCATCGGCCCGAAGGGCAAGATGATCAACCAGATCCAGGAGGACACCGGCGCCGAGATCACGATCGAGGACGACGGCACCATCTACATCGGTGCCCAGGTCGGCTCGCAGGCCGAGGCCGCCCGCGCCACGATCAACTCGATCGCGAACCCGACCATGCCGGAGGTCGGCGAGCGCTACCTGGGCACGGTCGTGAAGACGACCACCTTCGGTGCGTTCGTCTCGCTGCTCCCGGGCAAGGACGGTCTGCTGCACATCTCGCAGATCCGCAAGCTCGCCGGCGGCAAGCGCGTGGAGAACGTCGAGGACGTCCTCGCCGTGGGCTCCAAGGTCCAGGTCGAGATCGCCGAGATCGACTCGCGCGGCAAGCTCTCCCTCATCCCCGTGATCGAGGGCGAAGGCGACGACGAGAAGAAGGACGACACCGACCAGTGACGTCGAGTAGCTCCACGGCGACGGCCCGCACCTCCTCGGAGGCGCGGGCCGTCGCCCGTACCCAAACCCTCATCAAGGGGACCAACGGCATCGGTGTCGTCCGCAAGACCACCCTCCCCGGCGGCCTGCGCATCGTCACCGAGACCCTGCCCTCCGTACGCTCCGCGACCTTCGGCATCTGGGCCCACGTCGGCTCCCGCGACGAGACCCCGGCCCTGAACGGCGCCACCCACTACCTGGAGCACCTCCTCTTCAAGGGGACGCAGCGCCGGTCCGCCCTGGACATCTCCTCCGCCATCGACGCCGTCGGCGGCGAGATGAACGCGTTCACGGCGAAGGAGTACACGTGCTACTACGCACGCGTCCTCGACACCGACCTGCCGCTGGCCATCGACGTCGTCTGCGACATGCTCACGGGCTCGCTCATCCGCGAAGAGGACGTCAACGTCGAGCGCGGCGCGATCCTCGAAGAGATCGCCATGACCGAGGACGACCCGGGCGACTGTGTGCACGACCTGTTCGCGCACACCATGTTTGGCGACAACCCCCTCGGCCGCCCGGTCCTCGGCACGGTCGACACGGTCAACGCCCTCACCGCCGACCGCATCCGCCGCTTCTACAAGAAGCACTACGACCCGACCCACCTCGTGGTCGCCGCGGCCGGCAACATCGACCACAACAAGGTCGTACGACAGGTCCGCGCCGCCTTCGAGAAGGCCGGCGCCTTCAAGGAGCCCGACGCCAGCCCCGTCGCGCCGCGCGAAGGCCGCCGCGCCCTGCGCACCGCGGGCCGCGTCGAACTGGTCGGCCGCAAGACCGAGCAGGCCCATGTCGTCCTCGGCATGCCGGGCCTGGCGCGTACGGACGAGCGGCGCTGGGCGCTGGGGGTACTGAACACCGCCCTCGGCGGCGGTATGTCGTCCCGCCTCTTCCAGGAGGTCCGCGAGAAGCGCGGCCTGGCCTACAGCGTGTACTCGTACACCTCCGGCTTCGCCGACTGCGGCCTGTTCGGCGTGTACGCGGGCTGCCGCCCGAGCCAGGTGCACGACGTGCTGAAGATCTGCCGCGACGAACTCGACCACGTCGCCGAGCACGGCCTCTCGGACGACGAGATCGGCCGCGCCATCGGCCAGCTCCAGGGCTCCACGGTCCTGGGCCTGGAGGACACCGGCGCGCTGATGAACCGCATCGGCAAGAGCGAGCTGTGCTGGGGCGAACAGATGTCCGTCGACGACATGCTGGCCCGGATAGCTTCGGTCACCCCGGACGACGTCCGCGCGGTCGCCGGCGAGATCCTGGGCCGACGGCCCTCTCTGTCGGTCATCGGCCCGCTCAAGGACAAGCAGGCGTCCCGTCTGCACGAGGCCGTCGCCTAACCAATCCGAACCCCGGGACTCCGGAACCACGGTTAAGGAAGCAAGAAGATGAGCAAGCTGCGCGTGGCGGTCCTCGGCGCCAAGGGCCGGATCGGCTCCGAGGCGGTACGGGCGGTCGAGGCCGCCGAGGACATGGAGCTGGTGGCCGCCCTCAGCCGGGGCGACAAGCTGGAGACGCTGGCCGAGACCGGCGCCCAGGTCGCCGTCGAGCTGACCACGCCGGCCTCGGTCATGGACAACCTCGAGTTCTGCGTACGGCACGGCATCCACGCGGTCGTGGGCACCACCGGCTGGACCGACGAGCGCCTCGCGCAGCTCGAGGGCTGGCTCGCCCAGTCCCCGGAGACCGGCGTGCTCATCGCGCCCAACTTCTCCATCGGGGCCGTCCTGACCATGAAGTTCGCGCAGATCGCCGCGCCGTACTTCGAGTCCGTCGAGGTCGTCGAGCTGCACCACCCGAACAAGGTGGACGCCCCGTCCGGCACCGCCACGCGGACCGCCCAGCTCATCGCCGAGGCCCGCCGCGCGGCCGGCTCCGCTCCGGCGCCGGACGCCACGGCGACGGCCCTGGACGGCGCACGGGGAGCCAGCGTGGACGGCGTGCCCGTGCACGCCATCCGCCTGCGCGGACTGCTCGCCCACCAGGAGGTCCTGCTGGGCGGGGAGGGCGAGACGCTGACCGTCCGCCACGACTCCCTGCACCACAGCAGCTTCATGCCGGGCATCCTGCTCGGCGCCCGCCGCGTGGCGACCACCCCTGGCCTGACCTTCGGCCTGGAAAACTTCCTGGACCTGGGCTGACACCGCCATGCGAGCCAAGCTCTCCTACGCCGTAACGGCCGCCGTCCTGGTCTTCTACTTCGTCCTGGTCGGCAGCCGCGGTGTCATGCTCATCCAGACCGGCACGCTCCTCACCGTCACGTTCGGCGTGGCGGTGCTGATCCTGCCGGTCATCGGCGTGTGGTTCCTGTGGAAGAACACCCAGTTCGTCCGCAAGGCCAACCGGCTCGCCGCCGAACTAGACGCCCAGGGCGGCCTGCCCGTCGACGAGCTGAAGCGCACCCCCGGCGGCCGCATCGACCGCGACTCCGCCGACGAGGTCTTCGCCCAGCGCAAGGCCGAGACGGAAGCGGCCCCCGACGACTGGCGCAGCTGGTTCCGTCTCGCCGTCGCCTACCAGGACGCCCGCGACACCCCGCGCGCCCGCAAGGCCATGCAGCGGGCGATCGCCCTCCACGAAGGCAGGCCGGTCAGGGCCTGACCGCTCGCTCCGTACGCCGAAGGGGCCGACCCGCACCACCTGCGGACCGGCCCCTTCGCGTCGCTGCCGACGTCAGCTTCGCTGGTACTCGTAGGCCCAGACCTCGACCGCGTCCGACGCCCTGTCGAAGGCCTCGGCACGCGCCAGGAAGTCCGCGTTGTGCGTGGTCAGCAGGACCGACACGTCGTCCGCGGCCCGGTCGTGCCGTACGAGGAGCAGCGCCTGCCCCTGGATGGTGCGAGGCAGTCCGAGCCAGCGCACCGGCTGCTGCACCGTCCGCACGGCCGTCACCCGGTCCCAGGGCACGGTGCGCGTGAAGAGGAAGTCCACTCGGCGCAGTCCGTAGGCACTCACCCACACGCCCACCCGCAGCAGCCGCAGGGCGCCGACGATGACGAGCAGCGCGATACCGAACACCACACTCGCCTCGGACACCGAGCCGGTCAGCGCGATGATCACGGCCGCGAACAGCACGTACGAGGCGAGCAGCAGCAGGACCGCGGCCGCCCCCACACGCCACGGGCCGGGCCGGTAGGGGCGCCGCCAGCGGTCGCGGTCGTCGAAAGGCAACGCGACGTCGTCCGCTGACTCGAATGCGCGGTCGGCCGTCAGGAAGGGCAGGGGCACGGCTGGGTCCTCACTCAATCCATCCATGGGCTGTGCCCGGTGAGGTTATCGACCTGCGTCCCTGCCCACCACATCTGGGGGTCCGGATGGAGTCAGCGCCCCTGGGACGCCTGGGACTGCTGCGTCTGCGCCGACTGGTCCGGACTGAGCGCCGGCATCCCGACGACCAGGGAACCCACGAGGGCGGCGACGATGGTGAGCCCCAGCAGCCAGCGCCCGGCAATCTGACTGACGGACGCCCGCTCGCGGGGCGGGGGAGCGACATTGCTGCGGAACTTGTCGGCTTCGGCGAGGAAGGCGAACGGTACGGGTTCGCGCCGACGGAACATCGGGGGTGCTTCTCCCTTCGGGGTCGAACGAGTGACTCTCACTGACACAGACGAGCGGGTGCCCCAAAAGGTGCCATGATTCCCCGAATTCGCAGAAGTTCACCGAAGTTGTCGCGTCCCGGCACCGAACGCCCCGATGTCAGTGCCGGGCCGTAGAGTGGGCGCCGCCCGAGAGAAGTGATGGAAGGACCCTCCGAGCCGTGACCGACACCCCCGCCGACGACCTCAAGCCCGGCTTCCGCAGCGACGTCACCGTCGAGCTCGTCAAGCACACCGCGTCCGACGCCGACGTGCTCTTCGCCGCCCGCGTCTCGACCATCGGCGAGCAGTCCCTGGAGGAGATGGGCAAGGACCCGGAGCGTTCCAAGGGCCTGATCAACTACCTCATGCGGGACCGGCACGGCAGCCCCTTCGAGCACAACTCGATGACGTTCTTCATCAGCGCCCCGATCTTCGTCTTCCGCGAGTTCATGCGCCACCGGGTGGGCTGGTCGTACAACGAGGAAAGCGGCCGCTACCGCGAGCTCCAGCCGGTCTTCTACGTCCCCGGTGAGTCCCGCAAGCTGGTCCAGGAGGGCCGCCCGGGCAAGTACGTCTTCGTCGAGGGCACCCAGGCGCAGCAGGAGCTGGTCGGCCGCACCATGGAGAACTCCTACCGCCAGGCCTACGAGGCCTACCAGGAGATGCTCGCCGCGGGAGTCGCCCGCGAGGTCGCCCGCGCGGTCCTCCCCGTCGGCCTCTTCTCCTCGATGTACGCCACCTGCAACGCCCGCTCGCTGATGCACTTCCTCGGCCTGCGCACCCAGCACGAGCTGGCGAAGGTCCCGTCCTTCCCGCAGCGGGAGATCGAGATGGTCGGCGAGAAGATGGAGGCCGAGTGGGCCAAGCTCATGCCACTCACGTACGCGGCCTTCAACGCGAACGGCCGAGTGGCGCCGTAGCGCACCCCCGTTCCCCTTCAGGGCACAGATGTACGGGTCAGCCTCACGAAGTGTCCGTATTGCGGCATTTAGCGAAGTTCATCTAGCCTGATCAAACGGACCCGGCACTGCTTGAACCCCCGAGCAGGCAGTGCCGGGTTCCGCATTTGTCACCACTTGTCGCCTCACCCGAGGGCAGACCCGGCCTTGAGCAGCGAGTAGCGTGTTACCCATGGCTCCGACCTCCACTCCGCAGACCCCCTTCGGGCGGGTCCTCACCGCCATGGTCACGCCCTTCGCGGCGGACGGCGCACTTGACCTCGACGGCGCACAGCGGCTCGCCACCCACCTGGTGGACGCAGGCAACGACGGCCTGATCGTCAACGGCACCACCGGCGAGTCGCCCACCACCAGCGACGCGGAGAAATCGGATCTCGTACGAGCCGTCCTGGAGGCCGTCGGCGAGCGCGCCCACGTCGTCGCCGGCGTCGGCACGAACGACACCCACCACAGCATCCAGCTCGCCCGCGCGGCCGAGAAGGCGGGCGCACAGGGCCTCCTGGTCGTCACGCCGTACTACAACAAGCCCCCGCAGGAGGGCCTGTACCGGCACTTCACGGCCCTCGCCGACGCCACCGAACTGCCGGTCATGCTGTATGACATCCCCGGCCGCAGCGGCGTCCCGATCAACACCGAGACGCTCGTCCGCCTCGCCGAGCACCCGCGGATCGTCGCCAACAAGGACGCCAAGGGAGACCTGGGCCGAGCCAGCTGGGCCATCGCCCGCTCCCGCCTCGCCTGGTACTCCGGCGACGACATGCTGAACCTGCCACTGCTCTCCGTGGGAGCGGTCGGTTTCGTCTCGGTCGTCGGCCACGTGGTCACTCCCGACCTGCGGGCGCTCGTGGACGCGTTCACCTCCGGTGACGTCCAGAAGGCGACCGAGATCCACCAGAAGCTGCTCCCGGTCTACACCGGGATGTTCCGCACCCAGGGCGTCATGACCGCCAAGGCCGCGCTCGCCCTCCAGGGCCTGCCCGCCGGACCGCTGCGCGCCCCCATGGTCGAGCTCGCGCCCGAGGAGATCGAGCAGCTCAAGATCGATCTTGCCGCGGGCGGGGTACAGCTCTAGCACCAGACTTCGCGAACTGCTTCGCGCGATCAAGACTTCACAACTGAATAAACAGGTCACCGGTGCCTGTGTCCACAACGACAACTGCTTCTGCACGAACGTCATGCGCGCCACGTGCCCACCGGTACGTGGCGCGTGTGGTGAGGAGAGTCTTTTGAGTCATCCGCATCCTGAACTCGGCCCGCCCCCGCTGCTCCCCGCGAGCGGCCTGCGCGTCACCCCGCTCGGCGGCCTCGGCGAAATCGGCCGGAACATGACCGTCTTCGAGTACGGCGGCCGCCTGTTGATCGTCGACTGCGGCGTGCTCTTCCCCGAGGAGGAGCAGCCCGGCATCGACCTGATCCTGCCGGACTTCACGTCCGTCCGGGACCGCCTGGACGACATCGAGGGCATCGTCCTCACGCACGGCCACGAGGACCACATCGGTGGCGTCCCCTATCTCCTCCGCGAGAAGCCGGACATCCCGCTCATCGGCTCCAAGCTGACCCTCGCCCTGATCGAGGCCAAGCTCCAGGAGCACCGCATCCGTCCGTACACCCTGGAAGTGACGGAGGGACACCGCGAGCGCATCGGTCCCTTCGACTGCGAGTTCGTCGCGGTCAACCACTCCATCCCGGACGCCCTGGCCGTGGCCATCCGCACGCCCGCCGGCATGGTGGTCCACACGGGCGACTTCAAGATGGACCAGCTTCCGCTGGACAACCGCCTCACGGATCTGCACGCGTTCGCACGACTGAGCGAGGAGGGCATCGACCTCCTCCTCTCCGACTCGACGAACGCCGAGGTACCGGGCTTCGTTCCACCCGAGCGCGACATCTCCAACGTCCTGCGCACCGTCTTCGGCAACGCCCGCAAGCGGATCATCGTGGCGAGCTTCGCCAGCCACGTCCACCGTATCCAGCAGATCCTGGACGCGGCCCACGAGTACGGCCGCCGGGTCGCCTTCGTCGGCCGCTCGATGGTCCGCAACATGGGCATCGCCCGGGATCTGGGCTACCTGAAGGTCCCGCCGGGCCTCGTCGTGGACGTCAAGACCCTCGACGACCTCCCGGACCACGAGGTGGTCCTGGTCTGCACGGGTTCCCAGGGCGAACCGATGGCGGCCCTGTCCCGCATGGCCAACCGCGACCACCAGATCCGCATCGTCCCCGGCGACACGGTCATCCTGGCGTCGTCGCTGATCCCAGGCAACGAGAACGCGGTCTACCGCGTCATCAACGGCCTGACCCGCTGGGGCGCGAACGTCGTCCACAAGGGCAACGCCAAGGTGCACGTCTCCGGCCACGCCTCCGCTGGCGAGCTCCTGTACTTCTACAACATCTGCCGCCCGAAGAACCTGATGCCGGTCCACGGGGAATGGCGCCACCTACGTGCCAACGCGGAACTGGGTGCCCTGACCGGCGTCCCGCACGACCGGATCGTCATCGCCGAGGACGGCGTGGTCGTCGACCTCATCGAGGGCAAGGCGCAGATCTCCGGCAAGGTCCAGGCGGGCTACGTGTACGTCGACGGCCTCTCGGTCGGTGACGTCGGGGAGCCGGCGCTGAAGGACCGCAAGATCCTGGGAGACGAGGGCATCATCTCGGTCTTCGTGGTCATCGACTCCTCGACGGGCAAGATCACCGGAGGGCCGCACGTCCAGGCCCGCGGCTCCGGCATCGAGGACTCGGCCTTCAGCGATGTCATCCCGAGAGTCACGGAGGTCCTGGAGCGGTCAGCTCAGGACGGCGTCGTGGAGCCCCACCAGATGCAGCAGCTCATCCGCCGGACCCTGGGCAAGTGGGTCTCGGACAACTACCGGCGTCGGCCGATGATCCTCCCTGTGGTGGTGGAGGTCTGACGGTCCGTCGGCCCTCATCTGCGTCAACCAGGAGCGGGGCGCCTCGATTTGCATCGAGGCGCCCCGCTCCAGTAGGTTTACGGCTCCGCCCAGACGGGAACCCGGCCGCTTCGTGCGCCGGAACCAGTCCCCGAGGGGGCGGGAATTTCGACTCAGAACTTCTGATAAAGTCGGAACCGCCGGAAAGGGAAACGCGAGAGCGGGAACCTGGAAAGCACCGAGGAAATCGGATCGGAAAGATCTGATAGAGTCGGAAACGCAAGGCC
>NZ_JAGMUK010000027.1 GCF_019049245.1 Streptomyces sp. AC555_RSS877 | reverse complement strand
CAGGCAGCGCGGATCCGGGGTGTCGGCCGGCTGGCCGCCCATCAGGTAGAGGTCCCACCGGCCCGGCTCGCGCGTCATCTTCAGCAGCCGCTGCCAGGACGACGACCTTGTCCCCGTTCCTCACCTGCGCGAACAGATCCGCGATGGCCGGCTCGTCCCGTACGTTGACGCAGCCGTGCGAGGCGCCGGCGTATCCGCGGGCCGCGAAGTCGGACGAGTAGTGCACCGCCTGGCCGCCGCTGAAGAACATCGCGTACGGCATCGGGGAGTCGTACAGCGTCGACACGTGGTGGCGGGACTTCCAGTAGACGCTGAAGACGCCTTCGCGGGTGGGCGTGTACTGCGAGCCGAAGCGCACCGAGACCGTGCTGACCGTCCGCCCGTCGATCATCCAGCGCAGGGTCCGGCTCGTCTTGCTGATGCACAGCACCCGCCCGGCCAGGCAGCGCGGATCCGGGGTGTCGGCCGGCTGGCCGCCCATCAGGTAGAGGTCCCACCGGCCCGGCTCGCGCGTCATCTTCAGCAGCCGCTGCCAGGTGACCGTGTCGGTCTCGCCGGTCTTCGGCAGCCCGCGCTTGCCCTGGAAGCCCTTGACCGCCTGCTCGGTCAGATCGTCGTAGGACCCCGTCGGTCCGTCGAAGAGCCAGGCCACCTGCCGCAGCCGGGCCTGGAGCTCTCGCACGTCCCGGCCCGAGTCGCCCCTGGACCACAGGACCACGGGGGCGGGCTCGCTCTTCTTCGGCGTGGGCGTCGAGCTCGGCTTGTCGTCCGCCGGGGCGGACGAGGGGCTCGTGTCGGGAAGCTCGACACGCACCGGCGAGTCCTGTCTGCCGTCCCCGTCGGCGGCCTGCACCGTGCAACCGCTCAGCGCGGCCACGGCCAGCAGCGCGGCGAACCGTCTCCCCATGCCCTCAGTACGCATTCCGACCCCCGTCGTCTCACGGATGTGCACCGATGCCACCTGAGATGTCTGCCCCCGGATGACTGGTTGCGAACGGCGCGGCATTGTTGTGACCGGGACCTCGAAAGGGCTGTGAGCAAGGTCCCAGCGTGCTTCCCTCCACCGGGTGCACGCCCGCCGCTACAGTCCGTCGAAGGGTCGGACCGTACCAGCTGGTAACCGGCGAGTAACCTCAGCGGGAGGCAACACACCATGGCGCGCGAGTCGGAATCGGGACTGCCCATCGAGCCGGTGTACGGGCCGGAGGCCCTGGCGGGCTGGGACCCGGCCGAGAAGCTGGGGGAGCCGGGGTCGTACCCCTTCACCCGCGGCGTCTACCCGTCCATGTACACCGGCCGCCCCTGGACGATGCGCCAGTACGCCGGTTTCGGTACGGCCACCGAGTCCAACGCCCGCTACAAGCAGCTGATCGCCAACGGCACCATGGGTCTGTCGGTCGCCTTCGACCTGCCCACCCAGATGGGCCACGACTCCGACGCGCCGATCGCGAGCGGCGAGGTCGGCAAGGTGGGCGTGGCGATCGACTCGGTCGAGGACATGCGGCTGCTGTTCGGCGGGATCCCGCTGGACAAGGTGTCGACGTCGATGACGATCAACGCCCCCGCGGCCCTGCTGCTGCTCATGTACCAGCTGGTGGGCGAGGAGCAGGGCGTCGCCGCCTCCCAGCTCACGGGCACGATCCAGAACGACGTGCTGAAGGAGTACATCGCCCGCGGGACGTACATCTTCCCGCCGAAGCCCTCCCTGCGCCTGATCGCGGACATCTTCAAGTACTGCCAGGCCGAGATCCCGAAGTGGAACACCATCTCGATCTCCGGCTACCACATGGCCGAGGCGGGCGCCACGCCCGCGCAGGAGATCGCCTTCACCCTCGCGGACGGCATCGAGTACGTGCGCACGGCGGTCGCGGCGGGCATGGACGTCGACGACTTCGCGCCCCGCCTGTCCTTCTTCTTCGTGGCCCGTACGACCATCCTGGAGGAGGTCGCCAAGTTCCGTGCCGCGCGCCGGATCTGGGCGAAGGTGATGCGGGAGGAGTTCGGCGCGAAGAACCCCAAGTCGCTGATGCTGCGCTTCCACACCCAGACGGCCGGTGTCCAGCTGACGGCCCAGCAGCCCGAGGTGAACCTGGTCCGCGTCGCCGTCCAGGGCCTGGCCGCGGTGCTGGGCGGCACGCAGTCGCTGCACACCAACTCCTTCGACGAGGCCATCGCGCTGCCGACCGACAAGAGCGCGCGGCTGGCGCTGCGCACCCAGCAGGTCCTCGCCTACGAGACCGACGTGACGGCGACGGTCGACCCCTTCGCCGGGTCGTACGTCGTCGAGAAGATGACCGACGAGGTGGAGGCGGTGGCCGTCGAGCTGATGGCCAAGGTCGAGGAGCTCGGCGGCGCGGTCTCGGCCATCGAACACGGCTTCCAGAAGGGCGAGATCGAGCGCAGCGCCTACCGCATCGCCCAGGAGACCGATTCCGGCGAGCGGGTCGTCGTCGGTGTCAACCGCTACCAGCTCGACATCGAGGAGCCGTACGAGCCCCTGCGCGTCGACCCCGCCATCGAGGCCCAGCAGGCCGAGCGGCTGGCGAAGCTGCGGGCCGAGCGGGACCAGGCGGCGGTGGACTCGGCTCTGGCCGCCCTGAAGAAGGCGGCCGAGGGCGAGGACAACGTCCTCTACCCGATGAAGGACGCGCTGCGGGCCCGGGCGACGGTGGGCGAGGTGTGCAACGCGCTGCGGGAGATCTGGGGGACCTACGTGCCGTCGGACGCCTTCTGAGCAGCGGTTTCACCATGGACTGAGGGAGTGTCGTACCCGCGTGCGACACTCTTTTTCATGTTCGGAGTCATCGATCTCTCCACCTATCTGGCAGGACTCGTCCTGATCGTCCTGCTGCCCGGTCCCAACTCCCTGTACGTCCTGTCCGTCGCCGCCCGGCGCGGTGTGCGGGCCGGGTACACGGCCGCGGCCGGGGTCTGGTGCGGGGACGCCGTGCTGATGACCCTGTCGGCCGCCGGGGTCGCCTCGCTGCTCCAGGCGAACGCCGTGCTGTTCGGGATCGTGAAGTACGCCGGGGCCGGGTATCTGACGTGGCTGGCGATCGGGATGCTGCGGGCCGCCTGGGGAATGTGGCGGGACCGACGGGAGCGGACCGCCGTCGAGGACGCCTCCGCCTCCGCCTCAGCCGCCGACGAGCGGCCGTATCGGCGGGCGCTGGTCATCAGCCTGTTCAACCCGAAGGCGATCCTGTTCTTCGTCGCCTTCTTCGTGCAGTTCGTCGACCCGGGATACGCCTACCCGGCGCTCTCCTTCGTCGTCCTCGGCACGTTCGCCCAGCTGGCCAGCTTCCTGTATCTCAGCGCGCTGATATTCAGCGGTACGAAGCTGGCGGCGGCGTTCCGGAGTCGCAGGCGGTTGTCGGCGGGGGCCACTTCGGCGGCGGGGGCGTTGTTCCTGGGGTTCGCGGTGAAGCTGTCGCTGGCGAGTTCGTGAGGCAGCGGGTCCCGTGTCGCGGTACCACTGCGCATGCGAAGCGGAGTTCAGCGCACCCTGGCCAGCGCCGCCCGCAGTCTGGGCGTCAACGGCTTCTCCACGTACCGGTTCAGCAGCCACGCCAGCAGCAGCATCGAGGCGACGGTCAGCATGAAGGTCTCCGCCGACGGTAGGCCGAGGCTGATGTGCAGGGCGTGGATCACCACCCAGCCGAGGTGCTCGTGGACGAGATAGAAGGGGTAGGTCAGCGCCCCCGCGACCGTCAGCCAGCGCCAGTCGGCCCAGTTCAGCCAGCCGAGCGCGATCGCCGCGACCGCCACGAACCCGACGGCGACGACGAGGACGATGCCGAGTGAGGAGCGGTGGGCGAAGGCGTTCGGGTCGGACGCGTTCCACAGACTGCGCACCGCGTAGTGCTGCCCGATCAGGAAGCTCACCGCCACGATGCCCCAGCCGTAGACGTCCCGCCGGTCGCGGTGGACGAGGTAGAGGCCGACTCCGCCGATGAAGAAGGGGGCGTACTCGGGCATCAGCACGACGTCGAGCAGCGGTTGGCGGGCGGCCTGCGCGAGCGCCGCCGCCAGCGTCCAGCCCGCGCAGAACAGGATCACGCGCCGCCGCGAAGCCCCGGGCAGGACGACACACAGCGCGAACAGCGCGTAGAAGCGGACCTCCGCCCACAGCGTCCAGCACACGCCCAGCACCCGGTCGACGCCCAACGGCTGTTGCAGCATGGTCAGGTTGACCAGGGTGTCGCTCGGTGACAGCGCCTCGTAGGCGACCATCGGCAGCGCGAACACGGCGGACACGATCAGGACCGCCGCCCAGTAGGCGGGCAGCAGTCGTGCGGCGCGGGACGCGAAGAACGACTTCGGGGGCCGGCCCCAGCCGCTCATGCAGATCACGAATCCGCTGATCACGAAAAAGACCTGGACGCCGAGGCAGCCGTAAGCGAAATAGCCGTGCAGGGTGGGGAACTGCTCTTTCGGTGAACTTCCCCAGGCCCGGGTGATCTCGCCGCCCCGGCCGCCGTAGTGATAGGCCGCCACCATCAGCGCCGCGATCAGCCGTAGTCCGTCGAGGGCGCGCAACCGGGATTCGCGGCGGGCCGGCCGATCCGGCCGAGGGGGTGCGGGCGCGTCGGGCACCGGCCGGACGGTCATGCTGGTCACGAAATTCCCCTTGGTCGACGCGCGGGCACTCCTGCGGTACTCGCGGCACATTAGTCCGAATCACAGGGAAGTCCCGGGCTGCGGGGAGACGGTTGTCCAGGTGGTCTCTGCGAATTCACCTGGACTTTGCCTTCGTTTCCTAACTTTCTCTCAACCTCCCCCCACGTGCTAATAAAGAGCGAATCGCGCAACACAGACGCGGCAAAATCAGGAGTGCCATGACGAGGGTCCAGAACAGACGGGCACGTGTGCGCGGAGGGGGGCTGGACGACTGCTTGCGCGCCTGCGCGGCGCACAGCGGCAAACTCGTCGGCAGTATCGACCGCCGCCGCGTCGAACTCGCCGAACAGCTACGGAAGTTGCTGGTCGTGTGGGGCACCACCGCGGCGGCCGGCGCCCCCGCACCCGCCCCGGCCGGCGCCACCGCCCTGCTCAAGCGGGCGGTCAAGGGCGCCGCGGCCCCTTCCGCCGGCCTCGGCAACGAACTCCTCGACGCCCTGCTCGCCGTCGCCAACAAGGCCCTGGAGTGCGGCTACGACGACGAGTTGAACCTCGCGCTGGTCATCAGCGACACCGTCCTCGCCCAGCGCAAGAACTCCCGGGCCGGCTGGCGACTGCGCGCCCGCCTCCTGGAGGCCCTCGGTGAGGACAAGGAGGCAGTGGAGGCGTACGAGCGGTATCTCGCCCTCACCGACGACGACGGCTTCGGCGTCCGCGCCCGGATCACCGGTATGCGCGCGGCGGCGGAGAAGGAGCGGGAGCTGCTGAGCCTGCTCCGCCGCCAGTGCCCACACGCCGAGCAGTACGCCCGCGGCCCCGCCACCGACACATGGGCCGAAGGCCTCGCCGCGCACGCCGTCGGTGACTGGCAGGCGGCCGAGCCCCGGCTCGTGGGAGCGCTCCTGTGCCTCGCCGCCGAGGACGCCCCGGCCACCGACCGGCAGGAACTCCTCAGCCAGTACCTCGACCTGCGCACCGCCGAGGCCACCGCGAGCGGGGACCTGCCCGCGCTCACCGAGGCGATCGCCCTCTACGCCGAGCAGCGCCGCACCCGGATGCGCGGCCCGGTCGACGACCCCACCGTCGGCGGGGTGCGGTGGATCAGCCTCGGCGAGTTCCGCAACCGGATCGCCGGCAAGTCGGTCTGCCTGGTCGCCAACTCCGGCCGTGTCGGCGCGAGTTCGATGGGCGCGGAGATCGACGCGTACGACCTCGTGGTGCGCTTCAACTCGTACAGGATCGAGCCGAAGCACACCGGCAGCCGTACCGACATCCACGCCACGATCCACAAGCACGGCTTCAACTGGGAGAAGCCCGTCGACACCCGGCTCGTCTTCGGCGGCGTCTCCGGCGACTGGAAGCACTCGTTGCGCAACCGCCTGGTCCCCGGCGCCCAGACGTATCTCGGCGACGAGTCCCTGCGCTGGCCCGTGCGCAACATCGGCAAGCTCGGCACCGACGTCTGGTCGGGCATCCCGACCACCGGCTTCAACATGCTGTACCTGCTGGACTTCCTCGACGTCAGCCCGACCCTCGACCTGATCGGCTTCGACTTCTACGAGAGCGGCGCCTACCGCGTCCAGGAAGCGATGAAGCTGGCCATCACCTCCGTGCACGAATACACGAGCGAGAAGGCATGGGTCATGCAGCGGGCCCAGAGCGTGACCGCCATGAGGATCTCCCTGCGATGACCACGACCTCCCCGACCCAGGCCGCCGCCCCCCTGGCCCCGGCCACCGACGCGCACGCCCTCACCGGCAAGCGCCGCATAGCCTTCGCCAGCTACGTCGACGAGAACTACCTGCCCGGATTCCTCGTCCTGCTGCGCAGCCTCGCCCTGTCCAACCCGGGCGTGTGCGAGGACTTCGTCGTCCTCTACGACGACCTGCGCCCCGGTTCGATCGCCAAGATCCGCGACCTGCACCCGCGGATCGTGCTGCGCCGGGTCAACGCCGAGCACTACGACTCGTACAAGAAGGGCGACCAGGACAACTACCTGGTCCGCAAGGCGTACTTCATCCTGGACGTCTTCCGGCTGCGCGAGTACGACACCGTCATCACGCTCGACACGGACATGGTCGTCCTCGGCGACCTGAGCGAACTGCTGGAGCTGCGCGAAGGGCTCGCGGCGGTCTCGCAGTTCTTCTACGGCCAGCACAAGCTCAACTCGGGCCTGCTGGTCATCCAGCGCGAGTACCTGTCCGACGCGTTCTGCGCCAAGCTCGACGCCACCGGACGCAGCGGCGACTACGAGCTCGACAAGCACGACCAGGGCATCCTGAACGCGGTCCTGGACGGCGACTTCATCCGCCTCGACGCGCGCTACAACTTCGTCAAGCGGCGCCTGTCCGGCGACCTCCCGGTCCCCGAGGACACCGCGATCCTGCACTTCACCGGCCGCCACAAGCCCTGGCAGGGCGGCGAGGCCGGCTACAGCCAGGCCGAGGACCGCTGGCGCGAGTTCGAGCTGGACGACGCCGACTTCCACGCCGCGTACCTGTCGAAGCCGGGCGGCCTCCACCACGACCTGCTCGTCCACTACGGCACCCCGCACGTCGCCCGCACCGGAGACGTCGAGGCCGCCCGCAAGGTCGCCGCCGCGCACATCTCGACGGGCGACTACCAGGACGCCGTGGACATCCTGAGCAGCGTGCGCATCCCGCTGGACGCCGCCTGGCCGCACGAGGTGCTCGGCCACGCCCTGATGAGCGTCTCGCGCTACGACGAGGCCAAGGCGCAGCTGCTGCTCGCCACCGCCGCTCCCAACCGGGCCGCCACCGCCTACGCCCGCCTCGCCCAGATGGCCTGGGTGCACGGCGACAACACGGCGGCCCTCAAGTACGCCACCGCGGGCCTGTCCGTCGACATCACCCACCGCTCCAGCCGGCTGTGGGCGCAGCGCGCCTCCGGCCTGCCCGCCCAGGAGCAGGGCGCCGCCGAGGAACAGCTCGCGCACGTCGCGTTCTACATGGACCGGCAGGGCAACGCTGGCGACAAGCTCCTCCCGGAGACCGTACGCCTCGCCTTCGGCCCGGACACCGGCTCCCGCCGCTGGCACTCCGTACACGCCCACCGCCTGTTCGACGAGGCGGCCCTGGAGCGCGTGAACTCCCGGCGCGGCCTGGTCATCGGCGGCGGTGGCCTGTTCATCCCGGACACCATGCCCAACGGCAACAGCGCCTGGCAGTGGAACGTCCCGGACGAGCTGCTGAATCGTATCGACGTGCCGATCGCGGTCTTCGCCGTGGGCTTCAACGCCTTCGACGGCCAGTCGTACCGGGCGGGCCGGTTCCGGGACTCGCTGCGTCTGCTGGTCGAGAAGTCCTCCTTCTTCGGGCTGCGCAACCACGGTTCGATCGAGAAGGTGCGGACCATGATCCCGGCGCACCTGCACGACAAGGTGCGCTTCCAGCCCTGTCCCACCACGGTGATGCGCCAGCTCGTCGACGGCTGGCAGGACCCGCTGACGCGCGACGACACCATCCTGGTCAACGCCGCCTACGACCGCGCGGGCCTGCGCTTCGGCCACGACTACGACTACTTCCTGGCCCAGATGGCCCAGGCGGTACGGGACCTGGGCGAGCTCGCCGAGGTGAAGTGCGTGGCGCACTCGCTCGACGACGAGAAGATCGCCTTCGACCTGCGGCGCGAGCACGGCATCTCGCTGCCCGTCATCCCGATGTACGACTTCGAGAACGACGAGATCCGCGAGCTGTACGCCCGCACCAAGCTGGTGATCGGCATGCGCGGCCACGCCGGCATGATCCCGTTCGGCGTCGGCACACCCATCATCAGCCTGATCTCGCACCCGAAGATGGCGTACTTCCTGCGCGACATCGAGCGCCCCGAGTGGGGCGTCTCCGTGCACGACCGCCACCTCGCCGCCCGACTGGTGGAACGCTCCAAGGACCTCCTCGCCGACCACGCCAAGACCGTCGCCGACGTGCACGGCCGGCAGCAGGAGCTCTGGAAGGTCACCGAGGCGAACGCGGCCGACCTCCGCGCCCTCCTGGGCGGCTGACGGATGGCGACCGTCCTGGCCGACGAGGCCGCCCCGGCGGCACAGCCGCGCCGGGGCGGCCGCCGGTCACCGTACTGGTGGCCGCTGGTCGCCCTGCCCGCCGCGGCCGTCGTGGTGTACACCGTGCTCACCCGGCGCCTCACCGGCGACCTGCACTACGTCCTCGGCGCCCTGCGCACCGGCCGCGCGGCAGGCTACTCACCGTCGGAGATCTTCACCCACCGGCCGTACTTCTACCGGTGGTTCATCGCCGGCCTCGACCGGCTCACCTTCGGCGGGACGACGGTCCGCGAGGCCCTGATGGGAACGGCGGGCGTCCTGCTCGCCGCCGCGGCCGCCCACACGCTGTACGTCGTGCTCCGGCGACGGCTCACCGGCCGCGAGTCGGCCCTCACCGCGGGCGCCACCGGGCTCGCCCTGGCCCTCGCGCCCCGCAACGACTTCCTCCAGCCGGAGTGGGCGGCCGTGGTCCTGACGGTGTTCGCCGTCGCCGCCGCGCTCGGCCTGTCCCGGCCCTGGCCCGCTGCCCTGCTCGCCGCGCTGCCCTTCGGCCTCGCGGTGATGATGAAGTACTCCACCGCCGCCACGGCCGCCATCGGCGTCCTGCTCGTGTACGCCGCCGACCGGGGCCGGGCCGTACGGCTCGCCCTCGTCGGGGTGCCCGCCGCGGTGGCCCTGTTCGGGCTGAGTCTGCTCGGCGGGTCGCACGAGTGGCAGTGGACCGAGGACATGCCGCAGATCAACCAGTCGGCGCTGAGCCGCACCGGCATCCACCCGTCCTTCATGCTCGACCGCTCCGTGGAGTTCCTGGCCGACCGGGCCGTGGAGAGCCCGGTCCTGCTCCTCCTGCCCGGAGCGCTGCTGCTGGTCCTGTCCCGGATCCCCGGACGCGGCCGACGGCTCGAACTGCTCCTGGTCGCCCTGACGATCGGCCTCGGCGCCCAGGCGGTCGTGATCGTGCAGGGCAACTGGTTCCTCTACCACGGCGCCCAGATGCCCGTCCTCGCCGCCATGCTGTGGGGCCTCGCCGTGGGCGGTGCCCGGCGCTCGCCGCCGTGGTGCTTCGGGGCCGTGTCACTGCTGTACGGCGCGCTGCCCGTGCTGTACGCGCAGGCCCCGGCGGACTGGCAGCGTACGTATGTGGCGTGGGCGCTCGGGCTGGTGGCCCTGCTCGCCGCCGTGGTGGACGTCCTGCGCGCGCCGGCCACGGCAGGGCATCCGGCGCGTCTGCTGTGGCCGGTCGCCCTGGCCGGTGTGGTGTGCCTGGCCGCGAGCATCTGGCCCGGCTCCCCGCACCTCGTCCAGTACGGCAAGGTCAGGATGACCGGCACCGAGTACCTGGCCGGGATGCGGAACAGCGAGGCGGAGGCCGACCGGCTGCGGGCGCGGATGCCGGCCGGTGCCCCCGTGCTCTACCTCGCCTTCGGCGACACCACGTACTACGTCGACCACCCGGCCCGGTGCCGCTACCCCATCGCCACGTTCCTCCAGCGCACCCGCTACCTCGCGGACGTCACCGAGCTGAAGTCCTACCGGGAGAACGCCGACTGCATCGACCACGGCACCGCCCCGTACGCGATCCTCGACCGGGCCTGGTTCCGGCCCGCCAAGGTCGACCCGGCACTGTGGCGGCGCATCACCGCCGCCTACGACTGCCCGCCGTCGAGCGCCGGCACGATGACGGTGCTGTGCCGGCGCAAGTAGGGCCGAAGGTCACCGCAGCCCGAGTGCCGCGGTGACCTTCCTGGCCAGCGCCACCGAGTAGCTCTGCCCCCGGTCCTGCGGGTAGATCTGCGCCATCGTCACCAGCGTGACCCGGCTCATCGGCGTCTCGTGGGGCGGGATCAGCGCCCGGTACTCGGGCGTCACGACGGGCTGCGCGAACCCGGCCTTCGAGAAGTGCCAGTCCTTGATCCAGGACTCGTCGAAGTCCGGGTTGACCCGCCGCAGATACGGCAGGAACTTCCGCAGCAGCTCGGCCGGTTCGGTGGTGAACCGCCAGTCCTCGCGCTCCACGTAGTTGCCGACGTAGAGGACGTGCCGGCCGCCGTACACCGACGGGTCGATCATCTTCGTGTGCTCGACCACCGCGAGGAACGGGAAGTCCGGCTCGTTGATGTTCAGCCAGTAGTACGGGATCACGCTGCGGTCCAGTTCCAGCACGAAGCAGGTCGCGCCCAGGTACTGGTTCCTCCACACCGCGTCCTCGGACGGCAGCCCGGCCGCCTTGGCGAAGGCGGGCTGCGGAGTGGTGACGAGCAGCCGGTCGAACGCGTACGTCGAACCGTCCGCGCACCGCACCACCGCCTCTTCGCCGTCCTGCCGGATCGACTCGACCGCCTTCCCGAACTCCACCTTGCCGCCGCGCTCCTCGACACCGTCCCGCAGCGCCGCGTACACCCGCTCGAACCCGCCGTCCACATAGCCGAGCTCGAACGTACGGCAGTGGATACGGGCCCACAGCCACGCCATCGACACCTGCTCGGCCCGGTCGCCGAACTTGCCCCGCAGCAGCGGCTCCCAGATCGCGCCGGTGGCCTTCCTGCCCGCCCAGCGGCGCAACCAGGCGAGCGCGGTCAGGTCGCTGAACCGCTCACCGTTGCGGATCGCCTTCAGCGCCGCCGACGATCCGGCGAACCGCACCGCGTCGACGGGGGAGAACTCCGGGAAGCGCAGCATGTCGAACGGGGTGGTGAAGTCGATGAGCTTCCCGCCCCGGTAGATGCCGGTGGTCGGCTTGTGGAAGCGCAGCGCGTCGCCGAGGCCCAGCTCCTCGATCAGGGCGATCATCGCCTTGTCGCTGCGGAAGATGTGGTGGTAGAAGCGCTCCAGCGGAACGCCTCCCACCTCCAGCGAGGCGGCGAGACCGCCCAGTTCGTCGGCCGCCTCCAGGACGGTGACCCGGTGGCCGGCGCGTACGGCGTCCCAGGCGGCGGTGAGGCCGGTGGCACCCGCGCCGATGATGCCGAGGTTCATGCGAAGCTCCACTTTCTGTTGAGCACGAACTGGAGCGCCAGGACCAGCGGCAGCGAACCCGCCTTGACCAGGTTGGCGTCGATCCCCAGCCCGTCGGTGAAGACGAGGAAGAGCAGGTTCGTCAGGACGATGCCGGTCAGCCCGACGGCGTAGAAGCGCAGGAAGCGCACGAGGATCCGGTCACGCCGCTCGAAGGTGAACAGCGCGTTGAGCACGAAGTTGTTCGCGATGCCGAGGCTGGTGCTGAGCGCGTTGGCGAGCTGCTCGTCCATCCCGGCGAGGTTGTGCAGCAGCAGGAAGACGACGAAGTCGAGGGCGACACCGCTGCCGCCGATGAGGCTGTAACTGACGAGCTGGCGCAGGGTGCGGTTCTGCTTCTCGGGAGCCGCGTCGACGGTGGCGGTGGTCTCAGTCATCGTCACCCGGACCGCCTGTCACCTCACGCACCAGGTACAGCGGACGCCCCTGCGTCTCGCTGTATATCCGCCCTATGTACGCCCCGATCACGCCCAGCGACAGCATCTGGGTGCCGCCGAGGAACAGCACGACACACATCAGCATCGTCCAGCCGGAAACGGTGATGTCGGGCCGGAAGAACTTCATCGCCAGGGCGTAGAGGATGCCGACGAGCGACAGCGCGAGCACCACGAAACCGAGCCGGGTGATCATCTTGAGGGGTGCGGTGGAGAAGCTGGTGACCCCGTCGACGGCCAGCCGGGCCATCTTGCGCAGCGGGTACTTGGTCTCGCCCGCGAACCGTTCGTCGCGGTCGAAGGCCACCTCGGTCTGCCGGTAGCCCATCGAGGCGACGATGCCGCGGACGAAGCGACTGCGCTCACGGTATCGGCGCAGTTCGACGGCGACCTTGCGGTCCAGCAGCCGGAAGTCGCCGGTGTCCAGCGGGATGTCCACGTCGGTGGAGGCCCGCAGCACGCGGTAGTACAGGTGCGCGGTGGCCCGCTTGAACGCGCTGTCCTGTCGGCTGCGCCGGCGCGCGTGCACGATGTCGGCGCCCTCGCGCCAGGCGTCCACCAGCTCCAGGCTGACCTCGGGCGGGTCCTGGAGGTCGGTGTCCATCACGATCACCGCGTCGCCCCCGGCGACGTCGAGCCCGGCCGTGATGGCGATCTGGTGCCCGAAGTTACGGGCGAGGTCGACCACCCGGACGCGCGGATCCTGCTGTGCGAGGCCCGTGAGGATCGCGAGCGACCCGTCGCTGGACCCGTCGTTGACGTACACCAGCTCGAAGTCGAGCTCGGGGCGCCCGGCGAGTGCGGCGGTCAGCGCGGCGTGGAAGGCCGCGACACCGTCCCGCTCGTTGTAGACCGGGAGCACATACGAGATCAGCGGCCGGCGGGCCGGTCCCGGCTCGACCGCCGCGGGCGGGACGGGAGCCGGGACGTGGGCGGGGGGCCGGGTGTCCTGCTGGGTCATCTCCGCCGGCCCCCGGGGCTGTACGGGATGAACGTGAACGCTGTTTGCAGCATTTGGGGAAGCTATGCGCGTTCAGTGAACCTGCCCCGAACGCGTCGCGTCCGGGAGCTGTCTTCCCCGTTTCGCTTGAACCCGGCTCACTCGTGCGGGGTGAAGAGCAGGTTCCGTGTCCTGGGCGGACGAGGCGCGTACCACGGGAGAAGCGTCCCGTCGTGTTCGGTGACCCAGTGGCAGTCGTAGCCGAGGGGGTCGAACTCGGCGAGGAGGGTGTCCAGCGGAGCGTCCCGCAGCGCTTCGAGCATCACGGTCGGCCGGTCGCGCTTGAGCACCTGCCGGGCCCCTTGCAGGACCGCCATCTCGTGGCCCTCGACGTCGATCTTGACGAGGTCCAGCCTGGTGTCGGCGAAGACCTCGTCGAGAGGCAGCAGTTGGATGCGCTTCAGCTGGGCGTCGGCGGCGGCGTGCTCCAGGGTCGAACCGGTCGAGAGCAGGTTTCCCGAGAAGCGGACGCTGATGTCGGCCCAGCCGGCGCTGCTGGACACCCCGGCCTGGTAGAGCCGCACGTTCTGGACGTTGTTCGAACGGATGTTCACCGAGAGACGGGCGTGGACCTGGTCCACCGGCTCGAAGGCGTGCACCTTGGCGTTCGGGTTGGCGAGCGCCGCGATCAGCGAGAAGTACCCGACATGCGCCCCGACGTCGGCGATGGTCGCGCTGTTCGCGGCAAGGCGGGCCCAGGTGCCGAGGCTGCCGGGTTCGTAACCGAACGCCCCGTTCCACAGGGTGTCGAGGGCGACCGCGTCGTCGTTCACGCAGAACATGACGAACGGCGGGCCGTAAGGGGAGTCGATCTCGGCGAAGCCCCGGTACGGGAACTTCTTGCGGTGGGTGCGGATGATGTCGCCCGTGGAGACCGGCCGGACGGATGGTGCGTGGGCCAGCATGCGGGCATTGGCTTGTTCGAGCTGGGGGATACGCATCACGCGATGGTAGAGCCGCGGTCATGGCCTGTCACAGGCTCCGCACCAACCGGAAAAGCCAGATCACGGGCGTGTGACCTGGCCTTTCCCGGAGGGACACCACCAGGTACCCCCTGGTTCACCCCTGCTTCGCTCAGCGCTTCACGGCCTTCTTCAGCGCCCGTGCCCGCCGCACCACCCGGCGTGCCGTCGCACTGTGCGGCAGGAACGCCAGCCGCTCCGGAATGCCGCCGGGCAGCCCGAGCGAGGTGAGCCGCTTGCGCTTGAAGTACCGGCGGGTGCGCGGGCCGAAGTGCTTCGCGAGGTAGCGCTCCGCGGCCGGGCGCAGGCCCGGGTGGATCTGCGGCTGCATGGTGAAGCCGACGGCGGTGACCAGGCCGTTCAGGTCCCCGGCGGGGATCGGGTCCTCGCCGCCGCGCAACTCCACGTCCGGCAGCACCGCGTCGGCCAGCACCACCGGGACCCGGTTGCTGTTCTGGTATGGCGTCAGCCGGTCCAGCAGCGGCTCGGTGCCGATGCGGGCGACGGGGAGGTCGTAGAACGCGGACGCCGTGAACAGGGCCGTGGAGAAGCAGCCGACGACCAGCCCCGGTCGCGCCTTCTCGAACAGCACCTCGGCGAGGACGGGCGTGTCCAGCACCGTGAGGTCCACGCCCAGCTTTCCGGCCTCCGCCTCCAGGGCGCGGCTGTAGCGGGCCGGCGCGGTGGGATGCGGTTTGAAGACGACCGTGCGGTGCCCGCGCTCGACCGCACCCCGCATCATCCGTACGTGCAGGTCCTCCTCCTCGGCGGGGGAGAGGATGTTCAGCGCGGACAGGTACTGGCCGAGCAGCAGTGCCGAACCGTCCGGCAGTACCGGCAACTCGGGTACGGACACGGCGAGTTCGTTCATCACCTTCAGGAAGGCCGGCGTCGGCACCACCTGCGCCGACACCTCGAACTCGGTCAGCAGCATCGGCGTGAGCCCCGGCACCAGGTCCAGGTGCAGCAGCCGGCGCACCCGGGTGCCGACCAGCGGGTCGAGCTTGTTGCGGGTGGGGCCGTAACTCATCAGCCCGTCGGCGTAGACGTCGACGGGCGCGCCGGTGAACAGCTGGGCCACCGTGAGGGCGGGGGTGACCTGGATGGACTCCAGGACCAGCTCCACGCGGTCGTCGCCGAGATCCCACAGCAGCCGCAGGTAGCGCTCGAACAGCGGCACGTCGTCGGGGCGCGGGGTCCAGGAACCGGGGTGGAAGGGGCTGATGGCCTCGTTCCAGGACAGGACGTCGTCGAAGTGGCTGCGCAGCGGCTCGAAGCCCGGCATCTCGTCGAGCGCCGGCGTGGTCTCGGGGGTGGCGGAGTTGTTGAAGACGAGCAGTACCCGGCGGTCCGGCTCGGCGAACAGGTCGGAGTCGACCGCGGCGGCCAGGGTGGCGGCGCCGTACAGCGTCGAGGCACAGAAGATCTGGGTGGTGCCAGGGGTGGTGGTACGGGACATCAGGCGGCCGCCTTCGCTGTGGTGACCCGGCGCCGCAGCCGCCGCAGCGTGGAGGAGCGGCGCATGTCCATGGTCTCGAGTACGTCACCGAGCGCGTCCTGCGGCATGCGCTGTATCGCCGCCGCGCTCATCGCCCGCAGCTGCTTGGCCACGGTCGGCTCCCACTTGGACTCGTCCGAGAGATGGTGGGCGATGATCGCGCAGTAGGTGCGCACCGCCTTGGGGAGCAGCCGGTCGGCGTCCCGGTCCGCCGCCGTCTCCTCGATCACCTGGTCGAAGGCGCGGATGAAGTCGAGCTGGCGGGCGTCGCCGATCTGGGTCAGCGAGGAGGCCACTCCGCGCCGGTAGAACACGCCCAGCAGGCTCACCACGGCGAACGACTCGGCCTCGCGGTGCAGTTTCCAGATCCACGGCCGGTCCTCGGCCGTGCGCAGCCCGTCGGTGAAGTGCAGCAGGCCCCGGTCGAGCAGACGGCGGTGGTAGGCGCCGGCCCAGGCGTAGGCGTAGTCCACCGAGGTCGTCCGGTCCGCGGGCAGGATCGCCTCACGCGGGTCCAGCACCTCGCCGCGTCTGCCGACCGGGGCCCGGTGCACGGTCCGGGCGCGGGCGGTGGCCTGCACATGGTCGGTGCGGACGAAGTCGCAGCCCGACCCCTCGATCGCCGACACCAGTTCGGCGAGGTAACCGCGGGCCAGCCAGTCGTCGCCGTCCAGGAACGTCAGGTACTCGCCCTGCGCGGCATCCAGGCCGGTGTTGCGCGCGGTGGCGAGCCCGCCGTTCTGTTCATGTCGGATATAACGCACCTCGGCGACATCCGAAAGCTGGTCGGCAGCGCGTTCGAGAATGGCCGGGGTTTCGTCCGTCGATTTGTCGTCGACCAGCACGAACTCGAAGTCGGGCCGGGCGTTCATTCGAAGGCTTCTGAGAGTGTCCGGGGCGAATTGCTGCACGTTATAGAACGGCACGATCACGGAAAGCTTTGGCACCTGCAAAACCCTAGGAGCCGGTCCGGCAGCAGAACCGTACGGTGCACGTACGGGGGGTGAACTCCATGTGTCGGAATGGTGCATCCCCGCTACTTTTCCCTATTCCGCGGGCCAGTTCGGCTCTCGGTGGGCTGTTGTTAACTTTTCGTTGATTCCCGGTTGGGCCGCACCTAGAAATTGCTTCCTAGCGTCTTCCTCGTGCCACCACGTACAAGGAACACCCCGCGAATCGCCGTCCTCGCGGACTCGGACACCCGCTGGAAATGGGGTGCGCTGACCGCGGACCGCATCACGCCGGGCCCGTCCATGGAAGCCGCATCGCGCGACGACGCGCAAGCCGGCCCCGCCCTGAGCGGATTCCTGCTGCGCGGCCGGGCCACGCCCACGCCCCGCCAGCTGGAGGAAGTGGGGGTGCGCGCCGACTCGCTGCGCGAGGTCACCGCGGTCGAGTTCCTGCGCGCCATGGCCGAGGAGGAGTACGACGTCGTCGTCATCGCCCTCGTCGGCGGCGGCGTCCAGGCGATGCTGCACGGCCTGGGGCGGGTCTGGGAGGGCCGCGAGAAGCGTCCCGTCATCGTCACCGGCTATGTGGGTGTCGTCTACGAGAAGCTCGCCGACGGCCTCCTGCTGCGGCACGGCGCCGATCTCGTCCTCGCCAACTCCCGCCAGGACGCCGAGCGTTTCCGCGCGGTGTACGAGGGCGTGGGCGCCGACGCCTCGTCGGTGACCGAGGTGGCACTCCCGTTCCTCGGCGGAGCCCCCTACACGGGCGAGCACGACCCCTACACGGTGGTCTTCGCCGCCCAGCCGTCCGTCCCGGACAGCCGCAAGGACCGTACGTACCTGCTGGACCGGCTCGTCCGGCACGCCCGGACGCACCCCGACCGCGAGGTGGTGCTGAAGCTGCGCTCCAAGCCGGGCGAACACACCACCCACCTCGAGGAGTTGCCGTACCAGAAGCTGGCGCAGCGCACCGGCCTGCCGCCCAACTTCCGTCTGGTCTACGGCCACATGGGCGAGGTGCTCGACCGCACCGACCTGCTGGTCACCGTCAGCTCGACCGCCGCCCTGGAATCACTGCACCGCCGCATCCCCACCGTGGTGCTCACCGACCTCGGCGTCCGCGAAGTGCTCGGCAACCACCACTTCGTCGGCTCCGGCTGCCTCGCCTCCTGGGACCAGCTCGACGCCGGCCACCGCCCGGCGCCCGACGAGGAGTGGGTGGCCCGGCAGGGCGTCGCGGCCGCGGACTCCCCCTCCGGGGCCGGCTCGTACGCCCACGCCTTCGACGCGGCGCGGGAGCGGATCGCCAAGCTGCTGGCCGCGCCCGAACTGCCCCCGCTGACCCCGTACTACACCCCCGCGACCGCGCCCGGCTACCTGCCCGGCATCCTCGCCCGCCACCACCTCGGCCCGGACGGCAGCCCGCTGCCCGGCGCGCCCGCCGCCGACAAGGAGCCGGGCCCGGTCCGGCAGATCGTGCGCCGGGCGGCGCGCGGCGCCTACCGGCACGGAGTGCAGCGGGTGGCTCCCGTCATCCGGCGGATGGGGGAGCTGTGACCTCTCTTCAAGGAGTAGACCCCATGTCCCACCCGGCAGCGGGCCAAGGCGCCTCCGTGCGCCGCGTGCTCGCGGTGATCCCCGCGCGCGGCGGCTCCAAGGGCGTGCCCGCGAAGAACCTCGCCCCCGTCGGCGGTGTCCCGCTGGTGGCGCGAGCGGTGCGCGAGTGCCGTGCGACCCGGCTGGTCACGGACGTGGTCGTCTCCACCGACGACCAGGCCATCGCGGCCGCCGCCCGCCAGGCCGGTGCGGAGGTCGTGCTGCGGCCGGCCGCCATCGCCGGCGACCTGGCCACCTCGGAGGCCGCGGTCCTGCACGCGATGGAGGCCCACGAGGCCCTGCACGGCGCGGCCGTCGAGGTGGTCCTCCTCGTGCAGTGCACCAGCCCGTTCATCGCCCGCGAGGACGTCGAGGGCGTCGCGGCCGCCGTCGTCGAGAACGGGGCGGACACCGCGGTGACCGTGGCGCCGTTCCACGGATTCGTGTGGCGGGACGCGGACCAGGCGGCCGACTCCGGCGTCGAGCGCGGCGGTCACGGCGTCAACCACGACAAGTCCTACCGCCCCCGCCGCCAGGACCGCCCCCAGGACTTCCTGGAGACCGGCGCCGCCTACGCCATGGACGCGGCCGGCTTCCGCAAGCACCGGCACCGCTTCTTCGGCCACACCGAACTGGTCCGCACGGACCCGGCCCGTGTGCTGGAGATCGACGACCCGCACGACCTGGCCCGCGCCCGCGCACTGGCCCCCCTCTTCGACGCGGACCGTCCCGGCGCCCTTCCCGCCGCCGACGACATCGACGCGGTCGTACTGGACTTCGACGGCACCCAGACCGACGACCGGGTGCTGATCGACGCCGATGGAAAGGAGTTCGTCTCCGTGCACCGCGGAGACGGCCTCGGCATCGCCGCCCTGCGCAACAGCGGCCTGAAGATGCTGATCCTCTCCACGGAGCAGAACCCGGTCGTCGCCGCCCGGGCCCGGAAGCTCAGAATCCCGGTCCTGCACGGCATCGACCGCAAGGACCTCGCACTGAAGCAGTGGTGCGAGGAGCAGGGCATCGCGCCCGAGCGCGTGCTCTACGTCGGCAACGACGTCAACGACCTCCCGTGCTTCGCCCTCGTGGGCTGGCCCGTGGCGGTCGCGAGCGCCCACGACGTGGTGCGCGGCGCCGCACGCGCGGTCACCACCGTCCCCGGTGGCGACGGCGCGATCCGAGAGATCGCCAGCTGGATCCTCGGCCCTTCTCTCGACTCCCTCAACAGTTAAGGAACGTTCTGCCATGAGCACCAACTCCCGCCTGCGCACGTTCGGTTCGAAGACCGCCGGCCCGGGGCACCCCGTCTACATCACCGGCGAGATCGGCATCAACCACAACGGCGAGCTGGAGAACGCCTTCAAGCTCATCGACGCCGCCGCCGAAGCCGGCTGCGACGCGGTCAAGTTCCAGAAGCGCACGCCCGAGATCTGCACCCCGCGCGACCAGTGGAACATCGAGCGCGACACCCCCTGGGGCCGGATGACGTACATCGACTACCGCCACCGCGTGGAGTTCGGCGAGGACGAGTACCGCCAGATCGACGAGTACTGCAAGACCAAGAACATCGACTGGTTCGCCTCCCCGTGGGACAACGAGGCCGTCGCCTTCCTGGAGAAGTTCGACGTCCCCGCCCACAAGGTGGCCTCCGCCTCCCTGACCGACGACGAACTGCTGCGCGAGCTGCGCGCCACGGGCCGTACGGTCATCCTCTCCACAGGCATGTCCACCCCGAAGCAGATCCGCCACGCGGTCGAGGTCCTCGGCTCGGACAACATCCTGCTGTGCCACGCCACCTCGACCTACCCGGCGAAGGCCGAGGAGCTCAACCTCCGGGTGATCAACACCCTGGAGAAGGAGTACCCGAACGTCCCGATCGGCTACTCCGGCCACGAGACCGGCCTGCAGACGACCCTCGCCGCCGTCGCCCTCGGCGCCGCCTTCGTCGAGCGCCACATCACCCTCGACCGCGCGATGTGGGGCTCCGACCAGGCCGCCTCCGTCGAGCCGCAGGGCCTCACCCGCCTGGTCCGCGACATCCGCACCATCGAGGCCTCACTGGGCGACGGCGTCAAGAAGGTCTACGAGTCCGAGCTCGGCCCGATGAAGAAGCTGCGCCGCGTCAGCGGTGTCGTCGCCGAGGCGGAGATCGCGGCGGCGGCGGGCGAGCCGGTCGCGGTCTGAGCCCCGCGCACCCACACCCCCCAAAGAATCAGTTACGACGGGACGGTCGTACGTAGATGAGCCGCCGCGCCGGGTCCGCCGGCCCCCGCACTCTCGCCTTCGTGGAGAGTCCGGTACAGCTGCTGAACGTGCTGGAGTGGGCGCACACGCGTGTGCGGACCCCCGAGCACGACGAGCACGAGCAGGCGCCCGGCGCGGGGCTCACCCTCGTCGTCCTGTCCCCGATCGACCCCATGACCCGCGGCCAGCTGCGCCGCATGTCCGAGCTCGCCCGCGAGGAGGGCCACCAGGTCCGCTGGGAGGAGGCGCGGGGCGGCCCCATGGCCCCGTTCCAGACCATAGGCGGCCTCACCGGAATGCTCCGCCGGGCCGACCGGGTGGTCCTGGGCGACCCCTTCTCGCGCTACGTGCAGCTGCTGCTGACCATCACCAGGGCCCGTGACCTCGTCGTCGTCGACGACGGCACCGCCACGATGGAGTTCGTCGCCCAGCTGGCCGGCGGCGAACGCCTGGTGCGCTGGCACCGCAAGGGCGGCCGGCCCGGCGCCCGTGACCTGGTCTTCGCGCCGGTGTCGTCCGTGGCCCGGCGCCGGCTGACGCCGAGCGGCAACCGGACCGTGGAGATCTTCTCCTCCATGCCGATGGAGGAGACCCCGGTGGGCGTCACGGTCACCGCGAACGCCTTCGCCTGGACCCGCTCCCGCTTCGGCCCGCCCCGCATCACCAAGGGCGCCGACCTGGTCGGCACCTCGCTGGTGGAGACGGGTGTCGTCGACGGCGACCGCTACCTGGAGGCCGTCCGCGCCCTGGCCAAGGCCCACGGCGCGACCCGCTACTTCGCCCACCGCCGGGAAGCCACCGACAAACTCCACCGCCTCGCCGTGGAGACCGGCCTGGAGATCGTCCGCCCCGACCTCCCCCTGGAGCTGATCGCCCGCCGCGGCCCGGTCGGCCGTACGATCGTCAGCTTCCCCTCGACCGTCGTCCACACCCTCCCGCTCGCCCTCGTCGGTACGGACGTACGCGTCGCGGTCTGTGACATCGACCCCGAATGGCTCACCCGGAACGCCTCACCCCGCGCGCAGGGCTTCCTGTCGGGCGTGACGGGCTCCGCGCCGGACGTGACCCGGCTGTCGGCGGTCACGGCGGTGTGACGGTTCCTACGCCGGCTTTCCCGCCAGCAGGAACGCCCGCGGCCGCGTCTCGTCCTCGTACGGCTCCCGCACCATCCGGACCTGGAGGCGCAGGCCCGCCGCGGTGAGGTGGTCGGCGACCGTCTGCGGCGTACGCCAGTAGCAGTCGAGCGAGATCTCCTGGCCGAACCGTTCCGAAATGTGCAGCCGCTCCTCCTCTTCCCCGGACTGGAAGGCGAGCAGCACGTGTCCGCCGGGCACCAGGACGCGGTGGAACTCGGCGAACGCCGTCGGCAGGTCCTCGTCGGGCACGTGGATGATCGAGTACAGGGCGACGATCCCGCCCAGCGTCCCGTCCGGCAGATCCAGGGACGTGAGGGATCCCACATGGAAGCGCAGACCGGGGTGGGCCCGGCGGGCCAGTTCCACCATCCGGGGCGAGAGGTCGACGCCGAAGACCGGCAGCCCGAGCGCGCGCAGCCGGGCGGTGACACACCCGGGGCCGCTGCCGAGATCGGCGACCGGCGCGGACCCGTTGCCACGCACCAACTCGGCGAAGGCGGCGACCTGTGCGCGGTCCACCGGTCTGTCGGCGAGGCCGTCGGCGTAGCGCTCGCTGTAGACGTCGGCGATCTTGTCGTACGACGTTCGGGTGGCCCGCAGGTGGTCCAGCGTCTCGGCACTCACGCTGCCGCACCCTACTGACCCGGCGTCCCGTCCGTAGGCCGCTTCACCGGTCCGACAGGTGAACAGACCGGCCTCTTCCGGGCAAGGCGTGGTATCCGTGGAGAAGAGGATGGGTGCGAAGCACTTCCGCTCGGCCGGAAAGACCGGCGAGTTTACCCATCTCGAACGGTACATATACGTCCGGCGATCAGATTTTCTTCCCCTTTCGGGTTGATCTTTTGTTGATCGAGGGTCAGCAGACCGTCCGGGCGTCCTACCCTTCAGAGGGTGAAGCAATTGACGTCCCTAGAGTCCGAGGCCGATTCCGCCGGGGAAGCGCTGCTTCCCGGTGTGCTGCCCGAGGCGCTCCGTGCCGAACTCGTCGCCTTCCGTCGCGACCTGCACATGCACCCCGAGCTCGGCAACCAGGAGTTCCGCACCACGGCGGCGATCAAGGAACGGCTCGAGAAGGCCGGCCTGAAGCCGCGCGTGCTCGCCGTCGGCACCGGACTCGTCTGTGACATCGGCGAGTGGGACGGCGGCCGTCCCATGCTCGCCCTGCGCGCCGACATCGACGGCCTGCCCATCCCGGACATGAAGACCGAGTGCTCGTACCGCTCCACCGTGCCGGACCGCGCGCACGCCTGCGGTCACGACGTGCACACCACCGTGGTGCTGGGCGCCGGGCTCGTCCTCGCCGACCTGCACCGGCAGGGACGGCTCCCCAGGCCCGTACGGCTGATCTTCCAGCCCGCCGAGGAGGTCCTGCCCGGTGGCGCCGCCGACGCCATCGACTGCGGGGTCCTCGAAGGGGTCGGGCGGATGATCGCCGTGCACTGCGACCCCCGGGTCGACGCCGGGCGGATCGGTCTGCGGCAGGGCGCCATCACCTCCGCCTGCGACCGGCTGGAGATCTCCCTCGACGGCCCCGGCGGCCACACGGCGCGGCCCCACCTGACGACCGACCTCGTCACCGCCGCCGCCCGCGTCGTCACCGACGTGCCCGCCCTCGTCGGCCGCCGCGTCGACACCCGCGCCGGCCTCGCCGTCACCTGGGGCCGGATCGAGTCGGGCCACGCCCCGAACGTGATCCCGCAGCACGCCGAGCTCTCCGGGACCGTACGGTGCCTGGACATCGACGCGTGGCGGCAGGCGCCCGACATCGTGGTCGCCGCGATCGACGAGGTCGCCAACCTGCACCGCGCCAAGTCGGAGATCAACTACGTGCGCGGAGTGCCGCCGGTCGTCAACGACCCGGTGGTCACCGAACTGGTCCGGGAGGCCATGATCGCCCGCCGGGGTGTCGACTCCGTCGAGGGCACCGAGCAGAGCCTGGGCGGCGAGGACTTCTCCTGGTACCTCCAGCACGTCCCCGGCGCCATGGCCCGCCTCGGCGTCCGCACCCCCGGCGAACGCGCCGTACGCGACCTCCATCAGGGCGACTTCGACGCCGACGAGTCGGCGATCACGGTCGGCGTGGAACTGTTCACGGCCGCCGCCCTGATGGACGGCGGTTTCTAGCCGGTCCCCGAGGGCCCCGCTCCGGTTGCGTACCGGGCGGGGCGGAGGGAGTCTGGGCGCGTGGCGTTCCAGCAGGTGCGTCATCACGCTGCATGCAAACCGGAGGCACGGAGAGTCACGGGACCTGAGGGTGCGGTGTCCCACGCCATCCCATTCGATCCGGTGGTTCACAGGGCCGTAACCGGCCATCGGCACGAATGGATAACGGCCACGCGAAACCCCGTTCCCAGGAGTGTCTACGCGCGTTACTCTGCGCCGAACTCAGCACCCACTGCGGGGCTTTGGAGAATGGGGAACTTCGAGATGCGTCGGATATCCAAACTGACCCGTGTCGCGGTGGGGGTCGCGTCGCTCGCGCTCGCCGCAACCGCTTGTGGCGGCACCAGCACTGACGACGGCGGCAGCGACAGCGAGACCAAGAGCGACCTCGGTCTCGCCATCGCGTACGACATCGGCGGCAAGGGCGACCAGTCCTTCAACGACGCCGCGTTCTCCGGTCTGGAGAAGGCGCAGAAGGAGTTCGGCTACAAGACCGCCGACGTCGAGCCCACCGAGGGCGAGACCGACGCCGACAAGGAACAGCGTCTGTCGTCGCTCGCCAAGCAGGGCTACAACCCGATCATCGGCGTCGGCTTCGCCTACACCCCCGCGATGGAGGCCGTGGCCGCGAAGTACCCGAAGACCACCTTCGGCATCGTGGACTCCGTGGTCGAGGGCAAGAACGTGGCGTCCCTCGTCTTCGCCGAGAACGAGGCCTCGTACCTGGCCGGCGTCGCCGCCGCCAAGGCCACCAAGACGAACATCGTCGGTTTCGTGGGCGGTGTCGACGTCCCGCTGATCCACAAGTTCGAGGCCGGCTACAAGCAGGGCGTCACGGACACCAACTCCAAGGTCAAGGTCATCTCGCAGTACCTGACGCAGACCGCGGAGGAGGGCGGCTTCTCCAGCCCCGACAAGGGCAAGGCCGCCGCCGAGGGCCAGATCGAGAAGAAGGCCGACGTCCTCTACGCGGCCGCCGGCCTCTCCGGCCAGGGCGTGATCGAGGCCGCCGCCAAGGCGAAGGTCTGGGCGATCGGCGTCGACTCCGACCAGTACAACCAGGCCGCGCTGGCGGCGTACAAGGGCTCCATCCTGACCTCCGCGCTCAAGGACGTCGGCGGTTCGGTGTACGCCCTGGCCAAGTCCGTCGAGGACGGAAAGCCGCTGACCGGCGTGCAGACCTTCGACCTGAAGGTGAACGGCGTCGGGCTGGCCGAGAGCAACCCGGAGTTCGCGAAGGTCGCGGGTCTGTCCGCCGCGGTGGCCAAGGCCAAGGAAGAGATCATCGACGGCACCATCAAGGTCAAGACCGAGTAGTTGCGCGCGGTTCCGCCCGAACGGGCGAACCCGGTCGGACCGGTACGAAGCGGGCGGGGACTCCTGAGTCCCCGCCCGCTTCGGCATGCCGGGAACGGATCACTCACCGCCACCCTCCCTTCGCGGTCGGCAACCCTGTGAGTCAAGGGTGAGTCGCGTTGGGCACGGCCGGATAACAAGGTGGACAGAAGGGGTTTTCAGGCAGGTCTACGCGCGTTAATCTGCGGCGAAGCCAGCGTCGATGTTGAACCATCCCCGGCGCTGAGCGACCCCGGGGCAGTGCGAGCGACGCCCCCGCGCCGCCCGGCAGGCACCCTCGCCGGAACGCACCCGCACTTCTCCGGACCCGCTATACGACAGGAGCACCACACATGCGCCGGATTTCCCGGATCACGGTCGCAGGCGCAGCGACCGCCTCTCTGGCCCTCGCCCTCTCCGCCTGTGGCGGTACCTCGACCTCGGCGTCGGGCTCGTCCTCGGACGCGAAGGGCGACAAGGGTCTCGCCATCGCGTACGACGTCGGCGGCAAGGGCGACCAGTCCTTCAACGACGCGGCGTACGCGGGCCTGGAAGAGGCGAAGAAGGAGTTCTCCTACGACACGGCCGACCTCGAGCCCACCGAGGGCGAGACGGACGCCGACAAGCAGCAGCGTCTGGAGTCGCTGGCCAAGCAGGGGTACGACCCGGTCATCGGCATCGGCTACGCGTACGCGCCGGCCGTCAAGGAGGCCGCGGCCAAGTTCCCGGACACCACCTTCGGCATCGTGGACGACTCCACGGTCGAGGCGGACAACGTCGCGGACCTGGTCTTCTCCGAGGAGGAGGCCTCCTACCTCGCCGGTGTCGCCGCGGCCAGGAGCACCAAGACGAACGTGGTCGGCTTCGTGGGCGGTGTGGACATCCCGCTGATCCACAAGTTCCAGGCGGGCTTCGCGCAGGGCGTCAAGGACACCGACCCCAAGGTCAAGGTCCTCTCGCAGTACCTCACCCAGACGGCCGACGAGGGCGGCTTCTCCAGCCCGGACAAGGGCAAGACGGCCGCCGAGGGCCAGATCGAGAAGAAGGCCGACGTCGTCTACGCGGCCGCCGGTCTCTCCGGCCAGGGCGTGATCGAGGCCGCCGCCGCCAACAAGGTCTGGGCGATCGGCGTCGACTCCGACCAGTACCAGCAGGAAGCCCTCGCGAACTACAAGGACTCCATCCTCACCTCGGCGATGAAGGACGTCGCCAAGGCGGTGTACAACCTGGCGAAGTCGGTCGAGGACGGAAAGCCCGAGACCGGTATCGTCAGGGGCGATCTGAAGACCGGCGAGGTCGGCCTGTCGAACTCCAACCCGAAGTTCGCGGACAACACCGAGCTGCAGGACGCCATCAAGACGGCCAAGGAGAAGATCATCAGCGGCGAGATCAAGGTCAAGAGCAGCTGACTGAGCAATACCCTGAGCAGCGTGTAACCGCGGGGTTACGTCCGCTCAACGGGGTACGGGGAGGCTGTCTCCCCGTACCCCGTTGTCACGGGCGCCGGGCCCCGTTTCGATGCCGTAGGGGCGCTACGCGCGTAGACGACCCCCGTCCCCAGGAGAGTGCGCCATCAACGCGTCCAGCAGCCCTCCGGCCGGAGCGGCGGTCAAAGGTCAAGTGACCGCCGTCGAGCTCGCCGGGATCACCAAGCGTTTCCCGGGCGTCGTGGCCAACCACGACATCCATCTCACCGTCCGCAAGGGCACCGTCCACGCCCTCGTCGGTGAGAACGGCGCCGGCAAGTCGACGCTGATGAAGATCCTCTACGGCATGCAGAAGCCGGACGAGGGCACCATCGCGATCGACGGTGAGCCGGTCACCTTCTCCTCCCCGGCCGACGCCATCGTCCGCGGCATCGGCATGGTCCACCAGCACTTCATGCTGGCCGACAACCTCACGGTGCTCGAGAACGTGGTGCTGGGCAGCGAGAAGCTCCACGGCATCGGCGCCAAGGCCCGCCGCAAGATCAAGGAGATCTCCGAGCGCTACGGCCTCGGCGTGCGACCCGACGTCCTCGTCGAGGAACTCGGCGTCGCCGCCCGCCAGCGCGTGGAGATCCTCAAGGTTCTCTACCGCGGCGCCCGCACGCTGATCCTGGACGAGCCGACGGCCGTGCTGGTGCCCCAGGAGGTGGACGCGCTCTTCGACAACCTCCGCGAGCTCAGGGCCGAGGGCCTGTCGGTCATCTTCATCTCCCACAAGCTGGGCGAGGTCCTCTCCGTCGCCGACGAGATCACCGTCATCCGCCGCGGCACGACCGTCGGCACCGCGGTCCCCGCCGAGACCACCCCGCGTCAGCTCGCCGAGATGATGGTCGGCAGCGAGCTCCCCACCCCCGAGACCGCCGAGTCGACCGTCACCGACCGCCCGGTCATCACCGTCGACAAACTGCGTCTGGAGGCGTTCGGCGGCAAGGCCCTCCTCGACGACATCAGCTTCACGATCCACGCGGGCGAGGTCCTGGGCATCGCCGGTGTCGAGGGCAACGGCCAGACCGAGCTGGTCGACGCGCTCATCGGCCTCAAGGGCGCCGACTCCGGCACGATCTCGCTGATCGACGAGGACATGACCGGCTGGCCCACCCGCAAGCGCCGCGAGCAGGGCATCGGCTACATCCCCGAGGACCGCCACCGCCACGGCCTGCTCCTGGAGGCCCCCCTCTGGGAGAACCGCATCCTCGGCCACGTCACCGAGAAGCCCAACGCCAAGGGCATCTGGCTGGACCCCAAAGCGGCCCAGGAGGACACCCGCCGGATCGTCGCCGACTACGACGTGCGCACCCCCGGCATCGACGTCACCGCCGCCTCCCTGTCGGGCGGCAACCAGCAGAAGCTGATCGTCGGCCGCGAGATGAGCAGCAAGCCGCGCTTCCTGATCGCCGCCCACCCCACCCGGGGTGTGGACGTCGGCGCGCAGGCCGCGATCTGGGACCACATCCGCGAGGCCCGCCGCGAGGGCCTGGCCGTGCTGCTGATCTCCGCCGACCTCGACGAGCTGATCGGCCTGTCCGACACCCTCCGCGTGATCTACAACGGCAAACTGGTCGCCGACGCCGACCCGGCCACCATCACCCCGGAGGAGCTCGGCTCGGCCATGACCGGTGCCGTCACAGGGCACCTCGAACACGAAGAAGCCCCCGAGACCCCGGCAGACACCCCCGAGACCCCCGAGATCCGCAAGTCTCCCGAGTCTCCGGAAGACGAGGCCCGCTGATGAAGAAGTTCGACAAGGAGCGCGTGCTCCTCGCGCTGGCCGGACCGGTCATCGCGCTCGCCGTGGCCTTCGTGCTGAGCGCGATCGTGCTGATCGCCTCCGGCAAGAACCCGGTCGAGCCCTTCTCGATCATGTTCGAGCAGGCCTCGTTCTCCGACGTCCAGGTCCGCATCATCAACCAGGCGTCGATGTACTACATCGCGGCGCTCGCGGTGGCCATCGGCTTCCGGATGAACCTGTTCAACATCGGCGTCGACGGCCAGTACCAGCTCGCCGCCATGATGGCCGCGATCGTCGGCGCCCACGCGAACCTGCCGGCCGTCCTGCAGATCCCGCTGCTGCTCCTCACCGCGGTACTCACCGGCGCCTTCTGGTCCGGCATCGCCGGTGTCCTCAAGGTCACCCGCGGGGTCAGCGAGGTCGTCGCGACGATCATGCTCAACGCCATCGCGGTCTCCGTGATCGCCTACCTGTGGCTTCCGAACGTCTTCGGCGTCAAGGTCGGCAACAACAACACCACCGGCGAGATGCACGAGTCGGGCTGGGTGCCCGGCATCGACATGGGCGCGGCCGGCGAGATCTACGGTCTGGTGGTCCTCGCCGCCCTGCTCGGCGTCGGCTACTGGGTCGTCCTCAACCGCACCCGCTTCGGCTTCGACCTGCGCGCCTCCGGCGCCTCGGAGTCGGCGGCGGCGGCCAGCGGCGTCGACCCCAAGCGCATGGTGCTGACCGCGATGCTCATCTCCGGTGGTCTGGCCGGTCTCGCGGGCCTGCCGATCCTGCTCGGCGACTCGCACACCTACAACCTCAACTTCCCCACCGGCATCGGCTTCCTCGGCATCGGCATCGCCCTGCTCGGCCGTAACAACCCCACCGGTATCGCCTTCGCCGCCCTGCTGTGGGCCTGGCTCGACAAGGCCTCGCCCGAGCTGGACTTCCACGACTACGACAAGGAGATCGCGGTCATCATGCAGGGCCTGATCGTGCTCTCGGTCGTCGTCTCCTACGAGGCCGTACGCGAGTGGGGCCTGCGCCGCCAGCAGCGCCGGGTCGGCGCGGAACTCGCCGCCGGAAACGTCCTCGGCGCCGACAACAACGTGAAGAAGGAGGTGGCGGGCCGATGACCACCGTGACCGACCTCAACCAGCCCACGCTGCAGCCCACGGCGCCGACAGGGCGCCGCATGTCATGGCCCGTCCTGCTGCTGGTCATCGCCGGCGCCCTGGCGCTGACGTCGATCGTCCGCATCATCACCGGCGCCGACGGCATCACCAACGTCAGCCAGATGTCCACCGCGCTCCAGCTCGCCGTCCCGATCGGCCTCGCCGGCCTCGGCGGTCTGTGGGCCGAGCGCGCGGGCGTCGTCAACATCGGCCTCGAGGGCATGATGATCCTCGGCACCTGGTTCGGTGCCTGGGCCGGCTTCCAGTGGGGCCCGTGGACGGGCGTCCTGGTCGGCATCCTCGGCGGCGCGATCGGCGGCCTGCTGCACGCGATCGTCACCGTCTCCTTCAACGTCAACCACATCGTCTCCGGTGTGGCCATCAACATCCTCGCCCTCGGCGCCACCCGCTACCTCGCCCCGCTCGCCTTCGAGGGCCACACGGGCGGCTCGGCCAAGCAGTCCCCGCCGGTGGAGTCCCTCGGCAACTTCACGGTGCCCTGGCTGTCGGACGCGCTGACCGACCTGAACGCCAAGGGCTGGTTCTTCATCTCCGACATCGCCGGTCTGCTCGGCGGTCTGATCACCAACGTGTCCTGGCTGACCCTGATCGCCATCGCGCTGATCCCCGGCACCTGGTGGATCCTGTGGCGCACCGCGTTCGGTCTGCGGCTGCGGTCCTGCGGCGAGAACCCGATCGCGGCCGAGTCGCTCGGCGTGAACGTCTACAAGTACAAGTACGTGGCCGTGATCATCTCCGGCGGACTGGCCGGCCTGGGCGGTGTCTTTCTCTCCATCGTCGCCAACCCCTTCTACCTGGAGGGCCAGACCAGCGGCCGCGGCTACATCGGTCTCGCCGCGATGATCTTCGGCAACTGGATGCCGGGCGGACTCGCCATCGGCGCGGGCCTGTTCGGCTACACCGACAGCCTCAACCTGCGCGGCGGCTCCGAGAACGTCCACGCGCTGCTGCTGCTCGGGGCGCTGCTGCTGATCATCGGCTCCATCTGGCTGGCGTTCCGGAAGAAGTACACCTCGTCCGCGATCACCCTGCTCGTCGGCGGTCTGGTGCTCGCCTGGTACCTGGGCACCAACGAGGTCCCGAACCAGGTCGTGTCCGCCACGCCGTACGTCATCACGCTCGTCGTCCTCGCCCTGTCGGCCCAGCGCCTCAGGATGCCGAAGGCGGACGGCATGCCGTACCGGAAGGGACAGGGCAAGTGACCGACGTCGACTGGGACACGCTGCGGGCGGTGGCCCGGGACGCCATGTCGCGGGCGTACGCCCCGTACTCCGGCTACCCGGTCGGCGTGGCGGCCCTGGTCGACGACGGGCGTACGGTCTCCGGCTGCAACGTCGAGAACGCCTCGTACGGCCTCGGCCTGTGCGCCGAGTGCGGGCTCGTCTCGGAGCTGCACAACACCGGCGGCGGCCGCCTCACGCACTTCACCTGCGTCGACGGCAACGGCGCGATCCTCGTCCCGTGCGGCCGCTGCCGGCAGCTGCTGTACGAGTTCGGCGGTCCCGACCTGCTGCTGGAGACCCCGGAGGGCATCCTGCCGCTGTCGAAGATGCTGCCGCAGGCCTTCGGGCCGGGGCATCTCACCAAGTAATTCCCGTGCGGCCCCTGCGAGTTCCGGCTTCGGCCACTCGGGGGGCCGCGCGGTTTCCGCATGCTTTTCACAAGGAAGGCCACGCCATGGCCATGGACGCCATCTCCGTCATCCGCACCAAGCGGGAGCGCGGTGAGCTCAGCGACCAGCAGATCGACTGGGTCATCGACGCGTACACCCGCGGGGAGGTCGCCGACGAGCAGATGTCCGCGCTCGCGATGGCCATCCTGCTCAACGGCATGAACCGCCGCGAGATCGCCCGCTGGACGGCCGCGATGATCGCCTCCGGTGAGCGCATGGACTTCTCGTCCCTGTCCCGGCCGACGGCGGACAAGCACTCCACGGGCGGCGTCGGCGACAAGATCACCCTGCCGCTCGCCCCGCTGGTCGCGGCCTGCGGCGCGGCCGTCCCGCAGCTGTCGGGCCGCGGCCTCGGCCACACCGGCGGCACCC
This sequence comes from Streptomyces sp. AC555_RSS877, assembly GCF_019049245.1. Classification (GTDB taxonomy): domain Bacteria; phylum Actinomycetota; class Actinomycetes; order Streptomycetales; family Streptomycetaceae; genus Streptomyces. Next base: position 13,503 of record NZ_JAGMUK010000027.1, on the reverse strand, counting down.
TGGACAAGCTGGAGTCGATCCCCGGCTGGCGGGCCCTGCTCTCCAACGAGGAGATGCTGTCCGTGCTGGACGGCACCGGCGCGGTGATCTGCGCGGCGGGCGACGGCCTGGCCCCTGCCGACAAGAAGCTCTACGCCCTGCGGGACGTGACCGGCACGGTGGAGGCGATCCCGCTGATCGCCTCCTCGATCATGTCGAAGAAGATCGCCGAGGGCACCGGCTCCCTGGTCCTGGACGTGAAGGTGGGCACCGGCGCCTTCATGAAGACCATCGAGGACGCGCGCGAACTGGCCTCCACGATGGTGGGCCTGGGCACGGACCACGGGGTGAAGACGGTCGCGTTGCTCACGGACATGTCCACCCCCCTGGGCCTGACGGCGGGCAACGCGCTGGAGGTCCGCGAGTCGGTGGAGGTCCTGGCGGGCGGCGGCCCGGCGGACGTCGTCGAGCTGACCATCGCCCTGGCCCGCGAGATGCTCGACGCGGCCGGCGTGAAGGACGCGGACCCGGCGAAGGCCCTCGCCGACGGCTCGGCCATGGACGTCTGGCGCCGCATGATCGCGGCCCAGGGCGGCGACCCGGACGCGGAACTGCCGGTGGCCCGCGAGCAGCACGTGATCAAGGCCCCGTCCTCGGGCGTCCTGACCCGTCTCGACGCCTACGGCATCGGCGTCGCCGCCTGGCGCCTGGGCGCCGGCCGCGCCCGCAAGGAGGACCCGGTGCAGGCGGGCGCGGGCGTCGAGCTGCACGCCAAGCCCGGCGACCCGGTGGCGGAGGGCCAGCCCCTGCTGACCCTGCACACGGACACCCCCGAGCGCTTCGCGTACGCCCTCGAGTCGGTGGAGGGTGCGTACGACATCGCGGCGGCGGGCACCGAATTCACGGCGTCGCCCGTGGTGCTGGAGCGGATCGCCTGAGCGGATCGCCTGAGCGGGGGAGGACCGGGCCGGGGGCCGGGGCTGTCGAAGCCCCGGCCCCTTTGCCGGTCCGTCCGGGGCGCTGCTCCGGGCTCAGCCGAGCAGGGCCGCGACCACGACCAGCACCGGCACGGACAGCACCGTCGACACCAGGATCGAGTCCCGGGCCAGTCGCTCGCCCACGCCGTAGCTGGAGGCGTAGGTGAAGAGGTTCTGCGCCGCCGGGAGCGCCGAGGTCACCACCACGTCGAGCAGAGGCGCCCCGCGCAGCCCGAACACCCCCACCGCCAGCGCCCAGGCCACCGTCGGCTGCCCCACCGTCTTCAACGCGACCGAGAGCAGCACGAGCGGGCGGTCCGGGCCCCGGCCCGGCATCGCGCTGCCGCACAGGGAGATGCCGAAGGCGAGCAGGACCGCCGGGACGGACATGTTGCCGATCAGGGTGACGGGGTCCATGACGAAGGACGGGATGCCGATACCGGATGCCGAGACCGCCACTCCGGCCAGCGACCCCACCGCGATCGGATTGCGCAGCGGTGTGAGCAGCCGGTGCCACAGCGGGCCCTTCTCGCCGTCCCTGCCCGACAGGTCCAGGACCGTCAGCGCGACCGGCGTCAGGAGGAGCAGCTGGAACAGCAGGACCGGTGCCACCAGGGAGGCGTCGCCGAGCACGTACACGGCGATCGGGATGCCGAGGTTGCCCGAGTTGACGTAGCCGGAGCACAGGGCGCCGATCGTCGTACGGCCGACTCCCCAGCCGCGTACGACACCCACCGCGACGAAGACGCCCGCCGCGGCAGCCGTGCTCAGCGCGGTCACGAGCAGGCGGCTGGAGAAGATCATGGAGAGGTCGGTGGGAGCCAGCGTGGTGAACAGCAGAGCGGGTGTGGCCACGTGGAACGCGAGCTTGGTCAGGACGTCACGGCCGTGTTCACCGAGGTGACCGCCCCGCCCGAGCGCATAGCCGACGCCGATGACGACGGCGATGACCGCGAAGCCGGTCAGCACCCCCTGCACGGAGCCTCCTCGGAGGTGAGGAAGGCGTGCGGTCTCCGGGGCGGCGCCGATATGTGGGGCATACAGGCAACCCTCCGGGGAAGGAGGGCGGCGGGTCAATGTGATCCCGGTCGGCGGACAGCAGGGGAAGACGCCGGTCGCGATGAGTTACGCCCGCCCCGTCGGTCTACCGCTCGTGGACGCCATGACACCCGCAGTACTCGTGCTGACCGGCCCCGTCACCAGGGACGAGGTGACCGGGCTATGCGACGAGGTGCGTGCGCTGCTGGAGGCCGGTGAGGCCAGGACCGTGGTGTGCGACGTCGGAGGACTCGGGCCGCCGGGGCTCGGCACCGTCGACCTGCTGGCGCGCCTGGAGCTCGCCGCCCGGCGGGCCGGGGGCCGGATCAGGCTGCGGGACCCGGACCCGGGCCTACCCGCCCTGCTCGACCTGGTCGGCCTCCGCTTCGAGACGGAGGGGCAGCCCGAACAGCGGGAACCAGCGCTGCGTGTCGAGGAAGCAGTGGAACCCGGTGATCTCACCCTCTGAGATTTCGAGGACCTGCACGGCCCACGGGACGAAGCCGCCCTTGTCCGGGTCCGGCTTGTACTGGGCGAAGCCCGGCAGTCCGTTGACCTGGACCGGCACCAGACGCGAGCCCGCGCAGGGGGCGCCGAGCGTCGTCATGAAGCCGGTGATGTCCGAAGGGCCGGTCAGCCACAGGTCGAACGGCGGCATCGTCATGACGGCGTCCTCGTGCAGCAGGGCCGTCAGAGCGGTCATGTCATAGCCCTCGAACGCCGCCACATAGCGGTCCAGGAGCTTTTGCTGCTCGTCGTTCAGCGGGTCGGACACGGCCGCGTCCGCGCCGCGCTGCTCCCGCTCGGCGAGCGTCGCCCGGGCCCGCTGCAGTGCGCTGTTGACCGACGCGACCGAGGTGTCCAGCAGCTCGGCGACCTCGCTCGCCTTCCACGCCAGCACCTCGCGCAGGATCAGCACCGCGCGCTGCTTGGCCGGGAGCTGCTGGAGGGCGGCCATGAAGGCGAGCCGCACGGACTCCTTGGCGACGGCCGCCTCCGCCGGGTCCTCGGTCGTGGGCAGTACGCGTGCGTCCGGCATCGGCTCCAGCCAGGTGTTGTCCGGGCGGGGGGACAGGGCGGCCCGGGCGAGAGGGGTGGACTCCGTGAGATCCATCGGCCTCGCGCGCTTGTTGCCGGCCGTCAGCATGTCCAGGCACACGTTCGTCGCGATGCGGTACAGCCAGGAACGGAGGCTGGAGCGGCCCTCGAACTTGTCGTAACTCCGCCAGGCCCGGACCATCGTGTCCTGCACCGCGTCCTCGGCCTCGAAGGAGGAGCCGAGCATGCGATAGCAGTACCCCGTCAGCTCGGTCCGGTGTTTCTCCAGCCTGACGTCAAGATCCGTCGTCACCGTGTCACTCATGGTCCACCCACCCCTGTGGCGTTCCTGTCGCGCGCCTTTGCGCCCAGCACTTCGGAAGCTACCGCAGGCCACTGACAATGGCCTGGGCAGTGGGGAAAAGTGCAGGTCGGGGGTCCGGGGGCGGAGCCCCCCGGTACGGCGCCGTCAGTTGACCGGCACTGCCACCCGCCGCGCGGCGACCCGCGCCGCCCGCGACCCGAACACCGTGATCGTCACGACGCCGAGCACCGCCAGCAGGCCGACGCCCACCGTCCCGGCCCAGCCGCCCGCGTGGAAGGCGACCGCGCCGACCGTACTGCCCGCGCTGGAGCCGACGTAGTAGGACGACTGGTAGAGGGCCGAGGCCTGCGCCCGCCCCTTCGTCGCCGTCTTGCTGACCGCCGACGACGCGACCGCGTGCCCCGCGAAGAAGCCCGCCGTGATCAGCACCAGTCCCAGCAGGACCAGCGGAAGGGAGTCGGCCAGGGACAGCACCAGACCCGCGGTCGTCGTACCGCCCGCCGCGTACAGCGCGCCCCGGCGGCCGAGGCGTCCGACCAGCCGCCCGGCCGTGGACGCCGACGCCGTGCCCACCAGGTAGACCAGGAAGATCGACCCGATGATGCCCTGGGGCAGGCCGAACGGCGCCTCCGTCAGCCGGTACCCGATCACCGTGTAGACGCCGCCGAACACCGTCATGAACAGTGCGCCGATCGCGTACAGCCGGCGCAGCAGCGGGTCGGAGAGGTGGTCGCGGACCGTGCGGGCCAGTACCCGGGGCCGCAGCGAGCCGGGCACGAAGTTCTTCGGCGCCGGCAGCAGCAGCCGGAAGGCCACCGCGCAGCCGACCGCGATCACGCCGATCACGCCGACCGCGACGCGCCAGCCCCACTCCTGCGCGACCCAGCCGGTGACGACCCGGCCGCTCATTCCGCCGACGCTGTTGCCCGCGACGAACAGGCCGATCGCGGTGATCAGCGCCTTGGGCGTGACCTCCTCCGCGAGGTAGGCCGTCGCCGAGGCCGGCAGACCCGCCAGTGCCGCGCCCTGCACCGCCCGCAGCACGATGAGCGAGGTCAGCGAGGGCGCGAAGGGGACCAGGAGGCCGACGGTCACCGCGACCGCCAGCGAGGCGGTCATCACCGTACGCCGGCCGAACCGTTCCGACAGGGCGCTCATCGGCAGGACGAACAGCGCCAGTCCGCCGGTCGCGGCCGCCACCGTCCAGCTCGCCTCGCTCGCCGCCACCCCGAAGTCGCCGGAGATCAGCGGCAGCAGGGCCTGGGTGGAGTAGAGAAGGGCGAAGGTCGCCACGCCGGCGAGGAAGAGGGCAAAGCTCATCCGGCGGTAACCGGGACCGCCCGGGGCCACACGGGAATCGACGACAGGGGCTGGAGCAGCGGCGCCCACGACGGTGGACGCCCCGGTACTGGCGGGAGACATGCCTCGAAACTATGTACGCTCCCGGTCATCCGTCCAATGCATGGAATCGGCATAATCGTTCCCATGGAGCATCAGCAGAGGTCACAGGCGCGTCTGTCACCATCCAGTGACACAGAAGACATGGTGATGTTGCTGGCCCCGCGCCTCGCGTACTTCGCCGGCGTCGCCCGCACCGAGCACGTCACCCGCGCCGCCCAGGAGATGCAGGTCCCGCAGTCCACCCTGTCGCGAGCCATGGTCCGGCTCGAACAGGACCTGGGCGTCGACCTGTTCGCCCGCCGCGGCCGCACGGTCTCCCTCACTCCCGCCGGACGCACCTTCCTCGGCTCCGTCGAGCGCGCCCTCGCCGAGATCGAGCGTGCCGCCGACGAGGTCCGCGCCGACGCCGACCCGGCCACCGGCAAGGTCGCCTTCGGCTTCCTGCACACCATGGGCGCCGAGACCGTGCCGGGCCTGCTGCAGGCCTTCCGCGCCGACCATCCCCGCGTCCGCTTCAGCCTCGTCCAGAACTACGGCGAGGCGATGATCGAGCGGCTGCGCGCGGGCGAGCTGGACCTGTGCCTGACCTCTCCGGTCCCGGACGCCCCCGACCTCGTCGCCCGCCGCCTCGACGAGCAGAAGCTCCGCCTGGTCGTCCCCGCCGACCACCGCCTCGCCGCCCGCCGGCGTATCCGCCTGGCCGAGGCCGCCGACGAAACCTTCGTCACCCTCGAACCCGGCTACGGCCTGCGCCGCATCACCGACGACCTCTGCCAGGAGGCGGGCTTCAAGCCGCGGGTCGCGTTCGAGGGCGAGGAGGCGGAAACGCTGAGGGGTCTGGTGGCGGCGGGCCTGGGAGTAGCCCTCCTCCCCCCACCCGTCTTCCCTCGCCCGGGGGTCGTGGAACTGACGGTCACGGCCCCGAGGGCGGCCAGAGAAATCGGCGTGGCCTGGCTGGACGGCCACCCGGACACGCCGCCGGTGGCCGCCTTCAAGAAGTTCCTGCTCTCCAAACGAGGCAATCTGCTGCCAACCTGAGGGGCGGGGCTGTGTCGACATGCGCTCCGCCGCGTGGGCGCGATCAACCCCCACAACCCGCACATCCCCACCGAACCCAAGCCTCAACGGCGCAGGGACCGCCCGAAGCCGGAGGCGAGCGGCATCCGCAACCCCAACGGGGGCGGCGCCGCCAGCGCATCGCGGACCGGCCGCGACAGCGCCCGCCCGAACAGCATCCCCATCACGAAGTCCTCGGTCAGCGCGTGGACTTCGTCCCGGTGCTGGTGCAAGCCGTGCCCGTCGGAGTGCACTTCGAACCGGCACACATCCCGGTTGGCCTTCTTCGCCCGTGCCGCCAGCCGGAACGACAACTCCGGATCCGTCCGTTCGTCGTTCGTGCCGTGCACGATCAGCACCTGGCGTCCCACGAGCTGCTTCACCGGTTCGGGTGGAGCGGCCATGTCCTCCTCGGGCAGCCAGGGGGCGAGTGCCACCACGGAGTTGACGGCCTCGTGCCCGCTCGCGTGCAGCGCCGCGCGCCCGCCCATGTCGACGCCGACGAGGCAGACGGAGACGTCGCCGTAGCGCCGTACGACCTCCTCGACCGCCCAGGACGTGTCGCGCGCCGGATGGGCCTCGCTGCCGTTCCAGCCGCGATAGCGGTAGTGGACGACATGCGTGACCAGGCCGTCGTCACGCCCCGTACGCGCGAGCCGGCGGCCCAACGTGCGCACGGACGCGGTCGCCAACAGGGGGGACGGTCTGCGGCCGGAGACCTCGTCGCCGCCGGGGAGCAGCAGCACCACCCCGCTCACCGCCGTCGGCTCCGGTCCCAGTGCCCGCCCGAGCCGGGCCGTACGAACCGGCGTCGCTTGCTGTGCCATGACAGAACAGTGTCAGAAGCGCGGGTGTACGCCACTAGTACGTGCGGTCACCGTTACGTATCGACGATTTCGTACACCGATCTACGCGCGTAGGCGTTAGAGTGCGGAAATGACGAGCCAGACTGCCCCGAAAGGAACCACCCCGAGCTCGGACCAGATCCGCCGGGCGCCCAAGGTTCTGCTGCACGACCACCTCGACGGCGGGCTGCGCCCCGGCACGATCGTCGAACTCGCCCGGGAGACCGGGTACTCCCACCTCCCCGAGAACGACCCCGGCAAGCTCGGCGTCTGGTTCCGCGAGGCCGCCGACTCCGGTTCCCTGGAGCGGTACCTGGAGACCTTCTCGCACACCGTCGGCGTGATGCAGACCCGGGACGCGCTCGTCCGGGTCGCCGCCGAGTGCGCCGAGGACCTCGCCGAGGACGGGGTGGTGTACGCGGAGGTGCGGTACGCCCCCGAGCAGCACCTGGAAGGCGGCCTGAGCCTCGAAGAGGTCGTCGAGGCCGTCAACGAGGGCTTCCGGGAAGGCGAACGCCGCGCCCGTGCCGGCGGCCACCGCATCCGCGTCGGCGCCCTGCTCACCGCCATGCGGCACGCGGCCCGTGCCCTGGAGATCGCCGAACTCGCCAACCGGTACCGGGATCTGGGCGTGGTCGGCTTCGACATCGCGGGCGCCGAGGCCGGGTTCCCGCCCACCCGGCACCTCGACGCCTTCGAGTACCTCAAGCGCGAGAACAACCACTTCACCATCCACGCCGGCGAGGCCTTCGGACTGCCGTCCATCTGGCAGGCCCTGCAGTGGTGCGGCGCCGACCGGCTCGGCCACGGCGTGCGCATCATCGACGACATCCAGGTCCAGGAGGACGGCTCGGTCCAGCTCGGGCGGCTCGCCTCCTACGTACGGGACAAGCGGATCCCCCTGGAGCTGTGCCCCAGCTCCAACCTCCAGACCGGGGCCGCGGCCTCGTACGCCGAGCACCCGATCGGACTGCTGCGCCGGCTGCACTTCCGGGCGACCGTGAACACGGACAACCGCCTGATGTCCGGCACCAGCATGAGCCGGGAATTCGAGCATCTTGTCGAGGCGTTCGGTTACACACTCGAAGACATGCAGTGGTTCTCCGTCAATGCGATGAAATCAGCGTTCATTCCATTCGATGAACGACTCGCGATGATCAATGACGTGGTCAAGCCCGGATATGCCGAGCTGAAGTCCGAATGGCTGTTCCAGCAGACCGCCTCCACCAGCGGTTCTGTGGGTGCGGAGGGCTGACCGGGAAAATCCGGTGACCCGGAATGCGGGCGGGCTTTCACCATCCGTCCGCCTTTCGATGTTTGCGGAGGGCCGTGTGGCGTGTTTACGGTCGTGAACCGCTCACATCACCGTCATCCCATTCAAGGACGCGTTTACATGAAGCAGTCTGCTGCCAAGACCCTCGGTGTCGCCGCCCTCGGTGCCGCCTTCGCCGCCGCCGGTGCGGGCTCCGCGAACGCCGCCCCGGCCGTCCCGGACGCCACCGAGGCGCTGGGCGGCGTCACCCAGACGCTGCCGGCCGAAGGCATCACCAAGTCGTTGCCGGGGACCGGTGAGGCGCTGTCCCAGGCGCAGCCGGCGCTCGCCACCAGCCTGGCCGCGGCGCAGCCGGTCGCGCAGCGGGTGCTTACCCAGGGCCCGACCGCGCCGGCCGCCGGTCTGCTCGGCGGCCTGCCGGTCGGTGGCGCCGGGCTGCCCACGCAGGGCCTGCCGGTGAACGGGATCCCGCTCGGCTGATCGCACCGCCTCCGAACGCGCCGGTGGGGCGCACCCTTGGACACGGGGTGCGCCCCACCGGCGTGCGCGTATCCGCGCTCACCAGGCCGTGCGCGCGGCCTTGTTCTCCGACGGGAACAGGATCCAGAGCGCGGCGTAGAGCAGGAACTGCGGGCCGGGCAGCAGGCACGAGATGAGGAAGATCACGCGCATCGTGGTGGCGGAGGTGCCGAAGCGCTGCGCCAGCGCGGCACACACTCCGCCGATCATGCGGCCGTTGGTGGGGCGGGCGAGGCGGTTCATTGCGGCTCTCCTTTGATCGGGTCGTTCCCCTACGGGCGCCTCAGCGTCCCTGCGTCGGCTGGTCGCTCCGTCCATCTGCCTTCCAAGCTACGGGCACGAAGCGGACGAAGCGTCGCTCTACGGTGCGATCCCGACCCTGGGAATCGTCGGGGTCCGACCCTGAGGAGCGTCCTCCTGGCGGAGCGGGCGGCTGCCGACGTGCTCGGTCCTGCGGCGGAACCAGGCGCGGGCCGCGGGCACGAGCGCCGCGTGGGTGAGGGCGACGCCCGCCGTGTTCAGGAGCAGCGAGTCGATGTCGACGACCTGTCCGGGCACCGCGGTCTGGAGCAGTTCGATGCCCAGCGAGATCAGGGCGCCGGCGGCCATCGTCCGGAGCAGTGAGGCGAGCGGCGAGACCGTGAGCCTGCCGTGCGCCATCGGGAGCAGCACGCCCAGCGGGGCCAGCAGCGCGAGCCCTTCGCCGATGCGCCGGGCGCCCTCCTGCCAGCCGAGCGCCGCATCCGCCCGTATACCGGCCAGCGGATGCAGATTGGGTGGCATCACCCAGGGGACGTCCAGCGGTCGCAGCGTGAACCAGGCGACGAACACGAGGTGTGCGACGAGGAGGACGCCTCCCGTCACACGGATGCGAATCGCGGCACTGCCGCCGATGGAGCCTTGACGCTGCACGCCCCCCTAGACGCGGCCTCCGGCACGAACGGTTCCGGGACACCCAGAGGTACGTGCGTGAGGCTTGCGCCACACGCTTCTCTTTTTGGGGCTCGGTTCGCCTCCGGGGCGCCTCCGCCGGTGTCGGGAGCGCGACCGTGCTCAGCCCTTCGGGCCTCCGCGCGCTCACACTCCCGACACCGGCGCGCCCCTTCGGCTCACGCGCCGGCGTCAGCCGCCCGTCACCTCGGCCGACGGCGGCTCCTTGCTGCCCGGGCGGGAGCGGACCTCGTCGGTGCACTCGTAGCGGCGCAGCGGCGCGCTGTCGGGGCCGCCGAGGATGACGGAGCCGTCGCCCTCCGCGGCCGCCGAGTCGGAGAAGGTGCAGACGAGCTGGGCGAGGGAGTAGGAGGTCAGGTCGCCGGGCGGGGCGCTCAGGCGCAGGGCGTCCTCGGGGTCCGTGGGGCGCGGTCCGCTCACCGCCATGCCGCCGCGCACGTCGGTGGTGTACCCGGCCTCCTTCTCCGCGGCCGACGGCGTCGCGGCGAGTTCGTCCAGCAGCCCCTGCGCGACCAGCACCCGCCGCCTGGAGTCGGCCGCACCGTCCGGCACGCGCACGGTCCGGTCGACGGTCACCAATGACGAACCGCACAGCAGGAACACCTGCACCGGCAGCCCGCCCGAGGCCTGCGTGGAGACGTCCGGCTCGGACAGGGAGCAGCGCACCCGGGAGGGCGCGGGGCCGAAGTCGGTGGGCACCTCGGTGGCCCGGATGCCGCAGCCGGCGAGGAGCAGGGCGAGCGCGGGGAGCGCCAGCAGACGTCGTACGTTCATCAGGCGTCCCCCTGGCCCTTCTCACCTTCGTCGGCCTCTTCGGTGAGCGGCGACGAGTCCCGCGGCAGCCGCAGCGTGAACACCGCACCGCCCTCGGCGGAGTTGGCGGCCGTGATCTCGCCGCCGTGGATGTGGGCGTTCTCCAGGGCGATGGACAGGCCCAGGCCGCTGCCCTCGGAGCGCGGCCGGGAGGCGCTGGCCTTGTAGAACCGGTCGAAGACGTGCGGCAGGACGTCCTCGGGGATGCCCGGTCCGTGGTCCCGCACCTCGATGACGACCTCCTCGTCGGCCGCCCGCACGGCGACCCGCACCGGCGACCCCCCGTGCTTGAGCGCGTTGCCGATCAGGTTCGCCATGATCACGTCCAGGCGGCGCGGGTCGAGACGGGCGTGGATGCCCCGCTCGGCGTCCAGCTCCACCGCGTCCAGCCAGGCCCGCGCGTCGATGCAGGCGGTGATCTGGTCGACGACGTCCACGTCGTCGACGACCAGCCGCGCCGTACCGGCGTCGAAGCGGGTGACCTCCATGAGGTTCTCCACGAGGTCGTTGAGCCGCCGTGTCTCGCTGACCACGAGCCGTACCGCCGGATCGACCATGGGATCGATCCCGCCCGACTCCAGCTCCTCCTCCAGCACCTCCGACACGGCGGTGATGGCGGTCAGCGGCGTACGCAGCTCGTGCGACATGTCCGCCACGAACCGCCGGGACGCGTCCTCCCGCGCGGCCATGTCGTCCACCCGTTTCTCCAGCGCCGCGGCCGCGTTGTTGAACGTCCGTGACAGATCGGCGAGTTCGTCGGTCCCGGACACCCGCAGCCGTGTGTCCAGCTTCCCCTCCCCGAGCCGCCGGGCGGCGACCCCGAGCCGGTGCACCGGCTTCAGCACGGTCGTGGCGGCGGCCTGCGCGAGCAGCGCGGAGCCGATCAACGCCAGGCCGGTGGCGATCCCGAGCGACCAGGCAAGGGAGTTGAGGTCCTTGGCCTCCGGCTCCAGCGACTTGAGCATGTAACCGGTCGGCCCGCCGCCGATCACCTTCGTACCGGCCACCAGATAGGGGGTTCCGTCGCTGACTATCCGCTGCCAGTACAGGTGGTACGCGTACTTGTTGGTCGAGTTGACCTTCTGCTCCCTGTTCACCGCCTCGCGCAGGGAGGCGGGCACGTCCTGGAGCGAGAAGCCGTCCAGCGCGCCGGAGTTGCCGTACACCGTCGTGCCGCCCTCGTCCTGGGCGACCAGCAGGACGCTGAAGCGCTGGCTGCTGTTCGCCATCTGCCCCGCGGTGTGCTGCAGTTCGTCCTGGGTGGGGGTCTGAGGCAGCGAGCCCGCGCGGTTCTGCATCTCCTGCTCGAAGTCGCGCAGCACCGCGTCCTGGGTGCGTGTGAGCACCGCCTCGCGGTTGAGCCAGTAGGCGATGCCGGACGCGGACACGGCGGCGGTCAGCGCCACCAGACCGAACACGACGACCAGCCGCAGCCGCAGACTGGTGAAACGCAGCCGTGACCAGGTTCCCTTGCGAGCCGCGGCCCAGCCGCGGACCCCCCCTTGCGCTTCGGTCACTGAGGACTGTCCAGCCGATAACCCACGCCACGCACGGTACGGATCAGCGTCGGGGACGACGGCACGTCCTCGACCTTGGCGCGCAGCCGCTGCACACAGGCGTCCACCAGCCGCGAGTCACCGAGATAGTCGTGCTCCCACACCAGGCGCAGCAACTGCTGACGCGACAGGGCCTGCCCGGGCCGCCGGCTCAGTTCGAGCAGCAGCCTGAGCTCGGTCGGGGTGAGCTGGAGGTCCTCGCCGTCCTTGGTCACGGTCATGGCCGCGCGGTCGATGACCAGCGAACCGAACGTGGCCGCGTCGTTCGCCTCCCGCTCACCGCGCCGCAGCACGGCCCGGATCCGGGCGTCGAGGACACGCCCCTGCACAGGCTTGACGACATAGTCGTCGGCACCGGACTCCAGTCCGACCACCACGTCGATGTCGTCACTGCGCGCGGTCAGCAGGATGATCGGCAACTGGTCCGTGCGCCGGATGCGCCGGCACACCTCGAACCCGTCGATACCGGGCAGCATCACGTCCAGCACGATCAGATCAGGCCGCTGCTCGCGCAGCAGCTGCAGGCCGTCCTCGCCGGTGGCAGCGGTGGCAACCCGGTGTCCCTGGCGCGTCAGAGACAGCTCCAGGGCCGTACGGATGGCGTCGTCGTCCTCGATCAGCAACAGGGAAGGCACGGGGGTCATTCTGACCCATGGGGGGCCGGGGCTGCGACACCTGTATGGCTCAGGCCTGAACCTGTATTTCTACGCACCGGTAGCGCTCTTGTCTGTGTGGGGACTGTGCCGCGTCCAGGAGCGGCATCCGAGGGGGGCCCTGTGACAGGTCTGTGACAGTCGGCGGACACGGCCATGAAGTGGTCCGGGCAAGCTTCTCGGCACAGGCAAGGAAGCAAGGCGAAACACCGGAAGTCCACGACGGGGGGCGCGAGATGAACACGCTGCACGGCAACGGCACGAGCGCAGTGATCACGCGTCTGCACGACGTGAACGGGGGCCGGGGTTCCGAGAAGTCCGGTGCCGATGGGGGCCCCTCCCGCGCGAGCGTAGTCGAGCGTGGGGGAGGGCGGGGGTGCGCTCGCGGCACCGGGCGTCAGCACACCGGATACATGACGGTGGTTGACGGTTTCACGGGGGAAGCACACGGGGGAAGCGCGTACAGGGAGGACACGGGGGAGCGTCGTTCGCTGTCGGAGGCGGAGTTCACCGCCTACGTCCAGGAGCGCCGCGCCTCCCTGTACGCAACCGCCTATCACCTCACCGGCGACCGCTTCGAGGCCGAGGACCTGCTGCAGAGCGCGCTGTTCTCGACGTACCGGGCGTGGGAGCGGATCAGTGACAAGGCCGCGGTCGGGGGCTACCTCCGCCGCACCATGACCAACCTGCACATCAGCGCGTGGCGCCGCCGCAAGCTGAACGAGTACCCGACCGAGGAACTGCCGGAGACGCCCGGCGACACGGACGCGATGCGCGGCACGGAACTGCGCGCGGTCCTGTGGCAGGCGCTCGCCCGGCTGCCCGAACTCCAGCGCACCATGCTGGTCCTGCGCTACTACGAGGGCCGCACGGACCCGGAGATCGCGGAGATCCTCGACATCAGTGTCGGCACGGTGAAGTCCAGCATCTGGCGGTCGCTCCGCCGGCTGCGCGAGGACGAGGTCCTCAGCTTCGGCCGTGACGAGGAAAGCGCCTTCGGGGAGCTCGTCGCCTGAAGGTCGGGGGGAAGCAAGTAACGGGGGAGCAGTAACGGGGGAGGGGCCGACGGGGGTCACGGG
>NZ_JAGMUK010000208.1 GCF_019049245.1 Streptomyces sp. AC555_RSS877 | reverse complement strand
CCCAGAGGACGTTGACGCGGCGGCGAGCGAGAGCCAGGACGGCCTGGGTATGGCGCTTGCCCTCGGCACGTTTGCGATCGTAGAAGCGCCGGGATTCCTCGCAGTGGCGGATGCTGAACAACGCCGAGGTGTAGAAGACGCGTTGGAGGCGGCGGATGTACCGCTGCGGGCGGCGCAGGTTCCCGCTCAGCTTCCCGGAATCGCGGGGCACCGGGGCGACGCCGCCGAAGCCGGCGAGGCGGTCGGCGGTGCCG